>JANRJJ010000001.1:0-236402 GCA_033764035.1 bacterium
AATGGTGAACGTAAGCAGAATTTTCTCAAGAAAGCGGCAGAAAAATTGGAAGAGCGAGAAATCGAGTATTGTGAGGGCAAAGGTCAACTACGGTATCCATGATCGAGGTCCTTTGAAATGCCCTACGAGAAACGCAAAAAGAGTACACCGAACCCACCACAACCAGGGTGGGCGGTGTACTTACGCACCAGTAGCGATGAGAATCAGAAACCGGAAATGTCGCGCGCTCGTCAGAAATTTACGATTGAGAAAAACGTGCTTGAACGGTCATCGATGCCAGTTTTCGATGAATACATCGACGTACTTACCGGAAAAACGCCAAATCGTGCAGGCTATCAGCGACTACTGGCGGATGCACGGCTCGGCAAATTCTCCCATGTCATTGTTGAACGTGCCGACCGTTTCGGGCGTAACGACACTGAAGCCCTGCGCGCGATTGATGAGCTTCATGAGTTCGGTGTTTCCGTTCGCTTTGCCAATCAACCTGATCTCGATCCGCAAGACCCGGACGACCGTGTGATTGTCGCCCTTTCATTTACTCTGGCACGGCGCGAGTCCACGTTGCTCGGTATTCGCGTCAAGGGCGGATTGCAGGCAAAGCGCGAAAGCGGCGGTTTTCCGAACTATGCGCCTGATGGTTATATCAATGTTGAAGGGAAAGTGACTGGGGAAGCGAAGAAACTGACGGGACGGCATGAAACATGGATTGAGCAGGACCCGGAACGCGCGCCGATCATTCGCTATGCGTTCGACCTGCTGTTGCAAGACAAACTCACTCTGGAAGGGATTGCCGAAGAACTGCACGCGCGCGGCTACCGGTACAAAAGTGGTCGTCCCTTTGTTGAACTGACTACAACCGGACAGCGCAAAGTCAATACCAACACCCTGTCGTCTATTTTTCACAATTGGGCATACGCGGGTTGGCTAACCAGTAAGGCAGGTAATCTGCCACCGAAGTCGGTTCGTGGAAACTGGCAGCCAATCGTCACGACAGAGGAATTTGAGCGCGGATTAGCCATCCTTGAAAAGCGCCATCAACATCGGGTTGTGCGCCGTAAGCATGATTATCTGCTCAAGGGGTTCATCTACTATGACTATCAGGACGAACGCGGACTGGTCAAGCTGACTGGATCGACATCGAATGCCAGTCGATCCGGTGGCGGAACGCCATACTATTGTGTGCCACGCAGCAGCATCAACTTTCAATGCTGCGACATCGACGATCAGATTGCACATGAACTCTTGTGTATCCAAGTCGATCCCGATCACATTGCGGCAATTCGGGCGCATTACACGCAGGACTTGGCTGAAGTCCTAGGGCATTTACGTCCCGACGAGCGGCAGCGACTCGAATCGGCACTGAAGGCGATTGACGAAGAGGAGGCAAGGTCTTTACGGTTGTATGCGGCTGGAAAAATCACGGAAGCAATCTGGGATAGTGTGTGGCGTGAATGGCAGGATCGGCGCAACACCATCCGTGCCAGCCTAGAGGCATTACAACATCAGAGCGAAACGCACATTACAAATCTCGACACCGCCCTTGCAATTATTGCTCAAGTCGGGATCGTGTATAATGCGCTTACGCGCAATGACCAGAAAGAACTGTTACACCAGATGGTCGAGCGGGTTGTTGTCAACCCGGCAGGAAAGGTGAAGCTAGACCTGCGCGCGCCGTTTGCATATCTGAACGACATATCTGATCAGGTACGCGGCGGCAAGGTAAGAGGGACTTCACGCAGCAGACAAACGAAAACCGGCAGCGCATTGGCTGCCGGTTTACGAGAAACCCAATGTTCGGATTGGGTCTTAAGCTGCGGGCAGAAAAGGATTCGAACCTTCGATACGCAGTTACCCACGTATACCCGCTTAGCAGGCGGGCCCATTCGACCACTCTGGCATCTGCCCAAAAATTATCGTGTCATCAGCGGAGGGAGTGGGATTCGAACCCACGGTGACGCACAGCGCCACAGAGGTTTTCAAGACCACCGCCTTAAACCACTCGGCCATCCCTCCTGACGAGAGATAGTTTGGATAGTAACATACCCACTCCAGCAGGTCAATCCCGTAAATTCATCCTCAACCGGGTATAATCATGCCACCAATCCGTATTCAGTGGACGATCTATGGACATTGCATCGCTGTTGAGCATTGCCGCAGCCATCACCTTTTTGGGAGCCACACTGTACAGTGCCAATCTCGATGAGATGGAGCAGCAGCCCTTCAAACGCAGTCGGTGGTTGTTATACGCCGCCTGCGGGGTGACGTTTCTCTTTGCCTTGTTCATCCTTCAGGCGTGGCTGTTGAGCCGTGCCGAACTCGATTCCGCTGTCCAGCGTGAGCTTGGCGTGCCGCGCATTGAAACGCCTGCTGCATTCGCTGGAATCCTGCTCTGTCTGGGTGGAGCTGGGTTGGGCTTCTGGGTGATCACGCAGCGCCAGGCACGGTTGTTCGTGCAGCGGTTGACCGGGAGCGGCACATTCAACCCGGATTCGACCGTCCACGCCGCCGCTGTCGTGCTTTCCCTGGCGATTGTCTGTACCAATCTCGCGCAGTTGATCCTAAGCGGCGGCATCAGCGGGATCGCGGAAAATGTCGAGCCGGGGACGAACTTCATCGGCAGTGCTTTGTTTCAACAAATACTTTGGATAGTTGCCGGGCTGTTGGGCGTGGGATTGTTCCTCCGACGCAGCCCATCCCAGGCTGCCGAGCGTTTGGGGCTGAGGGTTCCGCTGGCGGACGATATTTTTGGCGGCCTCTCGGTTGGCGGGATCATGCTGGCGTTCATCTTTGTGTTGGCGGCGATTTGGGCGGGCAGTGTATCGCCCGAAACCTTTGCCGAACAAACGGCGGCATCGTCACAAATTACCAATGCGCTGAATACCCTGCCTGCCGCCCTGTTGATCTCGCTGGCAGTCGCGCTTGGCGAAGAACTGTTCTTCCGGGGTGCCATGCAGCCCGTGTTCGGCTTAGGCTTGACCAGCTTGTTCTTTGTCCTGCTGCACACGCAGTATACCCTCACGCCTGCTTCATTGGGTATTCTCGTGCTGTCGTTCGCACTCGGATGGCTTCGGCAGCGGCAGAGTACGACGGCGGCCATCATCGCGCACTTTGTGTATAACTTCATCCAGTTAGCACTCGCCATCTTCGCTTCCAACCTGATGGGAGGCATGAATTGATCAAGCGCATTGCAGCCGTATGCCTTCTGGTGGGGTCGATGGGTATAGGGATCGTCAAGGCACAGCAGCCGCGCCCCCCCAGCGCAGCGCAGACGATCATCTATCCGGCGGCTGTTCAGTTGACGGCGGAAGTTCCCGCGTTGAACAGCACGATTGAACGGGTGCGGCTGTTCATCCAAATACCCGATGCGGAAACGCAGATCATCGAACTTACGCCTGCACAGGCGATCCTGCCCGACCCTGAACCGACCCTGCTGCCCGATGCGCCAACACCAACTCCGTCCCCTATTCCGGCTGACCCGCGCACTACGCTGACCTACCTGTATCTGCTTGATGCTGATGCACTGCCCAGGTTGTTCGATACCGTCCAAGTGGTCTGGGAAGTCACGCTGGATGATGGCGAACAGATCATCTTTGAGAGCGACTTCATTTTTCAGGATGCCCGCTTGATCTGGCGCTTGATTGATGATCCGCGTGACCGCCTGGACATCTACGTGCCATCTGGCGATGCGCGCATTGACCCCATCGCGCCAGAACTGCGCCTGCTGTACGATCTGCTGTCCGACATCACCGATACCACCCCGCCGCTTCGCTGGATGCTGTACCTGGGCATTGAAGACTACCTGTGTATCCCGCGTGACGATGAATTGATCGCCATTTGGGAAGGGATCGTCGCGCCGTGCAGCAACCAGGTCGCCGAAGCAATTTTCACCCGCAGCGGCATCATGCCGATTCGCTACAATGAAACCATCCTGGTAACTGCTCGACAGTATCTCGTAGACCTGCTGTTCGATACGTTTTTTGCGGATCGGTGGGCGGGGCGCGACGTGCCGCCCTGGTTCGATCAAGCACTGCGGCGCTTTCTGAACCGTGCGCCCGAATCCCCCTTGTATGCGCCAGCGATCACGGCAGCGCGCACCGGGCAGTTGTTCACGCTTGAGGAAATGCAAACCCCGGACGAAAATCTTGATGCCGCGTTGTACGATGCGCAAGGCTATAGCCTGTTCGCGTATATGCTGGATCGCCTAGAAGTACAGGGGATGTACGCCTTCGCCCGTGACATCGAGCAGTATGAATCGTTCGCAGAGGCGTACCAGGCTGCAATGGGCGAAGCCTTCGAGCGCGTAGTCACGAATTCTGAACGCTGGCTCTTTACCGACCGTGCGTTACAGGTGTATAGTGTCAGTCCCTATATCCCGCCGACCTTGACACCTTCAGCGACGCTTCGGTTCAGTGCGACCCCATCACACACCCCTACGCGCACCCGCACAGCAACCGCCACCGCCACCCCATCAACGCCGACTGCCACCAGCACGATCACGCCGTCGCGCACGCCCACGCCACCACCGCTGACCAATACACCGCGCCCGCCGGGGAGCCTGAATCCTACGCCTGCCCCCAGCGCCGAACCGCAGCCCGCGCCGGGTATTTCGCCCGTGCAAACCGTCCTCGTGGGCGGTCTTGTGGTGACAATTGCCTTGTTGGTGGTCGCCTTGTTCCGCACAGGAAATAACCGATGATCGATCTGTATACCTTAACGCTCGATGGACTGGGCGAACTGCTCGCTGCCTGGGGAGAACCGCGCTTCCGGGCAAAACAAATCTGGGACTGGCTGTATGCCCACCGCGTGGCCTCTTTCGACGCAATGGCCAATATACCCAAACCGCTGCGTGAAAGACTGGCGCGTGAGACCCGGCTCGGTGCGCTGGAACTGGCCGCCGAACAGGAAAGTGCTGACGGTACGATCAAGCGGCTGTACCGCCTTCCAGACGATCAACTGATCGAATCGGTGCTGA
Organism: bacterium; assembly: GCA_033764035.1. Classification (GTDB taxonomy): domain Bacteria; phylum Chloroflexota; class Anaerolineae; order Aggregatilineales; family Phototrophicaceae; genus Flexifilum. The sequence continues at coordinate 4,973 of JANRJJ010000001.1, forward strand.
TGGAATACGACGACGACCGCCGTACCGCGTGTATTTCCACACAGGCGGGCTGTGCGATGGGCTGCGTGTTCTGCGCCACCGGACAGATGGGGTTCGCACGCCATCTGACGGTCGATGAAATTTTCGAACAGGCGATGGCTTTTGCGCGTGACCTGGAAGCACGCGGCGAACGCCTGAGCAACGTCGTGCTGATGGGCATGGGCGAACCTTTTCACAATTATGAAAACACGCTGGCCGCCGTCCGCCGCCTGATGAGCGATCTCGGTATCGGCGCACGCCATATCACGATCAGCACAGTTGGGCTTGTCCCCCTTATTCAGCGTTTTGCCGATGAAGGGCTGCAAGTCAAGCTGGCCGTCAGCCTGCACGCCGCCACCGATGAAGAACGTTCGGCGCTGCTGCCCGTGAACAAAAAGTACCCGCTCAGTGAACTGATTGAAGCGTGCAAAACTTACGTCGAAAAGACCGGGCGGCGCATGACCTTCGAGTGGACGCTGATTCAGGGTGAAAACGATACCCTGGAACAGGCGCATCGTCTGGGGCGGCTGCTGCGCGGGGTACACTGCCATGTCAACGTGATCCCGCTCAACCCAACAGGTGGCTACACAGGTGCGCCATCGGCGGCGGGCAGGGTGGAGGGCTTCATTCAGACGTTGGCCGAGTACGGCATCCCGGCGACGGTACGCATCCGGCGTGGGATCGATATTGCGGCAGGCTGCGGCCAGTTAAAATCCGCTGTGATCCGCAAACCCCGCGAGTAGCACGGGTTGTTGACGACTGCTGCCATTTCCTGTACGCTGGATAGAACATGTGTGCCAAAATACGTGTCACCGAAAGGGATGATTGATGGAGCTGTCAGCCGAAGGACGCGATACACTGCTGATCATACTGAAAGCCCGCTTTGAAAAGCACATCAAGCGCCATTACGGGCTGGAATGGGCTGAAGTACAGGCAAAACTGGACGCGCATCCTGAAAAACTCTGGTCGCTCAGCGAAATGGAACGGACGGGCGGCGAACCGGATGTCGTGGGGCAGGATAAAGGGACGGGCGAGTATCTTTTTTACGACTGCGCGGCGGAAAGCCCCGAAGGACGCAGAAACACCTGTTATGACCGTGCAGCGCTCGATTCACGCAAGGAAAATAAACCGCCGCACAATGCCGTTGAAATGGCCGCCGGGATGGGCATCGAACTGCTGACCGAAGCCGAATACCGCGCCTTGCAGAAACTTGGGCAGTTCGATACCAAAACCTCAAGCTGGCTGAAAACACCCGCTGACATCCGTAAGCTTGGCGGGGCCATTTTTGGAGACCGACGCTACGATACCGTGTTCATGTATCACAATGGCGCATCGTCCTACTATGCTTCCAGAGGTTTTCGCGGGGTACTGCGCGTTTAAAATGAGTCTGTCGCCTTCTGAAGGCGCATGTTAAGCGTCCATCACCTTGCCCTGCATTTCGGGCGGCACTGCCACGCCCATGCGGTGCAGAATCGTCGGCGCAATATCGATCAAAGCGTGGTCTGATGTGCGGCCACGCCCTTTACGACGCGGATCATGCACGATGAAAAGCCCTTCTTCGGCGTGGTTCGCGTCGTCCGGGCCGGTGTCGTTCTCGAACGTCCAGTGCCGCCCGTACCCCAACGATCCAATTGCCCGCCAGTGCAGGTCGCCAAAGTACACGATCAAGTCCGGCGCGACTCCGTTCACCTGCTGGTAAATTGCATCTGGCACATACACCGTGTGCATGAGCGGCTTTCCTTCATGGTCTGGGATCGCCTTGATCTGGGCGCTCAGCGCCGCCTGTACCTGCGGGATGTCCGCCGGATCGATGATGCCATGCGGCTCCCGTCCGCGCACGTTGAGGAACACCCGCCCATAATACCCGCCGCTCGCCCAGGCGCGGGTGTGCGCCCAATCGATGTCGGCTTCTTCAAATCGGGTGATGGTTCCCGCTGGCGGCGGCGTTTTGAGCGCCAGCCACCCGTTACGCCACAGCCATTCGTTGATGCAGATTCCACCGTCCATCCGCTTCACGCCATGATCGCTCACCACCAGGGTGATCGTATCGTCCGGGACGGCGTGCAAAAGCCGGGCGATCCACGCATCGACCTTGCGGTAATAATCGCGGATCGCATCGCGCAGTGGCGATTCGGGATCGTGCAAGCGGTGCTGCGGGTCATGAAACCGCCAGAAACCATGATGCACGCGATCCAGCGCGATATTGACGTGAATGGCAAAATCCCAGGGTTTGGTGGTCAGAAAATGCTCGAAGGCCCGGTACTGCACATCGGTAAGCGCGTGGAGCTGTTGCAGCAGCGCATCCCGTTCGACCGTGCGAAAACTGCGCACGTCGAAATCGTAATCCGGGAAGGCCGACAGCACTTCCGTCCTGAAGATCGCCGGGTAAGTGAAGGCGCTCTCCCGGCCTGGGGTAAGAAAATCGCTGATCAGGTGACCGTCGAGCGGCTGCACCGGGTAGGTTTGCGGCACGCCCACCACCAGCGACGTTTTGCCCGCATTGCCTATCACATCCCATACCCGCCTGACTTGGATCGCGATTGCGTCGGCGGTAGTCATGGTGTGGTAGGTGTAGTCGGCGCGGTTGCGAAACCCATAGATGCCTAGTACACCGGGATCACGGCTGCTCAACATGCTGGCCCATGCCGGGACGGTGATGCACGGGATCGACGAGCGCAGAATTCCCCAGGTGCCGCCGTCCATTAGGCGGCGCAGCGTGGGCAGTTCCGGGCGAAACTGCTCGAACACGAGCTGTGGGCTGGCGCAGTCCAGGCCAATCACCAGCACGCGGGGGGTTTTGCGTCCGAAAAGCGGCACAGCCCACGCCTACAGAATGCGCTTGCCGAACAAACTGGCCGTCAGTTCGACGGCGAGATCGGCAGTCTGGTTGGTGCGGTCAAGGATCGGGTTGACTTCGACAATATCCAGCGATCCTACGCGGCCATCATCGGCCAGGATTTCCATGAGCAGATGCGCTTCGCGGTAGGTCAGCCCACCGGGGACGGGCGTGCCGACACCGGGCGCGAACTGCGGATCGAGCGAGTCCAGGTCAAGGCTGACGTGGATCGAATCGACCCCTTCAAGCTGTTTAAGCGCCGCCCGCGCCGCCGCCGATACGCCCAGTTCATCGACTGCGCGCATGGTATATACCTGGATTCCGCTGGCGGCCAGGCTGACCCGTTCTTCTTCATCCAAGTCACGGGTGCCGATCATCACGATCTGGTCTGGCTGCAAGCGGGCTGACCCTATCGTGATTTCCGGCGGGCAGCGGCCCATCAACGCGGCGACGACCATGCCATGCACATTGCCGCTGGGGGAAGTGACGGGCGTGTTGAAATCGCCGTGCGCATCCACCCAGATCACGCCCAGTTTGCCCGGTTTCTCCAGCATTGCGCTGATCGACCCGATGGCGATGCTGTGATCGCCGCCCAGGAAGATCGGGATCGCCCGTGCTGCGTTCGCTTCCAAGCCCTGCTGGTAGATCGCCTGGCAGACCTGGCCGACAGTCGCCAGGTTGTGAGCGATTCCGTCCGACGGATCATCGTCGCGCACCGACTCCATGACCGGGACGTTGATGTTGCCGCGATCTTCGACCGTGCAGCCGAGCATTTGCAGGCGGCGTTGCAGTTCGGCATAGCGCAGCGCACTTGGCCCCATATCGACCCCGCGCCGGCTTTGCCCCAAATCCATTGGCGCGCCGTAAATATGGATGCTGCTGCCGGGTGTCGTCCGGTAAAGTGTGCTGCCTGCAATCGTGGTCATAGAGTCATCCTGATCATGGACGGGTAAAGGTTGCTTAAGGGGCAGTGGGTTCAACCCGGCTGATGCGGCGACCAATCGCCGTCAGGATGATGCTGAAAGCGTACAGCGTAAGCAGCGGTCCCATCACCAGAAACATGTTCACCGGGTCAATGGTAGGGGTAATCATCGCCGCCGCAACGCCCGACCCGACGACCGCCACCCGCCAGTTCTTGAGCAGCACCATCGGTCCGACCAGGCCGAGCAGCGACAGCACGAAGAAGATCAGCGGGGTTTCAGAGGCCACCCCCATCCAGAATACGAGCGCCGTGACGAAGCCGAGATAACTGTCCGCTTCCCACTGCACGAAAAAGATGTCGCTCTGAAAGTTTTCCAGGAAATCGAGCGCGGGCGGCACCAGCGCCAGCCAGGCGAAAATCGCCCCGGCCACGAACAGCAGCGTGATTGCAGGCAGCGCCAGCAGTAGATAACGTTTTTCTTTGCGTGTGAGCGCAGGAAAGATGAACATCAGCAGTTGGTACGTCGTGAGCGGGATGGACAACACGCCGCCGATGAGCAGGGCGACACGGAAATAGCTTACCACTGTACCCGTTGGCTCCAGCACTTGCAGGCGGTCGCCATACGGCGCAAGCAGATAGTTCAGCACCGGGTCTGCCAGCGCAAAGCCGATCACCGTACCGATCACCAGCGCCAGCGCCGCCCGTGTGATGCGGATGCGCAGTTCGTTCAGGTGATCGAGAAACGTCATGCGCGCTCCGCCTTCTTCCTCGTCCGGGGAAGGGGGAGCGGGCGGCACGGCTTTGGGCGGCGGCGCAGAACGCGGCGGTCTAAGTTTCGTCGTCATCGGTCAGCTCCTCATCGGCATCGGCATTTTCGCCCTCAGGCTCCGGCGGGTCAGGCAACCGCAGCGTATCGAGCGTACTTTGATCGTCCGCCAGCGATCCCAGCACCCCATTCACGAACGCGGGGGCTGCCTCACCACCGAACTGTTTGGCCAGTTCCACCGCTTCATCGATGGCCGCGCCGATTGGTGTGATACGCGAAACGGCGAATTCATAGATCGCCATGCGCAGAATATTCCGGTCGATGATCGCGATTTGGTCGAGCGGGTATTCCGGCGCGAACCGCTGAATCGCTTCATCCGTCGTGAAGCGGTGTTCCCATGTGCCTAACACAAGCTGGCGAAAATAGCGCGATGCGCGGCGGTTGGGGTTCTGGCGGCGCTGGTGCATGTCGATCACCTGCATCGGCTCATGTTCGGCGCAGTCGATTTCGTACAGCGCTTGCAGCGCGATCTGCCGGGCGAACGTGCGGTCATCCTTGACCGGAGCCGGGCCTTCATCGCCATCGGTGTACAGGTCGAACGGTGGGGGAAGTTTCGACTTCACTACATCGGTCTTTCATCACTGATCGCAACAGGTCAGACTCATTGTACCAAAGTTTGCAAACATGACGCAGAATCCATGCGCCTGTTGAGGGGGATTGTGCTATCATCCGAACACGTATCACCTGTCATCGTGTCATATGGGAGTTGTCATGAATATCCGCTTCGACCAGATTGGCGAACTGCTTTCGCTCGGTTCCGGCCCCGAACTGCTGATCAGCCTGCTGCTGTACATCATTTTCTTTCTCGCGCTGCTGGTGCTGTTCCTGCTGCCGGATAAGAACATGCCCGCGACTCTGCTCACTGCCGGGGTGCTGCTCTCAGCCATCGTGGTCAAGCTCAGCCTGGCTGCCGAACGGGTGCGCGGTGCCGACCCGATCATCCAGTCGGACGATATTCTGATGCTGGCGCTGAACGCCATCATGTTCACCTTTCCGTTCATCGCCGCCGGGGTGACGCGCAAAGCCCGCCTTTCGCGTGGGGTAAAATCGACCTTTCCTGCCATTCTCACCGGCTTGTTCGGCGGCGTGCATTTCTTCCTGTTCTGGCTGTTCTACCAGCGTGTATAGACCAGACCCGCGCATCTTTTGGCGGTTGGGTGTGCAAGATGGAGCGGGTCAGGTTGGCTCGCTCCTGTTTTGATGCGGTGCTTTTCAGAAAAATTGCTTAAGGATGTCTGTTCATGGCTTTGACTGGAAAAACTGCACTGGTCACGGGCGGGATAGGTGACCTGGGAAACGAAATGGCCTTCCAGTTGGCTCAGGCGGGCGCGCATGTGGCCATCTGGGACTTGCACGATCCGGCGGCGGCAGCCCCGCGCCTGGAGCGGCTTCAGGCGGCGGGTGGTCGCGTGCTGTATCAACAGGTCGATGTAAGGGATCGTGCTGATGTCGATGCTGCGATTGCCGAGATCGCGGCAGCGTTGGGCGGGCTGGACATCGTGTGTGTGAACGCGGGCATCGTCGAAGCCGCACCGTTCCTCGACATCACGCCCGAAACCTGGGCAAAACATCTCGACATCAACCTGACGGGCGCATTTCACACCGCACAGGCTGCCGCCCGGCATATGGTCGCACAGCGCACGCAGGGGCGCATCATCTTCACCTCGTCATGGGTGGCCGATATTCCCTGGCCAGAGATCACCGCCTACACCGCCTCGAAAGCGGGCGTGAATATGCTCATGCGGCAGATGGCGCGTGAACTGGCCGCGCACGGAATCCGCGTGAACGCGGTCGCGCCCGGCATCGTGCGGGCAGGGCTGGCGGGCAGGCAGTTGGTCGAAGAACCGCAGTATGCCGCCCGCGTCGCCAAAGTCATCCCCCTGGGAGAACCGGGGACACCCGTCGAGATCGCGCAGGCCGTCGTGTATCTCGCCAGCCCGCAAACCGCCTATATGACCGGTGCCGTCCTGCTGATCGATGGCGGGTGTTCGCTGTTCCAGTTCGATCAATAGCCAACGTGCCGAAAGGCAGGTCAACATGCGTCTGCAAGGGAAAATTGCCCTGGTCACGGGGGCGGCACGCGGCATCGGGCGCGGCATAGCTGAAGCATTTGCGCGGGAAGGTGCAGCCGTTGGCGTGCTGGATTTGCACGCGGCAACGTGCGACGACGTGGTACAGGCAATTTACAGCGCGGGCGGCCTGGCTGTCGCCTTGCCTGCCGATGTGACCGACGAACACAGCATCAATCATGCGCTCGATGGGCTGCGGGCAGCGTTTGGCGACCCCGAAATTCTGGTCAACAATGCGGCAGTGATGCCGTCCGGTCGGCTGCATGAAACCGATCCTGCCGATGCCGATCACATCCTGGCGGTGAACCTGCGCGGCGCGTACCTGGTCAGCCGTGCCGTGATCCCCGCGATGCTGGCGGCGCGAAAAGGCAGTATCATCCACATGGCGAGCGTGACGGGCATTCTTGGCCTGCCGGGGATCGCGCTGTACAGTGCGACCAAAGGCGGGCTGATCGCGCTGGCACGGGCGATGAGTACCGATTACGCACGCGACGGAATCCGCGTGAACAGCGTATCGCCGGGGACGATTGACAGCCCGATGCTGCACCAGTTCCTGAACGAACAGCGCCCGGAAAGCCGCGAACGGCTGCGCAGCGAGTTCGACTCTATGCACCCGCTGGGGCGCGTGGGGACGATTGCGGAAGTGGCGCAGGTCTGCGTATTTCTGGCATCGGATGACGCGAGTTTCGTCACAGGGGCAAATTATACGGTCGATGGCGGGCTGTCGGTCAAAGGGACACAGCCGCAGGATTGAACGCGGTTGAATCTGCGCCTATTCACTGGAAGGAATTTGCCACAATGAGCGATGCGATGCTGTACCGCTTTAACAACCGTTCTGGCCTGGGGACTGACTGGATCGTGCGCATCAGCGACTCGGTACATTACCTGCGCGATTTTTCGCTCAGCGCATGGCTTCGCCAGTCCACTGGGCGGGTGGACGAAGCGATCAACGGGCTGCGCAAGACCGCGTATGAAGCGACGACCGTCAGCTTCAACCGGGCGTTCGGCCAGCAGGCGGCCAGCGGCGATATGACCGCGCCGTTGTTCGCCCCACCTATCGAAGCCGATCAGGAAGTATGGGCGGCAGGCGTGACCTATGAACGCAGCCGTGATGCGCGCCAGGAAGAAGCCGACGACGGTGGTGACGTATACGCCCGTGTGTACCGCGCCGAACGCCCGGAGCTGTTCCTGAAGGCATTGGGGCGCAACGTGGTCGGTCAAAGCTGGAGCGTGGGCATCCGGCGCGATTCGCAGTGGAACGTCCCGGAACCGGAACTCGGTGTCGTCCTCAACCCGGCGATGGAAGTGGTCGGCTTCACCATTGGCAACGATATGAGCAGCCGCGATATTGAAGGCGCGAACCCGCTTTACCTGCCCCAGGCCAAAATGTACACCGCATCGTGCGCGCTTGGTCCTGGGATCATGCTGGTTGCTACCGATGAAATTTTCGATGCGACCATTCACATGCGCATCCAGCGCGGCGGCGAAACCGCGTTCGAGGCCGAGGTTTCGACGCAGCGCATTCAGCGCCGCCTGTCCGAACTGGTCGATTATCTTTCGCGTTCCAACCAGCACCCCAACGGCGTGATCCTGCTCACCGGGACGGGCATCGTCCCGCCGCAGGATTTCACGCTGGCACCGGGCGATGTGATCTCGATCACGATTGAGCCGATTGGCACACTCACCAACACCGTCAAGGTGGTGTAAATCATGCCCATCATCACCGCCATCGAAAGCCTGCAATGGGCTGCGTACCCCCGCCTGATGATCGTCCGCGTGCATACCGATACCGGGGTGATTGGCCTGGGCGAAACGGTCGATAAAATTCCCGGTGCGAAAGGCGCGCTGCACGGCACGATTGCCCCGCTCGTGCTGGGGCAGGAAGCGCTCGACATTGAGGGGTTATGGCGCTTTGTCATGGACAACCTGATGTATCACGGCTATGCGGGCGCGGAGACGCGGGCGCTTTCGGCGCTGGAAGTTGCGCTGTGGGACATCATGGGCAAGACGTATCATGTGCCGCTGTACCACCTGTTAGGCGGCAAAACCCGTGACCGCGTGCCGACCTATAATACCTGCATCGGCGTGCCGGAACTGCCGGATTACGCTGCCTGGCAGTCGCAGACTGGCGCGAATGCCGGTGACCTGGCGAAAAGCCTGCTGGCCGACGGCATCAGCGCGATGAAAATCTGGCCGTTCGACCGCTTCAGCGAAGCATCACACGGCCAGTACATTTCGCCATCGCAAATTGACGACGGCCTGACTCCAATCCGGCAGATTCGGGAGGCGGTCGGTCATGCGATGGAGATCGGCATCGAATGTCATTTCCGGTGGAACCGCGCCAGCATCGAACGGATCGCCCGTGCGCTGGAACCCTACGACATCCTATTCCTGGAGGACGTGATCCCGGCGGTGCATCCCGACGAGATCAAACTCGTGAGCAGCCGCACCACCATCCCTGTGATCGGTTCCGAACTGCTTATGACGCGCTGGCAGCTCCGCGAATGGCTGGAAAAACGCACCTCGCAGATCGTGATGACCGACCCGGTATGGAACGGCGGCATTGCCGAAACGCGCAAAATTGCAAATATGGCCGAAGCATTCGGCGTGCCGCTGGTGCTGCACAACGTCGCCGGGCCAATCTGCCATGCGGTGTGTATGCACCTGGGCGCGCACCTGCCGAATCTGTTTTTTGTCGAATCGGTGCGTGCCTTCTACAAAACGTATTTTTCAGTGTTCAGCACCTATGCGCCGCTTCCGGTCGCTGGGCATTTCGCTCTGCCGTCCGGCGACGGTTTAGGCGTTGAACTGCGCCCTGAAATGCTCGAACGCTCCGACCTGACGCGCTTGATCAGCGATGGGGCGGGGCTGGCGGTGGGGCGGCGGGCGATGGGCGATCACTGGGCGGTCGAAAACATCCGCTGATGTGCGGGACGAGTAGTGAAAGGATACCACCAGATGCAGCCGCTCTCCGCAAGTGAAAGCGAACAGTTGAGCGTAATCCGCCAGCAGATCGAAACGCTGTCGGCTGACCAGCGCGGCGCGCTTGAAAGCGTGTTCGTACAGTTCCGTCTGGAAAGTGCGCTGCGCAACACTGGCTATCTCAACCTGATTCTGGGCGGGTATACGCTCTTCCTCGCTTCCAGCGGGCTTAACCCGGCGTGGGTGAGCAGTGGCCAGATCGTATTCGGGCTGGTTACGCTCGCGCTCAGTGTGTGGAGCATCGTCCGCCCATCCGTGATCGGCTGGCGGCTGTTCAGCATCCTGTTTCTGTTCAGCGGCCTATGGAATCTCAATATCCATTTCGCCTTCGGCAGCGGAATCGGCCTGCTGCTAATCCTGGGCGTACTTCAGTTGTACTGGGCTTATGTTTACAACCGTGCATATCGACGTGATGTGCAAAAGCTGCGCGCCCTGCCACAGCCGACTGAACACACACGCCAGCAGTACCAGACCGCCTTAGACCTGCTGCGGCGCGTACCCGCGCAGCCGGATGATGGCCTGATCGAGATCACTTTGAACGGGGCGCGTTACCTGCTGTGGCTGCTTTCGGATAGGGCTGTCCTCAGCGCGCCGCGCTATCGTATGCTGAAGGTGATGAACATATCTGATTTTCGTCTGGAATTGAAAAATATTCCCGACCCGGCTAAAGATGGCCGCCAGCGCTTCCCAATACGCCTGCATCTGGATGACGGCAGTACCAGGGGATCGATTTCGCGCAAGGGTTTCGCACGTTTCACCGCCTGGCAGCGCGCGCAGTCCGGCAGCACATCAACATGACCGCTCATTTATCCGCGTGAAAAGGACGTTATGCATATGGTCGATTGGGGTTTAGCGCTCAAAGCAGGGCCAGCGAAGGGAAATATCGCCGGGTGGCTGACCGACATCGAGGCCGCCGTGCCGCAGCTTCAGCCGCATTTTCAAAGCCTGTGGATGACCGATCATTTCTTCTGGGGCGATTCGCCCACCCATGAGGCGTGGACGGTCATGGCGTACCTGGCCGCCCGTTTCCCAACGCTGAAGATTGGCCCGATGGTGTTGGGGCAAAGCTACCGCAACCCGGCGCTGCTGGCGAAAATGGCGGCCACGCTCCAGGTGTTGAGCGGGGGTAACTTCATCATGGGGATCGGTGCGGGCTGGAAAGAAGATGAATATCTGGCCTATGGCTATGAATATCCACGACCCGGTATCCGCATCGAACAATTGGAGGATACGCTCGAAATCCTGAAGCGGTTGTGGACGCAGCCCGGTCAGGTGACGTATCGCGGCAAACATTACCAGGTCGAAAATGCCTACTGTGAACCCAAGCCCGATCCTGTCCCGCCGATCATCGTAGGCGGCGCGGGCGATAAGACCATGCGCCTGGCCGCGATCCATGCGGATATGTGGAATATCCCAGATGCGCCGTATGATCGCTATGCAGAGCGCGCCGCTAAACTGCGCGCCCTGTGTGCAGAAGTTGGACGCGACCCGGCTTCAATTCGTATGTCGTGGTTCGGGCGGTTGGGGGTGGGGCGCACCGAAGCCGAAGCGCTCGAACGCGGCGGCGGTCACTGGACTTCAGCCAACGCTTTCATGGGAACGCCCGGCCAGGTGGTGGACGAATTGAATCGGTTCGTGGCATTGGGCTGCGATTATTTCATGGTGGAAGTTCTCGATGTGGGCAATCCCGATGTCGTCGAAATGGTGATGAACGACATCCTTCCGAAGGTAGGCAGGTAAGGACACATGAACGTAGGCATCATCGGCGCGGGGCGCATTGGCAAAGTCCATGCGGAAACACTGGCTTTCCGAATCCCCGAAGTGAACGTCACCGCGATTGCGGATGTTTTGGAAAGCGCCGCGCACGATGCGGCAGCGCGTTTTCATATCCCGTTTGCGACGGGCGACACGCATGAACTGCTTCAGCGCGACGACATCGATGCGGTGGTGATCTGTTCCGCGACCGATACCCACACCCCGATCATCGTTGACGCGGCGGCGGCGGGAAAACATATCTTCTGCGAAAAACCGATTGACCTGAACCTGGCGAAAATCGACCATGCGCTCGAAGCCGTCGAAAAGGCGGGCGTGAAACTGCAAATCGGCTTCAACCGCCGTTTCGACCCGAATTTTCAGCGCGTGCGTCAAGCCGTCGAAAGCGGCGAGATCGGCCAGCCGCACCGCGTGCATATCATCAGCCGTGACCCATCCCCCCCGCCGATCAGCTATGTGCGGGTGAGCGGCGGCCTGTTCGTCGATATGACCATTCACGACTTCGACATGGCGCGTTACCTGATCGGCAGTGAAGTTGAAGAAGTGTACGTCATGGCGGGCGTGATGGTAGAGCCGGAGATCGGCGCGGCGGGCGATGTCGATTCCGCTGTGATCATGCTCCGTTTCGCCAACGGCGTGATCGGCACGATTGAAAACAGCCGCAAAGCCGTGTACGGCTACGATCAGCGCGTCGAGGTGTTCGGCAGCGGCGGGGCGGTTCGCACCGAGAACAATTTCCCCAATCGCGCCATCGTGAGCGGTGCGGCACACATCTACACCGATCTGCCGCTCAATTTTTTCGTCGAACGCTACATGGATAGCTACCTGATCGAGATGCGGGCGTTCGTCGATGCCGTGCTGCACGATGCGCCGGTGCCGGTGAGCGGGATCGATGGCCGCATTCCGGTGGTGATGGGACTCGCGGCGCGTCGTTCATATGAAGAAAATCGCCCGGTCAGATTGAGCGAAATCAGCGGATAGAGACGATAATGGACGACGAGTCCCGATCTGGGTGGCAGCGTGCCTGGCGGCGTATCCTGTGGATCAGCGCCGGGATCACGGTAATGTGTGCGGCGTTCGTGATCGTGCTGCTGGCTGCGGCGCGGGTTGACCTGGCGGCGGACAGCGGCGGACGGGTGTACTATGTCTCCAACCGCGCCGGGATGGAAGACCTGATTTTGGCGGATACAGGACGTGGGCAGACCTTCAACCTGACTCAGCACCGCGCCGCCTGGGAAGGCACGCCCGCCCGTTCGCCCGACGGGGCGTTCGTGGCGTATGCCAGCGCCATCGACGGGAATATGGACATCTACGTGATGCGCGCCGATGGCGGGGACGTGCGCCGCCTGACCGATGATCCCGCCCGCGATCATCATCCGGTGTGGTCGCCGGATGGCCGCCGCCTGGCGTTTGCCAGCGACCGCGATGGAAACTGGGAATTGTACGTCGTCAATGCCGACGGCGGCGATCTTCAGCGGGTGACGCACAACCCCGCCGACGATGAAGCGCCGTCGTGGTCACCCGCCGCCGATGTGCTGGCGTTCGTCTCGTACCGTCGCGGCAACTGGGCGATCTTCACGATCAACGTCGATGGTTCGCACCTACGCGAGATCACGACCGATACCCGTGTGCGCGATGTCAGCCCGGCGTGGTCGCCGGACGGCACGCGCATCGCGTTCGCGTCGGATCGGGGTGCGCGCAGTTTTGAAATCTATGTGATGAATGCTGATGGCGCGGACATGCGCCGTCTGACTGAAAACGATGCGCTGGATCGCAGCCCGATATGGTCAGCCGATGGCGCATTCATCACGTTTGAATCGTGGCGCGATGGCAGCGCCGACATTTACCGGATGATGAGCGACGGCGGCGGCCTTGTACGGCTGACTGACAGTGCCGCCCGCGACACCGCACCGTCCTAAAGTGCGTCCTGCACCTATGCGAGTGCAGGCCGCATCTTCACAACGTGCTGGCCTCAACAAAGGCATTCATGACCACACACGCACTTTCCGCGTTCGTGCGCGACCGCTTTACCTGGCTGGCCTATTTCATGCTGGCGTACTACGGCTACCTGCAATCGAGCCTGGGTCCGTTGATGCCGTTCTTGCGAGCCGAACTCGACCTGAACTATACGGTCGGCGCGCTGCACCTGAGCGCCTTTGCCCTGGGCATGATCATCGCCGGGGGGACGGGCGAACGCGCCGCCGCACGCCTGGGCCGCCGCCGCTTGTTCTGGCTCAGCGGGGCGGGCATGGCCGCCGGAATGCTCATGCTGATTGCGCTGCGCCACCCGATCCTGACGATCACTGCCGCGCTGATTATGGGGACGGTCGGGTCTTACTTACTGGTGATGGTACAGGCGGGGCTGGCCGATCATCACGGCGCGCTGCGCGCACTGCCGTTGACCGAAGCGAACGTGATCGCCATGATCGCTTCGACGTGTGCGCCGCTGTTCATCAGCACAGCGGAAGGCATCGGCATCGGCTGGCGTGCTGCACTGCTGATCGGCGGTGCGTGGTGGATGGCACAATATGCCGTCAACCGCCATGTGTCGATCCCCGACTCTGCCAACGCGCAGGAATCGTCGTCCTCTGCCGCAGCCGCACAGCGGGGCAGCGCAGCCCTGCCGATGCGTTTCTGGCTGTTCTGGATGGTCGTCGTGTTCGGTGTCGCCATCGAATGGGCGATTGCGTTCTGGGGTGCGGATTTTCTGCATACCGCCGCCGGGCTGGATCGCGTCACCGCGTCGGGGATCATGTCGTTGTATTTCTTCGCCATGCTGATCGGGCGGTTCGTCGGCAGCCGCCTGGCGCGCACGCTGCCCGCGCCGCGTCTGCTGTATGCTGCCGTCGGGCTGGTGATCGTCGGGTTTCCGCCGCTGTGGTTGGGGCAATCGGCACCGATCCAGATTGCGGGGCTGTTCGTGACCGGGTTAGGCGTGGCGAACCTGTTCCCGCTCACGCTTTCGCTGGCGACGGGCGTTGACCCCGCCCAGGCAAACAAGGCCAGCGCACGGGTGGCGATGGGCGCGGGCGTGGCGATTCTGGCCGCGCCGCAGATTTTAGGCGCGCTGGCGGATCAGGTTGGTATTTTTGGCGCATTCGGCGCTGCCGCTGTTTTGATCGGCGGGGCGCTCGTCATGACGGTATGGGCGAATCGAGAGGAAAAGGCGCTGTGAACGAGACGTTACGGGTAGGCGTGATTGGATGTGGCAATGTGGTGCGCTATGGGCATTACCCCGCGCTGACCACGCTGCCGGATGCGCGGTGCGTTGCGCTGGCGGATGTGACCGAAGCCCGCCGAAAAATGGGCCAGGACTGGTTCAGCCTGCCCGATGATAAGCTGTACGCCGATTACCGGGCGCTGCTGGAATACGAAGACCTGGATGCCATCGTCGTCACGGTGCCGCAGGGCATCCGCCGCGAGATCGTGCTGGACTGCATCGCCGCCGGGCGGCATGTCCTCAGCGAAAAGCCGATTGCCAGCACCCCGGCCATCGCCCAGGAATTGATCGACGCGGCGGACGCGGCGGGCGTGACCTTCGGCATGGTGCATAACTATCATTTCCTGCCGGAATTTCGCCTGCTCAAGCAAAAACTGAGCGAAGGACTGATCGGCGATCTGCGCCTGCTCACCATGCATTTTCTGGGCGTGATCGATTACCCCGGCGCGGCGGAATATCAATCCGACTGGCGGCACAAACTGGGCGCGGGCGGCGGCGTGCTGATGGATATGATCCATGCTGTGTACCTGATGGAGTGGATGTTCGGCGCGCCTGCGCAGCAGGTGAGCGCGTTTGTGGATGCGCTGGAGTACCGCGACCGTTCCCCAGAAGTGGAAGACCTGGCGATGGTCAATATCGCCTACCCGACGGGTTACGGCGCGATCCATATGGGCTGGGGGCGGGGCGTGGGCGGCCATGATGCCAGCGGCAGCGGCGGGCAAATTCGCATCCGCTACGATCAGTATCAGGTGGGCGGGTTCAGCCGTCCCGCTGAATTTTACAGCGTGAACGACTGGCAGCGCACCGATCATCCAATTCCCGATACGCTCCCGGAACATATGGGCAACATCGCCCGGTCTTTTACCCTGTTATGGGATGATTTTCATCATGCCATCCGCGAAAAGCGCGACCCGATTGCCCCGGCGCGTGCCGGGCTGCGTGCGCTGGAAGTCACGCTGGCCGCATACCTGAGCGGCGTGACCGGGCGGACGATCCCGCTGCCGCTGCCGACGGATCACCCGGTGTACCGAAACGGAATTTACGGGCTGGCCGAAGTCGCGCCCATGCCGGGGAGCAAGACCCGGGCGGCGGGCATTTTCAACCTGCGCGATTGACTCGGTATACGACACACGCCGGGTGTTGATGATCCCGGCGTGTGTATTCCTTTATATTTACGTTGTAATTCCCAACAGCCCATCGAAAATGCGGAACAGTTCCCGCGAATAGCCGATCAACGGGTTGCCGGTCGTGCTGGAAAAACGCGGCACGCTCACGCGCAGAAACAGCCCTTCACGGGCAAAGATTGCATCCGATCCATACGTGCCGCCCCCGAAGGCGTTCGGCAGCGGGAAATTGTCGCGCTGTTCGGCGTTTTCAAGCGTGCGCAAATTCCCGCGCACCGTTTCCCAATAGGTCAGTGCCGCATCGGGCGATTCGAATACGCCGAGTGTCACTTCCGAATATCCGCCGCCTGCTTCATTGAAGCTGATGCGCCCGGTCACCCCGCCGTCCACCGCCTGATACGTGATTGGGTCGCTGGAGCGGTTCCACTGAATCGCGCCCGCGTTCACGCGGCCTGGCACGCCCGCCAGCAGGTAATCGAGCAGTGCCTGCGGTTCGGTCGGGATCGCCACAATTGCAGCGGCTTCCGTCGCGGCTGGGGCGGCTTCGGTGGGGGTGGCCTGGGGAACTGCGTCGCTGCCGCCCGCCGCGAGCGTTTCTACGACGGCGGTACTCACCATCGCCACCATCGTCCCCCCGGCAGCGGTGCGCGTCGCGTCGTTCTCCTGCCGGGCAGCGGCGGTCGCGGTCGCATCCCGTGTCGCCGTCGGGATCGGCGTATCGGTGGCCGTCGCGGTGGGGGTAATGTCCAGATTTTCCGGCGCGCACGCGGTCAGCAGCAGCAGTCCGGCGGCCAGCGCGCTTATCAGTCTGGTATTGAGGGTCATATCAAGGCTCCGGTCAAGGTTCAATCCGTAAAAATGTCCTGGTGCGCTTGGGGCGGCATACTGCCGCTCATTCTTCCGGTACCAGCGCCAGTCGTTCGGGAACCGCGCCCGTCATCACCATGTGCGCGACTTCCATTTCGCTCACTTCATGCTTGTAAAAATCCCCGACTTTGCGCCCGCCGCGAATGATCGTGAAGCGATCTGCAACCTCATGCACATGGGCGATGTTGTGGGTGATGAAGATCACGCTCATGCCGCGTTCTTTGGCGCGAAAGGTGTAGTTCAGCACTTCCCGCGTCTGCTTGACGGACAGCGCCGATGTCGGCTCGTCCAGGATGAGCAGTTTCTTACCGAAGTACACTGCCCGCCCAATGGCGATGGACTGCCGCTCCCCGCCCGACATCGACCCGACCGCTTCATCGGCATTGCGGATGTTGATGCCGATGTCGCGCAGCGCTTCGCGGGCGGTTTCGGACATTTTTTTCTTATCCAGCACCTTGAACGGCCCGTAGCTGCGCGTGATCTCCTGGCCTAACCAGAAGTTGCGGGCGATGCTCATCAGCGGGACGAGCGCTAAATCCTGGTATACCGTTTCGATGCCCAACATGCGCGCATCGTGCGGGCTGCTGATGCTGACGGGTTGGCCTTCAAAATAAATCTGGCCGCTGGTCGGCGTATATACCCCGGTCAGCGTCTTGATCAGCGTCGATTTTCCCGCGCCGTTATCGCCCAGCAGCCCAATGATCTCCTGCTTTTCGACGCGAAAATCGACCCCGCGCAGCGCTTCGACCGTGCCGAAGCTCTTTTTGATGTTCACCATTTCGACCAACAGCGTTGGGTCGGGTGTATATTCGCTCATGATGGCTCGTTTTCCTCGTTTCTACGCCGTTGGGCGTTTAGCGGCGTTCCTGGCGCACCCAGGTATTGATCACCACCGCGACTACGATGATCACGCCGATCACGCCGTTGAAAATGCGCGGGTTCAGGCCGATCAGCACCAGCCCGGTACGCAGCATCCCAAAGATGAACACCCCAAGCAATGCCGCAAAGATGCTTCCATACCCGCCCGTCAGCAGCGTCCCGCCGATAACCGATGCGGCGATCACTTCCAGTTCCAGCCCATCGCCGCGTGTCGAATCGATGCTTTGTACGCGGGCAATGTCCATCACGGCGGCGGCGGCCACCATCCACGAACAGATCACGAAATTCAGCACTTTCACTCCGTTCACGCTGATCCCCTGGGCGCGGGCTGCGCCGGGGTTGCCGCCGACGGCAAAGACATAGCTGCCGTAGCGCGTCTGCGTCAGGATGAACTGGAAGAACAGCACGAGCAGAAACCACCACAACACACCCGTGCGCAGATTCACGTCCGCGCCCAGGAACCAGAACTGCCCGTTGAGCAGGTCGAACATGTTCACGTCGATCAATGCGGCGGCCTGTGGCAGCACGCTGAGGATGCCGCCGCCCAACAGGAAGGCCGCACCGCCCGTCGCAATCGCCGTCAGCGCCAGCACCAGCCCATTGGTGAACAGCGCGAAATCGCGGAAGTCGTTGGTATCGGTGCCGTACCGTGCGATTCTGGCGCGCAGCGATGCCCACTGCTGCGGGATCAACCGTGCTGCCGCCACTGCTACGCCAAGCAGCAGCAGCGCCAGCAGGCCGATCACCACCAGGTTGCTCAGGGTGATGGTGGGTGGGGGCAGCCGGTAATCGGCATAGCGCAGGATGCGGCCTTCGCTCACGATCACGAGCGGGATCGCCCGGTATGCCAGCAGCGTCCCCAATGTGACGATGAACGACGGGATTCCAGTTCTAATCAGGATGAACCCGTTGATCAATCCTAGCACCGCCGCAAACGCGAAGGCAACCACCATCGCCGGGAGGATGTGCATGGGCGGCAGCCCCAGCACGCCTTCGGTCATCGCCAGCAGGAAGATCAGGCCGATAGAGTTCAACTGCGACCCGACCGAGAGATCGAACTCACCAGAGATCATGAGCAGGGTGATACCAATGGCGACGATCCCGCGTGTGATGTTGGTCGTCAGTGCGCCCGCCAGCGCACGGGGTTCCAGAAACAAATCCGACGCGACCGAGAAAAAGATGAAGATGGCGATGAAGCCGACGATTGCGCCCGCCCCAGGAATTTTCGACAACACGTTGCGCACGGCCTGGTCAGCGCGGGTGGTGCGCGTTGCCCCAATGAGCTGATAGGCGGCCAGGCTGGAGAAAATCACGATCAGCCCCGCGCCGAACATTTCGACCAGGAAGCCGATGACTTGCAGCACGCGCAGCGAAGCGTCAGTGTCCGCGCCGGGGATCAGCGGCAGCGTCACCGCGCTGGTATCGAACGCGGCGGACAGCACAAAAACGATGCCGAACAACCCACTGATCAACAGCACCCATTGGCTCCAGGCCGGGGCTGCTTTATCCCGCACCACAATCGCCCAGGCGGTACGCAGATTGACGACTCCCCAGAAGGCCGCACCGATGGCGGCGACAATTTCGATCCAGTTGATGTCGCGGCGGCTGATGTTGGCGCGTTCGCCCAGCGCCAGCCACCCGGTCAGCAGTTGTTCAACGACGAGCAGACACACGCCGCCCGTGATCAACAGTGCCAGCAGTGTGAACAGCAGCGGCAGCGATATTCCCCCACGCGCATCCGAAAAGTACGCGCTGATTTGGGCGGTGCTTTTGCCGGATGCGGCAAGCGTGATGAAGCACAGCAATCCCCACGCTGCCATACCGATCATGACCAGCAGTTCACCGGGGTTCAGGTCGGCGCGGCTGATGTTGGCGCGTTCCCCAAGCGGCAGCCAGCCCGTGACGATCAACGCCGCGAACAGCAGGCTGATCACCCCGGCCAGGCCGAGCAGCGTGCGGGTAGAGCCAAAAACGGAGCGGGGGGCTGTGGCGGCGCTGGATGGCCGACGACTTTCGGCAGTAGTAACACCCATAAACGATCCTTCGGAGAAGAAAATACCTTTCAAAAAACCCCACCTGTTCGGGCGGGTATGGGTAAGGGCGCACTCGCTGGTGCGCCCTTACCGTACACTTTCATTTGCGCGGGGTGCAAGCGGCTGCACCCCAACTGCATCTGCTTAAAGCTTAGCGCAAGCGCTTTAGCGCACGCCCGCCGCCGTCAGTTCGATGATCGCTTCGACGTTCGAGCCATCGATCACGCCGGGGCCTGTGAAAATATCGCCACCGGGCTGCATTTCGTACTGGCTGTTCAGGTACAGCCACATAATCGACTGGAAGCCCTGGAGGTACGGCTGCTGATCGATGGTCTGAAGCAGGAAACCATCCTGGATCAGTTGGTAAATTTCCTGGCTGGTGTCGTGGCTGGTCGCGTACACTTCACGCGGCGCGCGCCCGGCTTCCTGGAGGTACAGGTTGAGGCCGCTCGACGGGTTCGGGCCAAGCATGAAGATCGCGTTGGTGTCCGGGTTGGCCGCGAAGTAGTCGGCCAGGATGCCCGCCGTTTCCGCCGGGTCGTTGGTGATGTTCAGGCGTTCAATTTCGACACCCATTTCATCGAACACGCTTTCCACACCCGCGCACCGGGCTTCAAGGCCGCTGTGACCCTGTTCCTGAATCGTGCAAACGCCGCGATTGATCGTCGCGCCATCGGTGGCGGCTTCCGCAAACACGCGGCGGGCATTGCTCACGCCGCCGGTAAATTCGTTCGCACCGACGTAGAACAGCGTCGGCAGCGCCTGGTCGGTGCCAGCACCGGGGTCGGCGGTGTTGAACACCACGACCGGGATGCCCAGTTCGGCGGCACGTTCCACACCATCGCGGATCACGTTCGGGTCAGGCACGGTCGTCCCCACGCCATCCGGGTTGAGCGCGAGCGCGTCATCCCAGTACCCGGCCATTTCTTCCAGGCCAAAGCTCGGTTCGCTCAGCCACTGACACTGTGCATCAAGCAGCGCGCACGCATCTTCCATCCCGCGAATCACCACGATCCAGAACGGGTTTTCCACGCCGCCATGACTGACCATTGCGAAGGTGAGGCCATCATCCTGCGCCCCGGCGACACCAATGCCGACCACGAAAATACCGACGACTAACAGCAACAGAGGAAGTACTAACTTGCGCATAGCGACTCCTTAAAACTGACGACTATTCTTCAATCTTCGAGACTTGTTTCAGGCTGAAAGCGCACGCCCAAAACCTGCGCAACCGCAGCAAATCGTAATATAGCGAAATCAAATCGCATGTGCAACTACTCGAATCGACAGGGGTAATCAAGGACGCGGCACAGCCGTGCTGACCCGGCGGCTTTTGCGCACTTCGCGGCCTATCCAGCCAAGCGCGATCAGGATCAGTCCCGCGCCGCTCATGATGATCCCGCGATTCAGGTCGCTTTCCAGCCGCACGAGCTGCTGATCGCGCCCGAAAAGCATCTGCGCATAGGTATCGCGTGCGGCTTGCCCTGCTTCGGCGGCCAGTCGTTGAATTTCGACCCGTTCAGCCAGGATGCGCCCGGTATCATACTGGGCGGTGAAAAACGTCACCCCGCCGATCACCAACAGCCCGATGCCGATTAGGATCAACGCCATCAGCGCTGTGGATACCCATTCCTGTTCCCATAAACGGCTCATA
The DNA here is from genome assembly GCA_033764035.1 of bacterium. GTDB lineage: Bacteria > Chloroflexota > Anaerolineae > Aggregatilineales > Phototrophicaceae > Flexifilum. The sequence continues at coordinate 26,176 of JANRJJ010000001.1, forward strand.
CAGGTTCTCCACGGTAAATCGATATTTTGCAATTGGCGCGCATCATGTTACATCGCTTTCACACTTTGACAACATTCCGCTTTAATGCTGTAAACAGGCAGAACCACAAAGAGGAAACGGTTTATGAATCGTCGCCAGTTTTTAGGGAGTATGTTCGCTGGGGCGGGCGCGTTCACGCTCAACCCGTCCACATTGGGGGCAGCGCTGGCCGCACTGCCGCAGGGCGCATTTGCCCCGGCAGGGCAGTCCGGCGGGCGCGACCCGGTGATCCATGTCATCAACCGCCTGACGTATGGGGTGACCCCGGAACTGGTCGCGCATGTCCGGCAGATCGGCGTTCAGGCGTTTATCGAAGAACAGCTCAATCCCGAAGTCCTGACCGATACCGATCTGCAAGCGGTGCTGCAACCGCTGATGCCCATGCTGGAGGCGAACGGTGGGGTGCTGCGTATGGAACTCGAAAATCGGCGTGCGGAAGTGTTCGCCACGCTGGTAGGCGCGATGCTGGCGCGTTCGGTCGGGTCACGGCGGCAGCTTTTCGAGCGCGTGGTGCAGTTCTGGGGCGATCATTTCAGCGTGTTCATCGGCAAAGGCCCGGTGTTGTTCCTCAAAATCGATCATGATCGTGATGCGATCCGCCCGAAAGCGCTGGGGCAGTTCCGTGAACTGCTCGGCGTATCGTCGAGAAGCCCGGCGATTCTGATCTATCTGGATAATGCGCAAAGTGAACGGCGCGCCCCGAACGAAAACTTTTCGCGGGAACTGCTGGAACTGCATACCCTGGGCGTGAACGGCGGCTATACCGAAGATGATGTGAAAGAAGTCGCCCGCGCCTTCACGGGCTGGTCGGTGAATGGGCGGCAGGAAAACCCGGATGGCCGCATCGAATTCACGTTCCGGCGCATGTTTCACGATCCCGATGAAAAAGTCGTGCTGGGGACGGTGATCCCGGCGGGCGGCGGCGAGTTGGACGGCGAAACCGTGCTGGACTTACTGGCTGAGCATCCATCTACTGCCCGGTTGATCGCGTCGAAGCTGGCGCGGCGCTTTGTGGCGGATCAGCCCCCGGCGGAACTGGTCGAGACGGTCGCCGCCGAATTTACACGCACCAATGGCGATATTCGTGCAGCACTGCGGGCGCTGTTCACGTCGGAATCGTTCTGGAATGCGCCGCCCAAGTTCAAACAGCCGTATGAATACGCGATCAGCCTGGTGCGGGCGCTCAATTACCGGGTGACGGCTCCGCTGGAGACGGCGCGGGCGCTGCAAGAACCGCTCGATGCTTTAGGGCAGGTGCCATTCACCTGGCCTGCCCCAAACGGCTTCCCGGATGTGATGGGCGCGTGGATGAACGGGCTGATCATGCGCTGGAATATGGCCGTCGGCGCGGCAGGCGGCGAAATTGCGGGGATGGAATCCGGCGTGGACGGCCTGCTCACGATGTTCCAGGCAAACGATGTGCCGTTTGAAACCGAACCCGTGCTGGATCATATGGGCGGCTATTTGTTTGGGCGAACGCTGACGGCACAGGAACGCGGTATCGTGCTGGATTTCGCCACAAGCGCAGCCCAAGACCCCGCCGCACAAATTCGAGCGGGACTGGCGCTGCTGCTGGCTTCGCCTGCTTTTCAGTATCGTTGATCAGGAGGAATCATGGCGATTGTCCGCACCAAAAATCTTTCGCGGCGCGATTTTCTGCGCGGCAGCGCGGCGATGAGCAGCGCACTGGCGGCACAGGCCGCGCTTCCGGCGTGGATGCCGCGCTTCGCGTTCGCGCCGGCACAGCAGGCGGCACGCGGGGACGTGCTGGTGTCGATTTTTCTGCGCGGCGGCGCGGATGCGCTCAATATGGTCGTGCCGCATGGGGAAGAAGCGTATTACCAGGCTCGCCCGCAGCTCGCCATCGCCCGCCCGGACGATTCATCGGCGGAGGGCCGGACGCTCGACCTGGACGGATTTTTCGGGCTGCATCCGGCGTTCGCACCGCTGCTGCCCGTCTTCCAGAACGGTGGCATGATGGCGATCCACAATACCGGGTCGCCGCACGAAACCCGCTCGCATTTTGAAGCGATGGATTTCATGGAGCGCGGCACGCCGGGCGATTACGGCGTATCGAGCGGGTGGATCGGGCGGCACCTGTCCACGCTCAACAACGGCAGCGATTCGCCCGTGCGGGCGGTGGGCTGGGGGACTTCGCTGCAAGCGTCGCTGCGCGGGGTGCTGTCGCCCGTCGTACTGGAGTCGATTGCCAACTATCACCTGGCGGGCGATGTGCAGGCGGCGGCGCGCATGATGCAATCGCTTGGTTCGCTGTATGCGCTGCAAGGGGATTCGCTCACCGCATCGGCAGAAGCAACACGGGCGGCGGTCGATGTGCTGGCACAGGTCGGGTATCAGCATTACCGCCCGGCCAACGGCGCACAGTACCCTGAAACCGACTTTGCGATGGCGCTGCGCCAGACTGCCGCCCTGATCCGTGCCGATGTCGGTCTGGAAGCATCGTGCATCGACCTGGGCGGGTGGGATACGCACATCAACCAGGGAGGCGCGGAAGGTCAGCAGGCGCGGCTGATGAGCGAACTGGCGCAGGGGTTGGCCGCCTTCCATGCCGATATGGGCGACCAGATGGCGCGGGTGAGCGTGGTCGTGATGAGCGAATTCGGGCGGCGCGTGGCCGAAAACAGCGGGCGCGGCACCGATCACGGGCATGGCGGGGCGATTTTGTACATGAACGGCCAGTTGAATGGCACGCCCGTCACGGCGCGTTGGGTGGGGCTGAACCAGGACGTACTGGATCGCGGCGAAGACCTGCCGATCACGATTGATTACCGTGACGTGCTGTCGGAGATCATCACGCGCCGCTTGGGAAACCCCGCGACAAGCGAGATTTTCCCCGGCTACACGCCCACCGAAATCGGGCTGTTCCGCGCATGACTCAGCGGGTGGGGATCGCGTCGCACTGGCCGCTTGTGGCGGTGACGGCGCTTGAAACCCACCCATTTTCGCGCCCGTTCAGCCGAACCTGCCACCAGATGCCATCGCTGGAACGGGCGGTCACAGCGGCTCGTTCGCCCACATTCAACTGTGCCAGGATGTCGGCATTCAGCGACGGCGCGGCGCGCACATTGACGATCACGCCCACTGCCGATTCCACGGCACATGCGCCCGCCGGAATCGGGTTGTCCGTGTTGAACGCCGCCTCATCGGTCGCTTCCGATGCTTGTTGGGGCGGTGGTGGGCTGTATGGCGCGCAGCGCGCCGCTGGCGTTTCGGTTTCCAGGCACAGGCTGTACACTGCCGGGTTCGTGCTGCCGGGGTGCGTCAGGCTGACGGTATAGGCCGCCTGCCCGCGTGGGATGCGGAACGCCGCGCCTTGTAAGGCGCTGTTCACTTGCGCCAGCGTCCGCCCGTCGGCATCGATCAGCGCGATTACGACTGCCGATTCCGGAAAATCGGAGGCGCTCGATAATATCAGGATCGCTGTCGGATCGGCGCTGAAGCTGTACAGCTTGGCAGGCGCGGCGGACTCCACTTCTCCACTCACCCGATTCCCCACGATCAGCGGGGTGGGCGGCGGCAGGATCGTCCCGGTTTGCAGGCTGATGACGTACTGCGTGCCGATCTCCCCAATCACGTCGATCTGGTAGTCTCCGGCGGCGGGCAGTGGCGCATTGAGCGTCTGAATCGTCGCGCCGTTTACAGGTTGTGCGCTGGCGATCACGATACCGTCCTGATCCGCCACCTGAAAGGCGGGCAGGGTGGCGCTGAGCGGGAGAATTTGCACGACGATCACGCCAGGTGCTTCGAGCGTGAACGTATAGGTGGGCGCGGGATTGACGCGGGTGATTTCGCCCGTCTGGTTTTCACCGATCCGGATCGGGATCGGCTGTGTTTGTGCCAGCGCATCGGCTGCGCTCAGCAGGACGATCAAGACCACTGCTGCCGCGCTCAATCGCGTTCGTAGGACTGCCATACGTTCACTCCATCGCTGATCAGGTGGATTGTACCGCCTTGATCGGTGCGGTAAAACGGAACTGCGCCGACGGTTTCAAGCGTATCAGGTGTAGGTGCGCCATCGCGGTTGGCGGGGTCGAACTGCAACAGTGCCGCCGATGGATTGACCGCCGCCCAGAAACGCGGTTCCAGCGCGTTTTCCATGCCATGCCGGGGGAGTACCAGCACGGCGGCGCGCACATCGGCGTTCGCGTCCAGCAGGGCGGTTTGCCCGTCTGCGCCCAGGTCTGATGGGAACAGGATCGAAAACTGGTCATACGTCAGGCGCAGTACGAGCGCGGTTTCGGTGAAACGGTCGCCCAGTGCGGGCGGTATCAACGGATTCAGCACCTCCAGCCGCACCCCATCGCTGAGATCGAGCGTGTACCCGGCGGTTCCGGGGGTGATGCGGTCAGCGCCAATCGCATCGAGCAGCGCCGTGTATTCAGGGCGCAAATTCGGCTGCCCATTGGTGAGCGCCTGGCGGATGGTGAAACGCCGGGCGACTTCGCTCAACGCGGCGGTATCGTTCATATCCGGGTGGGTGATGGCGACCAGATCGAGTTCGCGCTTGTGAAACGGCATTCGGTCGCCCATCAGCGTGAGCAGGCGCGTCGGCGTGCGACCACCGTCGATCAGTATATGTGCGCCGCCCGGTGTCTGGATCAGCGCGGCGTGGGCGTGGCCGACATCGAGCAGCCACACATGTAAGCGGCCATCGGGCAGCGAACGCCAGTACGCCGCCCCGTAGAGCATCATGCCCGCCAGCGCCAGGCCGATCAGACTCAACAGGCGGTGCTGCCCCAGCCATGCCCAGGCGCGTTGAAAGCTGTGCGGATAGGCTGCCCGCGCCGATGCCAGCACGACCGCGATTCCGAATACAACGGCGACGGTGTGACGGTGCAGGTCAACTTCGACCTGGGCGAACGGCAGCCCGGCGAACGCCCGCACGATGTCAATCGTATACGCCAGCACGAGAAACACCCCGCTGAACAGGAACGCCGCGAATGCGGGCAGCACGAACGCAAAAAATCCCGCCAGCCCGCCCAAAATCAGGACGAGCGGCTGCACCGGGACGATCAGCAGATTGACGGCCAGCGTGACGAGCGAGACGCGCCCGAAATACAACGCCGTCAGCGGCAGGGTTGCCAGTGTTGCCGCCAGGCTGACGATCAGCGGTTCATTCAGCCAGCCGATCAACCGTTCGGCGGTGCGCGCTGGCGCAATACGGCGCATCAGGCGCTCGAACGCCCGGCTGAGCGGGTCGGCCAGCAGGGCGATCCCCATGACCGCCGCGAAGCTCAACTGAAAGCCAATGTCCCACAGTGCCAGCGGGTTGAGCGCTGAAATGATCACTGCGCCAAAGGCCAGCGATGCCGGGACGAATGTGCTGCGCCGCAGCCCACGCCCGACGATCAGCAGCCCGCTCATCAGCGCGGCGCGCAGGATGGGCGGGGTCGCGCCGACGAACAGCGTATACAGCCCCACAGCCGCCAGCGCAATCAGCACGGCGCGGCCTTTGGGGACGCGCAGCCGCGCGAGCGCCCCGGTCACGATCCCGCTGACCACCACCATGTTGAACCCGCTGATCGCGATGACATGTGCCGCACCCGTCGCTGCGAAATCCCGTTCAAGCGCCTGTGACAGCCCGCTTTCGTCGCCCAACAGGATGCCCATCAGCAGTCCCGCTTCCGGTTCTGGCAGCGCACGGGCGATATGGTCGGCAGTTTGCGCACGCACCGCCATCAGCGCCCGCATGAACGGGTTTTCCGCCGCTGGCTGGATCAGTTCGCCCGCCGCAAACGGCATGATGCTGTAAACGCCGCTGCGCTCTAAATAACCGGCATATGAAAAATTCCCATAGCGCGACGGTGCGAGCAGATCGCCCGTCACGCGCACCCGATCTCCGATTTGCACGCCGGGCAGGTTGGCTGCATCGACCAGGGCAACGCCGCTGGTAGGGAAGGTGCGCGATGCCTGATAGATCGTCTCGGCGGCCAGGCGCAGCCGGGTTTCCGTTTCCACACGCACGGGCGGGGCGATCACGATTCCTTCCAGGGTTGCGCCGCCCCGGTTGTTGTATGCAGCCAGGTCGCTTCCAGCAGGTGCGGCCTGAAAACGCAGCATCCCCGCACAGCCGATCACGCTGAGCAAAGCGAGACCTCTCGACGTGCTGTGGCGTATTTGCTCGAAACGCCCGCTCACGATCCATAAGGCCGCGCCGCTCACCAGCGCCGTAATGATCAGCAGGGAAGGAATGTCACTTCCCGCCGCCCACACGATTGCGCCGCACCACGCTATCCCGCCGTACACCAACCGCATGGAGTCCTCACCGCCCGTCTGCTGTGTCGTCACCTGCACGCTAACCGTACCGCAAATGGCAACCAGCGGAAACCCCCCAGCGGTTTGCGGTATCATCAACGCGCAAAACAGGAGTGGGATCATGGCGTATGACGTGCTGGTGATTGGGGCGGGGGCGATGGGCAGCGCGGCGGCGTATCATGCCGCCAGAGCAGGGTACCGGGTGCTGCTGCTCGAACAATTCGAGATCGATCACCAGATGGGGAGCAGCTACGGGTATTCGCGCATCATCCGCTATGCCTATACCGACCCGGTGTATGTGCGGCTGGCGCAAGCGGCATATCCGCTCTGGGCGGCGCTGGAAACCGAAGTCGGGGAGACTCTGTACGTGAAAACAGGCGGGATCGATTTTGGCATCCCTGGCGAATCCACCTTCACCCAAACGCTCGACAGCCTGACGGCGATGGACATTCCGCATGAGCGGATGACCGCCGCCGAAGCGATGGAACGTTTTCCGCAGTTCCGTTTCAGCCCGGATGTGCAGGTGATGTACCAGGCCGACTACGGCGCGCTCAAGGCTTCGCGCTGCGTACTGGCGCATGTACGTCTGGCACAAGCGCACGGCGCGGAGCTGCGCGACCGCACCCCCGTGACGGCGATCCGCCCGCTGGCCGATGGGGTGGAAGTCGAAACGCCGGTGGCGCGCTTCACAGCGGCGCGCCTGATCCTGACCGCCGGGGTATGGGCAAAGGGGCTGCTTGGCGCGCTCGGCCTGGAACTGCCGCTGATTGGCGCACGCTGCCAGGAAAATTATTTCGATCCTGCGGGTTCGCCTGAACGCTACCGCCCCGGCGCGATGCCGATCTTCATCCACCATGACCGGTTCGACCAGCGCGACGGCTTTTACGGCATCCCCAGCATCGACGGTTCGGGGGTCAAGATCGCGGTTCACGGCGGCGACCCAGTGCTGCCCGAAACCGGGATCGACTACGCGCCCGATTCAACGCGCATCGAACGGGTGCAGGCCTACGCCCGCGCTCTTTTGCCGCAGGTTGGCGCGGGAACGCTGCGACAGGCGCGCATCTGCCTGTACACCATGACCCCGGATGAGGATTTCATCCTGGATCATCACCCGGCGTATCCACAGATCACTATCGGGTCACCGTGTTCGGGGCATGGCTTCAAATTCAGCACGCTGATCGGTAAGCTGCTGGTGGAACTGGCGTGCGACGGGGTGGCCACCCATGAGACGACGCGGTTCAGGATCGGACGCTTCACCGAAACGCCCGACATTGTGCCGGGGTAGGTCACGTCCAGGACGGCGCGAATCCCGCTTTGCCTTCGTAAAGGTTGGGCAGGTGCGCCGCAAGTACCGCCTTCACATGGGCGTAGTCCGCCGCGCTCCAGCCGCGTTCGGCCAGCAGCGCCCGCGCTTTGTCGCCCGTTCCCGCTGCGAAACGGCGCTGATGGGTGTGAAATTGCTGCACGACATAGCGCTGTGCGCCGACGCTGAGCAGGTCGCGGGCGAAGTTTTCAGGATTGCGCACGGGCAGCAGGGGAGTCATCGTGACGCACGTGTCCACCCCAGCAGCGGCGATCTCGCGGATCGCGTCGAGCCGCTGGCGGTTGGGCGGGCAGGTCGGCTCGAAGGCGCGGCGAATGTCTTCATCATCGGTCGTCACCGTCATATTCACGCGCACATGGGTGAATTCGCGCAGCAGATGGATGTCGCGGGTGACGAGCGGACTTCGCGTCTGGATCATCAGCCTGGGCTGGTGATGGTCGATCAGTTCACGCAGAATCGCCCGTGTCAATTCCAGGCGCTTTTCAACGTGCTGATAGGGGTCGGTGACGGTACTCATATAGATCGTGCGGTGGGTGAGCGGCGTTTTGCGCCGTTTGCGCAGCAGTTCGAGCGCGTTTTCCTTCACTGCTACCCATTTGCCCCAGCTTTCCTGCAATGCGTCGGTGGGTGCAAAAAAGGCCGCATAACAGTACGTGCAGCCGAAGGCACAGCCGGAATAAGGGTTGAGCGTGAAATCGAAGCTCGATGCGAACCCGCTCGCTTTCGAGAGGATGCTCTTGGCCGTTTTATGGTGAATTTCGACCATTGAGAAGGCGCTTTCTGCTGCACTATTCGACACCTGATGATGTCGAAAACTGCCGCTGATGTGACAGTGCGTTTATCCGTCCTCATCCACCAGCGGAAACGTGCGTGGCAGCCGGAAGTAGAATCGGCTGCCCACCCCCGGTTGGCTTTCTGCATCAATCACCCCGTAGTGCAGTTCGACCAACCGCTTACAGATCGACAGCCCCAGTCCGGTACTGCGTTCACTGCCCGTCGGCTTCGGGCTGACCTTCTGAAAGGCGTTGAACAGCTTGTCCATCTCGTGCGCGGGGATACCCTGTCCTTCATCGGTTATGCTGAATTCGAGCATCTCATCGGCCAACGCCGCCGCCACTGTGACAGTCGTCCCGCTGTGCGAAAATTTGAATGCATTGCTGATCAGGTTATTCATCACCTGTTCGATGCGACCCGGATCGAACATGAACGGCGGCAGCCCCGCCGGGATGTCCGTCACCAGCGCGATGCCTTTCTGCTCCCCGATGCGGCGGTTAAGTTTGACCACTCGGTCGATGAAGCGGTATACATCGACAATATCCGGCTGAAGCGTGATCTTGCCGGATTGGATCGCGGTGATGTCGAGCAGATCGTTGAGCAGGTCGAGCATTTCCTGGGTGGTCGCCCGAATGTGTTCGATGAATTCGCGCATGTTGTCGGTGCTGGTGCGGGGGTCAAGCAGCAGGTCGGTATAGCCGCGAATGATCGTGATCGGCGTGCGCAAATCGTGCGCGGCCATGCCCAGAAATGCATCTTTGGTCGCGTCCATCTGCTGCAACCGAGCGTTTGCTTCGGCCAGTTCCGCTGTGCGCGCTTCGACGCGCTTTTCCAGCAGGGCATTGGCGGCCTGCAATTCGGAGAGCAGTTCACGATTCTGCACGATTAGGCGGTAGCGCTGAAAGGCTTCGTTGACAATCGTCTCCAGTTCCACCGGGTCCCAGGGTTTGGGGATGTAGCGAAAGACGTTGCCGTCATTGATCGCCGCAATCACGGCCTGAATATCGGCGTACCCGGTCAGCAGCAGGCGGATTGCGTCGGGATATTCGCTTTTCACCCGGTTGAAGAACTCCACACCGTTCATGCCCGGCATCCGCTGGTCAGAGATAATCACCTGAATCGGGTATTCGGTCATGATGCGCAGCCCGTCATCGGCGCTGTGGGCAATATGCACCGCATATTTTCGCCGGAACTGACGCGACAGCGCTTTCAGAATTTCTTCTTCATCGTCGATCACGAGAAGCTGACCGCGCACGATTTCAGAATCATCCGGGCTGGCGGGGTGCTGAAAGGCCGTCACCGCACCGGATGAGGTGAATGAAGTGGTTTCTGCTGACATCGGCTATAAGTCCTTCGGGATGCGCAGGGTGAAAGTGCTGCCTTTCCCCGCTTCTGATTGAACCGTGATCGTGCCGCGATGGCGCACGGTGATGATCTTGTGCGCAATCGCCAGTCCCAGTCCCGTCCCGGTTCCGACGGGTTTGGTCGTGTAAAACGGGTGAAAAATATTTGTCATCACATCGGGCGACATGCCAATACCCGTATCGATGAAATCGAGCCGGATATGGTCGCCTTCATCGCGCCCACGTATCGTCAGCCGTCCGGTTTCGGGGATGGCCTGGGCTGCGTTCACGATGAGGTTCAAAAAAACCTGGTTCAGTTCCGCCGGGTGACATTTGATCGGCGGGAGCGTCTCTATATCCAGCATGACCTGAACCCGATCCTTCAGTTCCAGGCGCGCCAGCACCAGCGTGCTTTGAATATCGTCCAGCAGGTTGGTCACCTTCAGTTCCGCTTCATCCAGGTGCGAAAACGTGCGCAGCGCTTCAACGATTTTACGCACGCGCCCCAACCCTTTGAGCGACGAGTTTACCAGGTCTTCGACATCCTCATGCAGAAAATCCAGGTCGGCATTCACGCGCACCGCTGCCGCGCTGATCTGCTGCTGCACCGTGCCAGTAGTGTGGATCAGCGCTTCAAGCTGATCATAAGCCCCGGTCAGTTCGTGCAGCGTGGTTTGCAGGCTGTACAGGTTGCTGTTCACGAACGAGATCGGGTTGTTGATTTCGTGGGCGACCCCGGCGACGAGCTGGCCGAGCGCGTTCATCTTTTCGCTGTGGATCAGCATGGCCTGGGTATCGCGCAGTTCGTCGAGCGCCTGTTCAAGCGCCTGCTTGCGCCGCAGCAGTTCCGCTTCGGCGGTCACGCGGTCGGTGACATCGGTCTGCACCCCGACGAAATGAGTCACCCGCCCATCATCATCGAATACCGGGGAGGTGAACAGTTCATTCCAAAACAAGGTTCCATCTTTGCGGTAGTTGCGGATCACGACGCGGCAGTCCTGGGGGGTGTGCAGCGCAGCCCGCAATGAGTCGAGTGCGGGCTGGTGACGATCCTCTAGCTGCAAAAAACGGCAGTTGCGCCCCAGGGTTTCGGCGGCAGTGTAACCCGTGATGCGTGTGAATGCCTCGTTGATGTAGATCAGCGGCATATCGGGGATGCGGGCATCGGCAATCGTGATCCCGCATGAGCTTGCGCCCATCGCTCTGTCTTGCAGCTTCAGTTGATCGAACATGACCGTTCACACAGCACACCGTAAGCGCGCTGTTCGTTTACCAGGGCAAACAAAAAAGGCGCAGGGATCGCATCCTGAACCCGCATGTTCAGGACGGCTGCGCCTGAGCAGGCTGAACGAACGACGGCTTATTTGCCGTCTTTGTCCGGTCTGGCTCCCACTTCGACCGACTGCCGCTGCGGAAGCTGGATGAATGGTGCAGGCGTGGACGCGGCGGGCGGCGCAGCCGGCGTTTGAGCGGCCTGTGGCATGGGCGCAGGGGCGGCAGCAGATGCGGGTTTCGCCGCGATCCCGCCATCCTTCATCATCTCGCTGATCCCGGCGCGAATCTCATTGAGCATCTTGCTCAGGCGGCGTTCCAGGTCGTTGAGCGATTCCATCACATACTGATCGGCTTCATCCGTGATGTTGTCTGCTTCCTGGTTCGCGGCTTCGATGATCTTTTCCGATTTCGAGCGGGCAAGCTGGACGAGCGCTTCCTTGTCGATCAACTGGTCGCCGCGTTCACGCGCCATCTGCACCAAGCGCCCCGCTTCTTCATTGGCCTGGGCCAGAATGCGGTCACGCTGAGCCAGCACCCGCGCCGCTTTTTCGATCTCTTCGGGGATCGAAATACGCATCTGATCGATGATCTCCAGGGCGCGTTCCTCGTCGATCAGCGTGAATTTGCTGAACGGAACATGCCGCCCTTCGTCGATCAGGTCTTCCAGCCGATCTACCAGATGTTGAATATCCATGCTCACCCATCCTTCGCGTCAAGAGTCGCCGTCTCAGGCTTATGTACTGCCGCGTTCATTCCCCAAAACGCGCCTTCAGTGCGTCTGCCACGAACGCCGGTACCATACTGGTGACATCGCCACCCAGTTCCGCAATTTCGCGGACGGTGCTGGAGCTGATGGCGACGTGGCGGTCATCGGTCATGATCGAGACGGTTTCAATTTCAGGAGCCAGCCGCTTGTTCGCCAACCCCATACGGAACTCGAACTCGAAATCCGAAAACACGCGCAGCCCGCGCACCAGCACGACGGCATCCACACTTCGTGCATAGTCTACAGTAAACCCGGAAAAGGGTGCAACTCGGATATTGGTCACACTTGCGAACGCCTGCTGTGCCAGCGCCACCCGCTCATCGACCGCGAACAGCAGTTTTTTCTTAGGCAGATCGTACACGCCAACGATCACCTCATCGAAAATGCGCGCTGCGCGGGTGGCAATATCGATATGCCCATTATGAATAGGATCGAACGATCCCGGATAAAGCGCACGCACCATCAAGCCCTCATCATTCGTGAAACCGCGTAATCCTTCGTTTAGCTGATGTCCGTCCGCTCATCTTTGAGCATTTCGACGCGCTGTGCGAGCAAGCGGTGCTGTGGCAGCGCCAGGTCAGGGTCTTCTTCATACAGGGTGCGCGCTTCGCGCTGCGCCAGTTCGACCAGTTCCGGGGTCATCAGTTCGGCAAGCTGCAATTTCGCGCTGCCCTGGCCGCTCTGCTGCGTGCCGATCAGGTCACCCGCGCCGCGCTGCCGGAAATCTTCTTCGGCCAGCTTGAACCCGTCGGCGTAATCGCGCACGATCTTCAGGCGTTCCATCACGCTGATTTCCGGGCTGTCGCTGATCAGCAGGCAGTACGCCGCGAAGCCGCCGCGCCCCACACGCCCCCGGAACTGATGAAGCTGTGCCAGCCCAAAGCGGTTCGCCCCTTCAATCATCATCACCGACGCATTCGGAATATCGACCCCGACTTCCGCGACCGATGTCGTGACCATCACATCATACTGATGATCGCGGAAGGCGGCCATCACCTGGTCTTTTTCGGCGGGTTTCATCCGCCCGTGCAGCAGGCATACACGGTAGCGGTGGAACACGTCCTTGAGCTTGTCGTATTCCTGGACGGCGGCTTTCGCTTCGGTGATCGTCTCCGATTCTTCCACCAGCGGGTACACGATAAACGCCTGCCGCCCCTGCTGAAGTTCATTTTCAATCCATTCATAGGCGCGTTCGCGGCGGCCTGCCGGGACGATGAAAGTCTTGACCGGAATGCGTCCGGGCGGCATCTCGTCCAGGATCGAGAGATCGAGATCGGCATGGATCGTCAACGCCAGCGTGCGTGGGATCGGCGTGGCCGTCATGACCAGCAGGTGCGGGTTCGTGCCTTTGCCGCGCAGTGCGCCGCGCTGTTCCACCCCAAAGCGGTGCTGTTCGTCGATGATGCCCAGCGCCAGATCGTGAAATTCCACACCTGCCTGAATGATCGCGTGCGTGCCGATCACCACATCGATGCTGCCATCAGCCAACCCTTGCAGTACCGACTCGCGTTCGTCCTGGGGCAGCGACCCGGTGAGCAGCCTGACCACTGGGCGGCGCTCGAACGGCAGCACATCCTGCGGGGTTTTTTCGAGCGCCTGGCTGATATTTTTGTAATGTTGTTCGGCCAGGATGCTGGTTGGGGCCATGAGCGCGCTTTGTTTGCCGCTCATCAGCGCCATGCCAATCGCGCTCACCGCCACGGCAGTCTTGCCCGCGCCCACATCGCCCTGAATCAGGCGGTTCATGGGGATCGTCCGTGCGACATCGCGCCGGATGTCCTCAATGGCGCGGGTCTGCGCACCCGTCAGGTGATACGGGAACACTGCCCCGGCAAAGACGGCGATGTCCTCCTCCTCCAGCATGAGCGAAAGCGCGGGCAGACTTTCGCGCTGGCGGCGGTTGCCCAGAATCGCCAGTTGCAGCAGGAGCAGTTCATCGAAAATGAAGCGCCGCCGGGCATGGTACAGGTGGTCTTCACTTTCCGGGAAGTGCAGATTTTTCAGCGCCCAACCCAGGTCGGCCAGTTCAGTGCGGTCAAGCACCGATTCCGGCACATAATCCGGGATGCGGTGTGTCCAGTAATCGAGCGCCCGTTCGACTGCCGACCGCATGAAACGGTTGGTCAGTCCTTCCGTCAGGCGGTAAATGGGGACGACGCGCACATTTTGCAGGTCTTCGACATCCAGGTCTTCCCATTCTGGGTTGGTCATCTGAATGCGCCCGTTGAACATGGTCGTTTCGCCGTTCAGCACGATCTGCTGACGCGGGCGAATCTGCTTTTGCAGCCAGTGCTGCCCGAAGAACGTCACACCCATCGATGCGCTGCTGTCGCTGATCACCAGGAAGAAATCGCGTCGTCCGCCCTTGCCGATGCGAACTTCGGCGTGCGCGACTGTGCCGATCACCGTGACGCGCTGGTTTTCCTCCAGGCGGCTGATGTACGGAATGCGCGTGTAGTCGTCGTAGCGGCGCGGCAGATAGTACAGCAGGTCTTTGACCGTAACGATACCGACCTTGTTCAGCACTTTCACTTTTTGCGGCCCGACCGATTTCACCTTTTCGGCGGATGCGTTCAGGCCGCGCAGCAGGTCTGCCGCTTCATCCGGGGCAAGCGGCGGGCGGGAATGGCGCGGCGGGCGGGCCAGTTTTGGCGGGACGGGAATATCGAGTTTGACGGGCGCACGCGCCGATGCATAGACATCGTCCAGGCTGCTGAAATCGTCATCGCGGCTCATCGTGCCGCCACCAATCGTTTCGGAATCACGCGGCGGCCTGGAAACGGGTTCGTTCCGGCGTTCGCCTTTGGCCTTGTCCTTCTTTTTGTTCCCGCGTTCTTTCTGGCGCTCGTCACGGGGATGCGCTTCGGCCTGACGCGGCAGGGTAGTCTCGACCGAATCGACCAGCGGCGCTGCGGGAGTTGTCACCATTTTGGGGTCGGGACTCATCAGCGATGCCGGGGCTTCGCCGTCGCCCACTGCCGAAGGCGGTGCAGCAATCACCGGGCGCTTTTCGCGGGTTCCGCGTTCGCGCTCCCGTCGATTCTGCGAACGTTCCTCACGCGGCGGGCGCGCATCCCCTCGCGTGCGCTCATGCGGTGCATTGGTGGAGCCGGGCTGCTGTTCTCGTGGGAGGGAATCCTGCTGGCGTGCTGCCGGATCATCGCGCCGTTTGCGTTCCTCACGGGGGCGGCGTTCCTCCGTTTTTGCCCCTGCATCCGCCGAAGCGGTGAGCGCTTCGGCTTCCAGCCGTGCGGCAACTTCAGGGATACGTGCGCGGTAGGATTCCGGCATAGGTGCGCGGTTCAGAATGCGGTTCAGCAGATAGTCCACCGCCGCATGACGTTCTTCGCGGGTCTGCAACTGCGCATATGCGCGTAACTGATGGGCGACTTCTTCGACCATCAGATGGTGTTCCGCTTTGCGCGGCCCCTGTGTCAGCGCCTGGCGTTCCCAGTTGATGCTGTACGACCCCAACCCGCCCTGGGTAACGGCGTTGTCTTTATAGCCTTGTTCGCGTTCCAGCTTAAGAATTTTGACCAGTGTTTCCATTGCCGATGGCATGATCGGACTCGTTTCTCCACGCTTGGCTGACCACCGCTGCGCCCACCCCGCCAGGACCAATATTCGTGCCAATGGCAGGCGTGATGAAAATCGTAGGCGAATGCGGCGGCGTAATGTCCTGAATCATCGCGGCGAATTCGTGCGCGCCGGATGCATTGTTGGCATGTAATATCGCCAGCCGGTCGATGGGGGCGTGCTGGCGCACCCGATCCGCCAGTTCCTGCAAAGCACGTTTGAACGTGCGCACCCGCCCCACATTTTTGACTTCACCGTTGGATACATGAATCACGGGCTTGATTTGCAGCAGCGCGCCCACGTTTGCCGCTGCCCACCCCACACGCCCGCTGCGCCGCAGATATTCCAGCGTATCCAGCACACAGTATACATGAACGTTTTCCCGCAGCCGCTTGAGCGTGCCAATCACCTGTTCCACATCGCCTGTGCGCTCTGCGACTTCTGCGGCCAGCGCGACCTGCCATCCCAGCCCCATCGACGTGTTGCCCGCGTCGATCAGCGTATAACGTTCCGGCGGCAGCTTTTGCAGCGCCAGGCGCATCGCATTATATACGCCGCTGAGCGAACTCGGTAGCGTGATCACGATCACATGATCGGCTTCCTGATCGGCCTTGAGGATGTATTCCTCGGCCAGCCCGGTAGACATGGCCGCGCTGGTGGGGTGAGGGCGGATGCTGGGCAGTTCATCGTAGTATTTCTCGCGGATCAGTTCCTTACCATCATCCGCGAACGTCTGGTTGTGATAGTTCACGTAGACCGGGACGACCCCGATCCGGTGTTTTTCCACTAAATTGGGTGGCAGGTCGCAGGTGCTGTCGGTGATAAAGCGTATCTTCTTCACAATAGTTCCGTCTCTTGTGCGTGAGCGTCTTCGCTTTCCAGAATGACGAGACCCGTCGCATCTGCGCCGATCAGCGCGGCCAGCGATGGGCCGTAAAGCGCAGCGGTGAATGTCCGGTCTGGAAAATCGAGCATCAACCGATCTTGCAGCATTCGCGTCTGTTCGCTGTGATGTGTCTTGTGCTGCAAAATGATGACATCTTCAATATCCGTGAATTCCGCCGCGAATTCGACCAGGCGTTCAATGGCCTGAATGCGCGTGCGGACTTTTTCCATCACATGCAGGTGACCATTTTCGATGGTGATGAACGGCTTGATGCCGAGCATCGTCCCCAGAATACCATGTGATGGGTTGATAATTTTGTTCTGAATCAGGTAATCGAGCGTTTCAACATAGTATACGCTGTACACGCGGTCTACCGCGCTGCGCGTCAGCCGCACCACGTCATCATACGGTTTGCCCTGTTCAATGCTGCGCAAGGCCAGCATGACGAGCAGTGCCTGGGCAGTCGAAACCGTCCCAGAATCGATCAGCTCCAGGCGGGTATGACCGAGCAGCGGTGCAGCGGCGGCTTTCGCATTCGCCCAGCTCGCGCTGATTTCACGCGACGCATGGATCGACAGGATCGCGCAGCCCTGGCGGGATAAACGTTCGTATACCGCCTGATAATCGCTCACCGAAGGCGGCTCGACGAGCGGCGCGAACGCCTGATGGGCGACCAGCCGCAGCCCTTCTTCCGCATCCAGATCGACCCCTTCATGGTATACCCGCCCACCGATGGCGATCTGGTGCGGTACGATGGTGACTCGATCTGTAAGCAGCGCGGCATTCGGTGGAAAGTGCGCGCTGCTGTCGGTCACAATATGGATAGGCTGTTCTGGCATTGAGGAAACCATGCGTTCAGACGCTCAGGCGCTTACTCAACGCTGATGATGTACGGGTAGAGCGGCTGGCCGCCGTTCACGATTTCGTATTGCAGGCGGTCGAACTCGACGGCAATATCATCGACCAGTGCGCGGGCTTCGGCTTCCTTAATGCCCTCCCCATAATAGAAGGTCGCCCGTTCACGGTCGTCCGCACCGCCTTTCAACAGCAGAACGCGAATCAGTTCGCGCAGATGATCGTGCGCTGCCGTCAGGTTGTCGTCGATCAGGCCGATCCATTGGCCTTCGCGCACCCCTATCCCGTTGGTCACGGTATCGCGCACCGCACGGGTGACTTCGAGCGTGATCACGTAATCGAGCGCGCCCGTCATCGCATCGGCCACCTCATCAATCGATGGCACAGTCTCGCCCGCCGTCATCAGGTTGCAGTATTCCAGAATCGCGCTCAACCCCTGGGGGATAGTGGCGGCGGGAACCACGCGCACCTGTTTTTCAGTCGCCTGGCTGGCGGCGCTTTGGGCAGCGAGCAGGATGTTTTTGTTGTTCGGCAGCAGGATGATCTGTTCGGCCTTGACCTTGTTGATCGCTTCAAGAAAATCGCCCGTGCTGGGGTTCATCGTCTGGCCGCCCGTGATGACATGAGCCGCGCCAATATCAAACGCTTTGCGGAACACACGGGCTACCCCGCGCCCGCTGGCAACGGCGATCACGGCGATGGGCGGGGTAGGGAAGGCTCCGACATCCCCTTCAACGTGGGTGATTTCGGCATCCAGCACGGTTTCACGCTGGCGGCGGCTTTCGACATACTGCTGATACTGCGCCTGCATGTTTTCGACGACAATATCATCCAGGCTGGCCCCCAGGTTGATGGCATAGCTGAGCGGCACACCCGGATCATGGACATGCACATGCACCTTGATCAGGTCGGTATTGCCCACCACCAGCGTAGACCAGCCCATATTCTGAATATCGGTGCGCACCGAATCGACATCCATCGATTGGCCGCGCATGAGGAACTGCACGTCGTAGCCGTAGCCCTGTTCGTCCTCCGGCTCAATCGCTTCTTCCCAGGATTGTTCGTCGGTGGGCATGACCACATCTTCGGCAATTTCCTTGCCGATGAGCGGGAACAGCATCCCCTCGAAGATCAGCACCAAGCCCTGCCCGCCCGAATCGACCACGCCCGCCTCTTTCAAACGGGGAAGCATGTCCGGGGTGCGGCGCAAAGTCGAACGCCCGGCGTAGACCATTTTCTTGAGCAGGGCGACCAAATCCTGCACTTCTTTATGATGTTCCAGCACAGCATTGGTCATGGAACGGCATACGGTGAGGATCGTCCCTTCGACGGGTTCCTGAACCGATTTGTACGCCTTTTCGTTGGCAATTCGACAGGCTTCAGCCAGCCCGTCGGCGGTCAGGGTCGGTTCATCTTTGAGCGCTTCGGCCACGCCCGCCCAGATTTGCGAGAGGATCACGCCGCTGTTCCCGCGTGAGCCGATCATCGCGCCTTCGGCCAATGCCTGGCTGACCTTGCCAACATGGTTTTCGTTCATTTCGGCCACCCGCTGAAAGGCGTGCCGCATGGTCAGGTACATGTTTGTCCCGGTATCGCCATCCGGGACGGGGAATACGTTCAGCCGGTTGACTTTCTCTTTGTTCTTCTCCAACCACAGCACGCCAGAGCCGAGCAGCCGCTTGATGCGGTGTCCGTCTACGACGAGATTTTCCCGGTGGTAAAAACTCTTGATGGCAACCATCGATAACCAACCCTGCAATTCTGCCCATTAAGATTTTGGGTGTATTGTACCCGTTTGTTTCGCCTTGTCATGTCTTTCGCTTCATGGTAACATGCGCTCCCAGTTTCGTGAGCGAAAGAACTCCTATTTGGAGGCCTAAATATGGCCAAATGTGACAAGTGCGGCAAAAAGCCGATGTTCGGCAACGCACGCAGCTTTTCGATGCGAGCCACGCGCCGCAAGTTCAACCCGAACGTGCAGCGCAAGTGGATGATCAACGAACAGGGCGAAAGAGTTCGCATGTACCTGTGCGCCAAGTGCATCAAGACCCTGGCGAAAGTCTAAGCTGACCTTTCATGAGGTACTGCCTGGTAGAGGCGTTCCGTGTTCGCACGAACGCCTCTATTCATGTCCGGACACTGCCACCGCTTCGCGCAGCGCCTGCATATGGGCGGCGATGCTCCCCGCGCCATTGAACAGCGCACTACCCACCACCAATACATTCGCGCCCGCGTCTGCCACCTGCCGCGCCGTCCCGGTGTGTATTCCGCCATCGGCGATCAGGTCGATAACGCGGCCATTCGCCCGGATGAGCGCCCGCGCCCGTTCGATCTTCCTGAGCGTCTGCGGGATCAGCGCTTGCCCGCCGAAACCCGGATTTACGGTCATGATCACGATCTGATCGATCAGCGGCAGGACTTCGCTCAGCACTTCGACCGGGGTCGCCGGGTTGACGGCCACGCCCGCTTTTGCGCCTAACGCCTGGATCGTAGTCAGCGTGCGGTGCAGGTTCGGGCAGGTTTCCCAATGGACGGTGATCATGTCCGCGCCCGCCGTCCTGAAGGCAGGCAGCAGGTGATCCGGCTCGACGATCATCAGGTGGACATCGAGTGGCAGGGAAGTCGAACGGCGCACGGCTTCGACAACGATTCCGCCCATTGTGATATTCGGGACGAAACGACCGTCCATCACATCGATGTGAATCTGTGCCGCGCCCGCCGCTGCGACGGCCTGCACCTGTTCGCCCAGGCGTGAAAAATCGGCGGCCAGGATGGATGGGGCGAACTGAACATCGGTCACTGCCATACACGCTCCCAAAATGGGTGATGATTCTACAGAACAAAACCCCGTTCGCCTAGTATGGGTGCATTTTCAGGCGACAACACGATATTCACTGCTCTCTCATCAATTCTGGGCAGGTTGCATCCACCCATTCACACCGCCCGGTCTATACTGAGGGTGAGCGCGGCTTTTTGTGAACAGTGAAGGATTATTTCATGACAGCGATGCAGTATCGGCGGTTGGGGACGGCAGGGGTAAAGGTCAGCGCGATTTCGTTGGGGGCGTGGCTGACGTATGGCAGCAATCGCGTGGCGGAAGAACAGGCCGCAGCGTGCATTCGCGCCGCCATAGAAGCAGGTATCAATTTCATCGATGTGGCGGATATTTATTCGTATGGTAAGGCTGAAGAAGTGGTAGGCCGGGTGATCAAGGATTATCAGCGGCACAAGCTGGTGATTAGCACCAAGGCGTACTGGCCGATGAGCGAAGATGTGAATGATCGCGGGTTGTCGCGCAAGCATATCGTCGAATCGGTCGAACAATCGCTTCGGCGGTTCGATATGGAATACCTGGATATTTTCTTCTGCCACCGCTTCGACCCTGAAACGCCGCTCGATGAGACGGTGATGGCGGTCGATGACCTGATCCGCCAGGGGAAAATTCTGTACTGGGGTACATCGATGTGGTCGGCGCAGAACATCGCGGATGCGTACCAGATTGTGCATTCGCGCCAGACACACCGCCCCGTCACCGAGCAGCCGCTCTACAACATGCTGGATCGGCATGTGGTGGAAGGTGATTTAGAGGCTGAAGTCGAAAAGCGCGGGATGGGGCTGGTGGTGTGGAGTCCGCTGGCACAGGGCGCGCTGACTGGAAAATACAATGAGGGCATTCCCGAAGGCAGCCGCGCCCAAAGCGTGGATTTCGAGTGGTTCAAACAGCAGATCACGGAAGAGCGCATCGCCAAAGTACGCCAGTTGACGGCGCTGGCTCAGGATATGGGTACGACAACGGCGGCGCTGGCGCTGGCGTGGGTGTTGAAAAACAAGGTGGTGAGCAGCGCGATCATCGGTGCGAGCCGCCCGGAGCAGCTCACGGAGAACCTGAAAGCGCTTGAGGTCACGATCAGCGACGAGATCGATCAGCGTATTGATTCGATCCTGCAAGCCAGCCCCTCCACCGCATAAGATGCAGCGGGGTGTGCAGGAATCACGACCATGATGGCCGTGACCCTGCACACCGCCAGGGTTAGGCGGGCTGCGGCGTGCGGGCGCGCACGATCACCTTTTCAAGTTCGACGGCGAAGAAGATCACCGACGACAGCACGATCCCGAACAGCAGTTCCGAAGGCCGCAGCGGGAACGTCTCGAAAATCACCTGCATGAACGGCAGATAGATCACCGCGAATTGCAGCGCGAAGGTGACGATGACCGCGTACAGCATGAAGCGGTTGCGCGAAAACCACACGCGGAAGAATGACTGCTTTTCGCCGCCCGCAATCGCGATGACATGGAAAATCTGGCCCAGTGCCAGCACGGTGAATGCCAGCGTGCGCGGGATGCGTTCGGCTTCATCAATGAGCAGGTTGCCGCTGCCGCCTTCTTCACCGCCCCCGGCGGCGCTTTCGTCGATTTCCAGTGCGTCACTGATGCGCTGTTCCGGCGTGAGTTCGTCCCAGTTGGCCGGGATCAGCGATTCATCGACCATTTCGGCCAGTGCCGCCCGATTCAGGTTTTCGATGCCCAGCGTGTCGCTGAACGGGGCTAACCCATGCGCGGTGTGGCCGTACACGAACGCGGTCAGCGTGAGTATGGCCAGCAGGATCGACCGCCAGATGATCCTGGCTCCCACGCCCTGGGCGAAGATACTTTCGTCTACTGGGCGGGGTGGCCGCTTCATCGTACCCGCTTCGGACGGTTCGAAGCCGAGCGCGATGGCGGGCAGGCCATCCGTGACCAGGTTGACCCACAAAATCTGAATCGCCAGCAGCGGAATCGGCAGGCCGATCAGGATGCCGACGAACATCACCAGAATTTCACCGACATTGGAGCTGAGCAGGAACAGCACGAATTTACGGATATTGTCGTAGATCGTGCGGCCTACTTCGACGGCAGCGACGATGGAGGCGAAATTGTCGTCGGTCAGCACCATATCGGCAGCGCCTTTACTCACTTCGGTGCCGGTGATGCCCATCGCCACGCCGATGCTCGCCTGCTTGAGCGCCGGGGCATCGTTTACGCCATCGCCCGTCATGGCGACGATCTGATCCTGGCTTTGCAGGGTTTTCACCAGCCGCAGCTTGTGTTCCGGCGACACCCGCGCAAACGCGGAGGTCTTTTTCACCGTCTCGCTGAGCTGGGCATCGTTCATCTTTTCGATCTCCGCGCCTGTGACGGCTTTTTGCCCCTGCTGGATGATGCCCAGGTCGGTGGCAATCGCTTCAGCGGTGAGCGCATGATCGCCCGTGATCATGATCGAGCGGATACCCGCATCTTTGGCCGTCTGCACGGCGGCTTTCGCTTCGGGGCGGGCGGGGTCAACGATGCCAATTAAACCGAGCAGGTTCAATTCCCGTTCGATCTTTTCGTCTACAGGCTGAGGAATCTGCGCCAGCGGGCGGTAGGCCACCCCCAATACGCGCAAGCCCTGGGCAGCCATTTTATCGATCTGTCCCTGCCATTCTTTGCGGCGTTCATCGCTGATCGGCTGCACGCCGTCCGGCAGATGTTCGCCCGTCGCCCATTCCACCAGCCGATCCGGCGCGCCTTTGGTAATGGCGATATAGTCGGTCGAACCGAACAACGTCCCGGCTTCTGCGCCTACGATGTCGTGAATGGTGGTCATGGCTTTGCGTTCGCTGCTGAACGGCAGTTCCGAAACGCGGGGCAGGTCTTTCTCCAGTTGATCGCGCGTCCAGCCGACTTTTTGCGCCGCGACGAGCAATGCGCCTTCGGTGGTATCGCCTACGACGGCCATTTTGCCGTTTTCATCGCGTTCCAGGTAGGCATCGGTCGCCAGCGCCATCGCCTTCAAAAAGCGCCCGACAGCAGTATCCTGCTTGGGATCGAGCGGCTGGCCTTCGTCGATGAACTGGCCTTCGTTGTCGTAGCCGATGCCCGTCACCTGCACATCGCCATGACCCGGCAGCGCCAGCAGGGTAGCGGTCATTTCGTTCTTGGTCAGCGTCCCGGTCTTGTCGGAACAGATCGTCGTGACCGAGCCGAGCGTTTCGACGGCGGGCAGGCGGCGAATCAGCGCGTTACGCCGCACCATGCGCGCCGCGCCCAACGACAGACTGACCGTGATCACCGCCGGAAGTCCTTCCGGCACAGCGGCGACGGCCAGGCTGATCGCTGTGATCAGCATTTCAGAGATGCTGAACCCGCGCAGCAGCCCGACGATGAACACCGCCCCCACGACCAGCACTGCGCCGCGCACCAGCACCAATCCCAGGCGGTCGATGCGCTCTTGCAGCGGGGTCTTGGTGTCCTCCACGTTCATGAGCAGGTCAGCAATGCGACCTAGCTGCGTTTTCAGGCCAATATCGGTCACGACCATTTCGCCGCGCCCATAGGTGACGCTCGTTCCCATGAAAGCGCTGTTGGTGCGGTCGCCCAGCCCGGCTTCTTTATCGCTCGGAATCGGATCGGTGTTTTTGAATACCGCCTGCGATTCGCCCGTGAGCGCCGCTTCCTCAATCTGCATATTCACACTGGTGATCAGCCGCCCATCCGCCGGAACGCGGTCGCCTTCGCCCAGCAGGACTATATCGCCCGGCACTAAATCCGCCGCGCTGATCTGCTGAATTTTCCCATCGCGGCGCACGCGCACCTGCGGCGTTTGCATCGAACTGAGCGCGGCGAGCGCCTGTTCCGCCCGGTATTCCTGGTATGTCCCCAGGGCGGCGTTCAACACGACGATCACCAGGATCACCACCACGTCTTTGACATCGCCCAGAAACAGCGAAATTGCGGCGGCGATCAGCAGCACGATCACCATGATGTTTTTGAACTGCCCAATGACCAACCCCAGCAGATTGGCGCGTTCGCCCGTTGGCAGCGCATTTTTGCCGTACTGCCCCTGGCGTGCGGCGGCTTCAGCGTTGGTCAGGCCGTGTTCCAGGCTGCTTTT
The DNA here is from genome assembly GCA_033764035.1 of bacterium. GTDB lineage: Bacteria > Chloroflexota > Anaerolineae > Aggregatilineales > Phototrophicaceae > Flexifilum. Next base: position 50,203 of record JANRJJ010000001.1, read on the forward strand.
GACCTCCTGGAGGGTTTGTGCAACGTCTAAATGGTAATACTCAGGCATCTGCGTCCCCTTTATGGATGCACAACCTTACATCGTGTGCATGTCCTGCTCGCTTTGTCGCCCCCCAGTTTGCACGAAAAGACCCATATCTCACAAGGGAGGGGTGGGGGATACAAGTTAGGTCATGTTTCAGTGGGGTTGTGCGCGGCACGCTTTAGACTGAAGATCAGACCCTACCACAAGGATGAGGAATCATGACCATGCTTCAGTTGCGCAACGTAATCGTGCTGGCGCTTACGCCGGGGGAACGCCCGCAGCCCATCGACCCGCCGCTGCCCCAACCGACCGATCCGCCGCTCCCGCCGATGGGTGACCCGCCCATGCCGCCGCTGCGCCCGAACGATCCCCCCATCCCGCAGCCCATCGACCCGCCCATGCCGCCAACGGGCGATCCGCCGCGCCCGGACACACCGCCGACCATCCCACCCGCGCCCATCCTGCCGCCCACCCAACGAAAAGCCCAGTCGGGTATTCACTGGACGCGCTGACCGACGGGGAATCAAAAAGGACATGGCTGCCCATGCCCTTTTCGTCGTTCAAACGGGTGTGTGCTACATACGTTCCTGCATCAGCTTGGCCAGCGCATCGCGCGAAGGCCGCAGCTTTTCCGCCGGAAGCTGGCTGAGCGGAGTTTCGACGACGTGCAGCGTATCACCGAAAGTCGGGCGTGGTTCTTCGTAGTAGATCAGCCCGGTCAGGAACAATTCTTCGTTTTGCGCTTTTTCCAGTGTGGCAATGGCCGATGCGCGGTTGCGCGGGTCATGCTGCTGGTCAAGTTTCTTCAGCTTGATGTGCGAGCCGTCGTGCATTTCCACTTCGATCATCTCGCCTTCGGCGTATTCGCCGACGGTGATTTCTTCACGCGCCGGGACATAGCCTGCTGGCATGAAGTCGATTTCGTGCAGCGCAATCTCGTTCTTCTTGCCGTAATCGTAGCTCTTGTTGCCCTTCGGGTCATTGTTGAAGGTGACGCACGGGCTGATGATGTCCAGCACCGCCGTCCCACGATGGCTGATGGCTGCCTTGATGAGCGTTTGCACCTGCTTGGCATCGCCGCTGAAGCTGCGGGCGACGAACGTCGCGCCGCCGATGATCGCTTCCAGGCACAGGTCGATGGCAGGCAGCTCATTGAGTCCGTAATACTTGAGTTCCTGCCCTTCATCGGAGGTCGCGCTGAACTGGCCTTTGGTCAGCCCGTACACGCCGTTGTTTTCGATGATGTACACCATCGGCACATTGCGGCGGATCAGGTGCTTGTACTGGCCGAAACCGATGCTGCCCGTATCACCGTCACCGCTGACGGCGACGGCGATCAGTTCTTTGTTGGCAAGCGTCGCGCCCGTCGCCACCGAAGGCATACGGCCATGCACGGCATTGAAGCCGTGCGATCCTTTCAGGAAGTAGGCCGGGGTCTTGCTGGAACAGCCGATCCCGCTCAGCTTGATCACGCGCCACATGGGGAGCGAGAGATCATAGGCCGCGCTGATGATCTGGTTGGAAATCGAGTCATGGCCGCAACCGGGGCAAAGGGTGCTGGTTGCGCCACGATAATCCTGACGTTCGAGTCCTAGTGCGTTGGGCATCGTTCCGTAATCCTCTTACGCTTTCTTTTCTACTGCCATCATCTGATCGAACACCCACTGCGCGCTGATCGGCAGGGTATCGCCGCACGCCAGCGAGATCATGTGCCGGTTGTCTTCAGGAATTTCCATGCGCAGAATTTGCGCCATCTGGCCATCGAAGTTGTTTTCGATCACGTACACGCGGTCGTGGCTCAGCACGAAATCGCGCACGCTGCGGGCAAACGGCAGCGCACGTACACGCATATAGTTGGTCTGCACGCCAACCGCTGCCAGCATATCCCGCGCTTCGGCAATTGCCGGGTCATTCGAGCCGTAGCTGAGGATGCCGATCTTCTTCCCCGCATCCTGATCGACGATGGGCTGCGGGAGCAGGTCGCGTGCGCCTTCCATCTTGTGCCGCAGACGGTTCAGGTTCTTCACCCAGTCCTCACCGCGTTCACTGTAGGTCGCGGCTTCATTGTGGCCTGTGCCGCGTGTGAAATAAGCCGCACGCGGGTGATCGGTGCCGGGGACGGTGCGGTAGCCGATGCCGTCGCCGTCGTAGTCCTTGTAGCGCATCCATTCATTGTTGTGTTCCTGAATGAACGCCGCCAGCGCTTGGGCATCGAGCGTCTTGCCGCGATCCAGCGCTTCTTCCGGGTAATCGAACGGGTCGCTGAGCCACAGGTTCATGCCCAGGTCAAGGTCGCTCATCACGAACAGCGGGGTTTGCAAACGGTCGGCATAATCGAAGGCGCGCCAGCCGAACTCGAAGCATTCCTTCACGCTGCCGGGGAGCAGCACCGGGTGACGGGTATCGCCGTGACTGAGGAAGTGAATGAACAGCAGGTCGCCCTGGCTGGTGCGGGTGGGCAGGCCGGTGCTGGGGCCGGTGCGGGTGACATCCCAGATCACGCACGGGATTTCCGCGAAGTAGGCCAGCCCGGTGAATTCGGCCATCAGGCTGATGCCGGGACCGCTGGTGGCGGTGAGTGCGCGTGCGCCCGCCCAACCCGCGCCGATGATCGCGCCGACGGCGGCGAGTTCATCTTCCGCCTGCATGATGGCGACGGTGCTTTTGCCCGTTTCGGGGTCAACGCGAATATCGAGATTTTCCATGATCCCGTCCACCAGACTGGTAGAAGGGGTGATTGGGTACCACGAAACCACGCTTACGCCGCCGAACAGCGAACCGAGCGCGCCCGCTTCATTGCCTTCGATCAGAATTTTGCCCTGGGTGGCGTTCATCGGCTCGAAACGATAGGGGTCGGCCTTGACCAGGTTGGCTTTTGACCAGTTGTACGCCAGTTCGACCACGCCGAAGTTCATCGCAGCAGGCTTGGCTTTGTTGTTGAACTGATCGAGCAGCGCACGGTTGATGATGTCGAGCGGCAGATCGAACATGGCCGCGACCACACCGACGTACACCATATTCGAGATGCGGTCGCGGAAGTCGGTCGGAATCTGTGCCTGGGTGACGAGTTCCTTGACTGGGACTTCGTAATACACCACATCTTCACGGCTGCGTCCCCACTTCCAATCGGATGGGATGATCACCACGCCGCCGCTTGGCAGGTTGGCGATGTCCTCCGCTGCCGTGTCCTGGTTGAAGGCGACGGCGATTTCAGTCGTGGCGCGGCGGGCGATGTAGCCATCTTTGCTGGCGCGGATCGTGTACCACGTCGGCAGCCCTTTGATGTTCGACGGGAACAGGTTCTTGCCGCTGACCGGAATGCCCATGCGGAACAGCGACCGAATGATCACCGCGTTGGAGGTCTGGCTGCCCGACCCATTCTTGGTGGCGACGACCAACGTGAAATCGTTGACGATGGTCTTGCCCGAAAACTGTGTTTGAACGCTGGCCTGCATATCGACTGTCATAATGTCCTATTTTGCTCCTTTTCGGACTTGTGCGCGATGTTAGGGCGTATTTCCGTTACCATGCACCGGGGGAGCCGCTGCACGTTCTATCGTTTGCATACGCGGCTGATGACGCAGCAACTGCGTGTGATCGACGAACCACTGACGCGCCCGTTCATAATCGCCTTCGCAGATGGCATCCAGAATGCGCTGGTGGTAATCCCATACCTGACGGTGGTAATCGTAATCGGCATAGCGGTTGAGTTCGACCGCCTGGTACGCATCCCAGTACGCTTCCAGCAGCCCCATTACGAACGGATTATCCAGCCGCTTGAACACGGTCAGGTGAAAGCGGCGGTGTTCTTCGTTCGGGATCACGATGTGTGTGCCAAGCAACTTCTGACGTGCCGTTTCCACACACTGACGCATTTCGGCCTTGTCGTCATCGGTCAGGCTGGCGCAGGCTTCATGCCAGAACGCGGTTTCGATGTGGTTGCGAAGCTGGCTGAAAAACTCGAAATGGCGCGGGTCAAGCGCCAGCGCACAGAACAGACTGAGCCGCACCGCCGGGGTGAAGCTGTATTCCTTCATGCGCATTCCCGTTTTGGAGCGCACCTCCACCAGGCCGAGCGCACGGGCGACTTCAAGCTGTTCACGGACTTTGCTGATGCTGATTCCGAGATGCTCTTTTTCCTGAAGCTCGTTGATCGTCGGCAGGCGGTCGCCCGGCTGGTAACCGTGCTGGACGATGTACTCTAACAATTCGGAATCAAGATCAATATGCGGCATAGCGTTTAAGACTGCTATTCATCTGATGAATCAGTTTGAAGCGATAAATTCAGTCTAGCCGATTCCGCCAATTTTGTCTATGAAGATTCGTCAGAATCGACAACACTCACCACCTGCTCAGCCAGCGCGTATTCCGATCAGAAAAAGCGGTTCAGGCCCTCCCAGTGGTATGGAGATTGCCCGAACCGTGTACAAGCCGCGTTCGATTGTGTCAAGCGGGGGAAAGCTGGCCGCGCACCTGTTCGACGATCATCGCCAGATGCGCCGGGTTATGCTGAAAATCGAGCTGATCCATCTCCAGAGTCAGAATCGGGCAGAGTGTCCAGTCCTCAATCCACGCATTGTACAGGCGGTTGAGCCGTTCCAGGTAAGCGCGGGGGATGTCCCGTTCGTAATCGTGGCCGCGCCGCTGAATGTGGCTGACCAGCGTATCGACACTGCCGCGCAGATACACGATCAACTGCGGCGGCGGCAGAAAACTGCTGACCGCATGGTACAGGCGGCGGTAGGCATCGTAATCGCGTTCGCTCATCTGCCCCTGTTCGTACAGGTTGCGGGCGAAAATTTCTGCATCTTCATACACCGTGCGGTCTTGCAGCACATTTCCGGGATGATCGATCAACTGACGGTGGTGTTCCAACCGCTTGCCCAGGTAAAACACCTGGGAATGAAAACTCCAGCGGCGCATATCCTGATAAAAATCCGCCAGGTAAGGATTTTCGGCGGCGGCTTCCAAAAAAGGTTCCCACTCGAACGCCTGAGCCAGCAGGCGCGTCAAGGTGCTTTTGCCCGCGCCAATGTTCCCGGCGACGGCAATGAAGGACTTTCCCGGTCTCATATTGTTAAATCCTTTGCGAGATGCTTTAAATTCTACTTGAAAACAGGTGTTCTTGTCAGGACGAAAGTCGTATATTTTTGCTAAAGTTCGGTTGGTAAACCGTATAATGAATGCAGCAGGTGGACGGGCGGCTGATATTTCAACGCGCAAAGGGTGATCATGGCATCGGAAATGGAACTGCTGCGGGCAGGGGTTGCGGCGCTGCAAGCGGGCAACCGGGAAGGCGCGGTCACACTGCTTTCCCAGGTGGTTGACCTGAACCCGTACAACGAACAGGCCTGGTTTTACCTGGCCGCTGCCGATCACGACCCGTTTATGCGCAAACGCTATCTGGAACGGGTGCTGGAACTGAACCCAGGCAATTCGAAAGCCAGGGACATTCTCGATAAACTACTGGAGAGGGAACGGGCGGCCATTAACCCGACCCACCCAACCGCGCCATCGACCCCGAAGCCACCGTCTGGCTCAAAGCCAGAGTCCGGCTCCAGGCCAGGGTCACCGGAAACGCCGCGCACTGTACCCCCCGTGATCCTGAGCGGCGATACTTGGGATGCGCCGCCCAAAAACGCACGTTCTGCGCCCATCGAACCCGCCGAACCACCAATGATTCTGAGCTGGGACGCGCCTGTCTCTGCCGACCCTGATCCCGACGATTTCGACAGCCGTGCGACGGGCGGCGATGCGCTCCCCGACCCGGACGATTTTGCGCCGCTGCGCCGCCGTCCCGCTTCACGCACCACCACACCCTACGACGATGAGGATTTGCTCGCGTCGCGCCTGGGCAGCGATCCCAGTGAGCCGCGCACCGAAAAAAGCAATGTCTCGTTCGCTACCCTGCGGCCTCTCGCGCCCGATGCCGGGTCGCTGTTGGGCGCAGCGTTGGGCGATACCGGGTTCGCGCTGCCCATCGATATTCCAGGTGCGCCCGCCCGCATCAGCTTGGGAAGTTTTTTGCGCGGCGGGGTCACGCTGCTGCGCGCCAGCGTGCGCATCCTGACTCGCCGCCGGAATGCCTACGCTCAGGAGATCGAGCGCGCTTCGTGGTGGCGTTACTGGCTGTATGCGCTGTTCACCAGCGTGATTCAGACCGTGCTGTTCGCCTTTACGATCTGGTTCGTGGAAGGGCGGGTGACCGCCGAATTCGCCGCCAGCGGACGGATCTTCAACATTGCGGCGGGCCTGGTCATGCTGCTGTTGGGCGTGCCATTCTATATAGGGACGCTGATGGGTGGTGCGGGTATCTCATGGCTGGTGCTGCGCACCTGGCTGAAGCTTCGGCCCCCATATCTGAAGCATCTGTATGCGGTGACCCTGGTGTGGCTGCCGCTTAGCCTGGCCGCGACGGTGCTGGCATTCGTGTTCAACCTGCTCAACCTGTTTCCGGTCAATCACTACAGCCTGTTGGCAATCCTCAGTACCCTGGGGCTTAGCGCATTTGCGGCGTTCACGCTGTACGATGCCGTGCGCCATTTTGAAGGCGAAATGCTGATGGACGAAAAAGAGCGCCGCAAACGCCGCATCGCCGGGGCTTCGGCGGTGATCGGCATCTTCGCGGTGCGGCTGATCGTCGGGCTGGTGCTGTCGGCCATCACTGGGGCGGGGCTGGTGATCTTCCTGTTCACATAAGAGAATTCCCCTCTACCGCCGTATGCAAGCGCTGTAGAGGGTCATTGTCACCCGTTCAGGCGTGCGAGCCGTTCCGCCGCCTGCCGCAGCGTATCATCGCTTTTGCAGAAGGCGAACCGCGCCTGTGTGCTGGCCATGTACGCATGTTCCTGGCTGTAAAAAGCTGTCGGTGGAATGCACGCCACACCGATCTCGCTCGTCAGGTAGCGGGCAAATTCGAGATCGTCGCCATCGAACACCGCACTGAAATCGGCCATTGCAAAATACGTGCCTTCGGGCGTGTTCACGCGCAGCCCCGCAGCCCGCAGCCCGCCGATCATCAGGTCGCGCTTGGCGGCGTACATCGCCTGAAAATCCTCGAAGTACGTCCCCGGCAGGCTGAGCGCCGCTGCCGCCGCTGCCTGGCCGGGATGATTGACCGCAAACGTGATGAACTGGTGCGCCCGGCTCACGCCGATCATCATGTTGGGGTGACCGTACACCCAGCCGATCTTCCAGCCCGTCACGCTGAACGACTTGCCCAAACTGCTCACGGTCACGGTGCGTTCGTGCATCCCTGGCAGGCTGGCCATCGGCACGTGCGGCGCGCCCCCGAAAGTGAGATGTTCATACACTTCATCGCTGATCGCCACGACATCGTGTTCGATGCACAAATCCGCGATGCACTGCAATTCTGCACGGCTGAATACCCGCCCGGTCGGGTTATGGGGCGTATTGAGCAGGATCGCTTTGGTTTTCGGCGTGAATGCCCGGCGCAGTTCGTCCGGGTCAAGCGTCCAGTCCGGCGGACGCATGGGGACGAACACCGGGGTCGCGCCCAACCATTCCACATTCGGGACGTAGCTGTCGAAAAACGGTTCGATGATGATCACTTCATCGCCGCGATCCACCAGGCCGACCAGCGCCGCGAAAATGCCTTCCGTCGCGCCCGCTGTGACGACCACGCCCCGATCCGGGTCGATGTCCAGGTTATAGAAGCGCCCGGCGTGGTCAGCGATGGCTTTGCGCAGCGGCGGCGCGCCGTTTCCGGGCGCATACTGATGCGTCACGGCAAGAGGAGCAGCACCATTCGTCCCCTGTACCGCACTCGTCAATTGAGCAATCAAAGCCAGCGGCGGATCGAAGTCCGGCCTGCCCTGGCCTAAGTTCAGCGCGTTGTGCTTCAACGCCAGTTCGTTGATCTCGGTGAAAATGGTCGTCCCCAGGTGGGCGACCCGGTTTGCGATGGATGGCATAATGTGTGATGGCCTGTCCTTCGACTACTGCCGGAACTTGGCAATTTCTGCGACGGCAAGCTGATCGCAGCGTTCGTTATAGGCGTGTCCGGCGTGACCTTTCACATACGTCCATTTGACTTTATGCAGGCTGACCAGATCGTCGAGCTGTTCCCATAAATCCTGATTTTTGTTGCGCTTCCAGTTTTTCGTCATGGTGTAAATCACATACTGCGAATCGGACACGATGGTGACGGCGGTCGGCGTTTCCAGGGCGCGCAGCCCGTCGATCACGGCACGAATTTCCATTTGATTATTGGTGGTGTGCTTCGCACCACCCGTGACGATCTTTTCTTTGACCGGGCTGCCGTCCGCATCATAAGCCACCACGATCGCCGCGTAGCCGCCGGGACCAGGATTGCCGGAACACGCGCCATCGGTATACAGCACGATCTGATTTTTATAAACGGTCATGGTCACTGCCTGAAATTCAGTTTGAATGCGCGTATAGCGGTAGGAAGCCAGAGGCGCAGACCTGCTGCGCCCCGGCGATTGATGAAACTGGAACCGCGTTAGTTCAGGAACTTGCGCAGCACGGTCGGCAGGATGCCGCCGTTGCGGTAGTACTGCACTTCAACGGGCGTATCGATGCGGCAGATCACAGTGAATGCCTTCACATCGCCCGTTTCCGGGTGTGTGGCGCGGACGGTGACATCCTGCTTGGGCGTGAGCGTTTCAATGCCGACGATCTCGAACGATTCGCGCCCCGTCAGCCCCAACGTCTGGTAGCTTTCGCCGTCTTTGAATTGCAGCGGCAGCACGCCCATCATGACCAGGTTGCTGCGGTGAATGCGTTCGTAGCTGCGGGCGATCACGGCCTTTACGCCTAACAGTGCCGTGCCTTTGGCCGCCCAGTCACGGCTTGACCCCATACCATAATCCACCCCAGCGATCACGATCAGCGGGGTAGCGTTGGCAATGTAGCGCGTCGAAGCCTCATAAATGCTCATCACGTCGCCAGTGGGCAGGTATTCGGTCACGCCGCCCGTCGTTTCCGGCACAAGCAGGTTGCGCAGCCGGATATTGGCGAACGTGCCGCGAATCATCACTTCATGGTTGCCGCGCCGTGCGCCATACTGGTTGAAATCGGCTTCGGCCACCCCGTTTTCGAGCAGGTACTTACCTGCCGGGCTGTTCGCGGCGATGTTGCCCGCTGGGGAGATGTGATCGGTCGTGATCGAATCGCCCAGCAAAGCCAGCACCCGTGCGCCCTTGATCGGCTGCACATCTGCCGGGGTCGGGCTGAAATCCTGGAAGAAAGGCGGTTCCTGGATGTACGTGCTTTTGCGGTTGAAACTGAACACATCCCCGACCGCGCTCGGAATTTCGTTCCAGGTTTCGTTGACGGTGTAGACGCTGCCGTACTGCTTCAGGAACATTTCCGGCGTGATCGAATCGCTGATCGTCTGGGCGATCTCCTGCTGCGACGGCCAGATTTCACGCAGATAGACCGGGTTGCCATCGCGGTCATGACCGATGGGGTCATTCACCAGGTCAATATCGACCGTCCCGGCGATGGCATAGGCCACCACCAGCGGCGGCGACGCGAGATAGTTCGCCTTGACGAGCGGGTTCACGCGGCCTTCAAAGTTGCGGTTGCCGCTCAGCACTGCCGAAGCGACCAGTTCGCCTTCGGTCACGGCCTGGGCGACGCGCTGCGGGAGCGGGCCGCTGTTGCCGATGCAGGTCGTGCAGCCGTAGCCGACAGTGTGAAAGCCGAGCGCTTCCAGGTAGGGGGTCAGCTTGGCAGCGTTCAGGTAATCGGTGACGACGCGCGAACCGGGCGCAAGGCTGGTCTTGACGTAAGGCTTGACATCCAGCCCTTTTTCGACCGCTTTTTTCGCCAGCAGCCCCGCCCCGATCATGACCGATGGATTGCTGGTATTGGTGCAGCTCGTGATCGCGGCGATCACCACCACGCCATGCCCAACGTTCATTGTATGGCCGTTATCGTGGACGGTCGCCTGCCGCTCGACAGCCGTTTCATCGAGCGCGAACCCACGCTGATCGACGGATGCGCGCAGCGCTTTTTCAAACGCGCCTTTCATGTCGCGCAGCAGCACGCGATCCTGTGGGCGCTTCGGGCCGGCCATGCTCGGTTCCACCGTGCTAAGGTCGAGTTCGAGCGTATCAGTGAACACCGGGTCGGGCGTGTCGTCGGTGCGGAACAACCCCTGTTCCTTGCTGTACCGTTCGACCAGATCGACGGTGGCTTCATTGCGCCCGGTGCGGCGCAAATACGCCAGCGTTTCATCGTCCACCGGGAAAAAGCCCATCGTCGCGCCGTATTCAGGAGCCATGTTCGCAATCGTGGCGCGGTCAGCCAAACCCAGTGCGCCGCAGCCAGGACCGTAAAATTCGACAAACTTATCGACCACGCCTTTTTTGCGCAGCATTTGTGTGACCACGAGGACCAGATCGGTGGCGGTCGCGCCTTCTGGCAGGCAGCCTGTCAGCTTGAAGCCGATCACCTGGGGCAGGAGCATATAAATCGGCTGGCCAAGCATCGAGGCTTCGGCTTCGATGCCGCCGACACCCCATCCGACTACCCCCAGGCCGTTGATCATGGTGGTGTGGCTGTCGGTTCCGACCAGCGTATCGGGCAGCGCAACTATGTCGCCGTCGATTTCGAACAACTGGACGACTTTGGCCAGGTATTCAAGGTTGACCTGATGTACGATCCCGGTTGCGGGCGGCACTACGCGGAAATTGCGGAACGATTTTTGCGCCCAGTGCAGAAATTCGTAGCGTTCGCGGTTGCGCTCGAATTCCACGCCTGCATTGAGCATGATCGCATCCGAGCGCCCGAAATAATCGACCTGTACGGAATGGTCGATCACCAGATCGACCGGGACAATCGGGTTGATCTTGCGCGGGTCACCGCTGGCGCGCTGCATGGCACTGCGCAGCGAAGCCAGGTCAACCGCGACCGGCACCCCGGTGAAGTCTTGCAGCACCACGCGGGCAGGCTTGAATGGGATTTCGACCTGTGCAGGGGCGGGGGCATTCCATGTCGCCAGCGCGATCACATCGTTTTCGCTGACTTCAAAATTATCGAGATTGCGCAGCGCATTTTCAAGCAGGATTTTTATGCTGAAAGGAAGCTGCGCGATGGTGGGATACCGTTCCGCCAGTTTGCCCAGGCGGTAGATGACCGCTGCGCCGTTGGCGGTTTCCAGGGTGCCGCGTGTACCAAACGAATCGATTCGTGTACTCATGCCGTTCACCTTACACATGGGGTCAACGAGGAAGTTGTGACCTAGAACCCAATCAAAAGGGACATCAAAAAGATTGAGGATAATGTTTGAATTGTTGACTGGCTGATAGTGCGATTGTACCCCACATTTTTGGCATTTGTCAGATCGAATTGGCCTTAATATGCTTAAAGCGTCCTTGTAGAGGATGCCAGATACCCAACCGAAAGGATATTGTGCATGAGCGATGAAACGCGGGCAGCTTATTACCGACTGCGCCGTTTGCAGGAACACAATCTCTCGAACATCCCATCGCTAATCGCACAGCGGGCGCTCAGCTCGTTCACGCTGCAAGAAGAAGAAGCGTCCGAAGCCGCATCGACCGTGCGCGTGCTGGTGTATCCGCAAGACCCCTTCGTGGGGGAACCGGAAGTGCGCATCATGGCGGCGGTAGATATTCGTCCCGGCCTGGTCAATTCCCGTGTGCGCATTCATGACAGTGAAGGCGAACCCGCCCAACCGGATGCTGATGGCAACTATTATTACGAGCCAGGCACACGCGAATTCGACCAGGTGAATGCTTTCTACTACGCCACGTTCACGCTGCGCATGTTCGAGCGGTACGCGCACCGGGAACTTCCCTGGTCGTTTCCGTCGCCGCGCCTGGATGTCAACCCGCATGTGGGACAGGGCGCGAATGCCTTCTACAGCGAACAGGATCGTATGTTGGGGTTTTACGGCATGGAACACAACGGCGAATCGTTCGTCGCTGCGCAAAGTGCCGATGTCGTCAGCCACGAAACCGCCCATGCGGTGCTGGATGGACTGCGCGACCTGTACAACGAATCGTTCGGCTTAGGGCCGATGTCGTTCCACGAAAGCTTTGGCGATATGGCGGCGGTGCTGGTCGCACTGCATGACGATTCGCTGATCACCCGGTTTTTAGACCTGACGGGTGGCAATTTGCGGACGAACAATTTCATCGCGGCGCTGGCCGAATGGATGAGCAAGGCCAGCCCACCGCTGGAAGAACATGTGCAGGAACACACGATGTACCTGCGCAACGCGATCAACCACTTTCATGCGGTGCCGTTCGATGCGATGAGCTACCGTGCATCGCAGTACGATACCGAACTGGCACGCGAAGCGCACAATTATTCCCGCCTGTTCACGGGGGCATTCTACGATGTGCTGGTGGGCATTTATGAAAAACTGCGCGGTGAAATGTCGCCCCGTATCGCGCTGCACCGCACCCGGCACATCATGGGGCAGATGCTCGTGTGCGCGGTCGAAATCGGACCAGTCGGGGAGTTCGATTACGCGGATATGGCGAAATCGTTCCTGACAGCGGCGCGCTACCTGTACCCGGATGCCTACAACGACGTGCTGATCAAGGTGTTTGCGGAACGACAGATTTTGCCCGAAGCCGACGCACGTCAGCACATCGCCGCACAGGACGCACTCCCGGAAGTGCAGCTTCCGCGCACGCTGAATTCCGCGCTGGCATCGGCGTTGTTGCTGGAAGAAACAATCATCCCCGCCCTGAAACTGCCGCCGGATGCCAACCTGACTCCGCTGGCTGCATACCGCAACGCCGAAGGTACCGCCTACCTGACGTACTTTTCTCACCGCCGCATCACCCTGACGGGTGCGGAGTATCGCCAGTTCAACGGCTCGAATGTCGATCTGTTCGGCGGGCTGACGCTCATGTTCAACCGGAATGGTTGGTTGACCGGGACGTGCTACCGCCCGGTGACTGATGCCGACGTTGCACAGATCAATGTGCTGACTCGTGACCTGATCGAACAGGGGTTGATCGCTGACCCACTGCACGGATCGACGATGCCGGAACCGCCGCCGCTGCATCTGGCGGAAAACCGCCCTAAAGCACTGTGGGTTCCCGATGTCACGGGCGACCTGCCGCCGCTGGATGCGCCCATGCAGCCGCTCAAACCGTCGAAACTGGTGAAATTCCCGGTCATATTCGACCATATCCCACGCAGCCTGTCGCGCTTCGGGGAATACCTGCAAAGCTGGCGAGCGCGCGGGCGCTAGCCCTACGCATCTGGCACGCAACCGTGTAGACTCGTCTTTTCACGGGATGTATCGCGTCCATGATGACGCTTGAGGATGTGCAGCGATTATGTCGAGTGACCAGAACCAGAACCCCCGCTCCAACCGTGCCAGCCGCGCATCGGCGGCGCGGACGGGTGGAACGTCGTCCAGCGGTAAAAACACGTCCGGCAAAACGCCAGGCACAGCCGGAAACCGTGCGGGGCGGCCTGAAATGCCTCCGGCGGCGGCACCGTCTGCGGCTTCGCTCAGCGCAGTAGGGCGCAAACGCGCCGAAGAACGCATGAAAGAACGTGAACAGCAGCGCCGCCGCCAGCAAGCCGCGACGATCATCATTGTGGCGGCGGTGGCCGTAAGCGTGATCCTGCTGGCGATCATTCTGCGTAACGCGCCCGCTGATGCGCCGATTCCCGAAAGCGCGGCGGCGCGTTACGATGGCCTGGAAGCCACCCGCAACCTGGATGGATTCCCCGAACTGGGCGACCCCGACTCGCCCGTGCAGGTAACGCTGTATTCAAGCTTCGACTGTACGGCCTGCGCCAGCTTCCACGATGCGACGGCTGCCGGGCTGGTGGAACGGGTACGCGCTGGCGCAATTTCGCTGGTGTACGTGCCGATCTTCGGGACTGGGACGGTGACGAACGGGCGCGGTGCAGCGGCAGCGGCCATCTGCCTAAGCGAACAAGACCCGTCCGCCTTCTGGGAATTGCAGGACGCTTTTTTCAGTTGGCAGGGGTTGTTCGGCAATCAATCGTTCACCGATACCCGGCTGCGCGCCGCCGTTGAAACCCTGGGTGCCGATGTCAACGCATTCTACGGGTGCATTGGCAGTGGGCGGCCAGACGAGATCATGACCCGTGCCTCTACTCAGGCGCGGGCGCTGGCGAATTACCAAAGCACGCCGACGATTGCCATCAATGGCGTGGTGCCGCTCAACGATGAGGATAACACCCCCATGATCGACCCCGATACGATTCTGGCGCGTATCGATGAAGAAATTGAACGGCTCAGCCGCCCGATCAGCCAGCCGACGGCGGTCACGCCCGGCCAGCCCGGCGAAAGCGCGCTCGAACGCGGCCTGATCGAAAGCACTCCACAGGCCGAATCAACACCGAACAGTGAAGCCGCACCGGAAAGCGACAGCACGCCCGAAGTCACCGATACGCCGTAAAGCATCTGTACCGTGCGATCCCGTTGAAACACAGCGGCGGGATCGCACGTTCACAGGTCATCAATCGCGTTTTGGCAGCATCGGTCCCAATCTGCGCCCGCCTACCAGGTGCAGGTGCAGATGATACACTTCCTGGCCGCCATCGTCTTTACAGTTGATGATCAAACGGTAGCCGCTTTCGCCAATGCCCATCTGCCGAGCGACCTGTTTTGCCACGAACAGCATATGACCCAATACGGCTTCATCGGCTTCGGTGATGTCGTCGGCAGTGGGAATTTCCTTGTTCGGCACGATCAGGATATGCACCGGGGCTGCCGGGTTGATGTCCTTGAACGCCGTCACGCGGTCATCCTGGTACACGATGTCCGACGGAATTTCACGGGCGATGATCTTCGAGAAAATGGTCGGCATTTGTCCTCACTCGCTTTTCTGTGGCTGCATGATCGGTTACATCGCCAGTCCGCCATCGACGGTCAGCACATGCCCGGTGATGTACGCGGCTTCATCAGAGGCCAGGAACGCCGTCGCCAGCGCTACATCTTCCACCGTTCCCCAGCGTCCTAACGGGATGTTTTCATTCAACTTCTTCAGGATGTCTTCGGGCAGCCCCGCCGTGAGATCGGTATTGACGAACCCCGGCGCGACCGCGTTCACGGTGATCCCGCGTGAGGCCACTTCCCGTGCCAGCGCTTTGGTCAGCCCGATGATCCCGGCTTTGCTGGCGCTGTAGTTGGTCTGACCGCCGTTCCCCATGATCCCGCTGATGCTGGTGATATTCACGATGCGGCCATAGCGCTTGCGCATCATCGACCGGACGGCGGCTTTGCTCACCAGCCAGGTGCTGCGCAGGTTGGTTTCGATCACGGTATCGAAGTCGTCGGCCTTCATCAGCATGATCACGTTGTCGCGGGTTGTCCCGGCATTGTTGACCAGAATATCGATTCTGCCAAAGGCATCTATTGTCGTCTTGATCAGCGCGTCCGCGTCCGCTTCCTGGCTTACGTCGGCTTTGACCGCCAGCCCTTGCGCCCCTAACGCTTCAATCTCCGCGACGACTTCACCCGCCGCATCCGCGCTGGCGTTGTAGTTCACGACGACGGTCGCGCCGCGCTTCGCCAGTTCGAGCGCAATACCGCGACCGATTCCCCGGCTGGCTCCGGTGACGACGGCGATCCGTTCATTCCATGTCATAGCGTATCCTTACGGGTGCGGCCTTCAGAAGGCGGTCAATCTCTGTGCGTGATTATACCGATCCTGGCCTGCTGTCCACGATCAGCCGCCCACCCAGCCAAGCAGTTGAATCTGCCCGCGCAGCCCTTGAGTCAGATTGCCCAAAAATGCGCCGTTGTTGTTGGCGACGTATACATCCACGCGGCCATCCAGCCGGGGACTGACCCCGGTGTACGCGATGAAGCGGCCATCCGGCGAAAACGTCGGTTCGCACATGCTCGGCGGTGGATTGGCCGCGCTGATCACATCGAGCGTGCTGCTTAGCACCACTGCGCCGAATGGACATTGGCCATTTACCCCACCGACGGCGATCCGGTCCCCATTGGGCGAAAAATCGGCAGATACCCCGTAGCGGCTGAAGGTGAACTGGCTGCTGCGTCCGGTTTCGCTGCCGCCGATCACCATCGTGACCAGTTCGGTCGAAGTGTTGGTCGCTGCCTGGTAGAACAGCTCCCCGGTGGCGGGTGACCAGGCTTCGCCCAGCTTGATCGCATCATCGACCCCGGCATCGCGGCGAATTTCGCGGGACTGCCCGGTCACGATGTCGCCGACGTACAGCGAACGTTCCGGGTCGCCCAGTGTCGGGTCACCGACGGCATAGGCGACCTGGCGTGCGTTCAACCAGCGCGGCGGTTCGGTGACGATTTGTTCACCGACCTGCTGCACACTGCCCGTCACGGTGTCCAGCACGAACACATGGCCGCCAAAAGGCGGAAGTTCGCCCGTACCGTCGCACGTCAGGTCTTCGCCAGGCCGCCAGCTTGGGCAGGTATTCCGGTCGCTGACGAAAAGCAGGTAGCGGCCATCTGCCGACCACGACGGGTAAAAATCGTATGCGCCGTGATTGGTCAGGTTGGTCGGGTTCGATCCATCCCGCCCGACGGCGAAAATCTCCAGGTCATAGCCCGTATCCAGAACCAATGCCAGCCGCGATCCATCGCCTGACCAGGCAGGCGGGCTGAAAATATTCTGCTGCACCAGCGTATTGATCGGCAGAATGCGCCCGCTGATGCCGATCTGCATATCGATGATGTACAGGCCGCTGGCCGTCGTGCCGCCGATAGGCCGCAGGTAAGCAATCGCATCGCCGCCGGGCGCGATGAAAATCTGGTCGCCCGTCGCACCCGTCATCTCCACGATGGGGATGCGCCCGCCAGGGGTGAGGGGTGAGACATAGTACAAAATCTGCGTATCGTTGACGGGCTGCGGCGTACCGCCAGTGGTTTCGCGGTTGTTGAAGTTGACGAACGCGATCAGCCCATTAGGAAGCTGTGACAGCACATTCTCGGCGTTGATGCGCTCCCAGTTATCGTATACGAACCCCACAACCGGGCGCGGGGTGCTGCTTGGCAGTGGGGTGATCGTCGGCGTGGTCGTCAGGGTCGCAGTCGGCGTGACCGAAGGGGTTAGCGATGCGGTCACGGTTGCGGTGGGCGGCTGCGACGTGGCCGTCGATGTGGCGGTTGCAGGTTGGGTGGGCGGCGGCGTAAGGGTGGGCGTTTCGGTCGGGGCTGGCGCGTTGATGTTGCAGGCGGCGCACAGCAGAATCAACAGGAGAAAAAATCGTGCCATAAGCGGTAAACTGCTTCGGGTTTATCGAAAGGTAGGCTGCAAAGATACCACAAACCCCTGTCCAGCACTATCCGCCAGCGTGCCGCATACACTTCGCGGGGACGGCGCACGGCGGCGCGTCCCCACGATCACGCAGATTCGGCAGGGGTTCAATCCTCAGGAGTCAATACATTCACCGTGACGGACGCATTCGAGGCGCGGCCATCGGTGAAGGCCATGATGAACACATACGTCGTGTTGGTTTCAGGGCATTCCTGACGGTTCCCATTGAGGGGGACGGGCAGCCCATTCAGGTTGGAATAGCTGATTTCGCCCGTCGCATTGACCCCCCACGACAGATCGACACACTGGCCTAACACGATCTGGGTGGAATTGGCGCGCAGAAAGGCGGTGACGGGCTGTGCCTGGCTTTGCGGGGTGCTGGTAGGGGTGCTGGTCGCGGCGGCCTGATTCGGGCGGGTGGCGGTGGCCGTTCCACCGGTGACACGCGGCGGCGCGCTCACCTGAACGGGTGTGCGCAGTGTTTGCCCCGCCAGAATGCGCGCTGCATCCTGAATACAGTTGCCTTCAGTCAGCGCTTGCAGGGTGATACCCGCACGCCCGGCGATGGACGAGAGCGTATCGCCCGGCTGAATCACGTAAGTGAAGCCCCAATCCTGGCGTACCGTACAGGCTCCGTTGGCGGTGGGTGTGGCGGTGCTTTCGGCAGCGGTGAACCGGATGGTTGGCATTTCGATGTCGCGGTCGAGCAGGTCGAGCGGCAGATCATTCACGGCATTCATGTCAAGCGGGCGGATGCTGCCAGGCGCATCGATCACGGTCGTCCCGTTTTCGCCGCCCAATGGCATCCACACTTCGGTACCGGGGACGAGCAGGCGCGATTCCCCGAACGCGGTGACCACGCCTGAACCTTCGAGCAGGCGGACGATCATGTCGTCATCCTGTGAGGCGGTAATGTGCGCCGTAGAACCCAGGATCACATCTGCGCCATTGATGTTCAGCGCGATCTGCTGATTTTCGGGCGTTTGGATGATCAGCGCAGAGTCCGGCAGTGCTTCGCACAGCACGCTGCCGACGCGCGTTTCGATGCTGAAGGCGCGCAGGGTAGGGAGCGGCGATGTAAGCGTGCTGTCGCCGTACAACAGGAAGGTCGCGTTCTGGCCGGGCAGCGAATCGGGCAGATTGGCCTGTGCCTTGATCAGGGCGATGCCCCATTCGCCCGTATCGACCTGGTAGGGTGCGGTGCTGATCCGTTGGAAACTGAGCAGGCTCGCCACATCGCCCGTGCTGGCGAACGTAATCGTGTCTGGTTCCACATCGGGGCGCAGTTCGACATCGATCAGCGCGTTCCCGTAGCACGCCTGGTTACGTCCTAATGCAGAACCGCTGCACGCGGTGCTGGCGCGTTCCAGCGCTTCACGCGCTTGTGCTGCACAGGTCGGCCCGGCCTGATACAGGATGGGCGCAGCATTCAGGCGTTGAACGGACGAGGGAGCCAAGCCGAACAGCAGGATGAAGCACAGCGTAAGCAGCGCGGACAGGCGCGTGAGTGCGCGGACGGCGCGGAATGGGCTTGATGAAGGCATAAGCTGAACACTCCATGAGCTGATAAATGATTACGCTTTCAGCATAGGGTGTTTTTGTGGTGCGTCAACCCACGTCCGCCTGACGGCGACAGGGTGTTTAGCTCAGCATTCCAGAGGAGCGAGATTAATCATCATCATCGTCATCATCGTCATCATCGTCATCATCACCGCCGTTGCCATTCCCGCCGCCGTTGCCGCCGCCGTTCCCGTTGCCGCCGCCGTTCCCGTTGCCGCCGCCGTTCCCGTTGCCGCCGCCGCCACCATTACCGTGACCGTTGCCGTTTTCACCGGGCGAACAATCGGCACGGCACTGACCATGATTTTCACCGGGATCGCAGATGCCGTTGCCACAGAACGATCCTTGTGGCGGTGGTTGAGCGTTACCTGCTGGCGGCGGGTTGTTTTGTCCACCATGACCCTGGTGCTGCTGTGAAGTCTGAGCAGGTGGCGCTGATGGATACGAGACGAACTGAACCGGATTGGGCGCGTAAAGCATCTGCCCAACCACAATTCGGCTTGGATTGTCGATGCAGTTGCCCTGCGCCATATCTTCCGTCGAAAGGCCAGCGGCAGCGGCCAGCGATGAGAGGGTATCGCCAGGACGCACGGTATACGTGTGCGGCCAATCGGTACGCACGGCGCATGATTCTTCCGCAGCGGTCGGAGCAATGTACGGGGCTGGCACCGGGAATGCCCGATCCAGCAGCGAGAGCGCCGCATCATCGACTGGATCATGCACATACGGCAGCAGTTCGGACGGGGATGCGCTCACGTTCAGTCCTTCTGCCTCCAGCGGGAGATGAATTTCTGAACCGGGGATCAGGTCGCGCTGTACGCCGAACGCGCTGATCGTGGCGCTGCCTTCCAATAGGCTGACGACCATCATGCGCGTTTGGTCGCTGGCGTGGATGCGCACCGTCGAACCAATATCGATCTCCGCGCCGTTGATCGTCATCTGGACGCGGATGCCTTCCGGCGACTGGATGTACAAGGCGGCTTCGGGGACTTCCTGACACAAAATCGCCCCAATGCCTGTGCGCACCTGGAAAGCGCTCATATCTGGGCGTTCGGTGTTCATTTCCGTATCGCCCATCATCAGAAACGTGACATTCTGGCCGGGCAGCGAATCGGGCAGCGTCACCTGCGCCCGCAGCAGTGCAATGCCCCATATCTGCTGTGCCGGGTCGAACGGCGAGGTCGAAATGCGGCGTAAGCGGCTGATCTCAGCAATATCGCCCAGTTTGGCAAAGGTGAACGTATCCGGCTCGATATTGGGCTGCGGTTCGGCCAGGATGCGTTCGTTGCCATAACACGCCTGGTTGCGCCCTAAACCGCCGCATACGTCCGC
The DNA here is from genome assembly GCA_033764035.1 of bacterium. Classification (GTDB taxonomy): domain Bacteria; phylum Chloroflexota; class Anaerolineae; order Aggregatilineales; family Phototrophicaceae; genus Flexifilum. The sequence goes on from JANRJJ010000001.1 coordinate 70,374, forward strand.
GACGCGGGTCAGCGCTTCGCTGATCTGTACCGGGCATTGACTGGGATTGGGAAACGCAGAATCCGCCAGGGACGGGCGGCTGATGAAGCCCAGAACGACGATCACCAGCCCGCACAGCGTCCCTGCCATAATGGAACGGTAGGTTAAATGTGGAGCCACAAGGTTACGCCATCTGGTAGACATGGTGATACGACTGCTCTCGGTAAGCCAAAAGTCCTGCTGTTTTTCAGCTTACGCGATTCACCCTGTCTCTTTATCCACCGAAAGGCCTATCCCTCGTGGCCTGATTTCTCTGCTTCCTTGTCTTTTTCGTCGCGTTCGCGGCGAATCTTGTCGCGCTTCAGTTCGCTGGTGGGCGGCGCGTGCAGCACCAGATTCAGCACATCGCCCATTGTCTCGACAAACTGGATTGTCATATCGGCCAGCGCTTCTTTGGGAATATCTTCCAGGTCTTTCTTGTTTTGCAGCGGCAGGATCACGTTGAACACACGGGCGCGGCGGGCGGCCAGCACCTTCTCTTTGATCCCGCCCACAGGCAGCACTTTCCCCCGGATGGTGACTTCGCCCGTCATGGCGAAATCGTGCCGCACCATGCGTTCGGTGAAGGCCGAGATCATCGCCGTTGCCAGGGTGATCCCGGCGGAAGGCCCGTCTTTCGGTACGGCTCCTTCCGGGATGTGAACGTGAATATCGAATTCCTCGAAGTCATCGAACGGGATGTCGAGTGCTTCGGCAATCGAACGCATATAGCTCAGCGCTGCCTGTGCCGATTCCTGCATCACGTCACCCAGCGAACCCGTCATGGTGAGCGTGCCTTTGCCGGGCAGCACCTGGACTTCGATGGTCAGTACATCGCCGCCATACGGAGTCCACGCCAGCCCGGTTGCCACGCCGACGGCATCGTTTTCATTGACGCGCAGGTCGTCGAACGGTGGCACGCCCAGGTAACGCCGTACCTGCGCGCTGGTGACGCGGCGGCTGAACTTTTTGCCTTCCGCAAGCTGCCGGGTGATCTTGCGGCACACGTTGGCGATCTCCCGGTTCAGGTTGCGCACCCCGGCCTCATAGGTGTATTCACGGATCAGTGTTTGCAGGGCGGGCGTTTCAAAGCTGATGCCCGCATTTTCGATGCCGTGTTCTTCCAACTGGCGCGGGATCAAAAATTGGCGTGCGATGGCGATCTTTTCTTCTTCGGTGTAGCCGCTCAGTTCGATCACTTCCAGGCGATCCAGCAGGGCAGGCGGGAGCGGTTCCAGGTCGTTGGCGGTGGTGATGAAGAACACTTTCGAAAGATCGAACGGCACATCCAGGTAGTGGTCGCTGAAGGCGTTGTTCTGTTCGGGGTCAAGGATTTCCAGCAGTGCCGCCGCCGGGTCGCCGCGAAAGTCCATGCCCAGTTTATCGATCTCGTCCAGCACAAAGACCGGATTGACCGTCCCGGCACGGCGCATGGTCTGGATGATGCGGCCTGGGAGCGCGCCGATGTATGTCCGGCGGTGACCGCGTATTTCGGCTTCATCGCGCACCCCGCCCAGGCTGACGCGGACAAAACTGCGCCCCAACGCCGCCGCGATACTTTTGCCGAGCGATGTTTTGCCCGTCCCCGGCGGCCCGACAAAGCACAGAATTGGGCTGGCCGAACGCTTCGGCTTCGGCGCAGACTCATCGCCTGACTCAGCATCAGGGGGGCTTTGCAGCACAATTCCCTGTGCCTGGGCTTCAGCCGCAGCGGCGGCAGTCGCTTTGGCGAGCGCTTCCGCATCCCGCGCTTCACGGTCGGCCAGCACTTTACGCACTGCGATGTATTCCAGGATGCGATCCTTGATCTTGGGCAGGCCGTAGTGTTCACGGTCGAGGATGGTTTTGGCGTGGGCCACATCCAGCCGATCTTCGCTCTGGTTCGACCAGGGAATCGACGTGAGCCAATCCAGATATGTCCGCACGATGCCGACTTCGGGAGCCATTGGGGTCATCAGTGCCAACCGTTGCAGTTCTTTCACCGCTTTTTCGTGAATATCCGGCGGCAGGTTAGCCTTGACGATCTGTTCGCGCACTTCTTCAATTTCCTGCGCGAACAGGTCGCCTTCGCCCAGTTCGTCCTGGATTACGCGCATCTGTTCGCGCAGATACATTTCACGCTGGCTGCGATCCAGTTCCGCCTGCACCTGCCCGGTGATCTCCTCGCGCAGTTCCAACACGTTGAGTTCCTGGCTCAGCAGCCCGGCCACATGGCGCAGCCGCGCCTCAGCGTCGAGCGTTTCCAGTACGGTCTGGCGGTCTTCCAGCGGCAGCGACAGCGTAGAAGCGATCAGGTCTGCCAGCCAACCGGGGGTTTCGGCGTTGAGCGCGTACAGCAGCACTTCTTCGGGGATGTGATCGTTCATTTCGACAACGCGCTGAAACATCGTCAGCACCGCTTCCATGATCGCGTCGGTGTTTTCAGAGTCATGCTCGATGTCGTCCAGCGGGCGCGCTTTGGCGACCCAGTACGGCTCCGTTTGCACGATCTCGACGATCTCGACTCTGCGGCGGCCCTGTGCTAGCACGCTCTGCATGTCGTCCGGCAGGCGCAGCGTCCGCCCGATGGCGACTTCCACGCCGATCTGCTGTAAATCTGCTGGCGTGATCTCGACCGAATCGGAATCTTTCACGCTCACGGTGATCGCGGTCGCACGGTGCGCCGCATCCACCGCCGCCCGTGCCGACGGGGTGGTCAGCGGAATAGGGGAGATCACGTTCGGGTAGATCACCATCGTGCGCAGCGGAATCAGCGGGCGGGTGATCAACCCATCCTGATCCGGTTCTGCGACATGGATGCTGTAAAATTCGTTCGTACCAATAGAATCGGTCAACGCTCGTCCTCGGTTCCACGTTGTTGAAAAATGGGGGTCTGGGTGTAATCCACCTATTTTACCTGAAATGTTCGTCACTTTGTATAATCCATATGATGGGGTGTTATCGCAAAGCGCCTAAAGCACGAATGTGAAGCGTCCTTTATACTAGTGAAAAGTGTGAAACAAGACCGCAGACAGGACGCAGACAACCCGTCATGGACGAGCTTTCTACCCGCACCTTTTCAGCCCCGTTCGCCAATTACCACCTGGAACACGGCTGCTATGATGAGATGTTTCATGAAGATGGAACCGCACGCAGCCATTACGACATTCTGTACCAACGCCTGCTCGACCTGACCGCTGAAGAACTGCGCTACCGGCAGTCGTCAGCAGACCTCAGCTTTCTGCACCAGGGCGTGACCTTCACCGTGTATGGGCATGATGAGGGGACGGAGAAAATTTTCCCCTATGACCTGCTGCCGCGCATTATTCCCAGCATTGAATGGCAGACCATCGAAAAAGGGCTGATTCAGCGCATTACGGCGCTGAACATGTTCCTGCACGACATCTATCATGCGGGCAAGATCATCAGCGACCGCGTGGTACCCTATGACCTGATCTACAGCAGTAAGCATTACCGCCGCGAAATGCGCGGGGTGGATATTCCCCGTAACCTGTATGTCAGCGTGTGCGGAACCGACCTGATTCGGATGCCGGATGGCCGTTTTGGGGTGCTGGAGGACAATCTGCGCGTTCCAAGCGGGGTGAGCTACATGCTGGCCAACCGCCAGGTGATGAAGCGCGTATTCCCGCACATGTTCGGCAATTATGGTGTGCGCCCGGTCGATTATTACGGCCAGGCGTTGTTGAATACACTGCGCCACCTGGCGGAAGGGCGCAACCCGAACCCGACTATCGTCCTGCTTACGCCCGGTGTCTATAATTCAGCCTACTTCGAGCATACGTTTCTCGCCCGCCTGATGGGGATTGAATTGGTGGAGGGGCGTGACCTGCTGGTGCATAACAACGTCGTGTACATGCGCACGACGGCGGGGCTGCGCCGTGTGGATGTGATCTACCGCCGCATCGACGACGATTTCATCGACCCAATGGCCTTCCGTACCGATTCCATGCTGGGTGTGCCGGGGTTGTTCAATGCGTACCGGGCGGGCAATGTCGCGCTGGCAAATGCGCTGGGGACGGGCGTGGCCGATGATAAAGCCGTGTATTATTTCGTCCCCGCCATCATCAAATACTACCTGGGCGAAGATGCCATCCTGCCAAACATCGAAACCTACCTGTGCATGAACGAGACTCACCGCAGCTATGTGGCGGCGAACCTGGATAAGCTGGTGGTGAAAGCGGTGGGCGAAAGCGGCGGGTACGGCATGTTGATTGGGCCGCACAGCACGGAAGCGGAACGCGAAGAATTCCGCAAACGCATCGAAGCTAACCCGCGCAATTACATTGCACAGCCGACGATTCAGCTTTCGCGTGCGCCTTGTTTCGTGGATGGGCAGATTGAAGCGCGCCATGTCGATCTGCGTCCGTATATCCTCAGCGGCGATTCCGTCACCATCATCCCTGGCGGGCTGACGCGGGTCGCGCTGCGGCGCGGATCGCTGGTAGTCAATTCATCGCAGGGCGGCGGCAGTAAAGATACCTGGGTGCTGTACGAATAAATCGCTGACGATCACACAGAGGATGGAATCGTATCATGCTTTCACGGGTTGCCGACAGCCTGTACTGGTTGAGCCGCTATCTGGAACGGGCCGAACATACTGCCCGCCTGATGGATGTCCATTTGAACCTGGTCATGGATGAATCGCGCAGTGCGCCGCTGCGCGCCCGCCGTGAGCGCCTGCTGCAATCGCTGTGGATCGCGCCGACGGGGGATACGCGGATTTATGAAACCGATTACGCACTGATCGAATTTCTCACGTTCGATGCGGGCAATCCGGCATCGCTGCTCACGACGATTCGGCTGGCGCGCGAAAATGCCCGTCAGGTGCGCGAACAACTGAGCAGTGAAATGTGGACGCAGATCAACCGGGTGTACCTGGATATGACGTGCGCCCGCATGGATGAAGTATGGGGTCATCAGCCGCATGAATTCTTTCGTTCGGTGCGCGAAGGTTCGCATCTGTTCCAGGGGATCACCGATGGCACGATGAACCGGAACGAGGGCTGGCAGTTCATCCAGTTGGGTCGCTATATTGAACGGGCGGCAGCGGCGGCGCGCCTGCTGGATGTGAATTATGAGGTGCTGACCGATCATGCCAACCGGGGGGATGATTACCTGCAACGCCTGGGGCTGCTGAAATCCGTCACGTCTTTTGAGGCGTACAGCAAGGTGTATCGCGCCGACCTCACGGCCAACGCGATCATCGAATTTCTGCTGTTCAATGACCAGTTCCCGCACGCGATCCGGTTCTGTGTGGATCAGGTCTGCAAAGCGCTGGAGGCCATCACCGAAGAAACGGGATCGCCCAGGCACAGCCTGCTCTACCGGAAAGCCGGGCGCTTGCAAGCGTTTCTGAGCTTTGACCTGGTGGAGGATGTGCTGGCGGGTGATCTGCACCGCTACCTGTTCGATATTCAGCACTACTGCCATCAAATCCATACGGCACTTTACGAAACCTACATCGCGTATACCATTGAGGCCATGTGACGGCAAATCCGCCGCAATCATGGAGATCACCGCGACCGCTGTCTCGGCATCGCGCTCCGTAGGGAGTTCGGAACGTTGTACTACTCGATTCAACACAAAACCGCCTTTCGGTACTCGCAGCCCGTGACCGAAAGCGTGATGGAACTGCGCATGCAGCCGCGCAGCGAAGGGCATCAGCAGTGTTTCAGTTTTCAGGTGAAACTGGAGCCGAAAGCGTCGGTACATTCGTACCGCGATCACCTGGGAAACGTGATTCACAGCTTCAATATTCCCGGTGCGCACGACCGCCTGACCGTGATCGCGGAATCGCTGGTGCAGCTTGGCGCACCGCCCAACGTTCCAGCGATGACGGCGGCTGCGTTATGGGATGCGCTGGAAACGAGCATCACCAGTGCCGATCTGTTCGATATGCTGCTGCCGAGCGAACTGACCGAACCTACCCCGCTGCTGGTGCAGTTCAGCCAACAGACCGGAATACACCGCCTGGACGATCCGCTTTCGACGCTGTGGGCGATCAACCGCACCCTTCACGAAAAATTCGAGTATGTGCCGAACAGCACGACGGTCGATTCGCCCATCGAAGAGATTCTGACGACGGGCAAAGGCGTGTGTCAGGATTATGCGCATGTCATGATTGCGCTGGTGCGCAACCTGGGCATCCCGTGCCGCTATGTGAGCGGTTATCTGTATCACCAGCACGAGCAGGGTTTGACCGCCGCGCCGGATCAAAGCCATGCGTGGGTGGAAGCGTATCTCCCCACGCTCGGCTGGATCGGGTTCGACCCGACCAATGCCACGCTTGCCGCCGAACGCCATATCCGCGTCGCGGTGGGGCGCGATTACTGCGACGTGCCGCCCACTCGTGGGGTGTTCAAAGGCGGGGCGGAAACCCGTCTGGAAGTGGGCGTGAAAGTCGAACCGTCCGACCTGCTGCCGATGAACGATCATACTTCGTATCCACTGGCAGAGCAGGACGAGCCACCCACGCTGCCCGCGAACGGCGTGCGGCGGCAGGCTCCCGTGCAGCCCGTCGATATTCAGATACGCCAGCAGCAGCAGCAACAGGAGTAATTTACGCTGGTCAGGATGGAACGCATCGACTAGACTCGCTGTCGCACTATCGATGACGATGTTGAGGAGGCCGAGTCCTGACCTTATGCGGATTCCTACTGGATTGACCTTACTCGCGGCATTGGCGGCGGCAGTGGTCGTGATCGCCGCTGGCGCTGTGCTGCTGAACCCCCCGCGTGATCTGATCGTAAGCGCCGTGTTCAGCCCGGAAATGATCACCCCCAACGCGGATGGCATCGATGATGTGACGGTGTTTCGCTACACCGTCTCGCGGGCGGCCAGCGTGTCGCTCACGCTCACGAACCCTGAAACTGGCCAGGTGTTCCCGTTTCGCGCCGATGAGCAGCGTTCCGCCGGAGATTATGCGGTCGCGTTCAGCGGTGTGGTAGACGGCTATACTCTGCCGGGCGAACAAATCGGCGGGGAGGTGCTGCGCCGCCTGATCCCGGATGGCGATTATACCTGGGTGCTGAGCGCAGTCGATGCGGCAGGGGAACGGATGGAGCAGGGCGGGACGCTCAGCGTGCAGCAAGGCGATGCGCCGCTGCCGGAAATTGTCGAATTCACCGTCTTTCCGACCGTGTTCACGCCCAACCAGGACGGTATCTCGGATCGCACGCAGGTGAACGTATTCCTGGCGAAGGATGCGCAGTTGGATGTGTATCTGGAACCCATCGGCGGCGGCGCGCTGATCTACATTCCCGAACGCATCGAAGAAACTGAACGCGGGCAGGCCGGGCGGCACACCTACGATTTCGATGGCGGCGTTGACCTGGGCGCGAACCCGCCGCCGGATGGCGATTACCGCCTGGTCGCATTCGCCCGTGATGCTGTGGGGCAGGAAGTGCGCCAACAGGCAGATTTTCGCATCGAACAGGGCGGAAAGCCGCTGGCGCAGATTGTCGCGCAGCCCAATGGGGCGACCGTCGTCTTTGAAGCCGCGCCGTTCGAGTCGCGGTTCACCACCACCCGCGAACAGGCGGGTGACCTGATTGACCCGCCGCGTGCGCCCGAAGACTTTCGCCTGACGGCGATCACGCTCCCCGTCGGCGATTTGCTCGTGTTCCAGCTCACCATCGAAAACTACAGCGACGTGCCGATTCGCACCAGCGGTCCGCCGCCAGGGACGGTCTACGAATGGGATCAGGCCGAAAGTACACTGGGATGGTTTGAAGAAGCGGGCGCATGGCGTGTCGGCATCGACTGCACGACGGCATCGCGGGATTACCCCTGGCGCTGGGCGGTGGGCGACGACGACAGCCTGACTACCGTGACCGACCCGGATACCGGGAACACGTATCGCTACCTGCCGCCAGGGGCGCGCAGCGTGGTATGGGGTGCGATTCGCATGACCCGGCTGGAGGCGCGCAACCCGCAGAACTGTTGGGCGGGTTTGATCCATGAACAGGTCGAAATTGCCGAACGCAATCGCAACGTCGGCGCACGCGAAATCGAACTGATCCCGATGGAAACGGCACAGGCGGCAGGGGGCGAATAAAGCATGGCGTAACAGCGGAGCCGTCGTCACCTTATTGTCGGGAATTCGGTTCCCGCGTTACGATACGCGCAGCCCTATGATCATCCTTCCTGAGGAGCGCTGACTATGCGTGCTTATCGCTTATCTCTGCACCGCTCGATCTTTGCCCTGGCGCTCGTCGCCCTGCTGGTGATCACGGGCTGCCGCAGTGTGGCGCGGGTTCAGCCGACCACGCCGCCCACCCCAACCTACACCCCGCGTTCGACCCCGCTGCCAACAATCGCCACCCCGCCGCCGCCCGGCAGTGAGGATAACCCGATTGCACTGGTGTTCGGGCGTGAAGCGTCACAATCGAATGCTGGGGTCGCCGGGGCAGTGGATGGTTTAGAGACGGTGCTGCTCGAAAGCTACAATTTAACGGTGGATGTTCGCACGGTGAACAGCAGTGCCGATGCCGTCGAAGCGCTGTGCGGGTCGCCGGATGGGCCACCCGCCGCCGCGTGGGTGAACGGGGTCGGCTATGCGGCGGCGCTGGCGCGGGAGTGTGCGCAGCCGGAACTGCTGGCCGAACGCCGCGAAGGATTCGGCGCGGAAGTGGTGATCATCGTGAACAGCGCCACTGAAATCCGCGCTGTGAGCGGACTGGCCGGGGCGCGTTTCTGCCGCATCAGCGGCGACGATTTGTATAGCTGGATCGTGCCATCGCTGCTGATGCGCGCCAGCGGCCTATCCCCGACTCAGCTTGGCGGGGTTGAAGACGTGGACGATGCCAATGCGCTGGTCACGGCGGTGGCGGGCGGCGACTGCGATGCCGCCGGAATCGATGCGGCAGGGCTGGAACGCCTGGGCAGCAGTGCGCGCATCCGCCAGCTTGATACGACCGTCAATGTGCCGTTCAGCATCTTCATGATCTCTCCGGTGATTCCGTTGGGGGTGCGTCAAACGCTGATCGAAGCCCTGGTCACGACCGCAGCGGATGCGGAACAGGCCGAAGTTTTGGAACCGCTGCTCGATCAAACCCGGCTTGTGCCGATCAGCGCGGATGCGCTGGACGGATGGAACGCTTTCATCCGGGCGACGCGGCTCGATTTCAACGCGATGGGAAACTGAACCGTCATGCGCGATCTGGCGGTGGTGATCGTCTCGTGGAATGTGCGCGACCTGGTGCTGAACGCGATCCGTTCGCTGGTGGACGATCTGCACCACAGCGCGCTGGAGGCGGCGATCTGGCTGGTAGATAATGCATCGGGCGATGGCACGGTCGAAGCCGTGCGCGCCCAGTTCCCACAGGTGCGCGTGATCGCCAGCGCGGAAAACCTGGGGTTCGTGCGCGGCAACAATGCCGCACTGCGGGCAATGGGCTTCGACGGGGTGGCTGCGCCGGACGAACTGCCGCGTGCGGTGTATTTACTCAACCCGGATACGATCACCAGGCCGGGCGCGACTCGCATCCTGTTCGATAGGCTGATGCGGTTCTCCGAACGCTCGAACGAGCGCATTGGGTTGGTGGGCGCACGTTTATCCTATGAAGATGGCAGTTTCCAGCATGGTGCGTTCCGTTTCCCTGGGCTGCGGCAGCTCTGGGTCGAATTTTTTCCTACGCCGGGACGCTGGATCGAAGGCGGGTTCAACGGGCGCTACCCCGCACCATTGACCCAGGGCAGTGCGGCATTCCCGGTCGATTTTGTGCTGGGCGCGACGATGATGCTTCGCCGGGAGGTGATTCAGCAGGTCGGGCTGCTGGACGAAACGTTCTTTATGTACTGCGAAGAGATCGATTGGGCATGGCGCATCCACAAAGCGGGCTGGCGGGTGGAATGTGTGCCAGCCGCACAGATCGTCCATCTGGCCGGGAAAAGTACGGGGCAGGCGCGGCCACAGACCACGCTTCACCTGTGGACGAGCCGCTTACGCCTGTTCGAGAAGCATTACCCCCGCTGGAAACAGTGGGCGGCTCGTTCAATGATTCGTGTGGGCATGGCGCGCAAAATTCGTCGTTTGTCGGATGCACCGCCCGCGCTGATCGAAGCCTACCAGCAGGTGATTCGGCTGGCGCGGGATTGAACCCTGAAGAAAGCAGCATATGCCCTCACTGGCTGTAATCATCCTGACCTACAACGAAGCTGCGCACATCGCCGCGTGCCTGGAAAGCACTGCCTTTGCCGATCAGCGCATCATATTCGATTCGTTCAGCACCGACCAGACTGTCCAGATCGCGCTGGCGGCGGGCGCACAGGTGATTCAGCACCCATTTGAGGATTACGCTCGCCAGCGCAATGCAGCGCTCGACGCGGTGAGAGACCAGGCCGAATGGGTGCTGTTCGTCGATGCCGATGAGCGCGTCACCCCGGCACTGGCCGCCGAGATACGCCAGGCGACAGTACAGCCCGGATTCGCCGGGTTCAGGATACCGCGCCACAACTACATTTTTGGCCGCCTGACACGCGGCGCGGGCTGGTATCCCGATTATCAAGTGCGTTTGCTCAGGGTTGGGGCGGCGGATTATGACCCGGCGCAGCGCGTGCATGAAGTGGTACGGCTGCAAGGCGCGCAAGGCACACTGATCCATCCCCTGGTGCATTACAACTACCGGGATGCGCGCCAGTTTCGGGATAAACAGCGGCGCTACAGCGCAGTGGAGGCACGCATCCTGTACGAACAAGGCATCGTGCCGAAACCGCACACCTATCTCTCACAGCCGCTGCGCCATTTCTGGTGGCGCTATGTCACGCTCAACGGCTGGCGTGACGGGCTGCACGGGCTGCGGCTGTCGGCGCTGATGGCGTGGTACGAACTGCGCAAAACCATCGCCCTGCGCCAGTTGTGGCGGCGCAGGGCAGAATCCGTGTAGGTCAGGCAAGATTTGGCACCAGCACGCCATAGCCGCCGCTGCGGCGTTTGTACACCACGTTGACGGCTTTCGTCTCGTCATTGATGAACATGTAGAAGGCATGGCCTAACAGTTCCATCTGTTCGACGGCTTCCTGTTCGTTCAGCGCCGTCACCGCGACCAGCTTACGCCGGATGATCTCGGCGGGATAATCGATGTCATCCTCATACGGGGTAGGGGAAACAGCGCTGTCGGTATCGGCTTCGGGCGCATCTTCGGCCAGTTCAAGTTCTTCAAGGCTGAGGCTGAAGCGCGTTTTGCCCTTACGCGACTGCTTGCCCTTAAAGCGTTCGATGCGGCGGTACATATTTTCGAGCGCCAGAGTGAGCGCGCCTTCCATGTTATCGCCATTGACGCTCTCTTCCGCCCGCAGAATAGCCCCACGTTTGTGGCGGATGGTGATCTGCACGGTCGAAAGATCATCACCAGAGCGGGTATGCTGCCGCATCAGTTCGGCATGAACATCGAGGATGTTGGGCAGATACCGGGCGAGCCTGTGCAGTTTTTTAGCGGCGAAATCCTCCACTGCTTCAGTGACTCGATAGTCCTTGCCGCGAATGGTGATCTCCATAGCCTGATTCCTTTCACTAAAGGGAAAAATAGTCATCCGGGGTGGTGGCGCGTGCCGCGCTGATCGTCAGGCTGTACACGGCGGCGGCCTGTGCCAGTAACAGCGCATCAGCGGCAGCGGCCAGCGTTGCCCCGGTGGTACACACATCGTCAATAAGTAAAATGGCGCGACCCGCTGCAAGAGACGGGTCGGCGCGGAACGCATTTTCGACATTCTGGCGGCGGGCGGCGCGGTTCAGCCCCACCTGGGGGCGGGTCGGCCTCCACCTTTCCAGCGCGCTCGTTTCCGCTGGAATTCCACTATACGCGGAAAGCGCCAACGCCAGGACTTGACTCTGATTATACCCCCGTTCCCGCTGCCGATCCTTATGAAGGGGGAGCGGGATCAGCATATCGACGTGCCAGCCGCTCGTTTCCAGGGCGGCGGCCATCGGCAGCGCCCAAAAAGCGGCCAGGCGCTGCGCTGTGCGCGCATCACTGTCGTATTTGAAGCGGCGGATTACCTGGCGGGCTGCGCCGCTGTGGGGGGTTGTCGCCATCGCGCCATGCAGCGGCGGGATCGGCTTTAGCAGGATCGCGCGCTGTTCTGCTGCGACGCGGACGCGGCAGGGGCGGCACCACACCTGATCGACACGCCCGCACAGCACACAGCGCGGCGGGAACAGCAGATCGAGCAGGGCAGCGGCCAGGGGTTGCCAGTGCGCCCGCCGGGATGAAAAAAGCTCAGGGGGTTCCTGAGCTTCGGTGAAGCGCTGTGCAGGGGGCGAAAAGGGACGCGGAGCGCGTGCTGTCATGCCAACCGCCGCACCCTTTAAAAGACCGCGTTGACTTCCTGGCTGCCGAACAGGATGATCAGCGACGGGCCAAGCAGTACGATCCAGATCGACGGGAAGATTAGGAATACCATCGGGATCATCATCTTCACGGGCGCTTGGTGCGCTTTTTCCTGGGCGCGCTGGCGGCGCTTGACGCGCATCTGGTCGGCCTGGACGCGCAGAATTTTACCCATACTCACGCCAAGCTGGTCGGCCTGAATGATCGCGGCGACGAACGTGGTCACGTCCGGGACATCCATACGGTTCGACATATCGCGCAGCGCATCACGGCGCGATTTACCGAGCTGAATTTCGCGCAGCACGCGCCCGAATGCGACGGCGAGTTCGTTGTCCCACTTTTCGAACACCTTGCCCATCGCCATATCGAAACCGAGACCCGCTTCCACGCAGATCACGAGCAGGTCGAGCGCGTCGGGCAGGGCTTTGACAATACTGTTCTGGCGGCGCTTGATGCGGCTGCCCACCATCATGATGGGCAGGAAATAGCCAATTGCGGTAAAGCCAAGCGTGAACAGCAGCGCCTGGGTGCGCGGAAAGGCATCCGGAGCGATGATGAAGAACAGCAGAAATGCGCCGCCGCCCATCGCTATCGTGAAGAAAATGCGCAGTGTGAAGAACTGTGCGGGATCAGTCGTCATCCCGGCCAGTTCCAGTTGATGGCGTATGTCCTCAAGCTGCTGCTGGGGGGTAAATCGCGTCGTCAGGGCGGCCAACTGCTTGATGGCGGGGAGAATCACGCGGTCTTTGAACGAGATCGAAAGTTCGATGTCTTCCAACGACTGCGGCATTTCCTTGTCTTCATACTGCGCAAGACGTTCCTGAAGCGGGTCGCGTCCGTTGTCTTCGCGCACGCCTACATATACCAGCGCGCCGACGATTCCGGCACCGACCAGCCCGATAATCAGGATAAGGAGTGGATTTTCAAACATGCTGAGTCCTAGATTTCAATGTCTACGATCTTCTGAATGAGCGCCATACCGATCCCAATCATGCCCAGGCCGATGCCGAGCAGCGGCCAACCGCACGCCTGATTTTCAAACAGGTTGCCCATGTAATCGGGATTGATGCCGTACAGGAACAGCGCCAGGATGATGGGCAGGAACGAGATTAGGTAGCCCGTGATGCGGCCCTGGGCGGTCAGCACCATGATCTCGCCTTTGAGCTTAATGCGTTCGCGCACCGTATGGCTGATCACGTCGAGGATTTCGGCCAGGTTACCACCGACCTCACGATTGATGTTGACGGCGGTCAGCACCAGGTCGAGGTCGTCGCTTTCAACACGGTTGAGCAGATGGTCGAGCGCGGCTTCCATGTTGATGCCAAGCTGCACTTCCTGCACCACGCGCTTGAACTCGGTCGAAGTTGGGTCGGGCGCGTCGCGTCCAATGGCTTCCATCGATTGCAGCACGCTGTAACCGGAACGGAGCGCGTTCACCCACAAGCCAAGCGTGTCTGGCAGTTGGCTTTCAAACTTGACCAGGCGTGATTGGGTAGCGCGGGAAACATACAGGCGCGGGGCGAAAAACCCGGCAAAGGCCGAAATCACCCCCATCACCATCTGATTGCCGAACAGGATAAAGTAGCCGACGAAGAAAAACGCAGCGACGCTGACGACGTGCAGCGCCGCGTATTCGCTCACCGTCAGCTTGATGTCGGCACGGGCGAGCTGCTGTTTCCACGTCTTGGCGAAACTGCGGTCGGAGACGATGTTGTCCAGCCGCTCCTGAAGCATACTGCGGCGGCGCTCCCGTTCCCGTTCGCGTTCCTCAACATCGGTCTTCTTGCGGTCCTCCAAATCGACGAACTGCTGCTGCATACTTTCTTCGTATGCACCCAGGCGCTCTTCCAGGAGGTCTTTTTCGGTGCGGGCGCTGATAATGCCGAACACGACGATGGCGACGGCGACGAGAACAGCCCCTACGATAATGATACCTTCCACAACGTCACCACTTTCTCTAAGACGTTTTTTGCCACAGCCTAACCGCTGACCCGCATCGTGCGCTGGCGCGGTGAAAGGGCGGTTTCCGTGATGCAAAACCGCCCTTCATGGAGTTCCCTTAGTAAGAGCGTCCCACCCCGAACACGGACGGCGGCAGGTAGATGCCAGCCGCTTCGATGCGGTCGGTGAAGCGCGGTCGAATCCCGGTTGGGCGCAGCCGACCGACGATCTTGCCGCCTTCAACCCCGGTCTGCTCGAACTCGAAAATGTCGGACATGGTGATCATGTCACCTTCCATGCCCTGCACTTCGGTGATCTTGACGACTTTGCGCGTCCCGTCGCGCAGCCGTTCCTGATGGCATACCAGGTCAACGGCGCTGGCGATCTGTTCGCGGATGGCGCGCACGGGCAAGTCCATACCCGCCATCAGGCACATCACTTCCAGACGTGCAATCGTGTCTCGCGGGCTGTTGGAATGCAGCGTCGTCAGCGAACCGTCGTGGCCAGTGTTCATCGCCTGAAGCATGTCGAGCGCTTCACCCGAACGGCATTCCCCTACGACGATGCGGTCAGGGCGCATACGCAGACAGTTCACCACCAAATCCTGAATGGTGACCGCGCCTTTGCCTTCAATGTTCGGTGGACGCGATTCCAGCGTGATCACATGTTCCTGGCGAAGCTGAAGTTCTGCCGCATTTTCGACCGTGACGATCCGTTCGTCGTTGGGGATGAACCCCGACAGGATGTTGAGCAGGGTGGTTTTGCCCGAACCGGTACCGCCGGAAACCACGACGTTCAGGCGGGCGATGATGCACGCCCGCAGAAATTCGGTCATTTCGCGGCTGATCGTCCCAAAGCTGATCAGGTCTTCAACGGTGAGCGGCTTCTTGAAGAATTTACGGATCGTGATCGTTGGCCCAACCAGCGAAATGGGGCGGATGACCGCGTTCACACGCGATCCATCCGGCAGGCGTGCGTCCACCATCGGCGATGCTTCGTCCACACGGCGGCCAAGCGGCGCAACGATGCGGTCAAGAATGCGCATCACATGTTCATCGTCTTCAAAGGCGACGTTGGCGCGAGAGATGTTGCCTTTGCGTTCGACAAAGATATTTTTCGGACCGTTCACCATGATTTCGGTGATCGTTTCATCTGCCAGCAGGGTTTCGAGCGGCCCAAACCCCATGATTTCAGCGACGATTGATTCAAACAACCGCTGCCGTTCCGCACGGGCCAGTACCATGCTTTCTTCGGCCAGCACCGCATTGAACAATTCTTCAATGTGCGCCCGCACTTCGTTCTTGCGCGAAAGGTCGATGGCCTGGTCAAGCTCGGAAAGCAGACGGTTCTGAACGCGGGTTTTCAGGTCAACATAGGTGTTATCGGCGCGGGTTGCACCAGGCCGCCCGGTAACAGCCTGATTGCGCATTCGCATGGCTGAAAGGCGTGATTCGTCACCGCCCGCATTGGGGTCGCTTAAAGGGGCAGAACCCGACGAACCGCCGCGCGGGGGTTGACTATCACCGCCGCCGCTGCCGCCAGAGCCTCCGCTGGAACCTCCACCTTTTTGAATACGGTTTAACAGGGACATTTGCGTTACTCCGACTTCGGACTCGAACCCACAATACTGTCTTTAGACTAAATTACGACAAAAGCGTCCCCCGCGTCAATGCAGTCTGGGTTCGGAAATTGATACTTGACAGCGAACGCAGGCAGCCAGGACGGGATTGAAAGCCAGTGCGCCTGAGCTATTTGCTCAGACGACGCTGAGTTATTTACTCAGCCGCAGTCCCAGCCCTGATTTAGCTTTCTTACCCTTTTCATCGTCTTCATCGTCCTTCGCCAATGACCCCATCAGGGCGTTGAACAGGTCATCCGCAAACATTTGCAGTTCACGCACGGCGGGCTTGTTCTGTTCGGCTTTGACAGCCACTGCCGGAACGCCTTTCATAACCGCGCTGAGGATAGCCGACTGATTGTCCGGGAACTTGGCTTCCACCGGGCGCTTGAGGAACTTTTCGATGCGTTCGGTTTCCAGCGTGACGCGGTTACGGGCGCGTTCATCTTCGGTGCGGTTGAGGACGAGCATCACTTTTTCAAGCGGGTAGGTCAGCTTATCGAACAGGTCGAGCATGAACTTGGTGTTCTTCACGCCTGAAAGGGTCGGCTGCGCCACCAGCACGATGCGCGTGGCAATATCCGTCAGCGAAAGCAGCGTTTCGTCGAGATGCCGCCCGGTATCGACCACGACGAAATCGTAACTGTTGGCAACTTTTTCGATGATGCGGGCGATACTGGTCGGGTTGGCTTCCACTTCTTCGGCAAATTCGGGGCGCTGCGGGCCAAGCAGTACTTTCAGGCCGCTTTCGTGGCTGCTCACGACCGAATCGAAGAAGTCGGAGTCCAGGTCATCCACTTTGCTGATCAGGTCAAGCAGGGTGGATTGGGCTTGCAGCTTCAGAAATACGCCAACATCCCCGAACTGAAGGTCGGCATCGACGATCAGCACCTTGATGTTTTTCTTCATCAGGCCGCTGGCCAGGTTGGTTGCGATGGTGGTGCAGCCCGCGCCGCCCTGGGCGCTGTACACGACGATCACATGACCGGGGCGAATTTCGCCATCGCCGGACGACGATGACTTGATCGGCTGGCGCACATCGACCGGAATATCCATCATGGCGCGCTGCTGCATACGGATCGCTTCGTAGCTGCGGTACACGGCGCGGATGGTGTTGTACAATTCATCCGGGTCGATGGGTTTGGTCAGGAAGTTGCGTGCGCCCGCCTGCATAGCGCGGCGCAGATAGTCTGCATCGTTGTTCACCGACATCATGATCACGCCTGCCGTCGGCACCACTTTCGTGATTTCGGCGGTAGCCTGAATGCCGTCCATATCCGGCATATTGATGTCCATGATCACAATATCGGGGCGAGATTCGATGGCGGCTTTCAGGGCTTCACGACCCGTTCCCACCGAACCGATCACTTTGAATTCCTGCTCTTCAAACGCCAAAAGTTTTTTCACATTTTCGCGTGTTTCGGGAATATCATCCACGAGCAGGATGCTGATTTGGCCTTTGCTTTCGGGCTGTCCGCTATTTCCCCGGTTCAACATACGCTGCGCTCACAATCTGACTGAACCTGTGTCTATGAGTGGTTGTGAAACATGAATGAAAGGGCAAAGCGCGCCTGAAATGAACGACGCGCCTTGCCCCCGGTTTGACCAGCAGTGAAGCGTTATTCAGCCAGCGAAATCTGGTTATCGGCCAGAAGCTGACGAATGCTGCGGATGGCGGGTTCAATCGAGTACGGACGTTTCCCCGGCAGTTCAATGCCATAGGTCGTCATGATGTAATCGAGCGTGACTTCGCTGGTCGCAGCGCGGCTGGTATCGTTGACCGCGCGAATAGCCAGCGTGACCGGGATGCGCGCTTCAATCATCCACGTCAGCACGACGGCATCCTGGGGCGAAACGCCCAACGTCACGATGTCACGCGCAGGGGTGGGCGTGGGCGGGATGGGGGTTGCTTCTTCATCTTCGCTGTCTGGCGGCGGCGCGGGGGTGGGGCTGGGGATGCCGATGTAGCGGCCATCCGGCGGGAAGTTGCCCACATGCAGGATGATGGCATCCTGGATAGTCATCTGCGATACCAGGCGCGGGCGCTGCCGTTCCGATGGCCCCACGATTACCGGGCCAAGCGAAGTCGAGTCCGGACGGCCTTCAATCGGTTCCTGAAGTGAAATCGACCCGTCTTCGTTGATCGAGAACAGCGTAAGCTGGTTCGGGGAGATCGATTGGAACGCTTCGTCCACATCCACGAACAGGAGCGAAACGATCAGATCGACATGATCGCCGTCCTGAATGCCGTAAGCGACGCTGGTCAGGCGGTCAACCGGGATAGCGACGGCGACCAGACCTTCAGGAAGGATCGCGGCCACATCCGAACCGACACGCGCCAGGTCGAGCAGGTCGTCCACCACCATGTTGGTGAGGATGGGCTGTTCACGGAAAATATCGGTACGGGCAATTTTGCCGACCACATCTTCCAGGCTGGTGATGCCGTTGAACGGCGCGGAAAGCAGCGGCCATTCGCGGATGGTCACCGCGTTGGGGGTGATGCGGAACCCACGCGGGAGGTCTTGCACGGCCAGCACGAGCGAGACGAATTCGAGCGGAGTCGCCGTTGGCAGCGGGGTACCCTGCGGCTCGACGGGCTGCTGAACCACTTGGCTGTCACCTGGTGCCGGGGTAGGGGTCGTGCCACTCTGCGAAAGCTGAGGAAGCAGGAACACCAGTACCGCCGCTACCGCAAGGACGATGATTGCCAGAAAAAGAAAAACGCGCAGACGATTCATTCATTAGCCTCCGTCCGAAGTTTCGCAGCGTTCAGTCCACATGGTTCACACTGAGGGTCATTCAGCGTGCGGGCGACCGAAGCCCACGAGAAAAAGCTCATCAAATTGTAGCGCCTGTTCGTGCTTACCTAGTGTAAACGTTCACCGATGATTGTCAAACAGGTCTAACGTACCGTGTACCAAATTCAATCCAGCGTGTGCTGGCAGAACGTACCCCGCTGCTACATCATGTCATCGCTTTCGGGCAGTTCCAGGCGTACCGCCGTGCCATCGGTTTCACCGCTGTTGACCTGCATCGACCCGCCGATCAGCTCAAACTTTTCACGCAGTGTGATCAACCCCTGCACGCGGGCATCCTGATGGCCTTCTTCACCGCTGAAGGCGGCATCGGCATCGAACCCGCGCCCATTATCTTCGACAGCGATCCTGATACGCGGTGCGCTCATGTCCAGGCGGATGCTCAATTCCTGGGCATTGGCGTAATCCCGCGAGAACCCCATCAATTCCTGAATGCCCCGGAAGATCATGACTTCGCGGTGAATTTGCAGGCGGCGTTCTTCGCCCAGAATATCCAGCTTGACGTTGATGTCGTTCTTTTCGCGGAAAGCTTCAACGTAGCGGCGCACAGTGGGGACTACACCCAGGTCGTCGAGCATCATCGGGCGTAAATCGAAGATAAAATCGCGCACTTTCTGAAACGTGATGCTGGCGACAGTCTTCAGATTGTCCAGTTCTTCAGCGGCGCGGGCGGGGTTGCGGTCGAAAAGGCGCTGGCAGATTTCACTTTGCAGGATGAAGTTCGTGAGCGACTGCGCCGGTCCGTCATGCATCTGGCGGGCAAGGCGCTGGCGTTCATCTTCCTGGGCCTGAATGATGCGGACGATGTTGAACGTCTTGCCACCCGTCGTGGCTTCCGGTGTCGCCCCGGTTGAAGCGCTCATCATATCCACGCCCTGAATCCGGTTCATCACATTTGAAAGGAGCTGCTGCTGCTGTTCGAACATCTCGCGCGTCTTTTGAAACTTTTCCATCTGCCCCTTCATGGTGGTCAGGCGGAAACGCGCATCCATCGCTTCATCGTATTTGGTGCGAATGTCCTGGCGCGGCACGGTTTCGATATTGTCCTGAAGCGCCCGCAGTTCGGTCGCCAGGTCGGTGTTACGCGCCTGTTCACGGTCGATGAAAAGCTGCGTTTGTTCAATCTGAATCTTCAGTTCGCTCAACTGGGTACGCACGCCCTTCATTTCCTGCGTGAGCATTTCGATCAGTTCATCCTTAGCGCGGACATCGCTGCGGTAATCGACCATGTTCAGTTCCCTTCCTCAATACTTGCCTGCGTTTCTGGTTTCACTTTCCACCCGTACCCATCCCCGGCTAAGCGCCATCACTGCCGCCTGGGTGCGATCCTGCACATTCAGCTTTTTCAGAATCGAGGTCATATGATTTTTAACAGTCTGTTGGCTGATTCGCAGCCGCCGTGCGATCTCTTTGTTGCTCAGCCCGTTGGTCACGCACGACAGGATTTCCATTTCACGCGGGCTTAGGTTGCCATACGCCTCATTGGTATCCGCCGCATACGAACCGCCCGTCTTTTCGACCGTTTCCTGGTACCACTGCTGGACTTCGCGCCCATCCATCTTTTTATCATCGATCACATACTGACCGTGCGCAACTGCCCGAATCGTATCGATCAACTGCTGCGATGGAATATCCTTGCTGCAATAGGCCTGTGCGCCCGCTTTGATGGCGTGCAGCACCTGACCCGCATCGTGGTAACCCGTCAGCATGACGATGGCGATATGCGCATACTCGCTCTTGATCTGGCGCGCCACCTGCATCCCATTGACCTGGGGCAGGTTGATGTCCAGAATGATCACATCCGGCTTGCGCT
Organism: bacterium; assembly: GCA_033764035.1. Taxonomy (GTDB): domain Bacteria; phylum Chloroflexota; class Anaerolineae; order Aggregatilineales; family Phototrophicaceae; genus Flexifilum. The sequence continues at coordinate 90,909 of JANRJJ010000001.1, forward strand.
GCCCGGCTATGCGCAGCGCGCTTTCACCGTTGTCACACTGGGCGATGACTTCAATGTCGTCTTCAAATTCCAGCGAACGTACAATGCCGTCCCTCACCACCGGATGATCATCGACGATCATCAGCTTGATCTTCTCACCCGTGTGCCACCGTTCGCGTTCTATCATGTCTGCTGCTCACTTTCCCTGTTGGTGACAACAGGGTCATGGGCGATGCCCATGGTCGATTGTTTGAATCCTACCGGACACTTGCGTGATCCTTCATAAATCTTTCGATACGTTTCAATTTTCTAAAAATCGTAAAACGCTCTCGCGTCGAACTATGACAATAGTACTGTCAAATGTTCAGTATAGCGAACGTCGCTACGCCTGTAAACCAAGCCTTTGCGCAGACGTATCTTTGCGCTATGGTTTCGTCATAGAGTTCAGTACGGGGACAGCGCACAGCAATGACGGTGGAACGGCGAACACACGAAGGGTTAGCATACTATCAATCGACCGTGCTGGCCGGGGTGAAGCACGGTTTTTTCACACGGCGTGGTGGGGCGAGCGCTGCGCCGTTCGCGTCCCTGAACCTGGGCGGTAATGTCGGTGACGACCCCAACGCGGTACGGGAAAATCATGTGCGTATGTACGCGGCATTGGGTGTGGAGGATGCGCGTGCGTGCAGCGTGTGGCAGGTTCACAGCGTCGATACGGTGCTGGTCAAGCGCCCGGTACACGGGCGGCGCTGGATTGCGGCAGCGGACGGGATGATCACCGACCAGCCGGATACCCCGCTTTCCATGCGCTTTGCCGACTGTACACCGATCCTGCTGCATGACCCGGTGAAAGGCGTCATCGGCGCGGCACATGCCGGGTGGCGCGGGACGGTCAAGGGAATGGCAGCGCGCATCGTAGGGGCGATGCAGCAGGCTTATGGGTGTGATCCGCGTGATATGATCGCCGTGATTGGCCCGGCGATTGGCCCCAACCGCTACCAGGTGGGCGCGGAGGTGGTTGAAGCCGTGCGCGGCTACTTTGGAAACCTGACCGGGCTGATTCGGCGCGATCCCATCGATGGCACGGCGTATTTCGATCTGTGGGAAGCGAACCGCCGCGATCTACAGCGGGCAGGCGTGGAGCAGATTGACACCGCTGGCCTGTGTACCGCCGAACACACCGACGAATTTTTCTCTCACCGGGCGGAACACGGTAGAACCGGTCGCTTTGGCGCGGTGATCTGTATGTCATGAGCGGCGAAAGCGAAACATGTCGAAAATTGCGGAGAATATTGCCCAAGTGCAGGTGCGAATCGCGGCGGCGTGCGCAACCAGCGGGCGCGATCCGTCCGGGGTGACGTTGATCGCGGTGAGCAAGACTCATCCCGCCGAAGCGGTGCTGGAGGCAGCAGCAGCGGGCGTGCAACATTTCGGTGAAAATCGCGTAGAAGAAAGCAGCATGAAAATTCCGGCGGTCGCTGCGCAGGGGCAGTCGGCGCTCACCTGGCATATGATTGGCCATCTGCAAAGTCGGAAAGCGAAGGATGCTGCGCCGCTGTTCGGGGTGATCCACAGCGTGGATACGCCAAAATTGGCCGGCAGGCTGGATGCAGCGCTCCAGGCACTCGAACGCCCGCCGCTCGATGTGCTGCTGGAAATCAACGTGAGCGGGGAGGCCAGTAAAGCCGGAATCGCCGCTCACGGGTGGGAGCAGGATCGGGCGATCCTGATGCAGGTGGTGGCGGATGTACGGACGATCACCGGGCTGGCGCAGATGCGCGTGTGCGGCCTGATGACGATGGCTCCGATTGTGACGGCGATGGAGGAGACGCGCCCCGTGTTCGCCAGTCTGCGCCGTCTGCGCGATGCGTTGGAGCAGGCGACGGGGCATCCCCTGCCCGCGCTCAGCATGGGCATGACCGATGATTACCCGGTCGCCATTGAAGAAGGGGCGACCTTCGTGCGGGTAGGCCGGGCGATTTTTGGAGAACGGCAGCCGTAACCGCACTGCGAGAAGCCCCTGAAACAGGGGGACGTGACGTTCATAATCCAATGTGGAATTAACGCGCTCGTCCTATGTTTAACGAATGTACTGCTTGACCGATGACGGAAGGTGTGAAGGCTGGTCATGAATATCTTTCAAACGCTGATCTACTACGTCCTCTCGATTTTCAATTTCATCCTGCTGGCGCGCGTGCTGCTCAGTTGGTTTCCGGATATTGACCGCAGCAATCCCCTGATCCGGCTGGTGTACGACATCACCGAACCCGTGTTGCAGCCCATCCGTAATCTGCTCCCCCAGGGTTTCATGCTCGATTTGAGTCCGTTGATCGTCTTCCTGATCATTTCGGTGATCATGCGCGTGATTCTGTGATGCAAGAACTCGAACCCGTGATAAGATAAAGGCGTTTTGTGCGGCTGCACGAGCAGACACGGCTGCATGAGCAGACGCATCTGCATAGGCAGATGTTCACCGTCTTGTTCGAGATAGAGGGCTGTCATGCCACTGAAACGGAATTTTCAAATCAACATCACCGATGCCCGCAGCGGCGCGGCGATCACCGTGCGGGCAAGCGCAGGCGCGGCGATCACCGAAATTGGCGGCCAGCAGGAAGGCGTGATCAAGATTCGGGTGAAGACGGCCAACGTTGAAAGTGAAGCCGCGAACGCCGAAATCATCGCCTTCCTGGCCGCGCAGCTCGATATTCCTGTCAAGCATATCGAGATCGTCGCCGGGGTGAACAAAGCCGATAAGCTGATCAGCATTGAAGGGCTGACGACGGCGCAGGTTGAAGAGGCGCTGCTTTCGGATGTGGGCCGTTAGATCAGCGGCGTTCATACGATGGCGCGGTGCGGCAGTGGCAGTACTAACGGCTGCACTCGCAGCGTGTGCGCCAGTATCACAGCCAGGAACGCCTGTGCCGACCGCGACGCTGATCCTGGCGAGCGCCACCCCGTCGCCAACGCTGCCGCCGCCCACCCCGGAGCAGACCGCTGCGCCTGAAGTGACGATAGAGGCTGCGTCAACGCTCGCGCCAACTGCCCGCCCTGCTTCGACGCGCCTGGAAGATGATCCACTGGTCGCGGAGCTGATCTTCATTGCCCAGCGGTTGGCCGCCGATGAAACCGGGCTGCCGACGCGCCGTATCCGCCTGGAATCAATAGAAGCGATCATCTGGCGCGACAGCAGTTTAGGCTGCCCCGTCCCTGAACAGGTCGTCACCCAGGTGGAAACCCCCGGCTACCGCATCGTGCTGGCGGCGGGCGATTCGACGTTCCTTTTTCACACCGACATCGACCGCGTGATTCCCTGTGACCCGGCCAATGAAATTCTGCCGGATAGAGCGGAAGCGACCGAAGAATCCCCATAAACGTCCAACGGCAGATCGATTGACCGCGTGGTCACACCTGCCGCCGGACGGTGACCAGGGTGTAGATCAGGTAGGCGAAGGCAGCGGCTTGCCAAGCGCGACCTGCATATCTGCCAGTGCGTAATGCGCCGCAGCCCGCACCGCTTCCTGCCGATCCCGCAGCGCGTTGTAGAGCGGTTTGATCATCAGCACATGCCCTAACTGGCCGATGTTGCGGGCAGCCAGCACCTTGACCGGATGTTCCGCTTCGACGAGCGCCCGCAGCAGCATATCCTGTGCGCCTCTGCCCGGCGGGAGTTTTTCGCCTTTTTCGGCGGCCCACTCTTGCAGCCAGCCGATCTGGTCGGGCTGAGGGTACAGCCGGGTTGGGACTTGCGCACGCCCGAACTGCAATTCCTCAAAGGCGTTCTGCGCGGCGCTGCGCACATACCACTGCTCATCTTCCAGGAATGCCCGGTAGATGGCGATCAACCCCCACACTGTGCGCACCTTGCGCAGCCCAAACACGGCAGCGCGCCGGATTGCCATGTCCTCTTCGCTCATCGCGTCATACAAAACAGGATGCCCCTCATCCGGCAGGAGCGCGAACTGTTCCGCGATGGCCTGGCGGACGGGTTCGCTGCTGCTGGTGAAGGCAAGTACCATCGCTTCAAGCGCTTCATTGGTACCCACCGCGCCCAGCGCCATCCCGCCCGCGATACGGACTTTCATGTCCTGGTCGTCCAGCAGCGGGATCAGGTCCTTGACGGTATCAGCTTCGCCCGTCGCACCCATGCCTAAAGCGGCGATGAAGCGAATTTCAGGAATAGGGTTGCGCACCGCCCGGCGGAAGGTATAGGCAGCATTTTTGAAGTCGCGGGTGCTGATCAACGCGGCGGCGGCACGCGCCCGCAGCAGCGGATATTGTGCGGGTGCAGCGATCATGTCGGTCAGCATCTTGAGGATCGCGCCGCGCCAGGCTGCATCCGGCGGGGCAAAGGCCATCCACCGGGCGACATCCATCACCTGGTTGTAAAGCAGATCGGGTGGGCTGGTCAGGCGGTCACGCACCACGACATCCAGGTTAGTGTGCGCGGCAGCATACGTGAACGCATCGCGCCAGGCGGGGGCATTGGCACGGGCGCGCAGCACATCCCGCGAAAGTTCACGCAGGGAAAGGCTGGCCAGGTAGGCGGCGATCAGCGGGTGCTTGAACAGATAGCGGTCACCCCGGTAGCGGACGAGCAGCCCACTGCGGCGCAGCAGCCCTAACAAGCGCCCCTGTGCGCTGGTCTGTTCGCTGTCTTCCTCTTTTTCCCCGTCTTTTTTCGCTTTTTTGTCGCTGGCTGACGCGCCGTCGGCGGCCTCCACCGGGGGAGTCGCTTCGGTGGTGACAGACTGCGTATCCTGAATGCCGAAGGCTTCACCGCTGATCCGCAGCGCTTGCAGTTTTTGAATCGTGATATAGCCGCTTTCAATCTGAAGGGCGGCAATGCGCGTCAGGTTCGGGAGCAGTTCCGCCAGCGGTTGATCGGCATGAGCGCTCAACTGACGGGCGAGGTACGCCATGATCCAGCCTTCAAAGCCGGGGCGTTCGGTATCTTGGGCATAGTTCGCCCAGGTTTTCAGGGTTAGCTCGAACGGATTGAAAGCGCGCACATTGGCGCGGGCGGCAGTTTTCGCTTCATCAGGGAGCGCGGCAGCCGTCTTCGAGCGTTTTTTCCTGCCGAACTGCCCCCAGGACTCCGCCAGCCGATGCGCCGACCAATGCGCATCGACATCCGCCCAGGGGCGCAGAAAGACCGGGGTCAGCCCCACGCCGATAAGCTGTCCATAGCCGACGGCTGGCCCGGTCACGATGAAGAAATTGTCTTTGTACTGCTCCATCAGCGCCTTGAGCCAGGCCAGCGCCAGTGGACGTTCACCTTCGGGCAGGTCATCATAGCCATCGATGAGCAGCAGGGTTTGCCCGGCGTTCAGACGGTCGTACAGGTAGCGCGGGATGGTGCTGGCGGTCACGCGGCCAACGGTGTACTGCACCGAACGGACAATCGGTTCTGCGGGGTCAATTTCCGCGCCAAACTCGGCCTGGTTGCTCAGGTTCAGGTTCGCCATGTGAACGTAGATCGGCATCAGGCGGCTGAACAGCGGCAGGGCGTTTTTCAGTTCGTCCGCCGTTTCTGCGTTCCAAACCATGCCTTTTTCGGTCGCCAGCCGTTCCTGGGCGCGTTTTTCCATCGTCACGCGCTCTTTGATGCGCACAGCGCGCTGCTTTTCATTCAGAGCGGATTCTTCATTGTCGATGCGCTGCTGCACTTTATCGAACGCGGGTTTGAACGTCAGCTTGCCCAGGCTTTGCAGCGTGATCGCCATGAGCGCCGTCGTGCGCCCACTGCCCGGCGCGCCCAAAATAGCGACGGCGCGGTCACCTGCTCCCAATTCGTTGATGCTAAGCGTATCGACGTTGTATGCGCCGTGCAGATGCGGGTGGTCGTGAAACTGCGGGACGAGCCGCATCACATCGCCTTCATCGGTTTCACCGGGACCTGCAAATTCCGGGGCGGGGATGAAACGGGGTTCCACGACAATATCGCTGAGGCGAACGTTGGCCGCCGCGAGATGATCGGTTTCGCAGAGGTCGATCAGGTCATTCACAAAGCGGCTGTCGGCGCTGCGGGTGGCGGAAGTCTGCGCTTGTTTTGCGCCCCGGCGTACTCCTTCGACGGCATCTTTGAACGGTTCACGGAGCTGATACGCGACGTATGCCGTCCCCAGCCCAGCGACAAAGCCTATTCCGAAGTTCTCAAGGTCGAAGCCCATCGTAATTCCTCACAAACGGTCATGAACGATGATGCAGCCAGTACAGGCGGATAAGTTTTCCTGATTGTACTACCGCTGCGACCGTTTGCGGATCGAAATTTCAATTTTGGGCAGGCCGTGTCACAATGCTTTTAAACACAGGTGATCGATTACCATTGAAGGGGAATGATGGGAGCGAACCGTGCCGCAAAGAGCGATCATGCAGACAACCAGCCGAATTGAGGCCGTCGGGTCACGCGATACCGCGCACATCACGGGTCATGAATGGCGATGGGTGATCATCGTTGCCTGTGTCCTGATCCTGCTTGCCTTTTTCCCGTTGATCTGGGTGGCGCTGCGTGGGACTCCCGGTTGGCAGTTCATGGGGGCGCTGCATAACTACCTGGATGGCGCGACCTACCTGGCCAAAATGCGGATCGGCTATGATGGCGGGCTGGCTGTCCATTTCCTGCATACGCCGGAAATACACGACGGCGCGTTCATCATGCTGGTATACCCGCTGCTGGGCAGTCTGGCACGCCTGCTCGATTTGCCGCTGCTGGTCATGTTTCACGCGGCGCGCTGTGCAACTTCGCTGGTGATGTATGCCGCGATTTACCAGCTTGGCGCGACAATTTGGATGAACGTCGGGACGCGCCGCATTTTCTTCGCTATTGCGTCGGTGGGCAGCGGTCTGGGATGGGTGCTTGGCCCGCTGTTGGGCGCATCCGACCTGCCCGACCTGGTCATCCCGGAGGCATTTCCCGTCTACAGCACGTTCGTGAACGTCCATTTTCCGCTTAGCATCGCGTGCCTTGCCCTGCTCGTCAGCCTGTTGATCGCGGCCTTACGTCCCAATGTCGGCGCGAACATCGACCCGATGTGGTGGGGAGCCAGCCTGCTCAGCTTTGCGCTTTCGCTGCTGTATCCGCAGTCGCTCGTCCCGCTGGGCGCGGCGTTGGGGTTGTATATCGCCTATGACTGGATCAAACGCCGCACGCTGGAACGGCGAGCGTTGTTATGGAGCCTGGCGGTGGTGCTGCCCGCGCTCCCGGTGGCTTTGTATTACCTCACCATCGTCCAGGTAAACCCGGCGCTGACGATCTGGAACCAGCAGAATCAGACTCTTTCGCCATCCCCGCTGGCGTGGTTGATCGGCCTGGGTCTGCCGCTGGTGATCGCCTTGCCAGCACTGGTGCGGGCGGTTCAGCGCATGGAGCAGGATGGAGATCGGCTGATGCTGTTATGGCTGGTCGCCATCGTCGTCACCATGTACCTGCCGACAGGCATACAACGGCGGTTCTCCGTCGGCATTATGCTGCCGGTGGCGTATTTCGCCACTCGTGCGCTTCAGGATGTGTGGCTGACACGCATCCGCCGCCGGGCGCGCCCGCTGCTGGTGGTCGGTGTGGTGCTAATTGCGCTGACTCCGCTGTTGATGCTGTTTCTGCCCGCGCTCCCCGCCATGATCGGCAGCCCGGAATACACACCTGCCGCCCTGTTCCTGGATGCGGATTATGTGCGGGCGTATCAGTGGATCGACAACCGTACCGATCAGGATGATGTCGTGCTGGCCGCACCCGATGGCAGCATCTGGCTGCCCGGTTGGGCCGGTGCGCGGGTGGTGTATGCACATCAGTATGAAACGCTGAACGCCGCCGATAAACGGGCAGAGGTCAGCGCATGGTACACTGCGGTGGATTCGGCAAACTGCGCTGCGCTGCTGGACAGGTACAATGTCCGTTACATCGTGCAGGGACCGGAAGAAGCCCAGTTCGCCGCAGAGCTGCGCGCTGCGCCAACGGTGTGCTTTGAAATGCTTCAGCAAGTCGTGCAGTTCGGCGATGTCACCGTCTACACACCTTAAAACTGCACCATACCTCCTGATCGCCCTGCTGGTGATGGCTTTCCTGGCGACGGCGGGGCTTTTGGTGCTGACCGGGTATCGACCCGGCGCGATGCCGTTCATTCCATCAGCGCGCTTCAGCGATGCAATCACATCGCATTTGCCCGCCGCCGCCTATCTGCGTGAAACCTTCGCCACGAGTGAAACGTTCGCTTTATGGCGCGAAACGACATTCGCGGGCGCGCCATTCGCCGCCAACCCACTGAACAAGACCGCCTACCCGCCGCAGTGGATGGCGTTCGTGGTTCCGGCGGAGTTTCACCTGAATATCCTGATCAGCCTGCATCTGATGATCGCCGCGCTTTCGATGGCGTGGTGGCTGTCACGGCTGGGCGTGCGCCCGGTGGTGCAGGTGTTTGGCGCGCTGGCCTATATGCTCTCCCCACGTCTGATCGCGCATCTGGGCGCGGGGCATCTCGACATTGTGTACGCGATGGCGTGGCTTCCAGCGGTGCTGGCGAGTGTGCATGTGCTGTGCGCGGCGCGGCGAACCGCATGGGGGGTGCTGGCACTGAGCATGACGACGGCGCTCATGGTGTTGGGCGATGTGCGTATCGGGTTCTTCGGGGTGATCCTGGCAAGTCTGTACGCGGGGGCGGAAGTCATACGCTTCCGGCGTATCGCCACTGGAATTGCCGCTGGCGTAATCGCGCTGATCGTTTTTCTGACCCTCACCGCCGCGCTGACGATTCCCCTGCTGGCGTGGACTCCATATCTATCGCGGGCGGCGGTCACCCCTGTTGAAGCGGGCATTTTCGCGCTCGATCCGCCGCAGTTTTTAGGGCTGATCGCGCCACTTCAGCGCGGTAATCCTGAAACGCTCACCTTTTTGGGCTACAGCATTACGATTCTGGCAGCAGGCGCGGCGATCAGCCAGTTGCGCCGCCGCTGGTTATGGGTGGTCGCGCTGATTGGGTTCGCGTGGTATGCAATGGGCGCTTTTGGCGGCTTGTGGACGGCGCTCACCAGCGTATTCCCGCCGCTGTTGTGGTTCCGCGTGCCGTCGCGGGCGTGGATCATGGTCACGCTGATCGCGGTGGTACTGGCGTGTTATGGGCTGGACGCGCTGCTGCGCCGCATCGAACGGCTGCGGGTCGTCCGCCGCTCCGCGCTGATTGGCGGCGTGGTGATCGCGCTGCTGCTGATCGAACTGATGGTCAGCGCCCGCAACTGGTTGGAATGGCGTACCGATGACGATTGGCTCATGCCGTATGTGCCGCTGGCCGAACGGCTGCTGACGCTGGAACCCGACCGACTCTACGCCCCGGCTTACAGTCTGCCGCAGCATGTCGCACAGCTTTATCATTTTCAACTGTTCGGCGGGGTCGATCCGTTTCAGATTGCCGATGTGACCGAAGCCATTCAAGCGGCGGGGGGCGCTGCCAGTGGTGGCTACAGTGTCGTGCAGCCGCCGCTCAATGAGGTGGTGGGCGATGACCTGACGACGGCCAACCAGCGCGCACGGCTCGACCTGGAGGCGTTGGCCGCCTGGAGCGTCAGCCATGTGATCGCGCCGTATCCGATCCTTCAGCCAGGGCTGACGCGCATCGATGAGGTCGATGGGGTGACGGTTTACGCGAATGATCGCTATCGTGCCGCACCTGTCCTTGAATCGATTCCGCCTGCGCCCCCGCGCTGGCCCGCCGATGCCGGGGTGCAGCCGGATGCAGGGCGAGTCGCAGAGCTGCATGAGTATACGCTAATCGCATACGCGGTGAGCGGGTTCGGGTTTGGCGCATGGGGGATAGCGGCGGTATATTTCACCAGGCGCAGGCAGTAGGGGATGTCGCCGTGCGCCTGCAACCCTGATAAACACATGGATTTCGGTTGATGAAGCGTTGGCTGCTGATCTTCGCGGGTGCATTGGCGGTGCTGTTCAACCGCTTGTTTATGGGCGAAGTCTTTTTCTGGGGACTGCCCGCATTACAGTTCGTCCCCTGGCGTGCATTCGCACTGGAGCAGCTTCGCAGCGGCATCATCCCGGTATGGAACCCGTACACTGGGGCGGGCGCGCCGCTGTTCGCCAATTACCAATCGCAGCTTCTCTACCCGTTTTCCTGGATCAGCTTTTTTGCGCCCACCGTCGATGTGCTGGCGTGGGTGATGAGCGTCACGGCGGTTGTGCATCTGCTGATTGCCGCGTGGGGAATGCACCGCCTGACCGGATTGCTGCATTTTTCCGACTTCGGGCGGGCGATGAGCGCGCTCGCGTTCGGCCTGGGGAGTTATCTGGTCGGCAGGCTGGGGACGTTCCCGATGATCAGCGCGGCGGCCTGGCTGCCCTGGGTGATGGCCGGTGCGCTCTTGATCCTGCAAACCGGGCAGTTCCGGGGGGTGGGGTGGCTGGCGTTTTTCTCCAGCCTACTGCTTTCGGCGGGTCATGCTCAGCTTGCATGGTATTCACTGCTGCTCACCGGGCTGTTCACGCTGTGGTGGGCGGTGCGCTTTATCGTGCTGCCGCCGCGTATTCGGGCGGAACCGCGCAAGCCCGGCGCGGGGAATGTGCCACTGCTGGCTCGGTTAGAGACGGCGGGTGTGCGCGTGATCGGTGTGGCGGCGGCGCTGTTGTTGGGCGCAGGCGTGGCAGCGGTGCAGCTTGCGGCGACGGCTGAACTGTTGGGCGAATCGCAGCGCAGCGACGGAGCCGAATACAGTTTCGCGGTCAATTTCAGCTATGCGCCACTGCGCACGGCGAATCTGCTTAGCCCGCATGTATTCGGCACGCCGGGGGATGGCAGTTACCTGACCCAGGGCGCATTTTTTGAAGATGCGGTTTATATTGGCTTTATTCCCCTGGTCAGCGCGATTGCTGCCGTGATCGGTTGGCTGCGCGGGCGGCGGCCCCTTACCGATGGACGCGGTTGGCGAGTCGTCCCATTCGCGGGGTTGATCGTCCTGATCGGGTTTCTGTTCGCGTTGGGTTACCACACGGCAGTATTCCCTTTTTTATATTTCAACGTGCCGACCTTCGATTTGTTTCAGGCTCCGGTGCGCTGGCATTTATGGACAGTCTTCGGGCTGGCGCTGCTGGCCGGGGCAGGCGTGGAAGCGTGGGGACGTGACTTCCTCACCCGCCGTACTTCCCGTTGGGGAATGTTCGCCGGGCTGGGCGCAGTAGTCGCGTCGCTCACAGGGCTGGTGCTGTTTGCGTCGGCGGGCGAAGGCGTGCTGGTGCTGGTACGGGCGGTGCTGGCGACGGGCATCCTGGCAGTGATCGCGTCGCTGCTCAGTCTGCGCCAGCCGCAGCCGGATACCGGCGCACACTGGCGCTGGTCGGGCGTGGTGCTGGTCGTGGTCGTGGTCGATCTGGTGTGGGCGAACTGGGGGTTGAACCCGACGGCAGCAGCCAGCGTGTATACCCCACCGGAACAGGCATCGTTGGGGCGGCTGTATTTATCCACCAGCATCGAGGAACAGCTGCGCTTTGTCGAAATTTTCCGCTTCGACGATTACCGGCTGGCACGAGCGCCTGTCGAAGCGGGCGAACTGCGCGATCTGGCAAACTTCAATCTGCTGACGCGGCGCGAGACGCTCAATCATTATGATCCACTGCGCGATGTGGACGTACAGCTTTACACCCAACTGATTGACCGTTTGGGGGCTTCCGATGGTGACCCGCGCCCACTGCTGCGCGGGGCAGGCGTGACCGCCTACCGCCTGAACGCCGGAGGCCGCGAATCCGTCCAGATGCCGCAGCAGCCCGCCCCGACCGTGCAGGTGATAGGCTATGAGTCGGCGTGTTGGGAACCCAACCGGGAAGCCATCACCGAACGGCTGACCGACCGCACCTGGCAGCCCGAAACACAGGTGATCCTGCTGGGCGAAGGCGATTGCCCGATGCCATCGCTTCAACCTGCCGGGACGGCGCGCATCATCGAAAACACGGCGACCCGTGTGACCATCGAAGTCCAGGCGGATCGGCTGGCATGGGTGGTGCTGGCCGATACGCATTATCCCGGCTGGCGGGCGTACATGGATGATGCCCCCGTACCGATGTACCAGGCGAACCTGGCCTTCCGGGCGGTGCAGGTAGATGATGGCACACATATCGTCACGTTCGGCTATGGGCCGGCCTGGCTGCTGCCGGGAATTTTCATCAGCGTTATCTGCGTCCTTTTGATGGTACTGTTGATACGGGTGCGTGAACCGGAAATCACACCCTGAACGTGAGCAGAGATCGTCCGGGGGATGGGACGCTATGTATTTTTCACCGTCGCCGCGACGTACACGGCGGCCACAGTTACAAATTTCCGAACGGCGGCTGCTGCTCATCATCGGCGATGTGGCTGCCGTTTGGCTGGCAGTGCTGATCGCGCTGTTCATCTGGACGGTGGTCGATCAAACGACCAAGAACGGGGAATACACCTTCGACCTGCCGTTCATCACGTCCCAGGCGTTCTGGTTCATTGCGCTGGCTATTTTGTGGGTGCTGCTGGCCAGCGCCAACGACCTGTACGATCTGCGCATTGCCGCCGCACGCTGGAAAACTTTCCAGCGCATGTTGATCGTGACCGCGCAAATGGTCGTCGTGTATGTGCTGGTTTTTTTCCTGTCGCCTGTGGGGGAACTCCCGCGCCTGTTCATCCTGTATTTTGGCGCGGCGGCGTTCGTGCTGATCGGCGCATGGCGGTTCGCACGTCCGGCGTTGGTCGGTTGGATGAGCGAGAAACGCCGCGTGCTGATCGTGGGTGGGGAGCCGGGCGCACGCCTGATCATTCAGGCGATTCACGACCATGCAGCGGCGGAGTACGACATTCGCGGCGTGATCGGTGCGGCGGAGGACATCGGCAAAAAGATCGATGGCGTACCCGTGCTGGGGAGCGGGGCAGATCTGTCGAATTTTCTGTACCGTGACCGCGTAAGCGAACTGATCATGACGGAAACACGTGGGCTGGATGGCGCGACCTTTCAGGCGGTCATGGATGCGTATGAACACGGAATCGCCATCGTCCCCATGCCGATCCTGTACGAGCGCATCGCGGAACGTGTGCCAGTCGAACATGTGCGCGATGAATGGACGGTCGTTTTCCTGCCCGTCAAAAACAGCGATGCGATCTTCGACCCGTATCCGCTGCTCAAGCGCATGATGGACATCACCCTTTCGCTCATTGGGCTGGTGGTCTTCGCTGTCACTTTTCCAGTTCTGGCGCTGGCGATCCGCATCGACAGCCGGGGCGGGGTATTTTATTCACAGGAACGGGTAGGCCGGAATGGGTGCGTGTTTCGCATCTGGAAATACCGTTCGATGATTGCGGATGCGGAAAAATTCAGCGGTGCAGTGTTTGCGGCGGAAAACGACCCGCGTGTGACGCGGGTAGGGCGGTTGATGCGCAAAACCCGGCTCGATGAACTGCCGCAGTTGATTAACGTGCTGGTGGGCGATATGAGCCTGGTGGGACCGCGCCCGGAACGCCCGGAACACGTGGTACGGCTGACCGAAAAAATTCCGTTTTACCGTACTCGGTTGATCGTGCGCCCCGGCCTGACCGGGTGGGCGCAGGTGCGCTATGATTACGGCGCGAACGACGAGGACGCGCTGATCAAGCTGCAATACGACCTGTACTACATTCGCCATCAATCGATTTTGCTCGACCTGAACATCCTGCTGCGCACCGTCGGCAAAGTCGCCAGCATGAGCGGGATGTAGGGGGTGACGCAGCGATCATGGGACTGGGCGGAACCGAAAAGGCAGGGGCATTGAACCTGAAAGCACTGACGACGGAACGAGCGATGGGCATCATCACGTTTGCGCTGCTGTTCGCACTGGCGGCGCGCATCCCCATCGATACCGACACCTGGTGGCACATCCGCAGCGGTGAATATATCCTGCAAAACGGGGTCATCTATGCCGATCCGTTCTCGCATACGGCGTTCGGCCAGGCATGGATCGATCACAGTTGGGGCGCGCAAATCCTGCTGTACGGTATCTGGCAGGTAGGTGGTCTGTTCGGGCTGATGCTGTACACGGCAGGGCTGGCGACTCTGGGGCTGTACTTCGTCTGGAAGGCCAGTGCCGGGAACCATTATGTACGGGCGTTCGCGCTGATCTTCGGCGCGGCAGCGGCGGCGGTGTTTTGGTCACCACGCCCGCATATGCTCTCGTTCGCGCTCAGCGGGTTGGTGCTGTACCTGATTCACCTGTACAAACGCGAAGGGGTGGATCGCCTGTGGCTGATTCCGATTTTGTTGGCGCTATGGGGCAATCTGCACGCCGGATTTTCAATCGGCTTCATTTTCCTGGTCGGCACGATAGGCGGGGAAACCGCCGCTGTGCTGTTCAATCCGAAAGGGGAGCATACGCTCACGCCCCGGCAGATCGGCAAGCTGGCGCTGATCACGGTCATCAGCGCCGCCGCGTTGGTGATCAACCCGTATGGGGCGCAAATGCTGGCCGTGCCATTTCAAACGGTCGGGATCGGCGTACTGCGGCAGTACATTCAGGAATGGAACAGCCCGAATTTTCAGGAACGCCAAACCTGGGGGTTCATCCTGCTGGCGATTGCGGTATTCGGCGCGGCGGGTGCGAGCAAACGGCGGCTGGACTGGACAGATTTCGCGCTGGTGAGCGGAACCGGATTCCTGGCGCTGCTGGCGGGGCGCAATATCGCGGTCTTCGCTGTCGCTGCCACCCCGGTGCTGACCTATCATCTGCATTCCATCACCCAGGAACGTGGATTCCTGGTGCGCACCGCGCAAACAGTTTCCCCACGCCTGGCGCGGCTTAACCTGGCGCTGGTGGCGATCATCGTGTTCGCAGCGGCGGGCAAGGCGATCCTGGTCATGGAGCCGATCACCGTGCAGCAGGTGATCGACAGCACGCTGCCGCGCCGCGCCGTCGAATACATGCGCGAGAACCCGCCAGAAGGCCGCATGTTCAACGCCTACAACTGGGGCGGCTACCTGATGTATGCGCTGCCGCAGTACCCGGTATTCGTCGATGGCCGTACCGACCTGTATGGCGATACGGTGTTACGCGAGTATCTCGATGCAGCATTAGGCGGGGCAAGCTGGCGTGAGGTGCTGGCGAAGTATGCCATCGATTTTGTCCTGGTCGAAACCGGGAGCGGGCTTGCCAACCGCCTGAACGATGAACCAGGCTGGCGGGCTGCATACACCGACGAACAGGCCAGCCTGTTCATCAACGAGACATCACCCTCATGACGACTGCTCAGTTTGAACGCGATCTCAAAGGTTTATTGGCGGATCGGCGGCTGCTGTTGATCCTGTTCTTCGGGCTGCGGCTGACGCTGCTGATCGTGTATCTGCCGCTGTTCAGCGCGGGCATGGAACGCGGTATGAGCGCGGGCGGTGATACATTTACGTATTTTCAACTGGCGGGCTTCAGCGCAGATGGACTGCTCCCGTTTCGCGATTGGTGGAGCGAATTTCCGCCGATCCCGCATTTTCTGAACGTGGGCATCTTCAGCCTGTTGGGGACAAATGCGAACTATACCAGCTTCGCCATGATCTTCAGCCTGATCATGATCGGCTTCGATACAGGCAATCTGCTGTTGGTGCGGGCGATGGGTACGCGCCTGCACGGGTCGCTGACCGGGGCGGCACTGGCGTGGATTTACGCGCTGCTGGCCGTGCCGATGGTGTTCATCTGGTGGAACTTCGAGCCGATGGCCGCCTTTTTCCTGCTCTTAGGCACGTATGGGCTGCTGCGTAAACATGACGTGAGGGCGGGGGTGTGGGCGGGAATCGGCGCGCTGGTCAAGTTCACCCCGGCACTGATCCTGGGGGCGGCATGGCGGTTTCGCACGCCGGGAAAAGCGCTGCGTCTGACGGTCATCACCCTGGCGATCTTCGGCCTCGTCTACGGGTTTCTGTTCGCGCAGAACGCCGCCATGACCTGGCCTTCGCTGACGGCGCAGTTCAACAAAGCGAGCTATCAAAGCGTGTGGGCGCTGATCGATGGGAACTATCGCACCGGGAACTTCGGTCCGATCACGGATCGGCTCAATCCCGACCGCGCGGACGATGTACAGGGGAATATGCCCGTCGTGCGCGGGCTTGTGCGGTTAGCAGCGGCGGCGGGGATCGGCCTGTTCGTGTTTTTGCAGGCGCGGCGGCAGGACGATAAAGGGTTGGTCGCGTTCGTCACGATCACCCTGCTGATCTTTTTCCTGCAAGCCCAGGGGTGGAGTCCACAGTGGATGGCGCAGATCGTGCCGCTCGTCCTGCTGTGTTTTCCCAGTCGTCAAGGGGTAATGGTGATTGTGCTGCTTTCGCTGGTCACGTTTCTGGAGTACCCGTTCCTGTTCGTCCGCACGGGGGATACCGGCGGTGAGATCACCGGGGCGCTCGTCCTGCCGTTCGCGGTGCTGGTGCTGACGCGCACGCTGATCCTGGTGGGGGTGTGTGCCGCGTTGTACCGTAAACTGCGGCAGGAACCGATCCCGGAGACGGCGCGCTGATGCGACATTCACGCGGTGCGCTGGTGTTCCTGGCGCTCACGCTGATCATTTCGACGTATTATGTCGGCTTGATCGATGCGCCAGGCTACACCGATGCGTTTTACCACTACAATGCGGCGGTGCGGCTGGCCGGCGGGCAGGGATTGACCGAGCCGTATTTGTGGACATACGTCGGCGCGCCAGAGCGCCTGCCCGAAACGGGCGTGTTTCCGTCGCATCTGTACTGGATGCCGTTCACGTCGATCAGTGCGGCGGCGGGAATTGTCCTGTTCGGCGGCGGTCATGCGGGCGCGCAGACCATCATGCACTTTATGTTTGTGGGCATGGTGTTCATTGCGTACTGGCTTGGGGATCGCCTGGGCGGGACGGCGCGTTATGCCTGGCTGACCGGGCTGCTGGCACTGTTCAGCGGCTTTTTTGTCCGCTATTGGGGCGTGATCGATACATTTGCGCCGTTCGCGCTGGTCGGGTCGGCCTGCCTGATCCTGCTGGGGCTGGCGTACCGGGATCGGGCGGATCGCATCCGGTTGCCGCTGGTGCTGGTGGCGGGCGTATGCGCCGGGTTCGGCCACCTGACCCGTGCCGATGGCCTGCTGCTGCTGCTCGTCGGGATGTTCGTGCTGCTGGTTCAGCCTGGGGTATGGCGCATCAAAGGGGTGCGCATCGCCTTGCTGGTCATAGGCTACCTGGCGGTGATGGGCTTGTGGTTTGCGCGGAACCAGGCCGAAGTGGGTACATTTCTGCCGTTGGGCGGGACTCAGGCATTCTGGTTCCGCAGCTATGACGACCTGTTCAATTATCCCCCCGGTGCAGCGGCGGCTGCCATGTTCGCGGATGGCTTTGGCGTATTTCTGGCCTCACGCTGGGAGGCATTCACCAACAACCTGGGGACGTTCGTCGCCGTTGAAGGGTTGATCGTGCTGGCTCCGCTGATGCTGATCGGCCTATGGAACCGCCGCCGCGAACCGTTCTGGCTGCCGTTCGCGCTGTATGCGGTCGGGCTGCATGGAGCGTTCACGTTTATATTTCCCTATCCAGGCTATCGCGGGGGACTGCTGCATTCGGCGGCGGCGCTGATCCCGTGCTGGGCATTTCTGGGGATTAGCGGGCTGGATGACGTGATCGCCTGGGTGGGCAAACGGCGGCGCTGGCGCATTGAGACAGCCCAGATGGTATTTTCGGGCGCGCTCGTGGCTTATGCGGTCGGCCTCAGCCTGTCGATTGCCCAGGCGGGGCGGGTGAGTGCGGGCGAGCCATCATCGCTGTATCGAACGCTCGATACGCTGATTCCCGCCGATGCACGGGTGATGATCAACGACCCGGCGATGCTGTACACGTTCACCGGGCGCGGGGGGGTGGTGGTGCCGAACGCCGCGCCGGACATGATCCCGCTGATTGCCGAGCGCTACCGAGTCGATTACCTGGTGCTGGAGCGTTCTGGCATCCCCGCGCCATTGCAGCCTGCATGGGATGTGCCGCCCACCTTCCTGACCGAACTAACGCCAGAATCGAACGCCGCTCCCCTGGATTGGCGCATCTTCAGAATCGACCATGAAGCCATTCCCTGATTTTCGCGTATCCCTCTTTCTGATTGGTGCGGCGTGCGCGCTCACCCTGTGGTATGCAGCAGCGGCAGGCGGGAATTTTCCGCTCGATGACAGTTGGATTCACCAGACGTATGGGCGCAACCTGGCGCAACACGGCGAGTGGGCATTTGTGCGCGGCCAGGCGAGCGCAGCCAGCACGTCGCCATTGTACACACTGGTGCTGGCGCTCGGATATGTGCTGGTGGTGCCGTTCGGCGTAGATTTTCGGGTGTGGACACACGGTCTGGGCGCACTGGCGCTCGGCGTGACGGCGGTACTGGCTGCACGCCTGGCGTACCGCATGACAGAACACCGATCAGCGGCGCTGCTGATCGGCGGGGCGGTGGCCGCGTGCTGGCATTTGATCTGGGCGGCGGGCAGCGGCATGGAAACCGCCATTTTCGCCATGCTCACGCTGGCGGCGGTGGAAACGGCAGCCAGCGCCCGCAAAGGGACGGTCATCGGCGGAAGCGTGTTTGGCATGGTCGCCGCGCTGCTTTTTCTCACCCGTCCAGAGGGCATTTTGCTGGCCGCGCTGTGTGGAGCCGCCGTGCTGGTGCGGCTGGTGCGTGCCAGGGTATCGGCGGCTCGCGTGGTGATGTATCTCGGCAGTGCGGCAGTGACATTTCTCGTGCTGGTCACGCCATACCTGACGTTCAACCTGATGGTCACGGGCGGCCTGCTGCCCAGTACCGCCGCTGCCAAACGATCCCAGGCGGCGGCGCTGTTCGGCCTGCCGTATGTGGAACGGGTGAGCCGGATGATTTTGCCACTGCTGGCGGGCGGGCAGTTTCTGCTGATCCCTGGCGTGGTCGGGTTCATCGTCACGACGGCACGGCAGACAACCCAGCGCAGTGCATCGCAGCGCGATGAGAAAACTGAAGTGCGCTGGCTGCTGATCGCCTGGGGCTTCGGGCTGATCGCGTTGTACGCGGCCTGGCTGCCGCTCGATATGCAGCACGGGCGCTACGTCATGCCCGCGCTGCCCGCGCTGATCACGGCGGGCGGGGTAGGGACGCTCGAACTGGTGCGGGCGGTACGGCGTTCCGCACTGGCGCGTCCAGTGGTCACCACGTTATGGCTGGCTGCGGCGGTGCTGACGCTGGTGTTCACGTTCACACTTGGCTTACAAGCGTATCAGCGCGATGTGGCGATCATCGACGGCGATATGGTCGCCGGGGCGCACTGGCTCCGCGACAACCTGCCAGCAGACCAGGTGTTGGCGATCCACGATATTGGAGCGGTGGGCTATTTCGCGCCGCGCCCGCTGATCGACATCGGCGGGCTGATCACGCCGGAGATCGTCCCGATCATTCGTGATGGCGATGCGGTGTGGGCGTACCTGGAAGCACAGGGGGCGGCCTACCTGATGGCGTACAGCTATCAAACGCCGAACGAAAACCCGGACGACCCGCGTTTATGCCCGCTGTTCGTGAACGATAATCCGGTCACGCAGGCGGCGGGCGGTTCACGCCTGACGATCTATCGCATCACATATACGCGGGATTGTTCGAGATGACGCAAAATTCCGTTCCGCGAATGGGCATGTTGCTTTATGATAGTGCGCAATCGACAACAGGATGAAGGCGGCGAATCGTGGCGGATTTGTTCAAAAAGCTGAACACGTTGGTCAAAGCGAGCGTGAACGACTGGCTGAACGGCGAACGTCCGGCTGCCGCCGCGCCGCGCCCGCTCACCCGTGAACGGTTGGGGGTGGGGGTAGAACGCGAGATCGCCGCGCTGCGCCAGCGGATCGAGGATGCAGCGGCGTATCAGGACACGATGCGTCGGCAAATCGCCGCGCTGGACAGCGAGATCGCGGCGCTGGATCGGCAGGCGGATGAAGCGGTCGAACGCGGTGATCAGGCTTCGGCGCGATTTTTCGTCGAACAGCTTCAGCGTGCCGAACGCCGCCAGGTGATGCTGAACAGCGATTTGAGCGATCATGAATACGCGGCGGCGGAACTGCGCGAAAAGGTCGATCAAATGGAAGCGATGGTCGAACAAGCGAAACAAAGCCAAAGCGAAGCGGAACCGATCAACCCGCCGCTGCCCAACCTGGCCGACGTGCTGCGCCGCGCTCAGGATACGATCACCAGCCTGGCGGAGGTTCGGCAGCAGGACACGCCCCCCGCCGCGCCCGATGCGACGGATGGGCAGGAACAGACCGCCGTACCGCCCGCTGAACCCGATTCATCGACACCCGCAGCGGTAGACAGCGATCTTGAACGCCGCCGTCAGCGATTGAGCAAGAAGGATTGAATGTTCGATGTCAAAGCTGCTCATCGCCGCCGGAAACTACGACACCATACAGCAGGTCAAGCAGGCATTAGGCGGGGGTTCTTATGAACTCACGTTCGCTTATTCGCACCTCGATACCCTGTTCATTCTCCGCAATCTGGAAGTGGACGCGATCCTGATCGATGCAGCGCTGACCGACCTCAACAGCGGCGAAAAAACCGCGCTGGTCATTGCACGGCTGCCCAAAGCGCCCATGATGCTGGTCTACGGCGCACCGATCCCGCTGCAAACCGCGCTGAACCGTCCCGGCGTAGGCTTTATTGATCTGATCAACCGCCATACCGTAATGGGCGCGCTGAACCATCTGGTGCGGCTGACGCTGCGGCGGGATGGCCCCGATTTTGCGGCGGAAAAAGCCGCCGAACCGCTGGGGGATATCGAGGAAACGCAGCAGTTCGTATGGCGTGACGACGATATTCAAACGCTGTTTTCGCTCAGTCGTTCGCTCACCGAAGTGCTGGATTTGACCGAAGTCCTGAACCGGGTGGTGCAGGCCGCCCGTCACATGACCGAAGCCGACGAGTGCATTCTGCTCATGCCGGATGGTGAAACCGGGCAGTTTTATCTGCGGGCAGAGGTTGGCATCGATTCCGATATGGTGCAGACCTTCCGCGTCAAGCTTCAGGATTCGTTTGCAGGCGAAGTGTTCACGACGGGCGAACCGATCCTGATCGGCGCGGGCGAACCGCTCAAGGTTAAGACGCAGTATTTTGTCAATTCGCTGTTGTATGTGCCAATCAGCCTGAAAGGGGAACGGATTGGCGTGTTGGGTGTGAGCAACCGCGAGAAAAAGGCGATGTTCAACCGCCGTCACCTGGAACTGCTCACCCACCTGGCTTCATATGCGGCTGTTGCCATCGAAAACGCCCGCGTGCATGGCCTAAGCCTTCAGCGCGCCCAGGACTTGAATGCGTTGGTCAAAGCCAGCCAGGTGATCAATTCGTCACTTTCGCTGGAAACCACGCTGATCAATATTTGCCAGCAGATGACGGCACTGTTGAGCGGCGGGCGGGTTGACATTTATAGTTGGAAACCCTCGCGTCGTTCGGTCAGCGGTCATGAACCCCCCGGTGAACTGACCACGATGGCGCGCTACTTTCGGGCCGCCTGGAAAATGAATGATGCCCCGGAAATCGACCCGAAGGAGAGGCCGTCCGTAAATGCGGCACTGCGTGGGAGGATCATATTCACCACGACGGAGCGCAGCGCGGCAGGCAGGGAGACAAGCACGGGGGAAGTGGATCACCTGAAACAGGTGGGCGCTGCCGCGCTTCTGGCCGTGCCACTGATGGTGGAACAGCAGGCGTTGGGGGTGGTGATTGCCTACTACCGCAATGCGCCGCATACTTCACCCGCGCCGGAGGTGATTCAACAGGTGCAGGCGGCAGGTATCGAAATTCTGTCCGGGCAGGTCAACCCGACGGAGGGGATTGCTCCCCGGACGTTTCAGCAGGCAGCCGAGATCAATCAGCGGTTGGGGTCATCCTGGGTGGAATTCACACTGGTTGCCAGCGAACGACGCGGACTTGTCATGCTGATGACGGTTGGGGAAGCGGTATGGCTGGATCATTCCTACACCGACAGCGCATTGAAACCGTTCGATGTCCCGCTGGGAATGCTGCGCCAACAGCACGCGATCTATGCTGCCGCTAACGGCGATACCAGTACCCTGGGGTCGCTGGCCATGCTGGAAGGGGTCAATGGACGAGCGCTGCTAGGCGTGCCGATGGTGGTTAAAGGGGAAACGATTGGCTTCATGCTGATCGTCGATACCGAACGATCACGGTCGTTCAGCGAACGCGAGATCAACCTGGCACGGGGACTGGCGGCGCAGGCTTCCGCCGCGCTGAAGAATGCCGAACTGATGTATCAACTGGAAGCCAGCTACGCACAGTTGCAAATGGCACAGGAGCGGCTCGTCCATGCAGCCCGGCTTTCCGCGATGGGCGAACTGGCCGGGGCAGTGGCGCACCAGGTCAACAATCCGCTGACGACGATTGTGCTGGATGCAGAACTGCTGCTGCTCAACCAAACCCTTGATTCAAAAGCCAGACAATCGCTCGATGCGATTCTGCGCAGCGGCAAGCGCGCCGCTTCGGTGGTGCGGCGGCTGCTCACGACCGTGCAGCCCACCCGTTCTGAAGCAGCAGAGGCGTTGGGCCTGCTTGAAAGCCTGGAAAATACCCTGTCGTTGATTCGGGCGCACGTGCAGCGCGAAGGGATTCAGGTCAAGTTCGATTGTGCCGGGCAGAAGGAACTGTACATTTACGGGTTTCGTGAAGACTTGAACGATTTATGGTTAAATCTCCTATTAAATGCACATGATGCGCTGAATGGCCGCCAGGATGCGCAAATGGGCGTAGATGTTCATTTTATGGCTGATGCCGACGCGGTGCAGGTGATTGTGTGGGACAACGGGATCGGGATTCCACCCGAAAATATGTCCCTGATTTTTGAACCGTTCTTCACGACTAAACCACCCGGCGAAGGGACGGGTTTAGGTCTGCACATCTGCCGCCAGATCATCGAACGGTTGGGCGGCAGCATTCATGTCGAAAGCCGTCCGAATGCGGGAACACGATTTGATATTCGTCTGCCAGTGATGAAGGAGCAGTCATGACCCATATTTTTGCAGTAGACGACGAAAATGAAGTGCTTCAGACGGTGGGCCGTGTGCTGGAGCATGAGAATTACGACGTGACGCTCATCAATTCCAGTCCACAGGCGCTTGTCATGCTCGAAAAAACCAAGCCCGACCTGCTCATCCTGGACATCATCATGCCAGAGATGGATGGAATCACGTTGTGCCGTCGGCTGCGTCGTGATCCCCGTTTCATCTCGCTGCCGATCCTGTTTCTGACGGCTAAAGGCAATGTTGAGGACATCGTGACCGGGCTGGACGCGGGCGCGGATGATTACGTTGTCAAGCCCTTCGAACTGGCCGAACTGCGGGCGCGCATTGCCGCACTGCTGCGGCGCGGTAAACGTGACAAAGGCGCGATCACCACGCTCGAAATTGGCGATCTGAAGCTCGATTCGGATACGTACCAGGCGTGCGCGGGTGAACTCATCGTCCAGTTGACCATGACCGAACATAAACTGCTGCGCTACCTCATGGAACACCCGGATCAGGCGCTTTCGCCAGGGCATCTGCTGCAAGCGGTGTGGGAATATCCATTGGGGACGGGCGATCCTGACCTGGTGCGGGCGCACATCCGCAACCTGCGTGCCAAGCTGGAAACGAAAGGCCGCCGCCGCTATATCCGCACCATTCACGGTGTGGGCTACATGATCTCGAACAACTGAAATCGCTTCAAACGTTGTCGTTTCGTAAGCAAAAGGGGGAAATTCCCCTTTTGCCAATTTTCCCCTGCCTGTTCATGCCGGATCATCTGGACTCAATTCGTAAAAATTTCACAAATATTTAAGGGAGCCGCTTCTTTTACACCCTATACTGAAGAGGTAATCCTTTACTCGGCATTCCAGCGCGGTGACAAGACGAATGGTCAATATACTCATTGTCGATGACGATCCCGGCGTTCTTGATATGGTGGAACTCACGCTGCGGCGTGAAGGCTACGACGTGCAGCGGGCGCTGAGCGGTTCCGACGCGCTGCGGCTGATCGATTCCATTCTGCCGGATATGGTGGTGATCGACGCTGGCCTGCCGGATATGGACGGGATTACCCTGTGCCGCACGATGCGGGGTAAAGCGGAACTCGTCAACACGCCGATTTTGTTCCTAAGCGGCAACCGTGAAACCCAGGTCGCCGTTGAAGCATTGAACAGCGGCGGGGATGATTACCTGCGTAAACCCATTCTGCCGCGTGAACTGGCCGCCCGTGTGCGTGCGCACATGCGCCGTGCCTCCCAGTTTATCAACGTGGATGAAGCGGTGATCCGCATTTTTCCGGCGAATTTCCGTGTGTACGTGAATGACCGTGAAGTCCATCTCACACGGGTTGAATTCGACCTGTTGAAGCACCTGTGCCGCACACCGGGCATGTCGTATTCGACCGAAGACCTGCTGGCGAATGTGTGGCAGTACCCGAACGGGGTTGGCGATGCCGCGCTGGTGCGCAATCATATTCACAATCTGCGCCGCAAAGTGGAGATTGACCCTGAACGCCCGGCCATCATTCAATCGCGGCATGGGCGCGGCTATGTGGTGAAAGCACGCATTCAAATTGAAGACGAGCTGACTGCCCGCCCTTAATGCACCCCATTGGGCAGTGCTGCCGATTGTGAGCGGTCTTTCCAACAGGAAAGACCGCTTTTCATTGTGCTGCCCGCACGACACAACGAAATCCTCACATTTCGACAAAACTCTATCAACTTCTGCACACTTGGCGAACGCGGCCTTTCCAGCGGCTATGGTAATATCGAAGATGGGAAAGATAGGGTAAACACGACCTTTACCGGGGGCAGGGGTTACCGTGAAAATGAACCGAATGTGGAGCCGGCTGCTGGAAATCCTGGATGGAACACCCGCAGTTTACGCACCCGCCGCACCGATGAACAAACGGCGTGGGCAAAGCCTGGTCGAAATGGCGCTGCTGACACCGATTGTTTTTATCCTGTTCGCGGGCCTGGTGGAAATTGGCTGGCTGGCGAATACCTACCTGAATTTGCTGGACATCACCCGTTACGGGGCGCGTTATGCGTCCACGCTCAGCGATGATCGGTCGCCTTTTTTCTGGGAAGACCGCAGCAGCTACGTGCCGAACGACAATGTTCCCAGCCTGTACGAAATGCGCTATTCGTCGCCCGCACAGGAAGTGACGGAAAACTTTCTGCGCCGTCAGCAGCGTGAGGACTGGGGCGTAGCGTTCGATTCACAGCCTTTGAACCCGCCCGTTGAGGCAGCGTTTTCCGTGTGCGGTTCCGATAACGAGCAGTTTTATTCGGATGTAGTGTGCCGCATGATCCTCTCGCTGCCGGATATTCGTACCAGCCAACCGACACGCTTCAACCCCTACAACGGCGTGGATGATGTGATCGTATCGGCCTTTTCGCTCGAACTCGTCGATGTGCCTGCCGATCCCAACCCCGGCAGCACGGAAGACCGTTGGTCTGACCCGGCGGTGCGTCCGCTCAGCGCCAATCTCCCACAGCTCATGGTGGTCGGGCGCTACCCGACCAATGCCAACGAGTGCCAGGCCAACGAGGATGGCACGCTCAACCCGTTCGTGTTCGATCTGCGTGACCCGTTCGACGTGAACAACAATGGCAAAGTGGATACGCGCAGCGCCCCTCTGGCTGCCACCAACCCCAGCCTGTACAACCAGAATAACTTCAGCGAACTGGAAGGGTTCGACGCGAACACCGGGACGGTAGTCCGCATTTCCGATGGCGGCACGCCCACCGATTTCACCGACGACACTATCGACAGCAACATTGAAAAGCAGGTCGGCTTTCAGTGGTACGGCAACAATGTGATCCCCGATACGGGCTGCATCGGCAGTACATGGACATCCGCCCGCATCGAACAGCTTCTCAACCTGCCCAATTATGAACTTGTGGCAACCGCGACTCCCGGTGGCTCAGTGGGGTTCCCAACCGCAACCCCGATGCCCGATGCTGAACGGCGGCGGATGCTGCCAAGCCAGGGCGTGGTACTGGTCGAAGTGTACTGGGAGCATCAGATTTTGCTGCCCATTCCGGTGCTTTCGCCTGTCTACGAAGCGATTTCCCGCGATGGTACGCCTGACCTGTATCTGTGGGCTATTTTCCCGCTGCCGAGTACCGATCCATACATCGAGTTCGGCTGATCTCAAACCGTTTTGTATGCTGAGTAGGATGAGTACCTGAATGGCACGTTTCAAAGCACTGCGACCATTCTTAAAGC
Source organism: bacterium (assembly GCA_033764035.1). GTDB lineage: Bacteria > Chloroflexota > Anaerolineae > Aggregatilineales > Phototrophicaceae > Flexifilum. Next base: position 117,098 of record JANRJJ010000001.1, read on the forward strand.
GAGAACGTTTGCAAAGCGGGCAGTCGATCATCGTGCTGGCGCTGGGCATGATCGCGCTTCTCGGCTTTGTCGGCATCGTCACGGACGTATCGCTGTTGTTCGTCCGCTACAGCAGCCTCAGCCGCGCAGTGGACGCGGCGGCGGTGGCAGCAGCGGGTCAGCTTCGGCGCATCCCGGACGATGATCGCGGCGCACTGCCCGACCTGAATGGCGAAGCGGCCAGCGTCGCTCAGCTTGGGTTGGCGGCACGCCAGTTCATTGAAGTGTACGGCATTGACCCGACGACGGTGCTGGTCGAAACCTGCCGCGTACAGCGCTATGTCGATGTAAGCGGTACGCCCGTTGACCGCAACGGCACTGCATTGTTCATTGGGAGCGTGGAAAATGCCGCCGCCAACCAGGAAGACCTGGAGCGGTATCAGGCGCTGTGTACCGAAGATGAGCTGAAGCTCGTCCGTGTGACCGCGCAGATCGACGCGCCGACTACGTTCATGAGCCTGTTGGGGTATCAGACCGTCACGCTGACGGTCGAAGCGATTTCGCAGACCGCCGTGCTGGACGTGGTGCTGGTCTTCGACGTTTCCGAACGAATGCTCACCGAAACGACCTATGACGACTGGGAAACCGTCGGCATGGGAACGCGCTATCTGCCGCCGCGTGAGAACGTGGTGCGCACGACATCCACGTATACTGAATGCTGGGATTGGGAGACGATCACCGCATTCAGCCAGGAAGACCTGGTGACGAACGGTTTGAACGTCATCGTAGGTGGCCTGCCAGTCAACTGCCCGGCATCGTTGTATCAGGCATTCGAGTGGGTTCCAACCGGTGTCACTGGCCAGACCGAACCGCCGCTCGAAACCTGCCGCGTGCGCCTCTGGCCTGCCTCCGATTACAGCCGTGCGTTCATCGCTCGTGACTGGCTGGCGCAGGAATACATCCGCGATGCAAGCGATACCGCTGCACCGTTTGCCGATGAAGCCGCGCTGCGCGCCTATTTCGACGACACCACCACATCCCTGATCAACCTGACCTTTCGCGGATTCGTGCCGCAGTACAGTTACTTCGGCTGCTGCAACGATCCCAACGCGGACTGGGATTTCAGCGACCTGGTGTGCCAGCCGTTTGGGGAAGCGCGTGAAGCGGCTCAGGGCTTCCTCGACCGTCTCGACTTCCTGCGCGGCGACCGCATCGGGTTTGTATCGTATGATCGCAGCGCCTATGTCATTGACCCGGATGGGACGAGTGGCGCTCAAATTCCGATGATCGAGACGCAGAACAACATTACCAGCGGCGCGACCATCGTGCGGCGCGGCGCGGAAGAAGTGCTGAATACGGTAATGGGTGTGCGCGCCGAACCGACGTTCTATCAGTTCGATGATGCCGCCGGGCGGTGGGAATGTTTGATCACGGGTGAAACCGACATCGTGACCGGCGCACCCGAATGCATCACGAACCTGGATGCCTATCACGACCGCACGATTTATCAGATCGTGAATCACCCCACGGAAACGGCCTGCCCGCTCGACCCGGTCGCTATGGATGGGCGCTTTACCGGACCCTATGGGGAATACCGCTATGATCAGCCCACAAACTCGTTCGTGCCGCGCGGGGCTACCAGCTACTTTGACCAGGACACGCCGCTGGACGACATCAAATCGCTGCCCGCGTATGTGAGTTCTCTGCCCTGGACTTCGCCTCCGTACCGTGACTATTCCTATGAGTTCATTGCCTCGTGCGCGGGTGGGAACATCGGTGGCGCACTGGGGACGGCCAGCAGTATGCTGTACCTGAACGGACGGCGTGAAGGGGCAGTGTGGCTGATGGTACTGCTCAGTTCAGGCGCGGCGGGCAGCAGTGACCCGGTGGGCCGCCTGGACGGGGCCAGCCAGGCGACGACCGCGCTGGAACCGAATGTGTTCAACCTGGGGCCATCGCGTACCCTGGGCGGCACCACCGCGCAGGTGTATGAACCCGAACCAGGTGAATATGGCGCGTTTGGGCTGTGTCCGTATGGCACCCAGGCCAACCCCGGCGAACTGCTGCGCAACCTGTTCCCGCCGTACTGCCTGGATCGCTTCCCGGAAACCCGCACGTTCTGCGCAAATCCCACCCAGGCTGACGCGCCGAACCTGGTACCCGTCGATAACCCGATCAACCCTGACTGCGAAGAATTCTACGATGTGGACGATTATGCCCGCGATTGGGCAGATTATATCGCACTCGAAGACCTGAACCTGGGGACGAGCGCAGTCGCAGCCGGGCGGTCGGGCGATCAACTGCTGCCGAACATTTTCACCATCGGCTTCGGCATTAACTATGATGCGGTGGTCAATGAGGATGGCACCGTGACCTACCAGTGCGGCGCGACCGATTACGCATGCCAACGCGGTTTTACGCCCAACCCTGAAGGTTTCCGAGGCCAGGAGCGCATTGGCGATTATGTCGGTGAGGAACTGCTGCGCTACATCGCTGACGCGGGTGATAACTTCCGCATCGACAGCGATTACTGGCAGTTCTTCATGGGTCAGCGCATTGGCAACGGTGTGACCGACCTGGCGACCGCCGAATGGGGAACACGCGGCGCGTGCGAAATTGAGGTAGCGGACCTGGGGTCTACCGGGCGTGAGGAATACGCGCCGCTGCCACCCCGCACAAGCTGCGGCAACTACTACGTCGCGGCGACGGCAGACGACCTGAATCTGGTGTTCAACGAAATCGCGTCACGGATGTTCACGCGGCTTTCGCAGTAAGCGGTTTCCCGCCCTTTCGGGTGAGACTAGGATGGTAGGTATGCAAGCACAAGATCAAGTACGGAAGAGGCGGCAGGGACAAACCCTGGCTGAATTCGCCCTCATTCTTCCGCTCTTGTTGCTGCTGCTGTTCGGCGTGATCGAATTTGGGCGCATTTTCCAGGCGATTCTGACCCTGGAAAATGCCGCCCGTGCCGCCGCACGCTATGCAACGACTGGGCAGTACGATGAGGAAACATTCGATGTCAACCTGAGCTACGTCGGGGCCGATCCATCGGACATCGATTCGATGGTGCCGTGTCTGGCCGATACCACGACCACGCCGGATGACCCAAATACCGCACAGGATGAAGCGGAAATTGCCCGCACCGCCAACCGTCGGGCGCAGATCGGCTCTTTAGGCTCTGCCGCGCTCGATGGCCAGACGGTTACGATTGAAGGGCGCAATTACCGCCTGTTCTGGGGTGCGCCGGAAAGCATCTACGCGACCTATTACGGTGACTTCAACACCGCTGGCGGCGCGTTGGTTTCGGAATACAACAGCTTATCCGATGAGGACTGCGACCCGACCGACCCGGCAGACCAGAACCGCCGCCGTGACCTGGTGCGCATCCTTTCGATTTACAATGAAGCGCGGCGCGGTGCCGCAGGGCTGGCGCTGGGCGGTCCATCGACGCTGTACCCCGGCTTCCAACTGAGCAACCTGCCCCTGCCGCGCATGTACTCTGCGGCAGTGACCAATCCTTATGGGCCGCTCACGCCGGAAAATGTGCAGAACGTCCCCTGGTACTACATCTGGTTCCGTCCCGGCTCGGTCACGGTTGGTCCAACCACTACCACGAACGCGCAGCTTCGCGGTTGGAACGAAGAAGGCTGGTTCGATGTGATGACGTGCAGTTCGCGCGTCACGGAAACCAATAACCCGGTCGAACGCTTCGAGACGCGCTTCAACCTGGCGGAAAGCCCCTTGGCTCCGGTCTGCCTGATCGATGATCCGGCTTCGCCGAATGCCGATTTCCCCTGGCTGGACGCGGGCGGTCCCGGCGACGTAGTGAACGTCGTGGTCACGTTCAATCACCCGTTGATCACCCCGTTGATCGGCTGGTTGGGCCTGCCCGAATTCATCCGGCTGGAAGCGCGCCGTACCGCCGTCAACGAAGCGTTCCGCAGCCCGCGTGCGGTTTCGCTGCAAGGCGATCTGCCGCCCGCGCCGCCGACTCCCATCACCCCGACGGCGACGAATACGCCGATCACGCCGACGGCAACGGATACCCCAATCACACCGACGGCGACCGATACGGACACGCCTGGAACGCCGACTGAAACGCCAACCAATACGCCCGTCACGCCGACGGCGACCAACACGGTGCAGGCGACCAGCACGCGCACCAGCACTGCACCGCCATCGGCGACACCGGAATTCCTCTGTACGAGCATCGTAGTTTCGACTTCGCCCGTGTTCCTTTCGACGAGCCAGGTCGATGTGAACATCACGTACAGCTATCCCAACCCAACGGACCTGACCCGTGCGGCCATCACCTGGTCGCGGGATACCACGCTGTACCCGGCATCGAACCTGCGGCAGGTGCTGCTCACCGCCAGCAGCCTGACGGGTGAAATCTGGTCGGGCGCTGATGCACCGCCGCTGACCGATGTGGGCGCATCGCCCGCCGCCGATGGGGCATTCAACGGCCTGGGCAGCGCGCAGATCACGACGGGCAGCAACCGTGTCTCGTTCGTGTTCAACCAAAGCCCGCTGAATATGAGTCCGTATGTCACGCGCATCGAACTTTGGTTCGATAATCCGCTCAGCACGACGGACTGCAATTTCGTGATCACGCTCACGCCCGCACCCACGCCGACTCTGTCGTGTGCGGCTGATCCGGGGATTGCTATCGCTTCGTCGGTCAGCGGCGGCGATGGTACACGCTCCTGGGCGCGCCTGATCATCACCAACCTGCGCAGCGTCCCGGTCACGGTGAACCGCTTCAACATCGCCTGGCCAACGGGCAGTGGCCGTCTGCTGCGCGAAGTATGGTTTGGCGGCACCGGGCCAAGCGTTGCAGAAGGCAGTACCCGTTACTGGGAAGCGACATTGGGCAATGCCAGTGTCTCACCTGTATCGAGTACCAACGCGGCGCTCGGCGGCACGACTGGCTCCGGCTATACCATCAACCCAAGCGGCTCCATCTTCGCGCATATCGTGTTCGCGGGCTTTGCGAACCCATCGGTGTTCACTGGCGCTGGTCAGACGAGCTTCCTGTTCACGGCACCAGCCTGCGCCAGCGAAACGCCGACCGATGTGCCTGTGCAGACACCCGTCACCCCAACTTCGACCTTTACGCCGACGGCCACCGCGACCAACACAGCGACCAACACCCCGACTGCGACGCTGACCCCGGTGTGCGTGGCCGCTCCGCAAGACATCGTGTTCATGGTCGATGGCTCGAATGACGTGGACACCGCCGAATTTGAAGGGATGCGCAACTTCATGCGGGCGCTGGTCGCTTCGTACCAGGTTGGCGGATCGAATACGCGCTTCGGCATCGTCCGCGTGACTTCGACCAGTACCACGCCATCGCCAACGCTGACGCTGAGCGGCGACGCGACGACGATCTACAATGCGATCAACACGCTGCCGGCACCAAGCGGGAGCAACGCCAACCCATCGTTGGGGGTCAACGCTGCGCAAAGCCTGCTGAACAGCAGTGGACGCACCACTGTCGTTCATCAGATGGTGCTGCTGCTGGGCGATGGCAGCCCAGGCGGTGATAACTCGACCGTCAACGCAGCAGCAGCGGCAGCGCGTGCATCGGATACCATCCTGCATGTGATCGGCTTCAACCTGGACAGCGGCGACCGCACCAACTTCAACACGAACCCGCCGTATCACACGTACTTCAATACGACGAGCAATGATGCGTCGAGCCGTGTGCTGCCGATTGCCCAGGCATACTGCGCAGTGCCATCCGCCACGCCGACGAATACGCCGATCACGCCCTCACCGACGGCTACCCCGGTCACGCCGACGCGGACGAACACGCCCGTCACGCCGACGCGGACGAACACGCCGATCACGCCCACCAACACCTTCACGGCGACTCCGGTCACGCCGACGGCGACGAACACGCCGATTACCCCGACGGCCACCCCCGTCACGCCGACGCGGACGAACACGCCGATCACGCCGACGACCACGCCGTCGAGTACGCCCGTCACGCCGACCGTGACGAATACGCCGAATACACCTACCCCTGTGCCGACGAAACCGCCGAACAGAACCTAAGCGGCTGATCTGCACCCAGCAAAACAAAAGCCCCGCTCAACCGAGCGGGGCTTTTGTTTTGCAGCAGGATTAACGGAATGGAGCAGCGAAGCGCTCCTTACGGGCGTTCGAGCGGAATACCTGCCTGCGCGAACTTGTAGCGGATTTGCGCGGCAGTGTCGCGCATGGCGGACTCGAAGTTGGGGTAGGCCAGCCACGCCGTCATGAAACCGAAGATCACCCCGGTCAGGACGCGGAAATACGGGGTTGTTTCTCGCGGCGGCCACAAATTGAATGGAGGATAGCCCAACAATTGGCTGAAGCCATCAATGCCGATGGGCGCTAAGCCCAGCACGACATACAGAAGCAGCGGCACCGGGCGCAAGCGACGGCGGACCACTGGGATGCTGTAGATTAGCGCGCCCGCGAACATCGCCAGGTAAATGCCGACATCGCGTGCGCACAACGCCGTTTTGTAGCCCATTTGTTCGTTACCGACAAAATCGCGTGCGGCGAACTGGAGCCAGGGCGAAAATACATACAGGTCGGCTTCAGTGGCCGGGGCAGTCGGCGGCGTGCCGACGTAGCGTTCAAACCAGAAAGCGTAAGCCTGTTGAAAGGCCGGGTCTGCGATGGCGTAGGGTTCAAATGGGGTGAGGTCGGTTTGCGCGGCGGTGCGCGGGTAGGCCGCCTGATCGCCGAACAGGAACAGCGACCGGAATGCGAACTGATGGCAGAACGGGCTGTAGAGCGTATACAACGCCCGTGCCGGACCTTGCAGTCCAAGCTGCATCAGCACCGGGGTCAGCAATGGCAGGGTCGAATAGACCCCGAAGAATACGATGGCGATCTTCAGCCAGTTTTTGCTGACCTGGTACATCGTGCGGTTCAGGCTGCGCGCCAGCGAACGATCCGGCGTGGGTGGGGGAGTCACGGTCATCAGGGGCATCCGTTTCCGTCTTAATCGAGAAATGGGGTCAAGATACGCTCAAGGGCGGTTTGCGTGGTTGCGCCGAATAGAACGGCTAACACTACACCGCCAGGGGAAAGGATAACGGTGGTCGGCTGACCCCGCAAGGCATACAGTCGGGCAATTTCACCGGAGGTGTCGAGCAGTGCCGGGAAGGTATAGCCGCCTGACTGCATCCACGACTCGATTTGCGCCGGGGATTCGCCCAGGTTGATACCGTACACCTGCACGCCTGGCCATGCCTGGTGGAGCGCCTGCAATTCCGGCATTTCGTAAACACAGGGCGCACACCAGGTCGCCCAGAAATTCAGAACGACGGGCGCGCCGCGTGTCATGATCAGCGTGAATGGGCTGCCGTCGTGGGTCGTGGTCTCGAACAGGGGAGCCAGCGCGCCCACTTCTGGCGCGGTAAACAACCCGGCTTCGGTAATTGCGCCAGTGTACGCGGCGCGGTCTGGCAGCCCCGCACCGATCACAATCCAAAGGGCGGCAGCAAAGGCGGCCAGTGCGCCGATCCGCCATAGCAGGCGCGGCAGGGAAGGGGACATGTCACAGGGTTTGGGCAGTTTCAGCCATTTCCGGCGCATTGATGCAGGCGAAGAATTCGCCTAATGGCCGCGCCCCGGTGCTGACTTCCGCCGCGCATTCTTCGACACGGTATGAAAAAGCCTGAAACTGACCGTTCAGGCTTTGGCTAAGCAGCGTCATTTGCCCGCTGGCGACCAGCACACCGATCACGACCAGCAGCACGCCCGCCGCCATCTCGATTCGCCGCACATGACGGCTGAGACGACGCAGAATCGTGGTCGCCTGGTCGAGCAGCAGCGCCGCCAGCAGGAAGGGGATGCCCAGGCCAAGCGAGTAGGCGATCATCAGGCTGCCGGCCTGGCTTACGTCTGCGCCCGTCGCAGCCATCGTGAGGATGCTGCCGTAAATGGGGCCGATGCAGGGTGTCCACCCGGCGGCGAATACCAGACCCATCACGGCGGAACTGGCGTAGCTCTGTTTGCCCTGGGCGGTCAGTTGGCGGCGTGTATCGGCATAAAGCAGGGTTTGCAGCCGGCGGATCGTCCCCGTCCAGAATGGCTCCGGCTGCGTAAGCCCGCCGCTGAGGAAAAGCCACAGCCAGAATGCGGCCAACAGCGGCAGGATGATCAGAATATCCACGAACGCCCACGCGATCAGTACGGAAGCGCCAAGCGCAAAGCCAAGCGTGAGCAGCGGTTGACGCAGCAGGGCGGGGCGCGCCAGCAGCGCGGCGAAAGCGCGATGCAGCAGCCCGGTGAAGTGCAGCCCGAAAAAGATGATCAGCAGGCCGCCCGCCCGCGTCAGCACATCGCGCACCAACGCGATGCTGTCGCCGCCGATTTGCCGCACGAATGCCGTTGAAAGCAATCCGATCCCGACAAAGATCAGCGTGAATCCGCCGACGAACGCCAGTCCGTGCAGGAAGATATTGAAGCGTTGAAGTGCGGTCGGCTGGCTAGGATTGGCAGTTTGCGCAGCGGCAGTGTGCGTCGCCCGTCCGCCCATATAGCCAATATATGCCGGAATGAGCGGCAGCACGCAAGGGGAGAGGAACGAAGCCAGACCCGCGATCAGCGCGACCCAGAGATTAGATTCCATAATGGATGATTTTCCCGATTACCTGCCATGACAACAATGCTTAACCCGCAGTGCAGACGCTGTACCTTCACGAAGGATTACTTTATCCCGGTCAAAGGATGTGGACGGCTGCGCCCACAGGCAGAAATTCGTACAGCGCCCGTGCGGTGTAAATGGGAAGCTGCACAGGTGCGCCATCGGTTACTGCGCCGCCGAATTGATTGTGATGCCATGCCCCACCGATCCAGCCATGCGCCGGGTCGCCCAGGCTGAGCGCATAGGGGATAAAGCCAGTGCGCGTCATGGCGCGGTCGCTCACTGAGGTGCGGCCAGGCGAAAGATCGCCAGCACTAGCGAAGGGTGCGCTGAACACCGCTTCGTCGCGCTCATAGGCTGTCAAGCGGCGGCGGACGGTATCGATCACGAGCGACCGCTCATCAGCAGCAGGTTGTCCCGCCACGAGCGGACTCCACAGATGTGCTTGTGACCAGACGGGTCGCTGCGCGTTATCGCTGATTACGGCGATCCAGGTTACATCGCGTGGATTGCCGGGCGGCAGTATGTCGATGACCTGTCCGATGCCGCCATGCCCAACGACTCCAATAATGCCGCCGATGCGCGGCTGTGCGTATAGCCGTGCTGAAGGAGCCGCGACCTGTACAACTGCGCCTGTGCTGATATGGGGATCGGGCTGGATTGAAGCGGGCGGACGGTAATCCTGTGCAAGGATCGGCTGGACATGCTGTTTTTCAATGCGCCCCAGCGCGGTCAGGTAGCTGTCCGGGTAGACAGCCCAAATCGGCGCGACTGAATCGGTAAGCTGGTCGGCGTGATTGCGCAGCCAGCGCGCCAGCAGTTCGGGCGCGGGCGCAGAATCAGCCGTGCAAGCCGCCAATGCGGGCAGCGGGTGAAAACATGCCACCGCAGCCGAAATGCCAATCGCTTTCAGAAAATCGCGGCGGTTCAGGCTCATCGAACGTGCAGCACCCTTTCCACGACAGCGGCGGACGGCTGGCCTGCCGCCTGGACGCGCAGCCGATAATCGCCGGGGATAGTTGGCCTCCATGCGGCCTCCCAGTACATGAGCGCCCCCGCATCTGACACGCGGTTGCGCACTGGGATCGCGATCTCGTCGATCATGACGTGCGGTGCCGCATTCAACCCATACCCAAACCCGTACAGCGCTGCGGGTTCTCCAACGTTCAGCACGGAATCGCGCAGCGGCGTTTGCAAGGTGACCAACGGCTGTATCTGATCCTGGTTCCACCCGCGTGATTCCCATGTGCCGGGCTGCGGGGCGGCGCTCAGGTAAATTCGTTCGATCCACTTGGGCATTTTGAAGCCATACAAGCCGGGGATCACGATGCGCGCCGGGAAACCATGTTCCGGGGGGAGTGGCGCACCGTTCATCGCCAAGACGAGATAGGCAGACCGTAGTTGGTCGAGCGTGAGGGTGGCGGTATAGCCATCGGCGGCGTGCAGCGCTGCCCCAGTGACGGCGGGAGCGATGTGTACATCGGCCAGGATACGAGCAAGCGCGACCCCATGAAAATGCGCATCGTACACGAGCGGCGAATCGGGCATGTGCGCGGCGGGTTGGTGCGCACAGATGATGGCGGCGGAAATGTCGTCAGCGGGGTAGGCGGTTACATCCTGGTAGTCGAGTATCAGGGGATGGCGCACCGCACCCTGAATCACCAGCGCCCAATGACGTGTATGCAGGGTGGGAATGCGGCGAAACTGCTGTGTGAACACCCCCGGCGAAGTCGCTGGCATGGGGGGGCTGTGCATAAGCGGATTCAAACGCCGCCTAGCGAGGCAGGGCGGCTTCGACGCACTTTGCGCCGCTGCTGCCCACAATCGCGCCGTGCCGCACGCCCGCCGGGATTTCCACGCGGTCGCCAGCGCGCAGGCGCAGCCGGGCATTGGTATCCGGAAAATTCAGTTCAATCGTGCCTTCCACGACATACATCACTTTTGCATAGCCATGACTGCGCGCACCATAGCGATAATTGGGCGCGTTTTCCCAGAAGTACGGGCGCATCTGCTCACGCTGCATCTGGCGGGTAATCGTCGAAAGTGTGGGATGCTGCCCACCGCTCCACCGGGTTACACGCACTGCCGCACTTTGTTCAATCGCCATAAAGTTTTATCCTCATGATTTGACGCATTCTCGATGCTGCAAACACACTCTACTGTAAATGCGATGCAGATTTTGAACAATGGGGGCGCATTTTAACGGATGACGAGCGATTTTTCCAATACCCAACACGGTTCATGCACATGCCGCACCCGATTTTCATGATCGACATAGCTCCAGCGCCCGGCATCTTCGCCCATCACCTGGTAGCCCATCCGCTCGTACAGACGGCGCGCACCGGGGTTGTCTTTAGCCGCTGCGATGGCGGCGCGGCGGTAGCCATACGTCAAAGCGATGGTTTCCGCTTCCTGAATCAGGCGCGTGCCAATGCCGCACCCGCGAAAATGTTCCATGACGCGAAACGAATAAAAGTAGGTGCAGTAGGGCTTTTCGCTGCCTGTCTGCATGAAGATATGCCCAACCGGGAACTGATTGCACTCCGCGATCAGCATCAGACGGCGACCTTTCTGCTGCTCCCGAAAGGTTTTTCGGAACAGGTTGCGAAAATGAGCGTACTGCCCATACCATTCCAGCTTAGGCAGGTCGTCCAGCCGCGCCGCCCGAAAGCGCAAATGCAGCGTGAGGGTGAATCCGTCACCCGCTGGCCTATCGCTGAGCAGTTCGGCGGAGTCGCGGCGCTGCCCTGTTGGGTCAGTCGCGGTCATCGCAAATCCCTTTCTCGATCAAGTCGTGTAACAGTGCGGTCTCAGCGGCATCGGTCGTGATCTCGCCATCCAGCCGCGCCGCCCGCAGTCTGTTCAAGATGATCCCGTAACATTTGCCCGGTTTCAAGCCATAATTTTTCAGATGTTCGCCCGTCGTGGTGGCGCGGACATGCCGCCATTCAGCCGCGAACCGTTCCACCCGAAATCGAGCGGGGTCATCCTTCAGGCTCCACCATGCGGCGAACAGCGCGGCAATGCCGTGTACATCCAGGATTTTGTTTTCCAGGTACGCGGTGACCTGGCTGGGGCGTGCGGCGGGGTCGTTGAGCGCGCCCGCCAGATGCACGATCTGCGCCGCATCGATCAGCGATTCGGTCATTTTTTTGCTGAACAACAGCCGTTCGCACACCTCCCGCAGCGGTTCCGGCGGGATGTACGCGGCGATCAGGTGCCAGTAAGTGTCGGTCAGAGTCGGCAGCGGTTCATTGGGCTGGGCATTCCAGGCCGCAGCGACCGTGTCTACTGGATTTTCAGCCCGCAGCGCGGCGAACCGTTCGCCGCACTGCGGGTCGAAGCGCAGCGCCGGGTGAATGGCGTTCAGAATGCCGCGCTGTTCAAGCAGTGCAAAAGCGCGTTCTGGTTCTGGCTCGTGCAGCAGCAGCGTCAGCTCGTTGCGCAGCCGTTCCCCGGTGATGCGCCGCAGCATCGGGTAGGCGGCGTGCAGCAGTTCGAGCGTGCGCGGTTCGATGGTGAAGCCGAACCGATGCTCGAATCGTGATGCGCGCAGGATGCGAGTCGGGTCATCGATGAAACTGAGGCTGTGCAGCACGCGGATCACGCCCTGGCGCAGATCGCGCACGCCGCCGAATTCGTCGATGAGGGCGTACATGCGTGGGGATGCAGCGTGTACGGGTGCGGCGCTGTGAAGCTGCAATGCCAGTGTGTTGATACTGAAATCGCGCCGTGCTAGATCGAGCTTGATCCCGCCCGCGTAGGTCGTGGGCAGGGCGGAAGGGTATTCATAGAATTCGCTGCGGGCGGCGGCGAAATCGACGTGATCCGGCAGCGAGTCGAAGGGGATGCCGAGTGCGGCGGCGGCTTCAGGCGTGAACGTCCATTTCGCCGTGCCGAACGGCTTAAAGCTGCTCACACTGCCGCCATAGCGCGCTTCAAGCGTTTCGGCAAAACGGATGGCTGCGCCGTCGATGGCCGATTCGACCACGAAATCCAGGTCGGTGCTGCCCCGCCCCAACAGCAGATCGCGCACCACGCCGCCCACCAGATACACGGTTTCATGCTTATCGGCGGCGTGAGCGGCAATCGCGCCTACCAGCGCAGCAGTTGGCCTGCCTAAGCCTTTTTCCAGTGCAGCCTGGTCGATTCGCTGCGGTTCGGACGGCGACGAGACGGCTATGGTGTCGGGGTTCTGATGGGACCAGTGCTTCAGCACATCGGTGCGCGTGACGATGCCGATCACCCGGTCCTGCTCATCCACAATCGGGATCTGCCCCCAGCCGGTTTCGACCATCGTCCGTTCGACGACTGCGGCAGGCGCATCCGGCTTCAGCGTGACCGTCCCGGCAGTCATCACATCGCGCACACGCAGTTCGTTCAGCGCGTGGTCGAGCGCACGATCCACCTGCCGCCGGGTGAGCAGCCCGACCACGCGCTGATTTTCGAGAACCGGAAAACCTTCATGCCCCAGGCGGCGCAAACGCTGGACGATCTGCTCAATCGGCTGGTCGGCGGTTACGGTCTGCGCGCCGTACGACATCAGATCAGCGGCGCGAAAAGCGGGGCGCACCCGCTGTGTCACCCCGTCCCACAGCCCGGCTTTCAATACATCGAGCGGCGGCGGGTTCGGGATCGACGCGGAGGCCGCACGGCTGTGGCCGCCCCCACCATATGTCTGGGCGATCTCGCCTGCGTCCACCGCATCATCGGTCGAACGGCACACGAGATGGGCTACCGTGCGTTCATGCTGGGGCATCCGTGCCAACAGAAAGAGTGCCGCCGGGTCGAGCGTATCGCGCAGGCGGTGAGCAATCGCGCTCAGTTCGGCGGTATAAACAGGGAGTTCGAGCGCCGCAAGCGTGATGGGATACCCCTGAATGATGCGCGTTTCGGATGCCTGAATCGCCTGCTCGAATACGGCCTGCTGTTCATCGGACAGCGGGGGTTCCAGGTAGCGCCGCACGGTATCGAGCGCCGCGCCGTGTTCAATCAGCCAGGCGGCAGCGCGCACATCGCGAGGGGTGGTGCTGCGATACGTCAGCGCGCCTGTGTCCTCATAAATGCCGAGCGCCATCAGCGTCGCTTCCAGCGCACTCACAGGGATACGCCGTTTGACCAGCCGTTCGGTCAGCAGGGTTGCATTCGCGCCGATGATCTCGCCGTCGAAGGTTTCATGGGCGGCGAACTGCCCGTCGTTGGGGTGATGGTCGATGATCGTGAGGGGCGTTTCCGGTTTGATGCCTTTCATCGTGGATGGGCGACGCGCATCGACCACCGTCACGCGGGTGATGCGCGGCGGACGCTTGCCTGCTGCCAGATCTTCACGGCTGATGAACGGGAATGCGCCGCGATACAGCGTGAGAAAGGCGCTGACATTGCGGTTGATTCGTTCGGGCAGCACCGCTGCCGCACGCGGGTTCAGCTTCGCCGCGCCCAGCAGCGACGCTATCGCGTCAAAATCTGCATTTTCGTGGGTGACAATCAGGTGCATGAGGTCATGTCCGTTCCCGGCCAGTTGCCCCATTATAATCCGTGCGCGTGCGGATTCAACGACGCGGGATTGGGTAGCCGGACGCAGTGAAACCGTCGATGATCACGTCGGGCGCTGTGCGGTAGACTATCGTCCATGCCCCGGTGTCGATCACATTATCCGCCCCGACCAGCAATTCAAATGGGGTGCGCTGTCCCGGCTCGTGCCACGCAAAATAGACGGCGTGCGCCTGGTTGGAATCCAGCGCCGACAATGCATCGGCAGCGCTGGCGGCGGCCTGAAGGATGATGGGTCGCACCGCCAGTGCCGACAGCGGGAGCAGATTCAGGCCGTGGGCTGGAGCGCGCAGCAGCACGACCGCCGCGTCAAATCCATCCGGGTAGCCGAACGCGGCGGCCTGCTGGCGTGTCGCCGCGGTATTCGCAGACGGATCGCGCAGGACAACCCGCACGAGCGCCAGCATCGATGGATCGTCGAGCGGTGTGAGCCGGGGATTGAGCGCCAAGGAGGTATACACTGAATTGGGTGCGGCCTGGGCATTTTCAAGCGCTGTCTCAATCTCCCCATTTTCATTGATGCGCGCCAGGGTGACTTGTACATCGAAAGCCTGGGAATCGAATGCCGGGTCTTGTGCAGCCGCATGTTGCAGCGGCATGATGCTGGCGGTGCTGGACAGCAGATCGGCTTCATCCGGTGGCAGGGCTGCCGCCGCCACCGCATCGAGCGCGTAGCGAAGCGGAAACGGCACTGCACCCGATTCCAGGGTTGGGGTGGGCGTGGGCGGAATATCGACCGGAAGCGGAGTCGGCGTTTCGGCACAGCCCATGAGCAGAACTGCCAGGCACAAGCCGAGCCAGCCACCCCGGTATGTTGCCCTCATGCAGGCATCGCCCAGGGGCCGATCACGTTCCGTTGAAACATGCTGAAGCTGGTCGCAGCGTTGAAGAAGCACAAAATCGAGAATGCCACCGCCGCGCTGCGGTCATCACGCCCGCGCAGCAGCGTGAACAAGCCCGGCATGATCACGATCAGCCAGCTCATATACACGATATACGTCCCTAACCGTTCGGGGCGCAGCCCCTGTAGAATCATGACCACGCCCACGACCAGCACGACCGCCGCCATGAGCGCGCTGGTGAATACCGCGCCCCAGAAATTGCCGCTGATCGACTGGTTGCGAAAGGCCATGCTTGCGCTCCAAATGCCGAGAAAGACGGAAGCCAGGATATGCGCATTAAACAGGATGTTGTGCATGTCGTTGAGGTTCATACGATGCCACGATGTCCGGGAACTGGGGGGATACGCAGCCCGTATCCCCATAAGATGCCCGGTATTGTAACCGAAATTGACGTACTGGCGGCACTGCCCGGTTTAGAAAGCGATGAATTGACTGACAATCTGTTCGGCCAGCCAGATCAGGATCACGATATTGATGCCCATGACGAACTGCACCTGTACCGCGCCGCTTGCTTCTACTGCTTCGCCACCGCGCATATCGGTGCGCGGGCGCATGATGGCCGCCGCGCCGATGGCGATGGCGACCGCGCCCGCCAGCCAGGTGGGGAACGCGCCCTGGATGATTGCCGCCAGAATGCACAGGACGGCCAGCCCGATGGTGGCATACATCATGTAGCGCGTGTTGGTTTCGCCCACCATGATCGCAGTGTTGTGCAGCCCGGCGGCCTTATCCATGTCGTAATCGCGCAGTTGGTTGTAAAGCTGCCCATACGCGGAAATCAGGGATGCCCCCGCCGCGACGAACCACACGATCCCCGGCGCGTTGTCGTACACGTAATAGCCCGCCAGCAGCAGCAGCCCGCTGAGCATGAGCGAATGCGAGAGGATGTCCGTCACTGGGTACGCTTTCAGGCGTACAGGCCGCCAGGAATACAGGTGCGAAAGCAGCAGCGTCAGCCCGCCGATCAGGAATACTTCCAGCCCGCACAGCGCATACGCAATCAGCGTGACCGCCGCGACCAGGCGGCAGGCCGCATAACCGATGCGCACCCCAATTTCGCCGCTGGTGATCGGGTTGCGTGCTGCACGATCCGGGTCACGCGCATCATCGGGCGCATCTTCAATATCGTTGATCATGAACGCATAAGCCACCGCCAGGATGTTCCCGACCGTCACCATGATCAACCGCCAGTCCAGCGATTGATTGTTTGGATAGGCCGCCAGCAGCGCCCCAACGACCGTCGCCGGAATCACGAAGGGGATGTATTCTTTCCAGCGCGTTAAGCGGATCAACCCGCGAATTTGCGACCACAAAGAGGTTTGCGTCACGACAGCATTTCTCCGTTCAGGCTCAAGCCTTCACTAATATGAGCGTTCCATTAGCATAACACAGGAAAATGAAAAGCGTTGCGCAAAACGACCCGGATGCGGATACTACACGTACTTCCGTTCGTCAGCTTTAGGGCAACCCATTGAATGCTTTCCGGCACCCTGTCACCCTGCTGGCCGTCGTCCTTCTCACCGTAGGCGCTGCGGCCTGTAATTTTCAGCCAATACCCCCCACACCGCCCGAAACCCCTACGACTGTGCGGGTGGCGCTGGCGCAGGGTTCGCCCGTGCCGACGCTGGATATGAGCGGGAACCGGGTTTTGCAGAGCGTTTCCACGCAAGCCGCCGCCGATCCGCCGGCCATTACCGCCCAAGTGACCGATTCCAGTGCCGCACCCACTGAAACGATAGAAAGTATATGCGCGGGTTCAGGGGCAGCCCTGCCAATCGCGCATCAGGTGACGGGAGTAGTCGATTACGCGGCCAAGCGCGTCGATGTGGCGCATACCATCACACTTTACAACCGTACAAGCAGTGCATTCGCTGACCTGGTGGTCAACCTGGAGCCGAATCGCTATGCCAACGTGGTCACAATGGGCGATGTGCGCGTCGAAATGCTCGATCCCAACCTGAACCTGCGCGCCGAAGCCTATGAGCTGACCGGGCGGCGGCTCTTGATCGACCTGAACGAGCCGCTGCCGCCAGGGTGCGGCGTGACGATCCAGCTTGGATACGCATTGGCCGTGCAGCCTGTTGGAGCAGGTCTGAACGCGCTGACGGGGTATTTCGGCTACACGATGCGCCAGATGAACCTCGGTCACTGGCTGGCGACGATGGCCGTGCGGCGTGGGGATCGCTGGGTGTCGCACGATGCCATTTCGATTGGCGAACAGATCGTCGCAGATGCGGCGGATTGGGATGTCACGCTTCAGGTGAACAATGCCCCGCCGAATCTGACGGTTGCCGCGCCCGGCACGGTGACGCGCCCTGACGGGAATACGTGGCGCTTTATCCTCCCTCATGCCCGCGAACTCGCCATCAGCCTGAGCGATCAGTTCAACGTCACGCTTCAGGATGCGGCGGATGGCACAATCATTGAGCTGTATTCTTTCCGCGACTCGCTGTCGCAGACCGACAATGGCGCGGTCGATGGTGCAGGTCATGCGCTGCTGGCGGCAGGGCGTTCGCTGGCGATGTATTCCGACCTGTTTGGTCCATACCCATATGCGCGCCTGGCCGTCGTCGAGGGCGATTTTGCCGATGGCATGGAATTCACCGGGCTGGTGTTCGTCGGGCGCGACTGGTTTCGGGGCTACACGGGCGACCCCGGTTCGTACCTGACGATCATCACCGTGCATGAAGTCGCCCATCAGTGGTGGTATGCACGGGTGGGGAACGATCAGGCGCTTACGCCCTGGCTCGATGAAGCGCTGGCGACCTACAGCGAATACATCTTCTTCGAGGAATACTATCCCGAACTGCGCGATTGGTGGTGGAGTTTCCGGGTCGATTCGTTCGTGCGTTCCCAGGCGGATTATATCGCCGCCCCGGTAGACAGCCCCGTATATACTTTCCTGACCGTGCGCCAGTACATCAACGCAGTGTATCTGCGCGGCGCACGGATGCTGCACGCGCTGCGCGACGATCTAGGCACCGATCCGTTTTTCGACTGGCTGCGCCGCTACGCCGAAGCCGGGAGCGATAGGGTGGTGGGGCCGGATGTATTCTGGACTCTGCTCACGCCGGAACAGCTTGAACTGACCCGTGAGACCCGCCAGACGTACCTGAGCGATGTCGATTACTGACGCTAAAGCGGGAACCGTAAGCTTGTTCACGGCTTAAGGTAGCGCTTATCGTCAAGTTCCGGCGGCAGAAAGCCTTCGCCTGCGTCTTTGCCATAGCCCAGGTCTTTCATCAGGGCGGTGGGCGCATTGCGCAGCTTCATCGGGATCGCTAGATTGCCCAGGCGTTTCACATCGTCCAGCGCAGCGAAAATCGCTTCTGCGCTGCGGCTTTTTGGGGCAGTCGCCAGGTAGATCACGCCGTGCGCCAGGTTCCAGGTGCATTCCGGGTAGCCGATGGTTTCGACGGCGCGAAAGACGGCGTTCGCTACCACCAGCGCATTGGAATCTGCCAATCCAACATCCTCACTGGCGAAGATCACCATGCGCCGGGCGATGAAAACCGGGTCTTCGCCCCCATCGATCATGCGCGCCAGGTAATACAAAGCGGCATCGGCCTGGGAGGCGCGCATCGACTTGATGAAGGCGCTGATGGTGTTGTAATGTTCCTCAGAAGCCTTATCGTAACGCAGATGCTTCGATTGCAGCGCGTCGCGCAGATGTTCCACGGTCAGGCGGTTTTCAGGTGGGACGGCATACA
Organism: bacterium; assembly: GCA_033764035.1. Classification (GTDB taxonomy): domain Bacteria; phylum Chloroflexota; class Anaerolineae; order Aggregatilineales; family Phototrophicaceae; genus Flexifilum. The sequence continues at coordinate 135,889 of JANRJJ010000001.1, forward strand.
GCCCGGCGGCATTTTCGAGCAGATTCAGCGATTGTCGCGCATCGCCGTTGGCAAAACTGGCGAGAAAATCGAACGCGGCCTCATCGAGCTGAACACCCAGAACCGCCGTGCCTTGTTCAACGATCTGGCGGATTTCATCGACGCTCAGCGGGTGCAGCGTGAATACCTGAGCGCGGGAGAGCAGCGCGGCGATCACTTCAAAGCTGGGATTTTCGGTCGTCGCGCCGATCAGGATGATCGTGCCGTCCTCAACATATGGCAGCAGAAAATCCTGCTGCGCTTTGTTGAAGCGGTGAATCTCATCCAGAAACAGGATCGGGGCGGGGGTGGGCGCGGTTTGTTCGGACGGCATCAGGCTGAACAAGTCCGGGGCGGCGTTTGGGTCGCGGTAGCCGCGTTCGCGCCGTGCGCGGTCGATGATCGCCCGCAAATCGTCCTTGCCCGCGCTCACGGCGGATAGTTCATAAAAGGCGCGCCCCGTCGATGCCGCGATCAACCGCGCCAGGGTTGTCTTGCCCACGCCCGGCGTACCCCAGAAGATCATCGACCGAATTTGATTGTGCTGGATCGCCTGGTAGACCGGTTTACCGGGGGCGACCAGATGCCGCTGGCCGACGAATGCCTCCAGTGTGGTGGGGCGGATACGGTCAGCCAGCGGTTGAGAACTCGATTTTGAAGCCATTGTTCCTGTACTTTCGATGCGGAATCAAGCCGCTTTGATCACCCGCGTCGGTTTCAGGCGGATGATCACCATATCGGTTTTCGACCATGCCTCAATGTCTTTTTCAGCCTGTTCGGGCGCTTCGTAGAAGCGGGTCATGCGCTTCATCCATGCAAAACCGGGGTCTTCTTCAACCCTCATCTCCCCGATGATCAGGTACGCCGCCGGGTCGCCCACGTCGCCGCCGACGGACATCGAGCCTTTTGGGTTGGCCAGCACATTCTTGATTTTGCGTGTGCTGCGTTCAGCGATAAACACGATCTCATCGCCTTCCAGCATGAACCACACTGGGACAGTATGCGGGTAGCCATCGGTAGTGAGGGTAGAAATGCGTGCGATCAACGGTTTTTTGAGGAATTCACGGGCGGCATCATCGAACACGGTCACGCGCTCCATTACGGTTACGGTCACTTCAAGCCAATGCGCATAAATTGTACCTGGGGATGCTGCACTTTTCAGCCGTCTAGTTCACAACCTGGGTCGGGCGGTACTGTATCGCTTCCGCGATATGCTGAATGTTGATCAGGTCAGCACTGCCTAAATCTGCGATGGTGCGCGCCAGCTTGAGCATCCGGTGATACGCACGGGCGCTCAACCCCATGCGCCGTACCGACAGCTCGAAAAGCTGTTTGGCATCGGGCGTGAGAATGCAGAAGCGTTCAATCTCCCCCACGCGCATATCGGCGTTTGCAAAGAGACCGGGCAGCCCGTTGAAGCGGTCACGCTGGCGTTCGCGGGCGGCTTCGACCCGTGCGCGGATCGCGGCTGAACCTTCGCCTGCTGCATTGCCCATCAGCTTATCGTAATCGACTCGCGGCACTTCGACGTGAAGATCGATGCGGTCGAGCAGCGGCCCGGACAGCTTGCTCTGGTAGCGGGTGATCATGGTGGGGGAGCAGGTGCAGGGCTTGACCGAATCGCCAAAATTGCCGCACGGGCAGGGGTTGTGCGCCAGCACGAGCAGGAAATTGGCCGGAAACGTGAGCGTACCTTTCGCCCGTGAAATCGTGACGATTTTGTCTTCGATAGGCTGGCGCAGCACTTCCAGAGTCTTAGGGTTGTGTTCGGTCGCTTCATCCAGAAACAGGACTCCACGATGCGCCAGCGTAATTTCGCCGGGGCGTGGGATCGTCCCGCCGCCGACCATGCCCGGCTGCGAAATGGTGTGATGCGGGGCGCGGAAAGGCCGCGTCTGCATGAGGGGGCGTTCACCCTGCACCAGGTCGGCCACTGAATAGATGCGCGTGACTTCGAGCGCTTCGGCCAGGCTCAAACGCGGCAGGATGCCCGGCACAGCCCGCGCCAGCAGCGTTTTACCCGTCCCCGGCGGGCCGACCAACCGCACGTTGTGATTGCCGCCCGCTGCAATTTCGAGCGCTCGTTTGACATGCTCCTGCCCTTTGATCGCGGCAAAATCGACGATGCCGTCCGGCAGCTCGTTGAAAGGCGTTTGGGTTTGATCTGCATAGGTGTACGGCGGAATCGGGTGCAGGCCGTAGAGGTGTTCGATCAACTGACCCAGCGTTTCGACCGGGTAAACGTCCAGCCCTTCGACCAGTGCGGCCTGTGGCGCATCCTCTGCCGCCACGTACACCCGCTGAAACCCGTCCTGGTACGCGCTGTACGCCATCGGCAGCACGCCTTTGACGTGACGAATGCTGCCATCGAGCGACAGTTCGCCCAGGAAGATCGACCCGTCCAGCGCGTCGAGCGGCACCTGATCGGTAGAGGCCAGCACGCCGATGGCAATTGCCAGGTCATAGGCCGGACCATGCTTAGGTAAATCCGCCGGGGAGAGATTGACCACGTAGACTTTGTTCGGGAAGGCCAGCCCTGAGTTCTTAATGGCCGCCCGCACCCGTTCGCGGCTCTCTTTGACGGCGCTGTCGGGCAGTCCGACAATGGTAAAAGCGGGGATCGCGCCGCGTGGATTGAAATCGGTTTCGACTTCGACGATACACCCGTCCAATCCCACCAGCGCACACGCACGAACGACAGCAAGCATACAGGCTCTCTTGAGGGGTCGATGAACGGCAACATATGTAGTATAGCGGTAATCATGTATGGCTGCGATGAAGGCTGATCGGGGTACGATCTTAAGCCGTAATGAGCAAATGCCGTAGGTGTGCGGGTCAGCCTTTATACTGGAAATGTTTTTTGGACTGCTGCACCACGAGAAGGATTGACCATGAGGATCAGACCATTGGCTTTGGCGAACGCGCTGGCGTTCGTCCTGACTTTGGCCATGAATGCGCTGTCACAGGCTCCGGGCGTATTCCCCTACACATCGGCTGAACTGGGCGAAGCGCGGGCGATTTTCTTCCTGCCCGCCGGGTATGTGTTCGGCATCTGGGGGATCATCTACTTTGGGCTTGGCGCGTATATCACGTATCAACTGCGTCCGGCCAACTATGACAGCCCGATCCATCGGCAGATCGGAGTCCTGTTCATCCTGTCATGCATCGGCAATGCGGTCTGGTTGGTGTTGTTCCTGAACGAACAGACTTGGCTTAGCACACTGGCGATGCTGCTGCTGCTCGGTTCATTGATCGGCATATACGTGCGGCTGCGCAGCGAAAACCGCACGGTCACGCCGCTGGAGCGGTGGGCGGTGTGGGTGCCGTTCAGCATCTACCTGGGCTGGATCACGGTGGCGACGGTCGCCAATTTCGCGGCGGCTCTGTTCACGTCCGGCTATGTCACCGAATTCGTCGGCATCACGGCTGATGTATGGACGGTGATCATGATCGGGGTCGCGGCGGTGATCACCGGGCTGATGCTGTTCACCCGCCGGGATGTCGCCTACGCGCTGGTGGTGGTGTGGGCGCTGGTGGGCATCTATGCGCGTCCGTTTGATACGCCGACGTATGCGCCCGTTGCCGCGCTCAACAGCGGCCTGGTCGATACCGCAGCCCTGGTGGTCGCCATCGTGATTGCGGTGCTGACGGCAATCAGCCTGTTCACCGGGCGGGTGCGTGCCAGAACCGTACAGCCTGCCTGATCCACAATCCCTGAACACGGCAGGGGGATGAACGTTCGCCCTGCCGTGCGCATTCCTCAACTTGTCATTGCGACGAATGCCCGTTATCATGCTTTCAATCGACCTGATTCAGCGACGGGAGGTATTCGCGCACGACAGCAGGGGAGCAGACAGCGCATGGACTCGGTTTGCGCCAGTGTGACCGAGTTGACGAGGTGGCGGTTTCTCACAGCGATGTGGGACTAAGCAGCGCGTACAGATATATCATTTTGTATGCCCGCGAAAATCGACAGATCAGCGGATGCCGCCGGGTGTACCCACACACCCTCCTGATTATTTTCCCCTTCAAAAATGCATGCCGCGAATCCTCCGGGTGACCGGAACCCAAGCGGCGGGCAGTGTGGATCAGCGATGCTTCAATCGACAGCATGTGCGTGTCTGGCCAGCAGGATGACCGGCATGTTCATTGACAGACTTTGCCTGCCGCTGGCGCACGGACGGGTTGAGCCGGGCTGTCGTATTGGCGAGTCACACTGGGTTTTGGATCGGTTTAACTGAAGGGGAGTCATACCCTATGTGCGGAATTGTCGGGTATATCGGTGGGCGTGATGCCACGCCGATTATTGTTGAAGGGCTGCGCCGCCTGGAATATCGCGGCTACGATTCGGCAGGGGTGGCGGTGCTGCACGACGATCACATTCGCGTGCGGCGTGATGTCGGCAAACTTTCGAACTTACAGCGCAAACTTGACCATGACCCGATTAGCGGGTCTATCGGAATCGGCCATACGCGCTGGGCGACTCATGGCGCGCCCGCCGAACACAATGCCCATCCCCATGTCAGTATGGATGGCGATTTTGTCGTCGTTCACAATGGCATCGTTGAAAACTACCTGGAACTGCGCGACGAGCTGACCGCCGAAGGCGTGGCCTTCAAAAGCGAAACCGATACCGAAGTGATCGTCCAATTGATCGCACGGGTGAGTGCGAACGGGGCTAACGGGGATGTGGCCGAAGCCACCCGCCAGACCGCCGCACTGCTGCGCGGCGCACATGCCATCGTCGTGATGAGCCGTCGCCAGCCGGATCGCCTGGTGGCCGTGCGGATTGGCAATGCGGGCGGGGTGGCTGTTGGCCTGGGCGATGGCGAAATGTTCATCGCGTCGGATATTCCAGCCATCCTGGAACAGACCCGCGACATGATCTTCCTGGAAACCCGGCAGATGGCCGTGATCACGGCGGATGGCGTGACCGTACAAACGCTCGACGGCGCGCCCGTGCAGCCCCAGCGCCACCAGATCGCCTGGGACCCGGTGAGCGCGGCCAAAGGCGAATACAAGCACTTCATGCAGAAAGAAATCTTCGAGCAGGGACGCAGCATCACCGATACGATTCGCGGGCGCGTCGATTTCGAGCAGGATCACGTCGTGCTGCCCGACCTGAACCTGACCGAAGCCAAAGCGCGAGCGCTCACGCGGTTGGTCACAGTAGCGTGCGGCACGAGCTACTACAGCGGCCTGGTGGGGAAGTTCTACATCGAGCGGCTGGCACGCCTGAACGTCGAAGTCGATTACGGCAGCGAATACCGCTACCGTGACCCAATCATCGACCAGCACACAGCGGTGCTGGCGATCACCCAAAGCGGCGAGACGGTCGATACGCTGGCAGCGATGGAAGAAGCCCGCGACAAACAGGCGTACCTGATCAGCATTGTGAACGCCGTTGGCAGCCAAGCCATGCGCATGAGCGACGGGTACATCACCATGAACGCCGGGCCAGAGATCGGGGTGGCTTCGACCAAAGCGTTCACTGCCAGCATTGCCGATCAATATCTGCTGGGCATCCAGCTTGGCCAGCTTCGCGGCACACTTACGCCTGAAGCGCGGCGCGAACATGTCCGCAACCTGGCTCACCTGCCCGATCTGGTGAGCCGCACGCTGGAATGTGATCCGGCGGTGGCGGCGTTAGCCGAAGCGGTGTATGGCTACAGCAATTTTCTGTACCTGGGGCGCGGGATCAATTACCCGATTGCGCTGGAAGGCGCGTTGAAGCTGAAAGAGATCAGCTATATTCACGCTGAAGGTTACCCAGCGGGCGAAATGAAGCACGGGCCCATCGCGCTGATCGACCGGAATATGCCCGTGCTGGCGATTGCGCTGCGTGACAGCGTGTACGACAAGATGATCAGCCAGATCGAGCAGGCGAAAGCACGCGGCGGGATCGTGATTGCGCTGGCGACTGAAGGTGATACGCTGATCGCCAGCAAAGCCGATCATGTGATTACCATCCCCGCAGCGCCGGAGATGCTCACCCCGCTGCTGGCGGTGATCCCGCTGCAACTGCTGGCTTACCATGTCGCGGCGCTGCGCGGCGCGGATGTCGATCAGCCGCGCAACCTGGCGAAGAGCGTGACAGTGGAATAGATGAGAGCGCCCCTGCTGAAGTTCAGGTTCAGCGGGGGCGTTCTGGCATCGCCCGACTGGACAGCCTAGCCAACGGCGACACTGATGTCGCAGATCACCTGATAATCGAGCCGCTGGCCGCTGATGCGGAACGTCCCGGTCGCCGCCGTCCACACTGCGCTGAAGGTGCGCACCCAGCGATCATTGGCAATGCGGATGGGCTGTGAGGCGCGCACGCGCAGACTGCGGTTTTCGACGCGAATTTCGCCCGCATCCCACCGCGTCGCGTTCTGCGCTTCGGAGAGCGTTTCATACGCGGGCGGGACGAATTCGACCGTCACCGTTTGTCCGGCGCGGATCGGTCCGTTCGTACTTTCGCAGGTTTCCAGCGATACAAAGTTGGTCGATGGAGCGTCGGCGCGGCTGGTCACCGGAACCGGGTCGCACATGCCCGTTTCTTCGACCAGCCCCGCGCTGATCCAATTGCTGTTCGGCAGTTGATACCACAGACCGCCTTCGCTGTCTGGCGATGCCAGCGCGGGGAAAATGCGCGTACCTGCCGCAATGCTGTTGGCAATTTCATAGTTCAGGCCAGGGCCGGCGCGCAGGTCGGCATTCTGGCGCACGGTACGGCGGCACTGAGCCTGGACGGTTGGGTCGGGCGGCGGCGGGGTGGGGGTGACGAACCGTGCCAGATACGCAGCGTGCGCCTGGGCGATTTGTTCTGCTGTGAGCGGGGTGGGAACCCGGAAGCGCACGGGCAGATTGTTGATCGGCAGTCCAGCCAGGTCAGCGGGATCGTAGGGTTCGGCGGGCGCTAGCGTTCCATTGGTCATCACGCCCCGCGTGCCTGCCGGGTAATCGGGCTGTGCGCTGAACTCGCCCAGGCCGATCAGCGCTTCGCCGTCCAGGACGTTGATCACCATCGTGCCGTCGTCGGCCTGGATGAAGGCGGTGCCGCTCAGCGAAAGGCGTAAAGAATCGTTCAGGATCAGCAGCGCGATCCCGCTGCCGGGCGCTTGCAGCAGCACGCCGCTTTCCGGCGTACCAGTGCAGGGGGCATCATCGCGCCCGGTGCGGAGGGTCAACTTCTGAAACGGGTTGGCGTTGGGCAGCGGGTCGCCGGGCAGGTTGAGTGAAAGCGCGAGCGTATTCAGGTCGCCCGTCACCGTCAGCGATTCCAGTGATGCCCACCCGATCAGGTCGTCACGGGTTCCCTGGCCGGGCAGGATCACCTGTACCCAGGCGGAATCCTGGCTGCGCGCAAAGGCAATCAGCGATTCACGCACGCCAATCTGCGCCAGCACGGGAGCGGTCGCCGTCGGCAGTTCCCGTATGTTGACCGTGCCAGTGGCCGTCACCCGTATTTCGGTGCGCGGCTGTACCTGATGAGTCAGCGCCACGTCTCCAAAGGCCAGCAGCGTGATCGCCCGCTGATCGTTCGTGGGTAAACTGCCTTGAAAAGCCGCCTGCGCGATGCTGTACTCCGCGCCGCCGCCCAGGACTAACTGCTGCACGCCCTCCGTGCTGGTACGATCCCCCGGCAGGTTGAATAAGGCAGCCCCGCCGAATCCCTGCGCCGTCACCGCCCCATTGCCATAACACACCTGGTCGCGCCCGGTGTTCAGGCAAGCGGAACCTGCCCGCGCAAAAGCCAGGATCACATCTGCCGGGCAGGTCGTCTGCGCCAGAGTCGATCCTGCCGACAATAAACACCCCATCAGCACCACAAACGCCAGCTTTTTGATCATGTTCATCCCCCGCATCATGGTTGTGATCTTCAGCATATCCGAAACCTGTTGGGGCGTAGGTTGGGCGGCGGGGAGGCGTGGCCTGTCCGTTTGCCATCCGTTAACCAAAACCCGACGCGGAAAAAATCGTTCCCATCTATACTGCATTTTATAAGCCTGTGGCCTGGTAGATGTGCATGGACAGGTTATGAAACGACTCTCACTCTTTTTCGTCATCTCTTTTATCCTGTTGGCCGGCACGCTGATGCTGACCACCGTGACGTTCGGGCAGACCGAACTCACCACTGTGCTGCGCCCGGTTCGTGAATTCGGCGCAGTTCGCCCCACCGGGGTGCTGTACGAACCCCGCCGCGACCGTTTTGCCTGGACGACTCCTGAAGGCGCGCTGGAGATTGCCGATGCCAGGACATTTCAACCCATCCGCACCCTGTATGAGGAGTTCAGCTACAGCCGCCATTACACTTTCAGCCATGATGGACAGTGGCTCGCCGTCGCCAATCAGCGGCAGGTCGATCTGTTTAACGTCGAAACCGGGGCGTTGGCTGCTTCGATTGAACCGAACGGTTCACGGGGCATTCAAGCGCCGCTCGTTTTCAGCGATGACGATACCTACCTGCTCATGAGCGTGGTCGTCCCCGAACGGCAGGAATTACGCCGCAGCGAAAACGACACCACAATCACGCCCTGGCTGTGGGATCTGCCGAGCGCACGCGAAGAAGCCCGGTCACGTTTGCCGGGGCTGGTCGATGCGCTGCCGTTCTTCGATAACCGCAACGGCTTTATCTTAGGCCCGGAAAACCTGATCGTCGCTGCGCTGCCGCGCCGTTTGCAGTTGTTCGACCTGGACGACGATCTGTTCAACCCGGTGGGTGAAATCGTCACCGAACGGTTCGAGCAAGACCCGGTTGATCTGTGGTTCAGCGAATTCGATCCGCTCATGTATCACCGCCCGCTCGACAGCCGTTTGTGGCGGCAAATCGACGCACGCACCGCCGAGGTGACGACGCTTTCGATGGGGGCGGCGCTGGATGCCGAAGCCATGCGCGACCTGGCTCCACTGCGCCTGAGCAGCGCCGCGCAGATCATTGGGGAAGCGAACACGCGGGCGGGAAACTCGCTCATCCGGGCGCTGTTGGGCGATGATTTCAACTTCGCGTATGCCAACCACCCGGTCACGGTGATGCTGGTCGATAACCTGATCCCGGTCACCGTCCCGGAAAACCTGGAAACGCTGCTCATCTATGTGCTGGATGAGTCTACCGGCATTGGGCAGTTCGAGGTGATCCAGCCGACGAATGCGATCCGCTGGGCAATCAATGCCGACCAGACCCGCATCGCCATCCGGTGGGCAGATGGCGAACAGCCCGTCACGATCTACGAGATCGCCACTGGAAACCAGATCGGCCAGGTCGTCCCGACGATCTTCGATGAAGGGCGGCGCGATCTGCTTGAATGGGCAGGCGATGAATTGATCGTCGGGTTCGAGCGCTTCAATGCCGAAACAGGCGCGGTCATCGCGCAGGACTTGCGCTACATCGCTTTCAACGGCTATGCCTTCAGCGACGATAACCAGCGCTTGATCACCTGGCGGGTGCTGCCGGATGGCGCGCTCGACTGGTGGAACTGGGACATCGAAACCGGGCAGGTGGTGCGGCGCGAGACGATTCGCACGGGCAACGGCAGCATTCTGCAAGAACCGAACGGGAACGGCGAACGCTACCTGCTTTCGGTCAGCACCACGCTGCCCAGCGGAAACAGCGTGCAGGGCGTGGAGGTGGTCGATATTGTCGGTGGGACGCGCCAATCGCTGTATTTCGACTGGTTCCTGAACAAGACCATCGAACAGGTGATCCCCAGCCCGAACTGGGTCAACTTCATGGTGGTGTACGCGCCAGACCCCACCCAGAACGAATACCCGGCCAACGAGATCGCCATTTACAACCTGGAAGACGGGGAACGCTGGCATTTTGCGGGCGCTGACCTGCCCGCGCTCGATGGGCGGCGGTACGGCTTCATCGATGATGAGACGGCGTTCGTATCCGGCGAAAACTACGGGGATGGCGCGCTGCCGGATCGGGTCTACGGGCTGCGCTTCGACCCGACGGGTGTCCCGGCGTGTCTGGTCGAAGCCTTTCCGGATCAGTGGACGCGCTGGATCGATTTGTGGGAGCGGCTCACATTTACGCTGCGCCCTGAACGCTTGATGCGGTTGGCACAGCGCTTGTGCCAGGCGCTCCCGGCGGATGTGCAGACCATCGAAGGGATTTTCTTTCCCACGCCTGTGCCGACGCGCCCCTATGCCAGCCCGACCCCGGCGATCATCGCGGGGGTGCCTGCCTGCCTGACGCAGCAGTACGCCCGCGAAGCCGTCGGCTATGCGCAAAGCTGGCGCGAACTGACGGCAGGCTTGAGTCCTGAACAGATCGCGGAACTGGAAACGCTGCTGTGCGAAGGGCTGACCGGGGGCGGTGCGCCGCTGCCGTCTGAAGGGACGGGCAGTGTTCCACCGTCGCAAGTTTACCTGATCGATGTCGGCAGCGGGGAACGCGCCGCCGGGTCGTACATCCCGTTCGTGCCATCTGCGCCTGTGCCGAACGTTGGCATCGTCGCGGAGTTTTACCGCCGCGCACAAAATGGGTTCCTCGATTCGCCGTTGATCAGCGGCGATGGGCGGCTGGTGGCGGCGCGCACAAACGATGGCACAATTCAGGTGTACGCCCTGACCACCGCCTATGACGTGATCGCGGCGCTGGCGACGGCGACGGTCGAGCCGCAGCGGGCGAACGATCCGCGCAGCATTGGGGTGCGCCCGACCGCGACCCAGCCGTTCGACGAGATCGGCGCGGCACGCCCAACGCTGACCCCGACGATCACGCCGACCTCACCGCCGCTGAGCGAAGCGCGCGTGTCGCTGCCCCAGGCCGATTCGATCACCGAGTTTTGCCCGGCCAGCCTGTATAGCACGCAAAATCCGCCGCCGGACTACACGCCGCCGGGTGAGCTTCACGCCGTGCTGCGCGATGAGCCGGGGTTGTGGCGCTTGAACCCGCGCACGGGTGAACTAATCTACGATGAAACGCTGCCGCCGTGCGGCAATGGCCTGTTCTGCGAATATTCGCCCGGTGGGGAATGGGCGCTTGATACCAGCGACCGGGTGGCCGTGTTCCGCCCGGATGGACGCGATTTTCAGGTGTTGTTCGGCGGCGCACAGGCATCCTACGTCTACAATGTCGATTGGATCAGCCCGGACACGTTCGCGTACCGCTATGATGGCTATCTGGAAGGGGAACGCGACCTGCAAACGGTCGAACAGCAGTACAACGTTGAAACGGGCGAAGTCAGCGCGCCGTTCAACCCCAGTTTCGAAATTCGCCTCAACGAACTGCCTGTCGAAGTGGTGACGCGACAGCCGTTGAACGGTGCGGTGTTCATGGTGCGCCAGCCATTCCACGCGGGCGGCCAGCAGACGGGTTACAAGTACTTCATGGTTGACCGTGCGGCGGATAGCGTCGAGTATTTCGCACGCCTGACCCCGCCCGCTTCGACCAGCATTGAAACCCAGTGGCATCCCAGCGGCGATACGCTGTACTACCGTCTGCCCGTTCCCGGTGAGGACGAACCCGTCTGGTTTGCTTACGATGTGGCAACGCGCACCCATGCGCGGCTCGATACACTGCCCAGTGGGGTGTGGTCACGAGATGGACGCTATCGTTTCAGCCCAATCCGTGTGCCGGACATCGACGAGCGCATTGACGACGGGTTGTTCGTCCCCAGTTTTGGCGTATGGGATCGGGAAACGGGCGCGGTGCGGCGCTACTGCGCGCCCGAACGCGATCTGGATGTGCTGAATGCCGATTCTGAAGTCATCTGGTCGCCGGACAGCCGCTATGTGATCTTCTCGCTGCGGCTGCCATCCGAAGCCGATTTGGAATCGGCCCGTCCCCGCTGGATGATCCTGGATACACAGACGGGTGCATACGTCGAAATCGATCATCCGCGAGCGCTCGATATTGACAGCATCACGTACTGGGCTGCCACCGCAGAGGAGACATCATGATCGCACGAGCGTTGTTCGTGATCGTGCTGTGCCTGGGGACTGTGATAGCATCCCAGGCACAGGAAACCGCGCCGGCGGCTGAAGCCGCGCCTTCAGTCGTAGGGGCGACATCCGAAGTGTGGGTGACGACGCAGGATTTTGTCTCGTTTCGGGCTGGCCCCGGCACGAATTTCGAGCGGCTGCGCGTGCTTGATCCTGACCTGACTTTGCCCGCCGTCGGGCGCAGTGCCGATGGTGAATGGGTACAGCTCGAAGTCGATGGGCAGCGCGGTTGGGTGAACTATCTGCTGCTGGTGTGGAGCGGCGACCTGGTGCAGCTTCCCATCGACGGACTCGACCCCGATCCGTTCGTGCGCGTGTTTCAGAATCAGGTGTTTGTGCCAGCCGGTACGCCGCTGTTCTTTCGCCAGGTCACGCCGCAGGATTTCTGCTGTTACGCGCCCACCAGCACCTACGCTGAAATCACCGGGCATCTGGGTGATGGCCTGTACTACTGGGTGCAGTTGAACTTTGAAGGCCAGGTGTACTGGACGGGTTCATGGGCGCTGGGGTTACGCGGCCTGGGGCGCAATTCGTTCGATACATCGTACCTGTACGGTTACAGCCGCATCGCGCAGCAGCTTGAACGCGATACCAACGCATCGTTCAACCGCCTGAACGACATCGCCGCCATCTGGGGGCGGCTTTCAGGCGGACAATCGGTATCGTGCGGGTTCGTCCCCCGCTACGTGGAAGCCAGCCGTGCATTGGATGCCGATGCTGCCAGTTACCCGGTCTTTGAGCCATTGGTGCGCACGCTGCGCAGCGCCAACGACCACATCAACCGGGCGATTGCCCTGTTCGCAGATGCGTGCAGCCGCCCGCCGGATCAATTCTTCATCGCAGAAAGCGAAGTCGTGAGCGCGTTCGCCGAAATTGAATTGGCAGGCCGCGATCTTGTCCTGGTGACGGCGCTGATCGACCCGCTCGACCAGCGCGACCCGATCAATGAAATTCTGAACGGCACGAATCGTTAACCCGCAATCGCACATACGTAAGGAGAAACGCACGATGAAACGTTGGATGATTTTCGGTCTGGTCGCGCTCTTCATGGTGTTGGCAGCCCCCGCGATGGCGCAGGATGCCGCCCCGACCCCTATCCCGCCGATCTGCACGCAGTTTGTGGGTGAAGCGGACGACCTGCGTACCAGCTACTACATGGGTGAAGGCCTGGGTTTTTACGAAAGCGGCCAGTTTTCGCGGGCGGTCAACAGTTTCACCTGCATCCTGTTCGAAATCGACAACAGCCACGTTCCCGCGTACATGGGGCGAGCATTGGTGCTGACCGAACGCGGCGATTATGACCGTGCCTTAGAGGACTATACCCGCGCGGTCGAACTTGACCCCAACAATGTGTCGGCGTTCAACAATCGCGGTATTGTCCATTCTCTGTTGGGCGATTATGAAGAAGCGCAGAGCGATTTCGACCGTGCGCTTGGCCTGGACGAGGGCTTCCTGATCGGCCTGAACAACCGCGCCGTGATCCGGGCGATCCAGGGCGATTATGAAGGGGCAATCGGTGACCTGGAAGAAGCGCTGAACCAGACCGATATTCAGGCCGTGATCGATGATCTGCGCGACCCGGAACGCGACCCCGAAGCCCCGCCGATCCGCGATTACACCCTGAACGAAGCGCGCCCATATGCGCTGCTCGGCGTGATCTATTCGGCGTTCGCGCTTAGCAGCTACCAGGATTACCTGCTGCTGACCGGGCAGAATGCCGATTTCCGCATTCAAAGCGCCGCCGGGGCGCTCGAATCGCGCTTCACGTTCGACCTGCGCCTGAGCGATGGCACCTGGCTGCTCGTGGCCGATTTTGCGCCGGAAGGGTAGGCCATCGATGGCGAAGCACTGGACGACAAGCCGAACTGTATCGGCGTTCGTCATGCTGATCGTGATCCTGGGGGGTGGCGCTGCCGCCGCCCAGGAAGCACCCCCTGAAGCCACGCCCGAAGCAGCGGCGACGGTGGAAGTGGTGACGATCACTCAGGAAGAATGCGCCGCCGCTGCGCCGAATGCGTCCGCGCCGTTCTTCATCGGGCTGGCGAATGCCTATTTTGAAGACGAGGATTACACTGGGGCGATTCGTGCCTATAGCTGCGCCATTTTCGGCGCGGCAGAACTGCCGATTGTGTATGCCAATCGCGGCTATGCGTATTTCGTGCAGCGCGCTGACCCAGAAGCCTTGGCCGATTTCAACCGGGCGATTGAACTCGATGGGTCGCTGGCCGCCCCATACAACTATCGTGGGATGCTGTATACCGTGCAGGGCAACTTTGGGCTGGCACTGGGCGATTTTACGGTCGCCGTCACGCTCGACCCGAATTATGCCGAAGCGTACAACAATCGCGCAGTCGTCCATGCCGCCGAAGGCAATTTCGACCTGGCGCTGTTCGATATTGAAAGCGCACTGCTGATCGCGCCTGACGATCCCGCGCCGTATGCGACTCGCAGCGCCGTCTATGGCGCGCTGGCGCTGCGCGAAGCGGCGGAATACCGGGCGCGAGCGGGGGAAGCGGCCTTGTTCCCAGGCGGCAGCCCGGCGGAGGTGGTGGCCGCGCTGCGCACCGATGCTGAATTCGGCAGCTTCGGGACGTGGCTCACCCTGCTGGTGCGCGGAGGATGAAAAGGACAGTCCCTATGAAACGATATTGGCTGCTGCTCATCCTGCTGTTGGGCATGGGCGGGGTACTGCAAGCGTCTGCGCAGGACGGCGGGCGTGGGGTGGTGCGCGAAGGCAATGCGGGATTGGCGCAGAATTTTTCCACCTTCAATCCGCTGTTCTGCAACGATGGCGCGTGCCGCCGCATCAACAATCTGCTGTTCCCGTCGCTGTTTGGGGTCGATCTGGAGACCGGGCAGTACCGCGAATCGGGATGGGGTGGCGTGGCTGCCGGGTGGACGTTCGACCTGGGCGGCGACACGCCGACGCTCACCGTCACTGTGCGCGATGATCTGCGCTGGAGCGATGGCACGCCCATTCGTGCGGCGGATGTGCTGTTCACCGCCGATGCCCTGCTGGAATTTGGCAGTTCCGGTGCAGGCGCGGCTTTTGTGGAGGTCGTCGAACGTGCCGAGCTGATCGATCAGGCTTCGGTGCGGTTCACGCTTAAACAGGCCGTGTGCAGCGCCATTGAAGCCGTAGACATCCCGATCCTGCCGCTGCACGCCTTCGACCCGGCTTATGCCGAGACGATCACCAATTCGGACGATGCGTACAGCTTTCGCTATCTCGCCCGCGATGCCTTCGACCGCGCCCCGACGATCACGGCCAGCCCGGTCGGACTGCGCTTTGCCAACCTGAACCCGACCGACGCGATCCAGTTGGTCAGCGCCGATGGTGAACTGGCTTACGAATACGTGGACGTGGCCAACCGCGATTTGGAAGTCGATCTGTTTTTGCGCGGCGACCTGAATTTCATCAGCAACCCGCCGTTCGAGCGGCGCGCCGATATTCTGGCGGGAGCCGAACGCGGCGATGTGCAGTGGATCGCCTATCCTGGCAGCACCTGGTATGCCATTCAGTTCAACCTGGCCGACCCTGATGAGCCGCGCCCAGCCTTCGATGAGGATGGCGTGCCGCTTGAACAGGGCATTCATCCGCTGTTCGGGGATGTGCGCGTGCGCCGCGCCCTTCAGCTTGGCCTGGATGTTCCCGCGCTCATCGAAGCGGGCGTGCAGGGGTTCGGCACGGCGGTCGCCGCCAACCAGGTGCCGGGGTCGTGGGCGGTCAACGGCGATCTTGCGCCGATTGGCTATGACCCAGTGGCGGCAGACCGCCTGCTGACCGAAGCGGGTTGGTTCGATGAAAACGGCGACGGCATCCGCGAATGCGTGCGCTGCACGACGGCGGAACCTGGCACGCGCTTTTCCTTCACGCTGTTGTTTCCCGACAGCCTGACCCGGTTCGACGTGCTGAGCAGCGTGATTCGCCAGCAGTGGGCGCAGTTGGGCGTGAACGTGGATGGGACAACCACCGGAAGTCCGGAGTCACAGGATTTCAGCGCCGCGCTGGTGTCGATCACGGAAAACTACCCGGTCGAGCCGGATCAACGTCGGCGCTTCACCCGCCAGGGTGATGTTGTATTCAGCGGTGCGAACGTCGGCTCATACTATAACCCCGAAGTCGAGTCGCTGCTCACCCAGGCCGCTTCCGTGCCAGATTGTGCCGCCGATGTGCGCGCCGACCTGTATCAGCAGGCGCAAACGCTCATTCAGGCCGATCAACCGTATGCGTGGCTGTTCGTGGTCGATCAACTGCTGGCGGCGCGCACTGGCGTGCAGAATTTCGCGCCGTACCCGCAGTTGCCGTTCTGGAATCTCGATCAGTGGATCGTCATCAACCGATGAAAGGATGAGAAAAGCAACATGCGCATCAGAACCATACTCATCCTGGTAGGCATTTGTGCCGCCGCCCTGTGCATCGGCCTGGCCGGGACACGGACACAGGCTCAGGACGACCTGCCCGACCTGATGCCGACTGCGACCCGCACAGCGCCGCGCCCTGGGGCAGAAACAACGGCAGCGGCGACTGCCGAACCGACCCCCGTCAGGCTTCGCGCTGAGGTGCAGGTCGAAAGCGCATTCGTGCGTGCGCTGCCGCTGCTGGAAGCCGAAGCGGTCGCATCGGTGTTCGAGGACGAGATTTTAGAGGTGGTCGGGCGCAACCTGGACGGCCTTTGGTTTGAAGTGCGGCGGCCTGGCCGGATGAATACACTGGGGTGGATTTTCTACGAGATGCTGGATTGGGATTTCGAGACGGTCGATCTGCCGCTGACCGACCTGGCGACGGGTGCGGTGGGTGAAAGCCCGCTCACTGCCGACCCCGGTTACGCAGTTTACCTGCTGGAAAATGCCCGGCTGCGCCCACAGCCCCGCGTCAGCGGCGACCCCATCGGCATCGTGGCGATCAACAGCACCGTCCCGGTGATCTACCGCAACCAGGACGGGAGTTGGTACTACGTCAATTACCTGGGTACGGAAGGGTGGATCAGCAACTACAGCACGCGGGAACTGCCGCTCGACTTCGTACTGACCATCCCGGTTCAGCCGGGGCTGCCGCCCCTGGCAGGGATCAATGTCGTGATCATCCCGCCGGAAGTGCAGTTGGAGCAGGTCGAACGGCTGCGGGCGTATGTGCAGCCGCGTTTAGACTTGGCGCGTCAACTGGCGCAGTTCTGGTTTCTGGTCAACCGGGGCGAAACCATGCCATGCGAAGCGCCGCCGTTCGTGCAGGAATTCTTACTCTCCGTACAGGATGTGCGCGAACTGCCGGAATTACAGCGCTATGTGCCGGGGTTGGAACAGGGAGCATTTTCGCTGAACACTGCGATTGAGCTGCTCACGGTGTGCGGTGCCTTCCGCAGCGATGTCGTCGCCACCGCCCGCAATGCCGCCATCAACGCCACCGGGCGCTACGAGGCGGCGCTGATTTCGGCGGACAACATCGAATCCATCATCCGCCAGTACGAGTGAGTGCGATCTGTGAACCCCAATCCGCCGATCCTGTGCGGGTTGGGGTTCACGCTTGCAGATTCATTCTTCGAGCGTACTCAGGTCGCCTTCAGGCATCCCCATCGCACGGGCGCGCAGCACGCGCCGCATGATCTTGCCGCTGCGCGTTTTGGGCAGCACTTCGACGAACTCGATCTTTTGCGGCACAGCGATCTTGCCGATTTCGTGGGCGATATGCTGTTTCAGTTCTTCGCGCAGCGCGTCATCGCCTTTGCGCCCTGCCCGCAGAATGCAGTAGGCGTAGATTACGTTGCCTTTGACTTCATCCGGCACGCCGATCACGGCGGATTCGGCCACTGCCGGGTGGCTGACCAACCCGGATTCGATCTCGGCAGTCCCCAGGCGGTTGCCGCTCACCTTGATCACGTCGTCGTTGCGCCCGATGATCCAGTAATAACCGTCTTTGTCGCGCCGTGCGGTATCGCCCGTCAGATACCAGCCCTGGGCGGCATATTTGCTCCAGTACTGCTGCTGGTAGCGTTCCGGGTCGCCATACACAGTGCGGAGCATCCCCGGCCAGGGGCGCTTGATCACCATGTTGCCGTCGGCACCATCCGGCACGGACTGGCCTTCATCATCGACAATATCGACCTGTACGCCGGGGAATGGCCGCGTGGCCGACCCTGGTTTCAGGTTCACGGATGGGAACGGGGCGATCATGAAGCCGCCTGTTTCGGTCTGCCACCAGGTATCCATGATCGGGCAGCGTTCTTTGCCGATCACCTTGTAGAACCAGCGCCACGCCTCCGGGTTGATCGGTTCGCCCACCGAACCAAGCAGGCGTAAACTGCTCAGATCATGGCGGTTCGGCCACGCATCGCCAAAACGCATCAGACCGCGAATCGCCGTCGGTGCGGTGTACAGGATCGTCACGCCGTATTCTTCGACCAGCTTCCACCAACGGTTAGGATACGGATAGTTCGGCGCGCCTTCATACATGACGCTGGTTGCGCCCAGGATCAGCGGGGCGTACACGATATAGCTGTGGCCGGTGATCCAGCCCGGATCGGCGGCGCACCAGTAGCGATCATCGTCCCGAATATCGAACACCATTTGCAGCGTGGTCGATGTATAGACCGAATAGCCGCCGTGCGTGTGCAGCACACCCTTCGGTTTTCCCGTCGTGCCGCTGGTGTACAGGATGAACAGCGGGTCTTCCGCGTCCATGATTTCGGTTTGGCAAACCGGGCTGGCGATGGGCAGGTTGACCAAATCGTGATACCAGTAATCCCGGCCTTGCTCCATATTGACGGCCTGGCCTGTGCGCTTGACCACAATGATCGATTCGACGACGGGCGAACGCTTGACTGCCGCATCCACCACATCCTTGAGCGGGACGATGTTCCCGCGCAGCCATGCGCCATCACAGGTGATCATCACCTTGCTTTGCGCGTCCTCGATGCGGTCGGCCAATGCCTGTTCGCTGAACCCGCCGTAAATCACGCTGTGGACTGCGCCAATTTTAGCACACGCAAGCATCGCCATCGCCAGTTCGGGAATGCGCCCCATGTAGATGGTCACGCGGTCGCCGCGCTTCACGCCCATCCCTTTCAGGATGTTGGCAAACTTGTTCACTTCCCGGTGCAGGCGGTGATAGCTGTACGTGACTTTATCGCCGTTTTCGCCTTCCCAGATGATCGCCAGCTTGTTTTTGCGCCAGGTTTTGACGTGCCGATCCAGCGCGTTGTAAGCAATATTCGTCTTGCCGCCCACAAACCATTTGAAAAACGGGGCATTCGTCGTATCTAATACCTGTGTCCACTTTTCAAACCAGTGCAGGTTTTCGGCCTGCTTTGCCCAGAAACCTTCCAGGTCTGCCGCCGCTTCCGCTGCCAGCGCGTCGTAATCGGGCGCGTAGGCCCCCCGTTTGATCTCGTCCGATGGGGGATACCATTCACTGGTGGGGGGCGAAAAAGTCTCTTGCGCCATCAACATCTCTCCTACGCAGTCGTCACTAATGCGCCTGTAGAGTAGCGCGAAAGCGGCGGCAGCGTCAATGACCCGCCGCGTAGACCGTGTGGTAATAATCGCACAGATGTTTAATGGGGCATTCGGTGCATTTAGGCCGTTCCCAGGTGCAGATTTTCTGCCCGTGCCGCAGACACGAGACATGAAAATTGAACAAAACATGTGGGTCATGCGGCAGCAGTTCGAGCAGCCTGACATGTGCTTTTTCCGCCGTTACCTTCGGACCGATCAACCCGGTGCGCTGGCTGACGCGATGCACATGGGTATCGACGGGCATGATCGGTTTGGCAAAATTGAACAGCAGCACCAGCGATGCCGTTTTCATCCCCACGCCCGGCAGCGACATCAACCAAGAGAGTCCGTCTTCCACCGGAAGGGCTTCGAGAAAATCGATGTTCGCTTCGCCGCGTTCGTCGAAGATGCGCTTCAGTGTGGCTTTGATGTGCGGCGCTTTCGCTTCGGCGTAATTCGATGGCGCGATCAACCGGGTGATTTCGTCCACATCCCCATCGCGGATCGCCTCCCACGAGCCGTAGTGCGCCCACAAACGCTCGAAGGCCAGTTTTTCATTGGCGGCGGTGGTGCGCTGTGAAAGGATCGTCATGATCAGTTCGACCATCGCCGAGCGGCGCGGCGGCTTGAGCGGACGTTCGCCGTAGGTGGCAATCAGTATTGGATAGATCGCCATCAGCTTTGCGTGCAGTTCGGTTGGGGACGGGGCATTGGTCGCCATATGTGGGCGCTCCTGGTCAGAATAGATTCCATCAGTAGCGGTACCATAAATCAAAAAGGGCATGAACACTCATGCCCCTTGTCCTATTTGCGGCTGAAGCCGTTGAGCCGACGGCTAAGCCACCAGCCGCAATTGACATGACGCTACAGAGCGTGACTGCAACCAAAGTGCGCGCAAAAAATTTCGCTCTGTTCAAGCAGCTTTCGCACTTCGGCTTAGAGGCTCCGCCCCAAAATGGCAGCATCTTCCTCACGGGCTACCCGCTGCCCTTCCGCGATATTCACGCGGGTGAGCAGATAACCGCCAATAATGAAAAACGCAACCAGGCTGATGATCGCGGGGCGGCTGCTGCCGAACACGGCAACGGCGAGCGCAAACAGCAGCGGCCCCAGAATTGACGAAAACCGTTCCATAATGCCGTACAACCCGAAAAACTCCCCGCTTTTGGCGGCGGGCGAAAGGCTGGCATACAGGCTTCGGCTCAATGCCTGGCTGCCGCCCTGCACGATGGCGACCATCCACGCAAGGAACCAAAATTCGACCGTCGAATTGAGGAAATAACCCCAAATGGCGATTATTGTGTACACCAGCAGCGCGAGCAGAATGCTGCGGCGTGTATCCAGCGCACGCGCCAGCCCCGTGAATAAGCGGCGGCCCAACATGAGTGCGAAGGCGGCTCCCAATGCCTGAACGCCAACCAATAGGCCGATGATGAGCGGTAAGCTGTTCTGGCGGGCGGGGTTCAGCACGCGAATCTGCGCTATCCCAAGCGCTGTCCGATCACTGCCAGCCGTCTGGTTCGCTGTATGCGTGAGGATCAGCGTATGTTCGCCCGGCTGATCTGCTGTAATCACGAAGGTTTCGCCAAAACGGTTGGTGGGGCTGTAGGTGTCCAGTACGGAATCGCCTTCGTCATCCGGGCGGGGGGCTGCGCCATCAAGCGTCCACGCCATTTGGCCGCCCGTTGGCCACGCCGCGTAGGTAATTTCGACCGCTTGCCCGTTGAATGTGAAGGCGATCTGTTCGCCGACCGTGCCGCTGACGAGGTAAAGGCTGGGTTGTTCGGTTCCGGTCAGTTCAGGCGCGATGCTCGTGTTCACCCACGCGCCGGTGCGTACCAGCGCGGCATCGCTGGCTGCATAGGTGCCTGCGCCAACGGCGGTGGCGGTGGCGGTATACGGTGGTGGCTGGTCACCGCTGATCTCGATAGGCAGGGCGGCGCGCAGCCCGATTCCTGCCAGCGGCAGTGCCAGCAGGTTGAACACGATGAAAGCGAGATACAGCGGGCGGCGTTTTTCTTCCTGGCTGGGCAGCCGACCGAAAATCAGGCTGAAAGGGATGCCAACAAACTGCACCAGCAGCAGCGCCAGTATGAGTTCGACCGTGCCGAAGCCCAGTTCCGCACCGTAGATCGTCGCCACACCGATGATCGTCCCGATAGCATCATTGTAGATCAGATAGGCAATCAGGTATTTGAACAATTCCCGGTAACGGCGAACATCGCGCAGCGTCCCGACCAGCCGCTTGATGCTTTCGCCAATCACGGTTTCGCCGGGTTGCAGGGTTTCAGTGGCGCTGGCGGGTTCCGGCACGCGCCGGAACAGCGGAATGCTGAATACAGCCCACCAGACCGCTACGCTGACAAAAGCCAGGCGGCTGCCCCATGTGCCGGGAATGGCGAAAATCATCGCTACGTTGATGGCGAGCAGAATTCCGCCGCCCAGGTAGCCCATCGCGTAACCACGTGCTGAAACCGTATCGGTATCTTCAGGCCTGGCGACGTGTGGCAGCAGGGCATCATAAAAAGTGTAAGCAGCTACGAAACCGATTCGCCCGATTACGAACAGCACGGAAGCCAGCATCCAATCGCCCGTGCCGACCAAGACCAGCAGTCCGGTCGAAATTACGCCGATGGCCGTGAAGAAAGCGAGAAAACGCTTTTTGCCGCGCATGATATCGCTGATTGTTCCCAGAATGGGCGAAAACAACGCTACGATGAACAGTGACAGACTGAGGTTGAGGCTCCAGTAAGCGGTCGCGGTCGCTTCACTGGGCAAGGAGGCACCCGCCACCTGGCTGAAGTACACGGGCAGCACCGCTGCTAAAATCGTGGTAGCAAACGCACTGTTTGCCCAATCGTACATTGTCCAGGCACGGACACGTTTGCGGTAGGCGGAATCGTCGAGCGGGAGTCCTGCGGCTTCGGGGCGGAGCGGGTCAAGGCGTAGACTGGCCATGTTGTCCTCAGTTCAGCATCGGGTTCGGCATTTGTTTATGGCCGCGTTAAATGAGCGGCAGGTCGCTTTCGCTGAGATTACAATCGAGCGATGATGAGCGCAAACATTGCAGGTGTTGGCAACGATCCACCCATGTGCGGTGAAAGGGACGGGGATGCTGAAAAAGATTGCGGTGCTGACGAGCGGCGGCGATGCGCCAGGGATGAACGCGGCGATTCGCGCTGTGGTGCGCATGGGCATTTACATGGGCGCGGAAGTCTACGGCGTGCGCGATGGCTATGCCGGGTTGATGAACGGGCATATCAACCTGATGGGGCTGCGCGATGTCGGCGGCATCATTCATGTGGGCGGGACGACGCTTGGCAGTGCGCGTGCGCCAGAATTCAAGCAGATCGAAGGCCGCCAGCTCGCGCTGAAAAACCTGGGCGAACTGGGCATTGAAGGATTGGTCGTGATCGGCGGGAACGGCTCGCAGACCGGGGCGAGTGCGCTCAACGACATGGGCTTCCCGACGATTGGCGCAGCGTCCACCATCGATAACGACCTGATCGGCTCGGACATCACCATCGGGGTGGATACCGCGCTCAATATCGCGCTGGAGGCCATCGACCGCCTGAAAGTGACCGCTTCATCGCACCGCCGCGCCTTTCTGGTCGAAGTGATGGGGCGCGACTGCGGGTATCTGGCGCTGATGGCCGGGATTGCAGGCGGGGCAGAGGCAATCATGGTGCCAGAGATCGACAACCCGCCGGAAATGCTGGTGCGGCGGCTGCAAGAGTCCTATGCACGGGGCAAGACGAATGGGATCGTGGTGGTGGCCGAAGGCGCGAAATATCCCATCGAAACGCTGATCCAGTACTGCAATCAGCACGCGCTCGGCTTTGAAATTCGAGCGACCACACTGGGGCATGTGCAGCGCGGCGGCGCACCCGGCGCATTCGACCGCAACCTGGCGACGCGGTTGGGTGCTGCCGCCGCCGAAAAGCTGATCAACGGCGAACGCGGCTGCGTGGTCGGGCTGATTCACAGTGAACTTGCGACTACGCCGTATGCCGATGTGGTTGGGCGAACCAAGGGGATCGATCCCGAACTGATGCGCCTGGCAGAGATCATGGCGCAGTGAGCATATGACACCAGTGGGGGTTCCCAGCCCAGCGAACCCCCACAAACGTCAGCTTGTCAGCCCACGTCCGGCTGGCTCATCCAGATACCAGCGCAGTTTCCCGCTGACAGGTTGAATCGCCTGGGCGGGCAGCGCTGGCGGGTCGGCAGGTTCGGTCAGCACGCGGCGCAGGGTGGCGTTCTTCTCTGCCCCGGTGACGAGAAAAAACACATGCGACGCGGCGTTGATCGCGGCGGGAGTCAGGGTCAGCCGCCAGCTATCGAGCTTTTCGACATACTGCGCCATCACCCATTTTTCGGTTTCGGTCACGGCGGAAAGGCCGGGGAACAGCGATGCGGTGTGGCCATCGCCGCCCATGCCCAGCAGCACCAGGTCGAAACGCGCTTTCGGAATGCCCATCCGTTTGGTGAAAAAATCGCGCAGATCGGCCTCATACGCTTCTGAGGCCTTGACCGGATTGTTCTCGCCTTCCATGCGGTGCAGGTTGGAAAGCGGCACTTTCACCCGGTTGAGCAGCAGTTCCCGCGCCATGCGGTAATTGCTGTCTGGGTGGGTGGGCGGCACGCAGCGTTCATCTCCCCAGAACACATGGGCATACGTCCAGTTGAACGCTTCGGCATAATCGCGGCTGGCGAGCATTTCGTAGATCGGCTTCGGCGTGCTGCCGCCGCACAGCGCCATCGTGAATCGTCCGCGTGTGGTGATGGCACGGTCGGCAATATCGACGATTTGGTCACAGACGGCGTGTGCCAGCGCCAGCGTGGACGGATACACCCGTACATCAACGGCCATGATGTTCCCCACAGTTGACGCGCCACACGCGCCCATCATCGGCCAGCAGGGTGTCGGCTTCATCCGGCCCCCAACTGCCTTTGGGATATGTCGTCAGCGGCGGGGCATTCTGGCCTTTCCAGCCCTGGTTGATAAAATCGATCAGCTTCCACGAAAGCATGACCTCATCTTCACGGGTGAACAGTGATGCATCCCCGCCGATGGCATCCATGAGCAGCCGCTCGTAGGCTTCGGGCAGCGCTCGATCCTCAAATGAGTCGGCATAGTGGAAGGTCATATCGACCGGGCGCATTTCGCTCACGCTGTCCGGGACTTTCGCCTGAAACTGTAAGTGAATGCCTTCGTCCGGCTGGATGCACATCGACAGCACGTTCGGGGGTGCGGCCTGGCCGGTGCCAGCCATCGACCCGAACAGGCGCGGCGGGCGGCGGAACTGGATCACGATCTCGCTGGCTTTGCGCGTGAGCGCTTTGCCGCTGCGCAGATAGAACGGCACATCCTGCCAGCGCCAGTTATCGATATACAGGCGCATGGCCGCATAAGTCGGGGTGGTCGAGTTCGGGTCAACCCCTTCCGATGTGCGGTAGCCTTCATACTGCGCCCGCACGGTATCGCCCAGCACCACCGGGCGAATCGCATTCAGCACTTTCACCTTTTCGTTGCGCAGCGCGGTTGCGTCCATGCTAGCGGGCGGTTCCATCGCGGTGAGCGAAAGCAGTTGCAGCAGGTGATTCTGAAACATATCGCGCAGCACGCCCGCCTGATCGTAATAGCCGCCGCGATGTTCGACATCGACCGACTCCGACACAGTGATCTGCACATGGTCGATGTAGCTGCGGTTCCAGACGGGTTCCAGAATCGAATTGGCGAAGCGGAAAAAGATGATGTTCTGGACGGTTTCCTTGCCCAGGTAGTGGTCGATGCGGTAGACCTGGTGTTCTTCAAAGGCGTTATGCACCACACTGTTCAGCGTCGCCGCCGACTGCGAATCCACCCCGAAGGGCTTTTCGACCACCACGCGCCGCCAGCCGTCTTCTTCGGTCGCCATGCCCAGCCCGGCGATATGGTTCAGCACCGCGTCGTAATAGTTCGGCGCAGTCGCCAGGTAGTACAAGCGGTTGGCGCTGGTCTGTTCATAGCCGCACATGAACTCGTCGAGCGCCCGAAAATCGTCGCGGGTATCCAGGTCACCTTTCACATACCAGATGCGGCTGACGAACGACTCCCAGGCGGCGGCATTGAAGCGGTCTTGCTGCGCCCCCGCAACGGCATCGCGCATCAGGCGGCGAAAATCGTCGTGGGTGTACGGGCGGCGCGCAAACCCGATGACATGCGTATCTTCGGGCAGGCGGTGTTTCAGGTACATCTCGAACAGGGCGGGCAGCAGTTTACGGCTGGTCAGGTCGCCCGAAGCCCCAAAAATCACAATCGTTGTGGTGGTTCCCATGTGGTTCCCTGTGTGCGAACAGCGTGAACGGGGTAAAGGGTGCTTACTCGTGCTTTTTGATGGCGTGACCGCCGAACTGGTTGCGCATGGCCGCCAACAGGCGCGCCGCATAGCTGTTTTCCTGGCGGCTGACGAACCGCATCATCAGCGAGAGCGTGATTACCGGCGCAGGGACATCCAGGTCAATCGATTCCTGCACCGTCCAGCGCCCTTCGCCGCTGTCGGCCACCCAGGGCGCAATGCCATCGAGTGCCTTGTTTTCGTTCAGCGCGTTGGCAGTGAGGTCGAGCAGCCATGAGCGGACGACGCTGCCGTAACGCCACAATTCCGCAATCTGCGCGACATCGAGCTGAAGATCGGCCTTTTCCTTCATGATCTCGAAACCTTCGGCGTAGGCCTGCATCATGCCATATTCGATGCCGTTATGCACCATCTTGACGAAATGCCCGGCTCCGCTGGGGCCAACGTGTCCCCATCCTTTATCCGGGGCGGGTGCGAGCGTCTCGAACAGCGGGCGCAGCCGTTCGACCGCTTCCGGCCTCCCGCCGATCATCATCGCGTAGCCTTCGGTGATCCCCCAGATACCGCCGGACGTGCCGACATCGACATAATGCAGCCCTTTGGCTTCGACCATTGCGGCGCGGCGGATCGAATCCTTGTAATTGCTGTTGCCGCCGTCGATCAGGGTGTCGCCGGGTTCAAGCAGGTTCATCAGTTCGTGGATGTTCGCCTCTGTTGGGTCGCCCGCTGGCACCATCAGCCAAACTGCACGCGGCGCATCGAGCTTGCTCACCAGTTCTGCCAGCGAAAACGCCGGGATTGCGCCTTCTTTGGCCGCTGCCTCTACCGGTTCTGGGCTGCGGTTGGTCACCGCAATCTGATGCCCACCGCGCAGCAGGCGCAGCACCATGTTCCCGCCCATCCGTCCCAGCCCCACCATTCCCATCTGCATGAGTGTTCTCCTTGAGTATCGTTCACGAATACGCGGGTGTTTGATCGCTGTGTCCGTGACCACACGGCACGTAGCTATTATCGCGCTACCTTGTTATGATCCCAAAAGGTAGATTTCAGGCGAAATCAAAAGGTAGGCACATGCAGACCTCAGCACCCATTCAAACCAAGATTCCGACGGGGTTAGATGCGATTTTCTCCCCCCAGAATGTGGCCGTCGTCGGCGCAACCGAGCGGGTTGGCAGCGTGGGACGTACTATTCTTTGGAACTTGATCTCCAGTCCGTTCGGCGGCACGGTGTATCCCGTCAACCCGGCACGCCCCAGCATTCTCGGTGTGCGGGCTTACCCCAGTCTGCGCGATATTCCCGATCAGGTCGATCTGGCGGTGATCGTCACCCCGGCCAAAACCGTCCCCGACCTGATCCGCGAATGTGTGCAACTGGGCATCAAAGGTGCGATCATCATTTCGGCGGGCTTCAAGGAAATTGGACCTGAAGGGGCGGCATTGGAAGCGGAAGTGCTGGCCGAAGCGCGCAAAGGCGGAATGCGCTTGATCGGGCCGAACTGCCTGGGCGTGATGCGCCCGATTACCGGGATGAATGCGACGTTTGCCGATGGTATCGCCCGTCCCGGCGCGGTCGCGTTCATCAGCCAGTCCGGGGCGCTGCTCACCTCGGTGCTGGATTGGAGCCGCACCGAAAATGTCGGCTTCAGCGCGTTCATTTCCGTCGGGACGATGCTCGATGTGGGATGGGGCGACCTGATCGATTACCTGGGGCAGGATGAAGCGACTCAAAGCATCGTGATGTACATGGAATCGGTCGGGGATGCGCGTTCGTTCCTGTCCGCCGCCCGTGAAGTGGCGCTGCGCAAACCGATCATCATCATCAAGGCGGGACGCACCGCCGCCGCTGCCCAGGCCGCCGCATCGCATACGGGGTCGCTTACGGGCAGCGATGATGTGCTGGACGCTGCCTTCCGGCGTTCCGGCGTGCTGCGCGTCGAACGCATCAGCGATGTGTTCTACATGGCCGAAGTGCTGGCCAAGCAGCCGCGCCCGAAAGGGAACCGGCTCACGATCATTACCAACGCGGGTGGTCCTGGCGTGCTGGCGACGGATGCACTGATTGGCGCGGGAGGTGCGCTGGCCGAAGTGAGCGAAAACACGCTGGCGGAACTGAACAAAATCCTGCCCGCCGCCTGGAGCCATAACAACCCGGTCGATGTGTTGGGCGATGCCGGGCCTGAACTGTACGCGAAAACGCTCGAAATCGTCGGGAAGGATGAAAATACCGATGGTACGCTCGTCATCCTGACCCCCCAGGCGATGACCGCGCCGACGGCGACGGCGGAAGCGCTCAAGCAGTTTGCACAGTATGAAGCCAAACCCGTGCTGGCAAGCTGGATGGGTGGGGCGGGCGTTTCGGAAGCGGAAAAAGTGCTGAACGCCGCCAATATCCCGACATTTCAGTTCCCGGATACCGCAGCGCGGGTGTTCAATTACATGTGGCAGTACAGCCGCAATCTGCGGGCGATTTACGAAACGCCGATGCTGCCGCTCGACAGTTACAACCAGACCCCGGATCGGGAGAAAGTCGGCGCGATTTTGCAAAAAGCGCGTGCCAGCGGACGGACGATCCTCACTGAATTTGAAAGTAAGGAAGTCCTGGCCGCTTATTACATCCCGACCGTGAATACCGTCCTTGCGGCCAGCGCCGATGACGCGGTCAACGCCGCCGCGCAGATCGGCTACCCGGTGGTTTTGAAGCTGAACAGCGAGACGATCACGCATAAGACCGACGTGGGCGGCGTGCAGTTGAATCTGCGCGATGAAAGCGCCGTGCGCAGCGCCTTCGATCTGATTCGGGTCAACGTCACCGCCGCTGCGGGGGTCGAGCATTTTCAGGGCGTGACCGTGCAGCCGATGGCGAAGCTGGACGGCTACGAACTGATCCTGGGCAGCAGCCTTGACCCGCAGTTCGGCCCGGTGCTGCTGTTCGGAGCAGGCGGCACGATGGTTGAAGTGATGAAGGACAGTGCATTAGGGCTGCCGCCGCTCAACACCACGCTGGCACGGCTGATGATGGAAGAGACGAAAATCTACACCGCGCTTCAGGGGGTACGGGGTCGCCCGCCCGTCGATCTCAAGGCGCTGGAACAGATCATGGTGCGCTTCAGCCAATTGGTCGTCGAACAGCCGTTGATCAGGGAGATCGACATCAACCCGCTGCTCACGTCGCATGAACGGATGATCGCGCTCGATGCGCGGGTGGTCGTGCATGGCGCAGAGGTCGCGGACGATCAACTGCCGCGTCCGGCGATTCGCCCGTACCCGACGCAGTATGTGGATACCTGGCATCTGCGCGATGGGACGAGCGTCACCATCCGCCCGATTCGCCCGGAAGATGAGCCGCTCATGGTCGAATTTCATCACGGGCTTTCCGACCGCACGGTGTTTCTGCGCTACCTGCAAGCGATGGATATTTCACAGCGCACCGCGCATGAACGTTTGTCACGCCTGAGCTTCATCGATTATGACCGGGAAATTGCCCTGGTGGTGGTGCGGCGCGATGCCCATACGAACGGCCAACCGCAGATCATCGCCATTGGGCGGCTGGCGCGGCTGCGCAGCGATACGATGGCTAGCCAGCCGAAGGCCGAGTATGCCATCCTGGTGAGTGACCAGTATCAGCACCAGGGCATCGGGCGGGAGCTGCTCAACCGCCTGATCCAGATTGGGCGGGACGAAAAGATCGGCGTGATCACCGGGACAGTCCTGGACGAAAATGCCGAAATGCGCAAATTGGTCGAACGATTCGGTTTCAAAGTCACGCCGACCGAACGCGAGAACATCCTGCACGTCGAACTTGCGTTGTAGGGCATCAAACGAGTGGCTCAGGTCGTCTGCCTGAGCCACCGTTCCAGTTCGGCCAGGGTAGGGGCGTGCGTAGCCCCGCCCACGCCCGTGACCGAAAGGCCGCCGCAGATATTGCCGTACCGCCCAGCGTTCAGCAGATCGGTTTGAGCGACGATGTGACCGTACAGGAACCCGGCGTTGAAGCAGTCCCCTGCGCCTGTCGTATCGATCACATCGCCGGCGTGAATGCTTGGCTCGTGGAATATCTCGCCGCCGTGTGCGATCCATACGCCATTTTCACCGTCTTTCGTCACCACGAGCGGCACCCATGCGCTGACCTTGCGAATAGCCGCGCCCAGATCGTCCTCTTTCGCCACCAGGCGAATTTCACGGGCGTTCGGCATGAAAATATCGACCAGGCTCAAGAGCGCCTGCCAGTCACAGCCCTGGGTGAGCAGCGGCACAT
This sequence comes from bacterium, assembly GCA_033764035.1. Lineage (GTDB taxonomy): Bacteria > Chloroflexota > Anaerolineae > Aggregatilineales > Phototrophicaceae > Flexifilum. Next base: position 165,928 of record JANRJJ010000001.1, read on the forward strand.
CCTGGCAGTCCATCGAAATGGTTGCGCCGCGCCCGCGTGCCAGTTGAAACAGCGGTTCGGCGTATTCCTGGCACAACAAACCACCCAGGTGCAGATGGCGATACGCGGCGGAACGGACGATGCCCGTCCAGTAATCGATCCAGTCGGCGGGTTCGGCATCGGCATACGTGACGAAAGCACGTTCCCCCTGAAATGGCATCGAGGTCGTGATACGCTGGTAGGGACGATCCATGTGCCGCGCCAGCGTCAGGTCGATCCCTTCATCGGCTGCCAGCCCGCGCACGAACTGGCTGTATGGGTCGTTCCCGAACTGGCCCGCCCAGGCCACGCGCACCCCCAGGCGGCGCAGCGCGCACGCGGTGATGAACATCGCGCCGCCCGTCGAAGTGATGGCCTGGCTGTACACTTCGCGTCCCAGGCTTGGGAAAGCGGGCAGCCCGGAATAGATGATGTCGAAGAAATAATCGCCCAGCAGCAGAATGTCGTACAAACCCGTGTCCATATGAACTGGTCAACCGACCACACACTATACCTCTGCCTGCTGTACGTTTCAAAGCGGGCTGCACCTGCCGGAATAGGACCAATTTACGAACATTTGTCTGGAAGTGCTTGCAGAACACTCGTTCTCATGTTACACTGGTTATGATGAAGTGCAGCCGCTTCATCACACCTTTACAGGCAGATGCATATAGCACTACCGCACTTTCCCTGTGCGCAGCCATGAGGTCATGAATCGGGACGTTCTGCATCCGGTTGATGGCAGTTCTGGCGTGTACCTTAACAACCGAACAGGAAACAGAAACACCGCATCGTTTATCTGGAACAGGCGCGGGTCTGGCGCTACCTCTCTTCTGAAAAAGGAAGGTCTAGCTCATGCATATCACCCCCTTGCTTGCCGATGTTCGGCGTTTGATGCCCAGTTTCACCCCTAATCCTTCGGATCGTGTCCATGCGTGGAATGAATGGTTGGGGCGGGGCGGCAGCGAACCCGTACTGAAGTTCATCCGCTGGAGCAATGGCACGAATGCGGATGATGATGAAATCCTTCAGGAAACGCTGCTGACAGCCTACATGAAAGTGGAGTGCGGCCAGTTTGAAGATCGCAGCGTGCCATTCACAGCGTTTCTGAAGAAGATCGCCTGGTACAAAATCATGGAAGCGTCACGGCGGGATGCAGGCAGTGTCTCGCTTGATGATGTAGGCGAGTTCGTGACCGAAGACAGCGGCGAAAGTGAGCGTGCGGAATACTGGCGCGAACATGAAGCCCTGCAAGCGGCGCTCGTCAAGCTTCCTCCCCGGCGCAGCAGGATCATCCTGCTGTACGAAAACGGCTACACGACGGCTGAAATTGCTGAGTCACTCGGCATTCGTGAAGAACTCGTCCGCAAAGAGAAAAGTCTCGGCCTGCGACAGCTTCGAGAAACCGTGATCACCCAACTGGCAGGATAATTCGGTCAATCGCTGACCGCCAGTTCACAGGGTGTTCGACCTTTTTGGGGCTACTTGGGCGAGGCGTTCGACAGGTTTCCACTCGCCCAAGTCTCCTCAACTCATCTCTCAGCGGCGTAATCGCTCTGCTGCCACCTTCGCGCCCTTCTTCGACAATCATCCGATGCACGGTGCTGTCCCCCTGAATTTCGCAGCTTTTGCTTGAACGCTGCATCCCGGTTTGCCAGGTTTTCAGAAATGCATTCCGGTGCCGCGATAACCGGGCTTCAGGCGAAAAATTCCGCACCCGGGCGATGAGCCTGCCGCATACGGGAAATTTTCACCAGGCTGCACCTCAGCACGAAATGCGCTGCATCTGTTATCCCTGATACCGCATCCAAATCACAGCTTAATACCCTGTGGGCAATCTCTGTGAGGTTTCACCGTGACGAACGGACTGGAAACCTGACGGACGTGAACCTCTCTGAGCTTGCCCTCATTTGAAATTCTCCGCGCTGGCGAGATAATCAAACGCGAATGATAGTCCTGAGGTCACAATGCAGCGCGTTGCAATAGCCAGGGTTGCCATCGTGTGCGCCCTTTGCGGTTTCCTGTTCGGTTGTTTCGTCCCCGCCAGCGTCGATGCCCAAGACAACAAACCCTTCATTCTCCCGGCTGCCGAACCAGCCAGCCCATCGACATGGCTGCTGGGGCAGCCTTATGGGAATACCGTCGGCGCGTATCTGCGCGGCGCGGACTGGTATGAAGCCGGGCAGCGCCTCCATTTTGGGATCGATCTGTCGATGCCATGCGGTACGCCTCTGGTCGCCATCGGTGATGGGGAGGTCGCCTTTGTCGATGATCGCGGTTTCGGCTCTGGGCCGCACAACCTGCTCATTCGTCACCCCGAACCGGGGCTGATTTCGCTGTATGGCCATCTGCTCGAACGTCCGCTGCTCGTCCCCGGCCAGTGGGTCGAACAGGGGCAGGTCGTGGCTTATTCCGGTGACCCGGATGAAACATGTGACTCCCGCCCCCATCTGCATCTTGAAATCCGGTCGCTCGATTACTTCACGGCGTACAACCCGGTGGATTACATTCAGGCGGACTGGCACACCTTGTCGCTGATCGGCCAATTCAGCGCGCCGACCTTTCAGCAAGACCTGGACAATGCCCGCCAGTGGATGAGCATCGACGATCAGCCCCCCGTTGCGTTTGGGGGGCGGGCGCTCAATGCTTACGCCGCAACCTACCCGGCCTGGGATCAGGGCAGCCCGCCCGCCAACCCGCCGATGCTGCGCGCTACCGCGCCTGTCCCGGCGGCAGCGCCCGAAGCGCGGCGGCTGGCATTCGATAACTGCTGCGCGAATCCGCGCTGGCATCCCACCGAACCGGGGCGTTTGTTCCTGATCGATGGTGCGCCGGAACAGCGAGCCGGAATCTTCGAGTGGGACACGGTAAGCGGCGAACTCGTCAACCTGATCGGTCAGGCTCCGCCGCCGCATACGTCGCCCGATGGCACGCATACCCTGGCATTATCCGGCGGGCAAACCGTGATCACGCAAACGCTTACGGGGGAATCGTGGTCAGTCGAGACGGGCGGGGCGCTGGCGGCGCTGAGCGCGGACAACAGCCAACTGCTGTGGATCGTGCAGGGGCTTGTCTCGCTCCCTGGGGGCGAGGAACCCCAAAATCAGGTGTGGATCAGTGGGGCGCGGGGCGAAAACGCCCGGATGATTGCCGCTGAAGCTGGACTTTCGGCGCAGTGGCTTGATTCAGCGCGGGTGATGCTCTCGCGCCGCGTGATCCTCACGACCACGATTGGTGTATACGACGCGGCAGCAGATCAGGCGTTCGTGCTGGGTGCATGGGAACGGGTACGCGCCCTGACGGTTGCACCTGGCGGCGGCAGGCTGATGTTCTACCTGGCGTATCAGGCGGACGCGGCACAGGACGGCGTATATGTAATCGAAACACAGCCGAATGCTCAGGCAGAAAAGCTCACCTGGTTCGGGGCGTGGCGCTGGCGCGATGCCGACAGCGCTTATTACATCCCATTCGAGCCGGAATCCCCACAGCAGCGGATTCACCTGTACCACCTGAACACGGGCGAAGATCGACGGCTGATCGACAACCTCATGATTGCTGATGGCGATTGGTCGGTCTCCGCCGATGGCCGTCAGATCGCGTATCGCAATCTGGCCGACCGCACGGTATGGGTACTGACTTTCTAACCGTGCCGCGTCGCGTCATTAGAATTTCCTAACATGTTCTCCGAAAGTAGCCCATTAGTCCCCCTAAATCGGCGGGGACTTTATTTTTGCCCATGCAGATATTGTAATCAGCGCTATACTGACGTTGACAATTCCTTGACAATTGCACCATCAACCGCGAAGGACACCACCGCTATGAGCATTACCGAAACGTTGGGGATACGGGGCTGGCAGCATCTTGATCCCGTGCTGCTGGCATCGCTGGCGACCCAAATGCCGCTCTTGCTGGTCGGCTCGCATGGCGCGGGCAAAACAGAACTGGTCAAAAAGCTTGGAAACGCGCTGGCGCTGAAAATGCGCCATTACAATGCGTCGCTGATCAACTATGACGATCTGGTCGGCATTCCTATGCCGGGGGAAGGCATGAAAGGGCTGCAATTCGTGGCCGCGCCCGGCTCGATTTGGGATGCCGAATTCGTATTCTTCGATGAAGTATCCCGGTGCAGACCAGACCTGCAAAACAAAATGTTTCCGATTGTGCATGAACGCACCGTCGCAGGCATCGAACTGGAACGGCTGCGCCACCGCTGGGGTGCGATGAACCCGCCAATGGCCGATGATGCCGACATCAGCGACGGCGATTTGTACCTGGGTGCAGAACCGCTCGACCCGGCGCTCATCGACCGGTTTCCGTTCATCGTCACCGTTCCCACCTGGCGCGATCTCAGCCGGGACGACCGGAAACGGCTGGTCACTGGGGAAGGGGCTGCATTCGGGATGAATGCCGTTTCGCAAACCTGGCTGCTCGACCTGGTGAGCCGCTGTGAAATGATGATCGAAGAGATTCGTGGTGAACTGCACGACTGGCTTTCAGATTACACCGTGAGCGTGGTCGAACTGCTGCACCAGGCGCGGCTCCCGGTCAGCGCCCGGCGCGCCCGCACCATGTTCGATGCGCTGCTGGCGATTCAGGCGGCGCGGATGGTGCTGGAGTCGGTCGATGCCGACCTGGAAACCAGCGCCGAATATACCTTGATGTTCTGTATGCCGCACACCGCCACACCGCACCCGGCTTCGCCCGCCAAGCTGGTCGCCATACACAAACAGGCGTGGCAGATCGCCAGTATGCCCGAAGGCGATCCAGGGCGGCGTGTCTTGGAAGAACTTGACCCGGCGCGGCGGATTGTCCTGGCCGATCACCTGAATTTGCCCGACAGCGATATTTCGCAGTTGGTCACCCAGGCACTGGGGGCTGAAGTCAACGATGCGCGCCGGATGGGACTGGCGGCGGTGATCTTCCTGGCCTTCCACCAGCGGCGCGATCTGTCGCCGTCGGCCTGGGAACCGCTCATGCAGCTTGCTACGCGGGTGCTGATGCCGCGCACCGCATCGGTGCAGCTTCGCGCCGGGGCGGTCACCGACATTTGGAACGAGATCAATACCTGGCTGCCATCCCCGGAAGACACGAACAGCGTGATCGCCCGCGTGGAGCGAAATTTTGTACTGGCGGGCTTCCCCGAATTGTGGCAGCGGTACGATTGGAAAGAAGCACTGCAAAAACTGCGTGACGACATCAACCTGTTCAAGCTGTAACGCGAAGGAGTCCACGAACCATGAGCAAAACACCCTCCCCACAGAATACCCCCGGTGGTGCGCCGCAGCCCGGTGCAACCCCGCTAACGAACAATACGCCGCGTTCCAATCCATTTTCAAGCGCGTTCGCTGCCTCAGCATCGGGCGGTTCAGGGGCGCGCCCGTCCTCATCACCGGGTAATTTTTTGTCGCGCTTCGGCACTCGTTCCACCGTCGATTACCTGCCGATGCACGATCTGCTGCTGATGTTCGACCTGTACGACATCACGCCCGCCGCTTATTACATGTTCGACATCGCCCCGCCCAGCAAAGAGGAGGGAGCAGTCGATACCGCCGATTCCAAAGCGCTGATCAGCATCATCGAGCGCGATAAAGCGGTGCAGGAACGGATGCGAACCGCGCTCAATGCTTATTGGGATGGCGTTCGGTTGGTCGGCGCGGTCCATGTCTACGACTGGCGCGAAGAAGTGAAACAGGCGGTGACCAACCGTCTGAACGCGATCAAACAGCCGCCGCGCTATGTCCGTGCGTCCGACCCGCTGCTGGTGCTGAACATCCTGGCTCGTGCGCGTACCTCCCTGTTGATTCACGGGGCAGCGCTGGCACTTGATCGTCCGTTTCTGGAGCGGGTGGTCATGACCGATGATCCCCGTCTCGTTCAGCTTGCCAGCGCGTCACGGCTGATCGAAGACTCGTTCGTCCCGCCCCCACCGCCGCCCGACAATCTCTTCAATGATGAGGACGACGACAAATGATCATTCGCTGACCAGTACGGAGGATGCAATGGGAAGCCTGTTTCGCCATACCGGGGTGCAGCACGAGGATACAGAAAGCCGGGTGCTGATCGAACGCCTGCTGAATACAGTGCAGGCGGCCACGTTTGAAATGGAGACGCTCTGCCGCCTGGCGGGCATCAAGGCCAGCCGCGAAATTCCGACCGCTGCCGTCGAGGTGGGATTCCGGTCACGGCTGCTGCTCAACCCGGATTTCGTCGGCCAATACTGCGAACGTGACGAGCATCTGTTCCTGCTGGTGATGCACGAACTCTACCATGTGATCCTGGCGCATACCCAGCTCTACAGCCGCCCGACGCTGGCGCACAATATCGCGTTCGATGCCATCATCAACGCCGGACTGTCGCGCCAGTTCAACCGACCGGAATATCGCGGCTTTTTCGAGGTACTGAACAAGGCCGATGAATTTCCGGGCTGTCTGCTGCGCCCGCCGGAAGGCTGGCCGTATCATCCCCAGTACCCGAATATTGCCGAGCCGCAGGGCGCGAACGATATTCTGCGCCGGTTGTACCCGCCCGCGCCGTTCGGTCGCTGGCAGCCGCCGCTCTACGAGGACATCCTGAACCTGCTCAAGCGCTACATTCAGGAAAAAATCGCTAAAGGCGAGATCGTCCTCACCCCATTCATGTTGGGCGATCACGACGAAAACCCGAAAGATGGGCGTGCGGTTGCCGATGAATTTTTCGGAGATGTGGTGCGGCGCGTTTCGGAACACTGGCCGCCCGCTCCATTCATGAGCCGTCAGCGCGGGGGCGGCGACAACATGAGCGAATGGATGAGCGGAATTGGCACGCCCGCCGAAGAAGCGCGCCGCGCCTTCACGATGTTGTTACAGCGGGCGCTTGCCCTGCCGACCGGGACTCAACAGCGCCGCGCCCGCACCCCGGTTCCCGGCATCACCGGGATGGGCGTGCTGCCGAACCCGCGTGACCGTCACGCGCCCGCCCGCACCAAGCTGAATGTCCAGGGCTTGTTATGGGTTCAGCCGGGGATCGTGCGCGCCCGTGCCGCGATTCCCAAACACCGGGCTTTCATCTACCTGGATGTATCGGGATCGATGAACACCCTGCTGCCGCACCTGATGGGCTTGTTGATCCCGTTCGTCAAACGCGGCGATGCCGCCGTATTTCAGTTTTCGACCAAAGTCGAGCCGGTCACGCTCGATGCGCTGAAAGCAGGGAAAGTTCGCACGACCCAGGGGACGGATATTGCGTGCGTGGTCAAGCACCTGCTGGAAACCGAACCGGTCGTCCACCGGGCGCTCATCCTGACCGACGGCTTCACGGGCATCCCGCGCCCGGAAGCGGTGCGCCGGCTGCGTGAACAGCGGACGGTCGTGCATGTGGTGTTGCCGACTGGCAACACCACCAAAGCCGATCTGGAACACCTGGCGCGCACGATCACGGTGCTGCCGCCGCACCAGCCCCAACCCCGCTGGACACCTGGGCTGTGAATTATGGGTGAAGTGCATAAGCATCGACGAGTGCGGGCGAAACGCCCAGGCACGCTGCCGTGTACTGCGTCAGCCAGCGAATCGTTTTCTCTACATCGCCCACGAGCGCGGTTTCGTGGGCGGTGTGCGGGTCATGCATCGGCACGCCGATCATGCCCAGGATGCGGGTCCAGCGCGCCATGCCCATATCGTCGCTGCGGGATAGGTAGCCGCTGTTCAACTGAACTGTACCCGGCGCGGTTTGGTTCAGGCTGGCGGCCAGATCGACGGCCAGCGCCACCCCATTGAGCGCGACAAGTGCGCCTTTGCCCTGCCCGCTGATCACGCCATGACTTGCGCCGTTCCCAACCTGTGAGATCAGGGTATCCCCGGCGGTGTGGGCATCGCAGATGATCGCCCCGCGCACGGGTCGGATGTGCTGCGCCAGCCGCGCCGCGCCATGCCCGAAAAACACATCGGGGATGCCTTCTTCTTCATCGCTGAATACGAACAGGATGCGGCGCTGCCAGCGGATCAGGTCGGCTTCAAGCCGCTGAAAGGCGACCGCCGCGCCGAAGGCTGCCGCCACACCCAGGCTGTTATCCAGCCCCGTCCCAGTAATCAGGCCATCGATGAGGGTCTGTTCGGCCTCCATCACGATGGTATCCGTCCAGCGCAGATCGCCCGCTGTGTGGTAGTGGAGCGTCGTCCCATACCCGGTGAACATCCCACGCGACGCGACGATCAGCGAGCGCGCATTGGCATCCCAGCGAATCGCTTTAGCGGCGCATTCATAGCCGCCAGCGGGCAGACGCAGCGCACATACCGGGTAGATCGTATGGGCGGCAGCATCGCGCACCCGAAAAGAAGGCCGATCCATGTGGGCGACAATCACAATATCCGGTTGATCGTTCGCAGCCCCAATGTCGAGCGCTGCATTCCCCGTCCCGGCAAAATTGAGCGTGAACCTATCCGCCAGGCCGTATTCCGCCGCAATTTCCCCGATCACCGTGCCAATACCGCCGGGGAGTGCGCAGCCCGCACGCGGCGCATGGGCATGGAGCAGGCGCAGCAGAAAACTTTCCAGTGCGCCGTCCGCTTTCAACAGCGGGTGATCGTCCAGTGTGCGCAAACCGGGGAGCGCATCCCATATGTGTTCGATCATGCTTCACCCTGGGGATAAATTCGGGAAAGGCTGGCTCAAGACCGCGTGCAGCAGGTTCACCGCTGTGTCCAGGTCAGCCGTATCGACAATTTCGGCAGCGGAATGTTTGCCGCGCATCGGCAGGCCAATCACCGCGCTTGGGATGCCCAACGGCAGCGCTGCCCGTGAATCCGCCATCAGGCCATGTACCGCGTCCTGCTGAAAAGCAATGCCTGCCCTGTGCGCTGCCTGCCTGATGTGCTGGCGCAGCAGGGGATGCGCGTGCCAGCTCCCGATTCCGCTGATGTACAGGAAGGCAGTCAGCACCGGGCCAGCGCCTAACCGCACGTCGCCGCGCCCGCGTGTTTCCGGCGTATCGTAGCTGACCGTACCATCGATGAAGATCGCCGCATCCGGTTGAATCGCCGCCAGCGCCGCATGAGCGCCCATCGCATTGGTTTCTTCCTGCACCGTGCCGACCAGGTAAACCGTATGCGGCGATGGCGCAGCTTTCAGGCGTGCGGCCAGCGCAACCAGCACCGCGCACCCGGCGCGATCATCCAGGTAGGGGGCGCTGATCAGCGACTCGCCCAGGCGTGCCAGGTACGGCGCATACGTGATCGGTGTGGTGATCTCGATGGCGTTGGCGGCTTGTCCGGTTTCGACGTAAATCTCATCGTCGCTCTTGATCGCTTCATCGCCGGGGCGTGCCTGATGCGCCGAGCGCACGCCTACCACGCCCGCTACATCCCCATCGTCCGTGTGGATGCGTACTGCCGTCCCCGGCAGGGATTTGTAATTGATCCCGCCGATCCGCACTACACCCAGCGTATCATCGGCATGAATGCGCTTGACCATCATGCCGATGGTATCGAGATGCGCGCAAACGGCGATTTTCCGTTCGCCGCTGCCGATGCGGGCGGTCAAATTGAACACGGGGTCAATGGTCACATCGTCGCCATACGAACGCAGTGCGGCACCCAGATGCGCGGCGATGCCGTGTTCATGCCCGGAAATGCCCGGAATCGATGTCAGATCGGCCAGCAGGGACTGCCAATCGGTCATAACGTGCCTTTCGTCAACAACGTGCGATACAGATCATAAAAAGCTGCCTGATCGACTTCCATCACGATATGCACGTTCGGCGCTTTGCCGCTCAAACGGGGAAAATCGACCGGGGTCGATCCGCGTGTATGCGTGCCGTTCAGTTCGACGGCGACATGATGAAAAGCGCTCTCTCGGACGATCTCCGGGTACAGGGCAGCGGCCATCGCCAGTGGATCGGGCATCACGAACCCGCGCACGGTGGGAATCTGCCCGCCGATTTTGCGCCAGTGCGCGGTAATGCCGCGAAACGCTTTCGCGGCTGGCGCAGCCTTCAGGGCGGCCAGCAGATCGAAATCCGCCCAGAGCCATTCGTGCTTCATGGCAATTTCCCAGGCGATCATGGTCGATTCGGGGAAGGCGTTCAGGACGATGTACGCGGCTTCGGGGTCGATATGGATATTGAATTCGGCGGTGAATGGGTCGGTATTGCCATAGCCGTAAATCGCACCGCCCATCCAGATCAACTGGCGGATTTTTGAGGGGAAGGCCGGGTCGAGCCGTACCGCCAGCGCGATATTGGTCAGCGGACCTAACGCGATCAGTGTCAGTTCACCGGGAAACCGATCCGCCAGCCGCAGCAGGGTGAGGACGGCATGTTCCGGTTCGGGCTGCCGGCGGCTGTTCGGGCGCGCCGCCCAGTCGCCAAAGCCATCGACCCCGTGAACATTGACCGTCTCATGCTGCCAGGGAGCGACGAGCGGCAGTGCTGCCCCCCGAAAGACGGGAACATCGTCACGCTTCATCACAGCCAGCGTATCCATCACGTTGCGGATCACCTGATCGACCCCAATGTTTCCAGTCACGGTCGTGATGGCGTGAAGATGGGCGGTGGGGTGGGCAAGCGCCAGCATGAGCGCAACAGCATCGTCTACACCAGCATCGGTATCGATCACGATCTGCATGACATTGACCTGTACGAGTGAAAACCACAATCAGAATGTGGCGGAAAGTAAGGCTAGGATTATATTCAGTCGTGCTGCGCCGCCCAAAAGTGAATGGTTTGCTGAAAGCTGGCTGCACGAAAGGTTGAATATGTCCCATAACGCCGTCCACATGAGTGCGCTTGCGCCTGAACATTTCACCCAGGCCGCCGGATCGCTGGCCCGCGCCTTCGATACCGATCCGCTCTACCGCTATATCCTGCCGGAAGACTCCACTCGCGTCGCACGGCTGCAATGGTATTTTGAGGCGCTGCTGCGGCTTGGGGCGCAGTTGGGGGAGATTTATACCGTGCCGGGGCAGGTGGGCGCGGTGATCCTGCTGCCGCCGGAACGCGCCAGCGTCCCCATCAGCGAAGCCATGCGCGCTGGATTCTGGCGTGCGCCCCTGCATTGGGGTATCGATGGTTCTGCGCGTTTCATGCGCTGCATCGGCAGTTTCGAGACGCTGCATCATCAGGTTGTCGGGGAAGTTCCGCACTGGTATCTGATGCTCCTGGGAGTCGATCCGTCGGCACAGGGGCAGGGTTACGGCGGTGACCTGATCGACACCGTGATCGACCGTGTGGAGTACGCTGGCAGGGGCATTTACCTGGAAACCTGTACGGCAGCGAACGTCGCCTTGTATGAACACTTCAATTTTGCGGTACGCGCTGAAACCGTCGTCGAACCTGGATCGCTGCGGGTATGGGGAATGGCGCGGGAAGTGGGCTTACCCATGCGCGCCTGACCTGGCAAGTCTCAACGGATGTATTGCGAAGCGGGTTTAATCTTGTCATAATCTTTTCCGATGTCCTTGAGAATGAGGAGTGGTCATGTCTCGCGCTAAATTGCTCACGCTCTGTCTATCACTGCTGCTCGTCTTTTCGCTAACGGCGGCGACCGTCTTTGCCCAGGATGAACCCCTGCGGATCACGCTCGTGATCAACGGCGTATTGGGCGATAAGTCGTTCTTCGATTCGGCGCAGCGCGGTATGGATCGCGCCTTTGAAGATTTCAACATTGAAGTCAACACCATCGAACTCGGCATCGACCCGGCCAACTGGGAAAGCGGCCTTGATGACGCGATGAGCGATGAAGACAGCTACGACATGCTGATCGCTGGTACCTTCCAGATGATCGATTTTCTGGGTGCGCGCGTTCACGAATACCCGGACAAGGTGTTCATCACCTACGATGCGCCTGTGGCGTATGACAACCCGGATATTTGCGTTGAAGGCTGTACCAACGTTTACAGCGTGACCTATCTCCAGAATGAAGGCTCGTTCCTGGCGGGCGTGTACGCGGCGGCCATGTCGATGCAGGAAGGCATCAATGGGATCACGGCGGGCGATGTCGTGCTGGGTGCAATTGGCGGGCAGGACATCCCGGTGATCAACGACTTCATCGTTGGTTACGAACAGGGTGCGTGCCTGGTCAACCCCGACAGCAGCGTGATCGTCCAGTACGCGGGCGGGTGGAATGACCCGGCACGCGGTAAGGAAATTGCCCTGGCCATGTATGAACAGGGCGCGGACATCGTGTTCCAGATTGCGGGCGGCACGGGCGTTGGCGTGTTTGAAGCGGCGGAAGAACAAGGCCGCTATGCGTTGGGCGTGGACAGTGACCAGGCGACGATCATCCTGGATACCAACCCGGAACAGGCCGAACGTATTCTGACCAGCATGTTGAAGAACGTCGATAATTCGCTGTACCGTGCGGTCGATCTGTATCTTCAGGGTTCGCTGCCCATCGGCACGACCGAATCACTCGGTATCGCGGATGGTGGGGTTGGCCTGGCGGTCAACGACATTTACACCGGGGCTACCCCTGAAGCCGTGCAGAATCTGCTCACGGCAGTTCAGGAAGCGGTCGTCGCCGGGGACATCACGGTGAATACCGTGTTCGCGGCGGAAGGCGAAGCGGCAGCGGTAGGCCAGGGCTGTGACGCAATGCCCGAAACCATGTTCGATGTCGCGGCAGCAATGGAAGGCATGTAAGGCTTTCACAGCGTGACAGGTGCGAATTTTGCGCCTATGTTGGCGATCAGTTAATGTTGGGGCGTACAGCGGTGCAAAAGCGTACCGAAGTGCGCCCTGATTTTATACCAGCGCGGAACTCATCATGACTCTTTTGCAGGCACGCGACATCGTAAAAGTGTATCCGAATGGTGTCGTTGCCAACAACGGCGTTCAACTGGATGTACGGCGGGGCGAAATTCATGCTGTCGTGGGCGAAAACGGCGCGGGAAAATCGACCCTGATGAAAATTCTTTATGGGTTGGAGCAGCCGACATCCGGCACGATTTTGCTGGATGAAAAGCCCGTCACCATCGATAATCCCCAGAAGGCCATCGACCTGGGCATTGGCATGGTGCATCAGAATTTTATGCTGGTCGATTCGTTTACGATTGCCGAAAATATTGCATTGGGGCGCGAATCCCGGCGTGGAGTCGCGCTGGATCGCAAAAAAGCGATCCACGATACCGAAAAGCTGGCGCAGGAATACGGCCTGACCGTGGAACCGACTGCCAGAGTCGAAGATGTGCCGGTGGGGATGCGCCAGCGCGTCGAAATTCTGAAAGCGCTGTACCGGGGTGCGCAAACCCTGATCCTGGATGAACCAACGGCGGTGCTGACCCCGCGTGAAACGACCGACCTGTTCACCGCGATTCGCAGCCTGGTGAACCAGGGAAAGACCGTGATTTTCATTACCCACAAGCTGCGTGAAGTCATGGAGATCAGCGACCGGGTGACGGTGATGCGCGATGCGCACAACGTCGGCACGGTAAATACCATTCAAACGAATATCCCCGAACTTGCCCGGATGATGGTGGGGCGTGAGGTGTTCATGGTGGTCAACCGCCCACCTGTGGCACCGGGCAAGGCGGTTCTGGAAGTGCGCGATCTGACCTACACCAATGAGGCCGGGCGTGCCGTCGTCCGGCAGGTCAGTTTCAATGTCCGTCAGCATGAAATTCTCGGCATTGCAGGTGTGGAAGGCAACGGCCAGACTGAACTGGTCGAAGTGCTGACCGGGCTGCGGCAGCCAAGCGCCGGGCAAATTCTCGTCGATGGGCGCGATGTGACCGGGAAAGGCGCACGCACACTGCGCGAAGCCCAGGTCGCGCACATCCCCGAAGATCGGCTGACCAACGGCGTAGCGCGGGCTAGCAGCATTGCCGATAACCTGATCGTGGATCGCTATTACCGTCCCCCGTTCAATAATGGCCTGCTGCTCGATTTGAACGCAATACGCGAGAACGGCAGCGCATTAATCGAAACATTCGGCATTGTGGCGGCGGGCGGGGATGCGCCGGTCGGGTCACTTTCCGGCGGCAATATGCAAAAAGTGATCGTCGCCCGCGAATTCAGCGCGTCGCCCCGTTTGCTGGTGGCTGCACAGCCAACACGCGGGGTCGATATTGGCGCAATCGAGTTCATTCATCAGCAGTTGGTCGATAAACGGACCGAAGGGTTAGCGATTTTACTCGTCAGCGCCGACCTGCAAGAGGTGATGAAGCTGAGCGACCGCATTCTGGTGATGTACAACGGCGAGATCGCGGCCATTTTCCCGAACACGCCCGACCTGACCGAAGAAAAGCTGGGCCTGTACATGCTTGGCGCGCAGCGCCAGACCGCTGAAGAACTGGAGCCGCTGCGATGAGCCATACCGCTGCACCTGCTGCCCGTACCCGGTTGATCGTGCTGCTGCTGGCTGCATTGATCGGCATTGGCACGACCCTGTTCATCACGTACCGCATTTTCGGCGCCGAAAATGTCGATACGCTGATCTCGGCACTTTCCGAACGGCAGACCGACAGTCAAGACCTGTCCGCCATCCTGTTCGTGAACGGGTTGATCGGCATCAGCGTCGCGCTGTTCATCCTGGAATTGCGCGGGGCGGCACTGCGCGTGACGGTCACCGTGATCATCGCGCTGATCTTCGGGTTCCTGATGACGATGGTGTTCAATCTCGACAGCGCCAACCGCTTCATACGCGGGGAATTCCTGGTCGCGCTGCAATCCGATGCGCCGCCTATCGAAAATGAAAACGTCGATCTGCAATACGGGGCGCAGCGCGGGGATGATTTCAACCGCCCCCAGGTGCGCGAGCCGATTAGCGCGGTGGCGTATACCTTTGAAGGGCGGCAGGGTGACAGCGTGACCATTCTGGCTTATGCCGCCAGCCGCCGTTCGCTGGTCGATATGCAGGTGGTGCTGACTGGGCCGGATGGGGCGCAGGTGGGCGCGGCGGATGCCGCCACCGCCGAACAGATCGCCCAGTTTGAAGATTTGCAGAGCGAACGGGATGCGGTGCTGCAAAACATCACCCTGCCCGCCGACGGCATTTACACGATCAACGCCCGTCCCCAGGATATTCCCATCACCACCACGCTGAGCGAAGCTTTTGAAGATACCACCGCCGCCTATGAAGCGTTCCTGTTGGGCGCACTGGGGCGTGTCAACCGATGGGCGGTGTGGATTCAGGATGCGCTCACGCTCATCCTGGTGGGCTTGGCGATTGCGATTGTGTTCCGGGCGCGCCAGTTCAGCCTGGGTGCGGAGGGGCAGTTGTACTTCGGTGCGCTGGTCAGTGGGAGCATCGCGCTGGCTTCGGGCGCGCTGCCGATCTGGTTGGTACTGCCTATTGCCTTATTGGGCGCGCTCACCGCCGGGTTCCTGTGGGGTCTGCTGCCTGGCATCCTGAAAGCCTACCTGGGCGCGAACGAACTCGTCAGCACGCTGATGCTGAACGCGATTGCCGTGCGCTTTTACGAACTGGTGCTGACGTTCCAGTTGAAGCCACCCGAAGCAGGCTATACGGCATCGGCGGATTTTCCCGCAAGCGGTCAGTTCCCGGTGCTGGTGGCCGATACGCAGGTCACGGTGGCGCTGTTTCTGGTGATCGTCGCGGTGATCGCGGTATGGCTGCTGATCACGCGCACACCATTGGGGTACGAAATTCGCACGGTGGGCAACAACCTGAAATTTGCCAATTACGGCGGCATCAACACGCGCCGGACGATCATGCTGGCGATGGCGGTGAGCGGCATCATTGCGGGACTGGCCGGGGCGCACCTGAGTATGGGCATCCACCGAATGCTGATTCTGAACATTTCCCTGGGGCTGGCATTTGAAGGCGTAGTGGTGGCGCTGCTGGCGCGCAACAACCCGCTGGTGATCCCGTTCACCGGGCTGCTGTACGCTTATCTGCGGTCGGGCGCGCAGTTCATGGAGCGCGATGCCAACATCAGCTTCGAGATCGTGCGCATCATTCAGGCGGTGATCATCCTGCTGATCACGGCGGAGGCGCTGCTGGCCTTTTTGCAAACGCGCCGCAAAGCCGCTCCGCCGGAACCTTCACGCCCGACCACGACGATGGAAAGCCCACGCCTGATCGTCGAAGCGGCATCGGAGAAATAGCCTCATGTTCGATACGGTCATTCAAAGCATATTCAGCGCAGCGTTCCTGGCGGCCATTCTGCGCGTGACCACGCCGATCCTGCTGCCGTCGCTGGGCGCGCTGATCAGCGACCGCGCCGGGGTGATCAACATCGGTTTGGAAGGGTTGATGCTGAGCGCGGCCTTCACCGGGGCGGTTGTCAGCGCGTATGCCGGACCTGTGGTCGGCACGGCGCTTGCGCCCTGGGTGGGGTTGATCACCGCGTGCGGCGTGTCGGTTTCGCTGGCACTGCTGTTGGGCGTATTTCATCTTCGCTTCAAAGGTGACCTGATTCTCTCTGGCGTGGCGATCAACGTCCTGGGGTCGGCGGCGACGGTGGCAATTCTGTTCGAACTGACGGGTAATCGCGGCGACAGCGGCGACCTGGCCAGTTTTCAGATGCCGTTCGTGCAGCTCCCCGAATTCATCAACAGCATTCCCGTGATCGGCGGGTTTTTGTTCACCGTGTTCGATAACCAGAGCATCATGACATGGCTGGCGTTCCTATCGGTGATCGCGGTGTGGTTCGTGCTGTACCGTACTCCATTCGGGATGCATTTACGTGCGGCAGGGGAAAACCCCAGCGCCGCCGAATCGGTCGGGATTCGCGTCACGCGGGTGCGGTATGCGGCACTGGCGCTCAGCGGGTTGTTCGCCGGGTTCGGCGGCGTACACCTCAGCATGGGGTATCTCAGCCTGTTCCAGCGGGATATGACCAGCGGACGCGGGTTCATCGCCCTGGCTACGCCGCTGTTAGGCGGCAGTAACCCGGTTGGGACGGGAATCGCGTCGCTGGTGTTCGGCTTTTTCGACGCGCTGGCGATTCGTATTGGGTCGCTGCAAATTCCATCGATGCTCCCCCAGATGATCCCGTTCATCGCGGTGGTGATGGCATTGGTGATCTACGCGCTGCAAACCCGTCAGGTCTTGCGGGTGCGGGCGCTGCGCGCATCACAGGGCGAAGGCTTCAAAGCGGCGTATTGGCGGGTGGTGCAGCGTTTGAGCGTGCTGCATGTCCTGCTGGCGATGATCGCCGTGATCGGCATCATCATCACGATCAGCCTGTGGAGCGCGCCAAATGGGTTTGGCGGCCCCGAAACCGCGTTCCCGCTTGGCCTGGGGATCGGTCTTGCATCGGCGCTGTTGATCGCGATCAACCTGCCGTTCCTGATCCGTGTCCAGCGTATCACGCACCAGGCGGTATACAGCGCGGCGGCGGCGGGGCTGTCGATGGCGGTCTATTTCGGCTTGTTCCTGGCGCTGTTTTTCGATAGTATCCCGGCGCTGGTGTTTGGGTTGCTCATTGCCGTGTTCGTCTGGTTGATCCTGGGCGGATGGCGGCTGCTTGGCAGCACGACCCGACAAACAGCGGCTGTATCCTAAGGCAACGTGCGAAAATTTTTGACGATATGGGGGCTGTTTCAGGCGCACTTTGGTTTCAGCCACGCACCCTTGAAATATGCTTATTTCGGCTGGTGGCTTAGCGGTGCGGGCCGTTCATAAGGAGTCGAATGCCAACCCCAATCTACGGTAGTTACTCGCTTTCCCCTGGCGGGCGTTTTACCGATTCAAGCAGTGTGCGCGTGACGACGCACAAGGTGAGCAGCCGGCAAACGTTCACAGTGGCGATTGTGACCGAATCGCTTGAAGTGGGACCAAACGCGCTCCCGGCTGCGGCGACAATCGCCGCGACTGCTGCCGTCAACGCGATTGCGGCCAGTGCTGCCAAAACGCCGCTCGATTTGATCGACGGCGCGTTTCGTAAAACGGCGGAAACCCTGCATCAGCAGGAACAGATCACCGGGAAACGCACGTATTGTTCAATGGTGATCGCGCTGATCACCGACCGACAGCGGCTTTATGTGGGCAGCATCGGCCTGGTGCGCGTTTATGTTCACAGCCGTGCGCGTAAGCTCCGCCAGATTACACTGGAACACACCGTCGGCAGCACGCGCCTGCAAAAGGGTGAAGCGCCAGAGATCGTTTTTCAGGCTCCGGATTCCAACCGTCCCACACGCGCTATTGGACATGGCGAACCCGCACCGGACATTGGTATTTACATCGACACGCTGAATCCCGCCAATGCCTTCAAACAGGGACGGGAAGGGCTGCCGCTGCGCACGGGCGATTCCGTGCTGGTGTGTACACGCGGCGTGTATGGTACTGCGCCCACTGGACAGCTTTACGTGACCGACCAGGAAATGGCGGCCAGCCTGACGGCGCTCCGCGATACCGAAGCAGCACGGGCGATTGTCGAACGGGCCATGGAACGCAAGCCGGATTCGTCCGCATCGGCGGCGGTGCTGCAAATGGCTCGCCGTCGGCTCATGCAGGGGGTGATCGTCCCGCGTGAAATTCTGGCAGCCTTCCTGCTCCTGTTGATTGGCGGGGCATTTCTGGCGGGCGTGTTCGCCATCAACAATCGGCGCGAAGCCGAAGCCCAGGCCACGTTCGTTCAGGGATTTCTCGACGCGCAGTCACGCTTCAGCACCCAATCGGTGGAAGCCACGCAAACCGCAGCCCAGGGCTTTCCAACGATTCCCGCTACGCTCGACCTGACGGCAGCGGCAGTCGCGCTCGAAATTACCGCTGAAGCCACCGAGTCCGCGACGGATGAGGTATCGAGTGTCGTGTCTACGACACCCGCGCCAGAGCTGACTGCATCCGCGACGACTGCGCCGTCTGTGACGGCAACCGCAAGTCCATCGCCCACTGCCACCCTGACGCGCACCGTCACGCCGTCGCCAACGGCTGCGCCGCCGCTGGCAACACCGACGCTGAACGCGAACAATCTTCGCGTGGAAATGGCCGCGCTCATCGGCCAAATGCTGAGCGGGTTCAATGCGTTCGATCCCGTCAACAGCGTCGATACGTATGATGGGGTGGTCAGACAGCTCGCCATCCAAAATGCGGACGGGGAAGCACAGGCACAATTTATCCTGTTCCCAGGCTCACAGCTTCGCTTCGTGCGGGCGGAAAGCGAGCTATGGGCGGCAATGACCGAAAACAGCAGTGTCTTTGTCACCACGCTCGACGATAAAGCGCGGGTGGTGGTTCAGCTTGAAACCAACCCCGATACCGTATTCACGGTCAGTGGTTCCTGCCTGTGGGTGCAGTACCTTCAGCCCGATCTCGTCATGGCAAGCTGTCTGGATGGCACCTGCACGCTGGGTGCGGCGGACGATTTGAGCAGTCATGACATCATTCAGGCGGGCGAACAGGTGATCATGCAGCCCAGCACGCAGCAGCTTTCCCCGCCGAACCCGATCACGACGAACGAATATGTACGGCTGTCCCGCGCTCTGCCGCTCAGCAACCCGGCTTTCCGCGATTCCGCCGTGTGCATCGCTGCTATTCAACCGACGAACACGCCGACTCAACGCCCGACACAGCGACCACTCTCCACATTCATCCCACCAACGCGCACCCCGATCACGACCGTACCAGCCGCGACCGTCACCCCGTCTATCGGCTCCCCGGACACAGCGACGCTGACCGCGACGCAGGATGTCCCGGTGACCCCGGTCGTCTTTCCGACCAATACCAACCTGCCGCTCTCCAGCGAAGTGCCAACCAGCACAGCGCCGCCGCCGGAACCATCCCCGGAAAGCACCGCATTGGCCGGATAGCGGCAGTGCCGGGTTTGCGCTACAGTCATGCACAAAATCTGCAAACTGATCCCCAATGCGCGCTCACTGGAGGTTCGATTTGGCTTCTCTTTCCGAAAAAATTCTCGGCGGCCTTTATGGGCAGGCGCTTGGTGACGCATGGGCGATGCCCGCCTACTTCGATATGGATCAGACGTGGCGGGCATTCGGCTGGATCGAGCAGTTCCTTCCCGCACCCGCCGACCATGACGTTCACGCTGGACTTCCGGCTGCGCGCATCACCGACGACAGCGAACAGGCCTTTTCGCTGGCGCACGAATACATTGCGGCGGGCGGCGTGACCCTTCCGGCGACCGTCAAAGCGATTGTCGAATGGTATGACCGCACAGGCGGGGATCAATCGTTGTATGTTGGTCCCAGCACCCGGCGCGGTGTTCAGGCGCTCAAACGTGGGGATGACCCGCGCACTACAGGCCTGATGGGCGATACCAACGGTGCGGCCATGCGCGTATCAGTCGTCGGGCTGCTCCACCCTGGCGACCCGGTGTCGGCTGTCCGCGATGCAGCGATCTCATGTTTGCCCACGCATGGCACAAACGTGGCGATCAGCGGCGCGTCGGCAGTCGCAGCGGGCGTGGCGATGGCGCTGCACGATGCGGCTACGGTGGACAGCATCGTCGCGGCGGGCATCATCGGCGCGGAACTGGGGCGGCAGCACGGGCGGAAGTGGCTGGCGGCCAGCGTCACCCGCAAAATTGAACAGGCGGTGGCGATTGGGCGCAAACCCGGCGATGAACGGTCGCGGCTGCGCGAACTGTATGATAGTGTAGGGACTTCGCTGGCGATCACCGAAACTGTCGGGTCGGCCTTCGGCGTGTTCGTGATGGCCGACGGCGACCCACAGCGGGCGGCGGTGCTGGCGGCGGCGCTGAGCGGCGATGCGGATACCATCGGCGCGATTGCGTGCGCCATCGCCGGGGCATACCGCGGCATTGGCGCGTTCGATGCGGCTATCGTAAGTGCGCTTGAGGCCGACACGGTGTTCGCTGGGTATCATGTGCGCACGCTCGCCCAGGGACTTGAAGCGCTGGCGACGGTTCCTACCGCATCATGACGCGCCGTCGTGCGGTGATGCGCCCGCATATCGTTTCGCTGGGGGATATGGTGGTCGATCTGATCTTCCCGATCACGTTTCCCCTGACCCCTGGCGAACATCAGGACATCAAAGGCCGCAAGATTGAACCGGGCGGCGCGTGCAATTTCATGATCGCCGCGCAGCGCATCGGCGCACAGGTCAGCGCGGTTGGGGCGGTGGGCAGCGATGCGTTCGGGGCGGAACTGCTGACCATTTTACAGGCCGAAGGGATCGATACCAGCGCCGTCGATGCTGCGCCCGGCGCGGCGACGACGCTCGTGCTGGTGCTGACCGACCCGCTCACCCATCAGCATATGTTCGTCGGGTCGTATGGCGAAGGCAAACAGGCTGCCTATACCGACACGGTAGACGCGATCATCCAGCGCGCTGATGCAGTGCTGGTGCAGGGCTATACCCTGTACGAAAAGCGCGTCGCGGGCATGGCGATTGAAACGATCAACCGGGCAAAATCCTACGGCAAGCTGATCTGCCTGGATGCCGGGCCATCGCTGCACATTGTCGATGCAGACATGATCGATTGGGCCATCACCAAGTCCGACATCGTGCTGATGACGGAGGACGAAATCGCCGGGGCGAGCGGGAACCGACGCGGAGAAGCGGCGTTCCAGCATCTTTTTCGCATGGGCGCGCAAACCCTGGTGATCAAGCAGGGCGGACGCGGCTGCACGGTCATTCAGGAAAAGGGACGCGAATACGTCGAAGCGTTCGCCGTCCCAGTGGTCGATTCGGTCGGGGCAGGCGACTGCTTCGATGCGGGCTTCATCACCGCCTACCTGAACGGCCACACGCTGCGCGAATGTGCGCTGATGGCGAATGCGATGGGCGCGGCCAACGTGCAGAAGCTCGGCGCAGGCCGATCCGTACCCACCTGCGCCGAAGTCAATACAATCCTGCATGGCTCTGGGTTGGCCTTCACCTGCTGAAAGGGGACACATATGCTGAAAGTGATTGACATCGACACCCCACGCGGCGACGCGCTGATCGACATTACCGCATCCGTCAGGCAGATCGTGACGGAAAGCGGCATCCGTGATGGCCTGTGCGCGCTGGTCGTCCCGCACACGACGGCGGCCATCACCGTGAACAGCGCGCTTGACCAGGCTACACCACAGGACATCATCCACGAAATCAACCGTCTTGTTCCGAAACGGGTGGACTTTTTGCACCAGTACGATACCCCGGCGGACGCGGCAGGCCATATCAAAGCCGCGCTGATCGGTCACAGTGTCCTGCTGGTAATCGCCGAAGGCCGACTGGTGATCGGCAGTTCGCAAAGCATTCTCTTCTACGAATTCGATGGCCCACGCACCCGCAAGGTGCAGATCAAACTGATGCGCGATAACCCAGGATGAACGATCATGACCGCTGCCGCACCCCGTAAAATCATTATCGATACCGACCCTGGAATCGATGACGCAATGGCGATCTATTTTGCTTTGAAAGCGCCGGAACTCGACGTGATCGGCCTGACCACGATTTTTGGCAACGTCCATACTTCGCTGGCGACGACCAATGCGCTGCGCCTGCTCGAAATTGCCGGGCGGACGGATATTCCGGTCGCCAAAGGCGCGGATCACCCAATTGCGTCGGAGTATGAAGGTCCTGTGCCGTTCGTACACGGCGGCGATGGCCAGGGCAATCTGTATCTTGACCCGCCGACCACGAGCGCGCTCGCTGTGCCTGCCGCGCAGTGGATCGTCGAGCAGGTGATGGCGCATCCGGGCGAGATCACGCTCGTTCCGGTGGGGCCGCTGACCAATATCGCACTAGCGCTGCACCTGGAACCGCGCATCGTACAGCACGTCCGCGAAGTCGTGCTGATGGGCGGCAATGCCATCGTCCCCGGCAACGCTACACCCGCCGCCGAAGCGAACATTCACAATGATCCCGAAGCGGCGGACATCGTGTTCGGCGCGGCCTGGAATGTCACCATGATCGGTCTGGATGTGACGCACCGTGTCAACATGACGCGGGAACATATCGAACTGTATGGCAGTGTCGGCAGCCCGCTGACCGACCACGTGATGAAGATGCTGCCCGTGTACCAGGGTTATTTTGAACGCGCCTACGGCATCGACGGCATTTATGTGCATGACTCGTCGGCGGTCGCTTACGTCATCGACCCGACGTTGTTCCGCATCGAACATTGGCCGATTCGCGTTGAAACGATGGGGCGCAGCCGGGGCAAGACGTGGCCTGCGCTCGGTGAAGTACTGCTGCCTGATTGGAAAGATCGTCCGAAAGTCGGGGTCGCGGTCGATGTGGACAGCGAACGGCTGATCCGGCTGGAACATGCCCGAATGCTTGAAGGGTCCAATTGAGGAGACGATGCGATGACTGACCGTTCACCTATGCACCAACAGATCGACACGCTGCCTGGACTGCTGCGCGAGATCGTGCCGCTGTTCGATCAATCTGCCCGCGCCACCTTCGATTTTGAGCTGTGCAGCAGCATCAAGCGGATCATGCTGGTGGGCTGCGGCGACAGCCATCACGCATCGGTGGGGGCGGAACTGGCGTTCAACCAGATCACGGGCATTCCCACCCAAGCGTACAGTTCGCTCACGTATGGGCGCTACAACGTGGCCTATATGCCCAAAACCGGGCCGAACACCAACCTGACGATTGCCGTCTCGGTCAGCGGCGTGGTCACCCGCACCGTAGAAGCGCTCACGCTGGCGCGTAAAGCGGGCGCGACCGGAATCGCATTGACGGGCAACCCGAATGCGCGGCTGGCACAGAATGCCGACAAGGTGTTTCAGACCACGGTGCCGCCGCTGCCTGACGAGATGAAGGGGATGATCGTCCCTGGTGTGCGTTCGTACCTGGCCTCACAGGTGGCGCTGATCACGGCGGCGATCCGCATTGGGGAAGTGCGTGGACACATCACGACGGCGGATGCGGACAAGCTGCGCGCCGAACTACTTGGCCTGGGCGATGTGATGCAGCGCGTCATCGAACGCTGTGAACCACTGTGCGAACGGGTTGTCAACGAATGGAACGACGTGCGCGAATTCGTGTTCGTCGGCGCGGGTCCGCTGTACGGTGCGGCCATGTTCAGCGCGGCCAAAATTCTGGAGGCCAGCGGCGACAGCGCTTATGCCCAGGAAACCGAAGAATGGGCGCACCTGCAATACTTCGCCTCCCCGCCACGTGTCCCGACGATTTTGCTGGATGCGGGCGGTCTGGCTGCCGACCGGATGGCCGAAGTCGCCCGCGCCGCGCAAAGCATCGACCGCCGCGTATTGGGCATCCTGCCGGACGATGAAGGCCGCATCAGCGCGTTTGTCGATACGGTACTGCCGATCCCGGCGGGCGTGCGCGAAATCTTCGCATCGATCCTGTACAGCGTGCCGGGCGAACTGCTGGCGGCGGCACGGGCGCAGGCGTTGGGCGCAGAATACTTTCAGGGCTTCGGCGGCGGGCGTACTGTCGATTGGGCGCAGGGAGCCAGCCGCATTTACGATGGCAGCATGATCGAAGACCTGATGAGCTGACGCGCATTCTTTCACGAACGGAACCCGACCATGACCTCAGCGCCGATCTATGTGTGTGTAGGCAGTATTTTCATCGACGATATTGTGTTCCCGGATGGCCGCACACAGATGGAAGTGCTGGGCGGGGCGGGGACGCACGCAGCAGCAGGGGTAGCGGTTTGGCGCGAACGCCCAGGCTTGATCGCCAACGGTGGGGTGGGGATGCCGGAAAGCGCCTGGAAGCGGCTCGAACGCGATTTCGATGTGTCAGGCGTGCAGTGGGTCGATGTGCCGCAGGGGCGCGCCTGGCAGATTTTCGAATGGGACAACCGCCGCATCGAAATTTTTCGCACGCCGGATATGTCGCCGTTCGCGTTCTACCCAGACCCGACGGCGATTCCGGAGTCGTTTCACCATCCCCAGGCGGCGACGGTGCTGCGCGGCGTGGAGGGGTTCGTCAAGTGGCGTGCCTTTTACCGGGATGCCATCGTGCTGTGGGAACCGGATTCGCTGTATATGCAGCCCGCCAACCGCGATGAATACCGGGCGCATCTCGCGCTTGCCGATATTGTCTCGCCTAACCTGATCGAATCTCAGGCGATCCTGGGACTGCAAGACCCGGTCGAGATCGTCCGGCAGATGATCGGCGATGGGGCGCGGATCGTCGCGCTGCGCATGGGCGAACGCGGGTCGCTGGTGGGCGGCCAGGACGGAACGCTGATCGAAGTGCCGCCTGCGCCCGTCCCGCGCATCGTCGATCAGACCGGGGCAGGCAATACCTACTGCGGTGGGTTTCTCGTCGGCTGGAACCGCACTCGTGACCTGAAAACGGCGGGCTGCTACGGGGCAGTGGCGGCCAGTTTCGCGCTTGAAACCTTCGGGCTGGCCGACCCCAGCGCCAAAAATATCGCCGCAGCACGGGATTACCGCTTTGCATACTGTATGAAATACGCAAAAGTACTTTAGCCCGGCGAGTCCTGAATCAACGTGATGCGCATCAGCGGCAGCACACGGCCTTTTTGGATGCCCGATTCGCGCCCGCCAATGCGTACAGCGCCTTTACGCAGATAAAAATCCTCCGCGTTCGGGTCGGCTTCCAGTTCCATGCTGGCATACCCCAGCGACCGCGCCAGATGGGCCGCGTGATCGAACAAAGCGGACCCTACCCCTTTGCCGATGAACGCCGGACCGACGAACAGGCTTTCCATCCAGATCACCGATGGGCGCTGTAGCATTTCGACCAGTTGATAATATCCCGCAATCTGGCCATCGGTTTCCAGTACAAAGATCGCATCGTCGGCAATTTGTGCCGGGGTGACGGTCAGGTACGGACGGGCTTTGCGCATGAACGACCGGGAATAGCCCCAATATGCTTTTGAGGCGATGGTCAGCCGGGTGAGTGCGTCGGCATCGTCCGCGACGGCGCGGCGAATCAATCGATCCATCAGTCCGTGACCTGCCATTCTACGACGGGATAGGCATTATCGACCGCACCGGGGGCGCTCACCGCCAGTCGTGCCGGATAATCCGTTGTATACCAGCCAATATACACCGAATAACGTCCCGGCGCGGGCGCTCCCTGGGCAGCGAGGTCGTGAATGGTCATATAAGCATCGCCGCTGCGCCAGTAGCGCGTTGACAAGTCCGGCGGTGCGTCGGCCTGGGCCACCACCTGCTGATCCGCATATGCACCATCGAGCGCGAACGCGAACACCCGCCACGACTCCGACCAATCGGCCATGACACGCCAGTGCAGCGACAGTACCCCGTCCGTGAACGTATACCCACTAAGCGCGACCTGATCGCCAAACGCAATCGGTGGATCGAGCGTGTACTGCGGTTCCGGCAGCGCAGCGGACGTAGGTAGGCCGCCCAGGTCGAGGATCACGAATGGGGCAGGGCTGCCATCCTCCCCAACCGGGTCGATGGAGTCACCTTCGGGGAACTTCCAATAACCGACATAGGCTCGCAGCGGGATGGGCGGGTTGGTAAGCAGGTCGATCCCGTCCGGGACGCGCAGCGTGTATTCGTCCGCGTAGATGCGGCCTGGTTCCCATGTCGATGTGCGCAGACTGCCGTGACCGGGATACGTCGTGATCACGTCCAGACGGTTATCGTATTGATCGAGCAGGCGGATGAACAGGCTGTAATCCTGATCGGAACGGCGGATCGGCTGCCAGTACAGCGTGATCGGAATCAGGTCGCCAGGACTCCAGCGCCCCGGCGCGACCTGATACCCCGCCAGCCGCCAATCGCGGAAGATGCGGCCATCAACGCTGGCAGTGGCAGGAAGCGCCGCCAGCGCTGGCGGCGGGGCATACGTCGGGATCAGCGTGATGAACGGCACGGCAGCGGCGAACATGCCTAAAGGAATGAGGATAACGAGCGGCGGAATCCGCCACTGGCGTAACCCCATCGCCAGCAGTACGGCAATGGCGGCGATGTAGGCGAACATCAGGCGGCCTTGTGAGGCGGCGGTCTGCGAAGTCCACGCCGCCAGGCTGAACAGCCCGCCCGCCACGATCCCGATCAGGAAAGCGAGACGTGCGCCCTGTTCGGGATCGCGGCGGCGCATCCACAAGACGGCCATCACGCCCACCACGCCGACGGCGCTCACGATGTCCATGACGCGGTAGAACGGCTGAAGCGTGAACACATTGAACCAGCCGAACAATCCCCAGAAGCTCATCCGCAGCCCGGTGAATTCGCTCGTGATCAGTTCGGTGAAAGGCGGCGCGGGACGGCGGCCAAAAATATCGAGCATCCGCCTGGTACCGAACAGTTCACCGTACAGGATCACGTTGCGCGCATACCACCACCCGGCGATGATCCCCCATATGCCGACGGTCAGCACGCCCAACAGCAGCAGATCGCGCCAGGTGCGGCGGCGGAAGGCCGTCCACAGCGCGACAGCCCCGACCAGTGGAATTACCACCAAGCCGCTGAGTTTGGTCAGGCTGGCAAATGCCATCAGCAGCGCGATTCCGACGCTGCGGCGGCTGGAAAAGCCGTCGCGCATCAGGACGAGCGCCTGCCAGATCACCAGGCTGTTGAGCGCCGCCACCAGGTTGTCATTGTTCACCGACGCGCTGATGAAAACGAACTGCGGGTTGAAGGCGACCAGGCCTGCCGCCAGAACCGGAACACCAGGACGCGAAGGTACGACCAGGCGCGCCGCCTGGTACACGGCGAACACCGTCACGGCGGCACACGCGATACTGAACAGGCGCACAGCATAAATCGCCAGCGCTGTCCCGTACAGGGGCGGCGGATAGAGCGCGTCGTGGAGAATGTGATTCTGATTGCCCCGCGCCGACGGATCGCCGATGATGGCGTGCGGGTTTTCCAGGCGTACCGCGTCGAAGTCGCTTCGGTCAAAGAGGCGGTACACCTGCATGGCCAACAGGTAATACAGCGGCGGTTGGCTGCCTTCCTGCGCGTAGAGCGTTCCGGCGGCGGCCTGCACATCGGCGCTCTGGATCGGCAGTTCGCCCGTTCGTGCCAGATGTTCGAGAAGGCCGACATGCTTGGATTCGTCGGGCGCTTCCAGGATCGGTACTGCATAGGCGTAGATCAGCGCCAGCGCGACGAACAGCGGCAGCATGACCGAAAGAGGATGGAGCTGCCTACGCATGATCGCGATCCAGCGCCAACGCGGTCAGCGCATACATCAGCGCAGCATCGCGTAAACTGTCCAGTTCGACGTATTCATCATGGCTGTGCGCCCCGCCACCCAACGGCCCGAAGCCGCAGACCGTCGGGATGCCGCGTTCGATCAGCAGATAGCCTTCATTGGCTGGCCCGGCGACGCTGCGCTGTGGCATTTCGCCCGTGACCTGGATTAGTGCCGCTTCGACGGCGGCGAAGATCGGCGCACGCTCATCGCTGATAGCCGGGGGAAGAACGCTGATCGGCGCGATTTCGAAGCGCAGTTTTGGGTTTTCAGCCGTGATGCGCGTGATCGCGTTGCCGATCCAGCTTTTGACCTGGGCGGCGGTCGTTTCAGGGGTCAGACGCACGTCGATCACCGCTGTACACGTTTCCGGCACGATACTGACTCCGGCTCCGCCTTCAATGCGTGTGCCGGGGGTGATCATCGTGCGGAACCGTTCGAAATAGGGCGCGGTGGAATAAGGGGTCGGGATCGACTCCAGCGCGACCAGCAGGCGTGCCATGCCCGTCACCGCGTTTGCCCCGGCACGCCCTTCCTGCCACGCTGGAAAGCCGGTATGTGCCGCTTCGCCATGACACGTCACCCGGCAGCGGAACAAGCCGCGATGCCCCAGGATGATCTCATGCCCGCCGTAGCAGTAAATCGCGCCTTTGCCGCGCAGTCGTCCATGTTCATGCAGCCATGTGATGCCCAATGTCCCGGTCGCGCCGCTTTCTTCATCCGGCACGCCAATCAACTGGACAGCGCCGCGCAGCAGTCCGGTTTCATGCAGCGCCAGCAGCGCGCAACAGGCCGCCGCGATCCCGCCTTTGGTATCGAACGCGCCGCGCCCGTACAGCCGCCCGTTTGCGATCTCGCCCGCAAACGGGGGCAACGTCCATCGAGCCGGGTCCCCCACCGTGACGGTATCCAGATGGCCGATCAACAGCAGACCGGGATCGCCGTTCCCTACGGTGACGATCACGTTCGGGCGGCGTGCATCCGCTCCAATCATTTCTGTGTGCAGTCCGTGTGTGCTGCCCCATGCGGCGATCTGGTGTGCAATGGCGGCTTCATCGTCCACCCCGTTGACACTTGGCGTTTGAATCAGGCGGCGGGCAAGCGCGATCAATGCGTCATGGTGAACGGACAGCGTGTTTTTCAGTGTTTCCAGGGGGTTCACGAATTGAGCCTGAGATGCGAAAGTGCGTGAATACCCGTATAGTATAGCAAATTGCGCCGCAGTGTGCGCCGTCCCTACGCTTGTACCACGCACATTGAACACTACCCATACGCGAACGAAAACCATGTCACAATGAGGCTGGCACTGTTCTGATAGGAGATGCGAATGCCGAATAAACGTCCGCTTTCCCTCATCATCCTGATCTTTTCCGCCATTGCGCTGTTCATGCTGGCACTGTATGCGCCGTTGTTCGCCGCGCCGCTGGAACAGGAAGAACAACCCGGCGATGTGATCTACGGTCTGATCGCGGTCGATGGTTCAGAAGTGCGCGTTGGCCCGGACTTCGCTTATGAGTCGATTGGGCGGCTGCCGCTGAATGCATCGGTCACGGTGTTGGGGCGGGCGGGCGATTTTTTCCGCACCTGGGATGGCCGCCAATGGCTGGAAATTCAGTACGGGGATCGACGCGCCTGGGTATACGCCCGCCTGATCCGTACCAGCGTCGCGTTCAATTCGATCTTCCCGACCGGGCGCTTGCTGCCGCGCAACAACGATGGGCGCGTGCCGGACGGTTTCGATCTGGCGACCAACGTATGCGATCAATGGAGCGGGGGCTACACCCAGACCGGGAACTTCATGGCGCTAGACCCGGTGATTACCGTCACATATCCCGGTTTGCAGGGCGCAAATGCCTACAGCGTGATCGTGATCGCGCCGGACGGCACGCGCCGCGCTTTCGACAGCGAAACCACGACTGCCGAGATCATCCTGGACGATCTGCCGACACAGGCGGGCGTGTATACGTGGCGGATTGCACCGTACTGGACGAACAGCACCTCGCGCTCACAATGGCAGCAGGTATGTCTGCTGCGCACGGGCGGAACCTTCGAGAAGCCGCTCACGGGGTATCCGGCGACGGCGACGGCGGAGTTCCCCGCGACGGCGACCGCCCGCGCCGCACGGAACAACTGATCAACCTGATGGGCAGGGCGGCATGAAGACGAGCATTGGGTTTCATGCCGCCGATGGTGAACGGACACATTCAATCGCGGAAGCGCTGTTCCCAAAGGGTGGTCAGCGTGCGGTGATGATCTTTCGCGGCTGGCACATCGGCCAGCGCTTGTTCCAGGTCTTCGAGAATATCGTCGGTGTCCTCAATGCCGATGGCAAAGCGCACCAGATTGTCTTTCATGCCCAGTGCCAGCCGTTCTTCGGTGGTCTTTTCGTAGTAGCTCATCAGCGCGGGCTGTTCAATCAGGCTTTCAACCCCGCCCAGACTGGGCGCAATGAACGGAATGCTGAGCCGGTCGATAAAATCGCTCGTGGTGCGCAGGTCGCCTTTGACTTCAAAGGTGACCACCCCGCCGAACCCGACCATCTGGCTTTCGGCCACTTCATGATCCGGGTGGGAGGCCAGACCGGGATAGTACACCCGCTCGATAGCCGGGTGCGATTCAAGATACTGAGCGACGGCCAGCGCGGTTGCGTTCTGCTGGCCGACGCGCACGCCCAGCGTTTTGATACCGCGATCCAGCAGGTACGCCGCCTGGGGATCGACGATGCCGCCCAGTACGCCTCGGCTATCGCGCAGCGCCTTGATTCGGTCGCCGCGACCGGTGATCACCCCGGCCAGCACGTCGTTATGGCCGCTCAGGTACTTGGTGGCGCTGTGCAGGACGAAATCGATCCCCCATTCCAGCGGGCGCTGGTTGACTGGCGTGGCAAAGGTGCTGTCGATCAGCGTCAGGACTTTGTGCGTCTTGCCTATCGCGCCGATCTTCTCCAGGTCAGCGATGCGCAGATACGGGTTGGTCGGGCTTTCGCTGATCACGATGCGCGTGCGCTTCGGGATGATCGCGGCTTCCATCGCCTCGTAATCGCCCATCGGGACGACGGTCGTTTCAATACCGAAGCGTTTCAGGAAGGTGAGCGCGAACTGACGGGTGCGGCGGTAACAGTCATCGGTCATGACAATGTGCGATCCGCTCGGCAGGATCGTAAGCAGCAGCGATGTGACCGCCGCCATCCCGCTGGCGTACAGCACCGCATCTTCGCCGCCATCCAGCGCCGCCAGTTTTTTTTCGACCGCCGTCACTGTCGGGTTGCCATAGCGACCATACTCCTCACGTTCGTGTCCATCGCCCCAGGTTTTCGATTCCATAAAATCGATCAATTCCTGGGTATTGGCGAACGTGTAGGTCGCCGTTTGCACGACTGGGGTCGTGAGCGAGTTATAGGCTTTTTTGCGCTTTGCGCCCCCGTGAACGGCCCGCGTGCTGCTGCCTTGCAGCTTCGATGCAGCATCGGCGTTCACCTGGTCAAGCGCTTGTTCGATATGCTGGTTAAGCGGTTCGTAAGTCATGGTAAGGCTGCGTCTCCTGACGTTTTGACATTGAACGATTGATTCAAGACGAAAGACGAACGCTCATCCGGTTTTTGTGTCAGGAGTTCAGAAAATGAAAAAGACTTCGCGTGAAGTCTTCAGAGGTCGTACAATCGGTGCGGTGAAACAAAAACAGCCCGATGTGCGCTCCCATCTTCCAGTCTAACTGACGGATTTGGCACCTTCCCTACGCCTAGGGGGTTGCCGCGAGATCAACGAGCCGTTCTCTACCTCGCTCTGGATAAGAGTTCGCAGATATTCAGTTGTGAATGTGCATTAAAAACGAGCATAACATGAGTCTGAAACGGACGCAAGTCCTTCAATAGATCACGCAGCGCGCCTGATGCTATACTGAAAGCAGCGCCAAAGAGCGATAGGCTTTTCATGATGATGGATTACAAAGTCAGGCTGATGATCATGAGCGGCGTGGACGATGGCAAGCTGATCGAATGTTCGACCGCCAACCAGGATGGCCAGCTTGAGGGCGATACCTGGACGATTACACTGGGGCGGCGCGACGACAACGATGTTTGTCTGCGCAGCGATACGTTCGCATCGCGTTATCATGCCCGGCTGCACTGGCGTGAAGGGCGCTGGTGGCTGGAAGATTGCAACAGCCGCAACGGGACGTACCTGGAAGACCGCGTAGATGATGCGCGGGTGTTCGGGACCATTCCGCTGGACGTGAACCAGTTGTTTTGTCTGGGGCATACCTGGATTCGGATTCAGCCTGACGAATGATCGAGTCTGTGATCATTGGCATCTTTTTTCATTCGGTTTTGTATTGAATCAGCATCGGCAGTCTATTCATGATGAACCCGCTCCGCGACATCCTGATCAACGCCCGTCAGGAATCCATTCGGATGCAGCACTACTTTATTGGGGTAGAACACCTGTTCATCGGTCTGCTGGAGCTGCACAACGGGCTGACGGGCGGCCTGATGGAAGAACAGGGGCTGACTCCTGAGTACGTGATCGATGCGATTCGCCGGGCCACCGGAAAAGGCATGAAAGCCCGCATGTGGGCGGGCTTGCCCAATACCCCCCGTGCCGATATTGTCCTGGGTATCGCCAATGATTTGGCCATTGAGCAGGGGCGGGAAGAACAGATCGACGAGCGTGACGTGCTGCGGGCGATTCTGGATGAAAACGACAGCATCCCAATTCGCGTGCTGCGCCGCCTGCATGTCGATTTGGCCATGCTGCGTCGGGAATCGGACGTGCGCGTCCCGCGCTACAATGGGCGGCAAACGTATGTCCAGGTCGATTTTGCGCCTACGTTTTCTGCGCTGGATGCGCTGAGCGATGATCAACTGCTGATTTTGCGGCGGATGTTTTACGGCCATGACCGCATTCGCATCGAACGCAAGCTGATGGGCGGGTATTCGGCGGCACGGCTGCTGCTGATCACCCCGACCAATGCCGAAGGGATGCACGAAGCCCCCGTCGTCGCCAAGATCGACGCGCAAGACCTGATTCTCGATGAAGCGCAGCGCTACGACCTGCATGTACGGGCATCGCTGCCGCCGCTGACGGCACGTCTGGAAGATAAACCGACGACGGCGGAAGGTTGTGATCTGGCTGGCTTGAAATATACATTCGTCGCGCCGCTGAATGGCCGCGACACCGAAGAACTGCGCACCACTGCCCGCGAACTGGGCGCGGCGGCGCTTGGCACATGGCTGAAATCTGACCTGCTGGCGGCATTTGGGGCGACGTGGTGGAAACAGCGCCGTCCGTTCCGATTTCAGGTCTGGTCGGAATACGATTATCTGCTTCCCCCGGTGCTGACGCTCGAATACGTCAAAGATGATCCGTCGCTGGAGATCAGGCACAGCCTGCGCGACCCGGTGCGCCGGGCGAAACTGGCGGAAATCGAATATGGCGACCTGATCGCGATTGAAGGCTTCAGCGTGCAGCGCGTCTTTCGGGATAAGCACATC
This sequence comes from bacterium, assembly GCA_033764035.1. Taxonomy (GTDB): domain Bacteria; phylum Chloroflexota; class Anaerolineae; order Aggregatilineales; family Phototrophicaceae; genus Flexifilum. Next base: position 199,402 of record JANRJJ010000001.1, read on the forward strand.
CTGCACATCGCTAACGGGAAAGGTATGGAGGCGGCGAAACGGGCGTACAAGATCAGCGTGCGTGGGGTTGACCTGGCTGAAACGACGTACTTTCGCGGCGAAGTGATCGAGCGCATCGTCGGGCGGGTGTGGAAAAACCGCGATGAACTGCTGCAAGCCGCAGCCAGCGACCTGTACCCGGACTTCGATGCCCGTGCCTCCACCATCCCTGGTGTGGGCGATTTGTCGGCATTGCCCAACCCACTGATCGGCTATGAAATCCTGCTCGACCAGTGGATCAACGGATCGATGAGCAAGATTCATGGCGATCTTCACCTGGGCAACATTCTGGTTGGCCCGCGTGAAACGCCGTTCCTGATCGACTTTGCCGAAGCGCGCATGGGACATGTGTTGTTCGATTGGGCGACGCTGGAAGTGAGCATCCTGGCAGAGTTCATCATCCCGGCGTTTGGCGCAAACTGGGATGGCATTCGGGCGGCGGCGCGGGCGGTGCAGTCGTTCAACCGGGGCGAAATTCCACATCTGCCCACACAAAGTCAGGCTGAAGCGTTCGCACCGATCCTCTCAATCCGGCAGATCGTGGCGGAGTCGCTGCAAATGCCCGACAAATGGACAGAATATTTCGTCGCACTCACGCTGTGCGCCATCAGGGCGATCACCTGGGAGACGATGACTGTTGGCGGGCGGCGGCTGATGCTGTACATCGCCGCGCTTGCCTTACATGAACTGAGCCGCCGCCCGCGTGTCGAAGAACAGACCCCGTATGATACCGACCTGTGATCCGCTGATCCGCTTCAGATGTGGCCGATCACCGTGTGCGTGAATTCAGTCGTGCTGGCGAACGCTGTTCCGCGTGGGGCAATATCGGCGGTGCGTGCGCCCAATTCGAGCGTTTTCTCGACCGCGCTTTCGACGGCGGCGGCTTCCGCCTCCAAGCCCAGGCTGTAACGCAGCAGCATGGCCGCGCTCAAAATTGACCCGGTGGGATTGGCTTTGCCCTGCCCGGCAATATCCGGCGCGCTGCCGTGTACGGGTTCGTACAGACCGATTTTGGCCGCCCCCAGTGAGGCCGATGGCAGCATCCCCAACGATCCGGCCAGCACGCTGGCTTCATCGCTCAGAATATCGCCAAACATGTTGCTGGCGACGATCACATCGAACGAGGCCGGGCGGGTGAGCAGATGCATTGCGCAGCTATCCACCAGCACATGATCGAGCGCGATCTCTGGGTAATCTTCATGGACGTTCGTCACGGTTTTGCGCCATAAGCGCATCGAAGCCAGCACGTTGGCTTTGTCCACCGACGATACTTTTTTGCGCCGTCCCTGGGCGGCACGGAAAGCGATGTGCGCCACTCGTTCCACTTCGGGGACGCTGTAGTACTCGGTGTCGAAGGCGAAATCATTTTCGCCTTGTTCCTGGCGCTGGCCGAAGTAGATGCCGCCCGTCAGTTCGCGCACGAACAGCAGATCGACCCCTTCCAGCAGTTCAGCGCGCAGTGGGGCATAACGCGCTAACGCGGGATACGCCTTGACGGGGCGCAGATTGGCATACAGGCCAAAATGCTTGCGGATGGCGAGCAGCCCTTGTTCCGGTCGCACAGGCGCGGACGGATTATCCCACTGCGGGCCGCCGACCGCGCCAAGCAGGATCGCATCCGATCCTTCAGCGGTGGTGAGCGTTTCCGGTGGAAGTGCTGTCCCGGTTTTGTCGATAGCGATCCCGCCGATCAGGGCTTCTTCAAAGCTGAAATCGTGGCCGAATGTAGCGCCGACGTGCTGAAGTACGGTGACGGCCTGTGCGGTGACTTCAATGCCGATGCCATCGCCGGGTAGAACGGTAATGCGTGCCTTCATGAGCCTAACGTCCTGAATGTGTGAGGGAGTTGCAGTGAACAATCCCATCACTTTAACGCAAACGGGCATAAAGCCGCCATGCGCATAGGGATACGCACCGCCCCATGCCCGTCGTTGAGCCGGAATGCGAAGCCGCCCGTTTACGCGGTGATCGGGTCGGCCACGACCTGGTTGATCACTTCCGGACGCAGCGCCAGAATGGTGGCCGGGTCAGCATCGAGCGCATCGCGGCTGTAGGCGCGCACGCCATAGGTGGTCGCGGTCAGCCGCTGAGTTTCAGCATCGATGTCAAACTCTGTCCAGCCGAAGGTATGCCCGGCGACGAACGTGCCTTCGGTCAGTTCGGCATTCAGGCCGGAACCGTCCAGGCTCATCTCTTCATAACCTTGCAGCCGGTTGACAAAGCGGTTGTACAGGTTCAGCAGCACCGCGTCCTGTTCGGGGATGCTGGCCGCCTGGTATGCTGCGTAATCATCCGCCGGGAACAGACCCGCATCGGCTGCGCCTGCCACCAGCGCCGCGCCCGTCGGCGGGAAGAACGCGACCGAACCCGTCGAAATTTCGAACGAGCGCACCGGGATCAGTTCGCCCAACGCTTCGGTCTGGTACGTCAGCTTGTTGATGAAGGTGGTATGCACATCCGCCGAGACGAACACCACGTTCAGGATGTTGTTCGTTTCGATGAACTGTAACACTTCCGTGCGTTCCGGCGCGTAGCCTTCCCAGCGGTCACTGCCGCCGAACCAGCCCGTCAACTGGATCGGTTCGGGGATCATGACGAACTTCCAGGTGATGCCCGCTTCCTGGGCGGCCAGCAGGTCACGCTTCAGGTCTTCAACCTGGGTGCGCCCCAACAGGGTGCGGCCTTCTTCAAACATGGCTGTCAGGTATTCGGTGCGCGCCTGCACGTTGAACACATCTGCGACTTCGATTTCCGCCACCGCCTGGTCACGGAACGAGCGCGCATCCAGCACGATCACGGCTGCATCACTGCCATAAGTCATCGAACGGTACAGCTTAGGCCGCCCATCCATACGCGGGTCGCCCGTGTTTTCGTAGAACAGGTCGTTGAGCGGGTTGTATTCCTGGAAGACCTGCATCCCGTTGCGATACAGGTCGGACGTGTTGATCAGCGCATCCGCATCGCCCACGAAACGCGCATCGGTGCTGATGGGCGCGCCGCCCGCAAAGTCATTGGTGACTTCATGATCGTCAATCGTCGCCAGGACAGACAGGCGGGCGCGCACATCCGCCCAGAAATTTGCACCTTCAAAGGCGGAATAGACTTCATTGTGCTTGATGCGGAACTCTTCAACCGTAATGGCCTGTTCGCCTTCAAAATCACGCGATGGAATGTCGGAATAGATGGTATCGCCATGTTCGACGAAGAATTCCAGGTCGCGTTCGACCACGTTTGCCAGGGCAATATATGGACGCAGTTCACCGCGCCAGTCACCGCTCACGCCGAAGCGCAGCCCGCGCCGCACATCGACCGGGGCGGCGGTGCGAAACTGCCCGGTCAGCGTATCGGTGCCGTTGCTGACGCGATAAAAGTAGCGCGTATCCGGGGTGAGGTTGTCCACCGTCACCTTGACGGGCTTGAGCGCTTCTTCGACGGATGCCGTGCGGGTTTCGGCGCTGGCAAACGTTTCGTCGGTGCTGATCTCGAACGTCACATCGCCCGTGACCGTGCTGCGCGTCCACAAAACCGTCGATGTCTGCGTGGTATCGCCCGATGCGATGCCGTTTGGCAGGGTGTCGGTGAAGCTGGGTGCGGCGGCCTGGCGCGCCGGGGCATAAGCGCGGGCGGCCTGGGCATCAGCACGCAGACGGGGGAGCAGTGCCAGCGCTGCGCCGCCGACCAGCATGTATTTCATAAAATCACGACGTGACATGTAGCGGATCAGCTTGCCGGTCGCTTCGCGTTCGATGTTCGACCACAGCGTCGCGTAATTCAGGGGCTTACGTAAAGGTTTTTGTGACATGCTCACATTCCGTCCTGTTCAATCACTCGCGCCGTCATGCGCATTCGTCACCATAGCGTGCCGATGTTAACCCTTGTTCAATCAGGCTTTAAGCGGGCTGTACGCGCCCTGAACCCAGCATTACCAGCATTACAAGTAGTGCGCTTCGGTTTCGGCGATCAATTTGTCCAGCCAGTCCATGAAGGGGGTGCCGCCCGTCCCAATGGGGCCGCCGCGTTCAAACACATAGAGTTTTGCATAGTTCATGTGCAGTTGGCGGAATAAGGTCACAGCGCGCAGACAAGCGTTGTAGGCATCCGTCAGGCGTGGGTTTTTAGCAGCAGCCACGTACTCCCGAATGCCGATGGTGCGCATCTGGTCGATGAATGCACGGTGCGCACGCGGCATGTAAGCGCGCATCGCATTCAGATGCACCATGAGATCGGTCGCTTCATGGGCGATGCCCAACGCGGCGATCAGCGCGGGAATGACCGAACTCTGCGCGCCGGAACCCCCGCGAAAATTCTGCGGGGCGTTTCCGAACACCCCTTCAAACGTGACATTGATGAAGCCGAAGTTGAAGGGGCGTATCTGGTGATAGTACACGTCCGGGTCACAACCAGACCGCATCCGCCGGAAGCTTTTCATCATGGCGCGCAGCCCGTTTTCGATGGCCGTCAGGCTTGCCAGCATGGCCTGATCGTCATGACTGCGAATGGCCGTGATCGCGCTGACCGCGCCGCGCAGTGCTTCAGCCGCACGCGCTTCAATATCCACATGGATCAGCGCGAACCAGATTTCATCCGCCCGCCCGGTAAAGGTGTTCAGCGCCGTCAGGTTATCAATCTCGATGCCGCCCGCCGGGTCGATGCGCCGCCAGTTCGCCAGGACCAGGCTGGTATACGAGAACATCGGCGGGCGTTCGACCAGCGCCGAAAGTGCCGCGAACGGGACGGCCAGCGCTGCCGGGATCGTCTGCCTGCGGCATTCAAAATCGGCATAAACACAGGCGCTCGCCAGAAACGCCAACTGCTGGACAATGCGTTCGCATACCCGGCCATCCCATGTGTGCGCGTTGGTCACATCGAGCGGGGGCAGCGCGGCGCACCGTTCGGCCAGGACAGCGGGATTTTGAACCAGCACAGGCAGTTGATCGACCAGTGCGGTTATGGTTTCAAGCGCCCTGCGCTGAGCGTCCATACCCGGCGCATCGGCGGGGGCTGTTAACGGATCGGGAGAGAGCAAAAATCCCCGATCCGGCCAAACATTCCAATTTTCGTGAATCGTGGTCACCATCATCACTTTCTACATCTGGAACCAGTGTAGCGCGGCCTGCCGTGATTGATAGTGCCGATTTACGGAGGCTGAGGGTGGAGCGGCTGCGAAAATCAGCCGTTCCACGTCTCAACAGGGTACGCTCACCCGACGGCGACCGTCTGATCGCCCAGGGCGAGACGCACGCCATATTCGATACTGTCCACCAGCGCCAGCCAGCTTGCCACGATAATGTTTGCCCCAGCACCGACGGTACTCCAGCGGCGGGCGCTGCTGTGCGTATCGATCAGCACCCGTGTGACGGCTGCCGTCCCGTTCGAGCTGTCCAGGATGCGCACTTTGTAATCGGCAAGCTGAAAATCCACGATCTGCGGGTACATCGGGATCAACGCTTTGCGCAGTGCCAGGTCAAGCGCGTTGACCGGGCCATTGCCTTCGGCGGCGGTATGGTAGACATCGCCGCCAATATCGAGCTTGACCATCGCTTCCGCCACCGACCCGCGCCCTTTGCGTTCTTCCACGATTACGGTGAAATCGATCAGCGAGAACAGCGGTTGGTAGCCTGGATTGGCACGGTGCAGCCGTACCGCGACCGAAGCCTCCGCGCCTTCAAAGACGAACCCCTGATTTTCCAGCCGCTTGATCTCGTCCAGCACTTTGAGCGCTTCGGCACTGGTCACGTCCAGCCCGAATTCCTGCGCTTTGCTGAGCAGATTCCCCTGTCCGCTTAAATCGCTAACGAGGATGCGCATCTCGTTGCCGACCTGTTCCGGCTCGATGTGCTGGTAGCTGTGGATGTTCCGGCGCATGGCCGCGACATGGATACCGCCCTTGTGCGCAAATGCGCTTTTGCCTACATACGCCAGGTGATGATCGGGCGCAAGGTTGGCAATTTCCGCAACGGTGCGCGAAACATTGGCCAGGTGTCGCAGCGCGCCGTCCGGCAGGCAGCGAATACCCATCTTCAGTTCAAGGTCGGGGATGATGCTGCACAGGTTGGCATTGCCGCACCGTTCCCCATACCCGTTGATTGTCCCCTGCACCTGTACCGCGCCAGCTTTGACTGCCGCCAGCGTGTTGGCGACGGCCAGTTCCCCATCGTTGTGGGTGTGAATGCCGAACGCCACCGCCGGGAACGCTTCCCGCGCCATGTTGAGCATCTGCTCGACTTCCCAGGGCATCGATCCGCCGTTGGTATCGCACAGCACAATCGTATCCGCGCCGCCATCCCGCGCCGCCAGCAGAGTCTCGAAGGCGTATTCCAGGTCGAGCTTGGTACCGTCGAAGAAGTGTTCGGCATCGTAGATGACTTCTTTGCCCAGCGTTTTCAGGTACGCGATGCTCTCACGGATCATGCGCAGATTTTCTTCCGGCGTGGTTTGCAGCACTTCGGTGACATGGAGCATCGACGTTTTGCCGACGACGGTCACAACCGGGGTGTGCGCATCCACCAGCGCCTGAATGTTCGCATCATCGGCGGGATCGCTCCCTTTACGGCATGTCGAGCCGAACGCAGCAATGCGCGCATGTTTCAACGTCAAGTGCTGTACGGCCTCGAAGTAGGTGGCATCTTTGGGGTTGGAACCCGGCCATCCGCCTTCGATGTAAGTCACACCCAGGTTGTCGAGCAGTTCGGTCACACGCAGTTTGTCCGCGACGGACAGCGAAATGCCTTCGCGCTGGGTTCCATCGCGCAGCGTGGTATCGTAAATGGCGACGGGCCGTGTGCCAGGCAGCTTCGTGCTTAGGGTTCCACTCATGATTCCAGTCACGACTCCTTTTCGTAAGCCACCACGTGAAACGGCTTCCGCATGATCACGCGAAGGACAGCGTATTGATGCGCGGCGCGTGTGCCGCTTCATACGCGGCGGTTTTGTCGCCCAGGCTGAACAGGAACCCAAGCTGATCCACCCCATTGAGCAGGCAGTGCTTGGAAAACCCGTCAATCGGGAAGGTGACGGCGCGCCCATCCGGGAGTGTGACGGTTTGCGTTTCCAGGTCGATGCTGACCTGCGTCGTGGGGTCTTCTTCGGCCAGGCTGATCAACTGGCGGTGGGTTTCTTCATCCACGATGATCGGCAGCAGCCCGTTCTTGAGCGCATTGCTGCGGAAAATATCGGCAAAATAGGTGCTGATCACCGCCTTGAAGCCCGCACCCATCAAAGCCCAGGGCGCATGTTCGCGTGAGCTGCCGCAGCCGAAATTGTGACCGCCAATCAGCACTGCCGCCCCTTGATGCTGCGGCTGGTTGAGCGGAAAATCGGCCTTCGGGGAGCCATCGGCTTCATAGCGCCAATCGCTGAAGCAGGCTGCGCCTAACCCGGCTTTATCGGTTACTTTCAGGTAGCGCGCCGGGATAATCTGGTCGGTATCGATGTCATTGATGGGCAAAGCGACGACTTTGCCGCTGATGTGCCGGATAGGTTCCATGTTATGCATACTCCATTTCACGCATGATTTCACGCGGGTCGGTGATCACCCCGCGCAGCGCGGTCGCTGCTGCCGTGAGGGGGCTGGCCAGGAAGGTACGCCCGCCTTTGCCCTGCCGCCCTTCAAAATTGCGGTTGCTGGTGCTGACGGCGTATTGCCCCGGTGCAAGCTGGTCGCCGTTCATGGCGATGCACATCGAACAGCCGGCTTCGCGCCATTCCGCGCCTGCCTGCCGAAAGACCTGATCCAGCCCCTCGGCTTCCGCCTGCCGCTTGACCTGCTGCGACCCCGGCACGACCATCACACGCACGCCATCGGCCACTTTGCGCCCGTGCAGCATCTTTGCCGCTTCGCGCAAATCCCCAATGCGGCTGTTGGTGCAGCTTCCGATGAACACGACATCGACCGCCTTGCCCAAGAGCGGCTGACCCGGCTGCAAGTCCATATACCGCAGTGCTTTATCGAGTGCCATTTTCTGGCTGACATCGCTCAGGTGATCCGGGTCGGGGACGCGGCTGGTGATCGCCATGCCCATGCCGGGGTTCGTACCATAGGTGATCATTGGGACGAGTTCATCGGCGTTCAGCACGACTTCCGCATCGAACACTGCGCCTTCATCCGTCGGCAGCGTGCGCCAGTGCGCGACTGCCGCATCCCAGTCCGCGCCCTTCGGCGCACGGGGACGACCCTGCACATACGCGAAGGTGGTGTCGTCCGGCGCGATCATCCCGGCGCGTGCGCCCCCCTCAATCGACATGTTGCAGATCGTCATGCGCCCTTCCATCGAAAGTGCGCGGATCGCTTCGCCCATGTACTCGAACACGTAGCCCGTCCCGCCGCCCACGCCGATCTTAGCGATGATCGCCAGGATGATGTCTTTGGCCGTCACCCCGTCATGCAGGCGGCCATTCACGCGCACTGCCATCGTCTTGGGTTTATTTTGCAGCAGCGTCTGCGTCGCCAGCACATGCCCAACTTCGCTGGTGCCAATGCCGAACGCCAGCGCGCCGAATGCGCCGTGTGTGCTGGTGTGGCTGTCGCCGCACACGATGGTCATGCCGGGCTGTGTGAGTCCCTGTTCGGGACCGATGACATGGACGATGCCCTGATGCGTCGTCCCCAGGTCGAACAGCGGGATGCCGAAATCGGCGCAGTTTTTGCGCATCACGTCCAACTGCGCGGCGGCCTGCATATCCGTCACCGGGATCAGCCCGTCGAACCCGCGTGGGGTGGTGGGCGTGCTGTGATCCATCGTGCCAAGTGTCTTGTCCGGGCGGCGCACCTTCAGCCCGCGCTGGCGCAGTTCGGTGAACGCCTGGGGCGATGTCACTTCATGGACGAGATGCAGATCGATGTACAGCACGGCGGGGAGGTCTGCCGTTTGCGGCTGTACAAGGTGTTGTTCCCATACTTTGTCGAAGAGCGTTTTCGGTGTCATGGCGGATTGTCCGTATTTACCTTTTGTCTCTCACTCATATTGAGCGTGTGAAATGCCAGCACGCTGTTTACCGTATTGGACATGCAAGGGCAGCTTCAACCGCTGCCCGCTCTTTCGCTCAGCGTTCGATAGCGACGGTCGCCGCTTCGCCTTCCGGTTTCTTTTCGCCCAACCCCACACCCGCGATCATGCGGTTGAGCGCGGCGAGATACGCTTTCACGCTCGAAACGATCACGTCTTTGTCCGCGCCGTAGCCGCCGAACGACCGCGCCCCATCCGGCGTGCTGATGCGCACGGTGACTTCACCGAGCGCGTCGATGCCTTCGGTCACGCTGTGGACGTTGTACTCGATCAGCAGGTTGGGCAGGTCGATCACTGCATCCACTGCCTTGAAACATGCATCGACCGGCCCCACGCCGACGGCTGCCTGAATGTGCGCCTCACCATCCATCGTGGCGATCTTGACGGTCGCCGTCGGCATTCCCATCGTCCCTGCCACCACCTGCATATCTTCCAGGCGGAAGTATTCTTCAGGGCGCGCAAGCTCATCCGTCATCAGTGCCTCAAGGTCGGCATCGGTGACGTTCTTTTTCGCGTCGGCCAGCACTTTGAAGCGCTCGAACACCTGCTGAAGCTGTTCTTTGTCCAGCGTGTAGCCCAATTCTTCCAACCGCACCTTGAGCGCGTGCCGCCCGCTGTGTTTGCCCAGTACCAGGCGGCTGGCCGTCCATCCCACGCTGTCCGGGGTCATGATCTCGTAAGTGCTGGCATTTTTCAACATGCCGTCCTGGTGAATGCCTGCCTCATGTGCGAAAGCGTTCGCCCCGACGACGGCTTTGTTCGCCTGCACGTGCATTCCGGTGTAGTTGCTCACCATGCGGCTGGTCTTGACGATCTCGCGGGTATTGATGTTTGTGCGCAGCCCATAAAATGGCGCACGGGTGTGCAGCGCCATCACCACTTCTTCCAGGCTGGTATTGCCCGCGCGTTCGCCAATCCCGTTGATCGTCACTTCGACCTGGCGCGCCCCGGCTTTCACGCCCGCCAGGGTATTGGCCGTCGCCAGCCCCAGATCGTTATGGCAGTGTACCGACCACACGATCCCGCTGCCTGCCCCACCGCCAGGCGTTTCCGCGATCAGCGTTGAAATCGTGTCGTACCATTCCGTAGGCGTGACATACCCGACCGTATCCGGGATGTTGAGGGTGGTCGCGCCGCATTCAATCGCCAGGGCGCATACGTCGATCAAAAACTGCGGGTCGGTGCGTCCCGCGTCCATCGGGCTGAACTCGACATCTTCGCACAGGCTCCGCGCCAGCGTGACCGATGTGCGAATTACGTCGAGCGCCTGGGCTTTGGTCAGCCCGGTCTGATATTGCAGGTGAATATCGCTCGTGCCTAGAAAAGTGTGGATACGTGGTTTGGCCGCGTCCTTCACCCCATCCCAGCAGGTGCGGATGTCTCGTTCGACGGCGCGCGCCAGCCCGGCAATCGTTGGTCCATCTGCCGTGCCAACCTCACGGGCGATTCGCTGCACCGCTGCCAGGTCATCCGGCGACGCTGCCGGGAACCCGGCTTCAATGATGTCCACGCCCAGCTTGGCAAGCTGCCGGGCGATCTCCAGTTTTTCCGCGCTGCTCAGCGTTGCGCCGGGGCTTTGTTCGCCATCGCGCAGCGTGGTATCGAAAAATACGACGACGTTCGGGTCAATTGCGCCTTTAGGCATGATGGGGTGATCCTTTCTGCCAGTATCAGTGTCAACGGTGCGGGTGCGCTGTGAACATTCGCCCACAGCGCACTTGTAAGATCGGTAAGACCATCCTCTGTCATGCGATCACCCCCCTTCTGGCTGCACGAACACGTATTCATCGACATCACAGACCGGTTGGTAACCGATCTTCTGGTAGATCGCATTGGAAGTCGGGTTGCTGAGGTCGGTGAACAGCGCTACGAACGCCCGCCCCTGGTCGAGCAGCGATTGGGTGAGCGCAGCCGTCAGCGCACTGGCGTAGCCATGCCCGCGTTTTTCCGGTGGGGTGTACACGGGTCCCACGCGAATCCCGTTCGGCGTTGGTCCGGCATACCCGGCCATCGAGACGATTTCGCCGTCATCCACCCATACATACAACCCGCGTATGGCCGGGCTGCTCTCCAGCCGCATCATCACCCCGCGCCGATAGTTCTCCATTGGCAGCGGCTGCGCAGACGGATCGGCTTCCAGTTCAAATGCCCGCAGCCAATCCGCCAGCAGGTCGGCAGCTTCCATCCCGGCTTTTTTGAGGCTCCCACGCACCCCGTTGACCGGGATCACAGTTTCCAGGCGGTAAATCCGTTCCGCCCGGTTGAGCCTGAAGGCCTGCCCGCTCAAATGCTGCCATTGTTCCACGAAGGCGCGGCTTTCCGCCGGAAACCCCATTGCGCCGGGCGTATCCGGCTGATCGCTGTACAGATCATCGGCCAGCGCACGCACGCCATCCAGGGTGTGCGCTCTGGTCAGAATCGCCCGCATACCATCGACGCGCATCACCACCGCCTGTACATGCTGATCGGTTTCGCTGTACGCCATATGCAGGCGTTTGGGGGCAATTCCGGTCTGCGTCCAGGAATTGAGAAGCCCCAATGGGAGAATGTGCGCGGTTTCATCCTCCATCAGCAGAGAATGCACCCGCTGGTAAAACGCGGCGACATCCGTTGAACGGGCGACGGTGATCAAGGTCAGTCCTGCTGCTTGATGCGCTTGGCGTGCAGGAACGGCATCATATCGCGCAGTTCTGCCCCAACATTTTCGATCATCAGGTCATGTTCGCGTCCGCGCCGCGCCTTGAAATTAGGCAGGCCATTCTTGTTCTCTTCGATCCACTCTCTGGCGAACGAGCCATCCTGAATGCGCGCCAGCACGCCCGCGAACGTCTCTTTGACTTCGCTTTCCACCTGGTCACCCACCGTGTAGCCGCCGTATTCGGCGGTGTCGCTCACGCTGTACCACATATAGCTCATGCCGCCCTGGTACATCAGGTCAACGATCAGCTTGAGTTCGTGCAGACACTCGAAGTAGGCGATCTCCGGTTGGTAACCCGCCTTGACCAGCGTCTCGAACGCGGTGCGCACCAGCGCAGTCACGCCGCCGCACAGCACGACCTGCTCACCGAACAGGTCCGTTTCGGTTTCCTCTTTGAACGTGGTTTCGATCACGCCTGCACGGGTGCAGCCAATCGCCCGCGCATACGCCAGTCCCCGCGCTTTCGCCTGCCCGGTCGCATCCTGATGCACGGCCAGCAGACCGGGAGTTCCCGCGCCGTCCTTGAACACTTCGCGCACGCGATGCCCCGGCGCTTTTGGGGCGACCATCGTCACATCGACGTTGGCAGGCGGTTTGATCTGCCCGTAATGAATGTTGAAGCCGTGCGCGAACATGAGCATCGCGCCAGGCTTCAGGTTGGCTTCGACCGAATCGTAGTAGACCTTCGCCTGCATGGTGTCCGGGATCAGGATCATCACCACATCGGCGGCTTTCACCGCATCCGCAACCGAATGCACCGCCAACCCGTCGGCTTCGGCTTTGGCGCGGCTTTTGCTGCCTTCATGCAGGCCAATCACGACGTTCATGCCGCTGTCTTTGGCGTTCAGCGCGTGTGCGTGACCCTGGCTGCCATAACCAATCACGGCGATGGTTTTGCCTTCCAGCAGGCCAATATCCGCGTCTTTATCGTAATAGAGTGTAGCCATGTTGTGTCCTGTATCCCCTTGAATGGAGCGAATAAACATAAACCGAATGGGTAAAGCGTCCTACGATGGTTCCGACGGCCATCACACAATACTGACGGCATTCCCGTTGACCATCGACGGGAACGCGGGCTGATAATCGCTGTCGAGAATGCGCACGCCGCGTCCCATCGCCACCACCCCAGTGCGCACCAGTTCCACGATGCCGATAGGCGCGACTGCTTGAATGAACGCTTCGACAATGTCTTCCTGTGCAGTGATTTCGACAATTGCCACTTTCGGGCCAATATCGACGATGCGCGCCGGGTAGCGTTCGCATAGTTCGGTCAGTTGGTTGCGGCTGTCGGCATCGTCCGACCGCACCTTGAGCAGCGCCAGGTCACGGCTGACATGCGGCTCATTCGAGACGATGCTGACATCGATCACGCTGATCAGCTTTTGCAGGTTGGCCTTGATGCGGTAGACATCGCCTTTGGTGGCATCGACCGTGATCGTCATGCGCGACATATGGCCGCGATGCGTGCGCCCAACCGTCAGGCTGTCCACGTTGAAGTTGCGGCGGCGGAACAGGCTTGCCACGCGGTTCAGCACGCCGGGTTTGTTTTCGACCAAAGCCGCCAGAATGTGTTTCTTGGCAGGCTGTGTTTCCATCGTCTGGTTGGCATACACCATGATCACACTGTCCTTTTATTGTGCATCCGGCTTCGGGCGGCGGATCATCGCGTGCAGGTCAGCCCCGGCAGGCACCATCGGGTAGACCATTTCTTCTTTTTCGACCACGAATTCGATCAGCGCTGGGCCGTCCACGCCGCGCACGAACGCGACCGCGCTTTCGATCTCGTCGCGGTGGGTGACGCGCACTGCCGGAATACCGTAGGCTTCGGCCAGCTTGCAGAAATCCGGGCTGAACATGATGGTTTCGTTGTAACGCCGCCCATGAAACAATTCCTGCCACTGGCGCACCATGCCCAGAAACCCGTTGTTGATGATGGCGATCTTCACGGCGGCTTTTTCCTGCACGGCGGTCGCCAGTTCGACGAGCGTCATCTGAAAACCGCCATCACCCACAATCGCCCAGACTTCTTCTTCCGGCTTGCCCAGTTTCGCGCCTATCGCCCCCGGCAGCCCAAAGCCCATCGTCCCCAAACCGCCGCTGGTGATCATCGATGCCGGGCGCTGGTGCGGGTAGTACTGCGCTTCAAGCATCTGGTGCTGACCAACATCGGTCACGGTCACGGCATCGCCGCCTGTGAACTTCCACAGGTCGTTGATCACCTGTGCGCCGAACAACACATTTCCGGTATCGCGCTTGATGATGTCGCGCTCGTCGCTGTCTTCCTGCCAATCCCGAATCTGATTCAGCCAGGCCGGATGCTGCGTCGCCTTCACCTGGGGCAGAATCTGCGTGAGAACCGTCCGCAGATCGCCTGCGATGCCGACATCGACCTTGACGTTCTTGTTGATCTCCGACGGATCGATGTCGATATGGATTTTGCGCGAATGCGGGGAGTAGGTTTTCAGGTTGCCGGTCACGCGGTCATCGAAACGCATTCCCAGTGCAATCAGCAGATCCGCCTGCTGGATCGCGTTATTGGCTGCCGCTGTGCCGTGCATTCCCATCATACCCAACGAGAGCGGGTGCGCTTCAGGCAGGCCGCCTTTGCCAAGCAGGGTGAGCGCAACCGGAATTCCGGCGCGTTCGGCCAGTTCGCGCAGCTCGTTGACCGCGCCGCTCATCATGATGCCATGCCCAGCCAGAATGATCGGCTGTTTGGCTTCGTTAATCAGTGCGACGGCGGCGGCCACGTCATCTATCACTGCCGTCATCGGCGGGTGATAACCCGGCAGTCGGATGTCGCCTTCGGGGTATTCAAATTCCATTTTCTGGTTCTGCACATCTTTTGGAATATCGACCAGTACCGGCCCTGGCCGTCCGGTGCGGGCGATAAAGAAGGCTTCTTTGATCGTGTATGCCAGTTCGGTGATGTCGGTGACGAGATAATTATGTTTGGTGATTGGCAGGGTGATCCCGGTCACGTCGATTTCCTGAAACGCATCGGAACCGATCACGGCACGCGGCACCTGCCCGGTGATGCACACGACGGGGGAGGAATCCATCATCGCAGTTGCGATGCCCGTCACCAGGTTGGTCGCGCCGGGGCCGCTGGTGGCGAAGGCCACACCGACTTTGCCCGTTGCGCGGGCATAGCCATCGGCCATGTGGCACGCGCCCTGTTCATGCCGCACCAGCACATGATGAATCTGCGGGTATTTGCTCAGCGCGTCATAGGTCGGCAGAATGGTGCCGCCGGGGTAGCCGAACACGAGATCGACCCCTTCGCGCAGCAGACATTCCAGAATGATTTCAGCGCCCGTCAGCACGGGGTTGGTCATGGTGTTGCCCTTTCTCCCACACTCGTTTCGTCATGGCTGGATAGTTCAGCGCACATGGGTGAGCCATCCGTAGCGGTCGTCTTTCTGCCCGCTGGTGATGGCGAAAAATTCCGTTTGCAGGGCTTCGGTAATTGGCCCGCGCTTGCCCGCGCCAATCTGAATGCGATCCACGCTGCGAATCGGCGTGATTTCGGCGGCGGTTCCGGTGAAGAACAGTTCATCGGCCACATATAAAAAGTCACGCGGGAGCGTTTCAAAACGCACGTCATAGCCCAGGTCTTTGGCCATCGTCAGCACGCTGTCACGGGTGATCCCACGCAGAATCGACGATCCCACGCCGGGGGTATAGATCACGCCATCGCTGATCACGAAAATGTTTTCGCCCGCGCCTTCGCTGATCGTGCCGCTGTAATCGAGCGCGATCCCTTCGCTGAACCCGTTATCATGTGCCTCCATACTGATCAACTGGCTGTTCACGTACTGGCCGCCGATCTTGGCCAGTGATGCCCCTGTATCCGGCGCAATGCGCCGCCACGAACTGATCTGGACATCGACTCCGTTCTCGATGGCTTCGCTGCCCAGGTAGCGCCCCCATTCCAGCGTGAAGATCACCAGTTCGACCGGGTTGCGTCGCCCTTCCACGCCCAACACGCCCGCGCCGCGATACATCAGCGGACGGATATAGCACGACTCATGCCCATTGCGCTGTACCGTTTCCAAAATCGCCGCGTTGATCTGGTCTTCCGTGAACGGCGAGTCCATACGGGCGATTTTGGCCGATTGCAGCAGCCGTTTGGTGTGCGGCTGCAAACGAAAGACCGCCGGGCCGTTCGGGGTGGCATACGCCCGAACGCCCTCGAACACGCTGCTGCCATAATGCAGGGCGTGGGTGGTCACGTGGACGTTCGCATCTGCCCAGCGGATGAATTCACCATTCATCCAAATCCATTCTGCGGTCACTCGTGTTCTCCTCGTGGTTGACGACGATTGTCTGACAAATAAAAACGCGCCTGTCGCTTTACGCCGGGTTTTCCCGGTTGTAAATGGCGACAAGCGCGTCATGGGTGGGCTGCACCTCCGCATTCTGGAAAGGCGCGGTACCGGGCATCATCCAGCCCGCGCCCGCGTGATGATACGCCTCCGTCCAGGGGCTGGTACAGAACGAACCGAATTGTGCCGTTGAAGCGTTCGTTTCCTGTGTCATTAGCTGTTCTGGTGTGTGCATCATGCGTCCTGCTTTCCCTTGTACAGGCCAACAAAAAACCCTCCGGCTTGGGAGGGTTTTCGTTGTGTGCGTTCGTTACTGCTGAACCCGCGTCAACCCAAGCCGTTAGAACCCGCTCCCAATAATAAGGACGAGTACCGCAAGAAGGATGACACTGATAAGGTTGAGGTTCAGACGAGCATTCATGGTTAGGACGGTTTCATCACTTGCTGACGAAAAACTGTAACCTAGCGTAACGATTCTGACTAAACGTGTCAACCCCTCTGCTGCGAAAACAGATCGTTTTGACAAAGTTCGTACAACCTCGTCATCCACTATCGGACAACTTGCACAACTGTGAGTCAATCCTGTTCTAACCATGCTCTAGCCCGTTCGATCTGCGCCCGCACCGCCTGGGGCGCTGTGCCACCCTGCGCTCGCCGCCGCGCCGTCGATGCGACCATATCGAACACTGCCGCCGTTTCTTCGGTGAACAACGGAGAAAGCGCCCGCAGATCGTCGAGCGTCAGTGCCGAAAACGCGACTCCCTTTTCCTGTGCCAGCCGCACCGCCCGCCCGCTGACATGGTGCGCTTCGCGGAACGGCAGCCCGCGCATGACCAGGAAATCGGCCAGGTCGGTCGCCAGCATGGTCTGATCCAGGGCAGCGCGCATCTGCTCCGGGTTCAGCTTCAGCGTGGCCATCACCGCCGTGATCACCGGGAGCAGCCGTTCGAGCGTTTCGACCGAATCGAACAGCGGTTCCTTATCTTCCTGTAAATCCTTGTTGTAGCCGCTTGGCAGCCCCTTGAGCGTGGTCAGAAACCCGGTCAGGCTGCCGATCAACCGCCCGGCTTTGCCGCGTGCCAGTTCCATCGGGTCAGGATTGCGCTTCTGCGGCATCAGGCTGGAACCGGTACTGTAGCGATCATCGAGCGTGACGAACCCGAACGCCGGGTTGCTGAACAGGATCAGGTCTTCGGCCATGCGGCTGAGATGCACGCCGATCAGCGCACAGGCGAACAGGGCTTCGGCGGCAAAATCGCGGTCGCTCACCGCATCCAGGCTGTTTTCGCTCACTGCTTCAAAGCCCATCATGGCCGCCAGGCGTTCCCGATCCAGCGCGAACGGCGTACCCGCCAGCGCACCTGACCCCAATGGGGAGACGTTGGCGCGTTCCTGTGCGCCCGCCAAGCGCTGGCGGTCACGGACGAACATCCAGAAGAAGCTCATCAGCCAATGGGCGGCGGTGATGGGCTGAGCGGGCTGCAAATGGGTATACCCCGGCATCACGGTTTCAATATGCGGTTCCGCCACCGCGATCAACGCGCTTTGCAAGGCCGCCAGCCGTTCGTCGATGCGGTGCAGCGCGTCGATTGTCCATAAGCGAAAATCGGTCGCCACCTGGTCGTTGCGGCTGCGCCCGGTGTGCAGTTTGCCGCCCGCCGCGCCGATCAGTTCGGTCAGGCGGCGTTCAACGGCGGTGTGAATGTCCTCATCGCCCGGCTGAAACGTGAACTGATCCGTCTCGAATTCGCGCCGCACCTGTTCCAGCCCATCGATGATCGTTTCGCTGTCGTTCCCGCTGATCACGCCTGCATCGGCCAGCGCTTGCGCATACGCGATGCTGCCCTCAATATCGACCGCGTACAGGCGTTTATCGAACCCGATGCTGTCATTCAATGCGCGCAGATCATCGTCCGTCGGTTGGTTGAATGCGCCACCCCATAACGTCATGATGATTCCTGCCGTTCAATCGCGCTTGAACTTGCTGTAATCTGGCTGGTCAAGATCGTCCGAACGCCCGGCTTCCACGCGCAGCAGCGCCTCAATTTTGACGGGCAGCCCAAACAGCTTGATGAAGCCTTCCGCGTCTTTCTGGTTGTACACATTTTCCTCACCGAAGGAGGCGTAATCCTCACGGTACAGGCTGAGCGGGCTGCGGCGGCCTGCAATCGTCGCGCTGCCTTTGTACAGCTTGACGCGCACCTGCCCGGTCACATTTTCCTGTGTCACCTGCACGAACGCATCCAGCCCTTCGCGCAGCCGTGTGTACCACAGGCCATTGTAGACCAGTTCGGCATACTTGATCGCGATCATATCTTTGTAGTGCATCGTGGCTTTATCCAGGCAAATGCTTTCGAGCGCGGTATGCGCACGCCGGAGGATCGTCCCGCCGGGGGTTTCGTACACCCCGTGCGATTTCATCCCGACCAGGCGATTTTCGACCAGATCGATCCGCCCGATGCCGTGTTTCGCGCCCAGTTCGTTCAATTTCTGGAACAATTCGACGGTGCTAAGCCGTTCTCCGTTCACCCTGACCGGGAGGCCCTGCACAAAGTCGATCTCGACGTATTCGGGCTGGTCGGGCGCGGCTTCCGGGCTGACCGTGAGCTTGTACATCGCTTCTTCCGGTTCCACCCAGGGGTTTTCCAGCATTCCGCCTTCATGGCTGAGATGAAACAGGTTGCGGTCGCGGCTGTAGATCGATTTCAGCGTGCTGGTCACCGGGACATGAAATTCTTCGGCATAGGCCAGCAGGTCTTCGCGGCCTTTCAAGTCCCATTCGCGCCAGGGGGCAATCACCTTCAGGCGCGGGTTGAGCGCCATGGCCGTCACTTCAAAGCGTACCTGGTCGTTGCCTTTGCCTGTGCAGCCGTGCGCGATTGCGTCCGCGCCTTCCATATTGGCAATATCGACCAGGTGTTTGGCAATAAGCGGGCGGGCGAACGAGGTTCCAAGCAGGTACTCCCGTTCGTAAACTGCGCCCGCCTGCATGACCGGGTAAATGAAGTCGCGCACGAATTCTTCGCGTAAATCGCGGATGTACAGCTTGCTGGCCCCGGTTTTGAGCGCTTTTTCTTCCAGGCCGTCAAGTTCTTCTTCCTGACCCAGGTCGGCAGTGAAGCAAATCACGTCCGCCTGATAGTTGTTGCGCAGCCAGGTGAGGATCACCGACGTATCCAGCCCGCCGGAATAAGCCAGTACAATCTTTCGGATGTTGTCTTTCGCCATGATGAACGGGTTCCCTTGCGAACGGCGCAGTGCAGGGAACGACCAGATGCGCCGTTCCCTGAAGAAGAATCGCGCAACTATACCGCCGTTTTGAGCCGCTGTGTAGAGCATGGACTCACACGCAGGTAAACCCACTGCACGTGCTTACAGATCGAGCGCGCCGCTTTGCCCGCTTTCAACGCGCTGGAGGATAGCCGCGGCCACACTTTCAGCAGACGCAGCACCTTTCGGCAGGCTGAATGGGACATTGTGCCAGAACGGGGTATCGACCGCGCCAGGCCGCACCAGCGTGAACCTGAGCTTGCGATTTTCCTTGCCCAGAATCGTGATCAGCGGTTCCAGCGCGGCTTTGGCGGCGGCATATGCCCCGAACCGGGGCAGGCTGATCTTATCCACGTATGCGCCAATCGCCAGGAAATGCCCGCCTTCTTTCATGAGCGGGAGGCTGGCCGCTGCGCACCGCGCCGCGCCGTTCAGGTTGGCATCGAACACCGCTGCCCAATCGCCCGCGCTGAACGAATCGAGCGTCCCGGCGACCATGCCGCCCGCTGCATATACCACCGCGTCAAGCCCGCTGCTGGCCTGCCCAACCTGGTACGCCGCCTGCTGAATGCTGTACGCATCTTCGGCACGAAAGGCACAGGTGAGCGCCGCGCCTGCCGGGATGCGGTCGTCATGGCGCGCTGCTGCGTACACCGTCCAGCCTTGCGCCGCACACTGCGTCACCAACGCCCCGCCAATGCCGCCGGAAGCGCCCCAGATCAGGATTTCAGCCATGTGTACCACTGCTTTCGTTATGAATCAGACTTCAATGTCGCTGCCGCCTTGAGAATATCGGCAATACTGGGATGCTCGTAAATCGTGGGGGCATAATACGCATACCGCACGATTCCTGCCGGATCGATGATAAAGGTCGCAGGCTGCGTCGTGGGGTCGCCCACAAGCATACCGCCTCCGTATTCTGCGCTCGCTTTTGCCCCTTCCGCCGCTGTGTTGGGGTTGAGCAGCATTTTCAGCGTCGTCTGCATCCCGAATGTGCCGTACAGTTTGCCGGGGAACAACCCCGCCGGGTAACACTCCGCATGGGGGATCAAGTCCGGGCAGTAGCGCGCCGCATGTTTCGGTTCGCCAACTGCAATCGCCTTGATCGCCAGCCCCGCGTTTTCGATCTCCTGGTGATGCTGCTCCAACTGAGCAAGCCAACGACGACAGAATGGTCAGCCAAAGTGCCGCAGAAACGTGAGCAGCACCGGCCTCTCTTTCCACAATGATGAAATTGTCACCTCAGCGCCCTGCACATCGCGCACGATGCCATCTGGCGCGGGCGCACCGACGATCAACTGTTTTGCCATTTGTTCTCCTTAGTTGTCACAAATCGGTCAGCGGCGTTTCGGCCAGAAATTGCAGTACATCCCGGTTGAATGCCGCTGCCGCTTCTTCCATCGGTAAATGCCCCACCTGAGGATAGGTGATCAGTGCGTCATTCGGCAGCAGATCATGAAGTGCTGCCCCAACGCTTAGCGGAACCCAGGTATCGTTTTCGCCCCACACGATCAGCGACGGGATCGTGATCGCCCGCAGTTGTTCCTGGGTAAGCGGCGGGTCTTCTCCAAAAGCGCGAGTCACGACGGGGATGAGCGCCTGATCCCAGTTTTCAACTTGCAGCGCACGGGCGTAACCTTCCGCCCGTTCAGGCGTGAGGAAGGCGGGATCGTAGTAGGTGGTGCGCTGAAGCGACTCGAACGAATCGGGACGAATGAAGGCGCGAATGCCGAGCCGCGCCCACCAATCGACGGGGTGGAGCATGAGCAGCGAGCGCAGCAGCGGCGGGATGCCGACCGAACGACCCTGATCGGACTGTGCTTCGGCGGCGCGCAGCGCCCCTGCCACGAACACCAGGCGATCCACCCGTTCGGGCATTTCGTGAGCAAAATAGCCAATCACGCTGCCGCCCATGCTGTGACCGACCAGCGTGGCGCGTTCTAAATCCAGCGCATCCATCAGCGCGGCGGTGAAAGCCGCCTGGCGCGCCGGGGACAGCGGCAGAGTCTCGCCCGTCTTCTGGCTAAGGCCATATGGGGGACGGTCGAAGGCGATCACTCGGTAGCCTGCATCGGCCAGCGCCGGGATCGTCGCCTGCCATGAAAAGGTCGAAGCGGCCCACCCGTGCAGCAGCAGGATTGGCTCGCCCTGGGGATTGCCCGCTTCACGAATGTACGTCTCCAGGCCGTTCACGGTGATGAAACGTCCGTCGGCATCGGCAAACTGCGCCGGGTCGCTGCCAATTGACGGCAGCGGCACGATGAACGGCACACCCACCAGGATGAAAATCACGACGGCCAAAACGATCAACAAGCGTCTGCGCATGGCGTTCACTCGTTTCGGATGGCTTTAAAGGCGGTAAGGGTACGTTCCCGCGCCATTTTGTGATCGACCATCGGCGGCGGGTAAGCCTTCGGCGGGGTATCGAGCAACCAGGGCGCATGAATGGCTTTCGCATCCAGATCGCGCAGTTCTGGCACCCAATAGCGGATGTAGTCTCCGTCGGGGTCGAATTTCTGCGACTGCGATACTGGGTTGAAGATGCGGAAATAGGGCTGTGCGTCCGTGCCTGTGCCTGCTGACCACTGCCACCCACCGTTGTTAGCTGCGGGGTCGCCGTCGATCAGTTTTTGCATGAAATAGGTTTCGCCCAACTGCCAGTAGATCAGCAGGTCTTTGGTCAGAAAGCTGGCGACGATCATACGGGCGCGGTTGTGCATCCAGCCGATGGTGTTCATCTGGCGCATGGCCGCATCGACGACCGGGTACCCCGTCTGTCCGTTTTTCCAGCGTTCCAGTTCATCGGGCGCGGCACGAAATTCGACCCCTTCGTACTGCGGCTGAAAGCTGGTGCGCAGCACATGCGGGTTGTGAAACAGCACATGCAGGTAAAAATCGCGCCAGATGAGTTCGCTGATCCACGTCTCGACCGATTCGCGGGCAGCAGTAGTCGGGGCGGACTTTTGTGCGCTAACCGCCGCGTGATACGCCTGGCGCGGCGAAAGCGCGCCGAAACGCAGGTAAGGCGACAGATACGACGTACCCAGCGGCGCAGGGTCATCGAACGGATTCGGCACCAGCCGATCCCGCCGTTCCCTATAGCTGTAAATCGCGTCGTCCGTGAATGCGCTCAAACGCTGACGGGCGATGGCTTCACCTGCCGGGGGCAGTTCGACGGGTTTTTCGTGAACCCCCAGGGTTTCGAGCGTCGGAATGCCTGGGTTGTCCACCCCATCCAGTGGGTGAAACTGCCGTCCTTCAATCGCACCCGCCCGCACACCTGGCTTGGGCAGTTCCAGCCAGCGCCGTTTGAAGGGACCATATACGGTATAGGGCTTGCCGCCGCCGCTCATCACGCTGCCGGGGGGGTGCAATACCACATCATCGAAGGTATGCAGCGGCACCGGGCGCAGCGCGTCATGAACCTGGGCATCGCGGCGAGTGCTGTAAGGCGTGTAATCGGCATTGGTGTACACCGCCGCCGCGCCCGTCTCGCGGATCAGTTCGCGCAGCACTGGGGTGGGCTGCCCATGTCGAATCAGCAGGCGCGTGCCATAATCCTTGAGCGACTCATCGAGCGCCCGCAGCGTATGAAGCAGAAATGCCATGCGCGATACGCCGAACCAATCACTGGTCAGAATGGCCGGGTCGAACACGAACAGCGGGATCACGGGCGCACCCGTCGCCAGCGCTTCGCGCAGCCCGGTGTTATCGCTCAATCGTAAATCGCGCCGGAACCAGTGAATGACCGGGGCAGGGGACTCGTTCACATGACCACCTGTGTGGGTTCGCTGGCAGGTGCTTCAACCGGTGCTGCACGCGGCGCGGACACGCGCACGCCAGCGGCGGGTATGTGCCGGATCACATCGTCGGCCACGCGCAGCGCGCCAAGCGTCACGCCCGCTGTCGATTGACCGGGGAAGATCGAATCCCCGACCAGGCGCACATTGGCGATTCCGGTGCGTGGGCTGCGCGCCCTGAACAGGGAGGTTTGCGGAAAGCCGCCGACCATGCCCAGATGCCTCCCGGTATAAAACTCGTAGGTGACGGGTGTGCCAGGCAGTTCAAGCGCAATGCGCGCCCGAAAACCGGGGATGGCTTTTTCGACGGCGCTCAGGAGCTTATTGGCATAATCCGCTTTGCGGGCGGCATACGCCGGGGGATCATCGGCCAGCAGATCCCACCAGGGATCGACCGCTGTATGTGTCGTCATGGTGACGGCGCGATGCCCCGCCGGAGCGCGGCTGGCATCCCATGTTGGCGACATGGAAAGGAACACACTGCGGCCTTCGCCCAATGGCGACTCAAAATCCGTGATCATCTGATGATGATCCGGTGTGTTTTCCAGGCCATCGCCGCGAATGCCAACGTGCAGCACAAATGCCCCCCAGCCTTTGCCGCGCGTGTGCGTTTCGCGGCGCAGCGGCGGTGGGCTGTCGTCAGCCAACAGCGAATCGAGCGTCCAGGGGGTGAGGTTGCCGATCACGAAATCCGCCGGGAAAAATTCCGGCGTTTTGCCGCGCCGCCCATGTGTGGCCTCCACGCCGACGGCGCGTCCATCCTGAACCACGATGCGGCAGGCACGCCGCTTGTACAATACCCTGCCGCCGAAGCTTTCGATGGACTGCGCCAGCGTCTCACTGATCCCGCCGATGCCGCCTTCGACGTGGTACACGCCCTGGCGCGCTAAATCAAGTGCGGTTGCGCTGTACATCGCGTTCGCGCCCCGGCTGGTGGTCTGTGCGCTGATCAACAACTGCGCGTCGATGAAGCGCACGAACGCTTTATCCTTTGCCAGGCCGCGCAGAGAGAGCCATTGATGCGCCGACATCAGCGCGAATGGGATCATCGCCAGGTCGCGGGGCAGGTTGCCCACCCCAACCTTGATCAACTGGGCGAGTTCTGCCGGGTCGGTCGGCGGCCAGGGGAGTCCCTGGGCGGACAGCGACCAGCCTAAATTCGCCAGCGCGCTTTGCTGCGCCCAAAAACCCGCGCTGGCCGGGAACTTGGCGATCACGTCCTGGTTGTCACGAGTGAGCGCGACATCGCGGTCGGGCAGATGCACCACCCAGGCTGGTTCATGCAGGCGAACGTTCCAATGCAGGCCGAGTTTCTGGGCGGCGATGAAATGCGGGCCGTTCGGCTGGAACCCGCCCGCAACGGTCGCGCCCGCTTCAAAACGGTAGCCTTTATGGAAAAATGTCCCGGCACTGCCGCCGGGGTAGCCCTGTGCTTCCAGGACAGTGACATCGAAACCGTGTTTAGCCAACAGCGCGGCGGCGGTCAGCCCGCCTACACCCGCACCGATGATGACAATCTTTGCTGTGTTCATGCGTTTGCCGGGGTTTGCTCGTATCGTTTCACGCCCATGCGCGTGCGCAAATGGCGGTATATAAACAGGAATCGTAAGGGCAGCGTACCAAAAAACAAACGGGTAAAGATCGCCCAGAAGCCGCTTTTGCGGTGGACAATCGTCAGACGGTCATGCAGTTCGATACCGCCTGCCACCTGGGTGAAGATGTGTTCATGCACCCACGATTCGACCGGCCCTTTGACCTGACGGTCGATGAAGGATGTAGGGGTAGGCCCCGGCTCATGGCGGGCGATCCAGCGGATGGGCAGCACAGCGAACCAGAGCGTGAACTCGACTTCGGCATCCGCCATCGAACGCCAGTCACGACGGTGAACCTGGGCGAAGATGGGCGGCGGCGACAGCTTGCTGAAGGCCGCCGGGTCTTCATGAAAGGCGATCATGGCCTGCATGGTAGTAGGGATGACCGACCGGTGTTCAAAGGTCGGTTTCGGGGCGGATTGTGCAGTTTGTGGACGATGGGCGGACATGGATTTCATCCCTCAGTTTCGTTCGTGTGACGTATTCCCAAGCCTAACGGCTTGGGCTTCTCCCATCAGGCGACGCAGCCCCTGCGAGCAGAGGTCTTAGCGCGTCTACGGGTCTTTGCGCCGACGCCCCGGCGTTGAGAATGTTGATCGCCGCGTTGTGGTCGCGGTCTAACGTCAGGCCACAGCGCTGGCATTGAAACACCCGCTGGCGCAATGTTAGCGACTGCTGATGCCCGCACGCCGAACACTTGCCCGTCGTCCGCTCGAACCGCCCGATCTGCCTGACGATTTTGTTGCGCTTGTCGGCAACCTGCTTCAGGATCGTCATGAGCTGCCGAAATGCTAGGTCGCTCACCTTGCGTCCCCACAGGGATTTCATGGCGGTCAGGTTCAGCGTCTCGAAGCACAGCAGATCATAGGTTTTGCAGAGCGCATGGGCGAGCTTGTAATGTTCGTCCCGCCGCCTGTCGGCGATGCGGATGTGCATTCGGGCGATGCGCTTTGCAGCGTGTCTGCGGTTGTGGGTGCCGTGCGGCTTTCTGTCCTTGCGCGACTGCATTTTCTTCAGCCGCTTCAGAGCGTGCAGATGATGCAGCCCGGCGGTATACTGCTGTCCAGTGTGGTCGGTGAGAAACGTCTTTAGCCCGAAGTCGAACCCCGCCACGTGACTGAGCGTGGGTGCTATCGGGTCTGGCACGGTCTCTACGACACTGAATATCAGCCACAGCCTGTCAGCCGCATCCCGTTTGACGGTCAGCATCTTCACCGTCCCGCGCAGCGGGCGGTGCGCCACAAATCTGTATCTGTACTTCCCAATCTGAACTTTGCTGCCGTCTAGCAGTTTCCAGCCTGCTTGTTTGAGCGTGAACGAGAAGCGCTGACGGAATTTCTTGTACCGGGGTGGACGTTTCGCTAAGCGCTTGAAAAAGCGCTGATACCCTGTGTCCAGCCGCTCCAGCACATCCTGCACCGCCTGCGACCCGACCGCTTTCCAGAAGGCATAGTGCTGCGTCCGCATCCGCAGCCGGGCGACATGCGCTTTCATCCGGTCGAGCGGAATATACTTTGTCGTCAGGTGATAGTACCGTTTTTGCAGCGCCAGCGCGTGATTCCATACCACCCCGGCGATCCTGATCTGCTCACGGAGGTGTTTGTCCCGCTTATCACAGCGATACAGGCCGTACTTGTACGCACGCCGGACTTCCATCGCATCCACTTCACTTGCCCCAAAGGCACGCTGATTGTACTATCGCCGTTACAGCTACAGCAACTGCACGGCTTTTATTCCAGGGCTAAAGCCTCTGGGTTTTACACCCTAATTCCATAATAGACCGGATACAGATAATGTGCGGATCATCCCGCGATAAGAACTTGATGAGGGAAAACCACCACAATGACCACGCTCACGATCACCAGCCTGCACACGTACCCGATCAAGTCGTGCGGCGGGCTGGCGCACGATACCGCAGCACTGGATGGGCGCGGACTGCGCTATGACCGTCAATGGATGGTGGTGCGCGACGACGATAGCAAACGTGGCGCGTTCGTCACTCAACGCGAATACCCGCGCCTGGCCTTGATTCAGCCGCACATTAAAGGCGAACAGATGCGCATCACTGCGCCAAACATGCCCGAACTCTGCGTACCGCTCGTACAGGAGCGCCCGGCGGATATGGCGGTGACCGTATGGCGCGATACCGTGAACGCGGTCGATCAAGGGGATGCGGCGGCGGCCTGGGTCAGCGCATTTTTAGGCGGGTCGCTGCGCCTGGTGCGCTTTGGCGATGAAGTGGAGCGCGGCGTAAACGTGGAGTGGGCAAAAACGCCCGCACAGACGGGCTTTGCGGATGGCTACCCGCTGCTGCTGGCGCACGATGCATCGCTCCATGATTTGAATGCGCGGTTGGCAGCACGCGGCAAAGCGCCCGTCCCGATGAGCCGTTTCCGCCCGAACATCGTCGTCAGCGGCGGGGCGGCATGGGCTGAAGACGATTGGGAATGGCTGGAAGTCGCTGGAATTCGGCTGCAAGTGGTCAAGCCATGTGCGCGCTGCGCAATCACGACGGTCGATCAGGCGACTGGAGTCGCGCCGGATCGCGCTGAACCGCTGGCGACGCTGGAGACGTTCCGCCGCATGACCGGGGCGGTCAACGGGGTGATCTTCGGGCAGAACGTGGTGCATCGCGGCATGGGCGCACTGCATCTTCATGACTCGATCACAATCATCGGCTAAACTGAAAACGAAAACATTCACAAAGGATGTGCAGCGTATGACCACTCAGCGGGTGTCCCGGTTGTGTGTCTTTCTGATGGCGTTGCTTCTGGTTTCCGCCGCTCTGCCCACGCTGGCGCAGCAGGGGGATGAGGAGCGCGAAGAGACCTACAGCATTCTGATGGACGAAGCGATCAACCAGTATTTTGAAGGCGATTACGACGGTGCGATTCGCACCATCAACGAAGCGATTGAAGTGCTGCCGAATCAAGGCTTTGCGTATGATTGGCGCGGCTGGATTCGCTACATGCAAAGCGATTTCGACCGGGCGCTGCGTGACCTGAACCGCGCCATCGAACTTGACCCGGAAGATGCCATTTTTTATGTGGATCGCGGCATGATTCATGCGATGATGGGGAATACCGATGCGGCGCTGGCCGATTATGACCAGGCGCTTGCACTGGACCCCACGTATGGCATTGTCGATGACCCAACGACGCTGGATGCGTACAGCATCGGTTTTCTGATCGATAACTACACGATTGCCGTCGAAACCCATCCCGATGACCCGATTGCCCGCGCCTTTCGCGGCGCGCTGTACGCTAATATCGGCGATTGGACAGCGGCGTTGAGTGATTTCGAGCGCGCTTTGGATGCCGCCCCGGATTTTGTGGCCGTGCGCGACTTGATCGAACAGACGCGGGCGCTGCAAGCCGACCCAGGCGACCGCGCCGCCTTCTGCCACGTCCCGAACTTCGAGATCGTGCGGCGTGAAGCGTTCAACACGCCATTTGAAGGCGAAATCGAGTCGTCCCTGTATTTCCGCACCGCCTGCATTCAGGTCACCAGCGCCCCGCTCGATGTCGAGATCGTGATGCAAGCGACGAGCGGTGACCTGGAACCGCTGATCGCGATTTACGATGACGCGCTGAATGGGCTGTACCTGCCGGAAACGCTGTCCGGCCAATCGATCCAGAATACAAACACGCTCACACTGCCATTCACGTTTGAAACGCCAGGGAACTATATCATTCTGTTCAGCCGCTTCGGGCTGGATGAAGGCGATTCGACCGGGTCGTTCACCGCGTCGATCAACGCCGATGTCCCGGTGTGTAAAGGGGTGATCGCTGACGATGGGTCGTGCAGCTCGTAAATTGTCCTGAAAACGATCAGTCCCGCCAGATGTGCGGTATCGGCGGGACTGACCGTTGCACGGTGGGGCAGGGACGGCTCAGCCGATCACGTTGAGGGGGATCACGTCTGCCGTCATGAGCATCATTACGCTGGCACGGGCGGCGACCGCTTTCGCCATGTGGTTGAGCGCCTGACCCGCCGGGGTTTCTGGCATCGTCACCGCCACCGGACGGCCATAATCGCCGCCCTTACGAATTTCCGCATCCAAAGGGATGCGCCCCAAAAACGGCACGTTCTTCTCCTGGGCAAGCTTTTCGCCGCCGCCTGTCCCGAAGAAATCGCCCGCCATGTTTTCGACCACGCCCAGTACCGGCACGTTGAGGGTCTCGAACATCGAAATGCTGCGCAGCGCATCCGAAACGGCCACATCCTGCGGCTGCGTGACCACGATAGCGCCCGTGAGCGGGAACGACTGCGCCAGCGAGAGCGGCGCATCGCCCGTCCCCGGTGGCAGGTCAACGATCATGTAATCCAGGTCGCCCCAGTTCACATCGGTGAAGAACTGACGAATTGCGCTGTGCAGCATGGGTCCGCGCAGGATCATCGGCTTGTTGGGGTCGATCAGGAACCCGGTGCTGATCACCTTCACGCCGTAGGCTTCCATCGGGATCATCTTGTTGTCGATCACGCGGGGGCGGCCATTGCCCAGACCCGTCATCATCGGCAGGTTGGGGTTCAGGATGTCGGCATCGATCAACCCGACCCGCGCCCCGGCTTCGGCCAGCGCGACGGCCAGATTGGTCGAAACCGTGCTTTTGCCCACGCCTCCCTTACCGCTGTGGACGGCAATCAGGCTGCGCATGGGGACATCGAGCCGCCCATGAATTTTGCGGTCGGTCGGAATTTGCGCGTCCCAGTGAATATCCAGCCGCTTGATCCCTGGCACCCTGCCAATTAGCGCGGCATTACACGATGTGACGAACACATCCTTCAGCGGGCAGGCGGGCGTGGTCAGCACAATGGTGAAGCGTGCCGTATCGCCTTCGACCGTGAGGTCGCGTACCATGTTCAACGAGACAATATCGCGGTGCAGTTCTGGCTCAATCACCGTCGCTAGGGCTTGCATGACTTGTGTGTGTAAATCGCTCATGGCGGCTCCGAACACTATAGCAGGAAGGCGGAAGGCTCACATGTTGGGAATAATTATAGCGCAGATAAGCGTAATTCTGGAGTGACGATTGTCAATCACCGCCGCGCCCGAACGCATATTTCTGCGCGGTGCGCCAGTAACGCGAAAACGACCCCAGGTCGAGATGTACATCGTCGTCGATCAGTTCGTCCGGCACGATCACTTCGACCGGGTATACCTGTTCGATCCGTGTAAGGATGGACTCGAAGTGCGGTGATGGGCTGTCGGTGGTGACCACCCGCGCTGCATCGTGCGCTTGTGCGAACGCGATGACCTGTGCGGCGACATCGCCCCGCAGGAGGGTCACAGGCATTTCGAGCAGGCATTCATACATGAACACGATGCGTTTCAGGCTGGTTCCATAGCGCCTGAGCAGCGCATCATCCCACACGAACACGGCGGGTGCGCCGGGAAATTCTTCCAACGCCGGGTTGGTGGGGCTAAGCGCATCGCCATGCACCCACACGATCACAGAATCGTTCATCATCATCGCTCACTGGGTGGTTTGTGTGGGAACAGCCGTCGTTCTAAAGCTTCGTAGCTGCCTTCAAAATCGCAGCCGCCGTACAGCGGACACTTGCGGCAGTACACGCCGTTGGTGTTGCGTTCGATGTTCTCGCGGTTCATGAAATACGGCTTGCTGCTGAAAGTGCTGGCGACCCACTGCCAGGATAGATTGTTGCTGGCCGGGTCGCCATCGAGCAGGTGCTTGAGAAACCAGCGCGCCCCAGCCTGCCATTTCACCCGCCGCCAGTGGACGATGTAAGCCGCCATCCACATGCGCACATGGTTGTGCAGATACCCGGTTTCGTGCAGTTCATGGGCGAAACCGTCTATACACGCCAACCCGGTTTCGCCCGCTTCAATATCCTTTGGAAGGGAATCGGCGTATTTCTGGCGGGTGAACCCGGTCTTGTAGTCGGCCTGGTCATCCCAGATGCCGTCGCCGCGCTGACGATACACCCGCTGCCAGTAATCGCGCCACGCCAGTTCGTTGACGAATTTTTCGGCCTGGTATCGTTTGACCCGCCGCAGCGCATGATCGCGCACTTCGGCCAGCGTGACCACCCCATGCCGAATATAGGGCGAAAGCCGCGTCACCGCGCCATCCAAACGGTTGCGCGTGGCGGCGTAGCGTTCGGGGTTGATGACGGCCAGGCGTTCCAGGGCGGCGCGTCGCCCGCCGCGTGTTTCGGAAACATGCGCATCAGTACGCGCCGCATCAGGAAATTCGGCTTTCAGGTACGCGATCAGGTCGTCGCGGTCGGCAAAATCACGGCGCATGGCTGGACTGAGCGTCATCGCGCTTTGCCTTTTTTGCGGCAGCCATCGCTGCAATAACGCACTTCATCCCAGACTTTTTCCCATTTCTTGCGCCAGGTGAAGGGTCTGCCGCAGGCGGCACAGATTTTGGTGGGCAGGTTTTGTTTGCTTACGCCGCGCATGAGGGTTATCACCGCTGTTTGATGACGAAAGGGACAAAGAGTCTTCAGGATGATGGCGCACACAGGTTAGCAGGGGATGAACTGGCAGTGGGTGACACATCAATCACAACAGCCGCAGATTGACCTTGTGCGTCATTTTGGCGCGGTACTGGTAATCGATGCTGAAAGCCTGGCCGGGCTGTACAGGCTGCGGCGTGCCAAAAACCCAGGTGGGAAGCTGCCACGAGACAGCAGCATTCGGCGCAAGCGGATTATTGGTCAGGTGAACGCCTGGCGCTAACGTGAGATCGAAACAGAGAACAACGGCATTTACATGCCCCGCCGTGTGAAAGCTGCTCTCAGCCGTGCGGTCGAAAGCCAGGCCGGGGTTGACCTGGTCAAGGCGAAAATCCGCCACGATGACCGGATCGGCCAGGGTGCGCCAGAAGTCCGCGTGCGATACCGATAGATACTGAAGCTGCACCTGCGCGTTCATGGCCTGTTGCAGCGGCGTGAAGTCCACCCCGTACCAGGCCTGCCAGCGGGCGACGGCTGCATCTGAAAAGACGATGTGGCTGTAAGCGTCCGCATCGATTTCGATGGGCAGGGCGAGAATTTGCAAGCGTTCGGGGATGACCCGCGCCCCCGGCCTGAGCAGGCGGCGGAGCGCATCATTGGTGAACTCCAGCACATTTTCATCCAACGGATCGCTGCCGATCAGCTCCCCAATCAGCACATCAGCGCGTTCGGGCAAATCTACGCGGGTTGACCAGCCCCGCACCAGCGTGATTCGGTCGGATACCCCGTTGGCCGCGAAAACCTGCTGTGCCATCTCCGCAATCGACGTGGCTTCGACAGCGTAGACGCGGCTCGCCCCGGCCTGGGCTGCCATGACCGAGAGTATCCCTGTGCCAGTGCCGATTTCGACCACCACATCGCCGGGTTTGACCACAGCCTGAATAGCCTGTCGATACCCATTTACACGCGGCTGATCGTTGAGCAGGGCGGTATGAAGCTGCGCTGAATCAAAGCCCCACGGTTCGCCGGAGATCGCCGGGCGCACCACCGCATCCGCATCGATCAGAATGCCCGCTTTGAACAGGCTGACGATCTGGCTGGTGATGTGCAGCCATTCAATCCCGGTACGCGCCTGGCCTTCCAGCAGCGCCAGGACTTCGGGCATAGTGTGCGGGGTCTGGAACAGGTCGATCAGCGTGAGCGCGGGAGTCCCGAACCGATGCCGCTGATCCCCAAGTGTGAACACGGTTTCAGAGCGCGACGGGATGTCGATGCGCAGATTCGGGGCGCACTGCAAGCGGGTGGTGGACGAAAGAGTCATCATGCCTCAAACAAAACAGCCCGGCTTCATGGACTGAGAACCGGGCTGTGCAGATGGTCAACAGGCCGCAGTATTTGATCAGCCGCCCAGTCGCGCATCGCGGGCGCGTTTGCGTGCGAGCGCTTCCAGTCGGCGTTCCAGACGCAGCGCCTTTTCGGTTTCGTCCTCCGCTGGTGCGGCGACGACGGCGGTTTCGACTGCGGCTGCGCCACCGCTGGCAGCGGCGGTCGCCCATTCGGAACGGACTTCCTCCCAGGGCATGGTGACGGGAGTCGGCTGTTTGCCCTGTTTCTTCATTTCCTTGATGTTGTCGCTGTGTTCCCATCCGCCGCGATCCGTCGCTTCTTCCAGGGCGGTCGTCGGCGCGATGTTCACCCAATAGCTGAACGGCTTGCTCAGCTTGGTCTTGTCATAGATATGATTGCCCGTGCGGTCATAACTGGCCAGTTCGTAATCATGATCCATCTTGATCGCATCGAAGGGGCAGAATTCGGCGCAGTAACCGCAGTTCATGCAGATGTCGATGTCGATGAAGAACGCTTCTGGCTGCGGGATCGGGCGTTTGGTCACCGGGTCTTCGCCGCGCACAATCCAGATGCACTGGGGCGGACAGACCTTCGCGCAGATGCCGCACGATGTACACCAGTCCTCGTTCGGGCGTTCCGGGTGGTCCGGGTCTTCGGTGACCAGGAATGGCACGAAACGGAAACGTTCCGGGACGGCGATCTTTTCTTCCGGGTACTGCACGGTGTACAGCCCGCGTGAACCGATGTTCTGGCGTTCCTGGAATGAATTGCCCGTTTGCAGGACGCGGCGGCCCAGGTACTTGATGTCCTCGACATAGGTGTCGATGAAGTGTTTTATGGTAACACCCAACCCTTTAAGAATGCCTGTTCCGTACATAGCGCTTCCTCAGGAAAGGGGATGCAAAGGTGAATGCGCCTCTGCACCCATCAGGTTAACGATCCGTTTCACCCAACACGATATCTATGCTGCCGAGAATGGCGACGATGTCGGCCACTTTATGCCCCTTCGACATCTGACCGAGCGGGGTCAGGTTGATGAAGCTTGGCGCGCGCACATGGTAGCGCCAGGGGTTCTGCGGGCCTTTCGGGTCACCCTGTGAGACGACGTAAAAGCCGAGTTCGCCTTTGGGGTTTTCGACGCGCCCATAGCTTTCGCCCAGCGGCACACGCGGCGCATAAATCGCTTTGTTACCGCTGAACACGCTTTCGCCGTGCGTGGCTTCCAGGCGCGGCAGAATTTGCTTGAGGATGCGCACACTTTCACGCATTTCGTCGATTCGGAGCAGGTAACGGTCGTAAATGTCGCCGTTGTAGCGCACTGCCACATCGAAATCGAGTTCCGGGTAGATGCTGTACGGGTCTGCCCGGCGCACGTCATAGGCCACGCCGCTCCCGCGCAGCAGAGGCCCCGCCGTGCTGTAGCCAATCGCCATTTCACGCGGCAGGTAGCCCACGCCGATGGTGCGCGCCTTGATGATCTCGTTGTCGGTCAGGTAGCGGTCAAGTTCATCGATGGCGCTGGGCAGACGCTCGTTGATCAGCTCCGTCAGGTATTCCATCGTGTTGAAATCGCGGATGCGGTCGTTAAGCAGGTTGGCCGTGCTGCGAATACGTTCGGGGATGTCTTTCGCCACGCCCTGGAAACGCATGTAGTTCGGCATCAGGCGGCTGCCCGCCGTCGCCTCGAAAAAGTCGAGGACACGTTCGCGTTCGGCAATCGCATACAGCGCCGGGGTGAAGAACGCGCCCAGGTCGTTGAGCAGGAAGCCAATCGCCCAGTAGTGATTGACGATACGGATCAGCTCGACCATCAACACGCGGATGACTTCCGCGCGGTACGTTGGCGGCGCGTAGCGAGCGCCCATCGCCAGAAGCTGTTCGACCGACAGCGCGTAGCCCAGGTTATTGCTCACGCCCGAAATATAGTCGAGCCGGTCGGTGAACGGGATGTTGCCCAGCCACACATTGCGCTCCCCGATTTTCTCGTGGTTGCGGTGCAGGTAGCCCATCACCGGCTCAAGGTTGACGATGGTTTCGCCTTCCAGCGTCACCACCATGCGGAACACGCCATGCGTGCTGGGGTGGTGCGGCCCCAGGTTGACGACCAGGCGATCGGTCTTCAGATCGTCCGTCTCGTCCATCGACTGCACGTCCACACCCAGACCCATACTGCTGTAGAGCGCCTCTTCTGAGGTGTCATTCAGCCGCGCCAGGTCGAGGTCCGCAGGGTACTTGACGTTGTGGCCGTAGGCGTTGCCTTCTTCGCTGCGGCGCACGTAGCCTTTCGGCCAGCGGCTGTCGAACGGCTTGTGTTCGTCCTCGTAGTACGGTTCCTTCCAATCCTTGCGCATGGGATGGCCTTCGAAGCCTTCCCACAGCAGAATGCGCTTCAGGTTGGGGTGGCCGGGGAACTTGATCCCGTACAGGTCCCACGCCTCGCGCTCCTGGAAATCCGCGCCGGGCCACACATCAATCAGCGACGGAACTTCGGCGTTTTCGCGGCTGGTCTGCGCCTTGAACACGACCGCTGGGCCGCCGCTCGTCTGGTAAGCATGGTAGACCATCTCCAGGTGGTCGGAGATGCCCAGGTAATCCACCGCCGTCGCGCTGGACAGGTAGTCATAGCCCAGTTCGTCGCGCAGCGTCTGCGCCACGGCGACCAACTGATTTTTGTCGACAATCACGCCGCCGTAACCCTGGCGCGTGTCGTCCTGTACCGCATCGGGAAACTTCTGCTTGAGGTACTCAAGGGCGGACTTCGGGTCGCCCGTCGTCACCTGCTCTGGTGCAAGCGGTTGGTCGGTCACAGTTATTCAGCCTTTCCTTCTGCAGCAGCCCGCTTGCGGGCGAGCGCGGCTTCACGCTTCGCCAGACGGGCGGCTTTTTCTGGGTCAACTTCGGCGGCTGCGGCTGCCGCTTCTGGAGCGGGGTTCGAGGGCGCGGACGCCGAGGCGGTCTTCGCGGCCACCTTCTTCTCTTCGACAAACGGATTCGGCAGTTCGCGCACGCCGTACGGCTTGCCCTGCGCGGCCAGCTCTGCCTGGCGACGGATGATATCCATCTGGCGCGGATCGATGATGTCGGGGCCGAGAATCGGGATCGGCGTAGGGTCGGACGGACCGACGCCATACCACGGCACATCGTCAAAATTGGCCAGCGACTGGCCGTCGATCTTCTTCTGCAGCGCGATCAGCGAGAACAGCAGCGCCTGCGGGGTCGGGGGGCAGCCCGGCGCGTACACGTCAACGGGCAGATACTTGTCGATGCCGGAGACGACGTTGTAACCCTCTTTGAACGGGCCGCCGCCGCTGGCACACGCGCCCATCGCCAGAACGTACTTGGGTTCGGGCATCTGGTTATACAGGCGGACAATCGGCACGACCATCTTCTTGGTCACCGTGCCGGAGACGATCATCAGGTCAGACTGGCGCGGTGAGGCGCGCATCACTTCCATGCCGAAGCGCGACAGGTCGTAGCGGGACGCCGCAGTCGCGATCATCTCAATGGCGCAGCAGGCAAGACCGAACAGCAGCGGCCACATGGACGAGCGGCGGCTCCAGTTGTAAATCTTGCTCAGGCTGGTGATGGCGACGTTGTCTTCCATCTCCGCCGGGATGGGGTACTTCGACTCGTTCAAATCACGCAAATTCAACTCAGACATCAGGCGTTTGCCTCCTCGTACCATTCCCTGAGTATGTCATTGAGGATTGCCTCGTTTGCCATTGCCGGATCATCGGCAAAGTTAGGGAGATGTATGATCCACTGATACAATTGGTCAATCCCAACACTCTCTAAATCCACGTGCGCGTACAGTTCCATTAAAGCCAGGACGATTTCGTAGGACGCTTCCCAATACAGATTGTTTGACTGCGGGTTAACCTCATGCATACATAGATTTTAGCACAGGTACAGACAAATTTCAGCAAGAGAAATTCAGATATTGGTCTTGTTTATTCTTTAATTACACAAAAAAGAGGCGGACACACGAGTCCGCCTGCTGTCTGCTCGTCCTAAGGATTCATCTCACCGAGGATTGTGTCGGTGTCGATCTGCGCGCGCTGCAGGCGACCGCTGTAGTCGACATAGACCGACTTCCATTCGGTGAAGCTGTCCAGCGCCGTCTGCCCCGCCTCGCGCATCCCGTTGCCGGTGCCGCGTGTGCCGCCAAACGGGAACTGAATCTCCGCGCCGGTTGTACCATGGTTGATGTAGACAATCCCGGTCGTCAGGTCACGGATGGCGCGGAACGCCGCGTTGACGTTCTCGGTGAAAATGCTGCTCGACAGGCCGTAAGGCACGCTGTTGTTGAGTTCGACTGCTTCTTCGAGCGACTGCACTTCGATGATCGACAGCACAGGCCCGAAAATCTCCTCGCTGGCAACCCGCATGTTGGGTGTCACCCCGCCAAGCAGAGTCGGCTGGAAGAAGTAGCCGCGCTCCATCTCTGGCGGACGCGCGCCGCCGATGAGCACCTGCGCGCCCTCTGCTCGGCCCAC
>JANRJJ010000002.1:0-3875 GCA_033764035.1 bacterium
TGCTGGAACGCCTGCGCAAAGGGGAAGCCCTGCGCGTACACGATGACGAACAGGCCGGGGAAAAGTGGGTGCTGATGGACGAATTCGACTATCAGTTGATCGCCGCCGCCGCGCAGGTGTTCTCAGCGAAAGAGTCCGACGACGCGCTGACGGTGGCCATGCGCCGCTATCTGAAGGATGAGATCAGCCTGTCGAAAGCCGGGCAACTGATGGGGCGATCGCGGTTTGAACTGATCGAGCGCTTCATGCGGCTGGGTCTGCCCCTGCGCAATGGCCCGGCGACGATCGAGGAAGCCCGCGAGGAAGTGATCAACGCGCGTTTGGCAAAGACAATCAAGCCATGATCGTCGCCGTTCTGGATACAACCGTTCTCAGCAATTTCGCGCACATAGGGCAGGCCGAACTGCTTCTGGATGCATTTGATCAACCTTGTGTGACCGAAGTTGTGATCTTTGAACAGGCAGAGGGCGTGATTACTGGACGACTTCCTTATGCTGACTGGAGCAGGTTACCGATTGTTGAACTGACTGTCGCTGAACAGCAGTACGCGCTGGAATTAGCTGAAGCGCTTGGCGATGGGGAAGCGACATGTCTTGCCGTTGCAGTTTCGCGCGGTTGGCAGATTGTGACCGATGATCTGACGGCGCGTCGTCTGGGAAAATCACTGGGTGTCTCTGTTTCAGGGACACTCGGTGCGCTGAAAAACCTTATGAATGCGCAAATCATTACCCGTGCAGAGGGAGACGCGCTGCTGTCGATGATGATCGCCAAAGGCTATCACAGCCCGGTGCAGTCGTTAGCTGACGTATAAGTTTACTGCCAGAGTGGATCATTCCCCGAACACCCGGTCGAACATCGTCCCGACCGACAGGGTGAAGCCGGGCAGCACCGTCCCACCGTCGATCGTGCCGTCGGCGTCGTACACCCGCACGATCTCACCCGGCACGAACACCTCTACCATCCGCCGTTCAGGATACACCACCCAGACCACCGTCCCGGCGGCAGCATAGGCGGCCAGCTTGTCTTTCAGATTACGGGCGCTGGCCTTCGTGACGTGATACTCGACTTCGACGGCCAGATCAGGCGGCATTCGGTTATACCCGTTGTCGTCGAGATCGCCTTTATCATGCGCGATGAAGGTCACGTCGGGGGCGACGCGCTGACCAGCGACCATATATCCGCCGTTTTCTCCGGTCACTCGTCCGAGATTATTCTCTCTGAGAAAAATACCCAGTTCGATCGTAATGTATGCGGAAAACTCAGATGCTTTGGCATTGGACGGCATGATTGGATCGATGTCTCCCTCATCGGGTGTAAATACAGGCGTCAGATAGTCCAATGCAGGGGGCGGAAACGAGCTGGCGAACTTGGTGTACAGCTTTCCGCCGATCAGCTCCATTGTCCAGTCACCGAACTGGTCATCGGCGTTGAGCCGATCGAAGGTCTCTGCGTCCATCTCGATCCCGTCCAGGATCATCGGATGCACTGTCCACTGTCCCTTTGCCGTATTCATGCCGTGTCACTCCATCTCAGCCTGACTGTCAGTATACGCCCGATTTCACGTCCCCATCTCGTGGCGCACCGTCTCCAGCAGCACCTCGGCCTTCATCTGACCCAGGGTATAGCATGGGCCGCCCATGCGCTCGGCCAGCTTTGCCGCGAGGCCCTGATCGAACGCCTGATGCTCCATATTGATCGTCACCGTCTTGATCTGTTCGGCGCGGAACATATCGGCGATGCGGTGCGCTTCTTCCTGGGGCGGCAGATTGCCGATCGAGACATTGCCCGCGCCGTCAGTCAGCACCAGCACCAGCGGCATGATGTCGGGGTGCAGATTCTTCTCCCGGCGCACGCACTCAAAGGCCATCATCAGCCCGGCGGAGAGCGGCGTCTTGCCGCCGACCGGGATCGAGGTGAGCGCCATTTTCGCCAGGATGACCGAGTTGGTCGGCGGGAGGATCATCTGCGCACGATCCTTCTGGAAGACGATCAGGCCGACGCGATCGCGCCGCTGATAGGCATCGGTGAGCAGCGACATGATCGCGCCTTTGGTGGCAGTCATGCGCTCAGACACTGCCATGCTCCACGACGCGTCGACCACGAATAGGACGAGGTTGGCGGAACGGCGTACGCGAATTTTACGCTGCAGGTCCGCCTTTGTCAGTGCGTAAGCCATGCCCGTGTGCTTGAGCTGGTCTTTCCGCTCGATTTGGTGCGGCGCAGCGGCGCGCAGGGTCGCGTCGAAGGCGATATCCGTGTTGTTGCCGTTGGCGGGGCGCGCGCCGATGTAGCGCCCGCGCTTGCGATCCGTGCGTGTGCGCGAACGCCGACCCGATGCGCGACGGGTCAGTTTGTCGAGGTCAGTTTGCAGTTTTCGGGGCGAGAACTCACCGCCGGACTCGACCTTCTTGCCGCCTTCCCACCAGTACGCATCCTGATTCTGGAATACCGACTGTGGGCCGGGTTCGGCCTGACCGAAATCCGGCGTCTGTTCCTGTGAGTTGTCACTTAGCGAGGGACTTTTTTTTTCACCGCTGCGGCTTCTTCACCCTGGCTGCTCATCTCGGTGGCGTCGTCGCCTTCGCCCCACTCCGAGTTGACCTGTTCCAGCTTTTCGCTCAGGGCGTTCATGCTCACCTGCGCGTCAGCGAACGGTCCACGGCGCAGACGGTGCGGCAGCGCCAGTTCAGCCGCCAGCAGGATATCGCTGTGGTTGATCGAGGTGCGGCCTTCAAAAGCGGCGTGCGCGCGGGCTGTCTTGAGAATCACCAGGTCGGCGCGGTGACCGTCGATCGCCATACTGCTGGTCAGCGAAGCGATGGTGAACAGGTCGCGGCGGGTGTAGGTGACGTCGTCGATAATCTGGCGCGCGGCGGCGATTCGGTCGCCGAGCTGCTGTTCGCTGGATGCCCAGGTGCGCCGGAATGCTTCGGGGTCGCCTTCGTAGCCGATATGCCGTTCGAGAATTTCCATACGTTCAGCCGGGTCGTTGATGCCGCGCACTTCGACAGACAGCGCGAAGCGGTCGAGAAGCTGCGGGCGCAGGTCGCCTTCTTCGGGGTTCATCGTGCCGACCAGGATGAAGCGCGCCGGATGCGAAAAGCTGATGCCCTCGCGTTCGACCACGTTCACGCCCATCGCCGCCGAGTCGAGCAGCAGGTCGACCACATGGTCGTCCAGCAGGTTTACCTCGTCCACGTAGAGGATGCCCCGGTTGGCGCTGGCAAGAACGCCCGGATCGAAGTGCCGTTCGCCCTTCTGAATCGCCTTTTCGATGTCGAGTGTCCCCACGACGCGGTCTTCCGTCGCGCTCACCGGCAGGTCGACAAAGCGGATTCTGCGTCGTGTCACGGGGAGTTGTTCGCCGCGTTCCGAACGTTCGCGCACCGCGTCCGACCAGGATTCCGGATGAGTCGGATCATCACCGAATGGCGAGTCGGCAATCACGTCAATTTCTGGCAGCAGGGCGGCGAGCGCACGCGCCGCAGTCGATTTGCCCGTGCCGCGTTCGCCGCGAATCAGCACACCGCCGATGCGCATATCGACGGCGTTCAAAATCAGGGCGCGTTTCATGCGCTCCTGTCCCACAATCGCTGTGAATGGATACACGGGGGGTCGTTTCGTCATGGTTTACTCGGTTTGGTCCGTTAATAAGCACATAAAAGGGATTATAACGAACGCGATAGACCGTGACAATCGCCAAGTAGGGCAAAT
Organism: bacterium; assembly: GCA_033764035.1. Classification (GTDB taxonomy): domain Bacteria; phylum Chloroflexota; class Anaerolineae; order Aggregatilineales; family Phototrophicaceae; genus Flexifilum. Next base: position 3,715 of record JANRJJ010000002.1, read on the forward strand.
CGCGGTCAGCCATCAGCATTCAAGTTCTCAGTTTGGAAAAAAGCGGAGCCGCGCCATGAGAACGGTGGTTTCACGCTCTTTTATGAAATCTGAACACTGAAAGCTGACAACTTTTTTGGCTATTTGTGAAAATGCGGCAGCACGTCCTGCGCCATCCGCTC
>JANRJJ010000003.1:0-1098153 GCA_033764035.1 bacterium
TGCCAGCGCCATACCTTCGGCGGTCTCGAAGGCGCGTTCAATGCCGCCTTTTTCGACCACGCCGAGCAGGTACTCCGCCGCCTCGTAACTCTTGTCCCAGTCGCCGGGAACACATGGCGCAAGCTGCGCCGCCATCTCGCCTGTATCCGGGTCACGACCGAGCGAAAGGATGCTGGTCACGCAGTTTTCAGGATCGTCTTTGTCCGGCTGGAACACGCCGATCCAGTACGCCATACCGGTGTCGGGATCGACGAACGGCGGCGGATCGGCATCCGGGTTGAAGTTCTCAGCGGCGATGCCGATCTCGCGCAGCGCTTTGAAGGTCGCCGCTTCATCGGCGGACGGAGTAGACGTGTCCGCATCGCCGAACAGGGCGTTCAGGTCAGGCACATCGCCGGCGAAGATCGCATCCAGGTCGAGATCGTCCGGCGGCAGGTCGGGCGCGCCGGGCGCATCGAGCGAGCGCATTTCGTCATAAGCGGCGTACTCCACATCGGTCGCGCCGCGCCAGACGGGGGCGGGTTCGCCGCGCCCAGCGGCACGTTCCGCCGCACGGCCGCCCGCATAATCGACGAGCTGAAACGGCAGCAGCCCGCGCTCGTGGATGTCGTCCTGAAGTTCGTGATAGTACGCGGCTGCCTGGTCGATGTCGTCGAACGTCTCGATTTCGATGTAGCTTCCGCCGAGATCGCCCGTGTGGACGTTGGCGTACAAATCGACCGCGCCGATGCTGTACTGCTCCTGTTCGCCGTCCTCCAGCACGCACCCCACGGCGACGATAGTCGCGTCATGCCAGCTCCAGCCGTCATCGGTGGCGTAGGTGGGTGCGAAAGCAGTTGGGGCGGCTGCATCCATGTCGGGCGGCGTGAACGGCACGAACGGGTCATCGTCGGTCTGGTAACTAAACGTGTCGTCGAAGAAGCCAACAGGGAACGGATCGTCCGGCATGGAAAAGTCGAGATCGGGCGGCGGCGGCAGGTCGTTCCACTCGATGGGCGGTGTCTGGCTGCTCATCGGCTAGACCTCCTCGACTGGACGCAGCACGATAGGCTTGTGCGCGGCGGGTGCAATATTCTCAGGCGGCGCAGAAACCGGGCGCAGGGCTTCACCGAAGCGCAACCAGAAGGCGCGCAGCACGTCCAGCCGTTCGCCTTCACCCGACGCGATGTGAGCGATGTCCGCTTGCAGTTGAGCGGCGCAAGCGGGGGACGTGAGTTCGTCGAATTCGTCCGAGAGATACTGCGCCAATACACGCCCGTTCTCCGTCAAAGTCAGGCGCTCGTCACCAGACACGTATTGCGCCGTAAGCAGCCCCTCGACCGCCGTCACTGCATGTTCGAGGCTCAATCCGGTATCGACGAGCGCGTTGACCAGTGCCGCGCGGGTGAAGCTAGGCAGCGGTTCGCTGGTGATGCTCTCGACGACGATTTCCCCAGCCTGAAGTGTCCCGCCTTCGACCAATGAGGGGAGCGTTGGTGCAACCGCATTCGGGATGGGCAGCACGCGCCGCCAGCCGTCGAAATACAGCCGTGCCGCCGTCCCCCGCAGTTCGAGCGGGTACGGCTTGCCCATCGTCGCGCCGACCAGGATGCGCGCCCCAGTGATCCGCTCCTGCGCCGGAGCCATGTGTGCGGCGATGAAATATTTCCAGACGAGCGCATACAGCGCCGCGCCGTCGCCGGGCAGGTCTTCGGGCAGGCGGTTCACATCTGCTGGCGCGATCCCGGCAATGACGACCACACCTGACGCGACGTAATCCGTGCCATATTCCAGGCGGATGTACACCTGTGCCGCTTCGCTCAGCGACGCGGGCAGTGCCGCATCCGAGTGGGTAATCCAGCCCGCCTCGTACAGCGTTCCGACAAGCGACAGCACATGCTCCGGGGTCAGTCCCAGTTCACGTTCAGCCGTCTCGATGAGCGCGCGCAGCGTCACCGCAGCAGGGGCGGGATGGTTTTTCGTCACGTTGCCCGTCTTGTCCACCCAGAACACGCCATGCCTGAACAGCGTCTCAAGCTGGCGTGCCTGTTCCTCGTTTCGCATCGTCAGCGGCGCGCCCTTAGCATTCAGCACAGGCGCGGTGAAGCGAATACCGTCCTGGTCGAACGTGACCGATGCCCGCCATCCAATCTGCGGCGTTAAGGCAGCGACCGCGTGTTCCCGTTCAGCGACCAGTCTCAGCGTGACCATGCCGTCGTAGGTGAACGATGTCTTGAAACCGAGCGTCTTCCGCGCCTGTGCGTTTATGCTCCAGGCGATCAGCCGCTCGATGATGCGGCGGGTCATGTACGCCTCAATCTGGCGCATATCGAGCGGACGCGGCGCGGCGAACGCGGCGCGAATTGCGTCAGGCGTGAGCGCGGACAGTACGACGCGGTAAACGGACTTGTCTTTCGCATCCGGTGAGAGCGCCAGCACATGCCATGCCATCGCTTCGCCGTCCAAGGTGGGCGGCGTGGCGGCATAGACCGCTTCGCACTCCCGGATCGCCTTCATCAGCCGCCGGACGTGGTTGCTCTTGCCCGACGCGATGGTCAGCGTCGGGCGGAAGTCGTGTTCAACATCGACTCCCAGTTCGTTCCCAGGCAGTTCGCGCACCATGCCGTAGCACGGTTCGACGCGCCAGCCGTCACCGAGAACGTCGGTCAGCGTTTTCGCCTGTGCAGGTGTGTGTGTCAGCACCAGTTTCATGAGGTCACTCCCTCGTTCGTCGTGCGTTCAGGTCTTTCAGCAGCAGGCGCAGCACCTGGCGCGCGTTGACTCGCCCGCCCAGCAGCACCACGTTCGGATAGTTCTCGTTCTCGCAGGGCAAGCCAGATGTGCCATTCCCGGTAGGCGTGGTACGCCTGTTTCTCCAGTTCCTGCCACGGCGCGGCTGCCGCCGCTTTGGTCGGCATGACATTGCTCCTTCTCTTTCGTCTAGGTTGTACGGAACCGCGCCAGCTCGCCCGGCGTGGTTTTGGAGAACAGGTACCACAGCCCCTCGTCCTGGATGTCCAGCACGAAATGGAAACGCGGGAGCTGCGCGATGATGTCGCGGTGCTGCTGGTTGAAGTGCGCGAAGGCGGCATCGTCGCGGAAGACGTTCATGCCCTGCCGCTGGCTGAAAATCACGCGGATCGGGCAGTTCTCGAAGATGAGGCGGGATTTGCCCTCCAAAAAGACGCTCATCTGTTGATGGAGCAGTAACTCAACCGGACTTACGCCCATTCGACCTGCACGAGGTCGCCCGCGCCTACGAAAGTCATGCTTTACGCCAATTCGTTCGTCCTGAAGCCGACTCCGATACCGGAGAGTCGGCTTCTTCGATTCAAGGAGATGAGTCGTGAACCAGCAGTCGAGACCGATTTACGTGGCGGAAGAAATATCAGAGGAAGTCGAGGGATTGCGCATTGTGCGATGGGATCAGCACCCGGCACTGCTGCCGCTCGGTTTGGTCAGGCACATCGTCAGCACGGATGCAGGCGATGTTGAACTGCACATGCCGTTCGTGCCGACGATGGAGCGGCAGCGGTTGTATGCCGCGTTCGACCAGGTGAGCAGGCTACATCCGAAGCCGACCGACTTGGAAGCGCTGGAGGTAATGAGCCGGGATCAACTGCTCACGCTGGCGCTGCGGTTCGCGCTGGAATACGTCGGGCTTGCCGAGGATGGGCGGGGTCACAACGACCGTTCGCGCTACCTCGCCCGCTGTCTGCGCCGGATCGACAGCCTCACGTATCAAAACGTTGTTTGTCCTACAGCTACGCTCGACGAGAGCGATGCTGTTGTCAGTACAGGAGATTTGTCATGAGCAAGCGTCGCAACACCACCACGCAGACTGTCCCGCACGAGCGCGGGGCGGTCACCATCGGGCTGGACATCGGCTATGGCGTCGTCAAAGCCGTAACCAGCGAAGCCGTCCTCACCTTCCCGTCGGTCGCGGGTCATGCCCGTGAGATCAAGTTTCAGCAGGCAGAGATCGCCCAGCGTCATCCCGGTGACCAGATCAGCGATGACGAAGGCGTGTGGTTCGTGGGCGATCTGGCGCTGGCGCAGCTTCCACCCGGCGAACTCCTGCGCTTGCGTGGTCGCACGGCGAATGAAGCGACGATGGGCAATGCTTTTCGGCTGCGACTGGCGAAGGTCGCCATCGGTAAGCTGTTCAACGGGACGCGCGGGCGTGATGTCGTCCACATCAAGCTTGCGACTGGCTTGCCGTGCGATCACATGCGTGATGCGGCAGAACTCAAAAATTCGCTCATTGGCACCCACCTGATCCACACCGACGCGGCGGAAATCGTCGCCCATGTGACCGATGTGATGGTCATGCCGCAGCCCTACGGGACGATCTATTCGCGCACGCTCACCGAGACGGGCGAATTGAACGCCGGGCATACCTTCATGCGGACGGGAGTGTGCGATGTGGGAACGTACACGGTTGATGTGGCGCTGGACGACGATGGCGAGTACATCGACGCGGAAAGCGGCAGCGTCGAAAGTGGTGTTTTCACAGCGCAAGAGCGGATCGCCGAGATGCTGGAGCGCGATTACCGCCAGAAGATGCCCTACAAGATCGTCGAGGACGTGCTGCGCACCGGGAAGTTTCGCGCTAGCGGCGAACGGGTCGATTACCGCGAGGCGGTTGAGGAAGCACTTGCACCGCTTAGAAGCGCAACGCTCAACCTGCTCAGTGAGAAGTGGAAAGCCGGGACGACGGTCGATGTAATTTATCTATCCGGCGGTGGCGCGGAATACGTGCTGCGCGAGGTCGTCAGGGCATATCCACAAACCCAGTTGGTGAAGACGGCGCAGATCGCCAACGCGCAGGGCTACCTGAACTATGCGCGGTTTGCGGAGAGTGCCTCATGAGCGGGTTTTACGGGTCAGACAGCGCGTTAAACAGCGGTTTTACCGGAAAGCGAGGCGGTATGAACAGGAAACGCCTGCCGAAGCGCGGACACAAGCTGATCGCATTCAAAGCGTTCTTCGATACCGACCGGGACATCCTCGAATGGTGGGACGCGATGCAGGACGGCGAACGCAGCGAGGTGATGCGCGACATTCTGCGCGTGTACCTGAAGGGGCTGCCGCTGATCGAGGCAGCGCGGCGCAAAGCTATACCCGTTGATGGGACGGTGGTGCTGCAAGTCCGGGACGACACAGCATGGATACGGGAGGCGTTGACCGACATGCCCGCGTATCTGGAAGCGTTGCTCGGTCGGATGACGGTTGTAACAGCGCCCGTGAGCGCAGCGCAAAACATGACTGAACAGTCCGACAGTAGCCTGACGGATGACGCGCTCGTTCGCCGCAGGGCAAAGATGGGCAAAGCCGGATGGTAGCGGGTCTGCGTTGCAAGGACGCACGTTGTCGGTCTTTCACAGGCGTTTTGCGTGGCGGAGTCCGCTCCTTCGGTCGAGGCAGGGGGCGCGTTGCTTGTCGTCGTCCATTGTCTGGACGCGCCCCCTGTGCCTCACCCTCGGAGAGCCAGCTAAATCGCTGGCTGCTCAAGCGCCGCAGGGCTTCGGTGCAGCGCCGCGCGGCGGCTGCACCGGTTCGGCGGTGCGATGCACCCGCCGAGCGCGTGGTCGCTATTGGTCGCGCCCACACGCCACACCCTGCCCGCATTTACGTGTTGGAGGTGAACCGGTTCGTTTCTGAACCAGAAGGGATCACACGATGAATCATCGGCAGCTCGTAAGCGCAATTGCGCGGCGCTTTTCTGACCTGACGCAACGCCAGATCGAGGACGTGCTGGACATTCTGGCGGAGCTGTGTCGGGCAGAACTAGCGCAGCCCGGCGGCGAGATCGTCATCCGCAATCTCGGACGGCTGACGGTCGAAGTGCAGCGGATACGGAACGCTGGTGCAGTTCGGGCGCAGATGGGCAGCGGTGCGCCGGACAACCTGACGCGGCTGTATTTCCGCTTCCGTCCCACATCGGAGCTGCGCCATGAGATCGAACAGGCATTGAAGGAGCAGGCATGACCCGCAAGGACAGATTGAAAATTCGCTTCACCGTCGGGCTGACACCCGATCAACTAACGCGCCTGGAGGAACTGAACCGCGCTCGTAACCGCAAGGGTGACACGACCAGCCGCGCTGATCTCGTTCGGGAAGCAGTCGGTTTCTATCTTCAGCATCAACCCGACGTAGCAGGCTCAAGAAAAGCGATTGCGCGAGATTTGGAAGGCAAGATCGACGCGCTTGATGCGAAGGTTGAAGACCTGCGGGCGCAGTTCGCTACGTTCGTCGAGAACGTGACGCGCCGTCGGACGGGAGGGTAGCGCATGGATCGCCGTCAGATGTGCGTCGCCAATGTGCAGTACAAAAAGCCGACTGCGAACGAGACGAAGCGGGCGAAAGGGCTGCTGCGTTACCTGACCTACCGTGAGAGCCGTGAGGAAGCCGCACGCTACGCCGCTGGGCGCGAGCGTTGGGAAGATCACGGCATGGGCGGGTCGGTAGCGGAGATTGTTCAGCGTTGCGAGGCGCTGCAAAGCAAGCATGTCCTGCTGTTCAGCCTGGTCTACAACGTTAACCCCGACCTGATGGCGATGGTCGCGCCGGAGCAGCGTGAGCAGTTCGTGCGCGAACTGACCGTCAGCACGACCGAGGCATTTTTCGACGCACGCGGCATCGAGAGCGGTGTCGAGTGGAGCTATGTACTTCATCACCGAAAAACGGACGATCCGCAGTCACCGGGGCGGCACGACCCGCACACGCACGTCGTGCTGCCCGGCACATACTTCGATGATGGGTTGGGTGAACGCGCGCCGCTGTATTTCAGCAAGAACAAGAGTGTGGATCACATCGCGCTGCTGCACGACCTGACTGAGCGCCAGACTGCCGACCAGATGGATCGTTACGTCGGTCACGACTGGGAGGATCGCTATGACCTGCTGGCAGCCGTGCGCCAGGTCGAGCAGGAAGTGACCGATGATCCCGCACACGACACAGCCACAGACGACAATACGCCGTTCAATTTCTGGTGTGGCACACGGAGGACGGACGAACAGACGAGTGCGGCAGGTTACTACTGCACGACCGATGACGGCATCAGTTTTCGTCCGCTGGTGCGTGGGTTGCACCACGAGGAAGCCGATCTGCTAGCGCGGTTGCTATACAGCGAGGTAGTCGCGGGCTTCGCGCATCTGAAGGCGTGGGCGGCGCAGGTGAATGAGATGACCAGAGCGGAACGATCTGCGTTTTTCGAGGAACTGCGCGGCATCGATTTTGCGCCAGTCAGATCACAGCGCGACCGCACACCGGAAATTGATATCGAACTTTAGCCGATAAAGCACACAAGGGCGGTGAGCGCCTTCCGTCGCCAAACGATGCGCTCACAACCCCTGTGTCATACAAAAGGAATGACCATGAGTATCGCACATTCTGATCCGTCGGGCAACAAGCCGGATCGAGGCGACTTTCTGCGCGCGCTGTATCACGGCGCACCGGACAACCTGTACATCGAACTGCGCTGCATCCACCCGACGACGACCCACGCGAAATCGTTATGGAGCCAGATCGGAGACAAGCGTTCGTTGACGAACGCCTTCAACCGTGCAACTGCTCTCAACCACGAGGGCTACGGCGTGTACTTCGCGCCGTGTCTACGCGCCACCAAAAGCGGCAAAGCGGACGCAGCAGCACTGTTGCCCGCGCTGTGGGTCGATCTCGACTGCGACGACGACCCGGCGCAGCGCCAAGCAGTGCTGACCAAACTGCACACCTTCGACCCGCCGCCCTCTGCGATCATCGACAGCGGCGGCGGTCTGCACGCCTATTGGTTGCTCTCGGAACCCGTCATGCTGGACGAGACTAGCCGCAAGCGGACGGCGGGTATTCTACGCGGGCTGTTCACCGCGCTCGGAGGCGATCCACAGTATGTGAAATCGGTCGCGTCGGTGATGCGGTTGCCGGGCAGTATCAATACCAAACCAAATAGAGGAGGCGTAGTCGCCACCCTGCTCGAACTGCACGCCGATCGCCGTCATCCGCTAGAGACGTTCGCCTGGTTGGAGAGTCACACACAGGGTGAGCGGATCGGTAGCTTGAACGTGGTGACGCTCAACGGAAACGGTCATCACCCACTGCCACCACGCACCGAAGACTATCTCGCGTCCGGCGCGCCAGAGGGTAGCCGCAACGCGCAGCTTTTCGCCGCCGCGTGCCAGATGCGTGACGCGGGCTACAGCGAGAACGATGCAGCAGGACAACTCGCCCCGCGTTACATTGCCGACGGGTGCAGTGGACGCGAGGCGTTAGACACCATTGCCAGCGCGTACAGCCGTCCGCCGCGTGAACCTATCGTTACGCCACGCCAGCAGGTCGAAACACTGGTCAGCAGGTATCCGCGTGAAGCCGCAGCACTGGAACGACCAACCGCTGAAGAAATCGCCGAGACCGTCCGTTTGTGCGCCGATCTCGATCCGGTTGCTTGGGCAGAAGCGCGCCAGCGCCTCAAGTCGGTGTGTGGCGAAGGGTTGAAGGTCGCTGACCTGGATCGATTGTACCGTGAAGCCCGGCGTGACCGTGAGAAGTCCGCCACGCCGCCCGCTGACAGCGCCGAGCGGTATGTCGAGCGTGATGGCGGCATAGTGTACGAGAAGGAGACCGAGCGCGGCATCACCCGGTATATCGTGGCAGACTGGTCGGCGCGGGTGCTGGAATGGCGAATGCAGGTCGATGACGATGGGCAGATCGAGCGCAACATGCGATTGCAACTGAATAATCATTCGTACTCGACCACCATCGACGCACCCGACGAACTGTTCGGCGATCCGAACGCGCTGGCGAGGTTCATCGCAGGCAAGGCAGGCGGCGTGTTTTCACCGCGTGCCGGAATGCAGAAGCATCTCGCCCCGGCGATCCTCAAACTGTCCGGTGAAGCGCCGCGCCGCCAGACCTACCGTTTTATCGGCTGGACGAAACTGGATGACCGATGGGCGTATGTTTCACCGGAAACATCGATCACCAGCGAGGGAGTTTTGACCAGCCCGCCTGAAGTCGAGCTGGAGTCGCGGCTGCGCGGCTACGGGCTGTGCGATGGATCATGGGACGACGGTCTGAAGGCGTTTCACGCCGCCATCGACGTGTTTCCAAAAGAACTAGCATCCACACTGATCGCCTTCTCGCTGCTGCCGCTGGTGCAACGCTTTTTCCCGTCCGCCGCGCCGAAACCCGCGCTGCACCTGGTCGGCACGACCGGTAGCGGCAAAAGCGAGATCGCCGCGCTCATGACCAGTTTCTATGGCAGCTTCACCCGTGATAATCCACCAGCGCAGTGGGGCGACACGGTGAACACGGTCGAGGCGCTCGGTTACACGTTGGCGGATGCGCTGTACTGGGTGGATGACTACAAGGCCGTCTACGCCGACGAGCGCACTTTCACCCGCTTTCTGCAAAGCTACTCACGCGGCATGGGACGCGGAAGGCTGACCCGCGAGGCGAAGCTGCGCCAGGAGCGCCCGTGCCGGGGACTGCTGCTCTCGACGGGCGAGACAACCATTGAGGGTGAAGCATCTGTTTTAGCGCGAATGCTCGTGCTGGAAGTGTCACCGTGGGAGCAGCGCGATCCAGGCAGGGTAATGCTGCGCCAGGCGGACGCGCTTCGCCGTCATTTGCCCGCCTTCACAGCGGCGTTCGCGGCGTGGATCGCACGGAAAGCCGACGCGGGTATACTCACCGACGATATCACCGAACGGTACGAAGGCAATTCGACGGGCTACCGTGACAAGTTGCACGCCGCGCTCGGTCGGCAGGCGAACACCGGGCGCATGGTCAACAACTGGGCGGCGTTGGTCACCGTTTACCAACTGCTGCATGAGTTTTTGAGTGAACGCGACGCGGACGAAGGCTTACCCATCTGGCAGGACGCGATTGTCCAGACGGTGCAGGCGGTGCAGCAGGAACGCGCCGGGCGGGTGTTCCTCGACTTGCTCGGACAACTCGCTGCCAGCGGACGAGTGATGTTCGCCAGCAACATGCAAATGCCAGAGGAGCCGCGTCCAGGCGTGACCATCATCGGCTACCAGGACGGGGCGCATGTGCTGCTTTTACCTGACATCGCCTTTCAGGAGGTGTCACGCAGTGGCTCACTTCGCTTCAGCGCGACCGACATCGGTAAGCAGCTTCGAGAGGACGGCTGGCTGATCCCCGGCGCGAACAGCCTGACCGTGCAGCGGCGCGTGCGCGGCATTGCCACGCGCTTCTGGCAGTTAAAAGCCGACTTCATGACCTGTGACGATTGTGACACTGTGACGGACTGATCGCACGGGTAGCAGAATAATCCGCATCAAAGAGGCTGTGACGGTTGTGACACTGTGACAGCCTCTTTTATTTGTACGAGAGAACTCTGACGTGTTGTCACAGAGCGTCACAGGTGTCACAGCTTCAGAAACGTCATCCCAGGATGAATCGCAAAAGATCACAGGGGTGTAATTGCCTCCACCAAAACACCTATAGGCTGTCTGTGACGACTGTGACAGTGTGACAGCAGATCAAGGCTTGAGCAGCCGCCAGACATCCTCGACGAGAAACCGCTGAAAATCGCGGATTTCGGCTTGCAGTAAGGCATTCGCCATCATTTCAGGTGCGAGGTCGATGTAGTACACCCCGTCGAGGCGATTGAGCGCGACCGTGTAGCCGAGAAAATGATTCGATTTGAAGGTCGAGTTAATTCCAAAAATACTTTGTCCGCGTTGCGCTCGCTGCACGTCGTGCAGAAACAGGGCAACGACGGGTACGTCCCGTCCCAGCAACTTGGTCAGCAGATACTTGTCGAGGAAGATTTTATCGATGCGGTCTTTGCTCGTCGTTTTGACCGAGCCGACGATTTCATCGGGGTGCAGCGTGCGCGTTTCACGGGTGACGATTGCACCCGCACGCGAGAACACGAGATCAAGTTCGTAGGACATTGTGTAGCCAGGAAACCCAGTCACAGGTAGCCTGATCGTACGCGGTTCACAGTCCAGCCCGATGGCGCGCATCACAAGATTGACCAGCTTCTCAAAGATTTGCCCAATCCGTTTGCGTGCTTGATTGGCATCAGAGAACGCATCTGCGATGCAGCCCGCTGACTGCTGTACCGTGTAGATGATGCGGTCGATCTCGCGCGTGAGCAGAAATGCCTCGACACCTGGCTGATCGACGATACGATCTTCATGGCGGGCAAGGTCGCTCAGGAAGGTCAGAAAACGGTCGAAGGCAGCATTGAACGCCGCTGCATCCTCGAACAAGAGGTTCGTATTGAGCGGTCGCGTGATGCGATGTCCATGTTCCTCACCGTACTGGAAAAAGATGTAATGCGGGCGTGCCGGTGACAGGATACGTGTTGGTGGCACACGTTGGAGGTAGCTCAAATAGGCGTGAGCGAGAACACGGTAATCTTCGAGACTGTCAAAGGCGCTGCGGTCATTGACACTGACGCGCAAATCGAGCAGGGTAGGCTCGATCATCGGATCGACTTCCGACGATTGAGGTTGTCGTTATCGAACTGAATCCATTCCTCAACCGTCCGCCTCTCGACTCGTTGCAGCCGTTCGACCGCCCAGCCGCAGTATTCCGCCGAAATGTCACACCCCATCCACCGACGCCCAAGCTGTTCGGCGACGACCACCGTTGTACCTGAACCGAGGAACGGATCGATGACCAGATCGCCAGGATTCGATGAGGCAAGCATGATTTTCCGCAGCAACTCTTCTGGCTTCTGGGTAGGATGCGCTGTGCGTTCCGCCATGCCATTGCTCAAAACAGGGACTTCGATCACGTCGCGCGGTTTCGCGCCGCGCGGATGCGGCTGCCAGAGGTCGCCTTTACGACTGCCGCCGCGCCCGTACTGGCTTGTTTCCGCTTGGGGGTGTTCGGGGTATTTGGTGGTGTGACTGCCATACGGCACACGCACATCATCAACATTCATGGTGTAGTCGTGCGACTTACGAAAGTGCAGGATGCTCTCGTGAGAACGTCCCCAATCACTGCCCAGATTCGCCTTGTTTTTGTAGTGCCACACCAGCCAGCGACAGCCTTTGAAAAAGCGTGACGCGGGTAGTTTGAGATCAGCGAGAATTTCCGAGTATCCGCAGATATACAGCGTCCCGGTTGGCTTGAGAACACGCGCCGCCTCGCTGATCCAGCGCAGTGACCAATCAACATATGCCTGCTGCGACTCGAAGGTATCCCATTCGGCTTTTTTGACATTGTAGGGCGGGTCGGCAAACACCAGATCGACCGATGCCGATGGCAGCGACGCGAGCCATGTGACCACATCACCAACGCAGAGCTGCCCATTCGTATGCGCATAGAACGGCGTGATCGGCGGTCGATCCTCGACCTCCAACAAGCCATCAAGATGTAACTGCCGCTCAATCATCGCCTCACCCTCGAAACAGATTTTCTACCAGTTTACCACTACACAAAAAGCCTCGCACTACCGCCGCGCGGCGATCGTATGACGCGAGGGAACCCACCGTCCAGCACCAGCGGGCGGTACGGTCGCCGCTGCGCGGCTAATCCCATTTTGCGGCGCAGGCTTGCAAAACGGGACTACCGAACCACCCGCCTGCCTTGCGGCTGCTGGACGGTTCCCCCTTCTGCGTCATCCCGCGTGGGGGAGCGGTAGCGCTCACTGCGCTGGCAGCTTCCAGCGGTGTGAGGGAGTGTCCCCATGTCCACGTTTCAGATTAAGCCGTTTCCGCGTGTCGCCGTCTACCCGACTAGTTGGGCGGAACCCATGACCTTCGAGCAACTTCACGACGACCTGGCGCACTATGCCTCGAACGTGCTGAAAAGCTACTGCGTTCTGCCGCACCAACTGCCCGACTGTTTGCAGAATGGCTTCATGGCGCTGTGGGAGACGCTGAGCGCACAGCGTGACTTTTTAAAAGAGAAAACCCGCCGCCAGGCGGTGTTTTTCATTCTGGCGCGGAGCAAAATCTCGACCATGCAGTATCGGGCGCAGATGTATGAAAGCCTCGACGCGATGATCTCCGACGACTGGCACAACACGGTCGATGAGCAGATTGATGGGATGCAGCACCAGCGCGGCGAACGCTGGGCGGGGTGGGCGACCGAAATCGACATGCGTATCGACATCGAGCGTGTCATGCACAAGTTGGCGACGAAGTACGCTGACTCGCTGCGCCACCTGGCGGCGTTGTACTACCTCACGACGCAGGTCAGCCGCCAGGACGCGGCGGGCATCGCCGGCATGACGCCCTGGAACTGGGTTCAGAGCTACGTGCTGCCGGTAATGGCGGAAGTCCGCTACGAATTCGCGGAGGCGTTCCTCGAAACGCACGAGTATCCCGCACCGAAGCCGATCATCGACCACCCGGACAAGAACCGTTCCAACGGGCGGTTCGTCTCACCGTATCTCGCATGGCGTGAGCAGTACAGTGCCGGACACACCGCACCCGCCGAAACGCTGCTCGACCAGTACCGTCACACGCCGTGCCTGAGCCTGGCATTGCAGGCGCAGATCGACGGCAAGGGCTACCGCACGGCAGCGGCGGACGTGGGACGCAGCGCGAACACGTTCAAGAAGCACATGAACCGCGCGGCGCGGCTGCTGAGCGAGGCGTATGCAGGCTGATGCGGAACGTCTTGGCTGGGGACGCTAACTCCAGCTACCTTTGTTAGAACTACGGCATCAATGGAATTGACCAAAACGATGTGGTAAACTAGCGTTAACGTGGTTTTGCTGATTTCTGGGACTCGCATGTTTGATCAAACCAACATTCCTGATGTTGAGCAATTGCTCGATCAGCTGGAGCAACTTGCGCCGACTCGTGATAGTAATTCAAACACAAGAAGCGTAATTTATCGGATTTCAAATGACGATGAGCCTATAAATGATGCGATAAGCAACGATGATGCTGAGTTGCAAGATTGGATTGATTGGCAAGAACATCATGAATTGCCTTTCATTTGGGAAGTGAACACGAACAATCTTCGCTTCCAACCAGTTCCCCTGACTGCCGTCGATACTGGTTTAATTCGGCTTGGTGAGACTGAGGATGGGTTGATCATCGCTTTACGGGGAACGATAATTAGCGTAACAAACAGTCACCCAGTGCTTAATTTATATCGAACGGGTCCGATATATCTCCGTAACACTGATAAAGCTGCAATTTTACATATTCTTGGTACGCAGTTGGGCAAACCTGATATGTTTGTTGAACTAGATGATAAAAATATACCTATAAGAGTTAAAAGTGGCGTAGCTGATAACGTTCAGGCATATTCTGATCGATTTCGTAACTGGTTTGAACGAGTGTTGCAAAAGCTTGCGATCCGATCAATTCAGAATGGAATTGTATTACTTGATGGCGCGCTGACAACTAATACATATGATACCCCTACTGTATTTTTTGAGAGTTTAAGAGACTCTGCAAATGAATACGGAAATGCTGTAGTTGCTATTTCGAAGCAATCACGTCTTCAAGTTCAAAATCGAGCAGTTCGATTTTGGCTTTCCGAGAGTGCCTATCAAGTTTGTTATCGACGTTTAACTGATATGATGAGTGATGGGATGAAGCAACGAATCATGGGGGCAACTTATGCAATCCGTTTTTCCCCGATGGGACTCACGTATCGTGTTGACGTTAAACCTGTCGCAGGGCAGCGGGAAGAAGAAGTTATAGAGACTTTATTCGCCAGTTGTTTAATGCGTGGCGGTTATCCAGATGTGCTAGTACAGGCGCATGCACACAGTTATTTTACATCTCCACATGTGGCCGAGCTTGAGGCGCAGTGCGGAGCTAAATACGCATTGCGTGCAGAAGCGGAAGCCGATCTTGGCGGTATCTTCGGACCTTTTGGCGGGAGATTCAAATAATGGAAATAGCAACGATCAAAGGTGATGAAGTTCTTCTCATTTATCATCCAGCGGATGAGTCAGCTGAGGTAGGACTTCAATATAAGATTACGGAACTGACAGAGGCTCATGATGGGCTTGTTGTGCAGATAATCAGCAATGATAGCCTAGAATATATTGGTCTACAACAAGAGATTATCCAACGTGTTTTGGAAGAAAGGCTGGCAGAGACTATTCATCATCTGGATCGCGAGTATGGCTTGGGGCAGATGCGTAGTCTAAAAATTGCAACTGCTAAAATACGTAAGCGCATCCGTGCTGGAAATTGGGAAAGCTGGGACGGTTGGATTCCGACGCGCAATGTCGCAATTGAGTCAGTGCAGGCTGAAGAACTCATTGGTCATGTAATACCGCAGACTCGCTTTGCTATGCCGTTTTGTGCGTATAACGGCACCAATATTGACCTCGATGGTGAAAGCCTTAATATGGTCAATGTTATTACGGGAGTGAAAGGTTCAGGTAAGTCACATACTGCTAAACATTTCGTACTTCAACTGTCGCAAAATCGCGTTCCTGTAATTGTTTTTGATGTCAATGGCGAATACATCCAGATGCCGGGTGCTCAAGTCATGCGTTGGGGCGAGAATTTTCGCCCAGCGTTGGATGAAATGGGACACCCTATGTTGCAGCAAATGATTCGAGATGTTCGTCCGTTGCCGGAAAATTCAGAAGCGGTTTTTGCAAGTCGATTGCCGCAGATTTGGCGGGACCGTCGTGAATATTGTAGACAACGTAATCAACCGTTTTCAATTGATATTACGACTCTTCGAAATGTTACCTGGGGAGGAGGAAATTATGTTCAAGAGGCAATTGATAGCCGGTTAGAGACTATCCAAGGCATGGGCTTCTTTCACGAGTATCAAGGCAATCAGGCTCAACCATTAAACTTGGCGGGCATGTACGCTCTTGCAGCTGGCGATACCAAAAATGTGGGCCAGCCAATAATATTCGATATGCGTAGTCTCGGTAGTTCATCACAACGTGCTTTGGTGAGTGCGATGAACAATGTGATAAAAACAATTTGCCGCGATGAAGCAAGTGCAACTGGCAATGGCAGATTCCCATTTGTTTTTTATGAAGAGGCTCACTTCTACATAAGTGAAGATGTCATTATTGATATCATCACTCGTGGGAGACATATCGGTATGGGAGCTTTCTTTGTGACGAACACACCTCAAGAACTTCCAAGGACAGTCTTTCGCCAGCTGGACAATCTGTTTTTGTTGAGCTTGACACATAATGATGACATCAAGAATGTCAGCAATAGTTCGTTCACAGATGAGGAAACAATTCGCAGTTTTGCTACACGAATGCCACGTCATCATGCACTAATCATTGGAAATATAACAAGGCGTTACCCGTTAGTAGTTAAGGTTAGTCCGTTACCAGAACACGTTCCTGCCAGTGGACAAACTCGCTCCACATGGGATAGATTTGGCAGTAAAGATTGAAACTCACAGAGTCTGATCTAGACCCCGAAGTTGTGAAAGCATCGGAAGTTTTCGAACAATGGTATTCGGAGCTTCAGGTGAATTTTAAGTCACTTACTCATCCTGACCCGGATTTAGTTTCAGCCGTGTCTAATGCAAACCAACCGATTCACCGGTGGTATTCACTTAAAGAAGGTTTCTCCAGCGCATTGCCTGTTTGGGTGGTCAATTTTCTGTCAACGACATACAACGCCAAAATATCTCGTGTCATCGACCCATTTGTAGGAGGTGGAACTACTGGCGTTTCGCTTGCATTAACTGGGATGGACGTTGACGGCATAGAATACAACCCATTCATTCGTTTCGTGTCAAATACAAAATCGCAATATCCTAGATTATTGAAAGCTGATCTTTTACAAGCAATCGCACGTGTTGATTTTGAAGCCGAACATGACTCAATTCAATTGCCGGTTCTTACGACGTTAAATAATACTCAGTACTTTCGTTATGAAGATGTCTCTTTGATGTGTTTGATTATTCATCAGATTCGACGACTACAAATACATACAGTAGTTAGGGACGCGCTTCTTCTGGGTGTGGCAGCTGCTATTGATAGTGTCGGACATCTTCGAAAGGATGGTCGAGCATTACGATATGCAGAAAAACCGCATCGCCCAACTGCCAAGATAGCTATAGAGGCTCAATGGGCCAAAATCTTAGAAGATGTTGAAAGATTCACATTCCGTTCAGCCTTTAATGTTCATCATGGTTCTGCTGTTAACTTGAGAGATGTTGCTGAAGACTGTACCTACGACTTGGCTTTATACTCACCTCCATATTTGAACAATTTTGACTACTCTGAGATTTACAAACTCGAATTATGGATGCTTGACTACATTTCTAATACTGAAGATTGGAGAGCACTCCGTAAATCTTCTCTCCGTTCGCATCCAAGCATAAATTTTGATAGACCGAGTGTTTTTGATGGCTTGCCTGAGATGGGAGAAATTTATGCAAAACTCAAATGCATGAAGCAGGCAACAATCTTGACAGGTGAGTCGAGTGCAATAAGTAAGATAGTCATTGGGTACTTTGAGGATATGTATTTAGCATTAAAGGAACAATGGCGCATTTTAAAACCAGGAGGTTTTTTGGTGTACATTGTCGCGAACTCTAGACACAAATATTTACCTATTGCTACTGACGTTATTCTAGGTGAGATTGCTCGTCAAATAGGGTTTGTTCCCTTGAATTTGGTTACCTTGAAACATAGAAACGGACGTACGAGACAGAAAAAGTTCCTGCGAGAAACTGCAACTATACTCAGAAAACCTTGATTTATGTTAAATATATAAAAAATAAGATAGTTGCATTATGAAAAATTTAAGATTAATATTTTGAATAGATGGTTGGAAAAGTATCTTCTTGCGCATCAAAAGCCAAATTTTACTTGCTACCCAGTGAAACAATTTGCGATCAACAAAGCCATAGCCAACATGATTTCTGACGAATGGATGGGTAAATGCGACCACCGCCGTCGATTTTACCCTCCGATTCGGTCAATTTTTCTCAGCACCCTCTGTGATCCACTGCGAAGGTGAGTGTGTCGGACGGAACCCAGCGAGCAAAGCATAGATCTGAGCAGCAGGGCGATGGGTTCCTGATACTTTACTGAAAAACCGTAATTTTACCTTCCAATCATGTAAAATTCCCAACCCAAAACCGGAAAATTACAGGGTTTTGCCGATCCGACTTTGCTACGCTGGTTTCATCGATTAAACCTGAGGGAACGATGAAGCGCCAGCAGCCTTTTTCCAGATTCACCCAACTGAATAGCCCGACGGGAGGTGCGCGTTGAGCGATGACCCGCGTCCCATCCCCGACCCTGCCGAACCGGTCGATCTCGTGGATGTGTGCCGGCACATCCTGCGGATTGTTGCGCGTTTGGACAGTTCACTTTATACTGATCCTACATTACGCCAGACCGTCGAGCGCCAACTCGACGATCCGGCTGACCCCGCGAGTGATAAGGACACTGCGCAGGGCTGGGACGCATTTTAACTCATGCGCTCTGCTCTTGCCGTATTCACTCACGGTCTGAGCAGGGCGCTTTTCGTTGTGCGGAACTCGGAGAGAAGGAACATGAATGCCACGCCCATTGAAACGCCCTGAACAGCCCATCGACCCGTACAAGGCGCAGCCTTTACCGCTCGGTCGCCCGGCAGCCGTCTACTATCGCCAGTCGTCCGAGGGACAGATTGGCAATGTCATGACCACCCTCCAGACCATCGACATGATCGAGCATCTGCTAGATCGCGGCTGGGTGCGCGAGAACGTCCACATGATCGATGCGGATGCCGCCGTGAGCGGGACGAAGAAAATCCGCGAACGCAAAGGCATGTCGCAGCTCTATGACCTGATCCGGGCAGGACAAATCGGGCTGGTCGCCGCGCAGGATGTGGATCGCTTTTTCCGCGACGTGACGATGATAGAGACCAATATGTTCATCGAGGCGTGCCGCGAGCGCAACGTGCAGGTAATGACCCCGCGCATGGTCTACGACTTCGCGCATCCGGTTATGGGGTCGGCGCACATCAAGATGTTCCGCGAGGAGGCACAGCGCGCCGCCGACTATCTCGAATACCAGATTCGGGGGCGTTTGGTGAAGGCGCGGCACAGCCGCAGCGCGGGCGGCATGTGGTCAGGGCGGAAAATTCTGCCCGGCTTCATGGTGGACTGCCGCGCGAAGGTGGACGAGCAGCGCAACCCTGACTTCCGCAAGTACAAACGCTTCGACCTGTACGCCGATGTGACTCTGCGCTATTTCGAGCTGTTCCGTGCGAACAATGGCAACCTGTACGAGACCTGGCATCAGATCGACCGGAATGGTCCGTACTTCCCTGATGTGCCTGAGGGAAGCGTTCCCGACGGCTTCAAGGTGACCGATCATCTGACGCGGCGCTCGCCATTCACGGGCGGACTCACGCCGTCGCACACCGGGCTGTCGTTCATGCTGGTCAATGTCGCCTACATCGGACACTGGGTGCATATGGGTGCGGTCGTGCAGTGGAACAATCACGAGGCGATCATCCCGCTCGATCTGTTCATGTATGCCTTCAACCGCCTCTCCCCGACCGACTTTCACGGCGAGCCGAACCCGAATTATGTTCCCTACCGCCCGTGGATACGCCACGACAAAGCCAACCGCACCGCGCAGCCGCCCGCCTATGCCGGACTGGTGTACACCGATGATCTGCCCGATCATCCGCACAAGCGGCTGGCGACCATCTGGAACGTGGATGCAGGCAAGTACGAGTACCTGCTCAACGAATATCCGTACCGCTCCACCGTATGGAAGCTGCGCGGGTTCATCCTGGACGGCATGGTCGATGCAATGCTGCTCGAACGGCTGCGCGATACGACCATCGACGAGACCGCGTGGGCGGCGGCGCTGGCGAGCGTCGAGAATGTCGATCAATCCGAGCTGCGGCGGCTGAAGGCGGCGATCCGCCAGGCGGAGATGGCGAAGGACAACATCATCGCCAATCTGGGGCTGCTCTCGAATGCCGAGATGGTCGCCCGTGCGCAAGCCCGCTTTGAAGCCGCCGACCGCGAGATTGTCGAGCTGCAAGCAGAACTGACGCGCATCCAGTCGGGCAAGCAGCGGTCGCGCTCACTGGCGGATGCCCGCCCGGTGCTGGAACTGGTGATCGCCCGCTGGAGCGATGTGCCGCCCGACGAGAAGCGCGCACTGTTCGAGGCGTTCGCCCGGTACATCAAAGTCATGAAGGTGACACGGCACACCAAGCACGTCACCGTGTTCTGGCGCGACGGCAGCAGTTCGGAGCGCAGCACGACGCACAAGAGCCTCGGCTATTTCTGGGAAGTCGCCGATCTGGAAAAATTGAGGGCAATGGTCGAGGGAAACGTCGATCAGTGGCGCATTCTGCGCGAGTTCCCGGATTACACCTGGAAATCGCTGCAGGAGCGCTACGGCTACAAATATGGCGAAGGTGGGCGCTGGGGACGCACTTACAAAGGAAACTGTCCGTACACGCGCTTCACCCGCTGGCAGGATACGGCAGAATACCGCGCGGAACAACTGGCATTGAGTGGTGCATCCACTGATCGATCATCACGGCTTTCTTGCGACGGGTGCGGAACGTCTTCGCCGCCTCGATCAGGAAGTCGAGCAGCGATGGGTGACGCATCAGACGGTAGACCTCATCGACGGCGATGATGCGCGGCTGTTCGTCGATCAGGCTGTCGCGGCGGATGGCGCTCAAGACCTGCGTATAAGCGAGCGCCTGAAGTATCGGATCGCCTTCGAGTTCGTGGAACGAGAAGACACGCGGGCTGATCCAGTCGCGTCCGCCGCGGGTCAGGTCGATGTTGGTCGTGCCGTTGAGGAACGATGACCACGGCCCCGACCCGGTACACAGCCCGGCGATCTCGTCGGCAAGGTCACGGGCGATGGACTGCATGGCGGGCTTGTCACCGAGCGATGCCAGGACGTCACAAACCGTTTCGCACGTCGGCGCGAGGTCGGGCGAAACGCGGGTCAGGTCGGGGAAACCGCGATACAGCGTCTCCAGCGCTTCACCAAGCAGACCGCGCTCCAGGTTCTCACGCTGCCCACCCGAAAGCTGCCGACCGAGAACGGTCTCGTACAGCCGCGTCGTATGGGATACCTGCTCCAGCAACGTCGGGAACATCACATCCTGCGGGTTGAGCTTCGCCGCCTTCGCACTCAGGACGTACCAGGGCAAGCCGAAGGCTTCCGCGATATGCCGTCCGTGACCCATCGGTTCGAGGAAGTCGAAAGCGATGCCGTTTTCCGCGTACTCGCGCGTCAGATAGCAGTTGAGCGCGAACGTCTTGCCATAGCCGGACTGCCCGACCCAGACCTCATGCGTGGCGCGTTTGTCCCGCCACGAGTTGTGAAAGACCGGATATGCGCCACCGACCGCCTCCCCGCGCAGCACGCCTTCGGTGGTCGAGAGTTTGCGGTAGCCGAGTGGCGACAGCATCAGCGCCAGTTCACGCGAGGTGACCGGCCAGGTCGTCGTGGGCAGGGCAATGTCTTTGGTGCGTTTCGACGTAAAGAAGCCGACGGCGCGCGAGAGCAGTTCCCCGACTTCCTGGCGCAGCGAGAACCACGCCCGCGTTTCGTTGACCACCGCCGCGACGCGCTCTTTGAGCGTGTCCAGATCATCAGCGGCGACCGCGACGGCAATCTGTACCAAATGCAGCGCGTCGCCGTTGTTGATCTCCTGTAAGGCGCGGCGGCAGTCGGTCACGCGCTGCACCGAGCGGCTGTCTTCCCCGCGCACGCCCGCCAGGTGAACCTGATACGCCTGGATGATGCTTTCAATCGCGTCGATAGCCGCGTTGCGGTCGTAGGTCTTCGGGATGTCCACCGCGAGCGCCAGTGGGAAGTTGAGCCGCAGCAGCGGCGGCAGTGGACGGAAGAAATTCCACGTTGAAGGGGCGAACTCGTAGCTAGTCAGCACCGCCCAGTACGGTCGCCCGCCCGGACGACCCGACGGCGCGAGATGCCAGAACGGACGGTCTCGCAGTTCGTAGTGCCCGTCCAACAGCGCCGGGAACGCCGCTTCTGTGACGGGTGTGTCAAAAGCCGAGGACAGTCCACCCGCGATCGCGCGGGGATTCTGCTCGTTCCACAGCGCCATCCCGCACAGCGCCCGCTGATATTCCGCGCCCGCGTTCATGCGCTCGTACTCGCGGCGATACTCGATCAGCAGGTCACGGCGCTGTTCGTCGTCGGTCTCGACCTCCGTATCATCCAGCGATGCGATCTTGCCGTCGAGCGTGGCGGGCATCTGCCAGCACAGGAAACGCGCTTCGCCCGACAGCGTGCGTAGCCAGGTCGAGAACCGCGCCTGAAGCGCGGTCACGCCCTCGTCAGTGGCGTGCAGCATGATGTCGAACGGTTCGATCAGGAAGGAACGGAGTTGGGTCACAGCATCTCCTCCGTCAGCGGCGACGGCACGAACACCAGCCCATCGCCCTTGTCCAGGTCACGGGCGCGGGCGAATGTCACCCACTCCGACAGATCGACCTCGATCAGTCCGGCGGGCGGCGCGAACACGGCGCGTCCGTCCAGTTTTGCGGCATCGAGCGGCAGGTTGAGCAGCTTCGCCAATTCCACCGCCAGTCCGGTCGGGTTCGACGCGGCGGCGAGCAGCAGCGACCCGCGCAGGTTCAGCCACAGACGCATCCACAGCGGCAGTCCGCCGCGCGGCGCGGTCAGCACGACCACCAGCAGCGCGACGACCACGCCTGCGGGGATCGCTAGGTCAGGCAGCGCGAAACGGCACAGCGTGTAGGTGAAGCCGCCCGCGATGCCGCCGAACAGCAGGCGCTTGAACGGCACGCCGCCAAAGCCTTTCTCGTCCCGGCTGAGGATGTGCGATTTGAAGTCGGCAGCCATCGTTTCTCCAAAAGAAAATAGCGCGGAGGCAGACACCCCCGCGCACGGCGGACGGAACGGTTTAGGTGAAGGTGATCAGCGCGGTGACGCTGGAGGCGAAGACGACGAAGAGCAGCCCGATCACGACCTGGTTGGCGGCTTTGGGATTGTCGCGCTTCCAGTCGCCGATCAGGGGCCAGCTCGACCCCATATACATTATGCCGAGACCGATAAACCCGATGATCGCGGCGATGGGCGCGATGATCTGCGCCACATCCTGAATGTCTCCGAACAAATCCTGAATGGCGGTACTCAAGTCCACGAGTGATTTCTCCCTGTGATAGTTGGATGCACGACCGACCGCCCCCGTCCGGTGAGGGATGGAGGCGGTGCGGTGAGTGGTGCGAAGTTACTGCACCTGACTCTGGACGGTGGACGAAGGGCGGAAGATGATGGACGAAGCCGTCACATCCGGGCGGAAGATGATCGACTCAGCGGTCACGACCGGACGAGTGGGAACGGGCGGGTTCGACTGGGCGAACGCACCTCCGATGGGCAGCACACAGGCTGCCGCAAACAGCGAAAACAGGACTTTCTTCATGAGCAGACCCTTCTGAGGTCTCAGCGAGTAACACCCTCAGCGTAGCAAAGCGGGGGTGGTGAACCTCTGGAGGATTCCGGTTTACGGGTAGGAGGATTCCGGTCGCCGAATGGAGGATTCCGGGGTTGGCTGTACGGGGAGTGAAAAACCCTGCATACCGTCCTGTCGTGAATGAACGGTATGCAGGGTTATGAAGGGTTTTTTGCGCTGTCAGAGATTGAAAAAAGTAGCTGCATCAGCGCTTCTTCTTGTCCGACGAATAAAGGAATGCACGCAGATCGTCTATAGAGATGAGTCTCGTTTGAAACGGCAAAAACACGCCATCATCCCGATAGCAATAGTACAACCCCTTCCACCGCTCTATCGCAAGTTCCCAACGCTCGACTTCCGATGGATAGTTCAACCGATCACGACGTATCGTGCCTACTTCGCGGGCGACGTTGCTGCCAATCCACCAGAGCAGTCTAATCACTGCGCCAGCGAAGATCAGAATTGGTACCAAAATCAGCCAATTGCTGTTCCGATAGACCGATTCGTAGAGCAGCGGAAGCGAGCAGATTGAAACCGCGCCGATAACTGCAAGCACTGCAATCGACATCCCAACACGCATGGTAAGGAGTACAGCGGCACATCCAAAGTCCCACGGTTTTCCGGGGCGACGGGGCGCTGACAATCGATTTGCCAGTCCGGTCGATGCCGAGCCGTGACTGTATGTATCCACAAAATGGGTTTCACCTTCAATGTCAGCCGCACCATACCCAACCGACTGATACTGAGTCGTGCCTGCTGAAACAATCGAACTCACTTTGCGGATCGCATCGGCGCGACCGCATTTTGGACACACAACACGGTTCTGAGACATCGAACAATCCAGTTGAACGATTGAAACACCCATTCTATTCGTCAAGAGACAGCACGCAACTGGGATGATACAGGTATGGTGTTCGGAGAAAACCACTCAATCCTACACATCGTCACGCGAGCGCGTGAACGGTATGTAGGGTTTGCACGGTTTTTTGCGTTAAGCCGGAACGAATTTATAGAGCGAACTGAAAGAGCGTTTCGTCTGGTTATCAACCAGAATAGACACTGGCATTTTCCCGCAATCTTTGTATATCGCGCATGGGCGGTATACCAAAAACGCTTTTGTATTCGCGGTTGAAGTGCGCAGCATTGTTATACCCTACCCGGTAAGCAGCACCGGCAGCATCAAGGTTTTCGCTCAGCATCAGACGGCGGGCTTCCTGCAAGCGCAGCCGCTTCTGGAATTGCAAAGGACTCATGGCTGTGACTGCTTTAAAATGATGATGAAAACCGGAAACGCTCATCCCCAATTCGCGCGCGAGCTGCTCGATACGAAGCGGCTGGTCGAAATCCTGATGGAGACGCTTGATGGCTGTGGCAATGTCCGGGGTCAGGCTCGGCGAGATCGCCAGATGGCGGAGCCTGCTTCCCTGAGCACCCATCAGCAGACGATAGACAATTTCCCGCATAATCAGGGGCATAAGGATCGGCGCTTCGGCAGGGGCACCCAAGAGCCGGACAAGCCTCACAACTGCGTCCAGCAGGTTCACGTCCAGAGGGCTGACATCAATCGCTCTCACATCGGTTCTATCTGGTAGCGCAAGAAAATCAGTTTCGACCATGACCGAACTGACAAGCGCGGGGGGAAGTACCAACTGGCAGGTGAGGTAAGGCTGTTTCTCCGAGGCTTCCAGAATATGGCTGACACACGGCAGTTCGACCGTGGCGAGCAGATAATGGAAGGGGTCGTAGACGTAGCGACTTCCACCTAGCAAGACCTCTTTACTCCCCTGAGCAATTACGCATAAAGAGGGTTTAAGCACGGCATGAGCGGTCCCCATCGACGAGGCACTGCGTCCCAGATAAAACCCTTGAAGTGGTTGGAAAAAGCCATCTTCGGGGATAGCCCGCGCCATGCGATCAAGGAGTTCCTTGCGATAGCCTTGCAACCGTTGTAGCTCGTGTTCGTCTTGCGGTTGGTAGACTCCATCCATACGATCTCCTCCGGCTGTCTCTCAATCTGTGTGTCGAGGGTTTGCAGGATTGTACAATCATTCTCCATGATCATTGTACCGGTCAACGCTTCTGATTGCCTATAATCCGTTTATGAAGTGAAAACACGCCTTTCCATTCTGAAACGCGCGTTGGAGCTTTCCGCAAATACAGGAGTACCTGACATGCAGAAACGCAGACTTGGAAACAGTAACCTGGAAGTCTCAGCCCTCGGACTCGGCTGCATGGGCATGAGCGTCGCTTATGGACCGCCAGCAGACAAGCAGGAGATGATCGCGCTGATTCGGGCGGCGGTGGAACGTGGGGTCACGCTGTTCGATACCGCAGAGGCATATGGACATGCCAACGAGGAACTTGTCGGGGAGGCTTTGGCTCCCGTGCGAGATCAGGTCGTGATCGCCACCAAATTCGGCTGGAACATCGATCTTGAGACGGGGCAGATGCTCGGCGGACTCAACAGCCGCCCGGAGCATATCACGCTGGTCGTTGAGGCAATGCTCACACGCCTGAACACGGATCGCATTGATCTTCTCTTCCAACACCGCGTTGATCCCGATGTGCCCATCGAAGAGGTGGCAGGCACGGTGAAAGACCTGATTCAGGCAGGCAAAGTAAAGCACTTCGGACTATCCGAAGCAGCGGCTCAGACGATCCGACGCGCTCATGCTGTCCAGCCAGTCACCACTGTTCAGAGCGAATACTCGCTGTGGACACGCGACCCTGAAGCCGAAGTGCTGCCGACATGCGAGGAACTCGGCATAGGTTTCGTTCCATTCAGTCCGCTAGGTGCGGGATTCCTGACGGGAAAAATCGATGCCACCACCACTTTTGACAGCACAGATGGCCGCAACTACTCCCCTCGTTTTACGCCCGAAGCGCGGCAGGCGAACCAGGCGCTGGTGGATCTGCTCGGCAAGGTCGCCGCCGAGAAGCACGCCACTCCTGCTCAAATCGCACTTGCTTGGCTGCTGGCTCAGAAGCCCTGGATTGTTCCCATCCCCGGCACCACCAAGCTGCATCGTCTGGAAGAAAACATCGGCGCTGCTGACATCGAACTCTCGACTGACGATCTCCGCGAGATCGAACGCGCCGCGTCGCAGATCACGATCCAGGGCGCGCGCCTGCCTGAAGCGGTGCTGAAAATGTCGAATCTCTGAGCAAGGTGAAAGTTAGACACAGCAAAACGCCCCTGCTTGATCAGCATAAGCAGTGGGCGTTTCCTCCTGCGAATACCTACAGCTTTTACGGGATAAACTGGATGGCAAACCTATACTCACCAACCCCCAAACTCCCGAACGGCTCACCGCTCCACGCCCATACCAGTGTGAGATCGGCAGCCTGACCCGGCAGCAGGTCGAACGGCGCGAGACCTTCAGCGGGTGTGCGCGGACCCGGCGGATTTTCTGCGTAGCCGAGCACCAGCCATACATCGTCGGGCGTGATCGGGATGACCGTCGCGCCGCCGTTGTACAGGCGCATCCGGGTCGTGATGCGCCCTTCCGCTGTGGTCACACTGACGATCTGCACATCCAGTTCGATGAACGGAATGGCGGTCGGCATGGCAGTGGGCAGCGGCGTGGGTGTGACGGCGATGACAGGTTGTGCCAGCGAGCCAATGAGTTCACCCATGCGTCCGAGTTCCTGCTCGACCGGGTACGCCGCCGTGACCAGTGTGCGCGTCCCCGTCGGCATCCCGTCCGCGTCGGTCTCTCCGAGCAGGAGTAGGACGAGTCCCGGATTAACCTGGCGGAAGATAACCGTGTCGCTGCGTCGTACCTCGCGTTTTTCCTCGAAAGCGAACGTCAGGATCGCGCCGGTATTCATTTGCAGGCGAAACTCGGCTCCCGCCTCGATTTGCGCGAACCAGTCGGCGTTGTCCTCCGACCACGGAATGCCGATCACCGGACGCACGCTCATGCCGTTCAGGAACGACGCAGTATCCGGGTTCGGGTCATAGTTCCATTCCGACGCCCGCACCGCCCGGCGCTGCACCACCCACACACGCGGCACGGTTTCGTCCGGCACGGTGATTTGCAGATTGATCGGATAGAACGGCGCACGGCTGGCATCGCCACCTTCGATCACATCGTCCTGCGCTTCCAGCGCCAGCGGGGTCGGTGTGACCCCGCCCGGCAGCGTGGCAGTCACATCCATATCCGGCGTGACCTCGACCGATCCGTCGCTCCCTCCACGCAGTAGTACCAGCGCGACCATGCCGACCATCAGCGCACCCAGCACCGCCAGCACCTTGCCTGAAGGCTTCCCAGCTTTCGTCGTCGATGCGTTTTCCGGCGCGTTGATGCTTTCACCGCGCTCTGCCGCTTCCTGCACACGCTTTGGCGCACGCGCCCAGCGCATCCCAATCGGGACGAGCGCCGACTCGTGGTAGCGCTTGAGCAGCGCCAGCGCGATCCGGCGTTCTTTCATGTCCGACCCTTCCGCACCAGCCGTCTTCACCTCGCGCTCGTAGGCGGCGCGGTATGTTCGCTGGCGGTCGGTCGGCACGAGTTCCCACAGCGCACGCAGCTCTTCGAGCGAGAGCGCCCGCAGTTCCTCAACGGTGTGATACTTCAGCATCTCGCTCATGAACGGTTTCCTCCCAACATGCCTTCACTGCCGCTCAGCGACGAGTTCGCGCGCATCGCATCGTCATAGTCGCTTTCGTCGGTACTCGTTTGATCCAGCGCTTCCACTGTGACATTCATTTCCGGCGCGACCGTGATTTGTGGGGCAGGCATCGTGCCGTAGGCGGTGATTTCGTTCGGGAGCAACCGCGCGGCGATCTCCAGGCGGTTCACTTCGCGCTCTGCCGCGCTCCATGATGGATCGGTGTGCCGTGCGCCGTCGATCAACGCGTCCCGCCGTTCGTCGCTCAGGCGTCCATCGGGTGATGCTTTGATCTCGCGCACGATTGTCTCTGTCATCTCCCCCGATAACCCGATCCGCGCGGCGCTGTCGGCGAACATGCCGAAGCGCGCCAGGTCGTTGGTGATGGGTGGTTTGCCCGCTTCCGGCGTCACGCCGAGCGCATCCGCCATCAGCTTTCCGACCGTGAGATGGTCAAGACCGCCCCTTGGATTGCCGCTCAGGTTCGCCAGGTTCAGCACATCGCCCATAACGCCTGCGACGTTCTCGCCACCCGTCACGCGAAGCTGACCGAGCATCAGCCCGGCGCGCGTGAGCGCTTCGGCACTGCCCTCCAGCCGCGCAGCGGCGCTTTCGATGCGGCTTGCATCGCTGCTACCTGCACCATGTCCCCCGCCCGACTGCGCTACATCCGACATGTGCTGCTCCATCTCTTCCCCGCGCATGTCATCGGCATAGGTCTCACGTTCGCGTGCCAGTTCCTCATCAGCTGCGGCTTCGGTCGGTGTAGTTGCGACAGGGGTAAACGTACCCATCCGCTTACGCTTCACGGGAGTGAACAGCGGAGTCAGTTCCCCGTCGTCATCTTCGATCCATTCGAGCGCTTCGTCCTCGGCTGGCGCATCCGGCTTGGTTTTGCGCGGCATTTTGCCGATTGGGTACGTCATTTTCTCCAACCGTTCCCCGACCGCCGGGACAAGCATCGGACGGCTGACAAGCCGCCCTTTGTCGTCATACTCCGCCTTATCCGGGTCGTAGTCCGACAGAAGCTGTGCGCCGATGCGCGGACCGAGCGCCCCGCCGATCAGTGGAACTTCGCGCGCCACACGGCGAACTGTCGCCCCTTCGGTGAACTGTTCCGCCGCGTCACCGAGTGGGGTTCCGCGCAGCGCAGGTAAACGAGTAATCGCCCGTGCCGCGTCCGCAATCGGTTCGACACCGCCGAAGGTCAGACCTGCCGCCTGCGCGGGCGTTGCCCCTGAACGTAGTGCCGTTGCGCCCGCCATCGCGCTCGATCCAATACTCATCGTGCCGCCATAGGCAGCCGCAGCCAGTCCGACCGTGCCGACAGCCGCTGTTCCCACTGTGACCGCTGCCGCACCGGGGCTGATGACCGCGCCGCCCGTCGCCTGACCGAAGGCGTTGAACAGCCGGTTGAACGAGTTCCACACTGCTTTCACGCCGCTGAACAATACGATCACCATGAAGATCAGGCAGATCAGTCCGACCCCCAGCACGACGATGCCGTTCCCGCTCGCCGTCCCCGCCAGGAAGAAGGTCACGACGAGCGATTGAATGAGCGCGATGACAATGGTCTGAATGATCAGCTCGATCCACAGGTCGATGATGGAGCGAGCGATCACTTCGGTCTTTTTGAAGAAGGCGAACAGGATCGCCACGCCGAACGAGATGAACGTCAAGCCCTGCGCGATGGTCAGCAGCAGATAGACGAGCTGCTCGGTCACGCCGAACAGGATGAGCGGCCATGCAGTGAGTAACCGCCCCTGTGCCGCCATCGTCATCGCCAGCGAGTCGGAACGCTGGAGTGCAGTCATCGCCGGGAAGAACACCGGATCGCGGTCGTTGGCGAAGAATGAACCGGGTCGCCGCCACTCCCACGGCACGCTGCCCGCTGTCCACAGCCCGGTTGCCGGGTCGGGCGTGTGCGGCTGGCAGTACGGGTCGCGCGGCGTGGACGGGTAGCCCATCAGGTCAATGCCATCGGCGCGCAGATAGGCGAGCGCTACGTCCAGCCCGTCGATGGTGTAGTTCCAGGCGGGCATGTACGAACCGAAGTTGTCGCACAGCGTTAGGATGCTCATATCGGCACTGTCCACGCTGGAGAGCGAATTGAACGCCGTCCCCGTAGCGGCAGACAGTCCGCTCAGGCTACTGGCGTAGAACGCCTGCGAGATGTCGCGGCGGAAGTCGCTCAAGCCCTGATACAGGCTCGGACCGAGCGAAAAGAACAGCGCCCCCGCCAGATACCACGCAATCGCACTGCGCGGCTCGACGATCCGCATCCGTGCGAACGCCGCCAGCAGGTAGGTGATGCCCAGCACCAGCAACGCGACCACGAACGAGATACTCACCGCCACCTGTAGGCTGGCGTTCGTCTGCGTGATCAGCGGCGTGAAGGCGTTATCGATCAGCCATTGGTTCATCAGCTCGATGGTGTAACCCATCATCAGGAAGGCTCGCTGCAAGCTCCAGCCCATGCCCGCTAGCGCGAACATCAGGTTCCACCACAGGGTATCGATCTGGATTTGCAGCCCGTTCAGCACATCGTCAACGATTGGCATTCGTCATCCCTTTCTTATGGAGGCGGCAGCACGCCAATCGGCGGGTCAGCGTTGGTCGCGCCGCAGGACGGGTTAGTTTCAGTACGCCAGATGAGCGCGTTACTCCCCGGCAGGCGCGGCGGCGGGGTCGGGCGTGAGGTCGGGTCGAGCATGAACGTCACCCGGTCGGGCGCTGTGCCGTAGGGGATGAACGCCGCCAGCATGAACGTCGCCGTCGCCCCCGGCGCGAGACCGACCACTTCATATATCACGGTCAGCCCGGCATCGACAGCGGCATCGGACGACGCGCCCCATGTCCCGGTCGTGCCGCCGACAAGCTGGCTAATATAGCTTTGGTAGGCGGGGAACACGTCATAGTTCGCCCCGCTCAGGTTGCGGATTTCGATCTGCCAAACCGCGACCGTCCGTCCGGCAGGCGTGTTCACGGTGTAGATGTTCGTCAGACGGAAACGTGCTGACTGCGGACTGCGCGTGAACACCGCATCGCCGCGATAGAACGCGGCAGGCGGACGAATCGCATACGGCGTGACCGTTGGCGGTGGCAGCGCAGTCGGGAACGGCACGAACGTCGGGTAGCCCGGAATGGGAACCAGCGTCGGCAGCGGCACAGGCGTGTTGTAGACGGGCGTCGGGCAGACATACACGGGCGCGCCTGTGATCCCGGTGAGCGTTCCGGTACACGCTAGCGCCGCGAGTGCCAGTGTGAGCAAACACATAAGAAGCGGTTTCATGGGATGAGTCCTGGTTGGTTGCCGGGGGTGAGCAGCAGCGTGAACGCGGGCGCAGATGTGTTGTTTCCGCCGCGCTGAAGCTGCCAGGTCTCGCCGAAGTACGGTACGACGATCTGCGCGGGCGCGTCGGTCACAACCTCGAATGCCACATAACCGCGCTCATCCGTGAACCCGCTGGCGATCACGCGGTTGGTGTTGACCTCGACGACGCGCACAGAAATGCCCGCCACGCCTTCTGCCGGATCGACCGTGCGGTTGCCGTTCTCATCGTAGGCGATGACCACTTCGGCGCGGATGACGCGCGGCGAAACAGGTGTCCCGGTCGCTTGCACCGTCGGCGGCGCGCCGACCAGTTCGACCCGTGCGGCGGGCTGCGGGGATGGCGTTGGCGTATGGGTGACGAGCGGTGGCGGGACGATGAGCGTGTTGGCATCGCCGCGCCAGACGTGGATCGCGTCCAGCCCGACGACGTAGCCCTCGCTGGCGTTGTTCTTCTGCCCGACGGCGCGAATCTCGAGGCGATGAACGCCGTCACCGACGAAGTACACATCGGTCGTCGGGAATGCCAGTTCATCCGCGAAAGCATCGATGGTCTCCAACAGCACGCCATTGACCATCACCTCGAACATGCCCATGTTCTGCGCGGCGACATAGCGCACGCGCAGCGCTTCTCCCTCGAAGGTGAACGATGCGGTGTCGTAAGCGCCTTCTGTGCGGTGGTACTGTCCCCGGCTGGCGAACTGCGACAGACGCGGTGTCCAGGCGGGTGCGTAGCTCACCGTCGGATAGTCGGACTCGAAAGCGTACCAGCCGATGAACGGCGGCGCGGTGTCGGTCGCGTCACGCAGCGGTTCGACGGGTTGCGGGGGCTCGTACAGCACCGTGAGACCATAGGGCAAGTCGGTCGGCTGCGGCGGCATGACTACGCCCGGCATGACGACCGAAAACTCCAGCACGCGCGCGCTCAGCGTCGGGATCGACGTGGGCTGCGGCGTATTCGTTGCCGGGCTAGTCGGCGTTGTGGTGACGGTCGGTGTAAAAGTCGGCGGCACAGTCGGGGACGATGTGATCGTCGGCGTAACCGACGGCAGCACCATCAGGGTCGGGATCACGATGTCGTCCGCACTCGTCTGAGCGCGGATCAGGAAAAAGGCGGCACTCCACGCCGTCAGGCAGAGCGCCGCCAAGATTGCAATTACGAGTCGCCGCATGTCGTCACTCCAGTCTCGTTTACGCTGGTTTCAGCGTAACAAAGTGGAATGACGGGACGGCTGGACGATTCCGGTTTGGAGGTAGGAGGATTCCGGTCGTCGAAT
Organism: bacterium; assembly: GCA_033764035.1. Taxonomy (GTDB): domain Bacteria; phylum Chloroflexota; class Anaerolineae; order Aggregatilineales; family Phototrophicaceae; genus Flexifilum. Next base: position 32,577 of record JANRJJ010000003.1, read on the forward strand.
GGAGGATTCCGGTTCAGCCCGGAAAGTGAGCAAAACCGTCGGCGCTTGCTCGGCTGATCAGGTGTTCGTTGGTGGTCACACCGAAGCGGGCGCGCATCTTTTCCGTCACCCAGTACACCCTACGCAGTTTCAGACTCAGACGGTCCGCGATCTCGCGTGCTGTGCAGCCGCTCGCCAACAGCCGCAGCACCGCTCGCGCTTCCTGGTCAAGCTGCCATTCCCGCTGGTTTGCCTGCATCGTGATGAGGTACTCGGCATTTGGCGTCGGGGACAGGTATGGGCGCTCGCGCATCACTGTATCGATGGCAGTCAGCAGGCAGGAGGATAGGTCATCCCCCGCCACCAGATAACCGCAGATACCCATCAGAAACAGGTCTCGGATAACCACTCCGTCGATGGAGGAGCCGATCAGGATGATCCGCGCCGCTGGTGCAGCACGCAACACCCGCTCAATCAGCATGTGCGTGTCGAACAGCGGATCGAAGCGTTCACCCAGCAGCACGACGGCGGGCTGAATCTGCGCTGCCTGGGCAATCAGGTCATCGGCGTTCTCAGCTTTCAGGATCGGTGTGTCGGCGCGTTCCCGAAGCAGCGTTTCCGCGCCAACTACAGCCAGGCTGCTGCCCTCTGCGATCAGGATGTGCGTGGTCATGGGGCTTTTTTTCCTCTCGGATTTTCTCCGTCTCAGCCTAACACAGGCGAGAACAACCGGAACGCAAAACAATTGCATTCCGGCGCAAATAAGTGACTTTGACCTGTAAATCTTTTGCATCCCATTTTTCACTCAAGCTTTTTCCGCACCTTCACGATCTGGTGCGCCATCTGCCCCAACTGCACGACGCTCTGCACTTCGTAGGTTTGCAGGAGTTTATTGATCGCTCGGTTGACGACGTGATATTTGACACCCAGACTGGCGGCGATCTCTTTCGGCTCCAGTCCTTCCGTCAACAGTTGCAAGATATCCAGATCGCGCTGATTGATCCCGGCTGGACTCGACTGGTCGCTATCGAAGAACCTTGAAAAATGCTGCGAGACGGTTGCGCTTCCGCTCACCGCTGTCAGGATAGTATGATTAAGCGTGTGTTCCAGATCGTCATCCTTGTGGAGCAGCGCCCGCACACCCACCGTCATCAACCGCTGTGATAGGCTGGCAGTTGGGCGCTGGAGGATGAGAATGATCGCCAGTCCCGGATGGACTTCCACCAAACGCTTCAATTCTTTGATCAGGTTCGCCGTTTGCATCGTCTCGTCTGCAATCAGAGCGCGCACGCTCCGTGTCTGTGCGAATCGGTCGACATCCGCAAAACTTTCAAAAATCCCAGCAACTTCGATGCGTGAACCCGAATCGCTTATCATCTTCTGCAATCCCGCACGCATGATCGCGTTTGTCGAGACAATTCCAACTTGAATAGCGGTCACAGTCCGTCCTCCGTTTTACAATTTATGCTTCCCGTAGATGAGCGACGACCATCAGAACGAATGGTCTATGGCTGAAACGCACATTGTATTACAAAACACCAACCTTGAGTCAAGTCCCCGCGCGTTAGAACTTCCATACCTTCGTAGCACAAACGTTTTCTTCCCTCAGTCAGCGCAAAAATTTTGCGTTCGTCTGTAAAAGATTTGCACCGCGCAAAAGATTTACACCCTGATGCAAAAGATTTACGAACAAATGTGAGTATTTTGCGATCCATCGTCCGCCGTTTCGATTACGCTGGGTACACATCGAGTAACCAGGAGAGACAACGATGAATCGAGATGCCCCATTCACGGCGAAGATCGCCTTTCGACTGCCTCAATCGCTGCATGACCGGCTAGTGCTGTGGGCAGAGCAGGACGACCGCCCACTTGCCAATCTCATCTACACGCTCGTCAGGCAGGCGGTCACAGAACATGAGCGGGAAATACAAGCTGCCGAGATGCACAAGGAGACGAACTGATGCTGACCTACGAACAGCCCTATGATCTGCGTGACGTGGTGGAGGAGCATCTCGGAAAGCCGCTGGCAGCCAGTACGCACGCGGCATTGTGGCGCTGCCCCGCCTGCCCGCCGGAGCGTCATGCACTGATCATGGTGTCAGCACATGAGTGCAAATGCCTGAGTGGGTATCCGTGCGATGGCGGTGCGGATGAATGGATGCACTCTGAGGTTCCAGAACCGGATGAACCGTTCCTGACTAGTGTGCTGGCATGAGCGCGGCGGATACGAACCTTGCGCTGCGCAAGGTGGAAGATGCCGTACTCAGGCGCGTTTTTGGTGTAGCGCAACTGCTCGCTAAAGGACAGCAAACGCCTGATGATACGAGAGAGAATGCTGAAAATGGCGCTGAAAATCAGACGTTGAGCGAAATGCTGTATTGTGAAAACGAACATTCACACCTACAGCACGAGTGAGGAACTATGGCGGCAGAAAAGCGGAAGAAGACAATCGCCCCACCCCTGCAGGGGTGGGCAGTCTATTTGAGGACGAGCAGCGACGAGAACCAAAAACCGGAACTCTCGCGTGAACGTCAGCGCACGATGATTGCGATGAGCGTATTGGCAGCATCGGACATGCCAGTATGCGCCGAATACATCGATGTATTGACGGGCAAAGACCCTCGCCGCAAGGCATACCAGCAGATGCTGGCGGACGCACGCGCAGGCAAGTTTTCGCACGTCGTGGTCGAGCGCGCCGACCGTTTCGGGCGGGACGATACCGAAGCGCTAAGGGCGATTGACGAACTGCACGACTTTGGGATCGCTGTGCGTTTCGCCAACACACCCGACCTCGACCCAATCGACCCCGATGATCGTGTTTTGGTCACGCTGACGTTCGCTCTCGCCCGTCGTGAGTCGGCGCTCATGGGCTTGCGCGTGAAAGGCGGTTTGAAGGCGAAACGTGAGAGCGGTGGTTACGCCGGGCGCGCCCCGGACGGCTACATCAATGTGCGCGGGCAGACCGAACTTGATAAGCGCAGCGACATGGGACGCATCAGCCATTGGATTGAACCCGACCCGGAGCGAGCGCACATCTGGCGTGAAGCATGGGCGCTCTTGCTCACTGGATCAATGTCTGTCGGTCAGATTGCTGAAGCCCTGCACTCGAAAGGCTACTGCAACCGCAACGGCAAGCCATTTGTTGTCGTGGGCAAGACCGGCTCACGGCGACCGCGTATCGACAAGCTGCTGCGTACATTTTACGACTGGACATACGCTGGATGGGTTGTCAGCGAGGACGACGGCATTGCGCCGAAAACGATTCGAGGAACATGGGAGCCGCTCGTTTCAACCGAAGACTTTGAAGCCGGATTGACGATCTTGGCGCGGCTGGGGCATGACGGGTCGCACGAGCCGACGACATGAGCAACTACCGACGCAAAAAAGTAGCACCGATTCCGCCGCAGCCTGGTTGGGCGATCTACTTGCGGACGAGCAGCGAGGATCATCAGAAACCGGAGCTTTCCCGCGCCCGGCAGCGCTCGATCATCGACGGAAATGTCCTCGCATTCTCTGATTTACCAGTGATCGATGAGTACATCGATGTTCTGACGGGCAAAACAGCCAACCGAACTGGTTATCAGCGGCTGCTCGCTGACGCGCGTGTTGGCAAGTTCTCGCATGTGATCGTCGAGCGCGCAGACAGATTCGGGCGCAATGATACCGAAGCACTGCGTGCCATCGACGAGCTGCACGAGTTCGGGGTTGCGGTGCGCTTTGCCAACTCGCCTGATCTCGACCCGATGGATCCCGATGATCGCATCCTGGTCGCGCTGTCGTTCACATTGGCACGGCGAGAGTCTGCTCTGCTCGGTGTGCGCACACGCGGCGGTCAGCAGGCGAAGCGCAAGAGCGGCGGCTACATCAGCTATGCGCCCGATGGATATAGAAATGTTACCGCCCGCACGGACTCCGAGAAGCGTTCCGACCTCGGACGATGGGACAAATGGATTGAACAAGACCCCGAACGTGCCCAGATCATGCGCGAAGCATGGGAAATGCTGCTTGAGGATAAGATGTCTATCCGCGAGATCGCGGAAACGCTTCATGAACGGGGTTATCGCCATCGTTCCGGGCGACCGTTCGTCGAAATCACGCCGAGCGGCAAACGAAAGGCGAACACAAGCTCGCTGTGCAACATCTTTCACAACTGGACGTATGCAGGCTGGGTTGTGAGCCTGAAGAACGACGTGCTGCCCAAAACGTCACGCGGTAACTGGGAGCCGATCGTCACGACCGAGGAGTTTGAACGGGCGCAGGAAATTCTCGCAAGGCGCAACGCACATCGCACCGTCTGTCGCAAGCAGTTCTACCTGCTGACGGGTTTGGTCTTTTACCGCCAGGATAACGGCAAGCTGCGACGGCTGAGCGGCTCGACCTCAAATGCAGGTCGAAAAGGCGGTGGTACACCGTACTATCGCATTGAGGGTGCGGGTGAGGTGAGTTTCTTGTGTACTGCCATCGATACGGCGGTGGAGCGCGAGATCAGATGTATTCAGGTCGATCCTGACCTGCTTCCACTCATCCGCACCAGCTATACGAGAGAAGTTCAGGAACGACTGGGGCATGTGCGCCCGGATGATCACACTCAGATGCAGCTCATGCTGAAGCAGATCGACGACGAAGAAGCGCGCATGGCGCGGCTGCTGGCTTCAGGAAAAATCTCAGATGCGGTGTGGGACAGCCTGTGGTCAGAATGGCAGGATCGCCGCCATACCATTCATCGGGCGCTCGAAACCATGCAGCACGAGCAGCAGGTACATATTGACAATCTGGACTTGGCGTTAGAAATGATCGCCAGGATGGGAACGCTGTATAATGGTTTGCAGCGTAGCGATCAGAAAGAACTGCTGCGGCAAGTTGTTGAACGAGTCATCGTGGATGATGCAGGACAGGTAATGCTGGAATTGCGAACACCGTTCGCCTACCTGAAGATGCTGGTAGACGATATCAAGCGCGTGAACACACGCGCTGAGAACACGGTGAAGCACGGGCGCAAGGCAAGAAAAAACGCCGGAGCAGGATGCACAGCATCGATTGCTTCCGGCGTTCTCCCCGAACAATGTTCGAGTTACGACCAGTTTGTCTCCACAGCCTGGATTCGAACCAGGAACCGATCGGTTAACAGCCGATTGCTCTGCCGTTGAGCTACTGTGGAAAATCGAGAACTACGCATGGAATAGTAGCAAATGCCGGGCGCAGATGTCAAGGTGCTTTTGTGCGAAAAAGTCGCTACCATTGGGAAAGCGTTTCGCAGCACCTTACCTGTGATGAGTAATGCCCTATGACACAGCAAACCCTTCACATCCGCAAAGTGGAAAACGACGCGGATTTCAAAGCATTCTTTGAATTCCCCTGGCAGCTTTATAAGCAGGATACCCACTGGGTGCCGCCGTTGGTGTCCATGCGCGCTGAAGCCTTCGACCGCAAACGCGGTCCCGCGTGGGAATACCTCGAAGGTGATTTTTTCACCGCATGGCGCGGTGAACAGATCGTTGGGACGATTGCCGCCTATATCAACCATCGCCACAACGAGTTTCATGACGAGCGAATCGGCTGGTTCGGTGCTTTCGAATGCCAGCAGGACTCCGAAGCGGCAGCCGCGCTGCTGGAAGCGGCGGTGGCCTGGGTGAAAGCCAAAAAGTACCCCATCATTCGCGGACCGCAGACTTTCACCACGCATGAAGACACCGGGCTGCTCGTCGAAGGCTTTGATTACCCACCTGTGCTGCTCTACCCTTATAACCCGCCGTACTACGCCCGCTTCATCGAAGATGCCGGGTTCGCAAAGGCGATGGACATGGTCAGCTTCAAGTTCGACCGCCAAACCACTGAAGCACGCGGGACGCTTGCCCGGCTGGAGCGAATCACGCAGGCGGTAATGCGCCGCAACAAGATCGTGATTCGTCCTTTCAACAACAAGGCTCGGCGAGCAGAATTTGAACTGATCAAGGAACTGTACAATGCAGGATGGGAAAAGAACTGGGGGTTCGTCCCACTCACCGAACGCGAACTGAACGGCTTGATCGACTCGCTTTCGACCTTCCTCGATCCGCGTATGGTGTATTTTGGCTATGTCAACGATCAGCCTGCCGGGTTTATTCTGGGAATACCCGATTTTAACCAGGTGCTGCACAAGGTGTATGCGCGGCCTGGTAGGCCAGAGCTACTCTCGCTGGTCAAGGCGTTGTACTACTGGAAAATTCGCCCCATCATGAACTGGACTCGTGTGCCGCTGATGGGTGTGAAAGCGGAATACCGCAATAAAGGGGTGGACGCGGCCATGTATTTTTACCTGATGCGTACCATGCTTACGGAAACCGAATACACCCACAACGACTCTGGGTGGGTGCTGGAAATCAACAAAAATCTCATCGGCATTGTCGATAACTTCGGTGGAGAAACCTACAAGCGCTTTCGCTTGTACGAACGGGCTGTAGAGTGACAGCCAAAGGTGTGAATGCGATTTATGGCAACTATCTTCGTCGTTGACGATGAAGTCATGACGGTACAAATGCTGACCGCACTGCTGAAGTTGATGGGGCATGAAACGACGGGAGCGCACACAGCACGGCAGGCACTCGGCATGATCGAACACGTAAACCCGGACGTGATCATGCTGGACATCATGCTGCCGGATGTGAACGGCCTACAGCTCTGCCAGGAACTACGCACGATCCCGGCACTGGCCAGTACGCCGATTTTCATGATCAGTGCGATTGCGCCGCCGCGTGTCACTGAAGCCTATGAAGCGGGTGCCAACGGCTACATTTCCAAGCCGCTTACACTGAACGAGATTCGCTCGGCATTATCGAGCGTCGGCATTCGCTGAAGCGGTCGGTACTGTAGGAATCAAAAGCGGTGGAAGTTACTCCACCGCTTGTCTTGTGCCAGGAGGGATTCGAACCCCCGGCCCTCTGCTCCGTAGAAAACGGCTCATCCATCGATCAGCCGGCGAACCCTGCCGCGCGGGTCGCGTTCGTCAAGCAGTTCGATTTTTATCCTCTTGCCCGCAAAGAACAGCGCCGCGAGCAGGATATGAATCCCACAAAACCATAAGGTAAATGGCAAAGGACTGGCGGTTATGATCCCAACCACCAGCAATGCCGAGAGAACCAGCCATACAATCTTATGCCACAACTTCATCTGATTGCTCAATCTCCTGCCCGGTTGCCGGGATTTCTTCTTGTAAAGTGTGTGTGTGGTCTTCAGGCACTTGGGCAACCATTATCCATGCCTGCCCTTCACGCCGGAAACCATAAATCTGACCATCGACGAGTACACGACCCTCGGCTTTAATCTGCTTTATAAGGTCATCAAGGGTGGAACGCGCCACAGTTACATTCATGGCTGCTAGCCGCTCGTGGGCAGATCGCGCAGACAATTTTCCGTTGAGATAAGCCAGGCAGAAGGTAGCTACCCGTTCCTTCGTCCATGCTTTCTGAGCCACCGGATGAACAGTGTGACTCTCAGACTTTCCGTCAGAGAGTTCAGGAAAGGGTAGCGGATCGTCGCCATAGGCTTCAGTCGCTATGTCCATTGCATCACGCATAGCGCTTGGATCACAGAGGGGTGACTGCGCCGGATACATATTTGCGCCCAGCTTCGCTATCACACGGCCTGGCACATCAGCGAGCTTTGCTGCATCGGCCACATCAATAATCACCTGGGATGCGGTGTTGTTCGCGCAGTGGAATGCCATGCGCGAATCCATGTTATTTTTTATTAGACCAGGGATAACCTCAACTGTAGGGGTCTGGGTCGCGGCGATGACGTGAACCCCGGCGGCTGCGCCTTTTGCGGTCAACTCCCGGATCGCTGTATGAATCTCGTTCGTTTCTTTATTCCCAACAAACGTACCAAGTTCGTCCATGATGATCACTAAACGGGGCAAGGCAAGTTCTGTATGAGTTCGCCGCACCTCGCTGTACTTTACTGCGCCCAGTTCCTTGAACATTTTGTAACGCGCCTTCATCAGTTCAATTATTGAGTGCAGCGCTGGGAGAACCTGGTCGATGTGATCAACCGATCCGGCGAAATGCGGTATTTGCTTCCAGCGCTGGAACTCGACTCCTTCTTTCAGATCGAAGGTGAACAACCTGACATCGTCCGGGCTTTGCGTCCCCACCAGCGTGGTGATATACGCATTGAGCAAATTCGATTTGCCAGAACGGGTGGAACCACCGACCAGGACATGGGGATAATGCTCCAAATACGTCCAGATGACCCGGCGGCCATCAACGACCCCCGCCGGCAGCGGAATCAGATCACGGCGATTGAACGGGAATTCTGCCATGAATTTGCCGAACGGCACGACCAACGGTAGGCCATCCAACGATCCGAGGCGGTCAACCACAAACCAAATGGATTGATTTTTTCCATATTCGACGCGAACAGGGCGACCGACAACATGGGTCAGATTCTTGAGACTCACATCTGGATCGACCAAATTCCTGATCAGAACTGAATACGGGATGGACGGGTTGTAGCCGAAGATTTGGCGGCTGCTCGTTTTGAGCTTGAGGTAAATTGCATCGGCGGAAATTTTGGGAGGCTTCTGGAACCGGGCGACGATATTCTTTTGGCGCTTGGCATTTATGCGCTTGATGTAGTGGCAACCAGGCGTGATTTTCCAAGTCGCTTTAATCAGCCGTGCGACGGTTTTTACCTCCCGGTAGCCCTGCCGAGTCCGCTGCTTCTCTTCACGTTGATAGGCGAGCGAGCGATGGTGCTGCTCGATGCGTCGTCGCGCCTGATCGTATGCGTCATACACTGGCCGCAGATCGGCAAGCATCCCCTTTATGCGAGCGTACGCCGACTTAAGCTGTTTGCCTTGCCGCAATATGATGCGCCCCTCTTGCACTAGCCCTGGCGATCTGTCGCCATTTTCATAGCAATGGCGGATTTCTTGATACCGACCCTGTAACGATCTCAGATCGTCAGACAGGCTGCGGTACTTCGTCACCAGCTCGTCATATCGCGCGCGACCAAGATACCGCGCCAACTTACGCTTTTGCCTGATGAGCTGTTGCAGCTCACTGTTCTTAAGGGGAATATACTGCGCCTGATATTCCCTGAGCCGCTGCCGCCGCAATTCATTCTCAGCAGATGCTTTGTCTTTGGTCAGCCACTCCATATACGGCGGAGCGGCATCCTCAACGATAGTTGCTTTATCGAGCATCAACTAATCTCCAGGCGTGGATGTGGTACGAGTCGTTGGTGATGATCAGCGCGCCCATGCTGTCATTCTGCATGTTGACCAGTAATTGTACGTATTGCCTTTCTGCGATTTCGGCACGCGGATTGTTCGCGTACAAGAGGCATGTCGGTAGTGTGGGGGTATCGACAACCGTAAATCCCCAGACTGGAAGATCCCGCACATGAAAAGTCCCGCCATCATCTACAGCCTCGTTCCATACTTCAACGTTGTCGGTGAACTGGCGGGCGATAAATGCCATGTTGATGGATGTAGCGTAGGCACTGTCCATCCCCTGGCAGCCATCAACCCAGGCGGTGCGATAATCTGGACGCAAGTCCGTCGAGACGGCATAGGCCATCCCAGGCACAATCAAAGCAAGCGTTGCCGTAGCCCACAAAAGATTATTACGAGAAGACGCGATCAACTTGGCTATTGGCAGGATGAGCAGAATGGCTGACGGCAGCAGCGCACGGGGAAGAAGGACTGGTAAACCGATAATCGTTATCAATGCAGCGCACAGCGGCACGACAAACAATATCGGCGCGACGATGGTACGCCATAGCCAGGCTGAATTCATGATCACCAGCAGCACGAAAGCGATACTTGGGATCAAGAGCCAGCCCGCACCATCTGGCAGGAAACGAAAAAGAACGGATAGATATACATAAACGATCTGACCGGGTGACTCTTGCAGCCAGTATCCGTCGCTGATCACACCAGATTGCAGCAGCGTGAGCGGAACAATCATCAATCCCACGCACAGCCCGGCAAGAATATTTTTACGCGCCCTATGAGGAGGTCTCCATAAAGCGTACAAACCCATCACAGATGCATATAGCAGTCCCATTTGGTGCAGCCACGGAAGCACAGCAATCAGTACAGGAAACCAACGAGACTGACGCTGATACAAAATGATCGCGAGCAGCACCGCTGCAATGAAGGCGCTGTATATGCGAAGCTCAGATGAATAGTAAATTGCATTCGGGGCAATCGCCATCAACCCCGCCGCGACCAATCCTGTGGCTTTTGATAAATTCAGCGACCGTGCGGCTTCATACATCAGCCACACACAGACCAGACCAAATCCCACGGAGGGCAAGCGCAGCAGTTCTACTGCCAGATTCCCTCCGCCGAGCAGCGACTGCCAGGATCGCATCAGGAGATAATACGATGGGGGATGGACATCACGAGCAACGGCTTGAATAAAATCCATTGCTGGCAAAGAGGATGTTACCAGCGAATATGCCTCGTCATACCATAGAGACTGATCGAGAAGGGGCAATCGGGCCACAACTGATACGATTGCCACTGCCCCAGCCGCGATTTGATCCGATACCCGAAACATTGGAATACGCATTGACGGCATTGTGATTTTTAGCCCCGCCGCCACCGGGAAAAGTCGCAGCAGCAGCAGCGCACCTGCAATCAAAACAGCGACCAGTAACAATGCGTTATCGCTGCGCACTAGTGAGGACAGATATTGTTCCGGCGTTGGCATGGATGCCATACACATACGATCCTTTCTTGCCATTGCCCTTGCGAAAAACGAGCTGACGATCAATCAAGCGAAGTGTGGCGCGCTCTACCGTTCGTACAGAGAGAGAGATGCCGTACATGGTTCGTATCACGTCGCTGATCGTTTGATAAGGAAGCGGTCGCTTTCCATCGCACTGCGACGCGATGGCGCTGAGAACTAAGTGGTCTGCGAATCCCATATACATCATTGACAGCATGGTTGCCCCTCCATCCCACAACTGATTATAACCGAACAGTTCGACTCATAGTTGACCGTTGTTTATAAACGTACATTTTGTGCGTTTATCTGACAAGCGCATATCTGTATGCTGAAGTGCGAGGTGAAGATGCCAGCATCACAATGGGACATAGCAGGGCAAGAGGTTGCAATCGTGTATGCGTTCTCGACGCAAGACGTTGTCATCACAGTTCAGCTTGTGTTCATCCTGGTTTTCATCTGGCTCGTATTCGCTGCTTATCTACGGAGGCTGTAAATGGGAGGTGTGGCGGCATTGCTTGTGCCTGCGTTTTTAGGGGTGGGATTGGTCATCGCGCTGACTGGAGCCTATGAACTGCTTCGTGCGCTGCTGGAGCAGATTGGCGATCTGTAATGCCTGATCCTGCCATTATCGGACAGCACATCGCAGATGTGCTTGGCACGCTGGTGCAATATGCAGCGGGCCTGACAACTGCATTCTTCGCTGTCGTTATGCTCATTCGCTGGTTTGTGGATTTGATTCAAGGTTAAAACCATGCAATTTGTATATCGCAACACTGTGACCGCAAGCGGTATTGTGTTCGTGGCAGGGCTGCTGGTGATGCTGTTCAACGCGCATATAGGCGCGCTGATCCTCTTCATTGCAGCGGTCGAATTGGTGATGTCCACCATCGTGTATGGGCTGAGTGTCGGCTCCCTTCGCCTGCCTGTATCTCGCGGCGGGGTCGTTGCTGGCGTATTGGGAGCGGTGGGGGCAGCGCTGCTGCTGCCAGGGCAAGCAGCGCTTGCGTCGGTGGCGATTGCCATCGATACCGATCCGCTCTTCCAGTCAATTAATGATAACCTGCCGACCTTCTTCTCGATCCTGGCAATCGGCGGGGGCATCACCATCGCCATTGCTATCGTTCGCCTGGTGATCAACTCGATCACCGACGCTTTTTGATATGGCGCAGCCGCAAGCGCGGCGGCTGCGACCGCTGCTTTACCCGCTTTTTATTTCAACTTTCATCGGGCTGACCCTACCAGCGCTGGCGAACCCAACCAGCCCCGCGCCACCAGCGGGCTATGCCTATGGCACGCAAACCGTCAATCGCAGCAGCTTCGATCAATCGCTTGGCAGTGAAATTGTTGCCAACAGCGATTTTTCCTCATGGAGCGGAAACAATCCTGTCGGGTGGACAACGACCGAAAGCGGGTCAAACGTAGTGTCAGAGTCTGCACAGAACGGATCGCCAGGGACAGGCGCAGCACGCTTTACAAGCTCGGCAAGTCTTTCCCCGCAAATCTCTCAAAATACAAGCTCGACAGTAGGAACATGGTATGAGGTTACGTTCAATGTTTCTGCTTTTACGAACGGGCAATTTCGCACGAATTTTTTAGGCAGCTCAAATGTGATTATTGGGGGTGCTGGACGGCAGTACTATCTTCACCGCGCAGCTTCAGCGTCCATACAAGTCACGACAAATGGCACGGTCACACATGATTTTGTGCTGGATGATTATTCTGCCAGGCCAATTTCATGGGCATCAACATCTACAGCTACCAGCGATGCAACGCATACATTGAGTTTTACGCTGCCCGCTTCCCCACAATCAGGCCACTCTATTTGGCTGATATACCGCTTGCAGGATCAGGCCAATTTCTGGGCCGCCCGGCTCCAGCGATCCGGGTCAAACTGGAATGCGTCGTTGGTGTCGATGTCTGCGGGAACCCTGACAACGCATATCAATGCATTCAGTGTGGGGACGATTGACTCGCTTCGGGTCATGGCTGTTGGAAACGATCATCTATTCTGGACAGGATCAGGTGGAACGTTTACCCAGCGCGGCGGAACAATCACCAGCGTAGCGCACGCTGCGCAATCCGGACTAACCACGCTTTACAACTCTGGATTTACGCCGTCTCTTTTGCAGTCCTACAGCATAGTACAGCCTACGCCCACGCCAGCGGTGACCAATACAGCAACTTCCACGCCAGTTCCCAGCAATACGCCTACGGCAACACCTACGCCTGATGTATGGGTGTACTGGACGTTGCAACCGCCGGCGAGCGGCACGCCTGGCCAGGTGGTCGCGTATGCGTATCAAATCACCACAGGCGGCATCAGTATATCGATCCTCCTCGCTGCGATCTTTGTGAGCCTTTTGCTGATGTTCATCATATTGATTTCCAGGTGAGATATGCCAATCCCTGTGGATTTCATCCCCAATGATTACCGTCCCGTCGACGACGAAATCGCGCCCGGTAGCTACAACTGGAAACGACTCGTGTTTTTTGTTGGCGGCCTGGTGAGTGTGTGCGGGCTGGTGTGGTTCGGTTTGCAGGCGAGCAGCAGCATGGCGCGTGCTGAGGCCACGCCAACGCCGATCCCGACGACCACCGACTCGCCCACACTCACGAGTTCACCAACGATCACGCCGAATGCAGATCAATTGATGGTAACCGTCTTTGCAATTCAAACCGCAACCCCAACAGCCCCGCAGCCGACACTCACGCCGACAACCAATTACTGTTGGTTCCTGACCCCTGAACCCACAGCGACGATCACGCCGCTGCCGCTGCCCATTACACCATCCGGCCAGGATCTTCTCGCTACTGCTACGGCAATGATCGTCGCGCTGACACCGACTGCATCCCCCACTCAGCCTCCGCCGCGTGCGTGGTGCGATCAGTGGCTCGCCGGGCAGCAGTCACCCACTCCAACGGTCTGGGGGACTCCGGTCGGAGGGTATCCGACGATGCCCGCTGTGTCCTCGCCGTCGCTGCCTATTCAGCAACCGCCGCAGAGCCAGGGGCAACCAATACAAATCATTCGAGAAATCACCGCGCCAGCTCCTGCTCCGGTTGAAGTTGTGATTACATCGCCTCCGCAGCAAGTGCAGGTAGAAATCATTGTGATCGTAACCGCCACATCGCTGCCCACTGAATCGCCCACACCTACGGCGAGCGCGACCGCGACGGCCACATCGACGGCGACGGAAACCGCCACGCCAACGCCTACCGCCACTGAATCGCCCACACCTACGGCGAGCGCGACCGCGACGGCCACATCGACGGCGACGGAAACCGCCACGCCATCACCTACCGCCACCGACTCGCCCACACCTACGCCAAGCGCGACCGCAACGGAGGCTTCGCCATGAGAACATTTCGTAGAGGGTGGAAAACGCTGGCCAGGATTCACCCCAGACAAAAGCTAATCCCGCCACCGCGCCATCTCGCCAATATGCACGCGGAAAAGCCGAGCGATGAATTCGCCCGCGTTTATGCACGCGGATACGCCCGGTCGAATGAAAATGTGCAACGGCTGATGAAGCTGCACCAGACAGCATCCATAGACGATCTCATGACTTTACTGCCCGCATATCGTCCGCGTCGCAACATAGCCATGCGCTTGCGGCGCTGGATGCGGGGCGTGTTGGGGCTGACGACATACGATATCTATGCAGCACGCCATTGGCGCGATCTTTCCGAGCGCGGACGCGCACCTGAGCGCAACAGGAATCTCGAATGAAGAGATACATCGCTGCTTTATCTATGGTCGCGCTGCTGGTCGCTGCTGCCTGCTCCCCTCAAGAAACCAGCGACTACGACTGGTGCTATGTGTTCCGGTTCAATCAGGTGCTGCCATCGCCGGGAGTGAATGTCGTGGCTGGAAGCCACGCGCCCGGATACGGCCTGACGACCGATGGCGCTGGAATGCTCAGCTTCAACTACACCGCTGACAACACCGTGCAACCGTCGTATGTGGAGATCATCGCAGATCGCCCTGCGGGGGTGGTAGGCGAAATTGACGTGACCGCAGCCGCGAACGTGTTCGGGATCAATCTGCCGCCGGGGAAAATTACAGTCGATCCAGAACTGCTTACCGTCACAATTCCTTTGTCGCCGTTGAATGCTGGCTCAATCGGGAATTCGTTCAATATCAGCATTCAGGCGAATCAACAGATTTACATTCGCACGATGGCGGTGTATGGCGAGCTGAGTAATCCCTTCGGGATCGACAACTGCAATCCCACACAAACGCCAACCAGCACCACGACGACGATCCCCGCTACATCGACACCGGCTGCGTCGAACACCGCTGGGCCGTCGCCGACTGCAACCCCGCTTTGCGGGCTGACAAGCTATCTGGGCGGCAGCGGCCTGAACGGGTTGTCGTACAAAGTCAACGAACCTTTCTCAACAACGCAGTACGACTCCGGCAACGATTGGCTGCAAAATGTATCTCAGGCATATGCCACAGGCGCATATGTCACGGTGTATCTAGATCTCCCCCAAAATTGGTCGTCTGTTGAGGTCTTGTACGACTTTCTGGCGACAAGATTTTCTTTTAGTGCAGGCTTTTTCTACCGCAGGTCGCCAGGGGCATCGTATACCCAGTTGGTGTCCCACGACGGCGTGACATCAGCAAGCACAGGTATGGTGCTTACCCCAGCGAATGTTGGAGCGCAGGCGGGGTACCTCGAATTTCAGGTGGTAATCGCGAATCTAAATGTGAACACAGGGTACATTCGTCTGAAAAGCGTGCAAATATGCGGGCCGTTTGTCAGCCCCACGCCTTCGCCGACTCGCACGCGCACAGCCACCGCAGTCACGCCGACACGCACATCGACGCGCACACTAATTCCGATCATCGCCAGCCCGACGATCACCGGTTTGGCGACGACCAGCCCAAGTCCCTCGCCGCCCACACCGACAGCGACCAGCACACCGGTCACGCCGACGCGCACGCCGCAGGCGACGCTTGCCACACTGACCGCCTTCCCGACATGGACGCTGACCGCAACCGGAACAGCCACGCCGAATCCGAGCGCCACCCCCACCGGCACATGGATACCTGAACCTACCCCCACCCCAGGCGGTGGTGGACTACCGCTTACCGCGATTGAACTGATCGACTCGATCCTGGACGCAATCGGGGGCGAAAATGGCATAGGGCAACTATTTCAATCGCTCGCCAATATTGTCGTCGGAATATTCAATATTCTGATCGACTTCATAGAATGGCTTTGGCGCTTTGCGTCGGGCGGGGTGCTGTTTGCAGCAGCCCTCATCGCGGTTGGAGGGCAGCACTTTGTCAATTTTCTGCGCATCCTGTATTCGATCCTGTTTACCACAGTGGGCTTCATTCAGTTCATCGTGTTCATGATTGGCCTTCTGGCGCAGATTGTGCAGATGCTTTTGGCCATCATCTTCAACCTGATCGCGCTCGCCATTCAGTGGACATTCCAAATTGCTGCTGAACTCGCGGGGATCTATGTGGCATGGAACAACGCAGCGCCCACCCCGATCCCAGGAATGCCCTTGTGCAGTTCGCAGCCGCTCAACAACCAGATTTGCGCCGTGTGGTACGTGCTTCAAAATACATTGTTCAGCGGGTCTGTCGGCGGGATTTTGCTACCCGTAACCCTGGTCATTCTCAACTTTGTCCTGATACTCCTGGCGATCCTCGCCGTGCGGCTGCTGCTGCTCAAGATAAGTGAGGCGCTCGAAACATGATTGCAATCGTCGTCAGCCTGCTGCTCGCGTTTGGCCCGGTCGCCCAGCTACCAGACATCAAATGGCCTGAAGTCCCAATACCAACCGCTGTCCCTGAACCGGAAGCGTTTCAACCGCCTGCCGGGATCATCGTGCCAATTCAGGATATTCAAGACAACCTGGTGCAGGCAGATTCAAATCTCCAGCAGGCTCCATCGTCGATCACGGCGGGGGTGCTGCCCGCGAATCAGACTCAGTTCATCTTTGGGTATGCAAAGTGGCTGCTGAGCATCAACGCCGCGAATGAAATCCTCGGCCCTTTCGGGCAACTCGTCACGCCTGTCTACAGCGCCATCGGCCTGGCGATTTTCATCGCCTCGATCTACACCGTGATGTTCTTCGCGGTCGCCGTCATCCGGTTTGCCAATTGGGTCTACACCCAGATCACGAGGGTTATTCCTTGATCATCCTTCAGAATCCACCACCCTTTCCAACCATTCCCTGGGCGCAGGCGCTGCCGCCAACGCCCACACCGTTTCCTGCGCCGCTGCCTGGCGAGCAGCTGATACAACTGCCTGAACTGAACGTGTGGGGAATGACCGATACCGCGATCCAAACCTGGAACACACTCGGCATATGGGCATCGCTGTGTCAGGGGATCATCCTGGCGGGGCTGGTCGCGCTGGCGATCTCGTTGTTTGTCAAATTCGTTCGACGATTTGCCGATGATAGAGGAGCTGATAAATGAATATCGAGCGATTGCCGAAGGGGTCGATCTAACCATCTGGCTCTGTGGTTCGCTGCGGTACTTTTTTGTTGGCACATCGATCGCGGGGTCATATGTCGCTTTGATGCTGTTGGCTCTCATCCTGCCAGGATTAGGCAGGGCTGCTGAATTGGCGATAGGCCTGCTCCTGGTCTCTTTTGGCTGGCGCAGTCGGCGCACATTTACATCTTGTGGCGCGCATCGCGCACCGTCTAACGCGGCGGCTTGTACCGATCATTCGGATCGTGCGGGTCGATGATGCGGCGGCTGCCCCCGGTCGCCCGCTGTGGGAGGCGCGGAGCATCGTCATCCCACATGCCGTTGAGCGATGGGTACGAGGGTGGTGTCTCAAATGTGTGGGTGTGATGTACGTTGAGGTAGCTGCCGCCGTAGGACTGCTGCCGCGTGTTGTATTCGACCTTCAGCATCCAATCGATGTGCTGCGCACGGGCGAACGCGCCCAGGAACATCGGCCCGAAAAGCAGGATGCCGCACACGGGCAGGGATAAGGTGAACAGATAATCCTGGGGATACACGTATTGCGTCGCCTTCAGCCGCTCCATCGCGGCGAGGAACCCAAAGATCAGGGAGCAGCTTCCCAGCGTAGCGATGGCGCACAGCACCCCGAACACCCGAAAGATGAATGCCCCCAACCGCATAGCCCAGAAGTTCATCGATGAGTCCTTGTCTATGTCTTGGCGAGGAACTGCTCCAGCACGCTGATCGCGAGTTCCTGCTTATCCGGCGGAAGTTGATCGACGATAGCCGCCGCCCGCTCACCAGCTTGAGAGTGATCTTCTTCTACTTCATAGCCAGCAAGCTTCAATATTTCTTTCGGCGTAAGACGCAGTATGCGAGCCAGCACCCTCCGAAATTCTGGATCGTCCAGCGGTGGGTTTCTCGCACCCGTCATCCAGCTTGATACAGCCGACCGACTGTAATCAAATCCTGCAAGCTGGAGTTTTGATGCAAGTTCTTGTTGGGTTTCAATACCCACATCCTTGCAGCGCTGCATTAACCAGTTCATCTGATGCGTATCAATTCCGATCTGACACAAATAGTATCAAGAAGTTGACAACAACTTGACACTAGATGTAGTATGTAGTGCAGATATTGTGTCAGAGGTGAGGCGTGAACGGAAAAACCACAAAAAGAAAGATGGAAGCCTGGCTGCCCCCACTGAAATGTGATCAGCAAACGAGGGATGCAGTTCATGAAATTGCATCAGAAACCGGACGGAGCATTGCAGACATTCAACGTCAAGCCATCCGTTTTTTTTTGGAACACAGAGACACAAAAAGTGTCACCAGTGACTCAATGAGTGTGAAGGAGTAGAGCATGACCAGCAGCAGTGAGAAAACATTCAAAGCCGATGCGGACATCTTCCTGGATGAAATCCAGGCATACCGCGCATATCTACTTCATCTCAACCTCGGCGACATCGCTGAGCAGACAGACGCGGCGCTTGCACAGAGCATGGTGTACGACGCGCTCGAAACACTGCGCAGCGCAATGAACGACATTATGCGCCCGGCAGCCGCGCCCGTTGATCCGCCAACCCCGGAACCCCGTACCGATCCTCACGGCGGCGCTGCGGAGATCGCAGTTGCGGCATCGCCGATCAGCCACGTGTTTGACGCGCTCGACGAGGCGCTGCGCGACGATGAGCAGTGGGACACACCGACGTTTGGGATGCCCGCCCTCACGGATGAACAGCAGTCAGCGCTCGACGATCTGACCGCGCTCCAGGCACAGTACGAGCAGGCGCGGCGAGACCAGCGCTGGCACACGATGTCGATGCTGGAGGGGCAGCTCGCCGGCGCGCAAATCCGGTGGATCAAGTTGATGGGGGGTGATACCGGGCGATAGGAGGGTAAATGATAACCGTTATCGGGATACAAGAAAGGAAAGCTACATGGAAACAACGATTGATGTAGAAGTGAACTTCGAACCATCGGGCGCATTCAATGCATGTGTGGCTCAGGGATGGGTCACGAAGAGTCCTGGCGGCACGATCTCGCTGCTTGAGCCGGGCTGGAGGGCGGCACGTGCAGCGCTGGAGATGAGCGCGCCCGCCAGTGTGTTCGTCGAGCGACTGGCGCAGCGCGGGATTGATGAGCAGCTTTCGATGATCGTCCTGCTCATGCACATCTGTGAACAGGCTAATCAAGTTGGTGGCGGCGGTGGCAGCGGTGGAGGCATGGATGAGCAACGCACGGCGATGAGCGAAGCGCAGCTAAGTGATCTGATTGAAACCAGACAGAAAATCGAGGAGCTGATCGACGAACTGAATCGCATCCCTGGTGTAAGCGCTTCCGTAACCATCAATGTTGCGGAGCCAGGCACAGAAATGATCCCTCTTCTCGAAATCACGGATGACGAGGGACAAACCTACGCTGAGGACTCGCTGGAGAAAGCGCTCAATCTGCTAGGCGAAATGCTGGCCGACTGGGAACTGTTTTCTCTGGGGACTGAATTTGTTATCCGTATCGGGCAAATCTCTAAGCGGGAATGGAGCGCTTTAACTGAAGACTGAACATCCAGCAATGAAGGCAGTTCTCGACGCTGTGCGGCGGCTTGAACAGGCAGAGTCTGCAAATGCGCCAGCGCAAGAGTTGGAGCGGCTGCGTGTCCTGGTCATGCGTGCTGCTCAATATTTGAATCGGTATATCAAGGAGGCGAAGTAATGCGCAAGAGCAAAATCGAGGCGGCTCAATGGGCGGCGGAACTGCTCAAAACGCAGTTCCTCATTCTCGACACAGAAACCACAGGACTAGATCGCACCAGCGAAATCTGTTCCATAAGCGTGATTGATCAGACGGGTGCTGTACTGCTGGATACCCTGGTCAAGCCCATAAACACGATCCCCCAGGCAGCGACCGACGTGCATGGGATCACGGCGAACATGCTGGTCGATGCGCCAGGATGGGAGCAGGTCGCCCGTCGGCTGCTGCCCATCATTTCCGGGCGAAAGGTCATCATCTATAACGCGGTGTACGACCGCAAGCTGATGCACCAATCGGCTGAGGCGTGCGGCATCCAAAAGATCGACTGGAAGACACTGGCAACCTTCGATTGTGCGATGGAAATGTATTCACAGTTCTACGGCGACTGGAACGACTATCACGGCTCTTATCGGTGGCAGCGGCTTACCGCAGCGTGCTTCCAACTCGGCATCGACGAAAACATGATCACCGCCCCGGCGCACAGTGCGTTGGGTGACTGCCTCCGCACGCTGGCGGTGATCAAAGGCATGGCGCGCTGGTATGAGGATACTGAACATGCCTGACGGCGGCCCGCAGCCCGTGCGCCCATGCAATCGTCGTAGATGGTGGCACGTCCCGTATCCGGTGCAGCCGATGCACATGGATATGAAGTGGTTGGGTATGCCGTTCGGAGAACCACGTTGGCGGAAGAATGCTCATCGCGCCGCGCCTGGCAGCTCCAGCGCGACGAGCAGGAATCCTTCACTCTAATCATCCATACAAAAGGGCGAACCCGCGCCAACGTGTTCGCCCATGAGAATGCAGGTGGAATTATGAAAATCGTACACGGGCTAATATCGGAGAGTCAAGCGACTCAGACCAATGTCTCATCAATTGGGGTGCAGCGATGAGCAGCACCGCCGAGAAGGTTCTCGCCGCGCTGGAAGCCTACGGCTTGAAGAAAGAAGGCGCGAACAAATATCGCAGCAACAGCCCGTTCCGGCCTGGCAGCGATTCCAAGTCTTTCACGGTGACGATCGAAGATGGCGAACACGGGGCGTATCACGATCATGTGGCCAATGAATCCGGCAGCCTGTACGACCTGGCGAAGCGGCTGAATATCGAGATTGAGCGCGTACAGGTACAGGATACAAAGCGCTCCTACGATGGCGTGGCCGATTATGCGCGTGCGCATGGGCTGGCTCCAGAAGAATTGGCGGCGGCTGGATGGAGGCAGACCACGAAAGATAATCGTCCAGCATTGGAGTTTCCGACGCGAACTGGGAAGCGCTGGCGGTTTCTGGATGGTGGTAAGCCTGCTTTCAAAAGTGAGCAAGGTTATAAGAAGTGCTGGTATGGGTTGGATCGCATCGCCGGGAATGTGGGCGGCGACATCCCCCTCGTGATCGCCAATGGCGAAATCTCGGTGCTTTCTGCGCAATCCTATGGGATACAAGCTGCTTGTGTGACAGCGGGCGAAGGGCGCATCCCGGACGATCTGATGGCCGACCTGGATCGCAAGCTGTGGATGCCGCCGGCGCAAACCCGCGTCATTATCGCGCTGGACTGCGATCAAAAAGGTCGTGATGCGGCACGCCAGCTTCAGGCTCAGTTCGCCAGCGCTGGCTACCAGTCAATCGCGGTTGATCTGATGCTGAGCAACAAAGGTGACCTGGCGGACTTCTGCACATTACACGCGGACGAAAGCGCTGCCAGGCTGCTCACGCTTCCGCCGCTCGGCGCTGAGCGCGAGGTAGTTGATGAGGAAGACGACGACGATCCACTGACCCTGATCCATGTATCTAAATTTGGCGATCTGCCACCGCTCACATGGATCGTCGAGGGCGAAATACCGGAACGTGGATTCGTGACAATCTTCGGTGAAAGCAATGTCGGCAAATCGTTCGTGGCGATTGACTATGCCTTGCGGGTGGCACAAAACTGCCCGGTCGTGTACGTAGCCTGTGAGGGCGAATACGGCATCCCGATCCGAGTGTGGGGCTGGTGCCAGCATCATAAAGTCGATCCCAATACGTTGAACTTTCACATGATGGTTGGCTACGTTTCGCTGTTCGAGCGCGAAGAGCGGAAGAAGTTTTCAGCCCTGCTCAAAACGGTTCGGCCTTACGTGATCGTCGTCGATACATTCGGCTTGGTCATGGGCGGCGGTGACGAAAACAGCGCTGGAGATGTGAACGCTGTTATGAGGGGCTGCCGGGCGATTCAGCGCGCACTCGGATGCACAGTCATTTTTGTCCATCACACGAACAAGGAAGGCAACAAAGAACGCGGCTCCGGGGCGCTGCGCGGGCGCATGGATACGATGATCCAGGTCTTGCCTGACGACGATCTGATCCGGGTCGAGTCGAGCAAAACTCGTGACCTGAAGCCGTTCACCACCAAAAGTATGAAGCTGCTCCCGGTCGCGGTGGAGGGCAAAGGAGAAACACTCGTGCCGGTCCCCGCTGATAACGTTGTCAAAGGGAACGAAATCACGCCTGATCAGCGGAAGATTCTCGATGTGTTGGCGCTGTCCATCAATGTAGATGGCGTGTCTCAGCGCGACCTGGCAGAGCTGTCCCGCTTGTCGTATGGGCGCATCGTGCGTGCGCTCAGCAACCTGGTCAATAAGGGCTATATCGAGAAGCCTTCCACAAGAGGCGAACACCATCGCATTTCCAATGACGGGCGTATGGCACTTGGGCTTCAGCCCATCGACGATGAAAGTGACGATGTTGTGGATCGGAATCCCAAACTGGATCGAAAAGTGGATCGGTCGAACAAACCGAAATCTTCGCCTGTGGATCGCATGGATCGGGTGGATCGCGCATTTTTGCAGAATCTTGACCACATGCCACCACTCGACTCCACAAAGAGTCCCGATCCAGCCGATCCAACCGATCCACACGGGGAAAAACTGGATCGCTCACATCAAGACGCGATCCATGAATTACCGGGCTTCGATGCAGTTCCTCGATTGAATGGGCGCAAAGACAGCTACAGCGAGGGGGCATAATCATGACCATCACAACGATGCAGTTGAGCCGCATCAGGACGGACGGCGGCACACAGTTCCGCGTCGCGCTGGATAAAACGACGGTCGAGCAGTATGCAGAAGCAATCAAGGACGGGGCGCAGTTCCCGCCGGCAATCGTGTTCGTCGATACGGACGGAGTCGCATGGCTGGCGGATGGTTTCCATCGCTACGCCGCATACAAGCTCGCCGGGTGCGAAGACATGCCCGTCAGCATCGAGGAAGGGTCGCAGCGCCAGGCGATGATATTTAGCCTGGGAGCAAACGCGGATCACGGTTTGCGACGCTCCAACGACGACAAGCTGAAAGCGGTGATGTTCGCGCTGCGTGATCCGGAGTTGTCAAAGCTGAGCCAGCGCAAAATTGCAAAGACATGCGGCGTGACCCAGGCAATGGTGAGCAAGGTAAAGGCACGCATCACGCCAGCCAAGACTGATAACGGTTATCACTCCACGAACGATCCAGCGGAAGTACTGGTCGCGCTGGATCAAAAGCAGCGGTTGATCGTGCTGCAAGCGTGCGGATATGGCGGCTACATGCCTTACGATGCGACGAGGCGATTGTTCGAGCAGCTGGGCATGTCGTTTGAATATTCTGATCGTTATGAGTGGACTCCACTTGCGCACCAGGTGGTGACTCTGATTCTCGAAAGCGATCCCTGGTTGAAGCTGGAGAAAGAAATCCATGATCGCCACAAGAAGAAGGTGCGCGGCAACGTTGGGGTATTGAAGCGCACAATTGAAGCGGTGGCGGCTTATCGCGGCGGGTGGATGGGGGTGGATGAATTCCCCTACAATGATCGCGATTGGCTCCCCGTGATCGTGACCGAAGCGTACCTGCTCTATACCAAGCTGGAATTGGGGAGGAAATCATGGGATCACGAGGAATATTTGTGCATCGCCCCCGCTGGACTGTCGCTGCTCGGTCTACCTATTTTTGACCCGCCCCCCGCACCGACCATTGAAGGACGGCTCGCTGAAATTGAAGCGAACAACAAAAAGCAGTTGGCTCGCCAAGAAAAAGCGAATGAAGACTGGAAAGCAAAGGACTCTGCGCGTCGTCTCGCACGCCCGCTCGACTCTCAACTCGAATCGATTGCTCATGCGGTGGGTAGGCTTGAAGACGAGATCAAACACGCCGCATACCTGGAGCCGGTCCGCGATGAATTGGTCGCGGCACTGCGGGAGTTGGAGCAGCGCATGTTGGCAGTCGTGCCGGAGGGCGCGCTCGACGAGGATGACGATGCTGAGTTCGACGATGAAGAACTCGACGAGATGGACGAAGAAGACGGGTTCAATGAGGATGATGACGATGGTTAATCATCAGCAGTATGAGGATCGTGTTCGAGCATTGGCGCACACGCTCGACGCTCTGACCAATGATATTGTTGCAACCGATGAGATGGACATTAACGAGATGTTAGGGGCGTTTGACGGGCGGATCATGGCGATCCGCGATACATGGCGCGAACTCAAGCATTTGATCGGCTTGGGCGTAAATGATAAACCGTTCGGGCAAGACGAGTAAACAGCGAGCCCGGATTGCATCAGACAATCCGGGCGCTTAGTGGATGGTGTATCCAGAGAGACTATAGCATGACACAGCTGAGTATCAAGCAGCTTACCACCGACCAGTACGAGCAGGCGCGAGAAAAAGCGATTGAGCGGGTGAAGTCCCGTATCGGTGAGCGTCCCCGGCGCGACGACTTTAAAAGGGAAATAGGCAGTGTGTTCACTGCACTGGACTATCTGGCAATTGTCGTGTTTGTCGCGGCACTGGCGATCTCCAGCGCACACATTATTACCCACATGGGCGCGCTGGCGAGCGGTAGCTACAGCGAAGAAGGCAGCGCGGGGATCGTGCTATCGATCAGTGCGTACACCATCGCCCACCAGGTGGCGATGATCTTCCTAGCAGAGGCTTCTATGCTGCTGTTCATGGTGTTGCATGGGATGACGGCAAGCGCCCGCGCACAACGGAACAAATGGATACGGTGGGCATCTGTACCGCTGGTGTTGGCCGGGATCGCTGCCGTGTTCGTCTTTGTTGCCAACTGGCAATCCGGGATCGGGCTACTGGAATCGCTGATGCCGCCACTGTTCACGGTGGGGATTGGCTTCCGACTGGAAACACTCATTGTCGAAACGCTCAAAAGACATGAGCAGATCGATCAGCGCTACCTGGCTGCGCTGGACACGTTCGAGCGCGCTAGCGATGATCCAACGAACCATCCTCATTTCGTCGCCTTCTTTCGTCAGGCAATTTGGGAGAAGCTGATGGGACTTGCGTCGAATAAAGATTGGAAGGATGCGCCCGCCGGCGTGAAAGCTGCCGCCGTACATCGTGAGATGGAACGCGATCAGTGGGCGTATCAGCCGCCCAGTCATGTGGAGGAGTGGCAGCCTGAATCCGCATCACGCCCTCCGGCAGCCCGGAGCCGCAGCGCCGCCGGGCGTTCTGGGAATACAGCCCAAGAAGTGGGCGAAGGCGTATCCATCCCAACGACCAAGCGCGTAAGCGTGAATGGAAACGGAAGCACGATGCACACCAACGGATCGCATGAAAAGTAGACGAAGTAAAGGGTTTCAGCTATGCCAACGACGAAAAAGAAACCTGCCGTGCCATCAATCCTGCCGCGTGAACCACTCACCAGTAAAGCCCGTGCTGCAATTCATAAGTACGCAGCGCTAAAGGGAGAGAAAAAGATGTATCTCATGTACTTCATGGTTGATCTGGTGCTTGAAGCGGAGCGAATGCGGCGATCTGCACTTTACGCCTGGTTGGAAGATCACGGGTACAGGTGGAATTCTGGCATCGGATGGAAGAAAAAAGATGTTCCTTGAATACGGACTCAACCATCAAGACCGGCTTGTATATGTTGGCGACGTATCCTCTGGGCGAACAACGCTGAAGTGTCCATATTGCCGAGAAGGGTTGATCGCGCGGAAGGGTCAGCAACTTGCCCCACATTATGCGCACAGCGGCCCGACCTGCCGTCCTGTGGGTCGGCCAGACGATGTTGCACGGCTGCCAGCTTACGACCGCTTCAATCTCTCTTTGCAACCCAAGCTACTGAAAGCTCTAAGGGATTTTGCAGACCATTTTCAATGGGAACCGCGACTTGAGGAGCGTGGACTGATCAAAAAAAAGTATGGGCGATACGGCTACGAACTTACTAAACTCGGCAAGATACCGCTTGGGCAACTTTCGCTTTCGTTGTTCGCAGAAGAACAACAGAAAATGATTGAAGGGAAGCACTCAGAGCTTGAAAGACAAGCGTTTGCGATGCCGGAAGACAAAACAGCCGAGACAGACTTAAAGCTTTATCGCTCACAGTGGAAGCGCGTACTTTTCCTCACGTTGTATTTTCTGGAGGTGAAACACGATACGGGGATATTGCACAAAATCGGAGTAACGTCGCGCGGTATTGATGAGCGTATACGCGAAATCAAAAACGATCTATCTGCAATTGGTCTGCGCAACATTTCAATCGCAATCCTCGGAACGTGGGCGCATCGTGGAAACATCGAACCCTACTTCAAACACCGCTACGGATCGTACCAGGACAGAACACTGCAAACATTGACGGAATATTTTCAGTTCCCACCAGATGCCCTGAAGAAAGTTCTGCGTGACCTACGCCGTATGAAGGCAAAAGAGATGAGTAACCAAGAACTAGGGATACTCTCTGACCAACCGCCTTTCTTTTGCCTGGGAATCCCATTCTCTCCACTTCTTCATTCGTGGGAGTACAGGGCGCTCACAAACGTGGTTATACATTCCCATCAAAGCAAATTCGATACAAACATACTCGATGAGATAAGCAGGAGGGACAACAAGATGCTTCAATGGTTTTCTGGTGGTTACTTGCTTTCGGAATATGGGCAACGATACCTCCAGGCATTTGGTTGGTTCTACCAGCAGCTCTACGAGATTCCGAATCACCAGTAACACAACCCTCAAACGCTGCTGCAATGCGAAGCGTGGTGCAAGCAGGCGCAGCGTTTGAAGGTTGTCGCAAGCTAAAACGCTTGCACCTCATGCGCCCGTGGGGCTTATGCATCGCATCCACGTGGCGCACCCGTGAGGAACTTTGGGGTGATCTCTGCCTTGTGGGAGCTATCTATCGCAACCACGTGGCGCACCTCTGAAAATTTACATTCCGGAACCGGAATCTTCCCAACCCTAAACCGGAATTTTACAGGGGTCAGACTGACCACCTTTGCTACGCTGTTGCTATGTGACAGGAGGGAAACGTGCAGCTACAGACGGCAGTCGATGATTTCGTGGTCGCGCTGAAGGCGGACGGTCTTAAGCGCAAGACAGTCCAATGGTACACATGGAGCTTAGGAACGTTCATCAGCGCCCACTCGGATACGGCGCTCGATGATTTCACAACGAAAGTCCTCAGGCAGTACATAGCGGATTTACGGGATCGAAAGTGGCAGTGGAACGGTAGTCAGCATATTCGCCAGGATTTGCCGCTGAGCGACGACACCATCAATGCCCATATCCGGGTATTACACCGCTTTTGGGCTTGGTGCAGCACGGAATACAAAATGCCGAATCCTATGGCGGCAATCCGCTACCCACGCAAGCCCGAGGCGAAACCGAAGGCGATCCCGCTCGACGACGTGCGGACGCTTTTCGCCGCAACCGAACGCAGCCGGGCAGCCGCCCGCGACCGCGCGATCTTGGCCTTCCTGCTCGACACTGGCTGCCGAGCTGCTGGCCTCGTGGGACTGAAACCGGAGGATTTAAATGTCGAGCAACGCAAGGCGGTGGTGACAGAGAAGGGAAGCAAGACGAGATCGGTCTATTTCACACAGGTGACCGGCGATCTGCTGGCGATATGGATCGGTGAACGAGAGGAGAGCGCGCCGCATCTGTTTTACAACCTGGATACGCTGGAACCGCTTACTGTCTACGGACTGAGGCATATGCTCAAGCGCCTGGCGAAGCGAGCGGGTGTGACCGGGCGCGTGAACCCCCACAGCTTTAGGCATTCGTTTGCCCGTGAATATCTGCGCGCCGGAGGAGATTTATCGACGCTCTCCAGATTGATGGGTCACCGGGATGTCAGCACAACCGTGCAACACTATGCGATCTTCGACCAGGATGAGGTGCGTGAAGCCCACGAGAAATACAGCCCGGCGCGACTGCTGGGCGAGGAAAAGAAAAGCGCTCCACCCAGTGAGGATGAAGCGCTGTAAGTGTGCCAGGAGGGATTCGAACCCCCGGCCCTCTGCTCCGTAGGCAGATGCTCTATCCGCTGAGCTACTGGCACATCGTCATTTCTAAGCGAAAGGATACCACAGGCGGCAGGAGCGGTCAACCCTGAATTCGCTCCCGCCGCCTTTTGCTGATGGCTACTTGACGTTCACGATCAACGCGAAGGTTCCAGCGCTATCGCCATAGCCGACGACTTCAACAGTATACGTGCCGGACTGCGTAATCAGATAATTGCTGATGCGCGAATCCAGGAAACTGAGGTTGGCATCACTGCTGCCGTGATCGTCATTGCTGGCCAGCAGCACGCCATCTGACGAGAACAAAGCGGTACTCGCATCAAAATTGTCGGTCAAAGCCCGCACGGTGATCGTGATATACTGCCCGGCTTCGGCCTCAAAATCCTGCGTAAATGTCCCATTGGCGTTGATTTCGCCGGTGAACACTTCATCCTGTCCGCTGCCAAGCGGCGCGTCCTGGGCGATGGGTTCGATGATCAATTCAAAGTTACCGGACGCATCCTGATAGCCATACACCTCAATGGTGTAGTCGCCCGATTCCTGCATGATGAACCGTTCGATACGCGCATCAAGGGTATTCAGCAGGACATCGCTGCCACCATGATCGTCATTGCTGAACAGGAAGCTGCCATCGGGCGCGTACATTGACACAACGGGATCCATGCTTTCTTCCAGCCCGCGTACCGTGATCGTGTACACATCGCCAGCGGATGCTTCCAACGTATAGGAATAGACATCACCAGACCGCAGATTTTCTTCAATGATAATGACATCCCCTGCGGGTGCCTGGGTTTGGCCACCATCATCGCCGCGCTGAATCGTCAGTTCAAACGTACCCCCGCCGCCTGCAAACCCACGCACCACGACGGTATAGGTTCCGGTTTCAGGGAGTTCAAAGCGTTCAATTCGGCTGTCGTAGCGTGCCAGCACAGTATCGGAAGTACCGTGATCGTCGTTTTCTGCTGCAATGTCCCCGTCTGGGCCAACCAGTTCCAGCACCGTGTCCAGGTTGTTGTCCGTCGCCCGTGCCGTGATGCTCACCACGTCACCCTGTGTCCCTTCAAAAGTCGTCTCAAAACTTTCGCCGCTGCCGAATTCCCCCTCCAGCGTAATCAGGTCGCCCGTTTCACCTGCCTTGACCGTAGGCTGGGCGGTAGGCGAGTCAGCTTCGGTTTCAATCACGAGTTCGATCACGCCGTCGCCGCTCCCGCTGAAGGTATCCACTTGCAGAATGTATTTTCCAGCAGCAGACAGTTGCAGATCGACAATCAGCGAGTCGAAGGTCGCCAGGTCGCGCTCACTGTTGTGATCATCGTTGAATGCCAGTTGTTCGCCATCTTCGTCCAGCACAGTGAGCGTGGTATCCAGATCGCCTTCCACACTGCGTGCCGTAATGGTGACCGTCTCCGCCGCTGCCGCGTCGTACACCACCTGCACGGGCGCATTGGCGAACGCCACTTCCAACGGCGTATTGGCGGAGATCGTCAGCGCACTGCTGCTGTCAGGTTGGGCAGGCGACGGCACCACTGCGGTGGGCGAGGGAAGTGTGGGTTCGGCATTACCCCCAGTGGGCGGTGGTGTTGCCCCTGGTCCTTGTAATGCCTGAACCAACAGGCCGATTTGTGCATCCGCTGGCGCTTCAATCACAGGCGCGGTGCCAAAATCGTTCAGGTCAATGTCGAACGTGAAGTTGATACCAACGGGGTCACCTGTCGCGCCCATCACAGACGGATCGAGATTCAAAGCCAGCGCAATGGTCGTCCGGCGAACCAAATCCAGCTCGCTGTCCACATACTGCGTGATGTCGAACGTGCTGTCCTCCACCATCAAGCCCAGCATGGGTGCAATGACTTCACCGGGTACCTCAGCCGTTTCTGGAAGCTGCGCCAACAGCCCGCCCACCACAGCGGGCATGAAATCGCTGTTGAACAAGTCGCTCAGGCTGACTCCGATGGTGAACGGAGTCACGTTCACGGTGTCGATTGTGGTGTTGGTCAATCGTTCAATGCCAACAAATTCAGCGGGGTCGAATGCGCTGTTCAGTTGCGGCACTGCCGCGAAAATTTCCGGCAGACCGACATCACCCGCGAAATCGTCGGGATTTACCGTGGTGCCTGCTGCCAACGTCCTTGCAAATGCCGCTGCCAGGTCGTTCAGCGAATCGCCTGCCCATCCCGAAAGTTCGCCTGAGTCGGGATCGCGAAGGTTAAGGTAGAGCATGTTTTCGATGATGCGCAGTTCCACTTCCAGCGGCAGAGTCAGCTCTGGCGCAGTGGCACTGACCGCTTCCCCAACGACGGCCAGGCGGAATGCTTCCGCTTCAAAATCGAGTCCCCCTGTACCCTCCAGATCGAAAATGGCTGTCTGGCCGCCGCTGGCGACCTCGGCGTTCAACGTAAATGAAAATGTATATTGAGTCTGGGAAGCAGAATTGGCATTCGCCTCTGACCAAATTCTGAAATCCTCAGCAGTCAATCCAAGTGTGTTTTCCTGGGTGAAACCAGGGGCCGCACCGATTAGGGCAATGATCAGAAATAGTGCAGCAGCCGTAATCTGCCGCTTGAAGCGTATGGCCATTACATCCAATCCTCAGTAGGTATGAAGAAACACCAGATGATTGCAGTGTACTGTAAAACAAAAAAGGGCGCTCGTTTGGTGAACGAACGCCCTTTGTGAAGCGGTGTTGCGAAATGGGGCTGGCTTACATGCTGCCCATCATCGCGCCCATCGCCTGGCTAAGCGGCTGCGCATCGGCAGGCACTTCCACGCTTACGGGTTCGTTGTAGCCGCTCAGGTCAACGGTCAGTTCCACCGTCAGACCCGCGCCCGGCTGCCCGACAAGGCCTTCCAGCGGAAGATTGAGGCTGAGAACGGCACTGCTCACCGTGCGGGTTTCAACGTTGACGAACTGGTCGAAGGTGAATTCGGCATCTGCGAACATCACACCGATCATCTGCGCCATCATTTCGGCCTGTTCAGGAGTCATTTCACCACCCGCGCTTGCGCTGCCCTGTGCCATCCCCATTGCAAAGAGCTGACCGAATGCTGGGGTGCTGAAAAGCATTTCGACATCGAATGCGGTCTGGAACACGGCATCACCGCCCGCATCGGCCAGACGGCTCTGGCTGATGAAGGTGGCCGGGTCGAGTTCGGCCAGGGAGGTCATCAGGTCGCCCATGCCTTCCATGCCCGCCATGCCCGACATATCGCCGCCCGCCAGCGCTGACGGATCGATAGGCAGTCCCGCCTGGCCGCCGACAGCGCTGCCCAGGTTGGTCAGTTCATCTGGCGTGGCGCTGAACCACTGCCCAGCCAGGCCAAGATAGAAGGTTTCGTTGACAAAACGCACTTCGAGCGCGGCAGGAATGGTTTCGCCGCTCGCTTCAATCGTACCATCCACAATCATTGAAAGTGCGTCACTGCTAATGACACCCGAACCAGAGACGTTCAGGTTCAGGTCGCTGCTGTCCACACCGCTGGCAGTCACCACCGCCGTAAATTCATAACGCAGCGAATCGGCTGCGGTGCTGTTGTTCACAGCTTCATTCAGCAGCGCGCTGTCTTCACCGCTCAGGCCAAAGTCCTGGGCAAATACCGGAATGGCAACAGTGACCAGCAGGACGAGGACGAGCAGGAAACGAAGGTGCTTCATATCTTTGCTCCTCATAGAGTTTCAGAAGGGAACGGATGGCAACCATCCGTGATCAGTGTACTTGTGACACAAGCGCGTTGTCAAACCTGAAGCCGCAAAAATGCAATAAAAATTGCTTAAAACATTACGCATATTCTGTAACATTTTTGCGCCGCTCATCGTTTGCTGCTATGCTGGCCGTAAGGATGTTTCCTTTTTCACAAGCGCGGAGCATTTACAGTAAGGCATCATGAAAAATCGCATCTTCTTGAGTACGGCTTGTGTCGTGGCTGCGCTTATGGCGGCGGCGTGTGGGGGCGGCGACAGCGGCAGTACGGTCGCGCAGACGATTCCCACTGATACGCTCGCGCCAATTGTCACGCTCACGCCCCGCTATACGGCCACCCTGATCCCGACGCGCACCCCATCGCGCACGGTCACGCCCATTCCCAGCGAAACGCCTATTCCACCGACGGCGACCGTCAGCCCAACTGCTACCCCCACTCCGCCGATCACCGGCAGCGTGTTTTCCGTTCAGGCGATCAATATGCGCACTGGCCCCGGCCTGGATTTTGATGCCGTCGTCGCGCTGCCGCCGGGGACAGGCTTTGTGATCCTGGGGACGAACAACGAAGGCACCTGGTACAACATCCGTCTGGACAGCGGCGATGAGGGATGGGTGAGTTCGACGTTGGTGCGTTTACAGAATACCGCCACCCCCTTCCCAAGCCTCACCCCATCGCCCGACCTGACGCGCCTGGCACAGGGATCGCCCCTGCCGACATCGATCCTGGGCGGCGGCACGATCACGCCTACGCCGCCGCGTTCGGTCGTCACGCCTACAACGGTGCAGACCGACGTTCCCATGATCGCCGTCGCCACTTCAACGGAAGGGGGCGGGATACGCCTGCCGAATATCGACGCAATCAACCAGACGGCGACGGCGCTTGTCGGCGGGGTAATGCTGCCGACGAATCCCCCTGCGACTGCCGCAGGAGGGCCGACCGGAGGCCCCATTTTGACCGGAACCGCGACGACTTCCGCGCCTGGCAGCGTGAGCGCCAACCCTTCAGCGCGCCAGGGCGTGGACGTGCTGGCGTACTGCGATAACCCGGTATTTGGCGAACCCCCTCCGCGTGACCTGAGCAGCGGCGCGACCATCGATGTTTGGTGGCGCTGGATTGCCAGTACTCAAGAACAGGTACAGCAGCATATCGACAATGCCATTTACACGGTGACGCTGGATGGGGTGACGCTGGATGCGTATCGCCAGTATCGCACTTCCATTCGTCAGCGCGCTGACGGGCAGTACGAGGTCGATTGGCTGGTTCCTTCGCCGCCGCTGCCAAGCGGAACGCATACGATCACCTACAATGTGACCTGGCGGACGGCCATCAGCGATGGTGTACAGCAGTTTGGCCCCGGCACGGCTACCGTCAGTGAGCGCGGAACGTGTACATTCGTGGTGCAGTAGCGGTTCAGGCTGCGCATGTCAAGCCCTGAACAGCGGGTCTGTTCAAGGACAATCATCGGTATCCTAGTGGGGTTGAATAGAGCAACCTGGGAGCAATATGGACTATTTTCGTTCTGAGCTAGGCGGTCGGGTACATCCCCGCATTGGCGTAGAGGTGCTGACCGCCCCAAGTACGAATGAGGACACCCAACCGCTCAACGAAGAAACCCCTGCCGTACAATCTCCGACATCCGCTGTGATTCAGGTGGACGATGATGTACTGCAAAATGCCTATCGCCTGGTCTACCGCATTGCCCGCATGAATGCCCGCATGATTCACGCGCTGTTTGTCGCCCCTGTATCGTCGCACCAGGCACAGCCCATCAGCGCGGGCGAAATTCGCTTTGCCATCAAGTTCGACGCACACGGCAACCCTGTTCTAAGTGGCAACAACGAAGGCAGCATCCAGATCAAGCTGACGTGGGGCGCACCCTCTTCCTGATCGGCGCTGCGCCAATTCAATGCTGAATTCAGGTATCATAACGGGCGAACGCAGCAACGTATTCCTGAAAGGATCGTCCGTTATGGTGCCTTACCCCGCTCGAATCGCCGCTTTGCGCGCTGCCACTGGTCTGGAGGACGGCGCGGTCGATGCGGTCATTCTCGTCCCTGGAACGAATCTTATCTATTTTCTAGGACTGGAATTTCACCTCAGTGAACGGCCTACCCTGGCGATCATCCAGCGCGAGTCGATGAGCATGATCGTCCCATATCTCGAAATGCCCAAGCTGCACAACCGCCCTGATCTGGAAATTCGTCCGTTTGCGTGGCGTGATGAAACCGGGTTCATAGGAGCCTTTCAGGAAGCGGTCGATGCACTGGGGTTGCGCGGTGCGCGCATCGCCATCGATGGGATGACCATGCGTGCAAGTGAATGGCTGGCGCTGCAAGAGATCGACCCGGCACTGCGCCCGGTCAGGACTGAACGAGCGCTGATCGGCCTGCGGGCGCGCAAAACTGCCGATGAAATCGCATCGCTGCGCAACGCCGTGCAGATCAGTGAAAACGCGCTTGATCATCTGCTGCGCGAAGTGAAACCGGGCATGACCGAAGCGCAGATCGCCGCACGCCTGGAAAGCCTGATGATGGACTTGGGCGCACACGGAAAATCGTTCGATACCCTGGTGCAGTCCGGCGTGAACAGCAGCAACCCGCACGGTTCCACGACGGATCGCGCCGTTCAGGCGGGCGAATTCCTGCTGATCGACTGGGGCGCAAAAGTCGATGGCTACCTGGCCGACCTGACGCGCACGTTCTGCATCGGGGAACCGAGCGCGGAAATGCAGCGCATTTACGATACCGTGCTGGCTGCAAATGAAGCGGCAAAAGCGGCAGTGAGGCCAGGCGTGCCAATGAGCGCCATTGACCATGCCGCCCGCAGCGTGATAGATGCGGCGGGCTATGGTGTTTATTTCACGCATCGTACCGGGCATGGCCTGGGCATGGACGGCCACGAACCGATTCCGCAGATCGCCGCGAACGTGACCGATCTGCTGGAACCGGGGATGGTGTTCACCATCGAGCCAGGCATTTACCTGCCCGAACTGGGCGGCGTGCGTATTGAAGATGATGTGCTGGTGACCGAAACGGGCGCGGACATCCTTTCGACATACCCACGCACGCTGCGGCTGCCCTGATTTACCCCTGAATGCCTGCACCGCTGGCGCTGGCCTTACCGCGATCCTGTGCGATGCGGGCGGGGTAAGCGTCCGCTGCATAGGCCGCGAACGGATCGACTGGCACATTCAGTTCGGCACGCACCTGCCGCAGCAGCGGACGCACGTCGCTTTCATAAGCATCGACCAGGACGCGATGCGCGCCGAGTACATCGCCACTTGCCTGGCGCTCACGCAGCAGCGGCACGTTCACAATCAGCGCTTTGGCATAGGCCGTCTGGCAGTTGACCACGCTTTGCAGCATCGCTTCCAGCTTTGGTTCTATGTTGTGGCTCTGGTCGATCATGTAAGCGACGTTGGAGGCTTTTTCGCCTGCCTGCACCAGTTCGCAGTAAATTTCGAACAACTCGAATGGGTTGTTTGTCCCCACGATCAAATCATCGTCGGCATAACGTCGGGCGTTGAAATGAAACCCGCCCAACCGCCCTTCATCCAGCAAAACGGCGACGATATGCGCGATGTTCGTTCCCTGGGCGTGATGCCCGGTATCGACGAGTACCTGCGCTTTTTCGCCCAGCTTGAGCGCGGTCGCGTAGGCCATTCCCCAGTCGGCCAGGTCGGTGTGATAAAATGCGGGTTCAAAGAACTTATACTCGATGAGCATTCGGCCATTGGCGGGCAGGTGTGGGTACACTTCGCGCAGCGCTGATTCCATACGCTGTTTGCGGCCTGCTATGCTGTCCTGCCCGGCGTAATTGGTACCATCCGCGAACCACAGGCTGAGCAGGGTACTCCCGGTTTTGTGCATGATCGCGCAGCATTCGACCATGTGCGCGATGGCTTCTTCGCGTACACTACCCGAAGGGTGGGTGATGCTGCCGAGTTTGTACTGATCGTCCTGGAATACGTTGGGGTTGACCGCTCCGATCTTCAGCCCGCGTTCGGCGGCGTACTGGCCTAAACCGTCGTAGTCATCGACCTTATCCCAGGGGATATGGATGGCGACGCTGGGCGCGATCCCGGTCAGCCGATGGATAAAGGCGGCATCGTCGAGTTTTTCGTAAATCGTCCGGGCTGCGCCTTTCCAGGCAAAGACTTTGAAGCGCGTACCGCTGTTGCCATAGCCCCATGATGGGGTTTCAATATGCTGCGCCTTCAGCTTCGCCTTCACCGCTTCCACGTCGATTCCCTGAGCGGTCAGCCGTTCCACGAAACGCTGATAATCGTCATGATGCATCATATTCTGTCCTTTTGGAAAACGGTTATAATTGTCGTTATAGAAATTCATTCACTTTCATATACTTTCGTTTAAGCGTAACGATTGATTTAACAGGTGTCAACATGTCTTCATCTGCACCGCTGTACATGGAAGAACGACGGCGGGTTATTCTGGAAGCGATCAAACGCCAGGGGCGCGTCAGTGTCAAACAATTGAGCGAACGCTTCAATGTGAGCGCCGTCACGATCCGTCAGGATTTAAGCGCGCTTGAAGACCAGGGGTTGGTGGCGCGCACACACGGGGGAGCCGTTGCGCCGGGGTTGGCCGCCGAACAACCGGAACTCTCGTTCAATGTGCGCTCTACTAAACAACGCGCCGAAAAAGATGCGTTGGGTAAAGCGGCGGCAGCGCTGGTACAGAATGGATTTGGGATTGCGCTCGATGCCAGCACGACCGTGATCAATCTGATTCCGTACCTGACACATCTCGACAGCCTGACCATCGTCACCAACAATCTGCTGGTTCCCGAAATGCTGCTGGCGTATCCTAAGATCAAGGTGCTGCTGCCTGGCGGGCGTTTCCGGCGCGATGGCAACTCCATCGTCGGCAGGCCGGATACGCTGCCGGATGTCAACCTGAATATCGGCTTTTTAAGCGCGTGGGGAGTCACCCCCGAAGCAGGGCTAACCGAAGTGAGCGCCGACGAAATGGCGATGAAACAGGCGTTGATTGCGCATTGTATGCGCACCGTCGTGCTGATCGACAGTTCAAAGTGGGGGCAGATTGCACCGTATACCTATGCATACGCGGATGCGGTCGATCACATCCTGACCAGTGCTGCCGCACCTGCCGAACTGGTGGGGGCTGTGCGCCAAGCCGGGGCGCGAGTCGAACAGATTGCTATCTGAACGTGCAGCAGCGCATCGCGCAGTTTTTTGGAACTTTCGCATCTTTCCGGCGTATAAAAAGATAACGTCACACATCTAGCAGACATTCAGGAGCGCCAGCCGATGGCTTGCACGAAAATCGAACGGGTTGCCCATGAACCGATCCTTATTTTCACCTACGATGGCCGAATCGATTTTGATGCCCTGGCTCAATCGTTCGACGCAGCGCAACCCCAGGTAGAGGCCATTCTTGCCGATGGTTACGATACGTTGTACAGCATTCTTGATGTAAGGCATGGCAGTTCAACATTTCTCGATGTGATCGACATCCTCAAGCGCGATGACGATACGCAAATTGAACTGAACGTGCTGCGCGAAATGCAGTGGGTGATGGTGGGGACGGATGCCATGTCGAAGCTGTATATCGATATTGCGCGCCAGGAACAGTACGGCGGCTGGCAGATTCCGCTGTTTGCGCATGTCGATGACGCGCTGGCGGCAGTCCGTCAAATGGTCGTCAGCCAGGTGAAAGCAACGCGCTAATCGTCACGCGCTGCAACGAGTCCCCCTTTTACCCTGCGTGTTTGGTTAAATGCGACAAGATTCACGGTTGGGCAGGGCAGCACACGCTGCCTCTGCCGTATCTATGCCTCGCTCATGTGGGTAATTTGTAATCCTCAGATGATTTCGCCTTGTGCAACGTACCTAAACAGGGTATAAAAAATATTGGGTGTTATTTTTGAGACGATGCAGCGCAGAATACTGAATGGATGCCCCAAAAGACAGGCGCGCATCAGGGCGGCCCTGGCCGTATTTTTAGCGGAGATTTTTATGACGCAAAACCTCGATGAACAAAGCGACGCATCGTATATCGAGCGCCTTCGGGCGGGCGATATCAGCGCGCTGGGTGGGTTGTTCGACCGGTACTACGCACAGGTATTTCGCACTGCCGCTGCCATTACCCGTGATGAGGACGTAGCCAAAGACCTGACACAGGATTGTTTCCTCAAACTGCTGCATTATGCCCCCCGCATCGATACCGCACTGCCGCTCGCTCCCTGGTTATACCGGGTCACCGTGAATCTGAGCTATACTTGGATTTCGCGCCGACAAAAAAGGCGTGTCAGCATTGAAACGCTGGTTGACCGCCTGGTCAGTCCTGCTTACGATGCGCCGGATCGGGTGGCGGAGTTCAGCGAAGTTCAGCGCGCTATTCGCCTGGCGATCAGTCAACTGCACTTCAATCAGCGAGTAGTGATTGTGCTGCATTACCTGTGCGGTTTGAGCCTTGAAGAGATCGGGGAAATCCTCGATTGCCCTGTCGGGACGGTGAAAAGCCGTCTTTACTACGCCCGCGAGAACTTACGGCCTCGGCTGGGCGAAGTGCATCGACCATGGTTAGAGGGTATACCAAGCTATGCCGAAGTTTCAGGATGACCAACGCAGGCGGCAGTCCGGTGGACGGCGCTCACAAGCCCCGCAGGATACGCCGCTCGACCAAGCGATCACGCTCACGCTGCATAAAGAATATCCGGTCACGCCCGCCATCCGGCAGGAAATCTGGGATGGACTGCTGGCGAAGGTCGAAGCACACACCCAACGCCCCTGTTCCGCGCCCGAACCCGTATGCAGGCCAAGCGCGCCGGATCACGAACGTACTTCTGACGACACCTTCTTGATTCGCATCCTTCGTATGCTGACCGATACGCTCGAAAATTCAGCGCGCTTTCTGTTTGCGGATGAAATTCTGCTCGAACGTGCGCGCCAGTACCCCCTGCCACATGTCAGTCATCTGCTGCTGGTGCGCAGCGGCTTTACTATCGGCTGCGCCTGACGCGACGGCCTATTCCCCTTCGGTGCGGCTCTGCGGCGCGACGGTATCGACCACACTGAAGGGGATAGGCAGGCTCTCGACCTGTGTACCGTCCTCCAGTTGTGCGACGGCAATCAATTCAAATTCGCCGATCTCAAGCGGCCACCACAGCGCATACGGCGCATCTGCGACTCTGGCTATATCGCTGCCGTTCAGCCGATACGTGACATTCACCACCCCCGGCGGCACGCCGACCGTCAGCCGCAGGCGCTGTGAACTGCGTGGAATCAGCGGCGAAAGCTGAAAGGTGGTATACGGATCGGGTTCCAGCAGGCGCAGTCCTGATTCGGCTTCTGAAAGCCGCGTCCTTATTGCGCCTGGTGGTGGGGGGTATCCATTGCGGATCGCCCAATCCTGCGCTTCCTGGGGCAGTGTCGCAAACGGTCGCTGCACGCGGTATTCGGGCGGGGTATCCTCCCCGGCCAGCCCACCAGTCCGCGAATCGAGCGTGAACATCTGAAAGATCGTATCCGGCTCGGTCGGTTCCGTGCCTTCGATGAACCATTCGTAGCGGGTGTTTGGACACGATTCGGTCGGCAGCATCCCGCTCAGCGCGCACACTTCGATTCGCGTCAATCCGGCTGGCCGCTCGAAGGTGCTTTCTGGCACCCCGTTGAGGACAGCGCGCATGAACGCATTCCAGATCGGCGCGGCTCCGCTGATCCCGGTGACTTCGATCATCGGCGTGTTATCGGCATTGCCCACCCACACCCCAACCACCACTTCCGGCGTGTAGCCGACGATCCAGTTATCGCGGGTATCGGTAGTGGTTCCGGTTTTGGCGGCGGCGGGTCGTCCGATGTTGAGCGCACTGCCACGCCCGAACCCGGCCAAACGCGCATTGTCATCGCTCAGTATATTGGTGATCAGCCATGCCAGACGGTGATCGATCACCTGCAAGCGCGGGGCTGCATTGTTCCAGCGGTACAGCACATCGCCCGCCCGTGTCCTCACTTCAAGCAGCATGACCGGATCGACTCGTGTGCCGCCGTTGGCGAACACACTGTACGCCTGGGTCAATTCGAGCAACCGCACTTCGCCGCCGCCCAATGTCACCGACAGATCGACCTGGGTATTGGTCGCCAGTGAAGTGATCCCCGCATTGGTGGTCAGTTCGATCATCGCCGGGATGCCGACCTGATCGAGCGCGATCACCGCCGGAATGTTGAGTGAACTCGCCAGGGCTTCGCGGACCAGCACCGGGCCATGTTCGGCCAGCCCGAAATTGGCTGGGGTATAGCTTTCCAGCCGCCGGGTGACGAACGGCGTTTCCACGTCCAGCATCATTGTCGCCGCCGTCCAGGGGGCGGGACGGTCGGGATCGAGCGCGGCGGCATAGGTGAACGGTTTGAGGGTGCTTCCCGGCTGGCGCAGCGCCAGCGCCGCGTTGACCGCCCCATCGATTGAATCATCGAAGTAATCGGGTGAACCGAGCATCGCCATCACCTGCCCGGTATGCGGATCGAGTGCGACCAGGGCGGCATTGTGCGCGTTGGCAGGTACCGGACGGCGCGGGTTCGCGGGGTCGTTGAGCGCGGCTAACTGCCGTTGGACAATGGTCTGCGCGGTCGTTAGCCATCCCAGGTCAAGGGTCGTGATCACGTCCAAACCATCACGGGTGAGGCCATCAGGGTAATCGCGTTCCAGTTGGCGGATCACGGCCATCACGAAATGGGGCGCTTGAATGGGAAAAGGGCTGGCCGCGAATTGCAGCGGTTCGCGGCGCGCACTCTCGGCCTGTTCCGCTGTGATGCGGGCATCACGCTGCATCAGTCCCAGGACGACATCCTGCCGTGCTTTTGCCGCGTCCAGGTTGGTGAGTGGGTCATACACCGCTGGGGATTGCAGCAGCCCGGCCAGCAGTGCGCATTCAGCCAGCGAGAGTTCCGCCGCGCTTTTGCCGAAGTAAGCGCGTGCCGCTCCTTCAATGCCATAGGCAAGGTTGCCGAAATATGCCTGATTCAGATAAAGCGCCAGCACATCGGCCTTGCTGTAGCGGTTGTGAAGCTGAACCGCCAGCAGCATTTCGCGCAGTTTGCGGCGAACAGTCCGTTCGGCGCGTTCGCCCGCATCCAACAGCGTGATCCGCGCCACCTGCTGGGTGATCGTGCTGCCACCCGCCGCGATCTCGCCGCCTTGCAGGTTGATCCACGCCGCCCGCACGATGCCGATCAGGTCTACGCCGGGGTGATCGTAAAAGTTCGCGTCTTCAGTGCTGATCACGGCCTGTATGCAGTGCGGCGGAATCTGCTCCAGGGGGATGGGGAGATTGCGCCCGCCGTGATCGCTGTCGGCCAGAATTTCGTATAGCAGGCGGCCTTCCCGGTCGAAAATGCGGGTGCTGGGCAGCGCCAGCCCATCGTCCAGGTCGCCAATTGCGGGTAAATCCCAGGTGAGCCATGTCCAGCCTGTCAGCAGGGCGGCTGTCAGCACAGCCCCGCCAATCAGGGCGATACGCTGCCAGCGGTGGAACGCTCGAAAGCGTGTGAGAAGTCGTTTCATAGCGTCTATTGTAGCGGCTCATCGCGCAAATGGGATTGCCGACTGCCCATGTTTGGCCTATCCTCTGATCAGTTGCGTTTTAGACAGGAGTCGTAGCATGGCGATCTCACCCGCCAAAATCAGCACGTATACCCTCGACGAATTCGAGGCGTTGATCCAGCACCCCGAAAATGCGGATCGGCTTTTGGAACTCATCGACGGAGAACTGCGCGAAAAAATGCCGACGTTTGAACATGGAATGATTGCAGGCAATCTGATAACGCTTATAAACAACGATGTCATACCGCGCAAGCTGGGACGTGCTGCTGTCGAAGCACGGCATCAACTGCCGCCGGATCAGCAGGATGCACAACATCCTTATTCCCGGATGCCGTATGTCTCATACATCAGCCGTGAAAGTGGACTGCCGCCGGTGCGTAAAGGGGCAGTTCGAGCTATGCCCGACCTGGCCGTCGAAATTCAATCGCCCATCAAACGGATAAAGCTTTGAGCGATTCCGCCGCATATTATCTGGCGAGCGGCGCAAAAATGGTGCTGCTCGTGTACCCGAATCGGCGCATCGTTGAAAAACTGCCTTCCGGCGATCAACGGCTGTATACCCTTGCCGACAGCATCGACCTCAGCCCGGTGATACCCGGTCTGGTGATCCCGCTGCGTGATATGTTCCTTGATCCGCTTAGTGAAGTGGAGGCAGAAACCCCCTCTTAAGACCTGATGGATGTGCTTATGAATTGAATACATCAGGTTAGATTTTACAAATTTTTGTTTCGCGCCGATTGTGTGGTAAAATAATATGTGTTTTATGGCATATGTTGTGTGGTTTGATGATGGTTACGCATCCTGTTTTGTCTCAACTGCATGATCCAGCGCTTCCACACGATGAGCGTGTTCGCATGGGCGATTACCTGGCGCTCTTTGGCGATCCGCGCCCCGGTGTGGGGGTGCTTTCGGATGGCGTGCCGGATATTGCCTGGTGTCCGGTCGATCTGCCGCCGGATGTGCGCGGGAAACTGCTCAAATTTCGCAACGAACGCGGCCAGGTGTACGGGCAGTTCATGCTGGAACCCTATTACGTCGCTCGCTATCCCGTGACCTTCGGTCAGTTCCGCGCTTTTCTCGAATCGGACGATGGCTTTCAAAATCCAGAGTGGTGGGCGGGAATGCCTGCCGAACGGGTGCAGCAGGCCATGTATCTGCTGCCAGGGCGCACCCCCCACGATAACCAGCCGCGTGATACCGTGTCGTGGTTTCAGGCGGTCGCTTTCACGGGCTGGCTGAACGCCCGGCTGCATGGCCAGGTACTCGACAACCCGGCAGATCGGGCGCATCCGTTCGTCATTGGCGAAACGGCGGAAGTGCGTCTGCCGCTGGAATGGGAGTGGCAGTGGGCAGCGGGCGGCATGGATGCCACCGAATATTCCTGGGGCGCATGGGATGAACGCTGCGCCAATACACGTTCCGCACGGTTAGGGCGCACGACAGCAGTCGGGATGTATCCGCACGCTGCATCCTGGTGTGGGGCGCTGGATATGAGCGGCGGCGTATGGGAATGGTGTCTGAATGAGTATCAGCACCCCAGCATCGTGAGTTTCGCCAGCGAAAGCAGCCGGGTGCTGCGCGGCGGTTCGTTCGTGGATGTGCCGGAATACGCGGTCAATGGTTCGCGCTTCAACGACCTGCCCAACCGACGGCTGGATTATTATGGGCTGCGCGTCGTGTGCGCACCTGCGCTGCGCCGTCAAAATCGTTGAGGGCAGCGCAGGTCAATTGCCCTAGTGACGGTGAGCCTGTCCCCCAACTGACCTGAATATGACCCTATTCTTGTACAATTTAGGCGTTGTTTAGCTTCACCTGCTTACAATGCGGCTTAAACCTGTATGCGTGAGGAGGTGTTATGCTGTCGTCACCGAAACGAATCCAGCACATCGCGCTGGTGTTTGCGATGATCGTGATGTTTCTGAGTGTTCCCGTCATCTTTGCCGCGCCCCTTTCTCAAGAGCTGCAGCCCACAATTGCCCAGCCGGGGCAGCCCACCCAGCAGGTGCAGCCTACGCAGCAGGCGCAGCCTGAAGCTTTACAGGAAGTGCAGACAGAAGTAGCCGTGCTGCCGGCTGATTTGGAACGCCTATCCTGGGGAGCCGTGATCGCGGGGTCAATTTTCGCGCTGATCATCCAGATCGGGCTGAATTTACTGGGTGTCGGCATCGGCCTGACCCAGATCGCGCCCGATGAGAATGATCCGTCGCCTGACCTGGGCGAAGGTGTGAAAAATGCCGGACGCACGGGCATTGTGTGGATTGGCTTTTCCACGCTGGTATCGCTGTTTGCGGGTGGCTGG
The DNA here is from genome assembly GCA_033764035.1 of bacterium. GTDB lineage: Bacteria > Chloroflexota > Anaerolineae > Aggregatilineales > Phototrophicaceae > Flexifilum. The sequence goes on from JANRJJ010000003.1 coordinate 76,301, forward strand.
CTGGCAGCGCGTTTTGCGGGCATTCCCAACGATCTGGACGGGATGCTGCATGGGCTGCTGGTGTGGGGGCTGGTCACACTTGTACTGCTCCTGCTGATTAGCTCGACGGCGGGGCGGTTGTTGAGCGGCATTTCCAACCTGGTCGGCCAGGGTGTGGCATTGGCCGCCCGTCTGACCGGAGCGGCGGCACAAGGCGCGGTCAGCGTTGCAGGTGCAGCCGCGTCGGGTGCGGCTAACGTCGCCGGGGCTGCCGTACAGGGGGTATCGAATGTGGCGGGCAGCGCTGTGGATACCGCACGCGAAGCGGCGTACCGCGCTCGTCCGCAGATCGATCAGGCGCGCCAGGAAGTCGAAAGCCGGGTGCAGGAAGAAATCAACCGTCACCCGGAAATGAAACAGGCTTTGAGCCAGCAGAATCTTTCGCGCCAGCGTATTGAACAGGAAGCGCGCACCCTGCTGGAGCAGGCGGGCGTGCCGCCGCAGCGCGTTGAAGGCACGGTGAACGCCGCTGCGCAGGACATCCGTGAAGCAGCGGATGAAGCGATGCGCGAAGTCCGAGAAGACCCGCGCATGGCGGCGGACACCATGATTCAGGCGCTGGGGCGAGTGTTGGATCGTGCGCGTGACGCGGTGAGCGATGTTGACCGTGACTCGGTTGTGGACGTGATCAAGGCGCGTACTGGTCGTTCGGATGAAGAAGCGCGTCAACTCTTGATGGAATGGGAGAACCGCTTCTACCAGGCACGCGGTGAGACGGATCGGGTGCGGTCGCAAGTGGAATCGCAGTTAGGACAGCGCGTGAACGAAATTCGCGGGCAGGTTGAAGGCCGGGTGGCCGATCTGCGTCATCAGGTGGAAGATCGCGCCACCGAAATCCGCGATAACGTCGAACAGGCCGCGGTCGATGCGACGCGGGCGACGGCAAAGGCGATTTCACGGTTGGCGCTGGCGGCGTTCGCTGCCATCCTGATCGGTGGCATTGCAGCGGGTATTGGCGGCTTGGTGGGTGCGCCGGAAGAACTTCCGGTCGCACAGATCGATACTGATGATTCGGCGGCGTTCGCGCCGTAAACTCACTGGTTGTCATGGAACTATGAACAGCGAAGGGGATGCCTTTACAACGCATCCCCTTCGCTGTTTGTCGCCATCAGTGGGTTAAATGTATTCGATACCGTCATCGTTTTTGCGGCGCGGCGAACCCTGTGTATCGTCGTTCGGCACTTCGACCATTTCGCCGTCATCGCCTACGATATAGACGGGAGAACGCTTGGGCTTCTCGGAATCGGCGTGGTAGCTGATGAATTCATCACGTTTGCGCTTTTCGCCGTCGTCGCTGCTGCGGTCGGCAGAACCGTTCCACCACTCCCCATACCCGCGCTCCCGGCTGATTCGGGCGATCATGGGCATGACGAACCACATGAAGAACGGTACGACGAAAAACAGCACCCACAGCCAGCGCCACCCGCCGAAGAACAGGAACATCAGAAACAGGGGAAAGAACCACCAGCCCTTGTTCATGGCATGATGATTGCCCCAACCGCCGCGCCCTTGCCAGCCTTGCCCCCAACCGCTCATGTTCATCCCGTTCCAGTGATGTTTCCCGTGCATTGTGCCTGCTCCTCACCCTTCATCTACAACCTGTTATGAACGTTTACGCGGGGCGTGGCCACAAGTTGCGCCAATCCGTGCGATCTACCCGAACGATTAGGGGAGTGCTGAGCGTCTCCTCATCAAAACGGCGGGCTGGTCAATCGGTGAAGGGGAATTGGTTCAATTGCTGACGCAGCTGCCTATAAGGCGGGCATATCGCGGCCAGCAGTCCATAGTAGGCGCGACTGTGATTCATTTCGCGCAGGTGACAGTATTCATGCAGGATGACGTAATCGATCAGCGGCAGCGGGGCTTGCAGCAGGCGGCGGTTGAGTGTGATCGAACCGCGTGTGGTACAGCTTCCCCAACGTGAACGCATCGACCGGATTTTCAGCGGCGGAAAAGGCTTGCCCCAATGTGCCACGCGCCCCCACTGCATCCGCATCCGCCGCATGAAGATACGTTCGGCCTGCGCGCCCATCCACCGGTCGATCTGGCGCTTGATCCGCTCGGTATCCGCCGGGTCGGGCGTAAATACCCGCAAGCGGCCTTTAACGATGCACACCCGCGCACGCGGCGCAGTCATGATGTCCAGATGATAATCGCGCCCCAACAATTTGAAAATGTCACCGCTTCGATAGTGATGAGGGAGCGGACGGGCGGCAGCGCGTCCTTGCAGCTCATGGCGCTTGCGGCTGATCCACGCGGCTTTTTCCTGAAGGATCGGCATCAACTGATCGACGGGGAAGCGCAGCGGGGCGCGCACCTCCACTTTTTCCGGCGTGACCACGATCCCTATGGTTTTGCGTTTGCGGTGAACGACGATGAATGAAATACGCTCTTGCTGATACTCAAGCGTATACGGGGTCGGTTTTGTTTGTTTAGGCATGGCCGCATTGTAGCATATAGGGCGGGGTATCGATGAGACGGCAGTTTCAGACTTTTCATAAAGAAACCGTCCAGATTTGATAAAGGCCGTTGTAAGGGTCAGTTTTCCGTTATACTGGAAACGGTTTTCATATCGTTCGTCTGCGATTATTTCCCTTTATGGCTGTCAGCGATTGGCACAGTGATACCCGTCCACACCGTGACGCGACTTGGGTGTTGACCCCACCGCCAATCCTTCCGCCTGCCCCGAAGTCGAATACGCTGCCTTCATTCGGAATTACGCTGCTGATGCTCGTCGCAGCGCTCGTTGCCCTTTTTACAATTCTGATCCTTTTCGCGCTGCACCCTCCGCCTCAAACCGGGCTGGCGCGGGCAGCACTGTACCCTGCCGATTGTGCGGCTCCATGTTTTGTCGGCATCCGTCCGGGCGTGACCACGCTCGATCAGGCGTTAGCGATTCTGAGCCAGCATCACTGGTTTACGGATGTCACGGTCGAAGAACGACGGCACATGCAGTCGGTTCACTGGCTTTGGAGCGGCACACAGCCTTCAGAACTGGCATCGCCTCACCCCATTGCGCCTCCGTTCATCACGGTGGTGGATGGCGTGGTGCGCTTCATTTACATACCCACGCGCATCGCATATGGTGATGTGTGGCGCTGGTTTGGCGCACCGGATTCGGTTCGTACTGCGATGAACGGGCGCGCAAGCATGACACCTAACCCTGGTTTGGGAACGGTCGATCACATCTCCACTTATTTAGACCATGGGTTTGAAGTCGAAGTGACCATGACCTGCCCATTTGCCGTTGAACCGTTCTGGAAAGCCGAAACCGTGTTCATTTACAGTGCAGTGGGGACAGAACGCCCCGATACCCATCCCTTTGACGACGCAGCATGGATCGCCAGACAACCCTGTTGAAACGCGCCCGACCCCGACTCTTTTTCTACAACTTATGGCTGTGGGTAGTCACCGCCTGTGCAGCCGCGTTCACACTGCTGACCGGGTTCGTCACTGCTGCGCCGCAATTTTCTACCCCTATTGACCGGACACTTGCGCCGCCTGGCTGTGCTGCTCCATGTCTGTTCGGGGTACGCCCCGGCGCAATGTCTGGCGAAGAAGCGGTGCGTGCGCTGGAACAGCATCCCTGGGTGCGTGCCGATTCGATTGCCATCAGCCCCAGCTACTTATCATGGATATGGAACGGCGATCAGCCGGAAGGACTGCGGCGCATCAGCGGCAGTGCTAACTTTATAGACCTGAGCGCGGGGGCAGTGCGGCGTGTGAGCATCCCCTCCCGCTACCGACTGGGCGATATTTACGCCGCGCTGGGCGTGCCGGATCATGCCGCGTTCGTGCTGCGCGGCTTTTCCGGGCCGCGTTGGAACCGTGAAGTGAGTGCCACCGTCAGCACGTTGTGGACGTATGAAGCGCTGGGCTTGCAAATCTGGGCGACGGGTGCCTGCCCGCTGACTGCGCCTGCCTTGTGGAACCTTCCCGTCGTATTTTATGCGCCGCCGCTGCCCACCGCCGATACCGCGCCGCTGCCCCCGCCAAACTATGCTGTCTGGATGTGCTGACCGCGCTGGAACGCGCACATCAACGCCCGTGTCTGAACTACGTGCGGTCTGTTCAAGCGTGCGTTCGTGGCGTATGCTCAACCACTTTGCGGCGGAAAAACGAAAGAAATCGATATGTGTGGGATTGCCGGCCTTTATGACCTGACACAGCGCGGGCGGGCGACCGTTGAACCTGTGCGGCGCATGTGCAGCGCAATTCGGCATCGCGGCCCCGATGGAGATGGTTTCTTCGAGCCGCCCGATCATCTGGCAGCGTTGGGAATGCGCCGTCTTTCCATCATCGATGTGGCGGGCAGCGATCAGCCGTTATTCAACGAAAACGGCACGATCAGCATGGTGTTCAACGGCGAAATTTATAATTACCGCGAACTGCGCGCCGACCTGCTCGCCCAGGGGCATCACCCCCGTACCGATGGGGATGGCGAAACGCTCATCCACCTGTACGAGCAGGTCGGCTTGAACACGATGTTTCGGCATCTGCGCGGCATGTATGCCTTCGCGCTGTGGGATTCACAGGCGCGGCGGCTGGTGATTGCGGTCGATCATATTGGGATGAAGCCGCTGTATTACGCGGAACACGACGGATTGCTGATCTTCGCCAGCGAAGTCAAAGCGCTGATCGCGGCGGGCGTACCCGCCGCCCTGAACCCGGCGGTGCTGGATACCTATCTCACGTTCGGGTACATGATCGGTGATCAAACCCTGTTTGCGGGCGTGCGCCGCCTGATGCCCGGCCACGTGCTGACCGCACACGACGGGCAGTACACGATTGAACCCTACTGGGACTTTCCGAGGTATACGGCGGATGCCGAACCGCGCCGGGACGAGTCCAGTTCTCTTGGGGTCGATTGGGTCGCCCGCGCCCGCGACCTGATCGCGGAATCGGTGCGGCTGCATCTGCGCGCCGATGTACCATTGGGACTGTTTCTAAGCGGCGGCATCGACTCGGCAGCGATCCTCAGCCTGATGGCGGGGTATGCTGCCGAAGCCGGAGGGCAGGTCAAGACTTTCACGGTGGGGTATGCATCAGATACGCCGGACAACGAGCTGATCCACGCCCGCCGCATCGCGGCGCATTTCGGCACAGACCACCATGAGCGCGTGATCACGGCGGATGATTGGTGGAACGGGTTTCAACGCTATGTTTATCATCATGACGAACCGAACGCTAATTCGAGCGCCATCTCACTGCTGCTGCTTTCCGAACTGACGGCTCAACAGGTCAAGGTCGTACTGACGGGTTTAGGCGGCGATGAACTGTTCGGCGGCTACGCGAATCACCGGGCGATCCCGGCGGTGTTAAGGCAGCAGGCGCGTTATGGGGGGGGCATTCGTCCGTTGGCCGGGCTGCTTGACGCACTAGAGCGGTTCTACCCGGCCATGAAACGCTACCGCTACATTGGGGCGCTGCCAACATACCTGCCGCGCGTGCGCGCCATCGCCGCGCCGCGTGACGACGCGCTGCGCCGCCTGCAAAGCTTCGATGGCCTGGTGTTCACTGAACATACCCGCCGCTGGTTGTATGCGCCACCCCTGATTGATGCATGGCACAGTGAGAAGCATAAAGAAAAAACGTTTGCGGCAATTGTGGAGCGGAGTCATCACCTGGATGCGGATCAGTTCGCGCAAGCGCTGATCATCAACACCTGGCTGCACGGAAACGCCCTGCTGAACGCCGATAAAGTGACCATGGCACATTCGCTGGAGGCGCGCGTTCCGTTCTTCGACCCGGCACTGCTGGCGTTCGCCGCTCAGATACCGGGCAGTGTACGCATGACGAGCAACAAAATCGTGCTGCGGGCGGCGATGCAGCCTTTGCTGCCCGCTTTTGCGCTTGAACGCCCCAAACAGCCGTTCGGCACGCCCATTTTAGGCTGGTTCGGGCGCGAATTGAGCGGGCGTATTCAAACCATCCTGCGCGACTCCAGTGCGTTCGTGCGCGATTGGCTGCGCCCAGCCGCGCTCGATGCACTGCTCGATGGGCATTTCAGCGGGCGTGCGCCGCAGGTCGAAGTCGTATTCCGTCTGCTCACATTGGAGCTGTGGGCGCAGCGGTTTCTGAAATGATCGCCGCTACACCATCGCGGCCATCGTGTACAGCAGCGCCAGCGTCATCCGGCAGTCGCCCAATGCCCGGTGCGCATTTTCGACCGTGATCCCTTCCTGGGCGCACGCTTTGCCCAGCGATGCAAACGCCCGCAGCCCACGATACACCGCATAGGCGCGCATGGCACAGCTCCATTCAACGAGCGGCGGGGTAAGTGCGTGCTGCTGGCAGGCCAGTGCGATCATGGCACGCTCGAAGGTGTAATTGTAGGCGACAACGCGCTGCTCACCGAGCAGGGTCGCAAATTTGGGATATATATCTCGGAACGTGGGCGCGTCGCGGACATCCGCATCGGTGATACCGTGTACCGCAGTCGCGCCTTTGGGAATGTGGCAACCCGGATGGATCAGGGTATGCAGCAGCGGCGTACCCCGGTGATCGATCAGGGCGATCTCGACGATCCCGGTAGTGGGGTTGGAAGGAAACCCGGTCGTCTCAAAATCCAGGATCAGGCAGCCGCCTTCGATCAGGTCGGCGGCACGGCGGGCGATGGCCGCGCTGCGCGCTGCTTTATCAGCGGGTAAGGCTGGCATGAGCGGGCTGACCTAAATGCGTGCGCATGAACTGGGCTGCATCGCGCAGATTGCGCCGCATGGCCTTCGGGTCTTTATATTCAAGGTGCTGCGGCTGCACTTCCAGGCTGACCGTGCCGCTGAAACCGTCGGCGGCCATCGCTTCAAGCAGCCTGCCAAGCTTCAGTTCACCTTTGTGCGGCAGATGATGTTCTTCGTGTTGGAAATAATTGCTCAGGTGAACGTGCGCGATCCGCGAACGCGCCGCCGTGTACGCTGCCAGCGGGTCGATGCCTTTGGAACCCCAGTGCGTGGTATCCATCGTCAGGTGGTCGTGTACCCCGCTCCAGGTGTCAACGTCGTTCCACCAGGTATGATCGACGCGCACGCCGCCAATCTCGCGCAGCGGCATATTTTCAAGCGCGATTTTGACGCGGGTTTTGCGCTGCACGTCGGAAAGCTGCGTTTCGATCCATGTCTTGACTTTGCTCGTGCCGTTCAAAATGGGCAGCCGGACTTCGAGCGCCCCAAGATGAAGGTGGCGCGTCGTCCCTTTGGAGGGCAAATGAACGACGATACTTTCTGCATTCAACGTTTCTGCCAGTTCCAGCGTGCGTTCGATGCGGTTGATTTCGTCATGGGCATAGCCCCATCCTGGGATTTTTGCGCTGAACGGGGTATGCAGCACCAGCACCGGGAGATCGTGTGCTGCCGCCAGGTCGCTTAAGTAGGCCGGATCGCGGGTACTCCAGCGCTCATCGCACATGACTTCTACCCCGTCGTACCCCGCTTCGCGGGCCAGCGCGAACACATACGCTACATCGAGCAGGTACAGCGAACCGGTAGAGAACAGCACACGCGCCGGGGAAGCGTCAGTCATACACGACTCGGTCAATCAATTACAGGAATGCACTCATTGTAACCCAAAGCACCCGCGCCGTTGATGCCTGAAATTTGCCCGCTTTTGGGGATGCGGGATTAGAAAATTCTATCCCGTAAATCGAAAATTTGTGCTATCCTTAAGGCATGAGATACGTCAATATTGCGGTCGATGCGCCGATTCCCAATACGTTCGATTACCATGTGCCGCCCGAACTGGAACATATGCTTGAACCAGGGCATCTGGTTCAGGTGCCGTTCGGGACGGCGCTTCAGCATGGCATTGTGCTGTCGCTGCATGACGACACGCCGATTGAGAAAACCAAGCCGGTTCACAGCCTGATCGACCCACGCCCGCTGCTCACGCGCAATCAGATCGAAGTTGCCCGCTGGATGAGTAAGGCCACGCTCGCTCCGATAGGGCTGTGTCTGTGGTTGTGGCTCCCGCCTGGCCTAACGGGACATCAGGACATCGAAATCACGCTGATCGATGAGAATGCGGAATACAGCGGCAAACCTGCCATCGAATCGCCGTTGGAAAGCGAAATCGTCGCGCTGGTCAAGCGACGGCGAACCGTGCGCGGGACGCACCTGAACCAGGCGTTTCACGGCCAGAACTGGCGGGCTGCGGTCGATGGACTGGTCAGTGCGGGCGTGCTGCGTAAACGGTCGGTACTGTCCCCGCCGCGTGTAAAGCCGAAGATCGTCCAGACGGCGGCGCTGGCCATTCACCCCAACGAAATTGCCGAGCATGTCAGCGGCTTAGGCGTGACCTCCAAAGCGGCGGATTTGCTTGAATACATTGCCGCACATGATGGAGCCGACGCGAAAACTGCCCTCAAGGCGGCAGGCGCGACCGCGAAACATCAGGATGCGCTGGCTGCTGATGGGCTGATCATTCCGCAAAACGGATCACTCCTGTTGGGTGTCCCGCGTGTCGATGTATCCGCATGGGTGAATCGGCTGCGCAAGCTGGAAAAACCACTGCGCATCCTATCGATTCTGGCGCGTGAAGGCGATGCCATCGATGTGAGCTGGATTTACGCCCAGGCCGATGCAGGCTTGGCCGACCTGAAGAAACTGGAAGATGAGGGGCTGGTGCTGCTGGCCGAAAAGCAGAAATGGCGCGATTCGATGGCGGAACGAGCGTTTGTGTCGCGCACCGCGCCGCTGCTCACGCCTGAACAGGCCGCCGTATGGCAGGTCGTGGAAAAGGCACTGGAGCCAGCAGCACCCGAAAGCGGGAAAACTTTTCTGCTGCACGGGGTGACGGGTTCGGGCAAGACGGAAATTTATCTGCGTGCGGTCGAAACCGTGCTGTCCCAGGAACGCACAGCGATTTTGCTTGTGCCGGAAATTGCGCTGACGGCGCAGACAGTGCGCCGGGTAGCGGCACGTTTTCCCGGCAAGGTTGGGGTGATTCACAGCCGCCTGAGCGAAGGTGAGCGCTACGACACCTGGCGGCGCGCCCGTGATGGCCTGGTGCGGGTGATCGTTGGGGCGCGTTCGGCGCTGTTCACGCCGCTGCCAAATGTCGGACTGATCATCCTGGATGAATGTCACGACGACAGCTACAAACAATCGCCGCCTGTTCAGCCGCCGTACTATCATGCCCGCGATGCCGCCGAAGCAATCATCCAGCAGCAGGGCGGCGTGCTGATCCTGGGCAGCGCCACGCCCGATATTGAATCGGCATACCGGGCGGCACGTGGCGAAATTCGCCTGCTGGAAATGCCGCGCCGCATTCTCGGTCACAAAATCCGCATTGGTGAGCTGGGCGAAAAAACGGGGGTCGCCCCCCGCTACCAGCCCGATCCGGCGCAGAGCGATGATGCCATGACGATTGACCTGCCGCCTGTGCGCGTGGTCGATATGCGCGATGAACTAAAGGCGGGCAATACCAGCATCTTCAGCCGCCCCTTGCAAGCTGCACTTGCGGATGTCCTCAAGCGGCGTGAACAGGCAATCCTGTTTCTCAACCGTCGCGGGCAGGCGACGTATGTGTTCTGCCGTGACTGTGGCTATGTGGCGAACTGTCCCCGCTGCGATACGCCCCTCACGCATCACCGTGCAGGGGAAGTGCTGCGCTGTCACCGCTGCGGTTTTTCGCAGACTGAACCGACCCACTGTCCGCAGTGTGCGTCGAAGCGAATCAAGTTCTTCGGCGCGGGGACGCAGCAGGTTGAAATGACGCTGGCCGAAATGTTTCCACTGGCGCGTATTGCCCGGTGGGATGCCGATACCGCCGCGTCGCCCGAAGCGCATGAAGCGATTTTGCAGCGCTTTATAGATCGCAAAACCGATGTGATGATCGGGACTCAAATGGTTGCCAAAGGGCTGGATCTGCCACTGGTGACGCTGGTGGGGGTGGTCAGTGCCGATGTAGGCATCAATCTCCCAGATTTTCGCGCCGGGGAACGCGCTTTTCAGGTGCTGACACAGGTTGCCGGGCGTGCCGGGCGCGGTCTGCTGGGGGGAGCAGTGATTCTGCAAACCTACAGGCCGGAACATTACGCAATTCAGGCGGCGGCACGGCACGACTTTAAAGGTTTTTATGACCAGGAGATCGCCTACCGCCGCGAAATGGGGTATCCGCCGTTCCGAAGTTTTGTGCGGGTACTGTTCCGTTTCCCCACCGCAATGCAGGCACAGGCCGAAGCCGAACGCGCCGCCAACATGATCCGTCACCGCCTGAAAATTCTGAATATGAGCGGCACCGAACTGATCGGTCCTGCACCGTGCTTTTTCGAGCGCGAAAATAAAATGTTTCGGTGGCACCTGCTGCTGCGCGGTCCCGATCCGACCGCCGCCCTGCGCGATCTCAACCTGCCGCGTGGGTGGCATATCGACGTTGACCCGGTGGATGTGTTGTGACGCTGACCCACGTCCGCCCTACGCTCCGTCGCCGCTCAGTGGGTCGGCTCTCGCAAAGCGTACTGAAATCCGCTAGAGTCGCCTCCCAACCTGACGATGATCGACAGGTTGTGTGCTGCCAGAGTGGATGAGTTCACGCATGAGTCAACGCTTCCTCAAACGCTTTTTTTGCGTCGTCACCGTCCTGTATGCGGCGGGATGTACGCTGAATACCCCGGCTGAAAATCTCGTGATCGGCGGCGCGCCCGTGGTGAGCATCATTTCACCCGCACCCAATGCCGCATACCTGGCTGGGGTCGCCGTAAACATTCAGGCGCAAATCACCAACGCCGGGGAAGACATCGACCGGGTAGAAATTGCGGTCGATAACGCGCTGGCGGCGACGCTGCCCGACCCGAATACGCTCGATTCACCCGCCTTCAACATCGTGTATACCTGGACAGCGGCAGGCGAAGGCGCGCATGACATCAGTGTGACCGCGTTCCGCGCTGACGGATCGAGCAGCGCACCCGCCGCTGTGAGCATCAGCGTGCGTTCACAGGATGCCGCCATGCCCAGTGAGACGCTGGCCGCCCCCACTGCGACCGTGCAAACAAACACTGCCAGCCCGTCTGCTGCGACCAATCCTGGTCAGCCCACCCAGACCCGCCCCAGCATCGTGATTCCGACGGCGGGCGGAAACAGTACGCGCCCCCCCACCCAGACTCAAAACCAGGCGGCCAGTGCGCCGCCGGCTGCCGCTGGTTCAGGCGCTAATGCCCCGGTTGCGTCGTTCAGCGAAGGTATCAACGTGCGGCGCGGCCCTGGTACCAATTTTGCGCCGCCAATTGGATCGTTCACGGCGGGGCAAAGCACGCAAATTCTAGCGACCAACCTGGATGCGACCTGGTACAAAATCCGCTACGGCACGGGTGAAGGTTGGGTCTATGCGCCGCTGACGACGGTAACGGGAAGCACTGCCGATCTGCCGCGTGAACCGGGGCCGCCTACGCCGATCCCGCCGACTGCTACGCCTGTGCCGCCGACCACAATCCCCGCAACGGCTGCGCCTGCATCGAACATCAACCTGGTTGCGGGGATCGTCGTCCTGGAACCGAGCCAGCCGCGCTGTGCGGAAACGTTCGTCGTCGGCTTCGATGTGGCAAACCTGGGCAGCGCGCCATCGAATGTGTCCAGCACGGTTTCGCTGCGCGACGTGCGCGCCGCCGATGGCAGTGTGCAGAGCGAAACGGTGGGCGGGTTTCCAGTGCTGCAACCAGGGGAGACCTTCCGCGTCACCATGCCGATCACGATCAGCACTTGGTACAACGAAGATCACCGCCTGCTGCTCACGATTGACCCCGGCAATCAGGTTCCCGAAAACAACGATGGGGATAATACCCGCGAATTGACCTACCGGCTCGATAGAGCGAACTGCCCGTGAGCGGGTGACCTGTATGCCCTATCGCATCCTGTTTTGTGCATCCATGCATCACCCTGAACAACTGCGCGCTTATGCGGCGGCTCATCCCGGTGAGCCGCCGCCGCTTTTCCCACCGAGTATGAGCCAGCATTTCTGGGAAAAAGCGCTGCGTAAGCGGGGACATACCCTGGCAGCCTTTTACCGCAACCTACCCGCGCTGGCCGTGGGCGGGGCAGAGCGCGGCAGCACCCGCACACATCGCCAGGGCATTACCCCAGCCAAGCTGGTTCAGGCGGCCTGGAATCGCATCCCACCGGAAGTGAACCCCGATTTGCGGCTGCGCAACCAGCAGTTGATCGAGCAGGCACGCACGTTTAGGCCGGATGTGCTGTGGATGGTGGGCGATAACACCGTGATTCTGCCGGACACGCTGGCGCGCATTAAACGGGAGACACGTTGTAAGATCGTGTATGCGTGTGGGACTTCGCCCATCGTGTTTTCACATCGCATCGACCGCGCCGCCGCACGGCTGTACGACCTGGTGATCGCCAGCGACTACTATCATGGTATTCAGTGGCAGGAATTGGGCGCGCCGCGCATGGTATCGCTGCCTATCGCAGCCTGTGACCCGGATTTTCACCATCCTTACCCGCTGACGGACGATGAGCGCGCCGCATTTGCATGTGATGTCGCGTTCGTTGGGACGCTCGTGCCGAACCACCTGTACAGCCGCCGGGTACGGGCGCTTAAAGCGCTGAGCGCCGCCGGGTTCGACCTGGGCATCTGGAGCGTACACGATCTTCCAGCCAGCCTGCGCCAGCATCACCGGGGCAAAGCGTTAGGCGAAACGATGGAGCGCATCCTGAGCGCGGCAAAAATCTGTTTCAATACCCATGGCGATTTCGTCTTTTACGGCGGCAACCTGCGTCTGTTTGAGGTGGCGGGCGCGGGAGTGTTCCAGGTGACGGACGATCTTCCCGGCGTGCAGACGTGGTTTCCACAGGTGGATGGCACGCCTACGTTGGTGACCTATGCCGATGCGGCGGATTTGTGCCGCAAAGTGGAACATTACCTGGCGCATGAGACCGAACGCGCCGCTATCGCCGCCAACGGACAGCGGCATGTGTATGCCCATCATACGTATGATCGTCGGGTGCAGGCGTTCGAATCCCTGATCGGTGCGCTGTAGCCGATTCCTTATAGTGCAAATATGTCGAAGATGAGTTCAGTGTGAAACAATTTTTATAGTTTGTAGACGTGCGTACACAGTTGCATTAGACTTTCATCAGCAGGGTATATGGATGGTGAACAGGGGCGCAGCGTGGCCGACCGGGTATTGTTGAGCGCGGGACAAAAGAATATCGACGCATGTCTCGGCCTGGCCCATGAGTACGGGCTTGGCATCGAAGTCATGGCGTTTGCCTATCCCGACCTGCTGGATGGCGATTGGCAAAGCGAAGTCCGCCGCTACAAAACCCTGCTGCGCAATCTGCCGCTCGTCACCATGCATGGGCCCTTTTTCGATATGGCTCCGGGCAGCCCGGATAAACGGGTGAATGACCTGGTGCGCGACCGGTATCATCATGCCATCCGCATTGGCAGCGAACTGGGTGCATCCATCATCGTGTTTCACGGCAACTTCATCGGCTCACTGCGCGGCGATGATTACCGCCAGGGCTGGCAAAGCCGCAATATCGAATTCTGGCACGAAACCAGCGCTTACGCCGAAGCACACCAGATTACGATTGCGCTGGAAAACATGTGGGAGTATGACCCGCATATCCTGATCGATGTGATCAAGGAGATCGATAATCCTCGGCTGCGCGCCTGTCTGGATGTCGGTCATGCGCACTTGTTCAGCGAAGTCCCGTTTGAACATTGGCTGGAAGTCGTCGCGCCTTACCTGGTGCATACCCACCTGAACAACAATGATGGCTTTCTGGATAACCACTGCGCGTTTCCAAACGGCGTGCTGCAATACCGCGATATTCTGACCGCCATCAAGGCGCTGCCCCAGCACCCAAGCTTCACGCTGGAAATGGAACAGGTGGAAGATATGCGCGTCAGCCTGCCGTACTTCGCTCTATCAGCACCTCCAACCAGCGCTCTTTTCCCGGCGGCTTCGCCCGCTACCCATCAGCCGCCACCACCCGAACCGTTATCCCCGCCCACCCTCTTTGAAGTGCTGCGAGACGATGCCGAATTAGGGACTCATCCCCAACCGCCGCGCGAAAGCCTGGGAAAGGGCGATACGGCGGAATTCCCGCCCCTGCGCGTCCAGTCCGATTAGCATACGCGGCGCGCTGCCCTGCCCGCCAATCACATACAGTGCATCGGCGCGATGCCAGGTGATCCCGCTCAGCGTGGTGCCGGAGTTCAGCAGGTCACGGCGTTCGCCCGTCGCCAACTCGATCCTTGAAAGCGTCCACACCCCGCCCAACAGATGCAGATACGCAATCGATCCGCCATCGGGCGACCAGGCAAATTCGCTCACCGAAACCCCGAACGTCACCTGGTGCGAACCGGACAGATCGGCATTCATCACGTAGACCGAACGGTTATCGGCTTCATCCACCCGTGCGTAAGCGATGCGCGCATTATCCGGTGACCACTGATAGCTCGATAGATACGCATCATACGGAATCGTCCGCAGTTCGCCGCTTGGCAGGTGCAGGCGGCGAATTTCGACGACATCGGTACGGTGAAAGTACAGCAGCGACTCGCCGTCTGGCGACCAAAGCGGCAGCGTTTGCGATCCCGTGCCGACATCGAACGCGATCCGTTCGCCCGTGCGCGTATCGACCGTGTAAAACTGCGGGAGGATGCTGAATGGGCTGTTGACATCGGCAGGAATGATCAGCGTATGGCCGTCAGGCGACCACGCGACCGGTTCATAGATCAGCGCGACATGCAGCGGGTAGCGGCGCGGGCGCAGTTCACGCAGCGGGTAGCGGCGCGGGCGCAGTTCACGCAGCGGCCAGATCGTGAGGGTGTAATGCGTGCCTTCCGGTTGAATCAGCGCCAGCGCTTCGGCATCCGCCGACCACACGGCATAACGATAATCGCCCACGTTCAGCCTGACCTGAGCCGCCCGTTCTACATCCAGCAGCACCCATTCGTACTGGCGGTCGATGCGGCGGGAAAATACCTCGAACCGATACCAATCGGTCGGCAGGGCTGCGCCCAGGGTGTCGAACGCAGCGGTCACGCTGAACCCGATCAGGGTGAGGCTGGCGGCGGCAGCCAGCGTCAATCGGACGATCACTGGGGCATCCACACTGGAAAAACATCATCGTCAGGGTGATTCGTGACGTTGGTCAGCATCCCGGCGGCATCGCGGACGACAATGTCCCAGTTCCCAGCCTGATTCGACATGGCCAGTGACAGCCCATTCTGCACAATTCCATGCGTGGTCACTGGGGTGTCCATGTCATCGACCAAAACCGCCGCCGGAACAGCGCCGCTGGTCATGCCACCCAGGTCGATTACATACAAAGCGAGCTGAACACCCGTGAACGGGGTGCGTTCGGATGCGAACAGGATGCGGTCGCCATCATCCAGCCACAGCGGCGACCAGTCGTTGGCCGGATCATCGGTCAGGCGCGTCAGGTTTTCGCCCGTCACATCGATCACGTACAGATCATGCTGCCCATCGACTCGATCCGACACGAAAGCCACGCGCCGCCCATCCGGTGATAAGTGCGCGTACCAGTCTATCGCAGGGCTGCGGCTCAGATTGATCTGTTCGGCATTCCCCAACGGCTGATAATACAGTTCAAGATTCAGGTCGCGCAGCGAGATCACGGTCGCACTTCCATCTGCCGCCGTCCGCCGATCCCAATCACCGCGGCCATTGGTCAAAATGTTGAGCAGCGTTGGAATATCCGCCTGTGCGCCCACCTGGTTCGTGCCGTCCGCGTTCATCAGAAAGCCTGCCAGTTCTCCATCGCGTCCACTCACGAAGCTGATTTGGGCGCGGTCGGTCGAATACCCGGCAAATCCATCGGCGGCAGGATGATTGCTCAGGTTGATCGGGTCGCCGTTTGGAAGCGGTACGCTGTAAAGTTCCCAGTTGCCATCGCGGTTGGAAGTGAACAGAATCTGCCCGCTGAGCGTGGATGTACGGCTTTCCGCTGGCGCGGTCACTTCGGAAGTCGCTGCCGTCTCGTCTGCGCCAGGGGCGGCCACAGGCTGAGTCAGGTTGAAGATCAGGATGAGGCCAATCAGGGTGAGCAAAGCCAGAGTGATCAGCAGGCGCAGCCCCAGTGAACGCGGGCGGTTAGACGGCGGCTGAGCAGGAGCGTTCGACATTGGGAGTATCCCTTTCGTCATTGACGGCTGATCGGCAGATGTGCGCAATCCATCCTGATTATAGCCCGGTTGGGCAGCGTGACGGGGAATCAAAAACGCAGCGGCGCATCATACCGTCTGCGTTTGCGGTGAAAGGGTTATGCGGGTGGGATGGTCAGGCAGTTTTAGCCTGCTGCATCTTGCCTGTCATGATGCGCCGTCCTTCATCCAGCGATGGCGTGAAGGTAATGTTGCTGGTCGCTTCCCGATCCATCCCCCGAAAAGCGTTGAACACGGTTCTGATCATCGGGCTGACCCCGACAATGACCAGCGGTCCAGTGCCGCCTTCGCCCATTTGCAGCATCGTCTTGGCGTGGTTGAACACGGTAGGGTTGAAGATCGACCCACCGGGGATCGTCACCCCTTCGGTCAGATCCAGAATTGCGCCGATGGTCGTTTCGGAACGGTCAGTGATTTTCTTGATCTTCTCCAGCGTGGTGAACAAATCTTCCCACGTCCAGGGATCGCGCACTTCGCACAGCATCACTGTGCGTTCATCATTGTCCCAGTACAGTTCAATACCCATCGAACGCCTCCTGACCATGTTGCATAGTCTTAACAATAGGCGGTGAACGTGATGGTCAGTTCAATACCAGGTAAGGAGCGTATGAGTTATGGAGGCGATGTGCATGTTAATCGTAATGCACGCGCTCGACGATCTGCCAGACTTCCCCCTGCGCATTGAACCATACCGCCCGGTGCAGCCATGCGAAGTCGAACAGGCCGAATGCGCCATCGCACGTATACTGCCAGTTGTAATCGTCGGATGCGAACCCAAGGCAGTCGGTCAGCGGTTCGCCAACCAACGCCTGCACGCGGGCTTTAGAGTCGCCCATCTGAATCTGATCGAAGGCGGCTTCGGAATAGCCAGCGGCGAAACGGGTATCGATCTGCGGGTATGGCTCAAAATAGCTTTCGACCAGCGGCCACGACAGCACGAACAGCATGATCGAGATCAGAAGGGCGATCAGCGCCCAACAACCTAACTTTCCCGTCCAATGCAGCCAGCGTGGGGGCCGAGACGATAATTGTGCATTCGTCATGACCGGTATCCTTTCGTATCCTGACCCTCATTTCTAACATGATTCTATGACCGGATGAGGGCAAAAGCACAGATTTCCCGCGTCTAATCTAATGTGTCGCTTACGCGGGTTGCATACACTGACAGTATTCCGACAGGAAAAGTTCATATTTTCCGGTCAGCCTCAATCAAGGGCGGCCACGCTGATAAGGCAGTGTGCATGAGACGGGATCACGAACACGACAACCCTGAAAGCGAAAACAGGGCGCAGTCCGCACCGGATTGGAGCGTTCAAACCGTGCAGACGGTGTACATCTGGCGCAAGACCCACAAGTTTGTACCCCATACTGACATCATCGAACTACCAGACCGCCTCCAGGTGTTGATCGAGATCGCCGGGATGACCCCCGAAGCGTTTACGATCACGCTGCTGAACCGACGGTTGATCGTCCAGGGGCGGCGTGAACGTCCCCCGATGCAAAGCGCGGCATATCATCGGGTCGAAATCGCCTATGGGGATTTTCGGGTCGAGGTCGCGCTGCCATTCAACGTGCGCCGTGACGATGTTACGGCCAACTATCATGAAGGACTGCTGCAAATCGACCTGCCGCGTATGGAAGACGGGCGCATTCATATTGTGAATGTTGGAGAAACTGCCCCTGTGAACGATGGCTTCCCCGGCAGCGCACCGCAAGCGAACGATGGAAATGAAGGACAAAACAACGATGAACGACTCGATTGAACGCCGCTGGACAACGCTTTCGGGCGATGGAGAACTTTCGGACGAGCAGCACGCGGCCACCTACGACCGCGATACTGAACGCGATGTCCCGGTGGACGATGAACAAGATACGATTGAAGAAGTCGAAATGCCGGATGTGCCGGAAGAACTGCCGATTTTGCCGCTGCGGGGTGTAGTGGTCTTTCCGCAGACGATTATCCCGCTCACGGTCGGCCAGCCCCGCAGCATCAAGCTGGTGGACGATGCCATGAACAATGACCGTCTCATCGGCCTGATGACCAGCCAGGATGCCGAACTTGAATCCCCTAACCCGGATCAGATTTATCACACCGGAACGCTGGTATCGATTCAGCGGTTGTTCCGTGCGCCGGATGGCACGATTCGGATGCTCGTGCAGGGGTTACAGCGTATTCAGGTCGAAGCATTCACCACGACCGAGCCGTACCTTCGGGCGCGGGTGAAGGCACACCCGGAAACTGTCGAACGTTCGCTCGATGTCGAAGCGCTGACGCGCAACGTGACGGGGCAGTTTCAACGCTTGGCCGAACTGGTGCCAAGCATCCCCGGTGATCTGATTCAATCGATGCTGAACGTGGATGAACCGCTGCAACTGGCCTACACCATCGCTACCTACGTGCGCATTGACCTGCAAGAGGCGCAAAATCTGCTCGAACTGGACAGCACGGATGCGAAACTGCGCCGCCTGATGCACCTGCTCAACAAAGAGCTGGAAGTGCTGGAGCTGGGGCGCAAAATTCAGACCGAAGCCCAAAGCGAAATGGAAAAAATGCAGCGCGAGTACTTCCTGCGCGAACAGTTGAAAGCCATCCAGCGCGAATTGGGCGAAGGCGACGAACAGACCGTCGAGATTGAGGAATTCCGCCGCAAAATCGACGAAAGTGGTATGACCGATGAAGCGCGTAAAGAGGCGACGCGCGAACTGGATCGGCTGGCGAAGCTGCCAACGGCGGCGGCAGAGTACGGCGTGATCCGTACATATCTGGATTGGCTGACATCGCTGCCCTGGAGCAAGCGCACTGATGATAATCTGGACATCGGCAACGCCCGCCGGGTGCTGGACGAAGATCATTACGGCCTGGAAGACATCAAAGCGCGCATTCTGGAGTACCTAGCGGTGCGCAAGCTGCGTATGGAACGCGCCCCGGCAGATACCGTTCAGGTCGAAGCAGAACCGTATGATCAGATTCGCCGCAAGCGTGAAGGGGCAATCCTGTGCTTCGTTGGGCCGCCGGGCGTTGGCAAAACGTCGCTTGGCGCGTCGATTGCGCGGGCGATGGGGCGCAAATTCATCCGTATGAGCCTGGGCGGGGTGCGCGACGAAAGCGAAATTCGCGGGTTCCGCCGCACGTATATTGGCGCGCTGCCTGGCCGCATTATCCAGACGATTCGCCGCGCTGAAACGCGCAACCCGATCATCATGCTTGACGAGATCGACAAACTGGGGCGCGATTTCCGGGGTGACCCGGCATCGGCACTGCTTGAAGTGCTTGACCCGGAACAGAACAACGAGTTCCGCGATCATTACCTGGATATTGCCTTCGACCTGAGCGAAGTGATCTTCATCACGACAGCCAACGAACTCGACCCGATCCCGGCGCCGCTGCGCGACCGCATGGAGATCATTCAGTTGAGCGGCTATACCGAAGCCGAAAAGATCGCAATTGCCACGCAGTATCTCGTCAAGCGGCAGACGCGGGAAAACGGGCTGCGCGAAGATGAAGTCGAATTCACGCCCGAAGCGCTGCAAGCGCTGATCCAGAACTATACCCGTGAGGCGGGCGTGCGCACGCTTGAACGCGAAATTGGGCGGGCGATGCGCAAGATCGTCACGCGCATTGCGGAAGGGCAGACCGATAAAGTCGTGATCGATCCTCAGGTACTGCGCGAACTGCTCGGCAAGCAGAAGTTCGGCTATCGCAGCGAGCTTGAGGAACGCACCGACCGCGCTGGCGTAGCCACCGGGCTAGCATGGACACCGTTCGGCGGCGATGTGCTGTTCATCGAAGCGACGCAGATGCCGGGCGGTAAAGGCTTCCAGTACACGGGCAGCCTGGGCGAAGTGATGCAGGAAAGCGCCCGTATCGCCCTCAGCTATGTACGTTCGATGGCTGGCGAACTGGGAATCGAGCCGAACATTTTCGAGAAGAACGATATTCACCTGCACGTCCCCAGCGGCGCGCAGCCGAAAGACGGTCCCTCAGCCGGGGTGACGATGGCAGTTGCTCTGGCAAGTCTGCTTACCGGGCGCATGGTCAAACGCAATGTGGCCATGACGGGCGAGATCACGCTGCGCGGCCAGGTGCTGCCGGTCGGCGGAATCAAGGATAAGGTGTTGGCCGCGCACCGCATCGGCGTAGACACGGTGATCCTGCCGAAGAAAAACGAAAACGATCTCGACGACCTGCCCGAAGAAATTCGCCAGGCGCTCCAGTTCGTGCTGGTCGATCAGGTGGCGGACGCACTCAATTCGGCACTGCTCGATACCGCCGTCGCGCCGCTTGGCGTGTTCGCCAATGGGTCGGCGACCGTCGGCACCCAGCCGATCCACTGAGCGCGCTGCACGGATGCCGCAGCGAAATACGGGCAGTCCTGACGGACTCAAGAACGCAATTCCAGCTATAATGGAATTGCGTTTTTGTTTTGGGTAAGCATCTCTTTTCACCGTCGCCTGAAACTTGCCCGCTCAATACCGCTTTGAAGCGCACCCGCTGCCTGAGGAACTGAACAATGCCCAAAATCATGATCGTGGATGATGACCGCACGACGGTGAAACTGCTGCAAACACTTTTGGAACTGGATGGCTTTGAAGTATCGGCGGCAGGGCGCGGCATGGATGTGCTGCCGCTGGCAACGCGCCACCGCCCGGACGTGATCCTCATGGATTACCACCTGGCGGATATGGACGGCGTGGAAGTGCTGAAAACGCTGCGTGCGCACCCCGATTTTGCCACTACCCCGGTGATCATGGCCAGCGGCCTTGATGTCGAAGAAGAAGCCAAAGCAGCGGGCGCAAATCAATTTCTGGTCAAGCCTTTTGAACCCGGCGACCTGGCGATCCTGTTTCGGCAGCTTCTCAACCCGTGAGAGTTGAGCCAACCCGTAAGGGTTGGGCGGGTTACCGTTCGAAGATCAGTTGGCCTTCCATGCCGCCGCGTGGATCGATGTCCTCCTTGACCAGCCGGTAGCCCCGCGCTTTCAGCAGATGTCCCACATCGGTGACATCGTTGCGTGGGAACCGTACCTTGATTTCGGCGTTTTGTGCGCCAGCAGGCACGACCAGCGCGCCGTCGTTCAGCATCCAGCGCACCAAAACTTTCGGCGGCTGTATTCGGTCAAGTACGGCGATGATTTCGGTCATGGGCATGGCATTTCCCTTCATTTCCTGTGCAGGGTACGCGGGCAGGATTTTCATTTCGGAGTCTGGCTAATCTTGAGCGTGCAGTGTAGACTTCTGCTCCGCACATGATACTGTACATTGGTTTGGACGCGCCATGATTCAAGATCGCATTCCTGCGGGCGGAAACTTATGGATTGACGCGCAGGCAACGCGCTGGCGGCTGTTGATCCAGACGAACGGGGTGGAACGTACCCTGGTGGAGGCTGAGACCGGGCAGCCGATCCGCTATGCGGCGGCATTTGCCGCACAGCGCCGTCTGGATGATTCAGCCGTGTTGAGGCCGGAAGAGATCGATCAGGTGGTGGTGGGGTGGTCGAACAAGGATGAATCCTGGCATTTGGGGCTGATGCTGAGTGCAGCGCTGGCACAGGCACGCGGCAGCCGCTGGTGTGAACTGGCGCACTGGGAAGACCCGCTCACCACCCGTCACCCTATGACGGCTTCTGCCGCGGGCGAACGACTGGCGACGGTAATCGGGCGGCCTTTCGCTTTCGTAAAAGCGAAAACGGATGCACCCAACGCCAACCCTGTACCTCCGCCTGCGCCATCCGCCCCCCGGCCTGCCTTTGAACTTCCCCCTTCACGACGGGACTCTTACGCTTCACAGCCTTCATTGGCCGCTGATGCAGCTTTGCCGTTGTCCGACCCATATGGGCATTATGTCGTTCCCGCTGCACCTGTTCCCGCGCCCGCCGCACCGTTGAACCCGGCACTTTCCGCGCCGCCACCCCCGCTGCCGCCCCTGCCTATCGCCCTCGATTCATGGATTTTGCGCCAGCCTACCCCTGCACTGCTCGTGCTGGAACGGGTGGGATCGTGGGGGCGCACCCGTTTGCTGCGCACGCTATGGTATACCTTCCTTTCTGGCGTGTTCCTGCTGCTTTCGGTCGGTTCGCTCACCAGCGGAATTGCACTCCCGCGCATTGGACCTATTCGCGTCGAATTTCAAAACCGGGTACTGGTCGATATTCCATCTCCGCCCCCCGAAACGCTGGTGATCGCCGGGTTCTTCTGCGCTGCGCTGATGCTGGTGCTGGCCTTTGCACAGTTCATCGGCGCGGTCACAGCCATCAAACGTATCGAGATCGATGGTGAAATGCGCACGGTGCGCGGGATGCAAGGCCGCCGCCCGGCCTGGACGATCCCGGCGGCAGAACTGGAAGCGGTGTACGCGACGCTGGTGGTACAGCGCATCCACCTTGAGAATCGCCCCCGGACGCGCAAGGTCAGCTATGGGGAGCTAACGCTGTTGGAAAAAGAAGGGACATTCACGTTCCTGGGTGCGCTTGGCAGCATGGAACCGATCCCGGTGACCGATACAGCGACCAACGATGACGTGGTGCTGCCGCTCACTCTGTATGCTGCCGATACGCCGATTCAGGTGGCGGCGCTGGCCATTGGGCGCACGCTGAACCTGCCCGCCCGCTGCGATCAGCGGGTGCGCTGAAGCCGTGAGTTCCTAAGTGCCAACCGAACTGCTGACCGCCCTGTACGGCCTGCTGTCCGCTGCCAGCTATGGCGCTGGCGATTTTCTCGGCGGCTTCAACAGCAGAAAGAGCAGCCTCTATGCGGTAATCATCTCGTCACAGTTCGTCGGGTTGATGCTGTATCTGCTGCTGGCGTGGGCTGGTGGTGAATCCTTTCCGCCCCTACAGGATATAGCGTTCGGAGCCATCGGCGGAATAATCGGTTTAATCGGTCTGTTCGCGTTGTACCGTTCGCTTTCGCTCGGTCGCATGGGTATTACCGCGCCCGTTGCGGGGATCGTCACAGCGGCGATCCCGGTCGTGGTCGGCATTACAACCCAGGGGGTACCGGAACCGCTTACCCTGATCGGTTTTGCGCTGGGGTTGGGTGCCGTGTGGCTCGTTGCCCGTTCGCCAGGGCAGGAACAAATCGATCCACAAGTGCTGATCCTTCCGTTCATCGCTGGCAGTGCGTTCGGGATCGGGTTCCTGTTCTTCGCCCGTGCCACCGAAAACAGCACGTTTTTTCCACTGGCGGCGGCGCGCATCACCACCGTTACGCTGCTCACCCTGTTCGTGATGATTACGCGCAAGCCGTTCACGCTCGCCGCTGGCCGAACGCTGCCTCTGCTGGCGTTCGGCGGTGCGCTCGATGCGGGGGGCAACGCTTTTTTCGTCCTGGCCGCACAATCAGGTCGAATCGATATTGCGGCGGTTCTCAGTTCGATGTACCCCGCTGTGACGGTGCTGCTGGCGTGGGTCATTCTGCGTGAACGGCTGCATCGTTCGCAAGGGACGGGTGTCGTGCTGGCGCTGTTGGCTATCCTGCTGATCGTGCTGTAGGCGATTCTCTTGATGTTCGGCAATGCTAAGGTACTTCCTGCCTGCTTTAACGTGGCATAGCAATCCAGTTAAGGCTTGTTTGATTTCCATTGATCCGCACGCCCTAAATGCTATGATGATTAAACCTAATCTCAACATTCGGTAACGAAAGTATTCGATCATGGCTGAAAGACCGTTAATCCTCTTTACCAACGACGATGGAATTGCCAGCCCCGGTTTGTGGGCGGCGGTCGAAGCGTTCAGCGACCTGGGCGATTTGCTCGTCGTCGCCCCGCGTGAACAGCAGAGCGGCACCGCCCGCAGCCTGCCCGTGACCAGCGAAGGGCGCATCTATGAACGTGAAATGGTGATTAAGGGGGTCACCCGCACCGTGTATGCCGTCGATGGCACGCCCGCCCAGGCTGTGCAGCACGGGGTGTTTGAACTGGCAGACCGCAAGCCCGCGCTGTGCGTGAGCGGGATCAATTACGGCGATAATGTCGGGAATGGTGTGACGATCAGCGGGACGGTAGGCGCGGCGCTCGAAGCGGCCAGCCTGGGCATTCCTGCGTTGGCGATGAGCCAGCAAACACCGACCGACCTGCACCTCAGCTATTCCAACGATGTCGATTTCACGGCAGCGGCGCATTTCGCCCGTCAGTTCGGAGAATGGGCAATCTTCAACCGCCGCCCGGATGATGTCGATGTCCTCAAAATCGATGTGCCGCGTGGCGCAACCCCGGCGACGGAATGGAAGATCACCCGTGTAAGCCGCCGCCGCGTCTACTGGCCGACACGCCCGGAACGGGTGGCGCTCAATGACGTGGGGCGTATGGGCTACCGCTTCGATGCCGACCCATCAATTGCCGAACCGGACAGCGATGTCTATGTGCTGCTGCATGAAGGCAAGGTATCGGTCACACCGCTCAGCCTTGACCTGACCGCACGTACCGACCCGTACCGTCTGCACCAGATTCTGACTGGCGCGGCGCAGTACGCGAATGGCACGAACGGACGGCATGGCACGCCGGCGGATGAAAATGTCGAAAAGATCGCCAAGCAGACGCGCAAAAAGAAATCCACTGCTGCCGCTGCCGGAAAAGCCTGACGACATCAGCATAGGGCGTGTTAAATCCCCTGGCACGCCCGCTCATCCTGCTTTCAGGTGAAGTGGTTAAGCTCAATGCACATTCATGGGCTGCATACTTCACAAGGCTGAGCCGGATGACTTTACCGAATGGCGATCATTACACCTTTACGTCGGATCTTCTGTTCGACCCCGATGCTGCCGACGGATACATGAAACATTATGTCCCGATTCCACAAGCGGTATCGGCAGCCCTGCGCACCGCAGGCATTACCCATGTCGAAGGGCATCTGAACGCGATTCCGTTTCGGCGGGCGCTGCACACCCGCCCGGATGGCACGCTGTGCTTGAAATTCGGGAAGGGCTGGCTGGACAAGGCGGAACTGCACCCGTTCATGCCGGTGATCATCGATTTTGCGCCAGATCATGACCCGAATCATGTCGATATTCCCGATGAACTGGCAGCGGCCTTTCAGGATGACCCGGAAGCTGAACACCTGTGGATGCGGCTTTCGCCTGGCCGTCGCAGAACCCTTGTGTATCCGATTGAGTCCGCCAAACGCCCGGAAACACGGATCAAACGTGCTAAAGCGTTGATCCATGAGTTGCGTTCAATGTGACACTCAAACGATGAGCGACCCCATGATCAGCAGCAGGATCAGCCCGGCGATGTAAAGGCTGATCGCGCTGGTGCGGCCTTTCAGCGGGTTGACATCTTCCCCAAGCAGAGTATTCGATTGATCCGGGTGGGGGCGCACCAGGAACAGCGGTGATATAGACCAGGCCAGTACTATCCCGCCCACTGCCCCGCCGATGTGCGCCCAATTGTCGATTCGCATCCCGCTTTCGCTCAGGCTGGAAAGGATGCCGAACCCCAGGTTGGTGGCTGCCAGCACAAGCAGTCCCCGCATCTGGTTTTGAGCCTGCACGCCGAACAGCTTGCGGTGTTTGTACAAATACACGAACTCCGCGCCCAACAGTGCGAACGCTGCGCCGCTGGCTCCCAACGAAAAGGTGGAAGGCGAACCGAGCAGCGCGCTGAAGATGCTGCCCATCAAGCCGCCCAGCAGGTAGATCAGCACGAAGCGCGTATGACCGAACATCGGCTCGATAATCTGGCCACTGCTGAGAATAGCGGACACGTTCAAGACCAGGTGAATCGCATTCTGAAACGCGAACTGGCCGAAAGGCAGATGAATACCCGCGTGCAGGAACATGGAGGTGAACAGGCGGTGCAGTTCGCCGTTGGCGAAGATCATCACCTGGTTGTTCGCGCCCCATTCCACCAGCATGAAATCGATCTCTGGCGACAGCGCCCGCACTGTGAACACCACGATATTGATCGCAATCAGGATGTAGGTCGCGGTTGGCCGCACGACTGGAATACGCAGCGTGACTCGCGTTTTGCGCAAAGCCTCCCGTTCCGCCGCCGTCACTTTTGCCGGGTCTTGTTCCAGGGGGTGGCGCGGACGATTTTCCAGCGGCGCTTCAGGGAGCATAGGTTGATAACTTTCTAATACAGCTATGGTTTAATGCCATCAGCAGGCGTGCAGCGCACAGCACGCAACCGACAGATCGATTGGGTGAGGGCAACATTATGCCAGCTTACGAGTACCGCTGCAATACATGCGGCACACCGACCACGTATTTTTATAAGACGATTGCCGACTATGAGGCGGGGCTTGCCACGCAGCGCTGTCCGGCGTGCGGCAGTACTGAACTGACACGCACGATTCGGCGGGTGGCCATTGCCAAACCTGGCAAGAATTACGCCGCCATGTCATCGAATGAAATGCTTTCGGTGTTTGAAAATGGTGATCCGCGTGAAGTGGGGCGCATGATTCATGAAGTGGGCGGTGACCAGGCCTTGAACGATCCCGCAATGGCCGATGCCGCCAGCCGCCTGATGAAAGGCGACAACCCCGAAAAAGTGGAACGCGATCTAAGCGCCCACACCTCTCAGAGCCAGTGATGGACGGATTTCGCTTCACCTGGCCTAATCCTTACTATTGGCCTTAAAAATTCCTGCTAGAATCACGAGTAATGTGCAATTAGTCGAAAGCTGGTATCCTCAGGGATACTATCCGCTGACCGCTTTCCATTGTGGTACCGAACACGACAGTTCCATCATCACCCCGCTTGGTTCCACCTATGCCCAATAGGGGGGCATTTCATGCCAAAAGCACTGCTGCGTCCATTTCTGATAGGCGGGGGTGCGCTGACACTCGTCTTTCTTTTTATCGGGATTCAACCGCTGCTGACCGCTGGGACTGACCAAGCGCTGCAACCCCATGCGCAGTGCCTTCTGTACAATCCATCGCTGATCAACCTGTATACGGCATCTGACCTGCTCACCGGGTTAAGCTATATGGCGATTTCGCTGGCATTGGTCGTGTTCGTGCGCCAGGCCAGGCGTGAACTGCCGTTTAACTGGATTTTTCTGGCATTTGGGGCATTCATTTTTTTCTGCGGACTCACCCATTTTTTCGATATTGTCACGTTATGGACACCTGTTTATTGGTCATCCGGCTTGATTCGCCTGCTGACGGCTATTGCCAGTGTGTCAACGGCATTCCTGCTCCCGCCGCTCATTCCGCGTGCGATGGGGATGCTCACGGCGGCCAGCGCGTCTGAAGCGCGCCGCGTCAAACTGATCGAAACCAACCAGCAGCTTGGGCAGGAAATTGTGATGCGCCGTCGTGCCGAAACCGGGCTGCGCGCTGCTTTGGAACGCGAACGCCAGTTGAACGAATTTCGCGGACAGGTGATCATGCGCATCTCGCACGAGTTTCGCACGCCGCTGGCGATTGCGCAGACGGCCAGCGATCTGCTCAAGCTGTACAACCACCAGCTCACCGAAGCACAGCGGTTGGAGCGGATCGAAAAAATTCAGGAAGAAATTCGCTATATGACCGGACTGCTGCAAGACATCGTGACCGTAGGACGCTTTTCAAGACATCAGCATCCTTTCAGCTCTGTAACGGTGAACATGGCCGCTATGGTGCGGACGGTCATCGACGATCAAAAGCTGCTGATCGACGGATCGGAACGGTTTGCCGCGCACACATTCGATTTTGCCATTCACGGGGAACCATGCAGCGAAGCCCTGCTGGATCGCGCCCTGATGCAGCAGATTTGCACCAACCTGATTCAGAACGCGGTCAAATACTCACCGGAACATTCGACCGTATCGGTAAACCTGACGTGCAGCGATGAGGAAATCATGCTCCAGGTCAGCGACCAGGGGATCGGCATTCCAGCGAAAGACCTGGAGCAGATTTTCGACTCGTTCTATCGCGGGAGCAATGTCGGTGAAACGCCAGGGACGGGCATCGGGCTTTCGGTTGTGAAGCTGGCCGTCGAACTGCACGGCGGGACGATCCGTGTCGATAGCCAGGTTGGGCAGGGAACCACGTTCACGGTGCGGCTGCCGCGTTTGGGGCAGAACCGGGAAACTGATCCCGAATCTGCCCCCAGAACCGCTTGAACCGCTGCTGAAAATCACTGGTCAATCGGGGCAGGTTCGTAAGCGATCAGCTTTTCGCGCCATTCAAGCGGAATAGCTGTTGGTTGGTTGTGTTCGTAATCGTACACGACTACTGTCACTCGTGAGTCGCCTGTAATCTGATCCGTCTGATCGGGCGTGTGGCGCACGACCAGCGAATGAATGTCGAAGCTGCTGCGCCCCAGGCGCGCTACCCGCGTCAGCACGCGCACCTGATCCTGTGCGAACATCGGCAGCTTAAAATCCAGCACGACCCGCGCCATGATCAACCCCAACCTGCTTGATGAACCATCCCACAAGGCCAGCGCATCGGTGTAGGTGATGCGCGCCTGTTCGATATACGTCAGGAATTTGGCATTGTTCACATGTCCAAGCGCATCCAGGTCTGCCCACCGCACCTGAATGGGCGTGCTGTGCCGGAAGTGCGATAAGTCGTATGGAGGGGATGCCGCCATCAGCCGTTCGCCTTCACGTAATACAACAGTTCACCCGGTTGCAGGATTTTGTACTTCTGACGCGGGGAAACCGTGTTCAGCGCATGGACGATTTCGCTGAACGGGATCGTATTGTTCGGATACAGATCGTTGTGGCCGGGGATCACTAAGTCCCATCCTGCGTCAAGGCACAGGCGCGCCGCCTCGAATGGCAGCAGGTTACCGGTCGCGTTGGCATCGGTTTCCCGGTAATAATCACGACCATTGACCGGGATCAGTGCGACATCGGCTTTCGGCAGCATTGCAAGCATGTGAACATAGTCCGGAAACATGATCGTATCGCCTGCGTGGTAGAACGTCACGCCGTTCCATTCGACGATGTAACCGAACCAGCGGTATCCTTTTTCCTCGTCGTATTCTTTTTCGTAGTGCGCCGCAGGAATGGCCGTGAAGCGCAGCGATGTGCCGGGGAGCGTCATCGGCGCAAGCGCCTGGGGGATGATGATCCGTTCCGACGCAATGCCGAGATCGAGCAGGATTTGACGGCACCATCCCGGCGCGATGAAGCGCATTTCTGGGTTAGCCTGGGCGAGCGGCTTCACAGTCTGGGTATCCAGGTGATCCAGGTGTTCATGGGTGATGAAGGTGAAATGGCCGCGCAGTGTTTCCGGCAATGCAGGCGGGGGATACGCACGGCTCCACCAACTGCCGGACACTTCTTCGACAATATTGGAAAGGCACAAATCGAAAAAAGCCACCGCGTCCGGGCCTTTGACCGCCGCGCCCATTTGCCCCATCCCCCAGATCGCCAGGCTGTCTGGGATCACAGGTGTGCGGGCGATATGGTCCATCAAGCCTTCAGTCGTCATAACGTATGCTCCGCATCTTTACGTGTGGAAGCCAGTAAAAATCGCATTGCGGCGGGCAGCCGGCGCGCCCAGGCGCTTTCGTGATGCGGTGCGCCCTCTTCTTCAAGATACATGAATTGATCGCCTTCCGCATAGCCCGCCGTTAGCAGCGCATCCCGCAGCGCTCGTACTCCATCGACGTATGCCATATCCAGGTCAACTGGGGGAAGATTGGGGAAAAACCAGGTAAGGGTTTCGCCTTCCCGCGTGCCGACATCCAGGTACACGCGCCCGGTGCCATCCGCCAGCCGCACCGCCGTTTGCAGCAGCGCGTTTTCCCCAAACCAGTACGCAGTACTGAACGCGCCGCACAAGCCGAATACATCGCGGCGCGTCAGAAACCCGTGCAGGCTGATCAGCCCGCCCATAGATGACCCGGCGATCCCGGTGAATGCAGGTTCCGGGCGTGTGCGAAAGTGCGAATCGATCAACGGCTTGACGGTTTCGGTCACAAAGCCGATGTACGCATCGCCGCGCCCTGAATGCCGCTGATCCTGCATGGTGAAGTCATACGGGCTGTATTCAATGCCGCGCATCTCGTTCATGTTCGGCAGCCCCACGATGATAGCTGGCAGCCCGTCATTCGCCAGCGTGGTCATGGTTTCATCGACCTGCCATTCCCCGGAATGGCTGTGATGGGCATCGAACAGGTTCTGGCCGTCGTGCATGTAGATCACAGGGTAGTGTGCCGTGTCCAAGTCGTAGCCGGGCGGCAGCCACACGAATACGTTGCGGTCGTTGTCCAACTGCGGGCTGTACAGGCGCTCCCACACGCGCAGGTCACCGACGACGGTGTTGGGAGTCAGGGAATAGGGTTTCCATGCGCTCATGCGGTTATCCTTTAGTCTGGTAGCCCGATGCTTTGCAGGACGAGCGGTACAGGCAGGGCAGGCGTGCCGATCTGTCCCGCCAGGCTTTCCGCTTCAGCCTGGGTGAACGCCCCGTTGATGCTTACTGGACTATCGATTTGCGTTTGTATGATGGGAATGCTGATAATTTCACCAGCCACGACAAGCGCAACACCGCTGCCGATGTTCGCAGCGGTGAAGGCTGCAAACCGCTCTGCCGCCTCCGGCTCAAGCGTCACCAGGATATACCAGCTTCCGTTCGATGCATCCTGCCCGGCGATGGCGGTCTGAACGTCTGCGTTCGTCACCACGACAGGTAACCCATGTCCAGGCGGGAGCATCGTCCCTGCCTGCGCCGAGTATTGTGCCGGATCGACCGATGAAAAGTCTATCCATTCCAATGTGGAAGTGACCAGCAGGGCAGCGATCAGCGTGTCCGTTTCCTGAATGCCCGCGCCAAACTGCACCCCTATTTCACCCTGTGAACCGAGCGTCGCATCAAAGCTTCCGATTTGCCCGGCACGCTGAGCGGCGGCCAGCCGTTCCTGAACCACGTCGAAAGCCGCTTGGAAAAGTGCCGGATCTGCCCCTGCTTCGGGAACCAGGACAATTTCCAGCACGGGTGCGTCATTCACGGACGACGGGGTCAGTGTCGTCATAGCGGGCAGTGTCCGCCCTGCAAAAACGACGATCCACAACCCCATCAATAAACTGAAAAATTGTTCCAGACACCCCGAATTCTGTTCTGCCATGCGCCCTCCCGATGGACTCAACCGCTGCTTTTATCCTTTGTACAAGTCATTACGGTAATTGGCAACTGGAGCCATTACCCGGCTTGGCGATTATGAATCAGCCGCAGCCCTTCCAGCGTGAGATCAGGCGCGATCAGGTCGATCACCTGGGTATGCTGGTTGAACAGCGGAGCCAGGCCGCCGGTCGCAATGATTTTGATGTTCGGTTCGTTCATATCGGCGCGCAGCCGTGCGACCAGTCCCTCTACCAGCCCGACATACCCCCAGAAGATGCCGGACTGCATGGCATGAATGGTATTCGTCCCAATCGGGCGCGGCGGCGGCACCAGATCGACCTTGTGCAGGCGGGCGGCACGGCTGACGAGCGCATCATGCGCAATACCAATCCCCGGCGCAATTGCGCCACCGTGATAGCTGCCATCCGCGCCGATGACATCGAACGTGGTAGCGGTGCCAAAATCGATCACGATGGCGGGACCCCCATACAGCACTTTGACCGCCGCCGCATTCACAATGCGATCCGCGCCGACCTGTTCGGGTTGGTCGATGCGCAGTTCAACCCCGGTATCGGTGGTATGGCTGACGACCAGCGGATCGATCTCCATGTAATGCCGAGAAAGTTCAGCGAACGTGGCTGTGAGCGGCGGTACGACACTGCTGATTGCCACCCCGCTGATGTGGTGATACCCCAGGTCAGCACCCGCCAGAAAATTACGCACCAGCACAGCATATTCATCGGGCATTTTGTCGCTGACCGTGCGCGCACGCCACGAGAGCATCAGCCTGTCGTCTTTCCACACCCCTAACGTCACGTTGGTATTCCCAATATCCACACTCAGCAGCATCGTCGAGTCCTTCGTCAGCGTCACGTTAACAAACGTGGATGATTTTAGCGCGAAAGGTGCAGAACCTTTGCAATCCGCCGCTACCCTGGTTTAAGATCACCCATGCAGACTGAGGAAACCAATGTGACCTACGACATTCATCCGGCTAGCCTGGACGATACAGCGGCAGTCGTCAGCATGTTCAAAGCACCCATCAGCGTATGGCAGCGGCTGAATGCAGAAGGCCGCGTCGAAGATATGCCGTATGAAGCGCTGACCCTGTACGAGCGCTGGCTGCACGGCGGCGCATGGATGAGCGTAGAAACCGGGGCGATCCACCTGAATCACCTGCTGAGTGGGGCGGGGCTGCCTGTCGTCGCGCTGGAAAACGGGCGGGTCGTGGGCTATGCCGAAGCCTACCACAGCGTCGAAGCGCTGCCCGTTGGGGCAGTGCTGCACATCGCACAGTTGGTCACCGTTTCGGGGGCCGTCAGTGCGGCGGATGCGTTGATTAGCTATTTTGTGCAGCTTGCTAAAACGCTTCACTGCCGCCAGGTGACGGTGACGCGCATGGATGAAGACCCGCTGACAGCGGCGGCGGAACGGCGTGCGCCGCTGAAAGTGATCGGCTGCGTGAAGCGCTTCACCGTCCCGGCACGCACCGGGCAGGTGTTCTTTCGGGCGGTGGAGTATCTCGACCCCGACCCGGCGCTGATCAACGGATGGATGATGGTGATTGGTCGGGCGACCAGCAGCCGCCATATGTGGGAACGCCTGCTGCCGCGCACGTGGGAGACGATCCCGCAGATTCGGGCGCGCAAAACGCACCGCCTGAAGTTTTCAGCGGCAGGGCAGGAAGCGGTCGTCGTATGCGAACAAGGGTTGTATAACCCGCGCAGCGCCGATGTGTACTGCTGGACACCCAAACCGCTCACCAGCCAGCTTACAGCGTCGATCAAGGACTGGGCGCACCGCGATGGCTACCGGGTGCTGACGATGCTGGTGCCGGAAGACTCCATTCCCATGCTGGGCAGCGATGCCGAACCGGATGGGTATACCCAGGAAACATGTGCGTTGGAACTGAACTGATTCCAGTGCGCTTTAGCGCGTGAGGATACGGGTTTATGCCAATTTATGAACCGAAGCATGTCGAATACAACATCGCCACCGGGAATATGCGCGTGATTCTGGATAACGGTCAGGAAATGCTCGGCTACTGGTCGCACCCGGATATTGGCGGCAAGTTTCCCGGTATCGTGCTAATCCATGATTGGTGGGGAATCACCGACCTGGAGCGCAGTTTAGCCCAGTTGTTTGCGCAGACGGGGTATTATGTCATCGTGCCTGACCTGTTCAATGGCATGGTCGCCAACACGCCCCAGGAAGCTATGAGCCTGGTGGAAAAAGTCGGGGCGAACGGGTATCTGCGCATCGATACCGCGCTCACGGCACTGGAAGGGCATATGCGCTGTAACGGTGCGGTAGCGGCGGTCGGGTTTGGCATGGGCGGCAGCCTGGCATTTGAGGCGGCGGTCACCCGCAGCGACATTGAAGGCGTGGTTGCTTATTATGGGTTTCCGCACCGCTACCTGAAGCAAATTCCACAGGCGCATGTGCCGATCCTGGCGTTTTACGGCCAGGCTGAGCCGTATGTGACCGAAAACATTGTCAATCAGTTGGGTAAACGCTTTGGGGAAGCGGCGCACGCTCATGAACTCGTCGTGCTGCCGGGGGTCGCCCGCGACCTGTTCAACCAGGCTGGCACGACGGCGGGAGCCGGGGTGAGTATCCGGGTGATCGAACATACGCTGGCGTTTCTGGAAAAATACCTAATTCCCAAAAACAAGCCCGTCGGTAAACGCCTGACGCGGGAAATTCGCAAGGTATAGACAGAGATTACAGGCAGGCGGAGCATGGCGTTTCCCCGATGTGAGGTTCACCAGTTGGGTTGCGTGCCTTACGCACAAGCGCTGACCCTGCAACATACATGGACAGAAGCGCGCAGCACGGCGGCGGGCGTGGATCGGCTGGCGCTGCTTGAACACCCGCACACGTATACGCTCGGTTCGGCGGGGCAGGAAGCGAACCTGCTCATGCCGCCGGAAACCCGCGTCCAGCTTGGAATCGAGGTGTACCGTACCGACCGGGGTGGCGACATCACCTATCACGGGCCTGGGCAGGTCGTCGGGTATCCGATTATGCAGCTTGCCGATTTTCAACGAGGCAGCGTCCGTGCCGATGTGGTGGGGTATGTGCGCCGCATTGAAGCGCTGGTCATTGCGGTGCTGGCCGATTACGGCATCGACGGGATGCGCATCGATGGCCTGACCGGGGTGTGGGTCGATACCCCGCATGGTGAAGCCAAGATCGCCGCGATTGGGGTGCGTGTGAACGTGCGCGGCGTGACCAAACATGGATTTGCCCTGAATGTACATCCCGACCTGGCGTACTTTCAGGGCATCATCCCTTGCGGCATTGAGGACAAAGGCGTGACCAGTATGGCCGCGCTGTTGGGGCATATTGTGCCGCTGAGCGACATACACGCCCGGCTGATCACCCATTTCGGCGTGATTTTCGAGCGCGAGATGGTGCTGGCTGTTTAGCGCCGCTTGCGTTTGCTGTAGGCGTAGTCGATCTCGTCGGCTTCGAGCAGTTCACCGTCGTCGTCCAGGGTCATCCGGCTTTCATAGCGGTCGTGGGAACGTTCGGCCTCCGCCGCTTGGCGCGCCATCTGGCGCATGGCATCGTTGAATCCATCGCGGTACGCCTGACGTTCCAGATCGGTCGTGTTCACGCGCTGCCCGGACGTGTAAAACCCGCGAACATGAAGCAGATACGGGATCGTCCAGACGAGGGCGAGCGTTTCAAACCCGTTGTACCCATTCGACGTGCTGCTCAACAGTGCGACGGCGAAGATCGCACCGTAAACGAAGGTGTGGATGGCAAATGCCAGGTTGCGTACCTGCTTCGCTCTTGCTTCAGAATTCGGCTGCATGATAGGTCAAGCCCCCTATTGTTGTGCTGCTGTATTTGTACGCAGCGGGCAGGGGAAAAGTCGCAAAAACCGGAACCAGACTGCGTTCGGCTCCGGTTTTTTGCGCTTAGAAGTTGATCATATGCCCTTCAAGGCCGTGCGCGGCTTCCTTAATCGCTTCGCTGAGCGTGGGGTGCGCATGGACGTTGTAGGCGATTTCCGTCGGGGTCAGTTCGGCCATGCGTGCCAGCGTCAGTTCGGGCAGCAGTTCGGTCACATCCGGGCCGATCAGGTGCGCGCCGAGCAGTTCGCCGTACTTTTTGTCGCTGATCAGCTTGACGAATCCCGTTGCATCGCCCAGCCCGTGCGCCTTGCCGTTGGCCTGGAACGGGAACTTGGCGACATTGATGTCATAACCGCGTTCGCGTGCCTGTTTTTCCGTGTAGCCGAAGCTGGCGACCTGGGGCTGGCAGTACGTCGCACGCGGCATCATATCGAAGTCGAGTTCGTGTGTGGGGTGCTGCGCAATCGATTCCGCCGCAACCACGCCCATCGCTTCCGCGACGTGCGCCAGCATCAGCTTGGCCGTCACATCGCCAATTGCGTAAATGTGCGGCACATTCGTCCGCATATGGCCGTCGATTTCGATTGCGCCGCGATCCGTCAGCGTGACCCCGGTGTTTTCCAGGCCGTAGCCTTCGGTGCGCGGCCTGAAGCCAATCGCCTGCATCACCTTGTCGGCTTCAAGCGTCTGCGTGGTGCCGTCGCCCAGTGTGACGGTCACGCGCACGCCCGTCCCGGTATCCTCAATCTGATCGACACGGGTCTTGGTGAGAATCTTTACCCCCATGCGCTTGTACTGCTTTTCAAGCTCCGCCGAAACCTCTTCATCTTCCAGCGGCAGCAGCCGATCCATGAATTCGACAATTGTCACATCCACGCCATAATTGCGGTGGACGTATGCGAATTCGACACCGATTGCACCGCCGCCCGCGATGATGATCGATTTGGGCAGGTTTTCATCCAGGATTTGTTCTTCATACGTGACCACACGTTCGGTCACCTGTGTGCCAGGGATTAGCCGGGTGACGGCACCCGGAGCCAGGATGAGCGATTTGAAGGTGATCGTTTCGGTGGAACCACCGTTTAGCGCGACTTCGACGGTGTGCGCGTCGCTGAACGTCCCCCACCCGTCGTATTCATCGATCTTGTTCTTGCGCATCAGGAAATGTACGCCCTTCACGCGGCCATCGGCTACCTGGCGGCTGCGCTTGTAAGCGGCTCCAAAATCGAACGTGACCTCACCGCTGAAGCGGATGCCGAACTTTTCCGCATCATCGCGCACGGTATGGGCCAATTCCGCGTTGCGCAGCAATGCTTTGCTGGGGATGCAGCCGACATTCAGGCACACGCCGCCCCAGTATTTCTTTTCGATAATCGCGGTTTTCAGCCCCAGTTGGCTGGCCCGAATCGCGGCGACATAGCCGCCCGGCCCCGCGCCCAGTACGACGAGATCGTATTCCTTCGCCATTCATATCCTCTTTTCAACGCCCATAAACGAGCCTGAACACGCACTATTGTACTGCCGTCAAGGAGGGCGTTCAATCCGAACGCTCCCCCATCTTTCGGCTAGAGTTCACGATAGCGGTGTAAGGCTCCCAAAAGCGCCAGGATCGCAATCGCACCATATCCAATCACGGCGATCTGCTGGTTGCGCTGCAAGGTGCTGCCCACGTTTGCCCATGTCTGGTCAAAGACATCGCGGTGAAGGGTGATCAGGCGGTTGATGGCTTCTTCCAGACGCAAAAAGGCTTCCTGGCTGGTGCCGCCATCGGTGCTGGTGTTGAACAGGATCGCGTCCTCCACCCGCCCCGCCTTGATCATGGTGCGCAGCGTGGTATTGGCAGCGATGAAGTCGTTGTAGGCAATGCGCGCCGCCTCCAGCGCACGGCCTTCGCCCAGCAGCGTGACATCGACCGCCAGCGGCGCAATGCCATCGATCCGCGCCGAGTCTTCGGCACTAATGCGCAGCGCCCCATCCACGATGGATCGTTCCAGCGAATTGGTGAAATTGACGAATGTCGAGTCCGTACATTCGTCCTGCCCACACAGGCGCAGTTGAATCCGGTCGGCAGCGGCATCGAAACGTTCCATCCACGCATCGACCGCTTCGGGGTCGATCAAGGCGCTGCTCTCAGCGCGATTCGCCAGGTTCGCTTCCACCAGCACTCGTGAACTGGCGCTCACCCCACGATAGGCATTGCCGATCATGAAATTCAGGTCGGATGGCGCTGCATTCAGGTTGGTCAGGAGGACGGCCAGCAGCACCAGCGACAGCACCAGCGCCAGGTCAACCCCCGGCGTAAGCAGCCGCCTGACCTTGCGGCGGACTTCCATCGAAAAACTGCCCAGCAGGAACAAGACCGCCAGCGCTGGCACGGCATAGCGGAACGCCTGCGAACTGATCACGCTCCCGGCAGTGGCACCAGCGCGCACCATTTCGTCATAATTCAGCCGTTCCAATTCCTGCAACGCCGGGTTGATCCAGTTTCGGACGTGGTTGTCCGCATCCAGATATTCACGCCGCGCCACTGCTTCATTCGTGCGCTGCGCCACCAGGTTGCTGACATGCCGCCAGAAGCGGCTGTAGGTGATTGTTTCTGCAACCGTGTAGGCAGCCCGCTCGTCGTCCGATTGCAGGGTGGCGCTCAGCGTCGCCATCTCATCCCGGTACTGGGCGAACGCCCGAAAGACATCGTTCTGCGCTTGCTCGAACAGCGGTGTATCGGACGTGAGCAGGGCGTAATCGGCGGCGGCCTGGCTGGCCTGGGCGATATATTGCAGCGCGTTTTCCGACGCATCGACCAGCGAACTGTTCACTTCGGTGATGCTGCGAAATACTTCCCGCGTGGTGGTGTAGGCGTTAGAGGCCTGAAACATGGCGACCAACGCAATAATCATGATCGCCAGTCCCGTAAGCGCAAAGCGCACACGGGTTTGCGACCACAGCCGCTCTGGGCTGCGCTGTGGCCGTGCGGGAGCCTGAAGGGTGGTGGTGGTAGCAGCCATCTTCAATCCTTTTTAGACTTCAGCGGGCGAACCGCACTAGCGTGCGACTGCTGCGCGAATATCATCCCATGCCGACGAGTACAACATATCCAGCCCACTGCTGGACACGTTGTAGAACAACCGCCCGATCACCGCTTCAGCCGGGTAAATGCCAGGGTTGTTCAGGTAGGTATCCGCGATCAGCCCTTCATTGATGGCCGCCTGGTTGGGCGAAGCGTAAGCGGTGTAATTGCTGATGTCCGCCCCGACCTGAGCATACAGAATGTAGTCGATGAAGGCTTCTGCCAATGCCTTTTGATCGGCACTGCGGGGAATCGCCATGCTGTCCGTC
This sequence comes from bacterium, assembly GCA_033764035.1. Taxonomy (GTDB): domain Bacteria; phylum Chloroflexota; class Anaerolineae; order Aggregatilineales; family Phototrophicaceae; genus Flexifilum. Next base: position 114,684 of record JANRJJ010000003.1, read on the forward strand.
CAGATTTGCGCGCCTTCATCGGGGATCACATACGCATAATCATCGCAGCCGCAGCTTCCGATAATCTGGAAGATGTCGCCGCTGTATTCGATGGCGATGTCCACTTCGCCCGCCAGAAGCAAATCCTGCCCGGTATCCGGCGCAATCGCCACGACATTGGCACTGTTCTCGATCAGGTAATCGGCGGCGGCGTTGATCTCGTCGGCGCTGCTGGTGTTCGGGTCATGTCCCAGGAGCAGGTTAGCAAAACCGAGCATCGGGCGGTATTCATCCAGCCACGCCACCCGCGCTGTCCCGGTGAACACCTCTTCCCAGGTGGTGATCTCCCTGCCAAGCGCGGTGCGGTTATAGCCAATGCCGATAGTTCCCCACTGGTAGGGGACGGTATAGGCATTCTGCGGGTCATGCGGCGGGTTGCGGAATTGTTCGGCCACGTTGACAAAATTCGGCACGTTGTTGAAGTTGATCACCTGAAGCAGACCTTCTTCAATCATCACGTACACGGTCGAATTCGACGGTACGACAACATCGTAAGTGGCTTCGCCCGACCGCAGCGCATCGACCATCTCGCTGTCGCTGCCGTAGGTATCATAGACGACGGTGACCCCGCAAATGCGCTCGAAGTTCGAGATCGTATCTTCCGCGATGTAGGTCGTCCAGTTGTACACGTTCAGGGTTTGCCCGGCCAGCCCACGCGGACACGACCAGAAACTGCCTTGCGAAAATGGCGCGGCGGTGGCCGCCAGCCCCATCATGGCCAAACACAGACAGAGAGCGAAAACGATTCGGCGCATCTTATGTCCTGTGCATAGTAGAAAATGGTCAGCTTCTAACGCGCTTCACTATAACGCAAAGCGGGCATTTGCGGATGCTGTTTCTGAAGTTTGTAAGCGCGTCCCCAACCAATTGGGGGTAAAGCGGTGAAAAACGCGCATAATATGGATTTGATGAAGGGAGGACGGACATCATGCAATGCCCGAATTGTCAGCATTGGAACGAAATAGGATCGCGCTTCTGTGAAGAATGCGGCATCGAACTGCCCAAGCAGGACGAAGATGCCGCACAGGTGAGCGTGACGGTATCCGACGGTGGCACAGCGCCACCCCCACTTCCCCCAGCAGATGCTTCCCCCGGTATCCCCATTACCCCGCCCGATCTGAGCGGCTATTCCGGGCCACACCTGGTGTTGAAAAGCACCGGGTCGATTTTCAAGCTGGGCAGTTCCGCCGTGATGGGGCGTGAAAACCCGAACGCGCAGATCGATTTCGACGGCTACCCGGATGGCAAGTATATCAGCCACCGCCACGCGCAAATTGTCAAAATCAACGAGCGGTATTACATTGAAGACCTGGGCAGTTCAAACAGCACCTTCGTCAACGACATCAAACTGGCACAGGGGCAGGCCGAGCCGATCTCGCATGGCGATGTGATCCGCTTGGGCAAAGTTGAGCTTACGTTTCAGGAACCCCAGGGAGGGAATCCGTGACCACTGCCACAGATCAGCGTATCGAATGCCCGCATTGTCATCAGCAGACTTCGACCGCGAGCGGCTTCTGCGATGAATGTGGTTTGGAACTAGCGACGATTCCGCTGAAGCCGGTCACTGCCGCGCAGATCATGGCGACGGGGGAAGTGCAGAAGGCCGACAAGCTGCAATGTCCGAACTGCGGCCATGCATTGCGCCCGAATGCGCGCCACTGCCCGAACTGCGGCAAAAAGCTCACCCCTGGGGAAACCGCGGCTTCTGAAGTCAAGCTGGAGGGGCCGCCAAGCGCGATCAAAGTGGGCGCGTTGATCGCCAACCGCTACGGAGTGGAAGACCTGCTTGGCCAGGGCGGTATGGGGCGAGCGTGGAAAGCCTTCGACCGCAACCTGAGCAAACATGTCGTGATCAAGACCGTCGTCACGCCCGATGACAGTCTGCGAAAGGCGCTGCAAAAAGAAGCCGAAACGCTGATCAATATTCGTCACCCCAACATCATTTCGGTGATTGACTTTTTCCTGATCGACACCGAACTGTGCTACGTGATGGAGTTCATCGCCGGGCCAAGCTGGGCGGACGAAATTGAAGAACCTGTGTCGCGGCGGCTGGTACTGCCCATGCCGGCTGAGGATGCACTGCTGCGCGTGAAAGGGCTGCTGCCAGCCTTCAAGTATCTGCATGGACTCACCCCGCCGATCATCTACTGCGATTTCAAGCCATCGAATGTGAAACGGCTGACGCTGGCGAACGGCGATCAGATCGAAGTCCTGCTCGACTTCGGGACCGCTTACCGTTACGACCCGGCCAACCCGCCCAAACCTGCACGCGGCACCCCTGGCTATCATTCGCAGCAGGCAAGGCATCCCGATTGGCGTGACGATTATTTCACCATTGGCCGCACGATTGCCGAACTCGTGGGCATGGCCGAAGTCCACACCGAACAGTACCGCTACACCCTCACCCCGGCGACGGAATTCCCCTGGACGCAGTACGACGAATCGCTGCGTTATTTCGTTGAGTGGCTGACCGCACCAGAGCGCGAAAACCGCCCACAGAACGTCGATCAAATTGTGGCGGAGATCGACGGCGTAATCGGCTACGTGAAAGGCCAGCGCCCGGATGCGACTGCCATGCGCCAGCAGCGTGCCAAAGCCGACTTCAAAGGTGTGACGCTCGATACGATCCGGCAGAATGAACGGACGGGCATCGTCTCCGGGACGATCAAGATCGAACTGCCGCCCGTCGAAGCCTCCACCCCGGCATCGACCGTGCTGCTCACCGCCCAGGAAGCGTATCAGCAGCGGGATTTCACACGGGCGCTCAACCTGACCAATCAGGCGCTCAAGATTGGTGAAACCCCATCCGCGTACCTGCTGCGTTCGCTGATTCACACGCAGAGCGGCAAGCTGAAAGAAGCAGCGGACGATCTGAAGGCCGCCCAGAACCAGGCCACGCCCCAGGTGCAGTGGGAAATGCTGCTGGCGGAAGGGCAGTATCTCGAAAATACCGGGCAGTTTGAACAGGCCGCCGATGCTTACCGGCGGATGATGGTGCTGAAACCGGGCGATCATTATGCGCGCCTGCTGCTGGCCGATCTGTTCCGCCGCAGCGGCAATGCCGCCCAGGCGATCCACGAATACCGGGCGATCATCCAGGCCAGGCCGAACGTCGGTCAGGCGTATATCGGCGCATCGAAAGCGTACCTGTTTCAGAAACAGATCGATGAAGCGATCAAGGTACTGGAGGAAGTCAGCAGCCGCAATTCGAGCTACAACGAAGTGATGCTCGAACTCATCGCTTTGTACAACACGAAAGCCCAAGAGGGCAGTGCGGAAGCGCTGGAAGAAGCCGCCCGTGCGATCAACGTGCTGCGCGAAAGCGGAATCGAATCGCGGGCGTATTTTCGCCTGCTGGCTGAATTTTATTTCACCGCTTTTCAGGTGGCGAAGAAAAACGGCGGCATCCCGGCGATCCAGTATCCGCAGGGCAGCATTCGCAGCCTGAGCGACCTGGCAAAAGCCAATGAAGCCGCCTGGCGCGAATACCTGGAACGTGACGAAAGCGCCGACCGCGAATTTGTGATCAACGACCGCATTATGTCCGCCCGTACATGGCAGTTGGTGTGAGGGAACCCATGAGCAGTGCATTCAGCTTCAAAACCTACTACAACCCGTATATCAGCCCGACGACCAATTCGGTATGGGGGGTGGTGTCCGTCACTGCCAACGAACGCCAGCAGGCGAGCGCTAAAGATGTGCTGGTCTCGCTGATCTGCGACGTATCCGGGTCGATGCAGGGCGCGAAAATTCAGAATGCGATTACGACCGTGATCGATCTGCTGCGTAATCTGCCCAGCGGCCTGATGATTCAGGTCGTGTTGTTCGACGATACAGCGGATGAAGTCCTGCCGCTGACGCATGTCGATGACAATACCGACCGCGAACACCTGGTGTCGATCTTCCGCAGGAATGCCGAACGGGTGCGCATGTTCGGCGGTACGGCCATGTCTACGGGCATTCGCTGTGCGCTTCAGGCACAGTTGAGTATGCGCGGCGATTTCATCCGCTACGGCATCTTCCTCAGTGATGGCCAGAACACCGAAAGCGAGTCCAGCCTGGCCGCCGCCGTCCAGGATGCGGCAGATGCCGGAATGCACCTGTGCGCGTATGGGTATGGTAAAGACTGGGAGCCAACGCAGCTTACCCTGATGGCGCAGATCACCAATGGCTGGGCCCCAAAAGCCGTCCCCAACCCAACCGACCTGAAAGCGGAGTTTCAGGCGTTGGTCGGCAGAATGGTCAAAACGGTCGCCAGCGATGTAGCGCTCAACCTGTGGACACCGACGGGCGCACGCATCCTTTCACTGTCCCAGGCTTACCCCGAATGGGTAAAGGGCGATGCCGCTCCCCTGGGCGATGATCACACCTGGGTAGTGCCTGTCCCGCCGATGAGCGCGCACGATCACCGCGATTTTGTGTTCCATGTCGAATTGGCGGCGGTGGGGGCGCGGGTGGTGGCGGTGAAGCCATCGGTAGTGTACGTCGCCAATGGGCAGCGTATTGAAGAAAAGGGCGATCAATCGACCTGGATGATCTTGCAGCAAACGCACGACCCAGCGCAGTTCAACCAGGTCAACCCGGTCGTTGCGGGCTACCTGGGGCAGGGACAGCTTGCCGCCTCTACCCGTGCGATGACCGAAGCCCTGGCACGGGGCGATGCCGCCGCCGCCGAACGCGCCCGCACGGAGGCGCTCGATATTGCCAAAGCCGCTGGAAACCGCCAGATGACCAACATTCTGGAAGCGGCGGGACAGGGGAGCGAAGTCGCCCGCAAGACTGCCGCCTTAGGCACATCGACGGTCAGTCTGACGGAAGAATAGGCGTATGAGCCAACCCCCGGAAGCCGACCGCAAAACATGTTCACAGTGCGGATCGTCGAACAAAATCGGCGCGAAAAACTGTAATCAGTGTGGAACACCGTTCTCGTATCTGCGCGAGAACGGTGTCCTGCGTAAACGCTGCACCACCTGCGGCTATTTCAACCGTGATTCAGCGAAGGTGTGCAGCCAGTGCGGCACGGAGTACCGCCGCGTCGTGGTGGCTTCGCGTCCCGTCGCCCGCAGCACTGCCCCGGCGCAACCCCCATCCGGCAAAGCGCCGAACACGACCCAGCGCCAATTGTGTCCGCAGTGCGGCAGTTCACAGCGCATGGAAGCGCGGGTCTGTACACAGTGTGGGCATCGGTTCACTGCTGCCGAACGGAAGCCGTTCACAGGTGATCCAATCAGCAAACGAGTACAGACCTCTGCCCCGCCGCCGGGCGCGCCCCGCCCGGTATACGATGTGAGCGGCGAACCTGCTCCTTATGTAACAGCCGAACAGCTCGAACGGCTGCGGCGCGAAGGGCGCAGCGAAACTTTCATCGCGCAAGTCCTGAAAACCCTGAAAAGGCCATGACGCTTGATCACTTACGAATACAGCCGTGCTTCTGTCGAACATCCTGAACGCAATGAAGATGCCACGCTGATCTTTCATACGCCTGGAAAAGCGCCTGTGTTCGCCATGATCGATGGCATGGGGGGGCATCAGCGCACCCTGCCCGATGGGACGGTGGTCACCGGGCGCGAAGCTGCCCAGATGGTGCGGGCGACGTTCATCGAAGACCTGGGCGACCTGCTGCCGGATGTTGATGCATCACCGGGTGGGCTGGCGGAACGAGAAGCGCTGGCCGCGTTGGGCCGTGCGCATGAGCGGGTGCTGAATCAACTGAACGGCGGCACTGCGCACCCCTTGAACGAACGTGTTGGGGCAGTGGCGACGATTGCCATCGTGTGCGAAAACGGCGGACGGCTGCTCGTCGCCCAGGTGGGAGATACCCGCGCCTACCTGTCTTCGGCGGGCGAACTGATTCAGGTCTGTTACGACGAAGACAATATTCAATACCTGGTCGAACAAGGGATGCTCAGCGACGCGGACGGGGTACGCATCACCGACGTGCTGAACAGCTTTGATGGCGTAACCGAACCGCGAGTCAGCGGCACGGTCACGATTGGCGGCAGCCCGTATGAACTATACCTGGCGTGGCGCTGGTTCGTGGTCGGTAACAGCGTCCTGAACATCCCGCCCGCCAATATCGTGATCAAGTCGCTGGGGATCGTGCCGGATATGTCGAGTCCTCAGGTGTCGCGCATCGAGATCGCGCCTGGCGACAGCCTGTTCATGTGTTCGGATGGCGTGTACAAAAACCTAACCGATGCGGAACTGCTGGCCGGGTTGAATGCGCACGATAACGCGGCGGAATGGTTGGGATCAGCCGCCTTCGCCCGTTCGGAAGACCGCGATAACCGCCGCAGTACCCAGGACGATGTTTCAGCCCTGCTGGTGCGGCTGTAAGGGGGTATGCGCGGCGCGGCCAGCCTTTGGTGAGTTTTCCCAAAAACGGCGGCAATATGACGTTAAAGGTGCAGGGTTGCAATTATGAGTCGGCACGTTACAATACGCGGCCATCGTACCCTTTTGCCGATATGGTTCATGGATAGACAGCACGTCAGGCGAAGAACCCAAGTGCCTGTTCGTAAAGGCTTATCGAAGGAATGATAAGCGCTGTACCCCAAAATGAACGATTCGTAAGCTGAAAGGGTAAAAAAGCTGTAGCTCTACCCGTTTGTCGTTTTTCACCGTTACAGGAGTGCATCACTTATGAAGCAGCTTCGCAAAGTTCTCAGTGTTGCCGTCCTTCTGGCGCTGACGCTGGGGCTGGTGGTCGTGCCAACATCGGCACAGGACGCTTCGACCCTCACCGTCGGTTTCGCACAGGAACCGGACAGCATGAACGGCTTCTATTCCAGCATGGCTTTCGCGCAGTGGGCGAACGATCTGGTGGTCGCCAACCTGTGGGACATTGATAACAACCTGGAAGCCGTCCCGGTGTTGGTCGATGAAATTCCGTCGGTTGAAAACGGCGGCATCAGCGAAGACTACCTGACCTACACCATCACCCTTAAAGAAGGGCTGCTGTGGAGCGATGGTACGCCGCTCACCGCTGCTGACCTGGTGTTCACCTATCAGATGATTGAAGACCCGGCCAACAATTTCCTTCAGGGCAGCTCGATTGCCGATTCGCTGGAAACCATCGAGCAGGTGGACGACCTCACCTTCCGCCTGACCTTCAACAGCCCGAAGCCGTTCCCGGAAGATGTGGCAGGTTCGCCCGGTCTTTCGACGATCCTTCCGGCGCATATTTTCCAGCCGATTTATGAAGCCGAAGGCAGCATCGAATTTGCCGAAGCCAACCAGGACCCGACCGTGTTCAGCGGCGCTTACGTGCTGACTGAATGGCGGCGCGGTGAACAGATGACGTTTGAAGCCAACCCGAATTACGTGTTGGGCGCACCCCAGATTGAACGCATCGTGCTGCGCTTCTTCCCCGACACGGATTCGCAGTATGCAGCGCTCGCAGCCGGCCAGCTCGATTTTGTGCCGAACGTGAGCGAAGGCGATATTCCGCGTGTGGCGGCCAGCAGCCCGGATGTGCGCATTGTGACCGTGTTCGGCGGCTACATTGAAAGCCTGTGGCTGAACGTGCGCACCGAAGAACATCCGCGTGCGGGTCACCCGGCGCTTCAGGATGTGCGCGTGCGCCAGGCGATTCGGTTCGCGCTCGACCGTGACGCGATCACCACTGAACTGCTGGCAGGTGCCACCAGCCCAACCGACAGCATTTACGCCAGCTCGCCGTTTGAACTGGAATCGCTTGGCGTGACCGAACACAACCCCGAAGAAGCCAACCGCCTGCTGGATGAAGCGGGTTGGGTGGACAGCAACGGCAACGGCACCCGTGACCAGGATGGCGTGGAACTGGAACTGCGCTACAGCAGCACGACCGCTGGCTGGCGCAACAACATTCAGGCCGTCGTGCAGCAGCAGCTTGCCGAAGTCGGCATCGGCACGATCCTGGAAGCTTATCCCGCGTCGGAATTCTTCGGTTCGTGGGCGAACAGCGGCATCAACGCGGTGGGTGAGTACGACATCGCGCAGTATGCCAACAACACCGCGCTGACCAACCCGGCCAACGTGACTGTGTACGAAGCGCTGGCGTGTTCGCAGCGCCCGAACGAAGAAAACCAGGGCGGCCAGAACTTCACCGGGTTCTGCAATGAAGAAATGGACGCAGCCGCTCAGGTCACGCTCAATTCGCTGGATGCCGACGAACGTCTGCAAGCGGCGTATACCATTCAGGAAATCATGAAGGAACAGGCCCCGCTGGTCAATCTGTTCCCGCGTGGCGACAACTACGCCTTCAACACGTCGCGGTTCGCAGCAGAACCGCGTATCGGGTCGGGGGTCGGCAATACCTGGTTCGATATTGTGAACTGGCAGTTGAACGGCTAAATCAGGCTCCTGTTTACAAGCGCGGTGGTGCGGTCAATGGCTTCACCACCGCCTTTTTCTATCAGAGAAAGTGCCGGAACCCCGCATGACTCAATACATCCTGCGGCGACTGATCCAGTCCATCCCGCTGTTGTTCATCATCAGTTTTGTCCTGTTCGCGCTCACCAATTCATTGGGGGATCCGCTCTCGGTCTTTGCGGAATCGCGCCAGCGGCCCACCGCCGAAGAACGCGAACAGATACGCCGCCGCCTGGGGCTGGATCGCCCACTACTGGAACAGTATCTCGTCTGGTTGGTCGGCAACGATTGGATGCTGGTCGATGTGCAGGGCGATGGCACAGTCATGGAACCGGGAACCCGTGAAGGGGTGCTGCGCGGCGATCTTGGTCTGTCGTTCGTCACCCGTAAACCTGCCTGGACGCGCATTGAAGAACGGTTGCCTGCTACGCTCACCCTGATGATCCCAGCGTACACGATCACGCTGATCCTTGCAGTCGCTATTGGGGTGTATTCATCGGTACGGCAGTATACGTTTCTGGATAACCTCATCACCGGCGCATCGTTCTTCTTTTATTCGATGCCGATCTTTTTTATCGCGCTGCTCACGATTTACATTTTTGCAGTGCAGTTCAGCCAATGGGGTTTGCCTGCCCTGCCCATCGGCGGGACGGGCAACGGGACGACGGGCGACCTCATCCTGCACATGGTCATGCCCGTGTTCTGTCTGGTCGCCATTCAGCTTGCCGGGTATGTGCGCTTCATCCGTTCGGCCATGCTGGAAGTACTGGGGCAGGACTACATTCGCACGGCGCACGCCAAAGGCTTATCCGAAAGCCGCGTCGTGCGGCTGCACGCGCTGAAAAATGCGTCGCTGCCTTTGATTACGCTGATCGGCCTGGACTTGCCATTCCTGCTGGCAGGTGCAGTCGTGACCGAAAGAATTTTCGCCTGGCCGGGTATGGGGCGCTTGTTCATCGAAAGTTTTGAACGGGCCGATATTCCCGTGATGATGGCGATCCTGATGCTGTTGTGCGTGATGGTCGTCGTCTTTCAACTGGTGACCGATGTCGTTTATACCTGGCTTGACCCCCGAATCCGCTACTAGCCGCATGAGAAACGCCTGATGAGTACACTAAACACTACCCAAGCCGCTTCTCAGCCGGTCGCCAAGCTTCAATATGTCAAAGGCACGTCGAACCTGTCGCGCAGTCTGGCGCGGCTGCGCCGCCATCGTATGGCGGTCGTTGGCGCTGGCCTGCTGATCCTTGTGGTTGCGTTCGTGCTGGTCGGCTCAATCCTGATCCCCGAATCGGCCTCCCTTTTTAACGACCCGTCGCGGGCGCTGCAACCGCCCTCTGCTGCCCATCCCTTCGGAACCGACGTGATCGGGCGCGATATTCTGGCGCGGGTGGTCTATGGCGGCCAGGTGTCGCTGTTCGTCGGCGTGACGGCTGTGATCGTGCAGATCATGGTCGGAACCATCGTTGGGTTGATGGCCGGATACCTGGGTGGGGTGGTCGATTCGGTGCTGATGCGGTTTGCTGAAGCGATGCTCAGCATTCCCCAGTTGTTCCTGGCGCTGATCGCCCTGCGCATTTTTTCCGACCCGACGCAGTTTCCGGATTTCGAGTTTCTAGGCCGCCAGTACAGCAGCACCATGATCGTGATCGTGTTCGTGATCGGCCTGACAAGCTGGATGCGCGTCTCACGGATCGTGCGTTCGGTCGTGCTGTCGGTCAAAGAGCAGGAATACATCACGTCGGCGCGGTCGATTGGCGCACGCGATTTGCGCATCATCTTTCAGCATGTGCTGCCGAACTGTTTCGCGCCTATCGTCGTTTCGGCTACCTTGGGCGTAGCATCGGCCATCCTGCTTGAAGCGTATCTCGGCTTTCTCGGTCTGGGCGTGCGTGCGCCAACCCCCACCTGGGGCAACATCATGGGGGAGGCCAACAGCTATATCAATCAGTGGTACTACTGGTTTTTCCCCGCATTGTTTATCATGCTGACGACGCTGGGCGTGAACTTCCTGGGCGATGGTCTGCGTGATGCGTTCGATCCCAGATCGCTTCGCTAAGTTCCCCTTCCAGCATCGACACAACTGGAGAGACGGTTCTATGCAGCCGTCTCTCTTTTTGAATTGACAGCGTCATTCACGCATTCACGAAAGGGCTTTGTGACGATGGATTACACCATTCAGCTTGAAAAGATCGACCAGGCAGTGGGCATTTTGCAGGAAAAGAATATTGACCTGTGGCTGACGTTCGTCCGCGAAACCGTGCATAATGCAGACCCGGCACTGCCGCTGATTTCGCCCGTCAACGTGACGTGGCACACCGCGCTGATCATCACCCGGACGGGTCATAAGGTCGCCATCGCCGGGCGCTACGAAATCGTCAACTTTGAGCGGATGGGCGTGTGGGACGAATGCATTTCGTATGATCAAAGCATCCAGCCCGCACTGGTCGAAGTGCTGGATCGCCTGAACCCGGCGCAGATCGCCGTCAACTATTCCGAAAGCGATACCGCCGCCGACGGGCTTTCCCATGGGATGTACCTCACCCTTCAGCGCTACCTTGCTGGCAAACCCTACACACTGGTTTCGGCGGAGGAGATTCTGAACCCGCTGCGTGGGCGCAAAACTGCTGGTGAAATCGCCCGCATCCGGGCAGCGGTCGCGCTGACCGACCGCATCATTGATGGCATCACAGCGATGCTCAAGCCGGGAATGAGCGAACTCGACATCGCCCGTCACATTCATGACGAGTATGCCAAAGCCGGGGTGATCCCGTCCTGGGATGCAGCCTACTGCCCCACCGTGACGTGCGGACCCGATTCACCTGTGGGTCACGTCACCCCATCGGCAGAATACGTGACCCAGGCGGGCCAGCTCGTGCGCATCGATCAGGGCGTGGTGCTGAATGACTATATTTCCGATATTCAGCGCGTGTGGTACTTGCAGCCCGCTGGCGAAACCAGCATCCCCGCACCTGTCCAGCACGCCTTCGATTCAGTACGGGCGGCGATCAAAGCGGCAGCAGCGGCTTTGAAGCCGGGCGTAGAAGGCTGGGTGGTCGATGAAGCGGCGCGCAACACCATCGTGGCCGCGGGCTACCCGGAATACAAGCACGCCGTCGGCCACCACATTGGGCGCACCGTGCATGACGGCTCGACACTGCTTGGTCCGCGTTGGGAACGCTATGGCAGGACTCCATACGGCATTGTGGAAGCGAACAACTGCTATACGCTGGAATTAGGGGTGCAGGTTCCGGGGTATGGCCTGGTCAGCCTGGAAGAAGACGTACTGGTGACCGATCATGGCGTGGAGTTTCTGGGCTACGAACAGACCGAGATCATCATCGTGCCGGTGTAAGCCGCTGTAAACTTGCAGGGTTCACGCCTGGTCTGCTGCGCGTGAACCCTGGCAGCTCATTTGCGCACGATGATGCGGGCGCGGTCTTCCATAATCTGCTGTGCCACTGTGCGCACATGCTCGATGGGGCTGTTCAGCCCATCCCTGAGCAGTTCATCGCCCACATCTGGCGACAAGCTCGCGCCGATGCGCATCATCTGCGCCTTCACATGGGGGTCTTCTTCCAGCATGTACGCTTTACGCAGCAGCATCGGTGAACGCTCATGCCGCATCCACGCCAGAGGATAGGCGACGGCCATGCGGACTTCGGGCATGTCGTCCAACAGCGCACTTTCCAGCGCATCGATCATCACTTCGGCGGCGCTGGTGCGGCCCATATCGATCTTGAGATAATTCGTGGCGTGGAACAGCCCGCGTAACACCTGATGCCGGGTTGCCCCGCTCGTGCGGCCAATGATGCTGGAAAGTTCGACCAGCCAGGCTTCACCCGCCAGCTCCAGCAGGCTGAGTGTGGCGGCATATTTGACATCCGGTTCAGGGTCGTTCATAGCATTACGAACGACAGGCAGCGCTTCGGGGGTATCGTTCGCGCCCAATGCCTCCAATCCCTTGACGCGCACATCGGGGTCATCGGCCAGCAGTACCATTTCCAGTGCCGGAACCGCCGCTGGGTCTTGACATTCGCGCAGCCCCCAGGCTGCCGCCATGCGCATATCGTCGTTGGCATCGCGCAGCACTTCGCGCAGCAGGTGGTACGCATTCAGTTCGCGCAGGTCGCACAGCGCGTAGATCGCGGCTTCGCGCACCCGTGAGTCTGCGTCTTTCAGCGCCTCCCGGATCATCGGTTCGGCAGAATACCACGAAAAGCCGTACAAATGCCGTGCAACGCTGGCGCGGGCGGGCGCATCGCCTTCGCGCAGCACATCCTGCATGATTAGCCGGGCTTCGCGGTCGGCGCGGCGGCTGAGCATTTTAGCGGCGTTGTAGCGCACGTAAAATTCTTCATTGCGCAGCATTTCCCGCGCTGCGTCCAGCGACACTGCATTAGGCGGCAGTACGCTGAGCATGGTCGCCAGGCGGCGCAGCGATAAGCGGCGTTCGCCGCGCTTTTCGGCATGGTTGGTCAGTTGAGGCTCGCGCCCGGTGATTGACCCGGTGGGGTTAGTGGTCACGTCCATTCATCCTTAGCGCAGTGAGGCGACAACCGCGTTTTCCAACAGCAGGGTATCCGTTTGAATATCCATCACCGTCAGCCGCAATTGACGGCGGTCATCCACTGAAAACAGGGCGCGCAGCCGTTCCTGACCCGGTTTCCCCGGCGGGATCAGCCTGGCAAGCGCCGCTGTATCCGCGTTCAGCGTGACGATCTGCTGCGTGCTGGAATTGGCCTGGGCGACGAACACCGCCTGACCTTCTTCATATTTCACTTCGATCATCGCGACCGAGTCGGAATCGATCTCACCAACGACGAACTCAATTTCAGCCTGGTCGGGGTGCGCCGCGCCCATGTAGACCTCAACAGGGTGTTCGCTGGGATAGCGGCTGCCCATCGGGATGATCTCGTCGTACTGGTGCGTTTGCGTGGCCGGGTCAAAATGCCGAATGCCGTAGCTGTGCGCCAGATAATCTTCCAGCCCGTACCCAGCCGCAACCAGCAGCGCGCCTTCGGCCACCGCAGTGAACGGCTTATCGGCACGCACGGCCATTTCGTTGAAGTACTGCTGCAAGGTGCGCTGAACCGATGGCATGAGCGATGTCCCGCCCACCAGCAGCACATAGCGAATATCTTCTTTGAAGATACCGCGCTGCCGTGCGACATGCATCACTTTATCGACGACGCGGCGCAGCGATGTATAAAAGCCGTTCGCCTCCAGCAGCGCTTCCAGCGCTTCACGGGTGTACGGCACGGTGTATGGCTTATCGCCCGCCTGAAACTGGATCGTCACGCTGGTTTGTGTGGAAAGGGCGATCTTCGCCTGTTCGCACGCGGTCAGCAGTTGCGTATAATGTACGCCCAGGGTTTTGGTATCGACCCCGGCCAGCTTCAACACATCGGTGAGCAGCCATTGATCGACATCGCTCCCGCCAATGACGCGGCCCGCTTTGGCGATCACCCGTGCCGTGTGTTTGGCCGCGCTGCCGCGCAGCAGCCGGCGCAGAAAGCCGCCCGTCGTGCTGCGGCCTTCCGGCAGTTCGACCAGCGACAGATCGAGCGTGCCGCCGCCAAAATCGAACACCAGCACAATCGCTTTCGGTTCGGTGATGGTATACCCCAGCGCTGCCGCCGTCGATTCGTCGATGATGCGAATTTTTTCCGACACGTTTTCGCTGTCGATCACGTTGTTCAGCCAGGTCAGGTACCCTTCAAACGACGCAACCGGAGCCGTCAGCACAAGCTGTTCAATCTCATCGAGCTTTGTCGGCAGCGCGCTCATGAGCAGGTGCAGAAACTGTGTCCCCGCGTCCACATCCGCAAAGGCGGTGCTGTCAATGGTGCGGGGATCAGGAGCCGGGCTGGAGACGATGCCGCGCTTGAAGTTGCGGAACAGGCGGTTATCGGCTCGCTGATCCAGCCCGTGATCGCGCACTGTCTGGCCTATCGTCACGGCACGGGTGCGGGCATCGTTCACATACAGCAGCGTTGGCACCACAGGCGGCAGGTCGGCGCGGGCATCCGTGCCAATGATTGGAAGCCGGATCACTTCCGGCGCGGATTTGGTCTCGTCCCAGCGCGCAATCACGCTGTTGGTCGTGCCAAAATCGATAGCGTATTTATGCCCCATGTCCCAACCTTCGAGGAAGTGATGGTAACCACTGGTACAAGGTGATGCGCGCTGCCAGCGTGCGCGCACACAGAGATTGGATCAGCAATGGCGCTGTGCCAGATCACCTGATTGCATTGTACGGGGATTTACCGAATTCAAACCATAAATCCTGCACAATCGTGCCAGAACGTGTCCGGTCTGGCACGATTGTGCAACGGGAAAGTTTCAGACGAGCGGTTTACGCTTCCCGATCACCTTGATCGCATATTTGGGGCCAGGGTTAGGGATAGGGGCGGCGTACACGACCAAAGGCGTGTTTGGCGGGTCAATGGCCAGGTCAAGCGACCGCAGCAGCGAAGCCACGACCGCCATCATTTGGACTTCGGCCATACCTGCCCCTAAACAGGTATGCGCGCCCAGGGTATAAGGTGCGAAAGCCTGGGCAGTTTTGGGATGGTCTGGCCGATCATAGCGGTCTGGGTCGAACTCATGCGGATTTGGATAGAATTCCGGCAGATAGTGTGTGACGCAGTTGGCGATATACACCTCTGTGTCTTTGGGAAAGACATACCCATTGAACTCGAACGACTCGGTCACCGTGCGCGGGGTGAATGGCGCTGCGGGGTACAGGCGCAGTGTTTCCATTGCGGCGTGGTGCAGGGTATCCATTTTGCGCAGCGCTTCAGGGGTGATGCCGCCGTTCTCGAAGGCGGTATCGACTTCCACCAGTACCCGTTCCAGAAGCTGAGGCCGCATCAGCAGCGACGCAAGCAGGAAGCTGATGGTGGATGAAATAGTATCCATGCCCGCAAAATACGAGCCGATGACCGATGCATTCAGCATCTTTTCCGAATACGGCTTGCCATTTTCATCCACCGCTGCCAGCAGGTCATCGAACAAATCCGGTTCGCGGCTGATGGGCGGGTTGGCCCGGTGCCAGTCCAGCACTTCACGAGCGAACAACTGGGTGCGGGCTTTGGCGCGCAGATATTTCGGCGATTTCAGGATGAACATCGGCGTTGTTTTCATCACATGCGCCTTCATGTTCGTGTTCAGGAAGTACCACAGGTCATCGAAATACGGACCACAGGTGCGCCCACCCAGTACCATCCCCAGTTGATCGGTCACCAGCTTTTGAACGGTGCGGAACAGCGGCAGCACCGCACCCGGCTGCCATTGATCGATGTGATCCTTGCTGACGGCCTGGATGGTGTTCAACTGGCTGAGCATGATCTCTTTGGAAAAGCCGCGCCGCTGCACCTTGCGCTGATGACGGTGCGGCGCGCCGTCCAGCGCGGTCAGCAGCGCATCCGAACCGAGTTCCCGCGCCAGACCCCCGAACAGACTTTCGCTGCCGAAGTGAGCTTCGCCTTCGCGAGCCAGAAAACGGTTCGCTTCAATGCCGGCCATCACCCAGTACGGGCGGCCTAGAATGGTCACCCGAAAGACCGTCCCGTGCTGGTGATACAGTTTGACAAAATAGTGAAGCGGGTCAACACGCATATTCAACGAATTGCCGAGTAAAGGCAGTCCCTTTGCGTGCGGCGGTGTTTTGCTGAATGTGGCAGCGGCATCGTGCTGCATGGGTTGGGTTACGCTTTCTCAAGTTGAACAGTGAGTTGTCATTTACAAGTTCCATAGTAGCGCAATTTTCGCGTCGATGACAAAATAATTTCATGTTGAATAGCGGCAATGCCTTCGCTATGTCACAAAATTGTTTCGCGCTATAATGCAGTCCATCGCTGATGCCTGAAGGCAGCCCATGACCACGAGCCTACCGAATCCTCCCGCGCTGATACATGAACCCGCTCCCTCTTACACGCTTCGTGAGCGCTGGCTGCGTTTTCTTCAGCCCGCCACTTCGGTGACGCATGTAGACGACCGCCGTACAGCAACCCTGCTGGTTTACATGGCGTTCACGCTGGCTGCCGTCCTTTCGGTGGCGGCTGTCGTCAGTGTGTTCACATCGATCTTTTTTCCAGACCCGACCATTTCCCTGGGGCTGGCCGGAACGACCGTGATCGGCCTGGCTGCGCTGGGCTTTTGGGTGGCCGTCTATTACAGCAAGACGCATCGCTTCATGTGGGGTGCATGGGTGATGATCGGCACCATTTATGCCTTCGTGCTGGGATTCATGGCGTTTTACCCGGTGATCGGTGGGCCGCTGACGGTCGCATTCATCATCCCTGGCGTAATCGCATCGCTGTTTCTGAATGCCCGCGGGACTGCGCGGGTTCTGGCCGTCGCGGTGGTACTGACGCTCATCTCTCTGCCGCTGCAAGGGATCACGATTGTCAGTTTTGCCGTCACTTTCAATGTGATTCTGGTGGTCACGCTGCTTACCACGCTGATCGCAGTGCAGCGTGAGCGGGATTTGCGGCAAATTCGGCGGCTGCGCGAACTGGAGGCTGCCGAAGGCGAACGACTGCGCCATGAACTTGAACTCGCTCGAAAAGTGCAGATGTCGATGCTGCCGAAAGAACTGCCAGCGATTCCCGAACACGAGATCGCTGCCTATTCGCAGCCCGCGTTTGAGGCCAGCGGCGACTTTTACGACGTGTTCTTTTTGGGACACAACAACGGGGACGGCAGAAAAAAGCTGGGAATCGTAGTGTGTGACGTGGCGGGCAAGGGCATTTCGTCCGCTTTGATCATGTCCGCCACCCGTGCCGCGATCCGTGCCGAAGCGGAACGCACGGAATCGCCCGCGCTGGTCTTGCACAAGGTCAACGAAATGCTGGCAGACAGCGTTCCCGCCGGGTTGTTTGTCACCCTCTTTTACGGTGTATACACACCCGATACGCGCACTCTATGTTATGCCAGTGCCGGACACCCGCATCCTTTTCACTGGAGCGGCAGCGCGATTGCCGAACTGGAAAATTTCGGGATGCCGTTGGGGCTGGTGCCGGACAGCGATTATGCTGATGTCGTCGTAACGCTGGCCGATGGCGATTCGGTGTTCATTTACACCGATGGGCTGGTAGAGGCGCTCAATCCGCGGCGTGAACTGTACGGTTTTGAAGCGGTTCAGCACAATGTCGCGCAGCATGTGGGCGCACGCATCAGCGCGGATCAGGTGGTCAGGCATACAGTCCGTGATATGGAAATCTTTGTAGAAGGCGAACGCCAGCAGGACGATGTGACCATCGTCGTGTTGCAGGTGAAAACCAAACCTGCCGATCCATAAA
Organism: bacterium; assembly: GCA_033764035.1. Lineage (GTDB taxonomy): Bacteria > Chloroflexota > Anaerolineae > Aggregatilineales > Phototrophicaceae > Flexifilum. The sequence goes on from JANRJJ010000003.1 coordinate 132,383, forward strand.
CGCAACATCGACCATCACATCTGCTGATCAAGGTGAACAAGGACGCACTATGCGGCTGGCTTCGGTACTGACGTATCTCCCGGCGGATCGCCGTTTCAGCCTGGCGAACGGACCACCGCTTGCAAGTGAAGGCGAAGGGGCAGTACTGTACGCCGATATTTCCGGCTTCACCCCACTGACTGAATCGCTGGCGCGCACCTTTGGCGCAAGGCTTGGTGCGGAAGAACTCACCCGGCAGTTGAACCGCGTCTATGATGCGCTGGTGCAGCAGACCGATACGTTCGGCGGCAGCATTCTGGGATTCAGCGGCGACGCAATCACCTGCTGGTTTGGCGGCGATGAAGCGCCGGACGCGATTGCGCTGCGCGCCGTAACCTGTGCTTTCGCGCTGCAAGATGCAATGGCACACTTTGCAGAAGTGCCGCTGCCGAACGGGGACACTGTGCCTTTATCGCTCAAAACTGCCGTGGCCAGCGGGGTGACACGCCGCTTTCTCGTGGGCGACCCCGATATCCAACTGCTGGATGTGATGGCAGGCGATACGCTGACGCGAATGGCCGAAGCCGAACATTATGCCAGCAAAGGCGAGGTGGTCATTGACCAGCGCACCGCCGACCTGTTGAAACAGGACTGCATCATCGCGGAATGGCGAATGGCGGACAACGATTTATCCCAGAAGTTTGCACGGGTCGCAACGCTCAAGCGGTTGGCCGCACCAAAACCCTGGCCAGCGCTTGCGTTCAACGCGCTCACCATTGAAACCGTGCGCAGTTGGCTGCTTCCTGCACTGTACGAACGTGAAGATGAATCGCTGCCTGAACTTCGCCCGGCAGTGGCGGTTTTTTTGCATTTCAGCGGGATCGATTTTGAAGGTGACTCCCAGGCTGAAACCCAACTCGATGGGTACATCCGCTGGGTACAGCGGGTCGTCGCCCGTTACGATGGCGCGCTGCTACAATTGACAATTGGCGAAAAAGGCAGCTACATGTATATGACGTTCGGCGCACCGCTGGCGCACGAAAACAACCCGGAACGTGCTGCCGCTGCCGCGCTTGAACTGCGCACCCCACCGGAAGATTTGGCTTACATTCGTTCGATTCACATCGGCATCAGCCAGGGTATGATGCGCGCCGGGGCATATGGCGGAGCCACACGCCGCACCTATGGGGTGCTGGGCGATGATGTGAACCTGGCTGCGCGCCTGATGCAGCACGCCGCGCCAGGCGAAATTCTGATGAGTGAGCGGGTGTACAAGGCTGTTGCCCGCAGTTTTGTGATTGAACCACTGCCGCCCATTCGCGTCAAAGGGAAGCAGGAACCCTTGTCTATCGCTCGGTTGCAGGCCAAAGCCGATGAACAGGCCCGTGAAGCGGCGGAGACGCACAGCCGCCCGCTTGTAGGGCGAAGCCATGAACTTCAGCAGTTGATTCGCCACCTGGAACCCGTCGTCAGGCGGCAGGCGGGCGGCTGTATCTGGGTGCATGGCGAGCCGGGTATCGGCAAAAGCCATCTGATTCAGGCTGTGCGCAAACGCCTGACCGATCTGGATGGGGTGATGTGGCTGCGTTTTTCGACCGATCAACTGGTGCGGCAGTCGCTCCACCCGTTCATTCCTGTGCTGGTTGATTATTTCAATCTCGACCTGGCCGATAACGATACACAGAAAAAAGCGCTGTTCAATACGGGAATTGACGCGCTGATTGAAGTGCTGGAAACAAGCGCCGATCCACGTGCGCCTGGGGTACGTGCTGCGCTGGAAGAACATCGCTGGTTCATCGGCGCACTGCTTGGCCTGCGCTGGCCAGGGTCAGCATATGAAAATTATGATCCGAAGCTGCGTTATCAACGGTCGCTCAGCGGCCTGAATATGCTGCTGCAAGCGGAAAGCCTCAGCCGTCCGGTGATCATTCAGGTTCAGGATGCACAGTGGCTCGATTCGGATTCGCGCATTGTCGTGGAACACTGGATCGAGACGGCGAAAACCTTTCCGTGTGCGTTGATCATCGACAGCCGCGACAAAGATACGGACTTCGATCTGTTTTTGGAGGATGGCGACCCGCTGCTGGCACAGTTGCAAGTCCGCGAACTGGACACAGCCGGGATCAATGAGCTGCTCACCTTGGTGCTGAATGCCCCGGTCAGTGACCGCTTATGCCGCTATGTGACGAGCAAAGCCAACGGTAATCCGTTCTTCACCGAACAACTGGCGCTCGATCTCTCCGAACGCGGCGCATTGATGCGCCTGCCGGATGATCAGTGGGATATGAACCCCGAAACCGTCAACGATATTCCCGCCACCATCAACGCTGTCCTGATCGCACGCCTGGATCGGTTGATCGTGCAGGTGCGTTCTATCGTTCAGATTGCGTCCGTGCTGGGTCAGGAATTTGAAGTCCCCGTGCTGGCGCGCATGATGCGCGATGATCCCGACATTCAGCAGCGCGTGAAACAGGCCGAAGCCGAAACGATCTGGGTGGCGCGCTCCGAATGGGATTACCTCTTTCGTCATGCCCTGCTGCGCGATGCGGCGTATTCGATGCAGTTGCAGGAACGCCTGCGCGAACTGCACGCGCTGGCCGGGTGGGCCATCGAGCAGGTACACAGCGCGAACCTGGTCGCTAAATCGTCGGATATTGCCTACCACTATGAAAAGTCCGCCATTTTTGACCGCGCCGTGATCTACCTGATCAAGTCTGCGCAGCATATGGCGAGCCTGTACGCAAACCGTGAGGCAATGGGCTATTACCAGCGGGCGATCATGCTTTTGGAACGCGCCACCCTGCCGCCCTTTGAAGTTGCCCCGCTTTATGAAGGCATGGCGGATTTGTACGAAGCGGCGGGTGAATATCAATCGGCGGTCAATCATTATGATGCGGCGCTGGCGCTGGTGGATACCGAACGGGCGGCCTGGCGAACCACGCTGCACCGCAAAAAAGGCCAGGTGCTGCAAAAATGGGGCAGGTACGATGAAGCGGTCACTGTGTATGAAGCAGGGCTGGTCGAATTGCAAGGCGAACTGAACCCGGATGAAGCCTGCCAGATTTATACCGGGCTGAGCATGATCAACTATCGGCAGGGGAAAATCGAAGATGCCGCCGAACTCGCAATGTTGGCGCTGATGATGGCACAAATGGATAATAATCGGCGCAACCTGGCTCATGCACATCAAACGTTGGGCGTGCTGCATTGGAAAAACGGGGATTATGCCCAGGCTGTTGAAGAAAATCTGCGCAGCCTGGCTTTATGGGAAGAAACCCGCAGCACGTTGGGGCTGGCGGCAGTACAGAATAATCTGGGGCTGGTGCGGTGCAGCATGGGCGATATTGGCACCGCCATCAGGCATTTCGAGCAAAGCCTGGCCGCCTTTGAACAGGTGGGCAACTTGCACGGCCTGGCCTGTGCCTACGATAATCTGGGGCAGGCGTATATGCAGCAGGGCGAACAGGCGCTGGCAATGCAGTGTCTTGAAAAGGCAGTCGGCATTCTGGCAACTATCGGCCTGGACGACTCCCAGGTGTTCAGCAGCATGTGGCAATCTGGTACATGGTAGTCATTCGATGTCATCTGCCGTAGAGAGGACGAAGCCATGACGACGAAAAATGTTGAACTCAAGATTCCTTGCGAAACCGGCTATGAAAAGATAGCGATGCGTATGGCGGGTGAGCTCGCCGCCAAAATGGGGTTTTCGCCCGAACGCATTCAGGATTTGGAAACCGCTGTCGCTGAAGCGTGCATCAACGCGATGGAACACGGCAATCAGTTCGATGTTTCGACCAAAATCTATGTCTCGATGACCGTGCATGATGATAAGCTCGCCATCGATGTCGTCGATGAAGGCCGCAGCGGGCCGCCGCCTGCCGAAATCAGCGCGCCGAACCTGGACGCGCAGTTCAGCGGCCTGGCCGAACCCGGCGGGATGGGGCTGTTCGTGATCAAGGCGCTGGTCGATGAAGCGGATTTTGTCGCGCCCGACCTGGGGACAGGCAATCAATTTCGGATGGTCATTCACTTGCAGCAACCGGGAGAACACAGCGCATGAGCAGCACTCTCAACGTGGTGACGCGCAAAACGAGTCTGGCAACCGTGATCGAACTACACGGGGACATTAGTTCGGATGGCGATGCAGCCATCAAAAGTGCGTATCGTACCGCTGTCTCTGAAGGTGCTTCGGCGGTGCTGTTCAATATGAGCAATGCCGCTTACATCAACACATCCGGCATTTCGGTGCTGATCGCAGTGGTCATGGAAGCAAAAAAAGCCGGACACAAAATTCTCGTCTCCGGCGTAAGCCCACATTATAAAAAGGTTTTCGATCTGGTGCGGTTTTCGGTCTACGTCACCATGTTCGAGACGGAAGAAGCCGCGCTTGAAAGCCTGAAAACGTCCTGAAGCAGCCCGTTTCAGAAAGTGCCACTCACGAAACTGTGGATCAGCCCGGCGACGGTTTCCGGTTGTTCCAGCATGGGCGCATGACCCGCGTTCGGGATCACCCTATAGACGGCGTTCGGAAACGCAGCGGCGGCATCGGTATAAAAGGTGAGCGGCTGAATAGGATCGGAATCCGCCTGTAGCAGTAGAACGGGCATTGGGGTATCCGCCGCCAGTGCGAACAATGTTTCGCGCAGTTGGGTTGGGGTATCGGTGTAATAGTTCACAATGGCTTGTGGAATGCCCGCGTAGCTGAATTCCTGCGCGATGCGGGCGATCACCGATTCTTCCAGTGGTACGGTGACGACATTCCCCGGCACATTCGCCATCAGTAAACTGCTCACCGCGCCCGTGTACATCCGCCGGACAAAGCCTTCACCATCGCCCAGCACTGCCATCCCAATCGACGGCACAGACTTCAGCGTGTTGATTTGTGCCAGCGCCGCATCGCTGATCGGCGTTTGCAGGCGGATCAAGTGTGTGACGCGCTGCGGGTACTGGGCCGCGATGTAACTGGCCGCGACTGCCCCCCATTCATGGCTGACCAGGGCAAAACGTTCGATGCCGAGCGCATCGAGCAGGGCAACCGTTTCCCCGGCGACAACCGACAGGTTGAACGTGCTGCTGCCGGGTTCCGTCAGCCCCAGACCTTTCATATCGAGCGCGACCGTGCGGTATTGATCGCTCAACTGCGCCATGACTGAATGCCACGAAAACCACGCGCCCGGTATGCCGTGCAGGAAAACGATGGGATCGCCATCCCCGGTTTCGACATGATGCCAGGTGATCCCCGCCGCTTCAGTGAAATAGTGGTTGAACGTTTGCCCGGCAGTGGTTTCGGTCTGGTCGGCTGGCCGCACCCGTGCCGTGCCGCTGGTACGGTTCAGCACCAGAACGACCAGCACAGCGACAACGGCGGTCAGCAGGAATAACGGCAGCCAAGCCATGCGCCGCACTCGTGGCGGATGCGGGCCGCCAGACACATCGGTATCGGTGTGAGATGGAATTTGTTCGTGATCAGGGCGGCTCATGATGCTGCCCGCTCCCGTTCCAATTCCTGAACCCGCGCCCGCAGTTCGGCCAGATCGCGCACCCGCGCCCGCAGACTGGCCGTGATCACACGAAGGATGCCGCGCATCACCTCACTGCGATCCATCATCAGGTCAAAGAACGGTTCCTGATCCAGCCGGAACAAGAGCGTTTCTTCGACCGCCGTCACCGAAGCGGTGCGGGGTTCGGGGTCGAGCAGTGCCATTTCCCCGACGACCTGCCGTTCATTGCGCAGGTCGAGTGTGTAATCGCCATCGTGAACGCGCAGTTGGCCTGTTACCACGATATACATGCTGGTGCCAAGATCGCCCATTTCAAACAGCGGTTCACCCGGCGCTAAGCGCACTTCGCCAAGTAGCTGCGCGACTTCGGCCAGGACATCATCGGGCGTTTGGGCAAACATATCGACCGTTTTGAGGACGATCACTTTTTCAATGATGGAAAGCATCTGCCGTACTCCAATACGTGAAATATGACCGCTGTCGAGCGCATCGAACTGTTCCAGCGTCCAGGCTGCCGTTTCTGTAAGCGGCAAACTTTCATTCGATGCCAGCGGCTCGATTAAACTGCGCAGTCGTGTCAGACGAAGCCTGCCTGCGGTATATACCCCCACCACCCGCAGCCATTCTTCCGGGCTGTTCAGCGCCGCGTGTACGATTTGTTCGCGGGTGCGGCGCGCCTGGGGAAAGAACGGGGAAAGCAGCGTCAGTTTGGTGCTGTACGCTGTGTTCATGTCGATCAACGGCAGCACGATTCCTTTGAGTTCAAGCGGGATCAGCGTATCGATGCGTTCCAGCGCGTAAGCACGCTGACGTTTATCGCCAAAACGCAGACCGTCGCGGGCGTGCAGCACGGCCACCGGGTCGAAGACATACGAAAGCAGCAGCAGGACGCGCTCCTGTGCTTTTGCAATGTAAAGTTCCAGCGCGCTCTTCAACAGCGCGACTTCATCGCCCTGGCCGACCGCTGCATGAAAACTGAGCAGCCGTGCCGCAAGTTCAGTCTCCGTCCGCACCCATTGCAGGTACTGCGCTTCATCGGGCGCACGAAAATCGAACGGCAGTAAGCCGTTCAATGCAAGTGTTCGCAAATCAGCGTTGGCATGAAAGGCGCAGCGTGCAAGAAATTGGATCGTCGCTTCACAGCGCATGCGAACGATCACGCGGATCAGCCGAAATTGCACGGTGTGCGGAAGCTCTGGGCGTTCGACAACCGCCTGAATGACCGGAAACGCGGCGGCTCCGGCCATCACGAACGCATGAGCGGCTGCGGCACGGTCGGTCTGGCGTTCCAGCGCGGCCATCAGCTTATCGCCCAAGCGGGGATGAAACACTTTTCCAGCCGCTCCCAGTGCCGCCAGCCGAACCCGCAGCACCGGGTCATCCAGTAATGGGAGCAAAAAAGCATAGTTGCGGCGGCTGCCCATCGCGCCGATGACCAGGGCGGCGGTTTCGCGTTCCGCTTCATGTGCCGACTCGACCATCCGAAGCAGTTTTTGCCCCGCCGCCAGCACGCCATCCAGCCCGCCGCTGCGCAGCAAGCCGATCATTGCCCCCTGCTGCACCGCCGAATCGGGATGATCGAGTGCCGCGACCAGGGTTTCAAAGGCTGCATCGTCAGCCAGTAAGCCGATTGTGCGCAGCGCCTCAACCTTGACAGCGGGTGGGGATTCAGGGGTACGCCACAAATGGTCGATCATCGGAAGCGCTTCTCGAACCTGATGGATTTCGATCTGACGCAGCACTTCAATCCTGACATTCGCAGACGGGTGATTCAGCAGCCGGATCAGCGGTTCGCGCATCTGGTCGCTGCTGCTCGTCTGGCCCATCATGTGCAGAGCGTACACCACGGCTTCAGGGCGCAGATCATTCAAGCCTGCCTGAATGATCTGCTGGCTGGCCTGGTCATCGAACTGAAAACTTGGATCGCCTAAACGCCGCTTCTTCAAGGCCAGTTTCAACGCACGCGGATACTCCCGAATCAGCAGGATGACCGCGCCAACCCAGAGCGCGATGATCACCAGAATGGCGGCGGCCAGCGGTGCTGTGCTGACGTTGGTCTGGCGCACGACCAGCAGTACCAGAATACCGCTGATGCTGACGGCCAGCGGCTCAATCAGACCATCCGACAGCGCGCTGACCCGCGCTCCCATCGACGCGGGAACCACCTGCGATACCACCCGCCGGGCCGGAACGCCAAGCGCACCGCCTAAAACCTGTGTCGATATTTCCCCGACGGCGGCCAGTGCCAGCAGCACCAACCAGCACAGGTGAATTGGCGAACCCGCCGATCATCAACAACAGGACTGCCGCGCCGGTCACCAGGGGTTGAATGAGCAAGCCCGCCCACAGCCCGTAACGGTTCAACAAGCGTCCGGTTATGAAGAGCTGTATGCCCAGAATCAGAATGCCGACGAACCCGGTGATGCGGCTGGTGAAGATAGCCAGATCATCGGCGCTGGTGAACACTTCGGAAGCCTGGCCAAAATACACGTTCGTGATCATGTACCCAGCGACGATGGCGCAGAACGTATACACGAAAATTAGCACGACATAGCGATAGCGGAAGGCAGATTGACGCGGCGGGCGATCCTCTACAAGTTTGGCAGGGGCGCTCATTGATGAGGCTGTCGGGCTGAAACGCCGCAGAATATACCGTGCAAGGAACACGGCGATCAGCAGGTTCACAGCAGCGGCGGCCAGCAGATTGGTCGCACCGATGACTGGGACGAGCAAGGGGACAGTGAAGCCCACCATCACGCTGGCGAACCAACGTCCTGAACCCGCCAGTCCGGACAGCCGTTTGGCTTCACGGACATCGTACAAGCGCCCGAAGATCGCCCAGAAGGACATACTGCCGATGTACACCAGCACGAATTTCCATACGGGCAGCAGGAAGATCATCCAGTTGTCGCCCGTCAGTTCCAGCCCGAACCGAATCGCCAGCGTCGCCGCGAACAGTACCGCCAGGTTGAACACGACCAACCGGGTAGACGGAAAGCGTTCGACCAGCCGCAGATAAAAGAAAGTGAGGGTGGAAACCCCAATGCCGATCACCACATAGGTGTATGGGAGAAAATCGGCCCCAAAGCGGTTGACGAACAGCGCGAACGCCGCTGTCTCGGTCAGTATGTACGCGGAACCGAGAAAGAAGAACAAAACCATCATCCACAGCAGCGAACGGCTTTCGCCCGGTTGGATGTTCAGGAATGTTGCAATACGCCGTTGCAGCGTCATTTAGAGAGTTCCCTATTTTTCAGCGATGGCAGACGAAGTAAGGGACGTACAACTTATTCAAGCGTATTGTGGCCTAGATTCACCATCACTGCAATTGGCCGATCAGCATTTCACTCACATGCACGAAAGCATACAGGCAGCGCGTGCATACACAGCCCTTCAGCCGCCAATGTAATACATCTCGATTTTCTTGTTGGCGACGGTTTCTTCGGTGCGAATTTCCGAATAGCGGTCTGCTCGGCGTTTCCATACCGCGCTGAACAGCGCGGCGATCTCGTCATCCGTCGCGCCAGCGCGCATGGGGTCACGCAGCGATGTGCCGCTGACAGCGAACAGGCAGGTATACACCTTGCCTTCGGCAGATAACCGCAAACGGGTGCAGCTTCCGCAAAATGGCATCGTCACCGACGCGATCACGCCAAGTTCGCCGCCGCCGTCTTTAAAGCGGTAGCGCAGCGCGACTTCCCCGAAGTAATTCCGATCCAGCGGTTCGAGTGGCAGCACCGCATCGATGCGTTCGACCATCTCTTTGGCCGGGACGACATGATCGAGCTTCCAGCCGTTGCGCGTGCCAACATCCATGTATTCGATCAGGCGCAGAATATAGCCGTGATCCTTACAAAAGCGCGCCAGATCGACGATGGTATGATCGTTTACACCGCGCTGCACCACCGCGTTGATCTTGATTGGGGTAAGCCCGGCGCGTTCGGCAGCAGCAATGCCCTTAAGCACGGTTTCGACATCGGCACGCTGGCCGTTCATGCGGCGGAACACGTCGTTGTCCAGGCTGTCCAGGCTGACCGTCACACGGCCTAATCCCGCATCCTTGAGCGGTACTGCCATCGCTGCCAGACGGGAGGCATTCGTCGTCATGGCGATGTCGTCCACATTCGGGATCGCCGCAAGCTGTGCGACCAGGACATGAATATCCTGACGTACCAGCGGCTCCCCGCCTGTGATGCGCAGTTTGCGCACGCCCAGATCAGTCGAAATGCGGGCGATGCGCGTAATCTCTTCAAACCGCAGAATATCGGCGTGCGGCAGGAATTGAAACTTGTCGTGGAACACTTCGGCGGGCATACAGTACGTGCAGCGGAAATTGCAGCGGTCGGTCACCGAAATGCGTAAGTCGTGGACGGGTCGCCCCAGTTGGTCTACGGGTTGCATGGCAGGCTCAATCAAAAATCCAGGTCTATGAGCAGCATAGACGTTGGGTGATGGGTTGAATTCTACCCCTTTGGAAAAGCAGAGTTCAACCCATCCGGTTACGCGCTTATGACGCGGCACGTTCCTGTTCCAGCAGCGCTCGCTTGCGGTCAATGCCCCATCGGTAACCGCTCAGGCTGCCATCCCCACGCACCACCCGGTGACAGGGAATTGCCAGGGCTGCCGGATTACTGGCGCACGCCTGTGCGACGGCACGCGCCGCCGTCGGTTGGCCGATGATGGCGGCGATTTCAGTGTACGAGCGCGTTTCGCCATAGGGAATGGCGCGGAGTGCCTCCCACACTTTACGCTGAAACCCGGTCGCCTGAATATCCAGCGGCAGATCGAGCGTGACCCGCTCCCCATCGGCGTAGGCGATCAGCAGGTTGACCCACTGGCTGAGGCCGTCATCCCCGTGATGCAGTGCCGCTGCGGGAAATTCGTCGCGGAGTGCATCGATCAGGGCAGTTTCATCATGCCCCAGGCTGATCGAGCAGATGCCGCGTTCAGTCGCCGCTACCAACAGCACTCCAAGCCGCGTCTGCGCAGTGATGTAGGTAATGTCCATCGTTTTGCCTCCCTCACGGTAATGAATGGGTGTCATGCCGAGCATATCGGGCGCTTGGGCATACATGCGGCTGCTGGTCTGGTAGCCTGCCGCGTAGACGGCTTCGGTCACGGTGCTTTCTTCCTTCAGAAACGCCTTCAAGCGTCCCTGCCGCACGGCATCGGCATACTGGCGCGGCGATACACCGACGATGCGTTTGAATGCCCGCTGAAGATGAAACGGGCTGAGCGCAAAACGTTCGCTCAAGTTTTGCAGCGTCGGAATATCGCCTTCAAGCGTTTCCAGGTAGCGGCAGATGCTCACAATCCGGTCAAGCTGTGGTTCCGTCCGTGCGGACACATGCGGCGTGCAGCGCCGGCATGGACGGTAGCCGGCATTTTCGGCTTCAGCATTCGTGGCGTAGAACACGACATTTTCGCGGTGCGGGCGGCGCGATGGGCAGGATGGGCGGCAGTAGATGCGCGTGGTTTTCACCGCGTACACAAACTGGGCATCGGCCTGGGCATCCCGCCCGGTGACCGCCTGCCAGCGCTGATCGTCGTTCATAGTGTTCCCTCCCAGTTGAGCCGTGCGGCCTTTTTGAACGATACTGCCATTGTAGGCGACACGGCACCGCTGGCTCTATCGTTTTCTTGCGCTTCAAATTGATAGGGACTGCATTAACCAGATTTAACGCGGCATTGACATGTCAATAACGCCGCACATGATAATTGAAGTGCGGTTTTCACGGCTTCAACCGAAAACCGAACCGCCTTTAGCACATCAGCAGGAGTGCAAACAAGATGTCGATCCGCCGCGTGCAGTTTCTTTTCGTCAGCGTGATCCTGGTGCTGGTGGCTGCCATCAGCCCTGCCGCCGCTCAGGAACAGACCATCACCCTCGATTTTTACTTCCCCGAAGCCAGCGCGAACAATGCCCAGGCGATCTTTGAAGAATATGCCGCCCAGTTCAGCGAACAAAACCCGAACATTCAGATCAATGTGGTGTACCAGGGCAGCTACACCGATAACCGCAACATCATCCAGACTCAGCTTGCGGCGGGTGAGGGTCCGGATGTCGCGGTGATGCTGGCGACCGACCTGCTCAGCTTCATTGAAGCGGGGACGATTGTCCCGGCGCAGCAGTTCATCGATGAGATGGAAGGCGGCGACGCTTATGTTGACGGCTTCTTCGATGCCTTCCTGCTCAACAGCGTGGACGAAAACGGTCAGCTTTGGTCAATCCCGTTCCAGCGCAGCACGCCCATTCTGTACTACAATGCCGACCTGTTCGAAGAAGCGGGCATTGCCGTGCCGACCAACCGTGAAGAACTGGTCGCCGCTGCCCAGGCCTTGACCACGCCCGAACGCTGGGGCTTCTGGTTCCCGTCGGAAGGGTTCCCGATCTGGCTGTTCAGCGCCTTCCAAATCGCGGGCGGTGAGCCGCTCGTGCGCGAACGCTTCGATGAAGTGTTCTTCAACTCGGAAGCCAGCGTTGCTGGGCTGGAATACATTCTCGACCTGAGCAGCGAATTCGGCGTGATGCCCGAAGGCGCGCTCTCGTGGGGCGATACGCCGACGATTTTCACCAGCGGCCAGGCGGCGATGGCTGCGCACACCACCGGCAGCCTGACCCGCATTCTGAACGAAGCCACGTTTGAAGTCGGGACGGCTTTCCTGCCCTTCGGTCCCGCCGGGGAAGACGGTACCGGGTATGGTGCGCCCACTGGCGGCGGTAACCTGTATATTTTCGCCAACAGTACCCCTGAAGAACAGGCCGCCGCGTGGGAATGGGTGCAGTTCCTGTCGTCGCCCGAAATTCAGGCCGACTGGACGGCGCGCACGGGCTATATCGCCGCCGTTGAATCCGCCTGGGAGACCGAAACCCTGCAAACGCTGGTCGCGGAACGTCCGCAGTACGCCGTCGCACGCGATCAACTGGCGTTCGCGGGCAAGGAATTCACCTCATTCCGTGCCATCGATGTGCAGAACGTGATCAACACCACCCTCAGCAGCGTGATCGCCGGGGATGTGACCGATATTTCGACCGCACTGGCGGATGCACAGGCGCAGATCGACTCGCTGCTGGCGGAATAACATCCGGCAGTCCGCCCCGCCGTGCAGACGATGGGGTATGCTAGCTTCACCGTTCATTTCAGGGACACCTCAGCCGTGTCCCTGATCATTTTCATGACGGAGCGACCCCGTGCAAGCTGCCGCATCATCCGAACCGATCCAGATTCTCTCCCCTGTGCGCCCCAGGCCGCGTAAACCGCTTCTGGCGCTGGCTTTTCCCTACCTGCTGATCGCGCCAACCTTCGTGATCGTGTTCCTGTTCACCCTGAAACCGACGGCCAGCGCCGTATTCGACAGCTTGCAGCGCCCGGCTCGGCTGCCCCAGGACCCGCCGACGTATGTCGGGCTGGATAACTACGCCGATCTGTTCGACCCGACGCACCATATCGGCTCACGATTCGGGCGCATCCTCGGCAATACGGTCCTGTTCGCGTTCGGCACAGTAGTGATCGCCACTCCGCTGGCGCTGATGTTCGCGCTCATGCTCAACCGCAAGCTGCGCGGGATTGGCTTGTGGCGCTTCAGTTTCGTGTATCCATCACTGCTCCCGTTGATCGGCGGGGCGAGCATCTGGGCGTTCATCTTTGCCGATCAGGTGGGACTGGCGACGGCGATCCTACGGGCATTCGGCCTGCGTGATGTGAACTGGCTGGGCGATCCCAACCTGGTGCTGATCTCGGTGATCGCCATCAACATCTGGAGCCAGGCCGGGTACTACATGCTGTTTTACCTGGCGGGGCTGCAAAGTATTCCGCGTGACCTGTACGAAGCTGCCGCGCTTGACGGGGCGGGCTATCGTCAGCAGTTGGTGTACCTCACGCTGCCGCTGCTGCGGCGCAGTACACTGTTCGTGCTGACGGTTTCGTTCACGTTCGCCTTCCAAACCGTCGAACAGCTCCAGGCGCTTACCGAAGGCGGCCCCGGCGACCGCAGCAACCTGCTCCTGTTCTTCATCTTTCAGAACATTGGGGAGCGCCGCAACTGGGGCTACATCAACGCGATGACCGTCATGCTGGCGGGGATCGTGTTCATTTTCACACTGTCCAATTTCCTGTTCTTCGAGCGGCGAGGCCGTGAAACCTCATGAAGCGCGCATCGACCTTCGGCGGCCAGTTGACGACAGGATTCACGATCCTGCTGGCGCTGGCCTGGCTCACCCCGCTGATCTTCACCATCCTGATGAGCTTTCGTCCGCCCGGCGAAGCCGTGACCCAGGGCAGCATCTTTTTCGGCAGCACGCTCACGCTCGAAAATTACCGCCGCGCCTGGGAGATCGCGCCCTGGCCTGCGCATTACCTGAACAGCGTGATTTTCGTCGTTGGCACGCTGGTCGTCCAGTTTTTCACCGTGACAATGGCGGCATACGCCTTTGCCCGCATGAAGTTTTTCGGACGCGACCTGCTCTTGATCGTACTGCTGCTGCAACTGATGATCCCGCCGGTGGTGCTGCTGGTGCAGAACTTCGCCACCATCCGCGATTTAGGGCTGTTCGATACCCATTGGGCGATGATGATGCCGTACTGGGGATCGGCGTTTGGGACGCTGCTGCTGCGCCAGGCTTTTCGGGAAATTCCATTGGAACTGGAAGAAGCCGCCCGTATGGATGGCGCGAACTGGTATCAGGTCATGCGCAATATTTATGTGCCGCTGGCTGTCCCTACCTACATCGCGTTCGCGCTGGTGTCGGTCAGTTCACACTGGAACGAATTTTTGTGGCCGCTGGTGATCACACAGTCGGAAAGCGTGCGCCCGCTGACCGTCGCACTCAACAAGCTGATCCGCACCGCCGACCAGGGGTCGATGTACAGCCTGCTCATGGCGGGGACGATCCTGGTGATCGCGCCGCTCAGCCTGTTGTTCATCGCTTTTCAGCGGCGGTTCGTCGAAAGTTTTGCATCCAGCGGCATCAAATGAAGGTGAGTAAGCTGAGGGACGATCCCTGCATAGGGATGCGTCCCTGTTTTAGTGGATTACAATAGGTTCATGAGGAATGCATCCGTGCGGGGATGATGCTTGAGGTTCCGGGCGAACAGCACCTCCGGCGTGCCTTCTTCCACCAAACGTCCCTGGTCGAAGAACAGCACCCGGTCTGCGACTTCCCGCGCAAAGCCCATCTCGTGGGTGACGACCAGCATCGTGATGCCCGTCCCCGCCAATTCGCGCATCACGTCCAGCACTTCTTTGATCATCTCCGGGTCAAGTGCTGACGTCGGTTCATCGAACAGCAGGATTTTTGGCTCCATCGCCAGCGCCCGCGCAATGGCGACGCGCTGCTGCTGGCCGCCGGAAAGCTGGCCGGGAAACTGATGCGCTTTTTCCGGGATTCCCACCCGCTCCAGCAGTTCCAAACCCTTTCGTTCCGCGATTGCCCGGCGTACATGGCGCACTTCACGCGGCCCCAGCGTGATGTTGTCCAGCACCGAAAGATGCGGAAACAGATTGAACTGCTGAAACACCATCCCTACTTCTGAACGCACGGCGGCGATATTGGCGCTGTTCTGGCCAACATCGATTCCGTCCACGATGATCGTGCCTTCCTGGTGCGTCTCTAACTGGTTAATGCACCGAATCAGGGTCGATTTTCCCGACCCTGATGGACCGATGATCACCACGACTTCGGAAGGCTGCACACTGAGCGAGACATCGCGCAGCGCATGAAATTCGCCATACCACTTGTTCACATTTCTGCATTCGATGATCGGCTGATCCGGCGCATGGCCGTTCGTCGTCATGTCGTGTCCTCCCGTAAACGTCTTCGCCGGATGGCTCACAGCCTGGCACGGCGCAGCACGCCCGCGCCTGAACGTTCGATGCGACGGCTGAGCGTCGCCATACTGAAACTGACCACGAAATAGATCACCGCGATGAACAGCAGGCCTTCACGCCGCAGCCCAATGTATTCCGTCTGGGCATACACATTTTCTGCGATCCCGGTCAGGTCGGTCAGCCCGACGATGGCGACCAGCGAAGTATCTTTGTACAGGGAAATGAACTGCCCAACCAGAGCCGGGATTACGGCGCGCAGCGCCTGCGGCAGGGTGATGCTCCACGTAATACGCCAGCCCGGCAGCCCCAAAGCCCGCGCCGCTTCAACCTGGCCCTTCGGAATCGATTGAAGACCGCCGCGCACATTTTCAGCCAGGTAGGCGGCACTGAACAGGATCACCGCGATGGTGGCGCGAAACACGTTGGGAAATTCGGCCAGGCGCGGATCGACCAGTGGGATCAACAACTGCGAAATGAACAGCACCGTGATCAGCGGTACGCCGCGCACGAATTCGATATACACCGTGCAGATCAGGCTGACAATCGGCAGTGAACTGCGCCGCCCCAGCGCGAGCAGTACTCCTAACGGGAATGAAAGCGTGATCCCGGTGATGGTCAGGAACAGCGTGAGCAGCAGCCCGCCCCACAAACTGGTTTCGGTGACGGGCAGCACATTCCCCCCCAGGCCATAAATCAGCACGATAGCGATGATCGGCGCGGCGACGATCAACCAGGCGGCATTGCGGCGTGAGGTGCCACGCGGCAGGATGGGGTGCGGCGCAAGCCGATCCGCCAGGCGCGAAAACCCAAAGCCAGCGGTCACCGCGATCCCGATCAGCAGTGCCGGGATGCTGATCTGCTGAAGCAGCGGTGCAAGGAACAGGCGCGCATAACCCGCTGCATCAGACTGCCCGCGAAGCTGATTGTTGATGATCCCATTGAATGGCAAGTCTGTCCCGTCTATACGGGGGCGCACTTCTTCAATCGTCACGCCGTCGCTCATGCGCACATACTGGTTGACACGCCCTGCCGCTGCCGTGATATTTCCGGCTGCGTCTACCTGCTGCGAACGAATCAGGTTGCGCTCGAAAAGCGGGTACAGGCCGCGCGTTTGCAGCACGGTAACGCTCTCCGCCCCATCCGCCGCCAGCTTTTCAAGGATGTACCATCCGGTTTCGGGCAGGGTGACGATCAGCTCACCCCCGTTCAGCGTGAGCGATGCTTCACCGACGGGTTCAAAGGTGGAGGCTCGCAGCACGCGCACATCGACGGGTGCTTGATTGACCGCATAGGTTTCGGTCACGGGCGGCAGCGATGTCAGGCGGCTCAGTTCACGTTCCAACCGCTGGCGCTGCCCCGCTGTGAGCAGATCGCCCGCCAGCGCCGCGTTGATCTCGACCGCCCGCTGATCGTTGGTCAGGCGCGTTTGCGCGTTGGCGCGCAGCAGGTTGGTCACATCGTCAGCAAAGCTGTTCAGGCCGCTCAACGCCACATCATCGGTTTCGTAGCCCTGTGCAACGCGGATCATCACGGTTTCGCCCGCCGCGCCGATGAACGTGACCTGCGGCTGCGGTGTTTGCGTCGATGACCCCGATGTAACCGGGATGTTCCCCGCCGCGAAATACGCATACGGCAGCGGGATCGTCTGGACGATCACCGTCGGAATGATGAAGGATGCCACCACGATCACCACTGCCGCGATGACGGCTCTGCGCGATGCCCGCGCCCATGCCGCCCATGCTGCGCCGCCCGTGAACGCGAACAGCAGCAGCGCTGCCCAAACGCGCCATTCTTCGGAAACCGGGTAGCGACCGACGAAGAACAGGCGGAGGTTGTAAATGATTACGTACCAGTTGGCATCGCGCACCGCCCAGGTGATCACGGCTGTGATGACGCTTATACCGACCAGGAAGGCGACCACCGTGACCAGCGTATCGATCCAGGTCTTGAACAGATTTTGACGCATCCACGCCAGCACGCCAATTTCCAGGAGCGGCGGCGAACGCCGTTCCGGTTCCTGGTCGTAAATCGTGGGCGCAAGGTTCGATTCCATCGTCATGAGCGCGTCCTCAATTTGCGACCAGCTTCAAGCGGCGGTTGAAAATATTGGCCGTGAGCGAGATCGTCAGGCTGATCACCAGATAAGTGAGCATGACCAGGATCATCCCAGGCACGGATTGCCCGGATGTGTTCATGATCGTGGTCGTCACCTGAAACAGATCGGCAAAAGCGACGGCGATAGCCAGGCTGGAATTTTTGGCAAGGTTGAGATACTGATTGCCCAATGGCGGAATGATCACCCGCAGCGCTTGCGGCAGCACGATCAGCCGCAGCACCTTGTCGTACTTCAGGCCAATCGACCGCGCCGCTTCGACCTGCCCATACGGCACAGCCTGAATTCCGGCGCGCACAATTTCCGCAATGAATGCAGACGTATACACGCTGAGGCCAAGCAGCAGCGCGGTGTATTCCGGAGTGATGATGGAACCCCGTTCAAAATCGAAGTTGCCGCGAACCGGCACCACAATCAGCATAGGCGCGGGGGTGATTTCGGCCTGCTGTTCCGGGGTGAGCAATTCCTCATCGACGGCCTGGCTGATGGGAATTTCGACCCGCGTCCCATTTTGATCGACTTCGACGGTATCGCGCACGCCTACAGTGCTGAGGATGAACCAACTGCCGATCATCACCGTCAGAAAAAGGCCAAGTGCAATCGCAGTCGTGGGGATGATGCGTCCGGTTTCATCACGAATGCGGCGGATGCGCATAGCGACAATCACGGCGACCACAAAGCCGCCTGCCACGCACACCAGCCAGGGGACAAAGCGGGCTGTCGTCCAGATTTCGGGCAGTACAATGCCTTTGATGTTGGCGTAGAACAGCGGCAGCACTTCGATACGCACGTTCCAGGCGGGCAGTACATTGAGCAGTGACAGTACTTCCACGGCGATGAGCAGCGCGGCAGTCCCGTATAGGATAGGCCGTTGTTGGGTACGCCGCGCTGCCGCCCACGCAATGAGCAGTGCGGGGAGGTAAAACAGCCACCGCACCGGGATCAGGAATACGCCTTCAGCGGGAAATGTCAGGCTTTGCTGATACACGGGCAGGCTGAGCATGACGATGAAATACCACACGAACAACTGCACGAGCAGCGGGGTATTGCGCAGAATTTCGACGTAGACTCGCGCCAGCGTGCGCAGAAGAAAATTGCTGCTCAGCAGGAATATGCCGAAGAATACACCCATCATCGTCGCCAGGAACAATCCCAGCGCCACCACGCGAAGGGTGTTGATAAACCCGACCAGGTACGCATCCCAGAAGGTACTTTGGGACGTATACCATTCGGGCGCAGCGGCAATATCGAACCCGGCACGGGTGGACATGAACGCAAAGTTGGGTGTCAGGTTTTGCGCCTGCAATGTGCGCAGCACATTCCAGGCAATCGCCCAGACCCCAGTGACAACCAGAACGGCGAAAATCAACTGGCTGACAGCTTGCAGAAAGCGCGCATCCTGGAGGATAGACACCCCTGGCAGGCCATTACGGGTAGATCGTGCTGCGGCCATTGCTCATCCGTGAAGTGAACGCCCCTATCCAAAAAACAGGCAAGGGTGAGAAAACCCCACCCCTGCCGAACGACACCTTATTGCAGACTTGCGTTCAGACTGACTCTATCAACGGAACGGCGGCGCGTACATCAGCCCGCCATCCGTCCACAGGCTGTTCAGGCCGCGTGCCAGGCCAATCGGTTCCAGGTGACGGGTGTAAATTTCACCGTAATTGCCCACCTGCCGAATGACATCCTGAATATACTGGTCGCTGATGCCGTAGAGCGAACCGAGCGCTGTGACCTGTTCGCCCAGGCCGAGGAAGCGCTGAATGGCCGGGTCGGTGCTGGTCAGGAACGTGTCCAGATTTTCGCTGGTGATGCCGAACTCTTCCGCCTGAATCAGCCCGTAGACCGTCCACTGTACGATGTCGGCAAAGACCGTATCGCCCTGGGGCGACAGCGGTGCAAGCGGTTCCTTGCTCAGCGTCACGTCGAGGATGGTATGTGCGCCGGGGTCTTCGGCAGTCGAACGGTAAGCCGCCAGCCCGCTGCGGTCAGTGGTGAAGGCATCGCAGCGCCCGGCCAGGTAGGCTTCCCAAGTGGCCGACGCATCGTTGAAGACCTGCGGTTCATAGGCAATACCAGCCGCATCGAAAGCATCGGCCAGGTTCAGCTCGGTGGTCGTCCCGGTTTGCACGCAGATCGACGCGCCTTCCAGGTCTTCCAGGGTGGCAACGCCCAGGTCAGTGCGCACCATGATGCCCTGGCCGTCGTAGAAAGTGACGGGCGCAAAGGTGGCATTCCACACCGCATCGCGGCTGATCGTCCAGGTGGTGTTGCGGCTCATCAGGTCGATTTCACCACTCTGAATGGCGGCCTGGCGTTCTGCCGCTTCCAGCGGGCGGTACTCGACGGCGTTGGCATCGCCCAGAACGGCAGCGGCCACCGCACGGCACACATCGACATCGAAGCCTTCATACTGGCCCGTTTCGTTCAGGACAGCGAACCCCGCCAGGCTGGGATTGACACCGCACACCAGCGCGCCGCGTTCCCGAATCCGGTCAACCGTTGCGCTGGCAGCCGCTGGCTGTTCCTGCGCCAATACGCCGACAGTCGTCAGCACGAGTGAAACTGCTGCAAACACCGCAACGACACTTCTTTTCACCATCACCATCCACTCCTTGAAAGAACGTTGGGCATGTCAATGTACTGCTGTGCGCATGGTCATAGGTGGTGCTTGACTGCCATGCCGTCAAGGGGCGAAATTTAACATTTCCTGCGTGATTGTCAATATTTGCCATGATGCAAAACGCGCCGTTATTTGAAGCGGATGCGGATGCGTGCGCTGCATCAGCCTGGTGCGAAATGCTTGACATCGGCTTTTTACCCATGTTATAGTCGCTGTATACAGCTTGTATACAGAATGTATGCGTTACCTTTTTTCTTTTTTGAACCCGATTGTTGAATCGCTTATGCCCGGCGCTGAAGTACTCGAACAATATCTGCGCAGCCACCCCCACGACCCCACGCCAGACGTGCGGTTGAGCGAACTTGCGTACCGCCGCTTGTTCGATGCGCTCCGCAACAGCGGGTTGGAACCAGGTACGCCCCTTCCCGAAACCCTGCTTTCAACGCTGCTCGGAATCAGCCGCACGCCCATTCGTGAAGCGCTGCATCAGCTTGCCAGCGATGGTCTGATCGAGTTCATGAACGGGCGGGCGGTGACTCTGGCGCAGCGTTCTGCCGAAGAACTGTTCGACGCGCTGCGCGTGCGCGAACTGATCGAACCGGAAGTCGTCCGGTTGATCACCAAGACACTCGCCAAACCAAAACTTCAGCGCTTACAGCATCTCACCAGCGAAATGGAACACGCCGCACGCCAGGGTGACCGTCAGGCATGGTCGCGTGCTGACCGTGAATGGCACGAGATCATGTGCGACAACTGCCCGAATCAACTGCTCGGTCAGTTCGTGCTGCAAGCGCGCAACCGGATGTATCACACCGGGTCGGATGATGGTGTGGTCGATCAATACCTGATCGACGGTACGGAAGAACACCGCCGCATTGTTGAAGCGATAGCCGAACAAGATGAAGTTCGCGCTGAAGGGCTGATGCGCGATCATCTGCGCCAGGCACGCGAAGCAATGTTCAAGCGCCTGGTGCGTTCCTGAGTACGCCATGATCGCATTATGTGGGTCAGCAGTTTTCCCGTTGGCTGTGGAAAGAAGCGCAGCCCGATACCGCACGAATCGTTTTCCCAGAAGTAAGGAGGCAGCCCGATCAGTATACAACCGAATAAATTCGTTTTCCGCCGTTTACAGCTAGTCAGCCATTCATTGATGAAGGAGTACACAGATGCTTAAGAAAGCTTTGTTCCTCGTCCTTGCCCTGGTCGCTGTGCTGGCGCTGGGCATCAGCACCGCCGCCGCCCAGGACATCACCGAACTCAATATCTGGTGGGCGGAATGGGACCCGGCCAACTATTTGCAGCAGATCGGCAACGATTACGCCGCCGAAACTGGAATCACCGTCAACATCGTCCAAACCCCCTGGGGCAGCTACTACGACCGGGTGACAACGGAATGGGCCGCCCAAGGTACGGCGTTCGATATGGTGGTGGGTGACAGCCAATGGCTCGGCCAGGCCGTGACCGAAGGCCACTATCTCGACCTGACTGAATTCCTGACCACGCCCGCTGACAACGGTGTATCGATTGCTGATACTGTCACCCCTGCTACCCTGCAATATTACGGTGAATACCCGTCGGGCAGTGGTTCGTACTATGCCTACCCGACCGAAGGTGACGCGAACGGTTGGGCATACCGCCGCGACCTGTTTGAAGACCCCGAAGAAATGGCCGCGTTTGAAGCTGCTTACGGGTACCCATTGGCCGTGCCGCAGACCTGGGATGAACTGCGTGATATTGCCGAATTCTTCAACCGCCCGGATGATGGCCTGTACGGGATCGGCGTGTACACCCAGATCGACTACGATGGCATCACGATGGGCTTCCAGAACCCGCTGTTCAGCTTCGGTGCGGACTGGAAAGATGCTGAAAACAACGTCCTGGGCGTGGTCAATTCGCCTGAAGCCGTGGCTGCGCTGGAGCTGTACCGTGAACTGTATTCGTTCGCGCCGCCCGGCACGAACAATGCGTTCTTCGCTGAAATGAACGATGAGTTCATCAACGGGCGCGCCGCGATGATCATGAACTACTTCGCGTTCTTCCCCGCGCTCGATAATGCCAGCATCAACCCCTACCGCGATGTCACGGGCTACTTCTCCATGCCCGCTGGCCCCACCGGTGAACGTTTCGCCGCGCTGGGCGGCCAGGGGATCAGCGTGAATGCGTACATCGACGATGCGCGCAAGCAGGCTTCGCTCGACTTCATCGAATGGTTTGCCACCGAAGAAGTTCAGGCGCGTTGGGGTGCGTTGGGTGGCTACACCTGCAATATCAACGTGCTGCAAAGCGAAGCATTCCTCAATCTGACCCCGTACAACGCCGCTTTCGCCGAAACCATGACGTTCGTCAAGGACTTCTGGAACATCCCCGAATTCGGCAGCCTGCTGGAAGTGGCACAGCGCTACCTGCACGCCTATGTGGTGGGTGGTGAAGGCACCGCGCAGGATGCGCTCGACAACATGGCGGCAGAAATGGATGAAGTGCTGGCTGAAGCCGGATATTTCGACTAGTTCTGCGCTCGATCCGTGATGAGAGGGGCGGTCGCCGTACCGCCCCTCTCCCCGACCAGTCTTAGCAAATGGCGAGGTGGCGTGTGGCGACAACATCCAGCACGACGGCACAGCCGGGGACGGTTTCCGGTACAGCCGTTGCACGGCGGCAGATGAGCGATGGGGCGATCATACGTCTGTTCGTCATGCCGACGATCATCCTGCTGATCGTGATGAATTTATTCCCATTGATTTACAGCTTGTTTCTCAGCTTTACCGATTATTCGGTGATCTCCGGCACCGCGCCGGTCTGGGTGGGGCTGGACAACTACACCAGCATCCTCTCCGATGAACGTTTCTGGAAGTATTTCGGCATCACCGGGCAGTATGCGATCATTTCGGTGGCTCTGCAAACGCTGGTCGGCTTTGGGCTGGCGATGCTGCTGCGCACCAAATTCAAGGGCAGCCCATTGATTACCACGCTGATCCTGGTGCCGATGATGCTCTCGCCTATTGTCGTGGCTGTGTTCTGGCGGCTGATCTTCAACCCCAGCTACGGCATTCTGAATCCGCTGCTCGGCTTCACCGACATCAACACCGCGCCAGAATGGTTGGGCGAACCGACCCTGGCACTCTGGGCGGTGATCATCGTTGATGTGTGGATGTGGAGTCCATTCGTGATGCTGCTGGTGCTGGCGGGTCTGAGCGCGATCCCCGATTACCTGTATGAAGCCGCCGCCATCGACCGTGCCAGCGCGTGGTTTCAGTTCCGACGCATCACACTGCCCCAGGTCATGCCGCTGTTGTTGATCGCCGTGTTATTTCGCACCATTGAAGCGTTCAAACAATTCGACCTGGTGAATGGGCTGACGGGCGGCGGCCCTGGCGATGCCACGAAAACCATCTCTATCCGCCTGTACGAACTGGCCTTCCAGGACTTCGATACGGGCAAAGCCAGCGCGCTGGCGTACATCGTGCTGGTGGTGATCATCGCCGTGAGCAATCTGTATATCCGCGCCCTGAACAAAGCGCGAGAAGGGTGATCCGACTATGGCCGCTGCGAATCAATCACCCCGGTACTATGTGAATTATTCGACCCGTGTCGATAAAGTGGGCCTGCGCCCGCAGATCAATACCGCCGTTCGTGCTACTGTCGCTGTGATTGTGACGGTCATCATGCTGATCCCGGTGATCTGGATGGGCATGACGGCGTTCAAGAACCGCCCAGATGCGGTATCGGTGCCGCCCAAAGTGTTCTTCGAGCCGACGCTGGAAGGTTTCGTGTTTCTGCTCACGGATCGCCGTCAGCTCACCGCCGCCGAAGATGAACAGCTTTCGGCGCGTAACGATCTCTCGTACTTCGAGCAGGTCGCGCTGGAACGCGGCCAATCGATCATCGGGCAAAGCGCGTTCCCATCCCAGTTGATCAACTCGCTGATCATCAGCGGAGTATCGACGTTCTTCTCGGTCGCATTTGGCGTGCTGGCCGCTTATGCGTTCAGCCGTTTCAACATCCCCGGCAAGGACGATCTTTTGTTCTTCATCCTCAGTCAGCGGATGCTCCCGGCAGTGGTCGTGACGATCCCGATCTTCCTGATGTACCGCGAAGTCGGCCTGCACGATACGCATCTGGGCATGATCCTGTTGTACACGGCCTTCAATCTCAGCTTTTCGGTGTGGCTGCTGAAGGGGTTCATTGACGAAATCCCGCGTGAATATGAAGAAGCTGCACTGGTCGATGGGTACACGCGCTTGCAGGCTTTCCGTAAAGTGGTGCTGCCCCAGGCCGTGACGGGCATTGCCGCCACGACGGTGTTCGCGCTCATTTTTTCGTGGAACGAATACGCTTTTGCGCTCATGCTCACGTCGGATGTAGCGCGGACTGCGCCGCCGAGCATCCCGATCCGCCTGGGAACAGGTGGCATCGAATGGGCGGCAATTGCGGCAGGTTCGCTCTTGTTCCTGATCCCGGTCGTGATCGTCACATTTGCGCTGCGTAAACACCTGCTGCGCGGGGTGACGTTCGGCGCAATTCGCAAAGGGTAAGCGGT
Source organism: bacterium (assembly GCA_033764035.1). GTDB lineage: Bacteria > Chloroflexota > Anaerolineae > Aggregatilineales > Phototrophicaceae > Flexifilum. The sequence goes on from JANRJJ010000003.1 coordinate 156,967, forward strand.
ACATGGCACAGATCGAACTACGGCAGGTCGAAAAGAAATTCGGGGAGTCATTCGCCGTCAAACCGCTCGACCTGACCATCCAGAATGGTGAATTCATCGTCCTGCTTGGCCCTTCCGGGTGTGGCAAAACCACCACGCTGCGCATGATTAGCGGGCTGGAAGCGGTCACGACCGGGACGATTCTGCTCGATGGGCGCGACGTAACCTGGGCGCACCCCAGCGACCGTGATATTGCCTTCGTCTTTCAGTTCTTCGCGCTGTATTCGCACATGACGGCGCGAGAAAACATCGCGTTTCCTTTGCAAGCACAGCGCGTGCCGCGTGCCGAAATTAGTGCGAAAGTGGCCGAAGTCGCCCGGATGCTGCGCATTGAGCATATTCTCGATTCCAAGCCTGGCAGCCTCAGCGGAGGCGATCAACAGCGTGTGGCGCTGGCGCGGGCGCTTGTCCGCCGCCCCGCTGCCTTCCTGATGGATGAGCCGCTCGGCGCGCTGGATGCCGAGTTCCGCGAAGGGATGCGGGCGGAGATCAAGCAGCTTCACATCCGCCAGGAAGCGACGACCGTGTACGTGACCCATGACCAGATCGAAGCGATGGCGATGGGTGACCGCATCGTGATCATGTCGAAAGCGCAGGTGCAGCAGGTGGGTACCCCGCATCAGGTCTACCACGACCCGGCGAATCTGTTTGTCGCCCGCTTCATCGGCAGCCCCGGCATGAACCTGCTCAATGCGCGCTACAGCGATGGGAAGGCCATCCTGCCGGGTGGAAGCGCGGTCACGGTTCCGGGTGCCTATCGCGCCGCGCTCGACCACGCATTGAATGACAGCGATGGTGCGGTGATCGTCGGGTTTCGTCCCGAAGCGCTGCGCGTCAATGTTACCGATGGCGAATGCAGCGGGGTGGTGTATGCCGACGATTTACACGGCGGGTATTCGATGCTCCACCTGGAGCTTGCCGACGATGTGATCATTCACGGGCGCATGAGCCGCGATACCGCTCACCCCATTGGGGAAACGATGGTGTTCGATATTGACCCCGCGATGATGCGCTTTTTTCACCCCAAAACTGAGCTTGCCATCCATATCAATGGGGGGGCGGCATGAGCGATATACGCCTGGAAAACATCACCAAACGATTTGGCGACCATGCCGCACTGCATGAAGTCAGCCTGCAGGTGAAAGACCGGGAATTTTTCGTGCTGCTTGGCCCCACCGGGGCAGGTAAAACGACGACGCTGCGCGTGATCGCCGGGTTGGAAAAGCAGGATCATGGTCATGTGTACTTCGACGGCCAGATGATCGACAGCTTTCAACCCGCTGACCGTGATGTGGCGTTTGTCTTTCAGCAGTACTCGCTGTACCCGAACCTATCGGTGTACGACAATCTCGCCTTTCCGCTGCGGTCGCCGCTGCGGCGCACGCCCGAACCGACGATTAAGGAGCGGGTGACCGCCGCCGCCGAAATTCTGCGCATTTCGCACCTGCTGGATCGCAAGACTGCCCGGCTTTCGGGCGGCGAAATGCAGCGTGTGAGCATCGGACGCGCAATCGTGCGCAAACCGCGTGCCTTTCTGATGGACGAGCCGCTTTCCAACCTGGATGCCAAGCTGCGCGAATCGCTGCGGGTGGAGCTGAAGCACATTCAGAAAACCCAGGGCAGTACGTCGATTTTTGTCACGCATGACCAGATTGAAGCGCTCACCATGGCTGATCGGATCGCGGTGCTGGATGACGGTGTGATCCTGCAAATGGGGACTCCGTTCGATATTTACGACCGCCCCGCGACGATGTTCGTCGCTACGCTGGTCGGCACACCGCGAATCAACCTGCTGAATGCACATCGGCACAACGGCCATCTGCGCATCGAAAAAAGCCCGCTGGAAATGCCCGTCCCCGGCGATCAGATGCCCGAACGGGTGACGATTGGCGTGCGCCCGGAAGATGTGCGGGTCGATTCTGAAGGCAGTTTTACGGGTAGTGTCGCGTTGATCGAGCCGTTGGGGGTAGAAACCATCCTGCATATCCAAAGCGGCGATCAACTGCTGCTGAGCGTGATTCCGGGGACATCGCCCATTCGCCTGAACGAACAGGTGCGATTTGATTTTGCGCGGGATCGCCTGCATTACTTTGATACCAATGGCCGACGGCTGTAATGCGACGGTCTGAAGCACTTTTCGCCGGGATTCACACTTTGTGCCGTACACGGAGGTGACATGCGTTTCGGGGTGAATGCGTGGGTGTGGGTATCACCGCTCACGACGGAAGCATTACGCGAACTGGCACCGAAAGTCAAGTCGATGGGCTTCGACTGGATCGAAGTGCCGCTGGAAGCGATTGGCGACCTGGATGCGCAGGAAGGGGCGGCGATTCTGCGCGATCTGGACTTAGGGGTCAGCGCCTGCGCCGCGATGGGGCCTGACCGTGACCTGATCCATCCCGACGCGGCCATCCGCGACAACGGGATGCATTATATCCGCCAGTGTGTAGAGGTGCTGCACGCACTGGGCGGTTCGCATCTGGTCGGGCCGATCTATTCGGCAGTCGGGCGGGTGTGGCAGCAGACCCCGGATGAACGCGCCGCCGATTTCGATCTGCTCACGCAGAATCTATCTGTGCTGGCCGGGTATGCTGCCGATCATGGCTGCGTGATCGCGATTGAGCCGCTCAACCGCTTCGAGACCAGCTTCCTGAACCTGGCATCGCAGGCCGTCGAAGTGGTGGATCGGGTGGATCATCCTGGCTGCAAGATCATGTTGGATACGTTCCACATGAACATCGAAGAAAAATCGCTCGGCGCGGCCATCCGAACGGCAGGGGCGCGTATGGTGCATTTTCACGCCTGCGAAAATGATCGTGGTGCGCCTGGTTCGGGGAATGTCACCTGGCCGGAAGTGGCCGCAGCACTGCACGACATCGGCTATGAGGGGCCGGTGGTGATCGAATCGTTCACCGACAAAGTGAAAAGTATTGCGCGAGCGGCGGCGATCTGGCGCTCTTTCGAGCCGAGCCAGGATGCGCTGGCGCAGAACGGCGTACACTTCCTCAAGTCGCTGCTGGTGCAGCCAGAAGGGCGTTGAACCGATGCGTAAATACTGGGGGCCAGTGCGCGTTTTAGCGCCTGTCGTGATCATTGCGGCCTTGTTCGCGCTGATCGCACCATCGATCACCAGCGGAATCGCGGATGAGCGCGTCCGCAACGGTGTCCTGATTCAGGCACTGCCGTTCTTCGGGGCGTTCGTCGCTGTTCTGCTCACGTACATCCTGCTGATCTTCCTGATCGCGCTGCGCTTCAACGGCAAAATTCCTAACCGCACGTACAGCGGCGTTGAAACTGTGCTAATCGTCGGCATTCTGGGCGGGGTAGTGCTGCTGTTCCAGCCGATCCATTTTGTCGGCTATCGCTATGGTTTCCTGCTCGTGCTGGGCGCACTGCTCAGCTTCATCGTGTGGAGCCATGTGATCGGGCGCAGCGCCAAAGCCGATGTGCGCCTGCCCCGGTTTACGGGTGTGCAGCAGGCAGCAGGGGCGGCGGCGTTCGTGGTCATCGCAGTCCTAATCGCCGGGTTAGTCATCAACACGAATGCGCCGCGTGAACCCTATGGCGTGCGTGAGCGCGTATGGAATACCTACGACGATGCGCGCAAAGCCGAAATCGCCGCCGCCGCATCGAGCAGTTTCAACACGGTGGAGATTCCGTTCGTGATCGCGTTCAGCCTGGTTCCGGCGGCGTTGTTCTTCTTCATCGTGCGCGAAGCCGCCGCATCTTTGGGTAAATCTGAGGAAAGCACGGACGCAAAAGCTGCCGTTCCTCAGCGGTCATCTGCTTAGCAGCAAACGATTTATGAAAAGTGACACACGGAGGCAATTTCTCATGGCAAGACCTGTAACCCTTTTTACCGGACAATGGGCAGATCTCCCGCTCGACACGCTGGCAGGCAAAGCCGCGGCAATGGGCTACGATGGCCTTGAACTCGCGTGTTGGGGCGATCATTTCGAGGTGGACAAGGCGCTTAGCGATGATGGGTATGTGCGCACGCGCCATGACATCCTGGAAAAGCACGGCCTGAAGTGCTTCGCCATCAGCACGCATCTGGTCGGTCAGTGCGTGGCCGATGCGATGATCGACGAGCGCCACAAATCGATTTTGCCGCCGCGTCTGTGGGGGGATGGTGACCCGGAAGGTGTGCGGACGCGCTGCGCCCAGGAAGTCACCAATACGGCGCACGCTGCAAAGCTGATGGGTGTGAATGTGGTCAACGGGTTCACGGGCAGCCCGGTGTGGCACATGCTGTATTTCTTCCCGCCCACCTCCGACGCGATGATCGACGCGGGCTACCGTGCATTCGCCGACCGCTGGAAACCCATCCTCGATGCGTTCCAGCAGGAAGGGATTCGCTTCGCGCTGGAATGCCATCCAGCGGAAATCGCCTACGATATTTACACGGCGCAGCGGACGCTTGAAGCGCTTTCGCATCATTCGGCCTTTGGCTTCAACTTCGACCCCAGCCATTTCATCCATCAGCAGTTCGATCCCGTGCATTTCATCAACCAGTTTCCGGATCGGGTTTTTCATGTTCATATCAAAGACGCAAAAGTTACGCTGAACGGCCACAGCAGCATTTTAGGCTCACACCTGAATTTTGGCGATCATCGGCGCGGCTGGAATTTCGTCTCGCCGGGGCATGGTGACCTGAACATTGATGCGCTGGTGCGGGCGCTCAACCGCATTGGGTACGGCGGGCCGCTCTCGGTCGAATGGGAGGACAGCGGCATGGATCGGGAACACGGCGCGGCGGAAGCCGTGCGCTGGGTGAAATCCAGCGATTTCACGCCGTCGAACGTCGCGTTCGATGCCGCTTTTGAAAATAGATGAGTCGGGATCGTCACGGAAACAGGGGATAAAGCGATGACGGATGAAGTCGGATTTGTGACGATGGCGGGCGCACGAGCCGAAGGCGAAGCCCCGCACCTGGGTGTTGGGATGCTGGGCTATGCGTTCATGGGGAAGGCGCACAGCAATGCCCTGAAGAAACTCCCTTACATGATGTACCCGCCCGTTGCCGTGCCGGATTTGGTCGCGGTGTGCGGGCGCAATGAAGCAGCGACCGCCGAAGCCGCTCGCCGCTATGGGTACCGCAAATACTATACCGATTGGCGGGCGATGATCGCTGACCCGGACGTGCATATCTTCGACAACGGCGGCCCCAACGACGCGCACGCCGAACCGACCATCGCCGCTGCGGAAGCCGGGAAACATGTTTTTTGCGAAAAGCCGCTGGCGCGCACTGCCGCTGAAGCCAAAACGATGCTGGATGCCGTGCAGAAAGCCGGGGTCAAGCACATGGTCGCCTTCAACTACCGCTTCGTCCCGGCAATCGTGCAGGCCAAGCGCCTGATTGAAAGCGGCGCGTTGGGGCGCATCTTCCACTTTCGCGCCGTGTACCTCCAGGAATGGATCATCGACCCGAATTTCCCGAAAATCTGGCGGCTGGATAAAGCAGTCGCGGGCAGCGGCGCACTGGGCGACCTGGGTGCGCACGTTCTCGACCTGGCGCGCTTCCTGGTGGGTGAACCGCGCCGCGTGATGGGCATGACCAAGACATTCATCGAAAATCGTCCGCTTCCCGACGGCAGTGGGATGGGCAGGGTCGATGTGGACGATGCCTTCATTTCGCTGCTCGACTTCGAGAATGGCGCGATTGGCACAGTCGAAGCATCGCGTTTCTGCCAAGGGCGCAAGAATTACAACAGCATCGAGATCAACGGCGAAAACGGATCGATCACGTTCAACCTGGAAAAGATGAACGAGCTGAACGTATTCTGGGCGAATGAAGACCCCAAGGAAACACGCGGGTTCCATAACGTGCTGGTGAGCGAAAGTTACCATCCCTATTGGGAGAACTGGTGGCCGCAAGGGCATATCATCGGGTGGGAACATACCTTCGTCCACGAATTCCATCATTTCTTCGCTGCCATCCTGGGGCAGCATGAGGTCGCGCCTTATGGGGCGGATTTTGTCGATGGCTACCGTAATGCCGTGATCTGCGATGCGATTGTCGAATCGTCACAAAGCGGTCGGTCGGTCGATATTCAGTACGAGGCATAGCATGGAGCCGTGCGGCTTTTTTGAACATTCACTTTCACACAGGAGCAGCGTGTCATGAAAATTTGTATGCACAACTGGATGCGCCCGGAACCGATTGAAGTCACCATCGAGCGGTTGGCGCGGCTTGGCTACGATGGTATTCAGATCATGGGCGAACCCCGTAAGTATGACTGGACACAGGTACGTGGCCTGCTGGATGCCCACAACCTGAAATGTTACGGATCGGTCAGCATCATGCTGGCCGGGCGTGACCTGATTCACGCCGACCCCTATTACCGCGAAATGACCGTGAACTACCTGAAAGAATGCCTGGACATGGTAGCGGCGCTGGGTGGGGTGATCTTCACGCTTGTCCCCAGCGAAGTCGGCAAAATTGTGGCGATGGCCGACCCCGAAACGGAGTGGGGTTGGGCGGTGGAAGGTATTCAGCAGGTGGCCGACCACGCGGCGCGGCACAACATCCGCATTGGGTTGGAGCCGCTCAACCGCTTCGAGACCAATTTCCTCAACCGTCACGATCAGGCGCTCGCGTTGATGGAGGCGGTTGGGCGTTCCAACGTCGGTGTGTGCCTGGATGCCTTCCACATCAATATCGAAGAAGCCAACTGGAAAGAAGCGATCCTGGCGACCGGTAAACACCTGGTCGATTTTCACGTGGCCGACAACAACCGCCGCCCGCCCGGTGAAGGCCATTTCAACTGGTCGGAAGTGGTGACCACCCTTAAGCAGGCGGGCTACGACGAACAGTTGACGGTCGAATTTGTCGTCCCGTTCGACCGTTCGCCGCTCGGTTTCGCCCACAAGGAAGATGCCGGGACGACGGCCACCGATGCCGAACTGAAATTCATCCGCGATCACGGCAGCGACCTGATGAGCGACGGGCAGTACACGCGCCACGTCGAAAATACCATCCGGCATCTGCGCGCCAGCGGTGCGCACTAGCCGCCCGCAGCATTACGGGTCGTCTGACGATAATCCAGGCGACCCATGACCGACAGGACTTCTAAAATAATGCCGACGGTTTTATTGATAGGGACTTTAGATACCAAAGGGCCAGAAACCGCCTATCTGGGCGAACGTGTGCGGGCGCACGGCTGCGACACACTGGTACTCGATTCGGGGATTCTGGGGGAAGCCCAGGGCATCACGGCAGATTTTGACCGCCGCACGGTGGCTGAAGCCGCCGGGTCGAGCATCGACGCACTGCGCGCTGCTGGAACACGCGGCAAAGCCGTCGAGGAAATGCTCAACGGGGTGCGGCGGATCGCGCTTGACCTGCACAGCGCAGGCCGGATTCATGGGGTTGCGGCATTGGGCGGTGCGGAAGGATCGGTGCTGGCGGCGGCAGCGTGCAAAGCCCTGCCCATTGGGTTTCCAAAGCTGATCGTGTCGCCCATCGCTTCTGGGCATCGGAAATTTGCGCCGTTCGTTGGCACCAAAGATGTGATGGTCATGCATTCGGTAGTCGATATTCTTGGCCTGAACGCGGTGAGCTGTCCCATTTTCGATGGCGCGGCGGCGGCAATTGCGGGTATGGCAAAAGCATATGTGAAACGCGGGGCGGTGTTCAGCAGCGCCAACCGTCCGGCAATTGCTGCGACCATGTTGGGCAACACCACCCGCCCGCTGATGCGCATCCGCCCGCGCCTGGAGGCTGACGGCTACGATCTCGTGATCTTCCACGCCAACGGGGTCGGTGGGGCGGCCATGGAAGAACTGACCGAAGCCCACTGTTTCAGCGCGATTCTCGATTACACGCTGAGCGAAGCGGCGGGCTACATCGCGGGAGGTTTCCACAACGCGGGTGGCTCCCGCTTTGAAGCGGCGGCACGCCTGGGCATTCCCCAGGTGATCGTCCCCGGCTGCCTGGATTTCGTGGTATTCGGCGCGAAACATGAAGTTCCGACGCAGTTCCAGGATCGCCCGATGTACTACCACAACCCCGAATTTACGCTGGTGCGGCTGACTCCCGATGAGCAGCTCCGCGCCGCGCAGTTCGTGATCGATAAGCTCAACAGCGCACGGGGGCGGGTGACCGTGCTGATGCCGCTCGGCGGCGGCTCGATCATGGACATTGAAGGCGGCGCATTCTGGCAACCTGAGTTGAATGGTCGCGTTCGGGCGTTATTTCGGGAACGGTTGAACCCGGCAGTTGAATACCGTGAAGTGCCAGCGCATATCAACGATGATGGATTCGCAGACGCGACGTATGACGCACTGCATCAACTTTTACAAACCAAAATGGGCGAATGAAAGGAGCGCACCCCATGACACGAGCGACTAAAAATCTCGATTTTCCGTCCTTCTGCCTGGGCGACCTGAGTTATGTCGATGTGCAGGAATACCTGAAGCACAGCGACACCATCCTGATCCCCAAAGCCAGCCTGGAGCAGCACGGCCCGCATCTGCCGCTCTACTGCGATACGATCACCGCGCTGGAAGTCGCAAAACGGGCGGGTGACGCGGCAGGCATTCTGTATACCCCTACGCTTTGGCTCGGTTATTCCCCACAGCATATGCGTGCGCCAGGATGGGGTGCGGGGACGGTCACCTTACGGGCGGATACTTACCTGAACCTGATTTATGATATTGGCCGCAGCCTGATCCATCATGGTTTCAACCGCCTGGTCTTTGTCAACGGGCATGGCAGCAACGTCAAGGTGATCGACCCGGTGCTGCGCCGTCTGCGCTATGAAACGGGCGCGCTGATCGCGTATTACAAGCCGTATGCCGAACGGTACATCGGCATGTTGAAAGACGTGCTGGAAGGTCCCGTTGAAGAAACCCCCGGCTGGCACGCGGGCGAACTGGAAACTTCCCAGGTGTTGGCGCACAACCCGAAGCTGGTGCGGCTCGACCGCGCATCAGTCGATAAAGCGCACCCGCCGAAATGGTTGGGCGAAGCGTGGGCGAAAAAGGATGGAATGCCAGACGCGGAATTTCAGGGCTATCAGTATTTCAATTTTCCATTCGATCATGAGGAATTCACCGATTCCGGCACGATGGGGAATCCATTCAAAGGTACAGCAGAAAAAGGTGAGATCGCCTTTTCACGCTTCAGCCAGCACTTGATCGATGCGGTCGCGGAACTCGAAAAAGTGGATGTACAGATCAAAAACCGCGACTGGACAGAGGGCAAAGCATGGTCGTAATCGAAAACAACCGCTTGATCGATGCGCTGGCGGCGGTAGTCGGGACGGACAACGTACAGCCCGCGCCGCTGGCGCGCAAAAATTATGCCAGCGATCAATGGTGGTACGCGATTGCGGCGGCGCACCAGAATACCCCAATCAGCGTGCCGGATGCCGCCGTCACCCCGTCTACGCCGGAACAGGTCGCGCAGATCGTCAAAATCGCCAATGCGCATCGCGTGCCAATCACGCCCTGGGGCGGCGGCAGCGGGGTACAGGGCGCGGCCAATGCCGATCATGGCGGGATCGTGGTCGATATGCGCCGGATGAAGGCAATTCGCTCCATCGATCACAAGTCGCTCACCTGTGTGGTGGAAGCAGGGCTGTCGTGCCGTGACTTCGAGGCGGCGCTGAATGCCCAGGGGTTATCGTTCACGCATTATCCGGCCTCAGCGGAATGGGCGACCATCGGCGGGTCGATCAATGCGCGGGGTTCCGGGGTGCTGTCCACTAAGTACGGCAAAATTGAGGATCATGTCCTCAGCATCGAGTTCGTCACGCCGATGGGCGAGCTGGTACATACCCCATCCGTGCCGCGCCATGCCGCTGGACCGGAGATCACGCAGTTGTTCATGGGCGCGGAAGGCGTATTCGGCATCGTGACGGCGGCGGTGGTCAAGCTGCGGCGGCTTCCACAAAAGCGCGTGTTCGCCGCCTTCGCGTTTGAAAACCTGAGCGCTGGCATCGAAGCTGGACGGCGCATTATGGTGAGCGGGCTGCGCCCAGCGGTGATGCGCCTGTATGACCAACATGCGGCCAGCCACAGCCTGGCGCGGGCGGTCGAACGGACGCTGCAACATCACACGATGGTGCTGATGTTTGATGGCGAATTTCCGGCGCTGGTCGAACTGGAAGCCGAAATCGCGTTCGGGATCGCCCGTGAGTGCGGCGGGCAGGAACTTTCGGCAGGGCTTGGGGAGACGTGGTGGGATCGGCGCTACGTGTTTTACTACCCGCCCTATGCGCCCGAACTGCCGAGCGTCTGGGGGACGGTCGATGTCGTCGCGGATTACGAACACATCGAAGCGACCTATCATGAGGTGACGACGGCTATTCGCGCCGCGGTCGAACCGCAGTGGAATCTATCGCTCAATACCCATTTTTCGCACTGGTACGAATGGGGATCGATGATCTACGCCCGTATGAAAATCCCGACCGGCCCGGAAGATTTGCGCGAGGCCAAAGCCTTGCATGACCGCATTTTCACGGCGGGCGTTGAAGCGGCGCTGCGGGCGGGCGCGGTGATCAACGATCATCACGGCGTGGGGCTGCGCTTGGAACCGTTCATGTTCGATCAGTACGGCGCGGCGGGGATGAACGTCCTGAACGCGATCAAACGCGGGCTTGACCCGAATCACATCCTGTGTCCGGGCAAGCTGGGGCTGCAACCGTAGTCACGCTTTTGACCTCACGGTGCAAGCCAGCCGAGCAGCGCGTGCTGCTGGGTATCGATCACGAATTGGTCGGCGCTGGAATCAACGTTCACGACATGATAGGCATTGTTGCCGGTGCGGCTGCTCATGTAGGCGATGCGCGTGCCATCGGGTGACCAGATCGGATGCCACCCGCCGCCCGCCGTGATGCGCCGCACCTGGGAGCCGTCGGCATTCATCACATAAATTTCGCCCCGGCCATCGCGGTTGGATGTGAACGCGATCTGGCGGCCATCCGGCGACCAGGCAGGTTCAAAATCATTGCCTGCATGGTCGGTGAGATTTTCGATAGTGTTCGTTTCGACATGCAGCAGATAGATTTCGCTGTCCCGGTTCGGATTGGCGCGAAAGGCGATGTGCGCGCTGTCGGGCGACCATGCCAGGTCGCTGCCGGTTTCGATCTCTCCCGTCAACGTGCGCGTACTGCCCGTCGCCAGTTCGACCAGGTACATGCCGGCTCCCTGGTTGGGCCGCCAGTAGTTCAACAGAATGCGCTGGCTGTCTGGCGACCACAGCGGCAGGTGATAGGGCAGCAGGCTCAGGGACGAGGTGATCTGCCGAATTGTGGTCGTATTCACATCGACGACATAGAAATTCCAGTTCTGCCATCGGTTGCTGCGAACGGACGGACTCATGCGGTTCGACCAAAAAGCGATCTGCGTACCATCCGGTGACCATCCAGGCAGGCGATCCTGAAGCGCGGGATCGGTGGCGTAAAGGGAACGGCGGGCAAGATCGAGCGCACGCAGCGCCAGCCCACTTTCCGCCCAGAACTCGAAGATGATGCGCTGGCCGTCCGCCGAAAGGCGCGGCAGGTCGGCGGGCAGCGCGGGTGGCACCGTGAACAAAGCGGCGCGGGTTCCGCGTTCGATGTCGATCACGAAAATGCTGGCATCGTACCCGGCGCGCTGCATGAACACGAGCTGGGCGGCACGCGGCACGGTGCGCCCCATCACGACCGCCGCCGACCCGCACAGCACGGTCAGCAGCAGCAGCGGAGCGAGCAGGCGTAACAGATGAACGTAAATGACAAACCCGATCATCATCCTTTGCCAGGATAGTTTACGGATATTTTCAATGGGAACTATTCTAATTGTAGGGACGTTGGATACAAAAGGCGCAGAATTCGCTTATCTGCGCGATCTGATTCGGACGCGCGGCCATGACACCCTGGTCATGGATGTCGGCATCTTCGATCCGGCGTTCTCACCGGATATTCCAGCGCATGATGTGGCAGCGGCGGGCGGTGTTTCGCTCGATGGGCTGCGGGCAGCTCAGGATCGGGGAAATGCGGTCACCTGCATGATGAACGGCGCGGCGGCGCTCGTCCCGCGCCTGTACGCCGAGGGTCGGTTTCAGGGCGTGGTCAGCCTGGGCGGAAGTGGGAATACCGTAATCGCCACCGCTGCCATGCGTACGCTGCCGGTCGGCGTGCCAAAAGTGATGGTCAGCACTGTCGCATCGGGCGATGTGGCGGCATACATTGATGTGGTGGACATCACGCTGATGTATTCGGTGGTCGATATTGCAGGGTTGAACAAACTTTCCCGCCGCATCATCGCCAACGCGGCGGGCATGATCTGCGGCGCGGTCGAACAAGCGATCCCCGATGCGGACGATGATAAACCGCTGGTGGCTGCCACGATGTTCGGCGTGACCACGCCGTGCGTCACCCGTGTGCGTGAACGGCTGGAAACGGCGGGGTATGATCCCCTCATCTTTCATGCGACGGGCAGCGGCGGACGGGCGATGGAAGCGCTGATCGATGCGGGGTATATTGCGGGCGTGGCCGATGTGACCACGACTGAATGGGGCGATCAACTGGTGGGTGGTGTGTTGGCGGCAGGTGAACACCGGCTGGAAGCGGCGGGTAAGCGCGGCATTCCGCAGGTGGTCAGCGTCGGCGCGCTCGATATGGTCAATTTCTGGGCGTATGACACCGTGCCGGAACGTTTTCGGGATCGAAATCTCTACCGCCACAATGCGAATGTCACGCTGATGCGCACCACCCCGGAAGAATGCGCGCAGTTGGGGCACATCATCGCGCAAAAGCTCAACGCGGCAGTGGGGAAAACGGCGCTGTTCCTGCCGCTGAAAGGCGTAAGCATGATCGATGAAGCGGGCAAACCATTCTATGATCCTGAGGCGGATGCCGCCCTGTTCGACGCGCTGCGGGCGCACCTGGAGCCGCATGTCGAACGCATTGAATTGGACTACCACATCAACGACCCGGCTTTTGCCGATGCAATGGCGGATCGTCTTGTGGAGATGTTGAAAGGATAATCACGGATGCCGTTTACTCCACGTGAGGAAGCGCTCGCTCGGCTGCGGGCGACCATACAAGCTGGAAAACCGATCATCGGAGCCGGGGCGGGGACGGGCATTTCCGCCAAGTTCATCGAACGCGGCGGCGCGGATTTAATCATCCTGTACAACAGCGGGCGTTACCGCATGGCCGGGCGCGGCAGCCTGGCCGGGATGATGCCGTATGGCGATGCGAATGCGATTGTGGTCGAAATGGCGGCGGAAGTGCTGCCAATCGTCAAAAATACGCTGGTGATGGCGGGGGTGTGCGGCACCGACCCATTTCGGCTGATGCCTGTGTTTCTGACACAGTTGAAAGCGATGGGCTTCGATGGGGTGCAGAACTTCCCGACGGTCGGCCTGATCGACGGCACTTTCCGGCAGGGATTGGAAGAGACGGGCATGGGCTATGACCTGGAAGTGGATATGATTCGCATTGCGCATGAGATGGACATGCTGACCAGCCCGTATGTATTCACGCCTGAAGATGCCGAAAAAATGGCGAAAGCCGGGGCGGATATTCTGGTGCCACATATGGGGCTGACGACCAAAGGCAGCATTGGCGCGACGACGGCGCGCACGCTCGATCAGTGTGCCGACTTGATCCAGGCGATGCACGATGCGGCCAAGCGCGTCAACCCGGACATTCTGGTGCTGTGTCATGGCGGGCCTATCGCAGAACCCGACGACGCACAGTACATTCTGGATCGTACACGCGGGATCGTCGGGTTTTACGGCGCGTCGAGCATGGAGCGGCTGCCGACAGAAATCGCCATACAGAGGCAGACGGAAACGTTCAAGCAGATCACCTTTACATCGACCGATTGAGATTGAACGGGAGGACGGTTATGTACAAATTTGGCGATGGTGCAATCACCACCGGGGCAGATGTCGATACCATCGTGTTCGATTGGGGCAAAATTCAGATGCTTTCGACCGCCCGCGTCACCGGGTCGCACAGCATCAGCTTTGGGACCGTGGTGCTGGAACCGGGTAAAGGGCATATTCGCCATAACCACCCGGATGCGGATGAGATCATCTTTTTTGTGAGCGGCGAAGGCGACCAGATGATCAACGATGGCGAACCCGTCCGCTGCACGGGCGGCGCGTGCTGCTGGATTCCCAAAGGGGTCTACCATTCGACCGTGAACCGGGGATCAGCCCCACTGCATCTTGTGGTCGCGTATATCCCGGCGGGCGCAGAGCAGGCATTGTACGATGCGCCAGACGTGCAGGTGATCCCGCCCGCCGCTGGCTCGTCGTAGGTACGTTTTCGTGACCAGGTGAGGGCAAATGACCTACAACGCGGCAATTCGACAGGATCGGCTGCAAGGTGTGATCCTGGATTGGGCTGGAACAACGGTCGATTTCGGCTGCATTGCACCTGCTACCGCTTTTGTGCGTCTGTTCGATCAGTTCGGCATGGCGATCACGCGGGATGAAGCACGTGGACCGATGGGAACTGCCAAGCGTGACCACATCGCCCAGGTTCTGTACAGTCCGCGTGTGGCCGCTGCCTGGCAAGCACAGCATGGACGCGCCCCCACCGATGCAGATGTGGTGGCGATGTATGAACAGTTCATCCCACAGCAAACTGCTGCGCTGCTCGACTACGCCGACCCAATTCCCGGTGCAGTCGAAGCGGTGGCGCAGTTGCGGGCGATGGGTCTCAAGATTGGCAGCAACACGGGCTATACCCGTTCAATGATGGAGGCACTCGCGCCGATGGTGGCCGCACGGGGCTATTCCCCAGATGCGCTGGTCGTGCCGGAAGATGTCGGCACCGGGCGGCCTGCCCCGTTCATGGCGTTCGAAATTGCCCGGCGGTTGGGCATCTATCCCATGTGGACGATCCTCAAGGTGGGCGATACCCCGGTCGATATGGAAGAAGCGCGCATGGCGGGCATGTGGGCGGTGGGCGTGGCCGGGACCGGAAACGAAATCGGGCTGAGTGAACGAGATTTTTCAGAACTTGCCCATGCGGAACGTGCTGCGCTGCTGCGCATTGCCTATGACAGGCTGACGGCTGCGGGGGCGCATTACGTCGTCGATGCATTGGCCGATGTCCCGCCGCTGATCGCGCAGATCAACGACCGGCTGGCACAGGGCGAAAAACCGTAATCTTTGATGTTGATCGCACTGATTTGGTATGTTTTGCCAACCGCCTAACGCTGCGTTTGGTGACTTGTGCAGGTGGCAGCGAAGCGAACGCAGCCTATACTTATGCGTCTGGCCTGCACTGTGAATCGACCCAGCGTGAGAGCATTTTTTCTGCGCGTGACCGACAACTTTCCCTATGGAGTCGCATTCGCGGCGGCCTTTGCAGCCGCATCCGTGCTGCTGGTGGCGTTGAGCGCATCTCCATTCGCGGCCATTGGTGCAATGGCACAGGGCGCATTTGGCAGCGAAAATGCCACTGCTGAAACCCTCGTCAAAGCCACGCCGATCCTGTTCGTCGCGGTTGGCATCTGCATCGCTTTTCGCGGCGGCGTGACCAATATCGGCGGCGAAGGCCAGATGATCATGGGCGCGCTGGCAAGCGTCACCGTTGCGCTGGCGATGCCCACTGCACCGGGGCCGATCACCGTCACCCTTTCGCTGATGGCGGGGCTGGTGGCTGGCGGGCTGTATGGGGGGCTGGCTGGGTTATTGAAGGCGTATTTCAGCGTCAACGAAATTCTCAGCACGATCATGCTCAATCAGGTGGCCGTGCAGATCATGAATTTTCTGCTGAACGGGCCGCTGCTCGACCCAACCGAAATCGGTACGAACGCGATTGCCAAGACCGCCCGCATCGCGGAGTCAGCGGAACTGCCGCGTCTCTCGCTGCCGCTGCCGGGCGGCATCGCGGATATGTTCGGCACCGCCGAGTTGTTCGGGCGTACCCGCCTGCACTGGGGACTGCTGCTGGCAGTGGTGCTGGCCGTCGTTACGTATGTGCTGCTCTGGCGTACCACCATCGGCTATCGCATCCGTGCCGTCGGCCAGAATGAGCGCGCCGCCCGTTACGCCGGGATCAGCATTCCGCGCAACGTCATACTCTCGATGCTGCTGGCCGGGGGGTTCGCCGGGCTGGGCGGGGCAGTGCAGGTCTTAGGCTTGCAGTACCGCTTACAAACGGATGGCTCCCCAACCGGATTTACCGCCAATGCGGGTTTCAATGGAATCGTCGCGGCGCTGTTCGGTGGCTTGAACCCTTTGGGCGCGATTCCGGCTTCTGCCTTTTTTGGCGGCCTGCTGGTAGGGGCGCAGAAAATGCAGCGCGATCTCGGCATTCCCGCATCGCTGATCACGGCAATCAATGGGCTGATCGTGATGTTCGTGGTCAGCGCGCAGTATTTCGTGCGGCGGCGCTTGAAGCGACGTGCTTTCGCGCCGAGTGAACCTGTTGAAGCGCCATCGGCGCTTACGCACACCCCCGCCCCAGCGGAGGGCAACCCATGATTGAAAATATCCTGACGGCGAGCGTCTTCGCATCGACGATTCGGCTGGCGACCCCGTACATTTTCGCAGCGTTAGGCGAAACCTTCGCACAGCGCAGCGGAGTCCTCAACCTGGGCGTGGATGGCATCATGCTGATGGGTGCGTTCTGCGGCTACTACGCTGTGTACCTCTCCGGCAGCCTGGTACTTGGGGTCGCCGCTGCACTTGTGATCGGCCTGATTTTGGGACTGGTGAGCGCTTTCATCAGCGTGACGCTGAAGGCCGAACAGGGAATCAGCGGGATCGGCATGTATCTATTCGGCCTGGGTATGAGCGAACTGCTCTTTCAAAGGCTGGTGGGAACGCCGCAGTCGGTGAACGGGTTCCCGCGTCTGGCGTTCCCGCTGCTGACCGACCTGCCGATCATCGGACAAGTGTTGTTCAATCATCACCTGTTGGTGTATGTGGCGTTCGCGCTCGTCCCCATTGGCGCATTCATCCTTAACCGCACGCCATTCGGCCTGATGATCCGCGCTGTGGGCCAAAACCCGGAAGCCGCCGATGCAATGGGCGTGAACGTGGTGCGCGTGCGGTATACGACCGTGTGCATCGGCGGGATGCTGGCCGGGCTGGCCGGCGCGTCTCTCTCAATTGCGCAGATCAACGTGTTTCAGCAAAACCTGACCTCCGGCCTGGGCTTCATCGCGGTAGCGCTGGTGTATTTTGGCCGCTGGAGGCCGACGGGCATTCTGATCGGCTCGCTGTTGTTCAGTTTCGTGAACGCATTGCAATTGCAGATCGGCTCCATTGGGATCGACATCCCGTCGGAATTTGCGGTGATGGCACCGTATGTCATTACCATCATCGCGCTGATTTTCGCTTCCAAGCGGCTGGAAAAGCCAACTGCGCTGACCAGGCCGTTTGAAAGGGGTGAATAATGGGTTTTCCTACCACCAGGGGGCAAGTACAGATGAAACAGCGTCGTAGTACCGGGTTCGTGTGGATCGTCGCCGCCGCGTTGATCGGGTTGGTTCCGGCGGCACACGCCCAGGACGATGTATTCCGCGTCGCGGCGGTTGCGCCCAGCGCCACCAACGATCTGGCATTCAGCCAAAGCATGTTCGATGCGCTGACGGCCATTGATGAAGCGATGGGCGATGCGTTCGAGTTCACGTTCCAGGAAGGCACGTTCGTCGTTGATGATGCGGCGGTGGCACTGCGCGATTGGGCAGCCAGCGGTGAGTATGACCTGATCATCGCGCACGGGTCACAGTATGGAGCCATTCTGGAGGAACTCGCGCCGGAATTTCCCGACACGTCGTTCGCATGGGGGACGGACGTGAACACGTTCGGTCTGGAAAATGTGTACGCCTACACTGCCGCTGCCGAAGAAGGCGGTTTCATCAACGGCACGATTGCGGCGGCGCTGAGCGAAAGCGGCGTGATCGGCGTGGTCGGACCGATTGAAGTGGGCGATGCCAAGCTGTACGTCGATGGCTTCGTCTCCGGCGCAACCATGATGAACCCGGATGCGAGTGTGCTGGTCACGTATATTCAGTCGTTTGCGGATGTACCGCTGGCGACAGAAGCCGCCGAAGCACACATCGCCAACGGCGCGGACATTCTGACCGGGACGGCGCAGATGGTGGTTGGTCCAATTGCCGTTGCGACGGAAAACGAACTGCGCTGGTTCGGGACGCAGAGCAGCCAGGCCGAACTCGCGGCGGCTTCGGGTGTGACTTTCCAGGTCTACAAATGGGAAGTGGTGCTGAACGCGATCATCGCCAACATTGGCGACGGCGTGTTGGGCGGCGAATCGTTCGTGATCGACCTGGAAAATGGCGGGTTGGTCATGGAAGTGAGCGAAGCACTGGATGAAGAAACCGCCGCGCTCGTGAACGAGATCGTCGAAACCGTGTCGGCGGGCATCGTCAGCGGTGAGATCGTCGTGCTGCCCGAAGACCCGATGGCAACGCCGGAGGCCGGGAGCTAAGCCTTTCGTGCATCACACCGTCGCGCCGCGCTGCCCAGCTTCACAGTGCGGCGCGATTGATAAATAGAAGGTTCAGGGAAACGCGGGATGAGCAGCAGTCTTGTCACCGGGAAAACGCGCATCGAACAGATGCATATGCAGGGGATCGTCAAACGGTTTCCCGGCGTGATGGCGGTGAATCAGGTCGATTTCGACGTGCGCGCCGAAGCCGGTCGCGGCGAAGTACATGCGCTGCTGGGCGAAAACGGTGCGGGAAAATCCACGCTGATGAAGCTGCTGTATGGCTTGCACCGTCCCGACCAGGGAACGATTACCCTCAATGGTCAGCCCACCGTGATCCGGTCGCCCCAGGTTGCGATTCGCCTGGGGATCGGGATGATTCACCAGCATTTCATGCTCGTGCCATCGCTCACCGTCGCTGAAAACATCGCTTTAGGGATGAAGTCATCGCGGGGCGCACTGCTCGATCTGGCGCGTGTGCGCGGGCGGGTGCGCGAACTGAGCGAACGGTATCACCTGAAGGTCGATCCCGATGTCCCGGTCTGGCAGTTGGCGGTGGGCGAACAGCAGCGCGTCGAAATTCTGCGGGCGTTGTACAAAGATGCGGCACTGCTGATTCTCGATGAACCAACAGCCGTGCTAACCCCCGGTGAAGTAGACGATCTGTTCCGCGTGCTGGATCAGATGCGTCAGGATGGGCATCTGCTGGTATTCATTTCACATAAGCTCCATGAAGTCCTGACAATCAGTGACCGAATTACCGTGCTGCGCGATGGGCAGCGAGTGGATACCCTTCCGGCCAAAACAGCGACCCGGCTCATGCTCGCGCAGATGATGGTCGGTCGTCCCGTCGTGCTGGAGTATGACCGCCCGGCGGTGGCACGCGGAGAACGTCGGCTGTTGCTTGATGGGGTGAGCGCGTTGAGTGATCGCGGTACGCCTGGTCTGATCGATGTCGCCCTGGAACTGTACGCGGGCGAGATCGTCGGCACAGCCGGGGTGAGCGGTAACGGGCAGCATGAACTCGCCCAGGTGATCGCGGGGCTGCGCCCAACGACGGGCGGCACGATCACGCTGAACGGCCAGGACGTGACGCATAAATCCGCCGCGCACCTGCACAAGCTGGGGTTGGCCTATATTCCCGAAGAACGCATGATCGATGGGGTCGTTCGGGATTTCACCGTCGCAGAAAATTTCGTGCTGCACGACCACACGCGCAAGCCGTTCGCACAAGGCGGCGTGTTCCTCAACTTTCGGGCGATTGCGGCGGCGGCGCGGACAGCGATCCGCGATTATGAGATCAAAACGCCGGGGACGGATACACCAATCAAGCGCTTGTCCGGCGGCAATATTCAGAAGGTGATCCTGGCCCGTGAACTGGCGCGCCGTCCACAAGTGCTAATCGCCGCACAACCCACACGCGGGGTCGATATTGGCGCGACCGAATACATTCACCACCGTCTGCTGGATGAACGCGCCAAAGGGACGGCGATCCTGCTCATTTCTGAAGATTTAGACGAAATTCTCGCGCTCAGCGACCGTATCCTGGTGATGTATGAAGGCCGCATCGTCGGGCAAATGCCGCGTGATGGGGTGGACGTGCGTCATTTGGGTGCGTTGATGGCCGGGGCAAAATAGATTACAACTGACTGTACGAGATCGCCATTGTCGTCTTATGATCAAAGAAGCCATACCATGAAACTGTGGGAACACTATCATACCCCTGCCACCACCGATGAGGCGCTGGGACTGCTGCGGCAGTATGCGGGACGGGCGCGGGTGATCGCCGGGGGAACCGACCTGCTGGTCGATGCGCGTGCGGCAGTGACCGATCCGGGAAAGGCAGCGGCGTTTCAACCGCACGAAGCGCTGATCGACATCACGCGCATTCCTGAAATGACGCACATTGCCGAAACCGACGACGCGATTGTTATTGGGGCTGGGGTGACGCACACACAGATCGTCAAATCGGCGCTGATCAAGCGGTATGCCGCCTGCCTGGTGGAAAGCTGCGGGGTAGTCGGCGGCCCCCAGGTACGGAATGTCGCTACATTGGGCGGCAACGTCGCACACGCGCTCCCGGCGGGCGATGGCACTACATCGCTGGTCGCACTCGATGCCGAAGCCGAGATCAGTCAGGGTGGCGTGCGGCGGTGGGTTCCCATTCTGGACTTGTTCGTTGGCACGGGAAAGTCGCTGGTCGATTCAACGCAGGACATGCTGATCGGTTTCCGATTCAGGAAAACTGCGCCTGATCAGGCGACGGCGTTCAGCCGGATCATGCGCCCGCAGGGGGTGGCGCTGCCGATTTTGGGCTGTGCGGTGTGGATGCACGTGAACGGCGAAGGCACGCACTGCGCAGCGGCGCGCATCTGTATCGCGCCGGTCGCGCCCACGCCGAAGCGGGCGCACGAAGTCGAAGCCGCCATCAGCGGGCAGCCACTCGGTGAAGCGCTGATCGAAACGGCGATCCAGGCCGCCGATCAATCACTTGCGCCGCGCACCAGTAAATACCGTGCCACCGCCGAATACCGCGATGAAATGATGGCGGTGCTGCTGCGCCGCACAATCACCGCGTGTATGAATCGTCTATCCGCCGTTTAGTTTGAAAGGCGCAGCCACACATGAGCATCCTTGACATCACCGTGAATGGAACCCAGTTTCGGCGGGAAATCGCGGAATCGCGCACGCTGGCGCAATTTTTGCGGGTTGACCTGGGGCTGACCGGGACGAAAATCGGCTGTGAAGAAGCCGAATGCGGCATTTGCAGCGTATGGGTGGATGGCACTCCGGTCGATTCGTGTGTGTATCCGGCGTTCAAGGCGCAAGGCCGCCGCGTGACCACGATTGAAGGGCTGGCAAATGGTGAAGCGCTGCACCCCTTGCAGCAAAGTTTCATCGATCATGGTGCGGTGCAGTGTGGGTTCTGCACCCCCGGCCTGCTCATGACTTCCGCCGCGCTCATCGAGGAACAGCCCGACCCGACCGATGATGACATAAAGCACGCGCTCAAAGATACCTTCTGCCGCTGCACAGGCTACACCAGCGTCATCCAGGCGATCAAAAGCGCGGCACGCGAAAAGCGCGGGCTGCCGCCGCTCACGGTCAATGAACCTGAAGTCGATGAACCGATGCACGTGGTCAGCCGCAGCGTGCCGCCCCAGGACGTGATCGAAAAAGTGACGGGGCAGGCGCAATACACCGATGATTACACGTTCCCCGGCATGTTGTATGCCCGCACGCTGCGATCTCCGCTGCCCCATGCCCGTGTGATCCGCATCGATACTGACCAGGTAAAAGCGCTCCCCGGCGTGCGCGCTGTGCTGACACACCAGGATGTCCCCGGCGAAAACCTGCATGGGTTGGTCTACCGCGATTGGCCTGTACTGTGCGGCGACCGCGTGCGCTATGTGGGTGATGCGGTTGCCATCGTGGCGGCGGATACACAGGAGATCGCAGATACGGCGCTCCGGTTAATCCACGTCGAATACGAGCCGTTGGGCGTGGTGGCCGACCCGGAATACGCGCATTCGCCGGATGCCCCAGTGCTGCATCCCAACCACCCAACGGGTAATCTGCTCAAGCATATCAAGGTGCGGCACGGGGACATCGAGCAGGGCTTCGCACAGGCCGATGTGATCGTTGAACACGAATACCGCACACCCACGACCGAACATGCATTCCTGGAGCCGGAATGTGCCATCGGCGTGCCGAAGGGCTATGACGACCACGAGAAACTGACCGTGTATGTCGGGTCGCAGATTCCTTACCAGGATCGCAATCAGCTTGCGCTGGCGATGAATATACCGGACACCGAAATTCGCGTGATCGGCACGTTGATCGGCGGCGGTTTCGGTGGTAAAGAGGACATCGCCGGGCAGATACACGTCGCAATGCTGGCGACGGTGACGGGATTGCCCGTCAAGATGCTGTACAGCCGTCAGGAATCGCTGATCTTCCACCCGAAGCGCCATGCGACGATCATCCGCATCAAAACCGGGGCGACCCGCGACGGCAAACTAACCGCCGTCGAAGCGACGCTGTACGGCGATGGCGGCGCGTATGCATCGCTGAGCGACAAAGTGATGACCCGTGCGACCACCCATGCCACCGGTCCGTACAATGTCCCGAACGCGAAGATCGACTGCTATGCGATGTATACCAACAATGTCCCCAGCGGGGCGTTTCGCGGGTTCGGGGTCACGCAGTCGGCGTTCGCCGTCGAACAGAACATGGACATGATTGCGGAAGCGCTCGGCATGGATGCGCTGGAACTGCGGCGCATCAACGCGCAGACCGTAGGCGTGACGACGGCGACAGGTCAGCTTTTGCGCGAAAGTGTCGGCTTGCTGGAAACCATTGACGATGTGCGCCGCGATATGCTGGACAGCAGCGGGCAGGAATTCCAGTGGGCATGGCGTGATGGTCACAAAGCCTATGGTTGGGGCATCGCGTGCGCGTACAAAAACACGGGACTGGGCGGGGGCGCGCCGGATAAATCCGAAGCGGAAGTCGAAGCGTTTGAAGACGGTACCCTGGAAGTGCGTACTGCCGCCGCCGATATGGGTCAGGGAATCGCGCATGTGGTGGCACAGTGCGCCGCCGAAGAAATGCATGTCCCGTATGGACGGGTGCGCGTGCTGCTGTGCGATACCGACCGCACGCCGAACGGTGGGCCGACCACTGCGTCCCGGCAGACATTCATGACCGGAAACGCGGCACGCCTGGCGGCGGCAGCACTGCGCGACGCGATCACCCAAAGCGCGGCGGAAATGCTCGATATTCCGCCGCACTCGATTCGCTATGAAGAAGGCTTGCTGCGTTCAGAGGATACCCGCCAGCCGCTTGAGCTGGGGCAGGTGGTCGGCTGGATGAAACAGCACGGCCTGAGCGCCCGCGCCCGCCATGAATACCACGCGCCCAAGACGCAGCCGCTAGGCACAGGCGGCGATATGCATTTCGCGTTCAGCTATGCCACCCAGGCGGCGTTGGTCGAAGTCGATACCGAAACGGGCGAAGTCGCCTGCCTGAAAGTGCTGAGCAGCACCGATATTGGCCGGGCAATCAACCCGCTCATGCTGCAAGGCCAGATTGAAGGCGGGATTGTGATGGCGATGGGCAACTGCCTGACCGAAGCGTTCATCATCGAAAATGGGGTTCCCTGGTCACGGCTGCTGTCGCGCTACAAAATGCCGAGCATCAAGCACGCGCCAGAGATCGTGTCGCGCCTGGTTGAACACCGCGCTGCCGAAGGACCGTATGGCGCGAAAGGGGTCGGGGAAATTCCGTCGATCAACACCACCCCGGCGATCTGCAATGCGATTTACAACGCCGTCGGGGTGCGGGTGTTTGCCATCCCGGTCGATCAGGATGCGCTGCTGCTGGCGATCAAGCGCGGCGAACACGCCATTCGACGCGCCTGGCAGCACGTTTAGTGAAATAAGGGATGGGGACGGACGTACATCCGGCGTTCGCCCCATCCGCTGCGCACTACGTTACGGCGCTGCTTCACCGCACCAGCGCCATTGACCGTCTTCCTGTACCACGTTGTAGCGTGAGAGCGGGAAGGTGCGCGATTCTAACCCGTACACAGCGGCTATCTGCCCGGTACAGGTGACGGTCGTGCCGTCAGCACCCGTGCTGCACGCCGCATTTTCAAGTGCTGCGTTCACCCCGCTGAACGAGAGCGCTTCACGGTCGAGCTGGCTTTCAAGCGCGCTGCACAGCAGGTCGCGCACGCCGTCCCGGTTTCCCGCCACTTTCGCTTGCAGATAGTTCACGACTGCCTGTGCGGGGGCATCCTCCCCGCTGGGGCTGGTCGTCTCGCCTGAGCCGCTGCACGCGGCAGCCGCCAGCAGCACGCCGAACATCACGGCGGCAAATAGCCTTTTCATCACGGTCACTCCATCTTTGGTCACGGGTTGTCCACCTGTTGAAGATGCCACCAGACGGTATACAGCATTTCCAGGGTGGTCAGGTTGCGCACATTATAGCCGTATTGCAGATATGGCGAGCGCAGATTGGCCGCTGTCGCCTCATCGCGTGGCGGTTCGGATGGGTGAATGTTGTCATCGCTCAACCCGAAGTTCGGCAGATCGACGGTCGCCGCGTAGTAGTCGATCAACGGCACGTGGTGCGCCTGGGCGATCTCGTAGACCGCCCCGTTGAAGGCTTCCACTCGTGGTTCATAACCCGGTCGGTTGGGAAAGGTGCTGAGAATCGGGATCACACCGCTGTCGAGCGAAAGCTGCACGATTTGATTCAGGTTGTACCGGTAGGCGGCTAAATCGACATAGCCGACATCGTTCGTGCCGAACATGATCACCGCCATCGATGGGCGCACCAGGCGGTATTCGCACAGGAGCGGTAGTTCACCGGGGCGGCACTCGTCGGAAAGCGTATTCTCTGGGTCGAGCGGGGAAAAAGCCGTCCAGCCGACCCGTGCTGCCAGCGATGCGTTGGTGAATGCATTCCCTGCCCGCGCCTGTTCCGCGCTGAATGCTTCAATCATCGGGTCCAGGTAATCGGCGCTGCCAAGCTGGTACTGTCCCAGGCCAATGTAGTACAGAAAGCTGTACGATACCGTGATGCTGTCCCCAACTTTCGAGAACACGTCAGTGCGTCGGCCTAACGCCTGCCCCCGCACGTAGGTTTTGAACACGGTTTCCAGAACGGCTTTGTCGAGCGAAAGCGGGGGCGGGATGAGCATCAGGCGGGTCGGCTCCGGCATTGGGGTAGGGATAGCCTGTCGGTCGGCGTGCATCAACGGCAGCACCAGCACGAACAGGATCGCTGTACAGGGTATTCGCATTCGGTATCGTCGGTTCCACATACCCGCTATGTTACTCCGGGTTGGTGAGCGGCAGCGCCGCCGCGATCCGTTCGGCCACCTGACGCGATCCCTCTGCGGTCAGATGGACGGGGCTGTCGGTGAACTGTGCCGGGGCGATGGCATCCCACAGGTCGATCAGCGTCCAATCGTACAGCGCTGCCTGTTGCGCCAGCAGGTCACGGTACTGATCGTAAGCCCATTGAGGATACCAGGCATTGTAGCGAAGGTCGCTGTTCATCCCATCTGCTCGGTAAATCGGTTCGTTGACCAGCACGATAGGCACCGTTCCGGCGGCGGTATATCCCGCCTGAATCAGCTCGAACGCCAGGACGGTTGCCGGGATGTCGGTCGGTTCGGGGAACTGATTCCATGACGAATCGGCCTCAAAATCGCTGCTGCGGGGCGTGTAATCCCCGATCACCTGGTCGATTCCAGTGCCAGCCCACGCAAAACCGTAGAGTTGCAGACGGAACCAGTCTGCCAAAGCACGGCGCTGACCGACCAGCGTGTAATCGATGAACTGCGCATCGACCAGCGCCGGGTTATTGGGATGCAGCGGCAGGCGGTAGCGTCGGATCAAATCGCGCACGCGCAGCGCGTTGTTCGCCACCAGCGGCGGGCGCAGTTGATCGCTGTACGGCAAACTTTCCAGCGTGACCAGCCACACGATCAGATCGGGCTGGTACTGCATGGCATAATCGAGCAGCATCAGGTCTTTCGTCACCGACAGGATCGGGTGACCCAGGTTATAAGCAACGACCCGGCGGCCATCCTGCTGCAAATTGAGCGCGTTCAACTGTCCGGCCAGCGTCTCCCGGTTTTCGAGCAGAATTCCCCACACCGACGAATCACCGATCACGAACATGCGCAGTTCATCGGCGGCCTTCGGCTGGCTGACCCGATGCGCAGCGAACATCGCCTCAACGCTGTTCAGGCTCAGGTTGTAGGCAGCGGTATTTTCTCCGTAAGGCAGGCGTTCACGCCCCGGTACCAACCAGTTGTACACGCTGATTTTGCCAAGCGCTGGAACCGGATACGTGAGAGCGAATACCAGGTTGCACGCGAAAAACAGCGCCGCCGCTTTGATCGCCACCCGCGCCGCCATGCGCCATGAAAACGGGGTTTCCGTCAGCCATTTCCACCCGCGCATCATGCTGCTCCTATGCCGAACAAGCGCCCGAAGGTACGCACTGCGGTGTCCATATCCGGCATGGCGAACCACACCCAGCCCAGCAGCACAAAATGGAACGTGAGCAGCACGCCTGCTATCCGCCAGAGGCGCGCCTGACCGGGCTTGTCCTTTAATCCGCGATACCAGGTGCGGGTACGGTCGCTCCAGTATTTATGGACTGCTAAACCCACGCCGTGCCACAACCCCCACATCAGGAACGGCAGGGTAATGCCGTGCCACAGGCCAATCACGACCATCGTGGCCACACTGCACACCAATACAATCGCATCATTCGAGAGTTTTTTTTGCTTCAGGAACCGCCGGGAGAGCGGCGAATAAATATACGCCCGCGCCCAAGCGCTGAGGGTAGCGTGCCAGCTTTGCCAGAATGATGTAATGTTGGGTTTCGTATAGGGGCGGTCGAAGTTTTCCGGCAGGGTGATGCCGAACAGGATGCCAATGCCAACGGCAATATCGGTGTAGCCGCTGAAATCGAAGAACAGACGGAACGCATACGCATACAACATCCCCCACAGCGCCAGCGAGGACCCTGCCTGATCGACATTCACTGTGTTTAGGCTGATCAACGCCAGCGTATCGGCAATCGCAAACTTTTTGAACAGCCCGATCAGGATGCGCGTCGTACCTATGCTGAGGCGCTGCACATCCAGTCCGTTCAGCCCTGCCACTGCGCGAAGCTGCGGCGTGAAGTTTTCCGCCCGGTCGATGGGGCCAGAGGTGTACGCCGGGAAAAAGATCACATATGTGACATACTCGCGCAGCGTCAGGGCGGGCAGCAGCCCCATTTGACGGTCGCGCAGCGTATGGATCAACCGGAAGGCTGCATAGCTGAAGCCCAGCCAGCCAATATCCGCCGCTTTTGCCAATGCGGCATCCTGACCCGCCTGCTGGCGCAGCACCCCGGCGATCTGTGCGGTCAACGGTTCAGCTTTGAGCAGCACGAACCCGACCACCAAACCGATCAACCCGACGGCCAGCGCGACACGGGCCGGAACCCGGTTCAACATGCCCGCCAGCACGCCAACGCCCAGCAACCCAATCAGAAGCCCTTCGATAGGCGGCGGACGGGATGTAAGTGCCAGCGCATCCGGTAAGCTGATATAACGCGGAAGTGTGAGGACGATCACGATTCCGATCATGACCAGGGCGCTGACGCTGTTTTCCCCGCGCAACTGGGCTTCTGGCGTGCCGCGTTCCCGGCTAAGCCACCAGCACAGCCCGACGACCGCCAGCGTGAGTGCAGGCAGGCTGAAATCGAGCCAGCGAATATCGAGCGTGGGCTGAAGCCAGAATATCGCCACGATGCTGATCACGAACAGAATCCAGGGGCGGGTGGCTGCCAGGCGCATGGGCAGCAGGACATAGGGTACGGCTGCCCCGGCGAAGACCACGATTGAAAAAAGTTCCATGCGAAACGTGTGTCCGTCGAACGGGAGTCGGTTAAAAGTTGGCGTAAATCCACTGCGGCGCGCTGTCCGTCGTGACGATGATCAGTACGATCACGATCAGGCAGAGCGCCAGGGCAAACAGATTTTCACGGCTGAGCAGGCGTTTCATGCTGGGGAGTCCAGTATCCTGTTAAGTTGATCGAGCGCGATCAGCGCGGCCAGGCTGTGTACACCGTGTCCGGTCGTGAAGCCCTGGGGCAGTGTCCAGTCGTGCGCCGGAAAGGCTGACATATGCACCCCATCGCTGATCAAGCCACGTCCGGGAATTGTCCCGGCCAGTAAATCAAAATCCCACAGGGGGATTGCATAATCACGGGCGATCTGCCGGATGATCTCGTTGGTACGATTGCTGGGACCTTCAAAACGATCCGCTTTCGTGCCTAAAATTGGGATGATGCCATTCAGGATGCAGAACTCGACGATTTCCCGCAGGCTGCTATCGACCAGATTCGGCACGCCAGAGTCGTTCGACCCCAGGCGCACGAACAGTATACTGGGATTATGCTGGCGGATTTCACATGCCAACAGCGATTCGCCGCTCTGACACTGGTAGGGGTCTGCCCACATCGGGTCGAGTACTGACCACGAATGCAGCCCCACACGCACGGCCACGCTGTCGCGCCCAAACGAACCCCGATACCGGTCGATCACCCGCTGCAAGTAGCCATAATCCGCTAGATTGTACGTCCCGGTATCGAAGCGTGCGAGAAAAAAAGGATTTTCAATGGTGCTGTCGCCCAGTTTCGAGAAAGCATTCGGGTTCCGCGCCAGTGTTTGCCCGCGTGCGAAGATCGCCCGCACCTGGGCCTGTACCGCTTCGTCAGTCACGAAAAACTGATCGTAAGCCAGGCCGTTCAGCGCGCCTGGAGGAATGGGCGACGGCGTGGGGGTGATGCTTGGCGTAAGCGTCGGGGGGATTTCGGTCGCTAGCACGATGGTGGAAAGCGGAATCAGCACTGCGCCGCCCACCGCCGCAGACTCAGCGGTAGAAGCCGCGTCGCCAGCCACAGTGGGCGTTGGCACTATTTCAAGGCTGCCGCTGACCGCAGCGGGCGGAACAGTTTCGGTGGGCGCTAGGCTGGCGCTGGCAGTGGGTGATGGCGTTGGACTCAGGGTCGCAGTCGCGGTGGAGGTGGTCGTGGGCAGCGGGGTAAGCGTGGCCGTTGGTGCAGCAGTGATCATCGGCGTGCTGCCAGGCACAGGCGTGAAGGGGATGATCAACTGCTGGCCGACTACCACCCGGTTGATGTTGGTCAGGCCATTGGCGGCGGCGATGTCCTGCCAGGTTACGCCATACAACTGCGCAATGCGCACCAGCGAATCGCCATAGGTGACGGTGTAGACCACGCCATTCGGTATTGGGGTGGTTTCCTGGGCGCGTGCCAAGTGCTGATCCGCAAACACATACACAAGCAGCAGACAGGACAATACGATTGAGCGGCAGCGGTCGGCGGACGACATATGGGCGCATACTCATGCAAAGGACGGTGTGTAGCAACTATCCAGTATTCTATCCGTCCACATCGTATCCGCACATGCCCGAATGTAGAAGCAGCTTCATTACTATCCGTCGCTAGTCTCTGCTTGTTGGTATGCCGGGTCGGTTCGCATGTTGGGAATGTATTCGATCATCATGAGCCGAGGGTGGCGATGATCGGATGATGGACTCAAACTGCTGCGGGTCGATTTCCAACACTTCCGCCAGCGCAACGAGAAAGGAATCCTCCAGTTCATCAAGTGGGAATGTACCCTTGATCAGGCTTTGGGCGAAGCGCGGCGAAATATCGAGGTGATCCGCCAGGTACTCATCGTACTGATCCGGCGAAATCTGCTGATGGCCAAGCGCCTGCCGCACCAGCGCAGCAAAAGCGCCTGCGCGTTCATCGGGCTGCACTGGAGGAGGAAAAAAGCGCAGGCGTTCGCGGATCGCTCTGCGCAGCATCTGTGTGCGCGGGCTGCCAACCGCGTGAATCTGCTCCAGAAGCTCCTGAAAGGCGTGCATGAAATCGTCGGATGTGAAATCGATGACGCGGTAGCAGGCCAGCAGATCGTCGGGAAAATCTATCGGTTCAAGCAGGATGGGGACGACAGCTTTTCGCTGCGCCTGGGCATATTGCATTTCGAGCCGCACCCATTCGTATTCCGTCATCAGGAGATGGTGGCTGAGGATGCACACCATGACATCTGCCTGATCGAGCGCCTGCCGGCGGGTTTCGGCATACCATGATAGATCGCGCTCCCTGTCTTCCGGCTCTAGCACTGCATGATCGGCACGGCGCAGTGCTTCCCCTAAAATGCGCCCGAACTCGGCATCGCGTCGGCAGTAGGACATAAAAACGTGCAGGGTCATGGGTTGTACCTTCGCCATTTTACTGTCTGCCACTTTTGAGCGCGACAATCAACCGCTGAAACCAGCGCGGATCGTCCAGGTCGGGTAGAGGGTGCGGCAGTGTGTGCTGTATATATTCCAGGAAGGGATGGGATTGGGTTAAATGACCGTCTTTATCGGCGGTTGCGAATTTGTCGATCATGGCCAGCAATTCGAGAAAATCCTGATCATCCGGCATGAGCGTAAGCGCGTGCAGAAGGCGGCTGCGCAGGGCAATCAGCATCTTATGTTTGGCTCGCACCAACGTACTGTTCAGTTTGGTCTTATGATAAAAAAGCGCGATCCACTGCGCATCCCGGCAGTACAGGAACCACAGCGCCATCAACCGGCTGTGCCACCGGGTGAGATCATTTTCGAGGACAACCGCGTACAGGCGCGTGAACTGGATGTGTTTTTCGCGGTAAAGATACATGTCTTCGGCGGTTGGGCGCTGTGAATCGGCCTGAAGCCTATCGAAAAGTTCCTCATCGGTCAGGTCATCCAGCCCGCCAGCAGCGCCAAAATCCGCCACCGGGCGCGTGCGGCGGTGATTCCGCCGCATCGAATCGATTTTGTGTTCAATTACGTTTGCCACCCAACGGTAAAGCGTGGCTTCCCCATCCCATTCAACGCTGGCGAACCATTCGATCAGCTTTTCCCAGCCATAGCTCACCATGTCTTCGACATATTCGTCCGTCGTCGGCAAGCCATACTGCCCCAGCAGGGCGCGGGTTTCGCGCCGCAGCGGAACCTGATAATGATGTATGATTTTTTCCCACGCCATTTCGCGCATGTCCAGGTTCGCACTGCGGAGTTGCTCAAACTCCGTTTCATCATCGAAACACGCCCCTGGGAAGAAAGTATTTTTCACGCTGCCGCTCTCGCTTCAGTGATCATCACCCATCCCTGCCCACTACCTACTATGGATAGGATTGCTGAACCTTCGCCCCAAAGTAAGTGTTTTCTCATCTACCCCTCATTTCCGGGCTGACACGGCAGAACAACGTCCAGGATGATTGTAGGGCAAACGCGCAAAGGGGAGATGCCGGGATGACAAGCGCAGGTCAGGACGAAAAACGAGAGCTGATGCCGTTAAGTGATATTCGGCGGCTGTTGGAAAGCGGTGAACCCGACGACGCGATGACGCACATCGACGCATTTCTGGATGTGCATCCTGACGATGAAGAAGCGCGGCTGCTCAAGGTGGAAATCTGTTTTGAAGCCCGGCGGGATTTTCTTTTCGTGAGCAATACGCTGAAAGCGCTCGAATCATCGGTTGGGCTGCATGATCGTGTCGCGGAACTGCATCAGCGGCGGCGGGCGCTGGTGGAAGAACTGATCACCGAGGGACGCGGGCGGATTATGCGCCAGATCACCGACGGCGTACCCTTGTTTGAAAATGCGCTGGTGCTGGAACTGGACGACCCCAGCGTGCCGTTTGCGGCAGCGCTGGCGCTGCTGAAATGGAAAGAAGAAAAGCGTGACGAGCTTCAGCCGGGGCTTTTTGGGTCGCTGTTTCCGGTTCCCGAAGGGCGGCGGCGGATTTTTCTGCGGGCGTGGTCGAAGCACCTGGAAAAATATCTGCGCCTGGCCCGCGAACGCAGCCATGCCGGCGACGCGGTGCATCAGAAAGCAACGGAAAAACTGATCCATTTCTGGCTGTCGCAGTCGGAAGTGAACCCGGATTTACTCGCCCTGCTGAGCGACCCCGCGCAGCCGAGCGACGAGATCACGCAGTTGACTCGTAAAGCGCTGGTCAAAGTGATCGAACACGCGGGCGGGCTGGTTGCCCGGCTGGTGCGGCGCGAAGACGATGCGGAAGCGGCACGGTTGATCGATGCGGCAGCCCTGTATGCCGGGTGTGTCCCGGTGATCGCCTATTTGCAGGGCGAAATGGCGTTGATTGCGGGCGATCAGGCGGCGGCACAAGCGGCTTTTCAGCGGGCGCTTACGCCGGCTCCGCTGCGCATGAAAGCCAAGACTGCGCTGCATGTCGCCCGCCGCATCTTCAAGGCGATCAGCGGGGTGAGCGTGACCTGTAAGCACTGCGGGCGCGTTACGTCGATGCCCGAACAGGTGTGTTCGCTGTGCGAAAACAACCTGAATACGCGCAAGCTGACCGACGACCGCTACCCGATTGAGCCGGAAAATACGGAGGTACTGGCGCGCGTGGCGCTGGCTGAAATGCTGCGCGACTCCGCGCCTGAAGCAGCGGGACAGCATATTCGTGCGGCGATTGAGACGCTTGGCAGTGAACATAGGGCGGTTGGGGCGTTGAATGAACTGCTGGGCGCGACCGAATCGCAGACGGAGAAGGAACAAAATCCCGCGCTGCACCTGGTGGAACGGCTGCGCGATGAAGGACTTACCCCGGCGATGCTGCACCAAATCAACCGCCTGACGGAGAAGCATCCGGCGAAATGGATGGAACTGCCCTCAGCAGGGCGGGTATCGGTGGTGCGGCGGCTGTTGAAGGATGGCGCGCTTAAACCCGCCACTGCCGTGATGCGCGCTGCATTTGGTGATGCGCCCAGGCGCGGCAGCGTGCGCACACTGCAAACCGAACTCGACCACGCGATCCGCGCTGCATCGGCTGAAGCCATGCGCGCCGCACAGCGCGAACTCGATTCGAGCGATGCGGAAGGCGCAATTCAGATGTTGTCCGGGGCAATGGAACTTGATCCGTCCGATTCGATGATCCTGCTGCGCGGCAAAGCGCGTATGCTGGCAGGTCATGACGCACCCGCGCTCGATGATTTTTACCGCCTGGTGGCGACATCCAGCGATGCGGTGACCGTGCAGGAAGCGCGCAAAGGAATCGCCGCCCTGCTGGAGAAGCGTTGGGACTTGGCAGGCGCAAAAAGCGTGCTGGAGGCAGCCGGCGCAGATAGTGACGTGCGCGAGGCGCTGGCACGGGTGGAACGCCGCAAACGAGGTGAACCGTATGTCCTGGTGGAACGCACCGATGAGCGCGTGATCGAAGATACGCTGCTGCGTAAACAGGTCGCGCCGTACTACCAGGGTATTTTTGCCGTTGCCATCCGCGAAGTGGGCCGCCCGAATATGCCTTTTGAGGCGTGGATGAATCGACTGCTTGTCGCCAGCTTCGAGTTCGTGCAGGTGATCGGCGCATTCCGCGAACTGCTGTACGATGTCACCTTTGCACTGCGCGTGATCGCCGTGCCGCACCCGCAGATTGCCGAACGCGGGCAGATCAAAATTGCGCTGCTGGTGCGCATTGGCAGTGAAGTGCCGGATTTGTGCCGGATGCAGGCACTGGAGTTGTGGAGCGACTTGAAAACCGCGCTGCCGCTTACCCAGGATGGCGTATTCATGTTCGAGCCAATTCCCGATGAACCGGAACTGCGCACGTTGATCGCCCCGTTCACAGTCGATCATGCCGCCGAAATTGTGCGGCGCGAAACCAACCCGGATTCGGATGGCGTGTACACCGCCGCGCCGTTCCTGCCCGGCTCGCTCGATCTGCACAACCTTTTATGGGTGATGCTGCGCCAGGATAAGCCGTCGATGCTGAGCGTACATCTCAAACCGACGCAGCTCTATAGTTGGGAACGCAGTGCCGCCATGTACACCACCGCCGCCGATACCGGGGTGCGCTATGCCGATACGCTGGCGTACTGGGAAAGCGAACAGCCCATCACGCCAGAAGGCTTCAACGCGCCCGCCATGATGTCGCGCCTGAACCAGATGAGCCAGATGGAGCGCACACGCGGGCATTTCGTCCGGCTAAGCTATCTGCGGTCGGCGTATATCGTGCGCATCAACGTGGCAGGTCATGCCGGGACGAGCAAACTGCTCCCCGAAATGATTGCCGCGTCATTGTTGGGGCCGCTGCGTGATGGCGGCGAAAACGGCGGCTACGAAATCATGCGAGCGCTGCGCGGTCAGGAATTCGACACCGCACAGCGCAACCTGCACGGCATCGACGTTGAAGCATGGGGATATTCGCACGCGCCTGAAAAGATGCGTCGTCTGCGTTATTTGGTGGGTGAAGCGGAGGCGACACATGTCTTTCGTCTGCCTATCCCTCATTACAGCGGCGTGCCAGGGATGCGTTCGCTCGATGGAAAGCCGATTCCGCCGCCTGTGGGTATGCCGGAAAACGGTACCGTGCTGGGGGTGAGTACGGCGCGCACCGGCAACAGCGTGCCAGCCTTGATCCGGCAGTCCCGCGACGACCGCCGCCGCCACAGCTACATCGTCGGCAAGACCGGGATGGGCAAGTCTACGCTGATCGCGTCGATGGTGTTGCAAGACATCGACGCGGGCTACGGCGTGTTTTTGCTCGACCCACACGGGGATTTGGTCGAAGATGTGCTGGCGCGCATCCCACGCCACCGCGCAGACGACGTGATCCTGATCGATCCTTCGGACGAGGAACGGCCTGTCGGGTTGAACATCCTCAACCCGCAGAACGAGGCGGATCGCCACCGCATCACCAACGATTTCATCGGCATGTTGATTCGCATGTACGATCCGTACAATCAGGGGATCGTCGGGCCGATTTTTCAGCAGTTCGTGCGTAATGCCATGCTGGCGGCCATGTGGCTGGAAAATGGCACGCTGATCGATGTGTACCGCATCCTGTCGGATCAGCAGTATGTGCGTAAAATTCTGCCTAAAATTGGCGACCCCATCGTGAAGAATTTCTGGGAGGACATTGCCAGCCGTACCGAAAACGCCAGCCCGCAGTGGCGCGCCGAACTGCTGCCGTACCTGCTGAGCAAATTCAGCCGCTTCGTGGAAGACTCGATTTTGCGGCGCATTTTGGGGCAGCCGCGCACCAGTGTCCCCTGGCGTGACGTGATGAGCGACGGCAAGATCGTGCTTGTCAACCTGGCGAAAGGCAAGATCGGCACGGAAACCAGCCAGTTTCTCGGCCTGCTCATTTTGGGTGACCTGCTGCAAGCGGCATTCCAGCGCTCGAAGCTGCCACCCGACCAGCGCCGCGATTTTTACATCTACATCGATGAGGTACAGAACTACAGCACGCCGCTGCTCAGCACGATGATCAGCGAAGGCCGCAAGTTCGGCGTGTCGCTCGTGATCGCCAACCAGTTTCTGCACCAGTTGGATCACGGCATCCGCGAAGCGGTATTCGGCAATATCGGCAGCCTGATCAGCTTCCGGGTCGGCGTACAGGATGCCCCAGCACTTGCGCCGGAATATTATCCAACCTTCACAGCGGAAGACCTGATCGAACTGGGGCAGTTCACCGCGTCGGTCAAACTGTTGGTGAACGGGGTGGGCGCACGGGCGTTCACGATGCGGACGCTGCTGCCATCGCAAACGCCCAACCCGGTGATTGGGGAAGACATTCGGCAGATGTCGCGTGCGCGCTACGGCACCGCTATTGCCCAGGTCGAACGCGAGATCAAAGCGCAGTTCTAACGGTTCCGCCGCGATACTCCGTCATGTGATAGTATCGCGGCGGTGTTCACGTTCAGGCGCGGGCGGATGCGTACAGCATATCGACTGCACGCATCTGGTTCACGGCATCGTGAGCGCCGAACGTGGGTGGACGGTCGTTCAGGATAGCATCGGCGAAATCCTCGACCATCAACTGATAGGAATTGGCGGGCGCGATGGTGATCTCCTCATATTCGGTCGTCCCCGAATGATCGTTCCAATAGCGGATCGTCGTCGCCTGGTTCGATGGCATCGTGAACGCCCATTCCGCGACGATCCGCCCGTGTGACCCGCGAATTTCATAGGTGTTGGTGAAAAAGGCGCGCAGCCCGCAGTCGAAATGACCGATCACCTGGGAGGGGAAATGCAGCACACCGCTCAGCATTTCGTCCACGCCCGATTCGGCACCGAAGTTGGCGACTGCTTTAGCGGCGATGGGTTCCTCCCCGGTGATCAGCCGCATCAGGCTGACGGGATAACAGCCGACATCCATCAACCCGCCGCCTGCCAGGTCACTGTTCAGCCGGACGTTTCCTTCATCGCGGATACGAAAAGTGAACGCGGCGCTGATCGTGCGCAGATTGCCCACCGCGCCATCTTCGATCATCTGGCGCACGCGCAGCGTTTGCGGGTGGAAGCGGTACATGAACGCCTCTGCAAACTTAAGTCCCGCGGCCTGAAACGCATCAAGCATCTGCTGTGCCTGGGCGGCAGTATCGGCCAGTGGTTTTTCGCACAGGGTATGTTTGCCCGCCTGGGCGCACTTGATCGACCAATCATGGTGCATCCCGTTGGGCAGGGGAATGTAGATCGCGTCGATCTGCGGGTCAGCCAGCAGCTCATCGTAACTGCCATAGGCTTTGGGGATGTTCAGTTCTGCCGCATACGCCGACGCTTTCGCCAGATCGCGGCTGGCGACGGCGGCTACCACCCCATTATGGGAGTCGTGAATGGACGGAATTACCTTGCGCCCAATGTTGGCGGCGCTCAGGATGCCCCAGCGGATTTTGTCTGCCATGCTCATGTGTCCTTTCGGATGTTCAGTGTCCGTGTCAAACCAGGGTGTACAGGCGGGCATACGCGCCGTTCTGCGCCAGCAGTGCCTGGTGTGTGCCTTGCTCGATGATTTCCCCGTGATCCATCACCACAATCAGATCGGCATTCACGATAGTACTCAGCCGATGCGCAATTACAAAACTGGTGCGGCCTTCCAGCAGGCGATCCAGCGCTGCCTGGATGATCTTTTCGGTCTGGGTATCGATATTGCTCGTCGCTTCATCCAGAATCAGGATGCGTGGGTTTGCCAGCAGGGCGCGCGCGAACGCCAGCAGCTGTTTTTGCCCCTGGGAGAGCAGCGACCCGCCTTCTCGGATTTCGGTGTGATACCCCTTGTCCAGCCGCATGATGAATTCGTGCGCGCCGACTGCCGCCGCCGACGCAATCACGTCGTCATCGCTGGCGTTCAGGCGGCCATAACGGATGTTGTCCATCACCGTGCCGTTGAACAGGTAGGTTTCTTGCAGCACCACGCCCATCTGAGCGCGTAAACTGTGCTGCGTGACCGTGCGCACGTCGTACCCGTCGATGAGCAGCGCCCCTTCCTGAATGTCGTACAGGCGCATCAACAGCTTGACCATCGTACTTTTGCCCGCGCCCGTATGCCCCACCAGCGCGACGGTTGCGCCCGCCGGGACTTCCAGGCTGATGTTTTTCAGCACCGTCAGGTGATCATCGTCCGTGTAGCTGAACCCAACCCCGCGATACTGCACATGCCCTTGAATGCGCGGCATTTCGACCGCATTCGCGCTGTCCTGCACTTCGACCGGGCGATCCATCAGGTGGAACAGCTTGTAGCCCGCTGCCATGACTGATTGGAACAGGTTGTAGCGTTGTGCCAGCATTCGGATCGGCTGGAAAAACTGGTCGATGTACAGCACGAACGTGAGCAGCGTGAAGATATTCAATTCCTGCTGCAACACCAGCGTCCCACCCACGTAGATCAGCAATCCCGTCGCCACCCCGCCCACCAGTTCAATCGACGGGAAGAACAGCGCCGCCACCAGCGAAGCGCGCACGTTGGCTTTGCGGTTGTTCAGGTTAAAGGTCGATTGAAAACGGTTGAAGTTGTAGTCCTGCCGCTGAAACGCCTGGGTCACCCGCACCCCGTTGAAGGCTTCGGCCAGCTCTGCATTCAGGCGGGCGTTGGTTTCCACGACTGCAAGATAGGTGCTGCGGGCATAGATGCGCCAGGTATTGGCGATCACGGCCAGCACGACCAGCGCCGCAAATGCCACCAGCGTGAGCGGCAGATTGATCACGATCATCGTGATGAGGATGCCGACGAGCGAGAGCATGTCGCGGAACGTGCCGACCACCGCCCAGGTGATCGCTTCGCGCAGCGTGCTGACATCGCTGATGATGCGCGAAATCAAGCGTCCGGTTTCATACGTGGCGAAGAACGAGATCGACAGCCGCTGCAAATGGGTGAACAGATCATCGCGCAGTTGTTGAATCGCCCGCTGCCCGAACACCGCCATCAGCACAATCTGCGAACGAAATGACCACGCGCCGATGGCCTGCAAGATCATGAAGGCCAGCACGCCGACCGCGATCAGCCGCAGATCGTGTTTTTCCACGCCTTCATCAATCGCCCATGCGATCACAGGCGGGGAGGCGACGGTCGTCGCTGCCGTAATGGTGGCCATGATGATCGCCAGGATCAGCTTGTCTTTGTAGGGCGTGATGTAGCTAAACAGGCGTTTGGTCGTCTGCCAATCGAACTGAGTACGGTCTTTTTCTTCGGGTTGAACGGTCATCATCGCCTCGTGTCAGCGGCTTAGTCGCCAGAGCTTTGATCGAGCAGGGCGGGCAGTTCTTCGGTCGAACGCTTGAGATCGGGCTGGCGCGTCAGGCGGCTGAAATCGGCAATTTCGCGGCGTACACGTTCCTGGTCAGCCAGTTGCAAATCGTAGATTTCCCGGTAATGGCCGCTGCGGGCGAGCAGTTCCTCATGCTGCCCGCGCTCGACGATCTCGCCATCCTTCAGCACCAGGATCAGGTCGGCGGACTGCACACTGCTCAGCCGCTGAGCGATGATGAATGTGGTGCGCCCCTGCATCAGCACGGCCAGCGCATCACGGATCAGGCGTTCGGTGCGCGTATCGACGCTGCTGGTCGAATCATCCAGGATCAGGATGCGTGGGTCGATCAGCAGCGCACGGGCAATCGCCACGCGCTGTTTTTGCCCGCCGCTTAGGGTCACGCCGCGTTCACCGATCAGCGTGTCGTAGCCATCAGGGAATTCAGTCACGAACGGATGCACATTGGCCGCCTGTGCTGCTGCGATGATCTCGTCCTCCGTCGCGTTTGGCCTGCCATATGCAATGTTTTCGCGGATGGACGCGCTGAACAGCAGCGACGATTGCAGCACGAACCCAATCTGACGGCGCAGATCGCCCAGGCGCACATCGCGCACGTCGATCCCATCAAGCGTCACACGCCCGTCGCTGACATCATAAAAGCGCGGGATCAGGTTGACGATGCTGCTTTTGCCCGAACCCGTCGCGCCGATCAGCGCGATGACCTGGCCAGGGCGCGCCTCGAAGTCGATGTTTTTCAGGGTAGGAACGCTCGCTCCCTGGTGCCTGAACGTGACCTTTTCAAAGCGCACGATTCCGTGTACGGTGGGCATTGTGCGTGCCTGTGGCGGTTCGACCACTGCTTCCGGTGCATCCAGAATTTCAAAGACGCGCTCGGCGCTGCTTTGCGCCTGGGTCGCCAGCACGATCACGAACCCCAGAAAGCGGATCGGCATCGCCATGAGCAGGACATAGGCATTGAACGCGACCACCATCCCAACCGTGACCCCACCCGCGCCAGCCTGCTCCATGATGCCGCCGAAAAACAGCACCAGCGCCGTCGAAAAGGCGATGATCAACCCGCTGAGCGGCAGATAGCCGCCCCATCGTTTGACCAGCGCAACCTGATCGACATACCAGCTTTCGTTGTCCC
Source organism: bacterium (assembly GCA_033764035.1). Classification (GTDB taxonomy): domain Bacteria; phylum Chloroflexota; class Anaerolineae; order Aggregatilineales; family Phototrophicaceae; genus Flexifilum. Next base: position 196,700 of record JANRJJ010000003.1, read on the forward strand.
GGCTGAATTTTTCGATCTCGAAGGTTTCGCGGGCGAAAGCACGCACGACTTCTGCGCCCAATGCCGTTTCCTGAATGCGATTGCCCAACGTTTGCAGCCGATCCATGATCGCTTTCCACGCGGGATCGACGACCTGCGCGAACTGCCGTGAGGCAAACATGAGCGGGATGAGCGGCACGAGCGCGATCAAGGCCAGCACAGGGCTGCTCACGAACATCAGGACGGCTACCCCGCCGATCATGAAAAAGGTGTTGATGCCATCGGGCAGCCCGAACGCGAAGAAGCGCTGAATTTCGCTGACATCGCTGATCGCCCTCGTGATCAGTGTCCCGGTCTGCGCGTTATCATGGTAGGTGAACGATTGATTTTGCACTTTGTCGTACATCTGGCTGCGCATGTCATAGGCGATCCAATGCGAAAGCATTTCGCCCGAATAGCGGTACACAAACCCGACGATCCCGCGAAGAATGCCCAGGCCAATGACCAGGCCGCCTGCCATCAGCATATAGGTGCTGTCGCCGCGTGCCAGGCCAATATCGACTACGTCGCGCAGCACGGTGGGGATGACGAGGGTCAGCGCCGTGCTGGCCAGTACACCAATCAGCGCAAGGGCTGCCCACCCTGAATAGGGGCGCGCATACCGAAGCAGTCTCGGCAGCAGTGAAGGTTTTTTGCTCACAACATCGCCTTCCAGAAAACGAGGATAATCAGAGAGTGGGTATGATGAAAGAAGTGCGTAAAGCCCATATATCGATCTTACCTCTATTCTTTTCACAACGTGCTGCGGCACGCTAGTATTGGTCTTAAGTCCGATCCTTACATGTGGGCAGCGTAACGTTCGTGAAAGGTAGCTGTGAGGCTGACATGATCGACCCCATTCATCAAATCGATTTATTCGCCGGGATCAGCGATGCAGAATATCAATGGCTGATCGCGCATTCACATGAGCAAATCCTTGAACCGGGCATGTACTGGTCACGGGAAGGCGAGCCTGCCGAGAGCGTGTTCATCGTCCTGGAAGGCGAGCTTCAGGTCTCGCGTACACTGAACGGGGAACTGCGTGTGCTGGGTACCACCCCACGCGGCATTATTGGCGGGGAACTGGCGATCCTGTACCAAACGCCGTCTCAGGTCAATGCGGTTGCCATTAAACCATCGCGCCTGATGGTGTTTCAGGAAGCCGACTTCCGCGAACTGTTCGGGAAAGTCCCTGCCGTTGCCGCCCGCATTCTATCGATTGTGATGGAGCGCACAGGTGGGATCGTCACGCAGATGACACAGCAGCAAAAGCTGGATGCGCTTCAGAAGGTATCGGCAAATCTGGCACATTCGCTGAACAACCCAGCGGCGGCAGCCAGCCAGTCATCGCGGATTCTGCGGTCGGAAGTGCTGCCGCGTTTGCAGCAGCATACGCTCACGCTGAGCAGCCTGGGACTCTCTGACCTGGCGGTGCGCAGCCTGATTGCCCTGCAAGAGGACGCGATCCGCGATGCATCGCACTGGATTGTGCTGAACCCGCTGGAACGTGCCGACCGCGAAGATCAAATCTGTGCCTATCTGAACGACCTGGGCATTGAAGATGCATCCGACATCGCGCATATCTTCGTTGATGCCGGCGTGCGCACCGAAGAACTGACCGGGATCGCCGCGGAGATGACGCGGGAACATGCGGTTGCGGTGGTGCGCTGGTTGTCGAGCGTGCTGGATGCGGCGGGGTTGCTCAGCGAGATCGAAAACAGCACCGGGCGCATTGCCGAACTGGTCGATAACGTGAAGAAATACACCTATATGGATCGCGGCAAGTCACAGGAAGTCGATCTGCACCGCGATTTGGATTCCACCCTGCGCATTTTCGCAGATCGGTTGCGCAACGTGCAGGTGATTCGCACCTATGACCCGGCACTGCCGCACATCGTCGGACGGGGCAGCGACCTGAACCAGGTCTGGACGAACATCATCGAAAATGCGCTGGACGCGATGAACGATCAAGGGACTCTCAGGATCATCACACGCTGCGAAAACGAGTTCGTGATGGTCGAAATTACCGATGATGGCCCCGGCATTCCAGTCGATGTACAGGAACACATCTTCGAGCCGTTCTTTTCCACCAAAAAGTTCGCCCAGGGAATCACCGGGCTGGGGCTGGATATTGTGTATCGCATCACTTCGCAACATAATGCCACCGTCAGCGTGTTTTCACAGCCTGGCGAAACCCGCTTCATCGTGCGCCTGCCGCTTGAAACCGGGTACTGACGGCTGCAAACAGAGCCGCAACTGCTGTTTGGAAAGTGGGGTCTGCTATGAGCGACATGGTCAATCGTTAGGTAAACGCTCACCGGGATGATCTACGGCTCGTCCCGGTTACCCATCAGCGCCGATGAGTCACGACATCGGCGTTTTTGCGTTTCACCGTTACGGCTCGATCCTGCTCATGGAGACTCTACCTCATGCGTATACGCTTCACCGGGTTATGGACACACCCGGACTTCCTCAAACTGTGGTTCGGACAAACGATTTCCGAATTTGGTTCGCGCATCACCCGCGATGGGCTGCCGCTTGCCGCTGTACTGGTGTTGGGGGCATCGCCCGCACAGATGGGCATTCTGCGGGCGGTTTCGTCGCTGCCTGTGCTGGTCTTCGGGCTGTTCGCGGGCGTGCTGGTCGATAGGCTGCCGCGCCGCCCGGTCATGATCGCGTGCGATCTGGTGCGGTTGTGCGTCTTGCTTACGATTCCGTTTGCGGCGCTCACGGGATCGCTGTCGATGCCGCTGATCTACGTCGTATCTGCGTTGATGGCAGTGCTGGCACTGATCTTCGACATCGCGTACCGGGCATACCTGCCATCGCTGATCGACCGCGCATATCTAACCGAAGGTAACGCGAAGCTGAGTACGACCGATGCGTTGGCGGAAATCGGCGGGCCTGCGTTGACAGGCCTGCTGATCCAGGTGATGAGCGCACCCTCAGCGCTGCTGTTCGATTCGTTCAGTTTTTTGTTCTCGGTTGTGAGTGTGAGCGCGATCCGCACGCCTGAACCGCCGCCCGTTCGCACTGATCCAGGCCAGGAAGGAGGAGTCGCCGTCACCCGCGAACTGCGCGAAGGGATTGCGCGCATTTCCGGCGATCCGCTGCTGCTCACGCTGGCTGTTGGCACTGGGCTGCGCGCATTCTTCGGCAATTTCATCGGGACGCTGTATGATTTGTTCACCGTGCGCGAACTTGGACTTTCACCCCTCACATTGGGCTTGCTCGTCGCCTGTGGCGGCATCGGCGCATTGATCGGTGCGGGCGTTGCCACCACAATTTCCAGGCGGATCGGCACCGGGTACGCGATCATAGGCGCGCTAATCATCTCCGGCCTGGTCAATCTGCTCATCCCGCTGGCAGCGGACATGCCGGGTTTGTCGCTCGCCATGCTGGTGGCTGCACAGATCATCGGGGATGGCGCGATGATGGTGTACTGGATCAACGAAGTGAGCCTGCGCCAAACCCTGGTGGCCGATCATCTGTTGGGGCGTGTGAATGCAGGCTTCGGCTTTCTGGGGGAAGGGCTGTCGGTGTTTGGGGCGCTGGCAGCGGGCGCACTGGCGACCGGGATTGGCACACGTTTGACATTATGGGCTGCCGTGTTGGGGATATTGTGCAGCGCATTGGGCATGGGGTTTTCCCCGCTGAAACGGCTGAACACGGTAAAGCCTGTTGAAATGGAAAATGACAAAGGGGTGAGGGGATGACATATTTCATGCGCTTTATCTACGCCAGTGGTGGCCCGCTCACGCTGGGCGATGTACAAAGCGCGCTGCAAGCCGATGATCCGCTGTACACGATCCTGGGTGATGCCGCCGATCCCGAAAAGTCCGGCGATCTCATGCGCGGCGAGGATGTGTACGGCGAAATCGAACTCAATTCCGGCACAGAAGTCGTGTTCCGTGAAGATATTCAGGAACTGCTGGAAGACATCGAAGGCAGCGAAGAAATCGCCGCGCCCGCCGTGCGCCGTCACCTGGAATCGGCGTTGGGCATGGTCGTGCTGCGCGTGGGTGAGTTCGGCCACATCTACGCGGAACGTCTGGACGCGCTGTGGGATTGGCTGTTCGAAACTCGCGGCGGGCTGCTTCAGGTGGATGGTGAAGGCTATTACGACATCGAACGGCTGATCCTGCCCGTCGAAAGCGGTGAGGACGACTGAGCCGCCCAAGATGGCGCGAGTGCGTTCGGTAGGCCGCTAGCTACCGGACGCACGGTATCGCCGGGAATCAGGCGGGCGGGAGATCGCGCGTGTTGGTTTTAGGCCATGCAGCGACCACTACACCCGTCAGGATGACCGCACTGCCGATCACTTGCAGCGGCAGGGGCACTTCGCCCAGCACGACGACCGCGGCAGCCGTCGCGATCACGGGTTCGACCTGAATCGCCAGGCTGATCACCGTCGCAGGCAGGTAGCGCAGCGCATAATTGAACGACGAATGGCCGATAAGCTGCGGGAAAATCGTCAGCATGATGATCCACAGATAAGCATCCGGGCTGTATCCGGTCAAGGGCAGCCCGGCCATCACCACGACGATCAGCAGCGTTAGAGCAGCAGTCCCGTACATCAGCCATAAAAACGGCAGCACGCGCACCCGGCGGCGCACGCCCCTTGAAAGGGTGCGCTGCACGGCGATGGCTATCGCCGCGCCGACGGCCAGGCTTGCCCCCAGCAGAGGTTGATCCCCAAGCGTCCCCCCGCCGCCTGCCAGTGAAATGATCAGGTTGCCGGTGAGGACGGCAGCTAAGCCGTACAGCAAAGCACGGGTGAAGCGCGCTTTCAAGAACGTGACTTCCAGAATTGCCGTCCAGATGGGCGACGATGTGACCAGAACGGTCGCAATCAGCACGCCGACGTATTGCAGCGACGACACCCACATCGCAAAGTGCAGCGCCATCCACACCCCGGCAGTGCCGATCACCAACAGATCACGCCGTGTCAGCGCCCGCAGATCAGCGCGGTAGCGCACCAGCGTGAACGGCATCACGACGAGCGCGGCTAATCCCAGCCGTAGGAATGCGATTACCAATGCAGGCGCACCCGCTTCGAGCGCAAACCGGGTGAAAATCGGCGCGGTGGAACCGGAAAGGATGCCTGCGCCGATGGCGATAAACACCAGCATGGGGAGCGGATGCACTGGTTTTTGTGCGGACGAAGGCTGCCGAACCGAACGAGTGGTCAGCATGGGGACGCGCTTTCTTTCTGACTGGCTGACGGACGTATGCTTAGGGAGCGCAGCACTCCCTAAGCATAGCTGAAGGCGGCATTAAGTCCAGGTGCATCTCAGAGTCAGTGGCCGCCGGATCATGCGCCTGCATCCGGGAGCGGCGCACCATTCCACACGGCATCGTAGTTCGGCATCATCAGGAACGAAGGCACCCATACGGGCTGCGCCTGGCAGGCGATCCACAGGCGATAGTATCCCGGTGCAGTATCGATAATCCACCACGCTGAATCCTTTGGAATGTTCACATCGGTTCTGCTCTGTGGATTTGGGTCGAAGAGTGCGAACACGCTCGCCAGCATTCGCCCCTGTACTGCGCCCGTCGTCAGGGGATGTGGACAGCTTGGTTGAACGGGAATCGCGCTCGTGGTAGCGCTCAGGGTTAGCGATGGATCGGGCGTTTGCGTGGCCGTTGGGCTGACCGACGGGTCGAGTGTGGCCGTGGCAGTTCCCGTTGCGGTGGCAGAAGCGGTGCCAGTAGCGGTACCCGATGCGGTAGCAGAAGCAGTTCCGGTGGCGGTGCCAGTAGCGGTACCTGTTGCGGTGGCGGAAGCAGTTCCGGTAGCCGTACCCGACGCGGTAGCAGAAGCGGTTCCTGTTGGAGTAGGGCTATCGGCAGCCTGCGCGACCGCGACGACATCAACTTTTGCTAATTCACCGACCAGTACCAGGCTGAAGATTGCCAACACGCCGATAACGGCAAAGCGATGGAACAAAGGCATTATGTCCATTCCTTAGCATTCGTTCATGACGAAATGATAAAACTAGAATTTTCGTCATGATATGAAATTGTACGCATATGTGGTGGTGTGCGCAATGGGGGCTTGTAAGGCGCTGTCTAGCCAGGGCGATCACGCCATGATTCACACCATTCGGTTGGTTCAGACGTGATGCGGCGCGGCTGTATCAACCTGGCGCAGTCAGCATCCCGCCGTTTTGGGCGGCGAGGACTTCCATCGCAGCAGCGGTGACCTGTGCCGCATACTGCTCGTTGCCGATGATTGACCCATGACTTGCGCCCTGAACATAGCGAACGGCACTGTTGGACGAATACCCGGCCACGGCGCTTTGAAGCTGTGCGATTCGGTCACGCTGAGAGGCAGGCATGGCGGGATTTTCAGTCGCCCACAAAATCATCAACGGCAGTGCGCCCAACGCTTGTGCTTGTGCGGCTGAATCGGTCAGTTCGCGCCGCGCCAGCACCGCTTCGGCGTAATAGGTATCGAATGCCTGATTTGTGGATCGCAGCGCGGTCAGTTCCGCAGCTACGGCTTCAGGATAGCCAAAGCTGACCAAATCACCCCAGATCGTCAATCGGTAAACGCCCGTCCGCACCATTGCCCACAGAAAAGCCTGCAACACATAGTTTTCACGCTTCCACTGCATGAAGTCTCCATCCGTGTTGAAGTTTTCAGGCTGCTTGTTTCGGCAAGTTGCGCCATGTGTTCCTCAGGTTTCGGTAAAGCAGGCTCGAAATGTCGTCTGTGTTCACATGAAAACTTTACCACTTCTTCCATCGTCGGTCGAATACAACCACGTGTGGAAATTATTCGACGCATGTTGACAGCCCACCCCCTGGCCGCTATGATGCGCGCCGTTGGTCTGCCAAGTGTTACAGGTGCAGATGCCTTTTCTGTTGTGGAGACCGTCTCAGTGGTTCAGATCGAAGAGCTGATCAAAAGCATCATTCTGGGCATTGTCGAAGGCGTTACCGAATTTTTGCCGATTTCGTCTACGGGTCATCTGATTGCAGCATCGGCTCTGCTCAATTTTCAAGGAGCAACGGGCGGCACGTTTGAAATTTTCATCCAATTAGGCGCGGTGATTGCCGTCGTGCTGTACTACCGAGCGCGTTTATTCGGGCAGGCTCGGCGCGTCATCACAGATCGCGGGATACAACATTTCTGGCTGGCGCTGGTGCTGGCGACCCTTCCGGCGGCAGTGATCGGCTTTATCACGCGCGATTTCATCAAAGACGTGCTGTTTTCACCGAATGTCGTCGCTGTCTCGCTGATCGTCGGCGGGATCGTGCTGATCGTGATCGAAACACGCCGCACAACCCCCGCCCCTATCGATGAACCCGCCGACGCAGTGGAAAAGATCACTTACGGCCAGGCCTTTTTCGTGGGGTGTGTACAGGTGATCGCCCTGATCCCCGGTGTTTCGCGTTCGGCAGCTTCAATCATCGGCGGGATGTTTACCGGGCTGTCACGGCGCACAGCGACCGAATTTTCGTTCTTTCTCGCTATTCCCACGCTGGGGGGCGCGACGATGGCCGATTTCATCTTCAGCCTGGATGAGATCACCGCCGATCAGTTGATCTATTATTTCACTGGCCTGGTGGTCGCCGGGCTGGTCGCGTGGGGGTCGATTGCATGGCTGCTGCGCTATGTCCAGCGGCACAGCTTTACCGCCTTCGGCGTGTACCGCATTATCGCCGGGGGAGTCCTGTTGGTGCTGTCAGTTACGAAAATTTTGTGAAGGACGAACTTCTTAAGTCGCACATTGGTCAGTTCGTCCCTACAATGCAAAATGTGCGACTCGGATACAGGGTCTGCATACCAGACAGATCGATGGATTGAGCAGGTGTAGGCGATGCAACCGAACCCTTATGCGATCAGCGGCGCGCAGAACAGCGCACCTCCGCGTATTCTTGTCGTGGAAGATGCGCATTCGCTGCGCCGTGATATTGTCGAAATGCTAGGCTTCGAGGGGTATCAGGTGTTCGATGCGGAAAACGGCAAGCGCGGCGTAGAACGTGCGCGTGAAGTGTTTCCCGACCTGATCATCTGCGACATCATGATGCCGATCATGAGCGGCCTGGAGGTGCTGGCCGAACTGCGCGCCGACAAAGCCACCGCCACGATCCCGTTCATCTTCCTGACCGCACGTACCGATAAATCCGATATTCGGATGGGAATGCAAAGCGGCGCGGACGATTATGTAACCAAGCCATTCACCGCCGCCGAACTGATCGCCGCTGTGAAAGCGCGGCTCGACCGCATGGCGAATATCGAAGCGTCCAGCAAAGAAGCATTCGAGAACATCCGCGCCAACATCATTACCGCGATGCCCCACGAACTGCGCACCCCATTGAACGTGATCATGGGTTTTTCCAACCTGTTGATGATGGACTCGGCATTTCTGGACAGCGCCCGCGTCGAAGATATGTCCACGCACATCAATTCCGCCGCCAACCGCCTGTACCGCCTGGTGGAAAACTACATCACCTATGCCTACACCGAACTTCTGATCTCTGACCCGAACCGCAACGAGGTGCTGCGGGCGGGCTTTATGTACCATCCGGGCGGCCCGCTTCAACTCTACGCTCAGGATCGGGCGGCGCATTTCCACCGTGAGGCCGATTTGCAGTTCGATGTTCACGATACCGAACAGATCGCCATTCACGATGAGTACTTCAAGAAAATTGTGGATGAACTGGTCGATAATGCCTGCAAGTTTTCAGCGGCGGGTACGCCCGTAATCGTGCGTGCAAGGCGCGATGCGGAAGGCTTTCACCTGGAATTTGCCGATCAAGGGCGGGGCATGAAGCCCGAACAGATCAAGGTGTTGGGCGCATATATGCAGTTCGAGCGCCGTTTTTACGAGCAGCAGGGGTCAGGGCTGGGGTTGATCAACAGCAAGCGGTTGGCCGAACTGCACGGCGGCAAGCTGTGGATCGAAAGTGTGGTCGGCAAAGGAACCACTGTCCATGTGCTGCTGCCAGTGGAACGGGGTGCCGCTCTCTGATCGCGCTGTGACGCAGCGGATCATGCGCGTGTTTGTGCAGCCGATGATCTTCGGTATATAATCACCTTAGTTTGCTGAGCTGCTGACAGTTCACGCCTGTATTCATTTACACCTTGTGGAGGGTAGCCCGGAATGCGCGATTTCATGCGAAGCCGCAGAGCGTGGCTGTTAGGATCGATTGTGATCTTTGTCGTCGCTGCATCGGCCTGTTACCAGCCCGCCGGCAGCGCGCTTGAATCGACGGTGATTGCGCAAAACGCCCCCACCTTTACCGATACGCCGACAGAAACGCCGCTGGCTACGTCAACCCCGACAGAAACATTCATGCCCACGCTGGATGTCAGCACGACGGCGACTACAACCCCCTTCCCAAGCGAAACGTTCACCGCGACGGCGACCGCCACTGAAACCCCGGCGGGGACATTCGTCGCAGATGCCAATTTGCAGGAGATCGATCCTTTTGCGGCAACGGCGACGGCGTTTGCCATTCAGCAGCTTGGCGGGCAGGTCGAGCAGATTTTCCCCGAAGAGGACGTGCAGCAGCAGCAGCCGGGCATTGACCCGCTCTTTCTGACAGCGACCGCACTCGTTCAGGAAGCGACGCAGACTTTCTCTGTGCCGCTGACCCTGACGGCACAAGCCGCCCTGCAAATTCCGACGCTGACTCCGACGCAGGAAGTCATCCAGCTTCCGACATTCGATCCGAATGCGAACTTGCAGCAGCCGCCCCCGATCAATCCCGGCGTGGACTGCATCCACGAGGTGCGCGCCCGTGACCGCAACCTGTTCCGCATCGGGTTGGCTTATGGGGTGCCTTTCGAGCAGATCGCCCAGGCATCCGGCCTGACCAATGTCAACCTGATCCGCCCCGGCGACCGCCTGGTGATCCCTGGCTGTGGGACGACCGGGTTTGTGCCGCCGCCCACTTCGACCCCGAACCCGACGGCTGGCCCCGGCACCCCCGGCGGTGGCAACCCCATCACGTGCGTCAGCCCGTACACGGTGCAATCCGGCGACACGCTGTACCGCATCTCGCTGGCGTGTGGTGTCACGGTGCGCGATCTTCAGAACGTGAACAGCATCGTCGTCCCCGACCTGATCTTCACGGGTGAGACACTGATCATCCCTGGGGCAGGTGGCAGCTAAACGCCCCGTCCGTACTTCCGTTTGAAGCACACAAGCCGGGAAGGTGGCGATTTCGCCATCGCTCCCGGCTTTGTTCATCGGTGTAATGAAGAAAGCCACGACGATGCAGGAAACCATCCTCCACAGCCAGGCGATTTACGACGGCAAGATAGTCCACCTATCCGTACTCGATGTGCGCCTCCCGGATGGCAAAACCGCCAAGCGTGAACTGGTCACGCATTCCGGCGCGGTCGCCATCGTCGCGCTGGATGAGCAGCAGCGGGTGCTGCTTGTGCGTCAGTATCGCATTGCCGCCAACCAGGTGCTGACCGAAGTTCCGGCGGGAACCTTGAACCCTGGCGAAGACCCGCTCACCTGTGCAGTGCGTGAAATGCAGGAAGAAACCCGTTATAAGCCAGGTAAAATTGAACCGTTGGGCGGGATTTTTGTCGCGCCGGGCTACACGACCGAATTCATTCATCTGTTTCTGGCCAGCGATTTGCAGGAATCCGCACTGGCGATGGACGATGACGAGTTCATCGAACTGGATCGCGTGCCGTTCAGCGAAGCGATTGCCATGATCGAACGCGGCGATATTCGGGATGGCAAAAGCGTCGCGGGGATTCTGCGGGCGGCGCGTAAGCTTGGCTTGTGACTGCACGTCCGCCGCGCTTCACATCGGCTGCCGCGTCGCGCCCTACCCTTGATGCAGCCTTCACGTCCATGCTATAATTTTGGACACTTTCGGTAAGAACGACATGCGCCTCCGCGATGTAACCCGGTGGGCGCATTTTTTTGAATCATCAGGAAAGGCGTGTTCGTCATGCACGAATTAATCAAGTCCCTGCAAGCAGAAGCCCCGGTGCCTGCGCACCCCGAATTTGGTCCCGGCGATACCATCAAGGTGCATGTGCGCATCGTGGAAGGATCGAACGAACGTGTGCAGATTTTTCAGGGGGTGGTCATTCGCTTTCGCGGCAGCGGCGTGAACAAGGATTTTACCGTCCGCCGCATTGCTTCGCACAACATTGGGGTGGAACGCACCTTCCTGCTCAACAGCCCACGTGTGGAAAAAGTAGAAGTCGTCCGCCGTGCGAAAGTCCGGCGTGCGCAGCTTTACTTCCTGCGCGATGTGCGCGGTAAAGCGGCTCGTTTGAAGGAGCGCCGCTAAACGGCGCAGCGTAATGGCTGAAACTGAAGGGCGCGGCGGGTCTGCGCCCTTTTTGCAACGTTTACTCGTCCGCATTGATTCGCCTGGTTTTCGAGGTCAACTGTGCGCCCCCGTCCCCTTATTGGCATTACCAGTTCTCACATCACCATCAATGGCAATCCATACAACCGTATGTATCAGCGCAACGCGGCAGCAGTCGCGGCAGCGGGCGGTATCCCCGTGTACATCCCAACCGACCTGGACGAAGCGACTCTGCGTGAATTGTATGAACGGCTGGATGCCGTGCTGCTTCCCGGTGGGCCGGATGTTGACCCCAACGAATATGGCGCGCATCGACACCCAACGGTGACCGACAGCCGAATCGACGCGAAGCGTGATGCCGTTGAACTGACGCTGGCGCGCTGGCAGCTAGAGGACGACCGCCCGACCTTTGGCATTTGCCGGGGGCATCAGGTACTCAACGTCGCGTTGGGGGGTACGCTCATCCAGGATATTCCCGATCAGGTCAAATCGACGCTCGCGCACGATCAACCGGATGGTGACCCGCGCAGCAAACATGCCCACACCATTACGATAGCCCCATCGAGCCGACTGGCATCGATTTTAGGCACGACCGAAACCACTGTGAACAGCCTGCACCACCAGAGCGTCGAACGCCCAGCACCGGGTACCCTGGTTTCAGCCCATGCCCCGGATGGCGTGGTTGAGGCGATTGAGGTGCCGGAAAAGCGCTTCATGATCAGCGTGCAGTGGCACCCCGAAGACCTGTATGAAGGCGATGACATGATGAAGCGCCTGTTTCAGGCGTTCGTCGATGCGGCGGCGGATTATGCAGCGCAGCGGCACGCCCGTCCCGAACCCGCCTGATCGCCAGCCCTTGATTGGCGTATTGGACTCTGGGGTGGGCGGGCTGTCGGTGCTGCGGGAAATCCACCGCCTGCTGCCTGCCCATCCAACCCTGTATGTGGCCGATCAAGCGCATCTGCCGTATGGGACGCGCTCAAAAACCGACATTTTCGCGTTCGTCGATGCGATTGCCACCGCGATGATGGCACAGGGGGCGCGGGCAATCGTGCTGGCGTGTAATGCCGCCAGTGCGGCCAGCCTGCACGCACTGCGCGACCACTATCCTGGGTTTCCGTTTGTGGGCATTGAACCCGCCGTCAAGCCCGCTGCTGAAACGACCCGTTCCGGGGTGATTGGCGTATTGACCACGCAGGCGACCGCCGATGGCGATCTGTTCAGGGCGACGATCAGCCGCTTCGCTTCGCATGTGCAGGTGATTACCCAACCTGCGCCCGCGCTCGTGCATCTGGTCGAATCCGGCGAGTGGGACACCGAGGCGGCGCGGCAGGTCATGCACGCTGAACTCGATCCGCTGCTGGCGGCGGGCGCAGACCAGATCGCCCTGGCGTGTACGCATTTCCCGTTTTTGATCGAACCACTTTCCCAAATCGCTGGAAACCGCGCTGCGTTCATTGACCCAGGACCAGCCGTAGCGCGCCAACTGGTGCGCGTGCTGGCTGCTGCGGGCTTTTCGAGTGACCAGACAGGCTTACCGCCACAGCATCGTTACGTTACCAGCGGCGACCCTGCCCGCTTGGGGGCGATGATCCAGCGATTGTTAGGCCTTGAAACGACGGTGGAACAGGCCGTGTGGATGCAAAGCGGACTCTCGTTGTAGTGTGCCGCTGTGCCTGCGTCGTCAAAAGTCGTCGTCGATGGGTTCGCCTTCCGGCAGCACGACGGGAACCGTTTTGCCCGTCTGGAACGGCATGACGCGGCGGGCATTGGCAGGCGGCGTGATGGGCAGCAGAATGTAAAACGTCGCCCCTGGAAAGCGGATCGGGTCATGACCGGGGCTTTCCGCCCAAATTCGCCCGCCATGCCCTTCGATCACCCCTTTGGCAATCGTCAATCCCAGGCCGGGACCAGCCCCCATGAACTTATACGCGCCCGTCGAGTGCAGCGAGGGATCATGCCCCCGGTAGAATTTGCGGAAGATCAGTTCCAGATTTTCCGGCGCGATGCCGACCCCGGTATCCTTGATCGTAATCAGGATGCTGGGCTGGCCGACGTTCTGCGCAGGCTGGTTACTGCCCGTGATTTCGATGCGCCCGCCATCAGGCGTGAACTTGATCGCATTCACGATCACGTTGCGGAACGCCTGTACCAGCCGCTGCATATCGGCCTGAAACGGCGGCAGGTCTTTCAGGCCATCGGCACGCAGATAAATCTTGCGCTGGCGCATAGCATCCTGAAGCGGTTCAATGGCCGTCCGCACAACAGTTGCAGCGGGAGCCTGTGCAAACCGTAAGTCCATCGCGTTCACGTCGATCACGCTGACATCGAGCATGGCGCTGATCAGTTCTTCCATGCGTTCGCTGGCCTTGCGTAAGCTGGCGACCATGCTGCCGACCTGCCCTTGATCGACATTATCCGCTTCAATCACGGCCTCCAGAATATCGGTATACCCACGAATCTGCGCCAATGGGGTACGCAGTTCATGGCTGGCGATGGTCACGAAGTCGGTCTTGACCGAATCGAGCCGCTGCATTTCAGTATTCAGGCGGCGCAGGTCTTCGACCAATCCGGCGGTTTTGGCTTCGGCTGCGTCGGCTGCCGCTGCCCCTGGGGTATCAGCCGGCTGTTTAATGCGAAAGAGCGCCGCCCAGAAGCGTTCAGCCAGGGCGCGGGCCGGCAGATACAGCAGCGCCGTCGCCAGCGCCAGCGCGGCCAGCAGTGCCAGCGTATCGAAGGTGCGTTCTGCGGCGACCCCCTGCCCGAACAGCAGCGCCCCGAAGATGAACACGGTTGTCACACCGATCAGCAGGGCGATGCGCACCGTGTTCGACAGAGCGGTAAAAACGGTCGTCAGTTGGTGAGTTTTGCTTCCGTTGGCCACGCTTCACCCTTGTTCATTTGAGGATGTAATACGTTCCCTTTTTCGAACCGACCTTGAGCAGTATCCCGCGTTCGACCATGTCCGCCAGGTCAAGCCGCAGCGTTTCCGCGCTCACGCCTGCGCACAGCGACCGGTATTCGCGGTTGGTAATCGACCCATGATCCTTGATGTATTGCAGCGCCCGCGACTGGCGGTGATTGGTGTTGCGCACCCAATCGGGAATGGAGGCTTTTTCGCGGCTGTTGCGCAGCGTCACGGCGAAGCTGTACGGGCGCGCATCGAAGATCGGCAGTGGGTGACCTGCCTGCTCCATCACTTCCAGCATCCGGTCGATACCCAACCCTAATTCTTCGATGTAACCCCACTGGAACAGCCCGTTGACAATGCGCGGGTTGCGGCTGAAGTGTTCATCGACGATGTTTTCAACGGTGATGAAACCGGGCAGCCCACCGGGGCTGACCACTTCCAACCGATCCGAATACATCCGAATTTCGATGCGCCGCCCCCGCAGGCGGTAATCGCGGTGGCAGATCGCGTTCACAATCGCTTCGCGTACCGCGAACTGGGGGTATTCATGGCTTTCTTCACGTTCCAACCCCTTGACGACCGCGCTCACCGCCATTTCGCCCCACACCAGGTTCCACGCACTTTCGATGAGCCGCGGCAGCGCGCCAGTCAGTTCTTCGCGGCGAGTGTACCCGGCCAGGCCGTTTTCACCGCGTGGGGTTTTGCCGACGAACTTGGCGAACACCACACCAGACTGTGGCAGCCAGTGCTGCGGATACTCTGCGAACAGCATGATGCCGCTGACGGTGGGGCGACCTGCCGTGTCAATCGCGCCGATTTCGCGCAAGAGATCATCAATTTTGCCGTTATAAGGACGTTTGGTGCGTTCTGCACGTTTGGTCAGGTATTCATCCAGAATTTTCGGGCTGAAATCGTCGCGGGTTGCGCCCGGCACGGCTTCGCTTTCAAAATCGCCCGTGCTTTTGGCGCTCGCCAGCTTCAGAATTTCCTGGCCGCCCAATGGCCGCACCGCCTGTTCACTGCGAATTACCACGCGCCCATCGTTCAGGGCGTGGAGTTCAATGCTTCGGGGGATGCGCAGTGCATACACCGTGCTGTCGTCGGTTTCGACAGGTTCCCAATTGCCCGTCACCACCGAAGGACTGCACAGAGTATCGGCTTCTTTCAAAAGCTTGGTCAGCGTCTCCAGATCGGTCTTTGCGCCCAGACTGCCATCGTCTTTCAGGCCAACGACCAGGGTACCGCCTTCGGTGTTGGCGAAAGCGACCATGCTCTCTGCAATCAGCTTGGTATCAGCTTTATCGAGAAAAGCGAGGCGTGGACCAGGCCCGTTCTTGAGAAAATCAGGATTAAGCATGGGGCGTTAACTTTTGGGATGAGCGCCTGCGCGCATCGAACATCGCTGCCATTATAGCACCCTTCAACAGCCTTCACATGGCACAGCCGCATCAGTGTGGCTATACTCTCCTATATGGGACTTCAACATCTACCAAACCTGATTGCGGGACGGCTGCGTTCCCTCCCAATCCTGATCCTGTACCTGACCGATGGGTGTAACAGCCGCTGCGTGACCTGCGACATCTGGCGCAACCCGCGCCGCAATATGCCGATGCCGCTGGTCGAAGCCTTGGTGGAGCAGGTGAAACCGCTCGGCATTCGCTGGGTGGTGCTAAGCGGCGGCGAAGCCATGCAGCACCCGGATTGGCCGTCCATCGCCCAAAAATTTCGCGCGCAAGGGGCGGTCGTGATGCTGCTCACCAATGGGCTGCTTCTGCGCCGCCAGATTGACGATGTGACCGGATCGGTCGATCAAGTGGTGGTCAGCCTGGACGCAGGAACACCCGCGACCTATCAGGCGATTCGCGGCGTAGACGGTTTCGATCTGATTCTGGACGGCATTCGGCAGGTGCGGGCGGCGGGAATCCCTGTGACGACGCGCACCACCGTCCAGGCCGCCAATTTCCGCGAAATCCCTGCCATCATTCAGGCGTGTAAAGCCGTCGATGTCACGCAGATCAGCTTTCTGACGGTCGATGTCAGCAGTACGGTTGCGTTCGGCAGCCGCTTTAACCCAGATGCCGCACTTCCGATTGTTCAGGCCGTGCCAGCCGAACATCAGCCGCCTATATCCGCCCTGACTGCCCATGAGATAGACGAACTGAGCGCAATCCTGGATCAGGTCGAAATCGAGTATGCGGCGGATTTTTCGACCGGACGTATTGCGGAATCGCCCGTCAAACTGCGCCGGATGATCGACTACTTCGGCGCGCTCAATGCCGCTGGAGCCTTTCCCACTGTGCGCTGCAATGCGCCGCAGCTTTCCGCCGTGATTGAAGTGGATGGTGGCGTGCGTCCGTGTTATTTTCTGCCGCGCACCGCGAAGATACGCGCATCTTTACCGCTGGCCGACGCGCTCAATACACCGGAAGCGCTCGATCTGCGGGCAGCGGTGCGGCGTGGAGAGCGTTCAGAATGTGTGCGCTGCGTTTGCCCGCTCCATAAAGGGGCCGGGGCGCTGCTCAAGTTATGACCGTGTATGGGACCCGGTTAGATGATCGATGAGGTATTTTTTGGAAGCGGTGGTTTGATCAGTGCTTTTTTCCTGGTGCGGCTTGCGTTGATTCACGTTGGATTGCTTAAAGAACCCGTTTTGCGTCAGTTGCAGTCCTATTCCGATTCGTACATCCGCTACTACCCACTGCCTGCGGTGCTGATCTGGTCAGGGATGTTGTGGATTTGCGGCGGCATCAGCATCATGCAGCTTGCCGGGTCGCGTTTTCCGCTGTTCCTGCCCGGGGTTCTGTTTCTATGCGGGGCATGGATTTCAGTACAGGCGGCGGATTGGCTGATGCACCATCAACGCTGGATGCTGCCACGTTGGTACCGTGACCTGGATGAACGGGCTGACCGCGATGAACAGCGGCGCATCGCCTATGCATGGCTGCGGCTGCCCCGCCCGCTGCGGCGCACTCTGAACGTGAATGACCGGGCATTCGCAGCCTGGACGGACCTGGTGATCCTCAGTTCTGGCATCAGCACCGGGGATATGTTCGTGTATGCGCGGCATTACCGAATACTGAAAACGCGGACGGCGCGTTCATGAACTGGCGGTGGCGGTTTTGGCTTCGGCGGTTCCGTCGTCCGCTGCGCCCGCTGCCCAGCGTCCAGGCCTATGAGCGTTGGGCAGCGACCTACCCACCACAGGCGCACAATCTGCTGATGCAGGCCGAAGAAACTGCAATGCTGGGGCTGCTTCCGCCGTTGGAAGGCCAAACGGTCGTCGATCTGGCGTGCGGCACTGGACGTTACGGCCAGATCGCGCTGTCACAGGCGGCGCAGTGTACCATTGGCATCGACAACAGCCCTGCCATGCTGCGCCGGTGCGTACTGCCTGTGCGCCTGCTTGCGGAATTTTCCGCGCTGCCGCTGCCAACTGCATTCGTCGATGTCATCGTGTGTGGGCTGGCGATTGGGCATGTGCCGACACTGGCTCCGCTTTTTGCCGAAATACAGCGCATCCTTCGCCCTGGCGGGGTACTGCTGGTCAGTGATGTGCATCCGTTTGCCGCGCTAAATGGCGCACAGCGCACGTTTGAAACCAGCGGGCGCGTGTATGCCGTCGAACATCACCTGCACCTGATCAGCGACGTGATTGCAGCGGCTCAGGCTGTCGAACTGCGTCTGACGGCATTGGCTGAACCGCGCCTGGGCATCCACGCATCACCCACTGCCGATGCGCCCGTTATCGTGGTGTATCGGTTCGTTCACGAACGCGGCGGGCGCGCCACGAGCAGATAAACGCCCATCACCAACGCGATCACCGCTGGGGGGATGCACATGGCAATGAACAAACGCGGGGCGTTTTCCAGGCTGTTGAGCGTATTCCATAACAGGATGAACAGCAGCACGCCGACAACCGCTAAAATACCGCCCAGAAGCAGGCCGCGTGTGAGCCGCTGACGGCCTGTCGGTTGTGAGGGTTGAGGAGTCATCGTCCAATCCTTTGGTGGGTCTGTCCCGGTACTATCTGCACTATTGTATGATTCTTTGCAGGTTTTTTGCCGAATCTTTTCTTCTTTTCAAAGCGCTCGCCTATATACTTTTTACAAGATGCCTAGCTGCGTCTCTTAGCACAATCGACCTATTCCTGATGAAAGGGCTACGTGTGAACTTCTTCCATAAACTCGCTGTTCGTGTACTCGTCGTGACTTCGATTGCCGGGCTTTCGGCTGCGGCGGTGAGCGCGCAAAAAGAGCAGGCTCCCGAACCCACGTCGGATTCCAGCATCCTCAGCCTGCCCATCCTGCTGAGCGGCGATGCCCTCGATTTTTCATTTGAAGACACCGATGGCGCATTCCTGGCCGCGTTCAATGCGTCTGAAGGCGATGTGGTAGACATCAGTATGGCAGCCAGCGCTTCGGAACTTGACCCCTATCTGGTCGTGTTCGGCTCGGATGGTACGCTGCTGGCGCAGGATGACGACAGCGGCGAACAACCGCTCGATTCGTTCGTCGATGACTTTGAAGTCCCGGCAGATGGCACTTACTTCATCCTAGCAACCTCCTTCACCTATCGCAATTCGGCCATCACTGAAGGCGCAGAAGACCTGACCTTCACCCTGAGCGTGGATGGCAATACCCAGCCTGCCGATATTGCTGAAGACAGCTTCTCGTATTTCGTAGTGACGGCGGCGGTTGGTGAATCGTTTGAAATTCCCTTCAGCGCTGACGATGGCAACGCCTATTTCGTCACGTTCGATGGTGAAGCGGGCCAAAGCGTGGACATCAACGCACCCTCGGATGAACTGGACACGCTTATGATGCTGTTCGATTTCAATGGTCGTCGTATCGCGGTCGATGATGACGGTGGCGACGCGCCGTTGGCCGCGAACATCGCCGCTGAACTGCCGGAAGATGGGTTGTACTTCCTGATCCTGACGACTTACGACTATGCCAGCGTCGCCAGCGGCAGCACGGTTCCCGAAGGCGTGGTCAACTTCTCGATTGAGTAAAGCGGGTTCACGCTGAACCTAACCTTTGCACGTCAAGGCCGCCCAGACAACTTTCTGGGCGGCCTTTTTAGTTCAGGCTCTCTATAGACCGCTGATGCTGGGTTACATATCGCTCTTTTGCAGCTTCGCCCATTCGTCTTTGAGCGTGACCGTGCGGTTGAACACCAGTTTTTCCGGCGTGGAATCGGCATCGACTGTGAAGTACCCGATTCGCTCGAACTGCACCTGCGTTTCAGGCAGCGCACCTTTCATGCTCGGTTCAAGGTAGGCACGCTCGATCACCGTGAGCGATTTTGGGTTGAGGTAATCGGTAAAGTCTTTGTCGTCGTCCATTTCGCTGGCGGTGGCAACGGTGAGCAGGTGTTCGTACAGCCGCACTTCCGCTTCCAGCGCGTGCGCCGCGCTTACCCAATGCAGCGTAGCCTTGACCTTGCGGCCATCGGGCGCATCTCCGCCGCGTGTCGCCGGGTCATACGTGCAGCGCAGTTCAACGATGTTTCCCGCCTCATCCTTGATCACCTCATCGCAGCGGATGAAATACGCCGCCCGCAGTCGTATTTCGCGCCCCGGAGCCAGGCGAAAGAATTTGCCTGGCGGATTCTCCATGAAGTCGTCCTGTTCGATGTACAGCACCTTCGAAAACGGAACTTTGCGCGTGCCTAAGCTGGGGTCTTCCGGGTTGATCAACGCCTCGAATTCCTCGACCTGATCCGCCGGGTAGTTGGTCAGTACCACCTTGAGCGGGTTCACGACCGCCATCACACGCGGGGCGGTTCTGTTCAATTCCTGGCGGGCGCAGTACTCCAGCATCGCCAGATCGACGATGCCGTTCGACTTCGATACGCCGATCATCTCGCAGAAATCGCGGATCGCCTTTGGCGGAATGCCGCGCCGCCGCAGCCCGGATAGGGTGGGCATTCGCGGGTCATCCCAACCGCGCACGTGCTTTTCCTGCACCAACCGAATCAGTTTGCGCTTGCTCAGCACGGTGTAGCTCACATTCAGCCGCGCAAACTCGATCTGCTGCGGGTGATAAATGCCCAACGACTCGATACACCAGTCATACAATGGGCGGTGATCCTCGAATTCCAGCGTGCAGATCGAATGCGTGATGCCCTCCAGCGAGTCGCTTTGTCCGTGCGCCCAATCGTACATGGGGTAAATGCACCAGTTATCGCCCGTGCGGGGGTGTTCGGCGTGCAGGATGCGGTACAGCACCGGGTCACGCAGATTCACGTTGGGGGAACTCATGTCGATTTTGGCGCGCAGGACTTTCTCGCCTTCTTTGAACTCGCCGTTGCGCATCCGCTCGAACAAGTCCAGGCTCTCCTCAATCGGGCGGTCGCGCCAGGGGCTGTTTTTGCCCGGTTCGGTCAGCGTCCCACGATACGCACGGATTTGCTCCGCCGTCAGTTCATCAACATACGCCTTGCCATCGCGGATCAGCTTGACAGCCCACTCGTACAATTGATCGAAGTAGTCCGACGCGAAGCGCAGTTCTTCCCACTGAAAACCGAGCCACTGCACATCGCGGATGATGCTGTCGATGTATTCCTGTTCCTCTTTGGTGGGGTTGGTATCGTCAAAGCGCAGATTGGTCTTGCCGCCGTAATCGTCCGCTAACCCAAAGTTGAGACAGATCGATTTGGCATGGCCAATATGCAGGTAACCATTCGGTTCGGGTGGAAAGCGAGTATGCACGCGGCCACCAAACCGCCCGGTGCGGTTATGCTCATCGACAATCTCGCGGATAAAGTTGGATTTGCCGCCCGAACTGGCTTCGTGGGGGGCGTGGTCGATTTCTGTCGCCATCGTCGTTCTTTCCGGTCTACAGATGCCTGGTTTCGCGTGTGAAGACCGTCATTGTACCATACCCCACACGCTGAACGCGGCTTTTTTGCCGGATTATAAAGAGCGCATGAAGGAGTATTCATGCGCTCGAACTTCGACTCTATGTGTGCAACTGCGGCTTCACCCCGAATCGGTCGCCGCAGAATCGGCGTTGGTACGCCCGGTGCTTTTCTTGTATATCTGCTGGCGGCGGTTCTTCGCCCATTCTTCAGCTTTGGCGGTAGCGATGGCGATGGCGCGGCCTTCCTCCATGTGTTCGCGTTCGACCAGTGCGTTGGCGATTTCAATCGCTTTCCGCCGCACTGGGGCCATCAGATTCTTGAGCGATTGTGGGTAATCCTGATCCGTCCAGGGCATGATCAGCACTCCTATCCGTTTTCACCCACCTTATGCCAGGTTATAGGAACATGACCAGCGCCATTGATCCCAATTACCGTGTCTCAAGGATTACCCCAGTTTAAACTGGCCTAGCTGCCTTCGATTTCGGCCAGGCGCAGTTCTAAGGCTTCAATGCGCGCCAGCAGCGCCGCCACATCGACCGCGCCCGCCGACGGGAACAGGACATCGCTCGTCGGCAGCACCGAGCTGAACTCGCCATCGGCGGAAGTGAAGGTTTCGTCTACCTCAATATCGCCAATGGTGCCGAACACGCGGAAGGTGTAATCGCCCGGCAGTGTCGGGATCACGTCTGCAAGATAATGGCCAGTCGTGCCGAAAGCCGCTTCCAGAGGGATAATCAGCGTTTCGCTTCCGAAGGTGACTTCAGCTTGCAGCGATACGGGAATATCCTCAGGGAAGCCCGCTTCGTTGTGTTCCGCCCCGTCGCCTTCTGCGTGGTGCATTTCGATGAATACTTCCGGTCCATTGAACAATCCTGCATAGGCAGGTTCGTTACGCCAACCGAAATAAAGCAGGTAGTCACCCACTTCGCGGCCTTCATGGGCTGCAACCGGAAAAACGAACAAAGCAAGGACGATCACCAGGGTGAATGCAATCACAACACGAACTTTCACAGACTCTCTCCTCATGGCCCGTTAGCGGTCTGATATGCAGCGTGCGTTGGCAACAGTTTATGAAATCGATAGTCGGTGAAGATGCCGCCGCAGCCGCTTAGAGTTTAAGCGGAAATTTTCACAAAGTCTACCTGGATCGCCTTGGATCATTCGCTTTGCACAACCGAATGTGCCGCTCTGCTGCCGTGCTGAATCTCTCTTGACACCCCACGCCAACCTGCTATACTTCATTTCACTTCATGCCGAAGTGGCGGAATAGGCAGACGCGCTACGTTCAGGGCGTAGTTCTGGAAACGGAGTGTGGGTTCGACTCCCACCTTCGGCACACAAGACCCGGTTGCAGCGCAGCCGGGTTTTTTGTTTTGCGCACATTTGCGATACAGTGGATGGGCAGCAGTGACACAGGGAAAGTATGGCTGAAAAACAGCGGCGGCAGGAACCGCGTGCAAACAACTCGATCAGCAGTGTGCAGGTAATGTTCGCCATGATCCTGGGCATTGGCCTGCTGCTGGCGATCAATTTCAGCAGCCGCATCACCGAAAGCCAGCCGCTCCAGGACGAGTACCGCCGCATTCTCGCTGAAATCGACGCATTGGAACGCGAACAGGAAGCGCTCAGCGCCCTGCGCGATTATGTGCGCAGCGATTTATACGTTGAACGCTGGGCGCGGGACAACGGCAAAATGGTGCGCCCCAATGAAGTGCTGGTCGTCCCTGTGCCATCCGGCAGCATCATCCCGGCCACGCCTGTTCCCGTACTAGTGGCGGATGTCCAGACCGCGCCGCCCACGCCTGAACCCTGGGAACTGTGGTGGGGCCTGTTCTTCGATGGCGAATCGCCCGATTTTTAATCCTCATCTTCGAGATGTTCGGGCTGCACGCCAAGCCGCTGAATGACGCTTCCGATGATCCTATCAGACCCCACCCTGACGACCGTGCCAGGTCGTGAGGCGCTTACCTTCAGCACACCCATTGCGTAGGTGTGGCCATCTGGCGCGCTCACGCTGCTGGTCAGCCGCCCGATCTCGCGTTCGTTCAGGAAGATCGGCGCGGGCGCGTCCACGGGCGCATCGAGCGCGATAGAAACCAACGTTTTTGCCAGCTTGCGGCGGCTCTCCATGCGGGCGATGATCTCCTGCCCGGTGTAGCACCCCTTTTTAAAGCTGACTTCATCCCACAAGCCCACTTCCAGCGGGATGTAATCCCCGCTCAGTTCCCGGCCAACGCCGGGAACACCCGCCTGAATGCGCAGCACATTGAATGCCAGCGAACCCGCCGGAACCAGCCCAAAAGCGCGGCCTGCATTCAAGCTATGCGTCCACAGCGCCGCGGCCTGGGCATTCGGCACAAGCAGCGCATAATGAGACCCCACCACAGGCTTGAGCCGCGCCGCAGTGACAGCCGAGCCTTCCCATGTGAACGCACGAGTTTGAAATGCGTTCAACACGCCGATCTCTGGAAAGAGTGCCGCAAACATCGAATCCGCCTGTGTGCCATGCAGCGCGAACTGACGGTGCGTTTCGGCAAGGTCGCTCAGGCGCACTTCGTCGTTGAAAAAAATGTTCCGTTGAAGCAGATCGCGCACGGCTTGGCCGCGCCCTGGCTGGGTCAGCACCAGCGCATCATCGCCGCGATGAAACAGGGTAATACGGTCGATGATGCGGCCATTGGCGTTGGTGAACAGCGTGGCTGTGCCGCTGCCTTCCGGCAGGCTTTCCACGTCGTTCGTACTCATGCGCTGCACCAACGCCAGCCGATCCCGACCAGTGAGGAGCAGCCGTCCTTCATGGGAACGGTCGAACAGCGCGGCGTGCTGATGCGCCGCATTCACTTCAGCGCTCAGGTCTCCAAAGCGCAGTGGAATGCCATCGAGCGCGATTTCGGCTCGGCTTGTCCTGTAGACCTGCTCCAGGGACGACACCTGGTTCAATGGCGTTAACTGGCTCACTCCGTCTCTCCCTGATTGATCCGTCGATACTGATACACGAAGGTGACGACTTCATGCCCATTTTCGCTTGTGTAATCGAGACTGACGGGCGGAATGTAGTCATCGCCGTCTTTTTGACGACCTGTGATCAGGCGATCTGCCGGAAAATCTGCCGCGAGATGAGCGCGTGCCAGCGCCAGCGCACCATCGAACGGCGGCGTTGAATCAGCCAGCGGCATTTCATGCAGGACGTTTTGATCGTCGGATTGCGCATCGACTGCACCTAACCGCACTTTGTACTGAAACCGTCCTGCCAGGGTGGAATCGAGCGTTTTCTGGCGGTTCCGCCGGGTCACTTCCGCGCCGATGATCCCGTACAGCAGGCTCGCTGCTTCTGCAAACGAGTCATTCACAATGACGTAATCGCACTGGGCTGCATAATCGAGTTCCGCCGGGACACGCAGCAGCCGCTTACCGATTTCATCGGTGGATTCGGTCGCCCGGTTTTTCATCCGTTCGATCAGCGCGCCAATCGACGGCGGCATGACGAATACGCCGATCACGTTGTGCGGGTACTGTTCCTTGACTCGCTGCGCGCCCAGGTATTCAATGTCGGCCATCAGCACGTCACCTTGTGCCAGGCCGGACTCCAGCGTGTGGCGCGGCATCCCATAGTAGCGGTTGCTGCCTTTGCCATGTACAAGCTGCCATTCCAGCAGTTCCCCGTGTTCGATCATTTTCTGGAAAGCATCTACCGTGACGAAATGATGTTCGCGCCCGTCCTGTTCGCCTTCACGAATCGGGCGGGTAGTCGCGGTAGGGAACTGACGCACACGCGGACTTCTGCCCGCAAACCGGGCAATCATGTCATTAATGAGTTGGTTTTTGCCAGCACCTGCCGGACCAACCATCGTAATCAGCAGGCCGGGGCGTGGAGAAAGGGCGGTCACCGTGTTGTCCTTCCGTGTGCAGGAGCGTGCATCGAGTGCGTCGTATCCATACGGATGATCGTCATGTTGTGCAAAAGTTGTATCAGTGTAGCAGCATATCCGCACATCGAAAGAGAGAACTCTTTTGAAGGTCGCATCTTTGTGGGTTGTGGGAATCAAAAGGGCGTTCACTTTGGTGAACGCCCTTTTGATTTTCAGCCTGTCGCTTAGTTCACGCGCACATCGGTGATGTACACGCCATCCTGAATGTTGTTTGTGCCTGCCGCGAACGTCTCCATGCGGAAGCGGATCACCACCCGCGCCGCTTCTGGCAGGTTGTAGCTGACGAGCTGCCAGGTATCGGAGGTGGTTTCAGCATTGCTGTCATTCCCGGAGACGGGCAGCATCTCGATATAACCGCTCACGGTATTGAGGTTCGTCCACGTAAACCCACCATCGCTCGAAACTTCGGTGTGGAACCGTTGGTTGTTTTCCAGCCAATACAGACGGCGGTAGCTCAACACCTGAGTACCGGGCGCAGCAGTGGTATTGATATAGCCATTCAGGATCAGCGATGAGTCGCCGTAATCCAGCGACATGACCGCTGAAATGGGATACACCGTGCCATAGTTGTTCGGACTATCGGTGAACGAGAATTCGTTCTGGCTCACGCTCATGGCGATCACGGCACCGCCCGTATTCTCAAAATAATCGAGCGTCAGGCGGCGCGGTGAACTGCTGGTCACCGTCAGCGTGCGTGTGCGCAGTGTTGGTGCTTGCGTCCCCCATGCTTCAATGATGCAGAACTGGCCGCTGATGCTGCTGCACGACGATAACCCGGCAATCCCAGTATTCGAGTTGGTGTACAGGCGGTAGCCGTCGTCACCGATTACGCTGAAGGTGTAGGTACCCGGCGAGAGCGTGATGTCGCGGCCTGAATCCAGACCGTTGGTGCTGCGCTGGTATCGGATGCTGAAGGTTTCGGTTGGGCCGCCCGAATAAGGCGCACCCCCGCCCATGAAGCGGCTGATTTCCGGCAAAAGCTGACGCGGTGTGAGCGGCGAGCCAGACAGATCTGTCCCGGCATAAATATCTTCCATCCATACGCCAGCGGGCAGCGCGGATGTTGCTGCACCGGTGTAGATGAAGTCCTGTGCCGCACCCCAACGCCCTTCGGCAACCCAGTTCGAGGAAAGCGCCGTTTGTGCAGCCGTCAGCGGGAGCGTGAAAGCTGTCGCGTTATAGGTCACACGCACGCCGTCGATGTACACGCCATCGGTACGGTTGCTATCGTTGTTACTTTGCAGCAGGAACCGGATGCGAATGCGCTTACCAATATGCGGTGTCAGGTTGACGGCTTCGCGCTGCCAGGTGTCACGTTGCAGATCATCGTACCCCGTCACGCCGTTGAGCATGGACATGTTCGTCCAGGCATCCCAACCGAGCAAATTGTTGTAGGCTTGTGGGCCAGTGTCACTGGTGTTTTCGACGGCGACCTGTACGCGGAAGAAGTCGCTGGCGTTCAGCAGGCGGCGCGTCCAGAAGTACAGGGTTGGGACGCTGCCGACGGGTGTGCTGGTCAGGTCGATAATCGTCTGCATTTCGACGATGCGCAGGTTGTTCGGGCGGTACTTGCCAGCATTCGCCAGGTCACCGGACGGGTCAGGCAGACAGCCCGTCACCCGCGAATCCGCCAGCATCGAACCGCCCGCGATACCGCGATAATCGTACAACTGATTGGGCGTGGTGCAGCCCGTCGGCGCGGTTTGCACGGCGAACGCCCCCAGGTGCCAACGATCCGTAACTGCACTTGCCAAGCCAGCGGTGGCAGATTCGATATTGTCCTCGAAGGCTGTACCATTTCCGCCGCTGCCCGTTGGCCACAAGCGCCAGACCCGCTCAGTCTGTTCACCGATACGAATGTCATCGATGTACAGCCCTCGGTCGGTCGTTGCCGGGGTATTGGAGACCACCATGCGGAAGCGGATGCTGACATCATCGTCGAGCAGGTCGGTATTGGCGGTGATGCTGTTTGCGCCCGTGCCGCCCCATGTCCATGCGACCCCGGTCGTCCCGGCGGTGGCACGGGCGACCGCATCGCGCAGATCGATCTCGACTCGTTCCCACGACCCTTCGATATTGTCGAGTGGTGTTTCACCGTTGTAGGACCAGATCGTCACCCATTCCTGACGGCGCTCGGTTTTCGCATCAACGAAGAACGTTGCATTCGCCATGAAGTCGCGCTGATGCCAGAAGCTGAGGAAGGGACGCGATGCCGCCGGACGGCCTGTCTCCTGGTCGGCGGGAAGTTTAGGCGTGGTATCGTTCAGCAGGTCGATCACGCGCTGCATGGTGAACGTAGACGTTGTATTCACCGCGTAGTTCGTGTTACCTGGCGAATCGGCGTAGGCCTGTGAGGTGCCGTTGATGCCGTTGATATTGGTCTCGTTGAAGGCGATGCCCCATTGGCCGGTTCCAAGCCAGTTGTTGGCCGTAAACGTGCTGTCCTCTGCGCCATCGGTGAAGGGATAAAACGCAAACCGTGCGTTCTGCTTGCGTTCGATGCGCATATCGTCGATGTACCAACCCTGCCCGGCCACCGTTGGCACGCCGCTGTGCTGGCTGTTCACCGTCATCAGGAAGCGCACGCGGAAGGGCGTGGTCTTGATCGACTCCAGGTTGATTTCGACTCGCTGCATCGACAGGTTGGTGCGGGCGGTCTGCTGGTTGACAGTGGGTGCGCCGCTTGGGTCATCGAAATCGACCAACAGGCCATCAGCGAACGTCGTCCATGTGGATGGATTCAGGTTAGTGGCGGGTTCGGTCGAGTACTGCACTTCCAGGCGTGCGCCATCGGGAATATCGTAGGCGTACCAGAAGCTTAGGATCAGGTCGCCAATATTGCCGTTCGCGTCAGTGGCAGCGGCAGTTGCAAGATCGATGGGGTAGCGGGTGCGCAGTTGATGCTGCTGCGAACTGCCTTCCGAAGGAATCGGATAGTTGCCGAACGGACTGTCATCCCAGGCAAAGCCGCTGCGCGCATTGTTGCCCGTCAGGTTCCAACGCCATGAATTGCCCGGCGATTGTCCGATGCTTTCCAGCGCACGGGCTGAATCTGCCGTGAAAATGAAGTCGTCCATCTGGTCACGGGTGTTCAGGTTCCAGGCCTGGTTCAGCCCCAGGACACGGGTCGGCGTGGGTTCGTTGAGGACGGCAATATCATCGATATACCAGCGCACGAGCGTACTGGGGTTGGTGCTGCTTTGCAGCCGGAAGCGCAGCGCGATTTCACGGGCAGGGCCAAGCGTGAAACCGGGGAAATTCGTCAGGTCAATTTCGTAGCGCGTCCAGTTGTAATTGGTGGTGGGGGTGGAGATGATTGGCAGTGTGACCCACGAACTGGCTGCGCCCGCCCGGTTGAACGTGCCATCGCCGTTGGCCGTCCAGTTCACAACCTGCACGGCTGCGGTGACATTGCTTGCGCCGCTGAAGTCCCAGCGATGCCAGAAGCTTAGGCGCGGGTTTGGGTAATCGATCACGCTGCCGAGCCGGAGCTTGCCGCGCAGTTCCAGGTAACAGGTGCGGTTGGCCGCCCAGGAGTCGGTGGTCGCATTATCGAACAGGGTGGTGCGCGACGCACTGTTGGCATCCTGGTCGATGACGGCCCATGTACAGGGGTCGCCAGATGTGGCCACGTTATCCGGGTTGGGCGTGCCGCCCGTCAAGCGCCAGCGTGCGACATTGGTCGCCTGGTCAACGAACGGCAGATTGAAATTGCTGTCGGTCGCTGTGGCAGGGGGGGCATTTGTGGCCGTCAGCGTGGCGTTGGCATTCTGCGTGCCAGTCGCCTGGGCGTTCAGCGTTCCCTGCACATTCGTGGCTGCGGCATTCGCAGTCGCCGTGTTTGCAGAACTTGTCGCTGTACCCGCAATGGCCGTCAGCCCCGCAGAGGTCAGCGGGGTGGCGGTGGCCGGGGCAGGCGGCGTATACAAGCTGACGAATGGCGTTTCCTGCTGGGGATTCTGCGCCACCCACGTCACGGTCGCCCAGAAATTGTCCGGACCGCCCAGGGTTCCTACCGCGTCCGAAATTTCCTGGTCTTGGCCGATAATATTAAAGACCACGTTGCCGAATACGTTCCCGATAGCGGGTCCCGTCGCTGCCAGCGCTACGGCAAACGAAATGACCAGCAAAACGAGCAGGAGCGCATATTCGACGAGTGCCTGCCCGCTTTCGGCGTTTTCGCGGCGGAAGGCGCGGAGGTTTCCTCGAATAAATCGCTTGATCATGCAATGTTCCTTATCCCGTTGGGTCAAACGCGGGGCAGATGCTCCCCACCCACTCTAATGGTACAAAATACACGGGCAATTTGCCGGAAATAATTGTCGAAAACTTGTTTGAATGCCTATACAAACCCTGCCAGCGGGTGGTATGCTCCAAAATTCTGAGCGCTCGACAACCCGCAGACGGCTTGTAGTCGTGCGGGGTGTGGAAAGTGAGGCTGAAGGTGACGGCACGCATTATCGATGGGCAGCAGCTTGCCGAACGGGTACGCGCCCAGATTGCGCACGAGACAAGCACCCTGAAAGCACGGCACGGCATCACGCCCGGCTTAGGCGTGGTGCTGGTGGGGGATAACCCGGCTTCTGCGCAGTATGTGCGTATGAAGCGGCGTGCGTGTGAATCGGTCGGGATCGCCTCTTTTGGTTATGACCTGCCCGCTGATGCCGCACAAGCGGACGTGGAAGCCGCTGTACATGCGCTCAATGCCAACCCTGCCGTACATGGAATCCTGGTGCAGCTTCCCCTGCCAGGACATGTGGATGAAGAAGCGGTGCTGCGGGCGGTTAGCCTGGAGAAGGATGCCGATGGTCTGCACCCGATCAACATTGGGCGGCTGGCGATGAAAGGGCGCGATCCACTGTTCACGCCCGCCACGCCAACCGGGTGTATGCTGCTGCTGGAAGAAGCCGGGGCGCGGCTGGAAGGGGCGCGGGCGGTCGTGATCGGGCGGAGCAACATCGTCGGTACACCGATGGCGCTGATGCTGATGAAGGCAAACGCAACCGTCACCGTTTGTCACAGCCGCACCCAGGATATGCCGTCGATTGTGCGCCAGGCCGATATTGTGATCGCCGCGCTGGGGAAACCCCATTTCATCACAGGCGAATGGCTGAAACCCGGCGCAGTCGTGATCGACGTGGGGACGAACAAAATAGACGATCCCTCGGATTCACGGGGGTATCGGTTCGTGGGCGATGTCGATTTTGCGTCGGCGGTGGCAGTGGCGGGCGCAATCACAAAAGTGCCGGGCGGCGTTGGCCCGATGACCATCACCATGCTGCTGGCAAATACGCTTAAAGCGGCGCAGCGCACCGTACCCACTGCGCGCTGACAGGATGATTGGCGGCTTGTGTATGTGCGCGCTATACTGCAACCCTCTCCGTGCCACTCGGCGGTTTGCATGACGACGCTGCTGGTCAAATCTGTACACACACTCATCACGATGGATGCAGCGCGCCGCGAAATTTCCAACGGCGCGCTGTTTATACGGGATGGCATCCTTCAGGCGGTCGGGACAGAGGCCGACATGCCGCCCGACTCTCAGGCCGCCGACCAGGTGCTTGATCTTCGGGATCATGTGGTGCTGCCGGGACTGGTGAACACCCATCATCACATGTATCAAAGCCTGACGCGGGTGATCGCTCAGGATCACGAACTGTTCGGCTGGCTGCGCACGCTTTACCCGATTTGGCGCCGGCTGACGAGCGAGGCGATCTATGTATCGGCAAAGCTGGCGATGGCCGAACTGATCCTGTCGGGCTGTACCACATCGAGCGATCATCTTTATATATTCCCGAATGACTCGAAACTGGACGACGAAATTCGGGCGGCGGGCGACATTGGGATGCGTTTCCACGCCGCACGCGGGGCAATGAGCGTGGGCGAAAGCGCGGGCGGGCTGCCGCCGGATGATGTGGTCGAACACGAAGCGGCAATTTTGGCAGATATGCGGCGTGTGGTGGAAACGTTTCACGATTCGCGGCGCTATGCCATGCTGCGCGTGGTGATCGCGCCGTGTTCCCCGTTCACGGTCAGCCAGGCGTTGATGAAGGAATCGGCGGCGCTGGCGCGCAGCTATGGGGTGCGGTTGCACACCCATCTTGCCGAAACCGCCGACGATGTAGCCTACAGCCTGGAAAAGTTTGGGCTGCGTCCAGGCGATTATGCCCGTGAACTGGACTGGGTGGGGCCGGACGTGTGGCACGCGCACTGCGTGTGCCTGAACGAACGCGAGATCGCTTTGTTCGGCAAAACGCGCACCGGGGTGTGTCACTGCCCAAGCTCGAATCTTCGGCTCGCCTCCGGGATTGCCCCGGTGCGGGCGATGCTGAACGCTCAGGTGCCAGTTGGCCTGGGCGTGGATGGCTCGGCTTCCAACGACAGCGGCCATTTGCTGAGCGAAGCCCGGCAGGTGATGCTGTTGCAGCGTGCGCAAGGTAATCCGCAGGCGCTGAAGGCGCGTGAAGCGTTGGAAATGGCGACGTTGGGCGGTGCAGCGGTATTGGGGCGCGATGATATTGGCGCGCTCGCGCCTGGCATGGCCGCCGATTTCGTCGCATACCGGGTCGATACGCCTGCATTCGCCGGAGCGCAGCACGATCTCGCGGCGGCGTTGGTGTTCTGTGCGCCGCCATCGGTCGATTACAGCGTAATCAATGGCCGGGTGGTCGTCAAAGAGGGGCATCTGCAAACGCTCGACCTGGGCGCGCTGGTGGAACGACACAACGCACTTTCGAAAGCGCTGATACGGGGTGACTGACGCAGCGGCATTTGTGCGGACAACCCGCGGATGTGAAAAAGGGGCAAAACATGGCACTCACAGATCGGATAGCGGCAGCGCGTGGGGATGTTCGTGCCGATGTGCTGCTCAGAAATGCACAGGTGGTCAATGTGCTGGCGGGGGAAATTTACCAGACCGACATCGTGATCCAGGGCGGGTACATTGTCGCGCTGGGGAGCGGCTACAGCGCCGCCGAAGAGATCGACCTGAAAGGCCGTTATGTGTGTCCCGGCTTCATCGATGCCCATGTGCATATTGAAAGCAGCCTGTGTACCCCGCCGGAATTTGCGCGGGCGGTGCTGCCGCATGGCGTGACGAGCGTCGTCACCGACCCGCACGAGATCGCCAACGTGTTAGGGCTGGAGGGTATCCGGTTCATGCTGGAACGGGCGAAGCACGGGCCAATCAACATGTATGTGATGGCTTCAAGCTGCGTCCCAGCGACCCATATGGAGACGAGCGGCGCTCGCCTGGAAGCCGAAGACCTGGCGACACTGCTGAACCATGAATGGGTGTTGGGGCTGGCGGAAGTGATGAATTACCCCGGTGTGGTGTATAGCGACCCCGCCATGCTGGAAAAGCTGGCGCTGTTCGCCGGGCGCGTGCTGGATGGCCACAGTCCATCGCTGACAGGGAAACTGCTCAACGCTTACGCCGCCGCCGGGATTGGCAGCGATCATGAATGCACTACCCCTGAAGAAGCGCTGGAAAAGCTGCGCCTGGGGATGACGATTCTGATCCGTGAAGGGACGACCACCCACAACCTGAACGCACTGCTGCCCATCGTCACCCCACACAATCAGCATCGTTTATGCTTTTGCACCGACGACCGCCAACCAGGTGACCTGCTCGACCAGGGCAGCATTGACCATATGGTGCGGATGGCGATTGCCGGAGGCATTGACCCGATCACGGCAATTCGCATGGGGACGATCAACACGGCCAATTGGTTCCGCTTGTATGATCGGGGCGCAGTCGTGCCGGGTCGCAAAGCCGATCTGGTGGTCTTTGCCGATTTGCACAATCTGCAACCCGATCTGGTCTACCGCGATGGGGTCAAACTGGCAGAAGGCGGCACAGTCGTGCATCAGAAACCACCGCTGCGCCCGGTCGATCTGCGCAGTTCGATGAATGTGCGCCCTGGTGAACTCGATTTTCGTATCGCCGCGCAGGGCGAACGCCTGCATGTTATCGAAGGCTACGCCGATCAGGTCGTGACCGGGCATGTGATGGCCGATACGCAGATACGCGATGGAGAAGCGGTGAGCGATCCCGACCGTGACCTGCTCAAGATGGCCGTGATCGAACGGCATCAGGCGACAGGCAATATCGGCAAAGGCTTCATCACCGGGTTTGGCCTGAAGCGCGGAGCCATCGCCGGGACGGTCGCCCATGACCATCATAATCTGGTCGTGATTGGCACAGACGATTACAGTATGGAGTGTGCGGCGCGTGCGGTGATGGCCATGGGGGGTGGGTTAGCCGCCGCCGATGGTGAACACATCGTCGCGTCGCTGCCGCTGGCGGTCGGTGGGCTGATGTCGGAAGCGCCGATCACGGACGTGCGGCGCGATTATGACCGCCTGATCGCCGCTGCGCAGGCGATGGGCAGCCCGATGTTCGACCCGTTCATGGCGATGAGCTTCATGGCGCTGGAGGTGATCCCCAGCCTGAAGCTGACCGATGTCGGGCTGGTCGATGTCGAAAAATTCACCCTGATCGACCTGTTCGGATGAGTGAGGGAAGATGGACGCGAATCAACTGCTGCAAGACTTACGGGCGCTGGCGAACCGGTGGGCGCTGAAAGCACGGGAATTTGCGCGGGACAGCCGTGATAACCAGGATGCAAGCCAGGCACAATACTATCGCGGGTTTGCCGAAGGCTACTACAAAGCCGCAACCGAATTGGCGGCTGTCCTTAAGGGCGAATCGCCGGATGCGGCGGAAACGGCGGCGCGCCCCACAGCGTCCGGTGACAGTCCACAGTCCACCAGCGCCGCGCCCACTTATCTGGCGCTTTCGATGGGCGAAGTGGTCAACATTCTGAGCTTCTCCGGCACCAGCGCCCGCGATGTCAGCATGAAACCAGGAAATACCTTCTACGCGACGTTCTCGAAGTGGGAACCGCTTTCCGAACCGGAACGTGTGGCTAAAATTGCCGGGGCTGACCCGCGTATCACCGTTCTGGGCAATGGGCGCACCAAAGATACCAATGATCCTTACGTCGAATTCGCATTCAAGCAGGGTTAACGATGACACAGGCTCGACAGATTGATGCAGGCATAATTGAAGCCATTCGCGGGCGGGTCGCCGCGCAGCGTGAGGACATCATCACGTTTCTGCGCGATTTGTGCGCGATCCCCAGTTACGACAGCCAGATTCGCGCTGTTGGCGAACGAGCGGAAGCGGAAATGCGTAAGCTTGGCTTCGATGAAGTGTGGTTCGATTCAATGGGGAACGTGGTCGGTCGCATTGGCGATGGCCCGACTACACTTGTGTACGACAGCCATCTCGATACAGTTGGCATTGGCGATCCCGATGAGTGGGAATGGGATCCGTTCACAGGCAAAATCGAGAATGGCATCTTTTTTGCACGCGGCGCGTGTGATGAGAAGAACAGTACTCCCGGCATGATCTACGGGCTGGCGCTGGCGCGTGCGCTTGGCCTGCTGGATGGATTGACCGCATATTACTTCGGCAACATGGAAGAATGGTGCGACGGCATCGCGCCGAACGCTTTCGTCGAAACCGAAGGCATTCGGCCCGATTTCGTCGTGGTGGGCGAACCCACCAAAATGCAGGTGTATCGCGGCCACAAAGGGCGCGTCGAACTTCAGGTCGTCGCCAAAGGCCGCAGTGCGCACGCGGCCAGTAATTTCCTGGGCGATAACGCGATCTACAAAATCCTGCCGATCATTGATGCGATCAGCAGGCTGGAACCCGAACTGGGCGACGATCCGTTTCTGGGGCATGGCCGCATCACCGTGAGCGATATGCACGTCAAAACGCCGAGCATCAATGCGGTTCCCGATGAAGCGCTGATCTACATTGACCGCCGCGTCACGTTTGGCGAAGACCCCCGCGCTGAAGTCGAACGCATTCAGAAATTGATCGGTGACCGGACGGACATCGAAGTCTCGATTTTGCATTACGACGCGCCGAGCTATACCGGGTTCGTCTTTCCGCTGGAAAAGATTTATCCTGCCTGGGCGCTGGCGGAAGATCATCCGTATGTGCAGGCGGGCGTGACGGCGGGTGAACTGTTGTGGGGCAGCAAACCCGCGACAGGCAAATGGGATTTTTCGACCAATGGCACGTATTGGACGGGTAAGGCAGGCATTCCCAGCATCGGCTTTGGTCCTGGCGACGAGATTCACGCCCATACCGTGATCGACCAGGTGCCGCTGAACGATGTGGTGCGTTCGACCGAATGGTATGCACTGCTGCCCGCGCTGATCGAACGAAAGGCGTAACCGGTACGGCCTAAGGTGAAGGAGTGAACCGTATGGCAATGGTGATGATCACTGGGCGGTTGCCCGTCGATCCGGCGCAGCGCGATGCATTTTTGGCGTTTGCCCGTGAACTGGTTCCGCATGAACGGACTCAACCGGGCTGCCTGGCATTCGATATATTCGAGGATGTGACCGCGCCCAATCAATTTCTGATGCTGGAACAGTGGGAATCTGAAGAAGCGCTGGACGACCACACCAGTACCGACGCATTCGACGCGAACGAGGCACGGCTGAACAGCTTTTTAATCGGTGAACCCGCATGGGACGAATATCAATTCTGAATCTCTCAAGGAGCTGCACACATCATGCAAACCGACCTGCGCAATCGTGACTTGATCACGACCCAGGAATGGACACGCGACGAAATCGATACACTGCTGGATGTTGCCTGGGATTTGAAGCGCAAGCGGGCATTGGGCGAAGCGCACGCATACCTGCGCGATAAAGTGCTGGCGATGTTGTTCTTCTTCACCAGCACGCGCACCCGCGCCAGCTTCGAGGCGGGAATGGCACAGCTCGGCGGTCATGCCCAGTTCATCGACAGCGAAACCACGCAGATCAGCCATGGCGATACTGCCAAAGAGATCGGGGAAATTCTGGGTCGCTACTGCGACGGCATCGCCATTCGCCAGTGCGATTGGAAGTTCGGCAACCAGTATATCCGCGAAGTGGCAGCGGCCAGCCGCGTCCCGGTGCTGAACATGCAGGACGACATCTATCACCCATTTCAGATTTTGGCCGACCTGATGACGATTCAGGAACGTTTCGGGCGTGACCTGCGCGGACGCACGATCAACGTGAGCTATGCGTATGCGTCCAGCTACCAGAAGCCGCTGAGCGTGCCACAGGACTTGATCCTGATGATGACGCGCTTCGGGATGAACGTCCGGCTGACGCACCCGCCGGAATTTGCCCTGATGCCGGATATTGTCGATCAGGCGAAAGAGAACTCGAAAAAGTCACGCGGGTCGTTCGAGATTCTCGACAGCTTCGACGATGGGTTCAAGGATGCCGACATCCTGTATCCAAAATCGTGGGGCTGCTGGCTGACCACCGAAGATAAGGCGGAGTCGGCGGTGATTGGCAAACAGTATACCGACTGGATCACCGATTCCCGGCGGATGGCGCTGGCGAAAGAAGAAGCGATTTACATGCACTGCCTGCCCGCCGACCGCAACATCGAAGTGACGGACGAGGTGATCGAAGGGCCGCAGAGCGTGGTTTATGACGAGGCCGAAAATCGGCTGCATGTGCAGAAGGCGGCAATGGCGCTCACGATGCGTTCGTAGTGTGACCATTGAAAAAACCGGGGCGCTGTCCACGCGCCCCATCGTTTTATCGCTGTTATGCCAAAAAAGGGCTGCACGATGCCGACAAAACTGGCCGCCGTCGCCATCGGCGGCAATTCGTTGATCCTTGACCCCAAACGCCCGGATGTGAGCCACCAGTGGGACGCGGTGCGCATCACCTGTGAACACATCGCGGACATGGTTGCCGATGGGTGGAACGTGATCGTCACGCACGGAAACGGCCCGCAGGTGGGGTACATTCTGCGCCGTTCCGAACTGGCTGCGCATGAAGTCCACAGTGTGCCGCTCGATATCATCGTGGCCGATACCCAGGGCGCAATCGGCTACATGGTGCAGCAGTCGCTCGATAACGCGCTGCGCAAGCGCGGGATCAACCGGACAATCCTCACGGTGGTGACCCAGGTGCGCGTTGACCCCGACGATCCGGCCTTCCAGAACCCCAATAAACCGATTGGCGCTTTCATGACCGAAGCCGAAGCGCGCCGCTACCAGGCCGAAGGCTGGAATGTGGTCGAGGACAGCGGGCGCGGCTGGCGGAGGGTGGTCGCTTCGCCCAAGCCGCTGATGATCCAGGAGATCAACGCGATTCGGGCGCTGATCATGAGCGATTATCTGGTGATCGCCGTCGGCGGCGGCGGGATTCCGGTTGTGCGTGATGCACAGGGCGACTTGCGCGGCACGTATGCTGTGATCGACAAAGACCGCGCCAGCAGCCTGCTTGCACAAACGCTGCGCGCCGACCTATTCGTGATTTCGACCGGGGTTGAAAAAGTGTGCCTGAACTTCAACAAACCCGGCATGTGCGATATTGACGTGATGACGCTGCAAGAAGCGCAGCAGTACATGGCCGATGGGCAGTTCCCGCCGGGGAGTATGCTTCCAAAAATTGAAGCGGCGGTCGAATTCGTCAGGATGGGCGGGCCAATGGCGCTGATCACCGACCCGCCGAAC
Source organism: bacterium (assembly GCA_033764035.1). Taxonomy (GTDB): domain Bacteria; phylum Chloroflexota; class Anaerolineae; order Aggregatilineales; family Phototrophicaceae; genus Flexifilum. The sequence goes on from JANRJJ010000003.1 coordinate 234,277, forward strand.
CTGGCACGGGCGCTGCGCGGCGAAACTGGAACGCGGGTGATCCCAGGGTAGCGCATATGGCCGAAGTCCTGAAACTGACCTGTTCAGTCTGCGACCGGGAATTTTCCCCGGCAGAAGCCGACTATACCTGCCCGAAGTGTGCGCATGTCGGCACGCTCGACGTGCTGTACGATTACCACGCGCTCCGTGCCACACTGGATAGGGATATGCTGAGCGCGAGCCGCATACCGTCGATGTGGCGCTATCGTGACCTGCTGCCCCTGGGCGCGGACAGCCCGGTACCGCCGCTGCGCGTGGGCGGCACGCCGCTGTACGATGCCCCGCGCCTGGCCGCCGACCTGGGGCTGCGCACCGCGTGGGTGAAAGATGACGGCGCAAACCCGACCGGATCGCTGAAAGACCGGGCCAGCGCGTTGATCGTCGCCCGTGCCAAAGAGCAAGGGATCGCGACCGTCAGCACGGCCAGCACCGGCAATGCTGCCGCCGCGCTCAGTGGGATTGCGGCATCGGTCGATGGGATGCGCACGATCATTTTTGTCCCCGCCACCGCGCCGGAAGCCAAAATCGCTCAGCTTCTCGTATACGGCGCTGAGGTGCTGCTCGTCGAAGCGTCGTATGATGTCGCTTTCGACCTGTGCTACGAGATGTGCATTGAACAGGGCTGGTACTGCCGCAATACAGGAATCAATCCCTACACGACGGAGGGCAAAAAATCGGTCGCTTTTGAAATAGCCGAAAGTCTGGGCTGGATGATACCCGATGTCGTGATGGTGAGCGTGGGCGATGGCAACATCATCGCCGGGGTGTATAAAGGTTTTTGGGATTTAATGCAGATGGGGTGGATCACGCGGATTCCGCGCTTGATCGGTGTACAAGCACAAGGAAGTTCACCACTCGTCCACGCCTGGCAAACGGGAATACGCGCTGTCGATATGCAGCCTGTAGAAGCGAACACCATCGCGGACAGCATTTCAGCGGGTCTGCCGCGTGACCGTGCGAAAGCGCTGCGGGCAGTGCGTGAAACCGAGGGGGCGTTCGTGGCCGTTCCCGATGCCGAAATTCTGGACAGCATCCCGCGCATGGCACGGCTGACCGGGGTATTCTGCGAACCTTCGTGCGCAATCACTTACGCCGGGGCGCGGCGTGCGCTAGAATTAGGGGTGTTGAGTGCAGAGGAATCAGTGGTGTTCTTGCTGACCGGAAACGGTTTAAAAGATGTCCGCCGTGCGCAGCAGTCGGTTTCGGGTGGGCTGCGCGTCGCGCCCACGCGGGACGCGATCCGCAGTGCCTTACGCCTTGAGTGATCATGAATTCACGTCCCACGTATTCGATTATCGCCCCGATATACAATGAAGAAGGGAATATCCCGGAACTTCACCGCCGTATCGCCCAGGTGATGGACTCGACGGGCGAAGCCTGGGAACTGATCTGCATCAACGACGGCAGCAAAGACCGTTCGCTTGACCTGCTGCAAGCGGCTGCCGCCCGCGATCCGCGCCTGAAGATCATCAATTTTGCGCGCAATTTCGGCCATCAGACGGCTGTGACAGCGGGCATCGACCATGCCACCGGGAAAGCCGTCGTGCTGATCGATGCCGACCTGCAAGACCCGCCCGAACTGATCCTCGACATGATCGAACGCTGGAAAGCCGGGTATGAAGTGGTGTACGCCATCCGCGAAAAGCGCATCGGCGAAAGCTGGTTCAAACTGTTCACCGCCAAGCTGTTCTACCGGGTGATTTACCGCATCACCGATGTGGATATTCCGGTGGATACGGGCGATTTTCGCCTGATGGATGAAAAGGTGGTACAGGTCTTGAAAGTGATGCGCGAACACAACCGTTTCATTCGCGGGATGACGAGTTGGGCGGGTTTCCGGCAGACCGGGGTCAACTATGTGCGGCAGGCACGGCAGTGGGGCGAAACCAAGTATCCCCTGCGCAAGATGATCCGCTTTGCGCTGGACGCGATCACCAGCTTTTCGTATTTCCCGCTGCAAATCATGCTGTATTTTGCGGGCGTGCTGGGGGTGCTGGCGCTGCTGGCGATTCCCGTCGTGGCGCTGCTGCGGCTCTCGTTGGGGACGGAATTTTTTGGCGGCCAGGCGACCACGATTACGCTCGTGCTGTTGATGAGCGCGTTTCAGTTGTTCTTTCTGTTCATCCTCGGCCAGTATCTCGCACGGGTCTATGATGAAGTGCGGGATCGTCCGCTGTACGTGGTGGCTTCGCGGTCGGGGTTTCCAGCGCTGCAAGGGGTGACCCCACCGCCGGTGGATGCCCTGAACGCGCCATCTGACACCGCTGCGCCCGCTGCCCTGCCTGATCGTCATGATGGGGAAAAGGATTCGAGTCCATGACTTCCGACCCGCTGCAAGATGTCCAGCGTTACCGGGCTTTGGTGCTGGAATATGAAGCCCTGGATGAACAAATCGATCAATTCATCATTCAGCGCGGCGGCAAACAGGAACACGAAATGACGACGGACGATCTGACTGCTTACCGGGAGATGGCCCGCCGCCGCGATGACCTGCTCAACGAAATTCGCCAGTTGGAAACCGAACTGCATTTGAACGACGAGGATCAACCGTGATGATTACCGGCCCCACTTTCGAGGAAATGCTCCATCCCAGCACCATCCCGCCGCACATCCGCGAAAGAGCGAATGCGGCGCGTGCGGCGGATCCGCTCAACCCGATCAACCTGTTCAACATCACCTGGCGCGATGAACACGACGAAATTTACCATGTCGTACTGCCCAAAGCGCTGACCGGGGTGGATGCTGAAATCGTGATGCTGTATGCCAAAGCATTTCCGTCCGGCAGCCACAAGGTCGGCGCGGCGTATTCGGTACTGCTCGAAAAAGTCCTGTTCGGTGAGGTCGATCCCGCTCAGCATACGCTGGTGTGGCCTTCGACGGGCAATTACGGCATTGGCGGGGCGTGGGTGGGCGGGCGCATGGGATGCAAAAGCCTGGTGGTGCTTCCCGAAGGCATGAGCCGCGAACGCTTCGAGCGCATTGAAAGCTACGGCGCAAGCGTGATCAAGACGGTCGGTTCGGAGAGCAACGTCAAGGAAATTTACGACGAAACGCACCGTCTGCGCCGCAGTGACCCGCAAATTCGCATCCTCAACCAGTTCGAGCAGATGGGCAATTACCGCTTTCATTACCACGTCACCGGTAACACGATTTGCGAACTGGCGGAAACGCTGCACCAGCGCGGAATTGGCAACGGTCAGGTGGCCGCATTCGTGTGGGCGATGGGCAGTGGCGGCACCAATGCAGCGGGCGACCGCATCAAGCAGGTGTTTCCGAATGCGCGCAATGTTGGCCTGGAACCGATCCAATGCCCGACGCTGTTTAACAACGGCTACGGCGCGCACGATATTCAGGGCATTGGCGATAAACACGTCACCTGGATTCACAATGTACTGAACATGGATGCGCTCATGTGCATCGACGACATAGAATGCAAAAAGGGGCTGCAACTGCTGGCCGAACCCCAGGCGCGGCGGGTGCTGGCGACGCGCTACGGGGTCGATGAAGCCCTGGTCGAACAGCTTGGGACGATGTTCGGGATCAGCGGGATTTGTAACATGCTCGGCGCGATCAAGACCGCCAAGCATTACCGGCTCGGCAAAGGGGAAGTCGTGGTCACGGCGGCCACCGACAGCCTGGATCGTTATTATTCCGTCATGCAGGCGATGGCCGACCAGTACGGGACGCTCGATGAAGCGGCGGCAGTTGGGCGTGTGGAAGGCATTTTTCACGGGGTGCGCACCGATTGGGTATTGGATGGCACGCCCGATGTGCGCGAACGCTGGCACAACCTGAAGTATTACACCTGGGTGGAACAGCAGGGCAAAAGCGTCGAAGAACTGGATGCGCAGCGCGACCCGGCCTGGTGGGTGGGACATCAACAGCGGGTAAACGACATCGATGCGAAACTGACCGCTGTGCGCCACACCGAACTGGCGCGAGTCTGAATCGTGACAGGCAGGTACGCGGATGTACGCCGAAGATCGCGTGTTAGTGGGGGTGATCAACCGCAAGCGCGACCTGGAAACGCTCCAGCGCGACCGCTGGTATCGCATTCCACAGGCGCACATGCCACGCGGTGTATTTGCGGAATACCTGGCGTTTTTTTCCAGTGGGGGGGCAGTACCAAAGGGCGAAAAAGCCGGAATTTTCTGGGTTGCCGAACGGCGCGGTGTGGAACTCACGATTCGGCGTGACCTGCTGCCCAACGAAGTGCCGCACCCCCGCGCCGATGAATGGTACTACAAAGTGCAGGTGGGCGAACTGATGCCCAAAGACCCGCCTATTCGCAACACCACCCGTCGCCCGCTGACGTTCATCCACACCACTGGGGATCGCTTTCAGGCAGCGGAAACCATACGTGACCTGTACAGCAGCGCGGATTGGTTCGTCAACCGCCTGACGGGCGAACTGGTAAGCCGGGGCATTGAGGCGCGCCAGACGTGGGAGAACGAACAGCGGCATGTCCCCCCAGCGCCGGGGTTCGAGGTTGAATGCCGTGACGGACGCGCCGTGTTTTCATTGAGCGGTGCAGAAGGCACAGCCCCGCTGGACATGAACAAGCCGCAGTCGGAGATATTGCACGAAATTCTGGCGGAAATTGACCGGCGGGGCGGCCCGGTGATGCTGAGCCTGACCTGAACGAAACTGCGCGGCATAAAACGAGAGGATCAGGGCGATGTTGATCACCAATGGTAAGCTGATCACATACACGGACGATCACGGCATTCTTGAGGACGGCGCGCTGCTCATCCGCGATGGGGTGATTCAGCAGGTCGGCACGACGGCGGCATTGACGGCGCTTCATCCGGACGAAACGCGCATCGACGCACGCGGGCAATACGTGATGCCGGGTAATGTGTGCGCGCACACCCATTTTTACGGCGCATATGCACGCGGGATGGCGATTCCGGGTGAAGCGCCGCAAAACTTCCCTGAAATTCTGGCACGGCTGTGGTGGAACCTGGATAAGGCGCTCGATGCCGATGCGGTGCGCGCCAGTACGATGGTGTGCCTGGTCGATGCGATCAAACATGGGACGACGACGCTGTTCGATCATCATGCCAGCCCGAATTCGATTGACGGCAGCCTGAACGTGATCGCCAGCGCTGTCGAACAGGCAGGCGTGCGGGCTGTGCTGTGTTATGAAGTGACCGACCGCGACGGATTCGACAAAGCTGAAGCGGGAATCGCGGAAAATGCCCGGTTCATCCGCCAGAACGCCGCACACCCGCGCATACGCGGCACCTTCGGCCTGCACGCCAGTCTCACGCTGAGCGATGCCACGATCAACCGCTGCACAGAGGCCAATCCTACCGACGGTTTTCATATCCATGTCGCAGAACATGAGGCCGACCAGCGCGACAGCCTGTCGCGTTATGGCAAGCGAGTCGTGCATCGGCTCGGCGCGCTGGGCATTCTGACGGAGCGCACGATTGCCGCGCACTGCGTCCACGTCGGCAAAATGGAACTGCGTCGTTTGCAGCGGCACAAGGTCGCTGTCACGCATCAGCCGCGCTCGAACATGAATAATGCAGTGGGCGCGATGCGCTTCGACCTGATGATGGCGGATGATACGTTTGTGTGCCTGGGCAATGACGGTTTCAGCAATGCGATGTGGGAAGAATGGAAAGCCGCTTACCTGCTGCACAAAGTCGTCAGCCGTGACCCGCGCAAAGCGAACGGCGCAGCGGTCGAACGGGTGGCGCATGTCCACAATAACCGATTGGCTTCGCGGTTCTTCGATGGATTGGAAATGGGATCGCTGAAGCCCGGCGCGGCAGCGGACATCATCTTTGTCGATTACCACCCGTTCACGCCGCTCACGCCGGGCAACCTGCCCTGGCATATTCTGTTCGGGTTCGAATCGTCGATGGTGACGACGACGATTTGCGCCGGTACCATACTGATGCATGATCGCCAACTGATCACCCTGGATGAGCGACAGATCGCCGCCGAAGCGCTGGCGCTTGCGCCGGGCGTGTGGGAACGCTATCAGCGCTGCGCAGCAAGTGCTGACTGATCGGTTGGTATGCGGGTGCAGCCGGGCCTTGGAACCTGTACTTAAGTGGATCGTCGGGTTGCGGTACAATCAAGCGCATCAGGTCGTATTCAAAAGCGTGCCTTTACACAGCACGACCATCATCACCATTGGGACGAAACGATTATGGCTGAAAATGAACGCACCCTGATCACCGTTGCTGTGCTGGGCGGGACAGGTAAAGAAGGCAGTGGGTTAGCGATGCGCTGGGCGTTGAACGGCTACCGCGTGATCATCGGTTCGCGGGATGCGGAAAAGGCACAAACGCGAGCCGCCGAGCTGAATCAGCAGATCGGCGGGGATTACATCACCGGGCTGGACAACCGGGCGGCGGCGGCCCAGGCCAACATTGTCGTACTGAGCGTACCGTATCAGGCGCATCAGGATACGCTGCGCGGAGTGGTGGATTTGCTGGAGGGGAAAACGCTGGTCGATGTAACCGTCCCGCTCCAGCCGCCGAAAGTCCGCACGGTGTGGGTGCCGGACGGAAAATCCGCCGCGCTGGAGGCGAAAGCGATCCTGCCGCAGAGTGTGAAGGTGGTCTCGGCGTTTCAGAATGTCAGTTCGGAAAAAGTGGGCGATCCGAATACCGAAGTGCAGTGCGATGTGCTGGTGACGGGCGACGATGACGACGCGAAGAACGATGTGATCAAGCTGGTGGAGGCAGCAGGGATGCGCGGTTACGATGCCGGCCCGCTGGCGAACAGCGTCGCGGCGGAGTCGCTTACGCCCGTGCTGCTGTACATGAACAAAAAATATAACACCAAAGGGCTTGGCATTCGCATTACAGGGCTTGACGTTTGAGTTCGTCCCCGCGCCTGGTGCTGACCGCGCTGCCGGGTATCCCGCACATTCACGCGGGTGATGACCTGGTGCGCGTGATCCTGGAGGGGTTGGCGCGGGCTGATGAAGCGCTTTACGACGGCGATGCGCTGGTGGTCACGTCGAAAATCGTCTCGAAGGCCGAAGGCCGCCTGATCGACCTGGCCGCCGTCCAGCCCGGCGAACAGGCGCAGCAGATCGCTGCTGTCACGGGCAAAGACCCGCGTATGGTCGAACTGGTGCTGCGCGAAAGCACCGAAATCAGCCGTGCCGCGCCGAATGTGCTGGTGGTGCGTCACCGCCTGGGCTTTGTGAGCGCAAATGCGGGCATCGATCAATCGAACGTGGAGGCGGGCGATGAACGGGCGCTGCTGCTTCCCGCCGACCCGGACTCCAGTGCGCGGCAGCTTCGGGATGGCCTGTACAGGCAAACCGGGACATGGGCTGGAATCGTGATCAGCGATTCACATGGCCGCCCGTTCCGAATCGGCAATGTGGGGACGGCGGTCGGCGTGGCCGGAATGCCCGCGCTGCTCGATCTGCGGGGTAAGCCGGACATGTTCGGGCGCGTCCTGAAGATCAGCATCACCGCGTATGCGGACATGGTGGCTTCAGCGGCGGCACTGCTCACCGGGGAAGGCGCGGAGGGGCTGCCCGTCGTGCTTGTGCGCGGCCTGGGCTTTCCGCCCAACGACGGGCGCGCAGCCGACCTGAACCGTCCACCGGAACAGGATTTGTACCGCCGTTAAACCCCCAGACCGCCTGATACCTTGCCCGACCGCCTCCACCTACTACCTGCTGAGGTGATCGTCCATTCAACCTGGTTCGTTGAGGTGGTGCGTTGGTACGCGAAAACACATTGTCGTCTTTGCTCGTCTCGCGGCGTTCGATTCGGCGCTACACGCCTGAACCCGTTCCCGCCCCGCTGATCGAACATCTGCTGGCGGCGGCGGTCTGGTCGCCTTCTGCGCACAACCGCCAGCCCTGGCGGTTTGCGGTGGTGATGGATGCCGCCCGCAAAGAAATGCTGGCGCGGCAGATGGGCGATCAACTGCGCCGTGACCTGGAAGCTGACGGTGTGCCGCCGGACGTGATCGCGGCGGATACTGGCCGCTCGTATGCGCGCATTACCAGCGCACCCGCTGCCATTGTGCTGTGTCTCAGTATGCAAGACATGGATTGCTACCCAGATAAGCGGCGGGCCGAAAATGAGGTGCTGATGGCGGTGCAAAGTACCGCGATGGCCGGGCAAAACCTGCTCCTGGCCGCGCATGAAGCCGGATTAGGGGCGTGCTGGATGTGCGCGCCGCTGTTCTGTCAGGGGGTGGTGCGCGACGCACTCGACCTGCCGTCCGAATGGCAGCCCCAGGCGTTGATCACGCTCGGCTACCCGGCGGAAACCAAAGTCAAGACGCGGCATCCGCTGGAAAAGAGCATCGTATGGCGCTGAACCGCATAGCGGTGCTGGTGGGCGGCGTGGGGGGCGCGAAGCTGGCGCATGGGCTGGCGCAGCACCTTGCTCCTGGACAACTGACCGTGATCGTCAACACGGGTGACGATTTCTGGCATTATGGCCTGAAAATCTGCCCAGACCTGGATACGGTCATGTACACCCTGGCCGGGTGGGTGGATAAAGCCAACGGATGGGGGGTTGCGGGCGATACGACGGCCATGCTCGATTCGCTGCGGCGTTACGGTGAAATGCCCTGGTTCCGCCTGGGCGACCAGGATGTGGCGACTCACCTGCTGCGCACTCAGGCCATTCGCAGCGGTGAAACGCTGACCCAAATCACCCAACAGTTGACGAAACGGGCGGGGATTCTTCATGCCATTCTGCCGATGACGGATGCCGAAATGCCGACGATGATCGATACGGTGGAGTACGGCGAAATCGAATTTCAGGAATATTTCGTGCGTTACCGCTGGCAGCCGACCGTCAAGGCGATTCGCAGCGCAGGCGAAGCGGCAGCGCGCCCTTCACAGGCTGTCGAACGTGCGATCTGCGAAGCCGATGCGATCCTGTTCGCACCGTCTAATCCCTGGCTGTCGATTGCGCCGATTTTGCGTGTCCCCGGCATGGCCGACCTGCTGCGCAGCCGCCCAGTGCCGCGTGTCGCCATCAGCCCGATTGTCGAAGGCAAAGCGCTCAAGGGGCCAGCGGCCAAAATCATGGCAGAATTAGGCTATGCCGAAGTGTCCGCCCGTGAGGTAGCCGCCTATTACCAGGGTATGGCCACCGGGTTCGTGTACGATCAACGCGATGCCGGGCAGCCCGTCCACATCGAGTCGATTCGCGCCGTGCAAATGGATACCGTGATGAAAAACGAATCGGATCGAGCCGCCTTTGCGGGGCGCATTCTTGAATGGATTGAAACGGGGTGATGCAATGAGCGTGTGGGTGATCATTCCCATCAAGCCGCTGACCAAAGCCAAAACCCGGCTGGCAGCGGTGCTTTCGCCGGAACAGCGGGCGCAGTTGGCCGAACTGCTGATGCGCCATACGATCAGCGTGGTGAACCCGATTGCCGAAGTCGCGGGGACGCTGGTGATCAGCCGTGACCCAAAGGCGCTGTCGATTGCGCGGGATATGGGGGTTCACACGGTGCAGGAAAGCGGCACCCCGGAGTTGAACCATGCATTGATGCGGGCGACGCAGGTAGCGATTGGGTTTCGCGGCGAAGCGGTGTTGATCCTGCCGGCAGACCTGCCGTTGATCCAGTCCGACGATGTGAGCGCGATGCTTGCGCTGGGGCGCGCCGACAATACCCTGGTGATCGCCACTGACCGCCATGAGGATGGCACCAACGCCATGCTCACGCGGCCTGCCGGGATGATCCCCTATGCATATGGGCCGGGCAGCTTTCAACGCCACATGGAAGCAGCACGCGCTGCGGGTGCTGCCGTGCAGCGCATTCACAACGAGCGGCTGATGCTCGACATCGATATGCCGGACGATTTGCAGAATTATATGACGGTGGCTGCGAAGTCGGGCGCGGATGTGCCAGCATTTCTGCTGCCCAACAGCGCTGGATAAAGATTGCGCCGCGTGCCGCCTGAGCGGTATAAATGTGCGCTTTCCCTGAACTTGATGGACGATTCGTCCGTATTCAAGTCTTTCCGCATCCCCCGGAGAACATGACAATGGCTGACCGTGTAGCCCTTTATTTGCAGGATGCACACCCGCTGCAAGATGCGATCAAGTATGTGGAATACGCCGAACAGCGCGGCTTTGAAGCCGTTTGGCAGGCGGAAAGCCGCCTGGTGCGCGATGCGATTGTGCCGATGGCGGCGTTCGCGGCGCGCACGAACCGGATCAAGATTGGCAGCGGCGTGATCAACAACTGGACGCGCAATGCCGCCGTGATCGCGGCGACTTTTCTCACGCTTGATGACCTTGCGCCCGACCGGATCATCTGCGGGATCGGCGCATGGTGGGACCCTTTGGCGGCAAAAGTTGGCATCAACCGCGCCAAGCCGCTGCTGGCAATGCGCGAAGTGGTGCAGGTCGTGCGCGATCTGCTGGCGCGTCAGCGGGTGACGTATCACGGGGAGTTCGTCCACCTGACCGATGTCGAACTGGATGTCGTACATGGCCGCAAGGAACCGCGCAATGTGCCGATCTACATCGGTGCGACTGGCCCACAGATGATGGCGCTGACGGGCGAAATTGCTGACGGTGCGGTGCTGAACTACCTGGTCTCCCCGAAATACAATGAAGGCGCGCTGGAACAACTGGAGATCGGCGCGAAAAAGGCCGGGAAAACGCTCGATATGATTGATCGGCCTCAATTGGTCGTCTGCTCGGTCGATGCGGATCGCAAGCGGGCGCTGGATGGCGCTCGTAAACTGGTCACACAGTATCTTGGGCAGCAGCCGCACATTATGAAAGCCAGCGGAGTTCGGCAGGAACTGCTCGACGAGATTGCCCAGGTGCTGACCTGGCCTGCCACCGAAGAACAGATTCAAGACGCGATGCGGCTTGTCCCCGATGATGTAGTGCAGATGATCACCGCCAGCGGTACGCCGGACGAAGTGCGCGCGAAGGTACGCGAGTACGTGCAGTACGGCGCGACCTGCCCGATCCTGTATCCGCTGGGCGACGATGTGCGCTTGATGATCGATACCTTTGCGAACGGTTACAGCCAGTGAGCTGCTGCCAATGAGCGATGCGGTGCGCTGGGAGATCGTCAATGCCATCGTCGTCACCGCGCTGGTGTTCGGCGGGGTGCTGTGGGCGATCACCTGGTATGTGCGGGATCGTCGCGCCGAAAAGGGACTGCCGCCGCTCGGTGAAAAGCCCAAATTTTTGCTCCTGGTGTGGGGGGGCTGCTGCATCAGCGCCGGGATCGTATTCATCGTCTACACGGCGGCGAACCACGCCGTCAGCGGGGGACAAGTGATTATGCCGCTGGACGATGCCTACATCCACTTTCAGTATGCCCGACAGATCGCTCAGGGTCAGCCGTTCGTGTATAACCCTGGGCTGCCCGCCACGAGCGGCGCGACCAGCTTTTTGTATCCATTCGTGCTGGCGTTCGGTCACAGTATCGGGTTTCAAGGGCTTGCGCTTGGGCAGTGGGCGATGGGGCTGGGCGCGCTCACGATGGCAGGCTCGGCTTTCGCCGCCTACCGTGTGGCACGCGGGTTTGGCGTGCCTGCTTTGATCGGCGCAGTCGTCCCGCTGATCTTTTCGCTGCATGGGCTGCTGCAATGGCATTTCATGAGCGGCATGGAGACAGGGTTCACCGTCCTGTTCACGCTGTGGACGCTCGATGGCGTTATTCGTAAACAGGCGCGGATCATCGGTACTGCGGGGACGCTTTTAGCGCTCACCCGGCCTGAAGGCGCGCTGCTTGCGCTGCTGGGCTGCGCGTATCTGCTGATCAGCGAATGGCAGCGCGTCGGCCTGAAAGGACGCTTGAGCCGTTCTACGCGCTGGCTGGCACTGCCGCTAATCGCAATGATGACGCAGCCGATTGTGAATGCGTTCGTCACCGGGTCATTCATCGCTTCGGGGAATGCGTCAAAATCCCTGTTCGGTATGATCCCAACCGATTATGGCGTGATCATCGGGCGCGTGATCGACAACATGCGGCGGATGCTGGTCGATTTCATCACCCCGCGCAGCGTGACAGAGGAAACGCTCGGCGTGTCGCTGTTCGTGTATGCGGCATTCGGTCTTTGCCTGTACCTAATCGTGCGCCGCCACACACGCGGGTTAGCCATCCTGATCCTGCTGTGGATCGGCGGGTTGATCGGTGCAGTTTCGACGCTCGATACCGCATTCTGGCATTTTCTGCGTTATCAAGTGCCGCTGATCGCCGCCTTCATCCCGTTGGGTGCGGCGGGGTTGATCATCGCTCTGGATCGCCCGGTGCTGAAAGAAAGCGGGCTGCTCTTGTTGGGGGGCGCGGCCATGCAAGCGCTGTTCACAGTGGATGTGTACCTGATCGGCTATGCGCTGAACGTGGGTTATGTCAATGCGCAGCCGCTGCAAATGGCGAACTGGCTGCGTGAAAATGCCCCACCGGGGGCGCTTGTGGCCGTACATGATGTCGGCATGATGCGCTATCATGGCGGGCGTACCACGCTCGACATTGTGGGATTGACCACACCGGGCGCATCGGAGTACTGGCGCAACGGTCCCGGCGCGGTCGGTGAATACCTGCTTGCGCAGCGCCCTGTCCTGATCGCGTCGTATGGCGAAGGGCATGGGCTGGGGCTGGGCTACTTGCAGCCCACCGATTTATATGCCGAACCGCTGGCCGTTTACCCGGTCGAACTCGATTCGGAACGCAATGTCGCGCTGGCGGCGGCGGTGCAGGGCATTTATCGTCCCAGCTATGCGGCGGCGGATCATCAACGGGATATGGATGCCCTGACCGAGTCGTATCTCGATGTATTTTCGAATATGAACTGGATCGATGCGCTCAATGTGGCCGATACTGCCGATGAGCGGGCGCACGCCTACACATGGACGGCAGATGAGCCGCTGGGCGGTTTCCCAACCGAGTTTTATCAGTTCAATACCTTTGGCTGTGATTACTTCACATGCAGCGTGCTGGATGGGGGGCGGCGCATCAATGGTGAAGAACGTTTTACGCTGCGCGGGCGGGCAGGTGATGATGCGGTATTGGTCACTCGCGTTCACCCGGCCACCCCAGGCACATTTGATGTGTATGCCAACGATCAGTATATCGGTACGCGGGTGATCCCGGCACTGCCCGGTTCATGGTACGAAATTGCGACCTTCATTCCGGCGGCAGTGGTGACGGACGACGACATCGCCCTGCGCATCGTACCGAACATCCCTGGCGGGACGTATCAACCGTATTTTCATTGGCTGTTCGCCAGCTTTTACCCGGCACTGCAACCGCCCGAAAACCCGACGACGATTTTTCAGGATGGCCAGATTGTATTGACGGTGCGCGACAGCAGCGGCGTGAACGATCCGCTGGTGGACGAACAAGCGGTGTATGGCCGCGTGACGTACCGTCTGAACTGGTTCACAGAAGGCGGCGCGGCAGGCGATTACGCCTATTTCATCCATGTATATGCAGCGGACAATCTCGATCAGGTGCTGCTTCAGATCGACTCCCGCCCCGGTAATGGCAGTTTACCGCCTGGGAATTGGCTACCGGGGTCATTTCGTGACACAATCGAACTGGATGTAACGATACTTCCGCCGGGTCTGTATCAGACCTATATTGGCTTGTATAATCCCGCGACATTCGAGCGGTTGATGCCGAACGGTGGGGATACACAGGCTCGTTTCCTGATAGACGACTTCGAGATTCAGTAACGCAGCATGGACGATGTAGGAGCGGTGTATCAAGCGCTGGCAAAAGCCCAGCAGAACGGCGAACCGGTCGCTTTAGCGACCGTGATTCACGTGCAGGGCAGCGTGCCGCGCCATGCCGGAAGCAAGCTGCTGGTGCGGGCGGACGGAACGTGCATTGGCACCGTGGGCGGCGGCAAGATGGAAAGCCTGGTAATCGCTGAAGCGCTCGACGCGATTCGTGACGGACGCACCCGTTTACCTGTGTACACGCTCAACGACATTGCAGCGGGCGATCCTGGCATCTGCGGCGGGACAGTGCAGGTGTTCATCGAACCAATATTCGTCCTGCCCCGCCTGGTGGTGATCGGCGGGGGGCATGTGGGGAAAGCCCTGGCGGAACTGGCGAAATGGTCGGGCTTTCATGTGACGCTGACCGATGACAGATCGGATTATGCCAGCCCGGATTATGCGCCCGGCCTGGATGCGTATGTGGTGTGCAAACCCGCCGAAATCGCCGCGCACATCGCCATCGACACAAATACGTATATCGCAGCAGTCACACGCGGGTTGCCCGTCGATCTTCCGCTCATCCCGGCACTGCTGGCGACCCCGGCAGCCTATATCGGCGTGATCGGCAGTGAAAGGCGCTGGGCGCTCACGCTCAAAGCGTTGAAGGCCGCACACGGCCTGACCGATGATGACCTGGGACGGGTGCGGTCGCGGGTGCGGTCACCGATTGGCCTGGAACTGAACGCGGAAACGCCCAAAGAGATCGCCGTGAGCATATTGGCCGAGATCATCATGATCCGGCGTGGTGGGACGGGTGAACCCATGCGCATGAGAGCGGTGGGGGATGTTATGGAGGACGGCTGATGGTGCGGGAACGTTTTTGTTGATGGGCTACTGGGGTGGGTTGATCGTCCTGTGAAAATACTGTGCATTAGCGATATTGTGGTGCAGCAGATGGAAAATGCAGCACATCTTCGGCGGCGTTACCACGATGTCGAACTGATCGTAAGCTGTGGGGATATGCCCGCGACGTATCTGGAGTTCATCACCAGTGTGTTGAACGTCCCGCTGTTCTACGTGCGCGGCAATCATGATTCGGCGTATACAGAACGCCCACCGGGTGGGGAAAACCTGCACCGTCAGCTTATTGAATATAAAGGCTTATCGTTTTTCGGCATTGAAGGCTCTATTCGGTATAACAACAGCCCCGTCCAGTATTCGGAAGGGGAAATGCGTAATTTCGTGGTCAGTGCCATGCTGCCGCTGTACCTGCGCCGCATGACGCATAAACATGCGCTCGATGTGTTTGTCACCCATGCCCCGGCATTCGGCATCCACGATGCCGAAGACCCGCCGCACACAGGCATCAAAGCGTTTCTGCGCTTTCTCGATTTATACCGTCCGCGCTACATGGTTCACGGCCATGTTCATACGTATGATCGGCGGGCGCAAACTGAAACGGACTACAACGAAACGCTCATTCGCAACATCAATCCCGTCACGCTGCTGGAAGTTGAGCCGGAATAATCATGTGGAGCCATTACTACGCGGTCAGTCGAATTTCTGAAGCGCTGGAGCTGCTGGCGCAGTATCGTGAACGCGCACGGGTGATCGCCGGGGGAACCGACCTGCTGATCGAGCTGGAACGGCATCAGCGCCCCGGTGTCGATGTGCTGATCGACATCACGCGCATTCCAGGGCTGAACGCGATCAGCACGTATGGCGACGAGATCGAAATCGGGCCGCTGGTCACCCATAATCAGATCGTCGCCAGCGATGTGATCGTGCGCCATGCGCTGCCGCTGGCGCAGGCGTGCTGGGAAGTGGGCGCGCCGCAAATCCGTAACCGGGCGACGCTGGCGGGAAACATCATCACGGCATCCCCGGCCAACGATACCATCACCCCACTGATGGCGCTGGATGCGCACGTCACGCTCACATCGTTGGAAGGCGAACGGACGATCCCGCTTGGCGCGTTTTATGCCGGGGTGCGCCGAAACGTGATGCGCGCCGACGAACTGCTGACGAACATCCGTTTTCCGGCCATACTGGAAAATGAGCGCGGCATCTTCCTGAAGCTGGGGCTGCGGCGCGCACAGGCCATCGCCGTCGTGAATGCGGCGGTAATCCTGGCGCTGGAGGGTGAGGAAGTGCGCAGCGCCCGCATCACATTGGGCAGCGTGGCCCCCACCATTTTTCGCGCCGAAATTGCCGAACGTTCCCTGACGGGTGTGCGCCTTACGCCGGAAACGATCCGCGAAGCGGCGCGGCTGGCAGCAGAAGCGGTCAACCCTATTGATGATGTGCGCGGCACGGCAGCTTACCGGGTCGAAATGGTGCGCGTGCTGGTCAGCCGGGCGTTAAAGGCGTTGGCGGCCAACCAGCAGGCGCGGCAGTATCCGGCTGATCCTGCGCTGTTGTGGGGCGAACACCACGGGCAAACACCCAGGCCGCTGGAACGGATGATCGTGCATGAATCGGGCGAGCAGGGCGCGGCGATTGTCACCACCGTCAACGGGGTGACGCACGTCGTCAGCGGCGGCCAGCACAAAACGCTGCTGCGCCTGCTGCGCGAAGATATTGGGATGCCGGGGACGAAAGAGGGCTGTGCCGAAGGCGAATGCGGCGCGTGTACCGTCTTTTTGGATGGCGCAGCGGTGATGGCATGTCTGGTGGGTGCGCCGCGTGCGCACAGTGCAGCCATTGAAACGGTAGAAGGGTTGCAGGAAAATGGGCATCTGCACCCGCTTCAGACGGCGTTCATTGAACATGGGGCGGTGCAGTGCGGCTACTGCACACCGGGGCTGCTGATGGCGGGCGCTAAGCTGCTGGAAGAACATCCACAGCCGACCAAAGCGCAGATCGAACAGAGCATCAGCGGGAATTTGTGCCGCTGCACAGGTTACTACAAAATCATGGATGCTTTTGTACAGGCAAGCCAGCAGCAAGGGAGTGATTGAACGATGTCTCAGGTCAAAGTACAGGAATACCGCAAGCGTAAGGGGCTTCGCCCGCTCATCGGGGTGATGATGGCAATTGCAGTCGGGATCATTGCCTGGTTTCTGGCACCAGGGCTGCTGGCCTGGATGAAAGCACAGAACAGCGCCTTCGGGCGCGGCGTGGATGACAATGTCATGCTGGCCGGGGTGGGAATCGCGATCTTTCTCGTGTTGATTTCGCTGGCATCGGTCGTTTTTGCCGCCGCCGCGCCCAAGCCCAAAACATCGGTCAAAGAAACCGACCTGATGAAAGAACGCCAGGAAAAGAAGCTGATGGATGCCGCCGACGCGAAGCGTCAGCAGCGGTTGAACCGCCAGATGCGCCAGGATGTACGCGCACGCTCATCCGCGACCGATGACCCGAACCGCCGCTGATGCTGCTGTACTGTGTGGCGCTGTTGATGGGGTAAGTGACCAGCCAAAGGAGCGGCGAGATGGATCGCACTGTCCCCACGACGGGGAGTGAAGAACTTGAACTGTACATGCGCACGTACTACTCGCTGCTGCGTTCTACCCAAACGATTCAGATTGAAACCCTGGTAGAAAGCTACCTGGCGATGGATTCGTCGCTGCATGTCCATGCGCGTGACCCCCTGAAGATCGATATTTCTGCGCTGGTGTACAGCAGCCAGCGAATGCCCGCCAGCGTCGCGGATGCCGCACTGATCCTGATCGGCCAGGTCGAAAAATCGTTTGCAGAATCGGGCTACCCGGTCGATGAATGGGAGCGCGTGTATGCACCAGGCCGCCGCCGCCGCACGCACTTCGACGGCACGGCGACGCTGGCGGTATTCGTGGTCAGCCGGTCGGACATTGATGACCTGCTGCCGATGCTCACAGCGTACCAGATCGAATGGAACAAACTACACGCATTGCTGCAAACCGAAATCGCCCGCCTGTTCCTGTCCGCGAATGAACGGCGCGTACAGCGGCTGACGGAAAGCGAACTTGAACTGCTGGCCGGGGCGCTGCATATGCAGGTGAGCGAAGTCCGGCGGCTTGAAACGGCCTGGGGCATCAATTTCATGCCGACGCTCGCCAAGATCGCCCGGCAGCGTAAATCGTTTGGCGTGCGGCTGATCAGCGGCTCGCAGGCAGATTACCGCCGGGCAACGGCGCAGTGGTGGGACGAAATTAAAGACTGCCTGAAAACCGACATCGACCTGGAAGATCGCCCGGTCTATTTCGTGAGCAGCAATACGCATTCGCTCGTCAACCTGCTGACGGGTTTCGCGGTGCGCGAAGAAAAAGCGCTGTTCGAGTTCATTCAGCACAAGCAGCACGCCGATCTGCTGGCCGAATACCAGCAGCTCCAGGAAACAGGCAGCACCGCCGCCAAAAACAATTTCCTGTACTACGTGCTGCGCAAGTACATGGACACCAGCGACCGGGGCGAAGCGCGCACCCAGTTGAAGCGCGATGAGGCGGCGCTTGGCATTTATCGCATCCCCAGCCGTCACGGGTTTGAACTGGAAACGCAGATCATCGAAGTCAACCGCCTGAAACCCGAATGGCTTGACCCGCGCCTGACAGAAGGCCGTCAGCTTGATTGGTTAACGCAGTCCGACGCGGTGATCCTGAACATCGATTACCCGCTGGGCTTAGGCGCATATGAAATCCTGGCGCGGCTCAGCGAACGAGTCGAGCGTCTGCTCGGCGTGTACGTCATGGGCAAAGCGGCGACGCTGAATGCGCGCATCGGCGACGTGATGATCTCGAACGTGGTACACGACGAACATTCGCACAACAGCTATCTGTTCAACAACTGCTTTTCGGCCATCGATGTTGCGCCATTCATGTCGATGGGGCAGGTACTCGATAATCAGAAGGCGATCAGCGCACTGGGGACGTTCCTGCAAAATTCACAGTATATGGGCGTGTTCTACCGCGAAGGCTATACCGTGCTAGAGATGGAAGCCGGGCCATACCTGAGCGCGATTTATGAAGTGGTGCGCCCGCGCCGTCACCCCCAGAACGAGATCGTCACGCTGCATCATGCCCCGTTCGATATTGGCATCCTGCACTATGCCAGCGATACGCCGTTCACCAAAGGGCATAATCTGGGTGCGGGCAGCCTGAGTTATGCGGGGGTCGATCCGACGTATGCGACGGCGGTCGCCATCCTGCATCGGCTGCTCGCTCGTGAAGCACTGCGTACCAGAGTGAAAGTCGATGCGCGCACGCTGACGCAGGAAATTGCAGCGATGAACGGCCTGCGCTGACACAGGTCTTGCAAATCGGAAGCATTGAGCGGGGTACATGGGGTTCAATACACATCGTGGCTGAACGTGAACACAAAAACATCGCCATTGGCCAAAGCATTCGACGTTTGGATGCGTTGGGGAAGGTGACGGGCGAAGCACCATACCCCGGCGATGTCGATATGGAACATCAGTTATGGATGAAAATCCGCTTCAGCGACCGCGCCCATGCTCGCATCGTCGCGGTCGATACCCGTGAGGCGGAAGCCGTGCCGGGCGTGGTGGCGGTATTCACGGCGAAAGACATTCCCGTAAACGAATATGGGCTGGTCACGAAAGATCAGCCTGTGCTGTGCGGGGTGGGCAGCCCAATGCCCGGCGCGGATGTGGTGCGCTGTTACATGGACAATGTGGCGCTGGTGGTGGCGGAAACCGAAGCCATAGCCACCGAAGCCGCCCGCCGAATTCGCATTGAGTATGAAGATTTGCCGCCCGTGTTCGACCCGCTCGATGCGATGGCCGAAGGCGCACCGCAGATTCAGGCGGGGGTGCCGGGAAATGTGCTGGTGCATTACCGTACCCGGCACGGCGACATGGAGGCGGGCTGGGCAGCCGCCGATGTAATTCTGGAAGGCGAATATTCCACCGGGTACCAGGAACATGCGTACTTGCAGCCCGAAGCCGGACTCGGCTATATCGATGAGCAGGGGCGCGTGACCGTGCTGGTGGCCGGGCAGTGGACGCATGAGGATCAATACCTGATCGCGCACGCGCTTGGGCTGCCGGAATCCCAGGTACGTGTGATCTATCCGGCGATTGGCGGGGCATTCGGTGGCCGCGAAGATATGTCGATCCAGATCGTGCTGGCACTCGCCGCCTGGAAGCTGCAACGCCCGGTCAAGACGATCTGGAGCCGTGAAGAATCGATCCTGTACCATCATAAGCGCCACCCGATTCGCATCAACACGCGGTGGGGCGCAAAACGTGATGGTACGATCACGGCAGTTGAAGCTGAAATCATCGGGGATGCTGGCCCGTACAACTATACGTCCACAAAGGTGCTGGCGAATGCCAACCTGATGGCAACCGGGCCATACGAGATTGCCAACGTCTATATCGATACGTATGCGGTGCTGACCAACAACATCCCCACCGGGGCTTTTCGCGGGTTCGGTGCGCCACAGGCCGCGTTTGCCGTCGAAAGCATGGTCAATCGACTTGCGGCGGCGCTCGATATTGACCCGGTGACGCTTCGGCTGAAAAACAGTATCCGTGAAGGCAGCATTTTATCGGTGGGTACGCCGCTGCCAAAGGGCGTGAGTATGCCCCAGGTCATCGAAGCGGCGGCTCGCGAGAGTTTCTGGACACAGGCGGGCGGTAAATGGACACGTGCCGCGCTGGAACAGCTGGAAAACCCCGCGCTGCGCCGGGGCGTGGGTTTCGCGTGCGGCTTCAAGAATGTGGGGTACAGTTTCGGATTCCCTGAACAAAGCTGGGCGACCGTCGAACTGTACGGGAAAGGCGAAATTGAGCAGGTGGTAGTGCGGCACGGCGGCGCAGAAGTCGGCCAGGGGACGCACACGGTCATGATGCAGATCGCGGCGGAGGCTGTCGGCGTGCCGCTGCGCAAAGTCCGGCTGATCGGTCATGACACTGCCGAAACGCAGACGGCGGGCAGTGCATCGGCTTCGCGCCTGACGTTCATGGCGGGCAACGCGATCAAGGGGGCGGCGGAAAAGGCCCTTGCAGTGTGGCAGGCTGAAGAACGCCCGGCGGTGGCTACGTACCAGTATCGCCCGCCCAAAACGACCCCGTTCGACCCGATGACGGGCAAGGCTGAACCCAACTTTGCCTATGGCTACGTGGCACAGGCCGCCGAAGTCGAAATCGATATTGAGACAGGGCAGATCTTCGTCCGCCGGGTGGTATGCGCCGACGATGTAGGGCAGGCCGTCAATCCGCAGCTTGTGCAGGGGCAGATTGAAGGTGCGGTCGTCCAAGCACTTGGCTATGCGATCATGGAAAATCTGGTGTCGCGCAATGGGCGCATCCTCAACCCGTACCTTTCCACATATCTGATCCCGACCGTGCTGGATGTGCCGCTCGAAGTCAAATCGGTGATCCTGGAATATCCCGACCCGATTGGCCCGTTTGGAGCGCGGGGGATGGCCGAAATGCCGTTTATCCCCGTTGCGCCCGCCATCGCCGCCGCAGTCTACGACGCAGTGGGTGTATGGTTGTACGATCTGCCATTTGTGCCGGACAAAGTGGTCGCGGCGCTGCGCCAGCACGGGATCGGCGTGTTGTAACCGGATGAACGGGTTGATCGTGATGCGCGGCGGCGGCGACCTGGCCAGCGGCGCGGCGTTTCGGCTTCACCGCGCTGGGCTGCGGGTGATCGTACTGGAACTGGATGCCCCGCTGCTGGTGCGCCGCGTCGTCTGCTATGGCGATGCGGTCTTTGACGGGGTGCGCAGCGTCGATGGGGTGACTGCCCGGCGAATCGACCACATCGACCGCGCAGAAACGGTGCTGGATGCGGACGAGATTCCTGTATGGGTCGATGCGGCAGGCGAGTCCGTGCGCACGCTCAGGCCGTTGGTTGTGGTCGATGCGCGCATGGAAAAACGTCCGCTCGACAGCACGATCCACGATGCGCCGCTCGTGATTGCGTTAGGTCCTGGTTACACGGCGGGTATTCATGCGCACGCCGTGATTGAAACCAACAGGGGTCACCATCTGGGGCGGGTGTACTGGCAGGGCAGCGCCGAACCAGATACCGGGGAACCGGGCAGCATGGCGGGGAAAACGCATTCACGGGTGCTGCGTGCGCCAGCCCCTGGTCACGTGACGGCTCATGTGTCAATTGGCGATACGATTCATGTTGGACAGATCATCGCGGATGTTGGCGGCATACCGCTCATCGCGCCGTTTGATGGCGTGCTGCGCGGCCTGGTGCATCCTGCTGTTGCTGTACAGCCTGGCATGAAGATCGGCGATCTCGACCCGCGTTCGGAACGCGATCACTGCTTTACGATTTCCGATAAAGCGCTGGCAGTCGGCGGGGGCGTGCTGGAAGCGGTACTGACTGAGCCGCACATTCGCTCACAGCTTTACGGCGGTGCGCATGAACGCGGCTGATGCATTCGGCGTGCGCAAAGGCGAGTGGGTATCGTTCGCCGGGGCGGGCGGTAAAACATCGCTCATGGCGTGCATGGCACATGATCTTGCCGCGTTGGGCTGGCGCGTGCTGGTCACCACGACCACCCGCATGGGGGCTGATCAAGCGGCGCTGTTTCGCACCAGCATCGCTGTCGAAGGGGCTGCCTCATTGAGTGGGCTGCTGCAAACGGGTTCCCCGGTGCTGGTTTATCGAGCAGCCCAGGAGGATAAGCTGCAAGGGCTACCGTCCGCACAGATCGCCGCGCTGGCGAACCATGCCGATGTCGTGCTGATCGAAGCCGACGGCGGGCGTAAACTGCCGTTCAAGATGCCGCGTGCGCATGAACCCGTCATCCCGGCGGAGACGACGCTCGTCATCCCATGCGCCGCGCTGACGGCGCTCGGTCAACCCCTTGACCCATCTGCCGTGTTCAATGCCGACGGCATCAGCCAGGCATTCGGCGCAGTACCCGGTATCCCACTGACCCGGCAGTTGTTCGCAGCGGTGCTGGTAGATGCGCAAGGCGGGTTGAAGGCGATCCCGGAAGCGGCGCGGGTCATCCCGTTTTTGAATGCCGTCTCCGATGCCGTGATCGACGATGCCCGATGGATCGCCCGCACACTGATCGCCCATGCGCGTATCGAGCGCGTCGTCCTGGGCAATACCCATCATCACCCGCCGCTTGTTGAACTGACCCGCCGAATCGGGATGATCGTGCTGGCGGCGGGTTTATCGACGCGCATGGGTCAGCCCAAGCCGCTGCTGGAATGGGAACCAGGCCGAACGATTTTGGATCGCATCCTGGAACAGGCGACGCTTGCAGGGGTGAATCATACGTTGGTGGTCACAGGGCATTATGCCGAACAGGTGGCGCAGATCGCGGCGCGACACGGGGCGGCTACCGTGTTCAACCCAGATTACACGACAGGCGATATGCTGACTTCGCTCAAGACCGGGCTGCGTGCGCTGCCAGCAAATATCGATGCTGCGCTGATCGCGCTGGGCGACCAGCCGATGATCGATGCGGGCGTGACGCGCCAGGTAATGCACACCTATGCGCGGGGCGGGGTGCGCATCGCCGCGCCCAGCTATCAAATGCGGCGCGGCCACCCGATCCTGATCGATAAAGCGCTGTGGGGTGAACTGCTCGATCTCCCTGCTGGCGGCGCACCGCGTGACGTGATCAACCGCCACGCAGCCGAGATCGTGTATCTCAATGTGGACGATGAAAACGTGCTGCACGATCTCGATACGCCAGCACAATACCAGGCGGCACGCAAACGGGCCGGGTACAGCGCTACTTGAACCAGTTGATCAGCCGCGACACGATACTCTTTTTGTGTGAAAGGGCTTTACGGTACTCAATTTCAAGCTGGGTCGTCAGGTATTCAAGCTCAGTCACGCGCATCCGCGCTCCGTTGACCATCACCCAATCCTGATCGAGAACGTGCAGGTCACGCGGGGGCCGGTTATAGAGTTTCTGATACACATCCGCATAAGTGAGCGCGGCGCGTTCCGGTGTCAGTTCCATCACAACCTGTCAGCAAATCTGTAAACACGTACTAAACGCCTATTGTAACGATATTTAACGAAATTGTCACACCACCAGCCTGTAAAAGACCTGTTAAACCGTTCACGCTGGATGAAACGTTGAGCAGGTGCTATCTTAAAGAACAAGGAGCCGCCTATCATGACTTTACCTGTGATGTACTCTCGTCTCGATTATGAAGCAGCGGCGGCGGTCATTCGGCAGTATTCGGCACTTATGCCCGATGTTGGGCTGGTGCTGGGGTCTGGTTTAAGCCGCATGGCCGACGAGATCGTCAGCGCGACGGTGATCCCATATGCCAAAATTCCGCGCTGTCCGCAGTCCACCGTTCCCGGCCATGAAGGGACGCTGGTGATCGGTCATCTGGAAGGGGTTCCCGTCGTTGCGCAGCGCGGACGAACGCATCTGTATGAAGGCTATACGCCGGAACAGGTCACCTTTCTGATCCGCGTGTTTGCACTGCTTGGCGTGAAAACCCTGATCCTGACCAATGCCGCCGGGGGGGTGAACCCTGCGTTTCGTCCCGGCGATGTGATGCTGGTCAATGACCATCTTAATTTTGTGGGTATGGCCGGGAACAACCCGCTGCGCGGATCGTTCGCTGACGCGGATGAACCAGTGCGCTTCATCTCGACATCGCACGCCTATCACGCCGATCTGCGGCGCAAGGCGCACGAGATCGCCCAGGAAGCGGGGATCGCCTTGCAGGAAGGGGTGTATGTGTGCGTATCTGGTCCCAACTTCGAATCCCCCGCTGAAATCCGCTTTCTACGCATGATCGGCGGAGATGCGGTCGGGATGTCTACCGTCCATGAGGTGCTGGTGGCGTGCCATGCCGGAATGCGCGTGATGGCAATGTCGGGCATCACCAACCAGACTATCGACCAGATCGATTCGACCGCGACGGTCAGCCATGATGAGGTGTTAGAGGCCGGAGGGCTGCTCGTCCCGCGCATGAGCGCGATTGTACGCGGGGTGCTGCGGTCGATGGCGTAGTACGGGAGAATTTTGCGCGTGATGTCGAACGCCGTTTTTTTGATCGAACAGATCGCTACCGGGTTGTACATCCTGACGGCGATCTTTGCGTTCGTGGCGCTGCGAAGCTGGATGCGCGCCAGCGGACAGTACCGGGCGACCTATTTCGAGCTGGAACGCGATATTGCGCGCTATCGACGCGGTAATGCGCTCACGGCGTTGATCCTGCTGACCGAATTTGCGCTGATCATTGTTGGAATGCAGCGGATCGTCGCGCCCACGCTGCGTGCCACCACGCAGAATACCGTCGCGCTCAACCTGGAAGTGGACGATGGTATTTTTGCCACCTTCACGCCTGCACCCATCGAGAGCGGGATCGTGATCGATGCCAGCGGGGTGGTGTTGGGCGAACAGAATCCAGCCGATCTGATCCAGCCGACACCCACCATCACGCCCACCCCAGTAGGGACGATCATCCCGAATGCTGCACCTGCGAACTGCACCAACCCGAATGTACAGGTGGCGATCCCGGCGAATGGCATGGTGGTATTCGAGCCGATCAGCGTGATCGGCACTGCCTTCGTAGACAGCTTCGCGTACTACCGCTTTGAACTGCTGGGCAGCGGGACGAGCGGGAGTTTCGCTACCCTGGAGCGGGATTACACCGAACCCGTGCCTTCACAGGGGCAGTTAGGGCAGTTCGTCCCGGCATTTTATCGCCCCGGCTGGTATCAGTTCAGGGTGGCCGTATTCGATTTGACCAACACCATGCGCGCATCCTGCACGATCAACATTTACGTCAGCGAACCGATTCCAACGCCTACACCGCTGGGTACGCAGACGCGATGAACCCGCCGCTATCGCTGGCCGTGATCGGCATCGGTAAGGTAGGCGAGACACTGGCACGTCTGTTACATAAGGGCGGCTGCCGAATTGCCGCGCTCAGCACGCGCACGGTTGAACGCAGCGTGCAGCTTGCGGCGATGTTCGATGCACGGGTCACCGTTCCCCGTGACGCGGTGCGCCTGGCCGATCTGACGCTGCTCACCGTGCCGGATGATGTGCTTGAACCGATGGCCGCGCACCTGGCCGATGGTGTTGACCTCACCGGAAAAAGCGTGATCCATGTATCGGGAGCGCATGACCTGAGCGTGCTGAAACCAGCGGCAGAGGCGGGCGCGTCGGTCGGTGGCCTGCATCCGGCATTTCCGTTTGCCGATGTCGAAACGGCGGTGCGCACATTGGGAGGCGCTGTCTATGCGCTTGAAGCCAGCAGCGATGCGCTGCGAAGTCAGCTTCGCTTGCTGGTTTCAGCGCTGGATGGAACGGCAGTCGAAATTCCGCCGGGCAAAAAGGCGCTGTACCATGCCGCACTGACGTTCGCCAGCAATTACACGGTGACGCTGTACGCGCTGGCCGAACGGCTGCTGATCGATTGTGGCACGTCATCTGAAACCGCTGCCGCCGCGCTGACTCCGCTGCTAGCCGGGACGCTCGATAACCTGAAAGCGAAGGGTATCCCCGCCGCGCTGACCGGACCGTTGGTACGCGGCGATGCAGGCACGCTCAAGGCGCATCTGCAAGCGCTGGAAACCGTGGAACCGGATGCGGCGCTGTTGTATCGAATGCTGGCGCATGAGACTCTGCCGCTGGCCCAGGCACGCGGCACCCCGCTCGACGAAATACGCCGTCTATTGGAATAGGATGTTTTTATGGCACGCCTGACAGTTCGTGATATACGAAAAATGAAAGAAGATGGCATCCCGATCCCGGTGCTGACCGCTTATGACGCGCCCAGTGCGAAAATCTGTGCAGCAGCGGGTGTCCCCGTCATCCTGGTGGGTGATTCATTGGGGATGGTGGTGCAGGGGCATGAAACGCCGATCCCCGTCACGCTTGACCAGATGATCTATCATGCGTCGATGGTGTCACGCGCCGCGTCAACGCCGCTGATCATTGGGGATTTGCCGTTCATGACGTACAGCATCAGCCCGGAACAGGCGCTCACAAATGCGGCGCGTCTGGTGCAGGAAGGTGGCGTGACAGCCGTCAAGCTGGAAGGCGGCGAGACGTTCGCGCCGACGATTGAACGCATCGTCCGTGCCGGGATTCCGGTCGTCGGGCATATCGGGCTGACCCCGCAGAGCGTGAATCAACTGGGCGGGATGCGCGTGCAGGGGCGCGACCTGGACTCTGCACGGCAGTTGCTCCGCGATTCGCAGGCGGTGCAGGCGGCTGGCGCATTCGCTGTCGTACTGGAATCGATGCCCGCCCCGCTGGGCAAGATGATCACCGATGCGCTCGACATCCCGACTATCGGTATTGGCGCTGGTCCGGATTGTGATGGGCAGGTGCAGGTCTGGCATGATCTGCTTGGCATCTTCGATGAATTCGTGCCGCGCCACACGCGCCGCTACGCCGAACTGGGACAGGTGATACACGATGCAGTCGGCGCGTATGTGCGCGATGTGCAGGCGCGATCCTTCCCGACAGAGGCGAACAGTTTCACCATGAAAGAGGACATTGTGGAATCGCTGCGCACGAATGGTACGGAGACCCATGCAGGTTCTTGAGTCGATCTCCGCACTGCGCGCTTTGCGCCGTGCGCTGCGCGGCAGCGTAGGCGTGGTGCTGACGATGGGCGCGCTGCACGAAGGTCATATTGCCCTGGTGAGGGCGGCGCGGGCTGAAAACGACTTTGTACTGGCCACGATTTTCGTCAACCCGCTTCAGTTTGGGGCGGGTGAAGACCTGGACAAATACCCACGTGACCTTCCCCGTGACCTGGCGATGTTCGAACGGGCGGGTGTGGATGCGGTTTTCACGCCGACCCCGGCGCTGATGTACCCGCCAGGTTTTCAGACGATGGTACGGGTCGAACACGTCACCCAGGGGTTAGAAGGCGCACGCCGCCCACGACATTTCGATGGCGTGGCGACGGTGGTCGCCAAACTGTTCAATCTTACCCAACCGGATGCGGCTTACTTCGGCCAGAAAGACGCGCAGCAGGTCGTCGTGATCAAAAGGATGGTGCGCGATCTCGATTTTCCCATTCGCATCGTGGTCTGCCCGACGCAGCGTGAACCCGATGGCCTGGCCATGAGTTCGCGCAACGTATACCTGTCGCCTGACCAGCGCGCCCGCGCATCCAGCCTGTACCGGGGGCTGCTAGCGGCAGCCTCAGCTTATGATCGGGGCGTGCGTGACCCGGAATCGCTGATGCACGCCGTTGAAACGGCGCTTGATCCGGCATTCACTATCGAATACATTCGCCTGAACGATCCTGTCACACTGGTTACGGTCGAACAGGCGACGCATACGCCGATGCTGCTCTCGTTGGCAGCACGGCTGGGAAGCACTACCTTGATCGATAATCTGCTGCTGCCATTCGCGCTCAATGACGGCTCCGCGCTCTCCGAAATATTGGGGGGATGAGGTGAATGTCCCCTAATCGACCGATGTTTCTGAGACGGTTCTGATACACACTGCGTACACTAAATGTGTCAATGTGGTACAGACAGAGAGTGAGCCATGTTCTTCGATCCGAGCTATATGCTGTATGTGTTCCTGCCCGCGCTGGTGCTGTCGTTGGGTGCGCAGTTGTTCGTGCGCTCGGCGTATGCCAAGTGGGGGAATACACCGAACAGCCTGAACATGACGGGCGTGCAGGTCGCGGAACGCATTATGAGCCGCACCAATGTGCAGGGTGTGCGCTTGGAAGGGGTTCCCGGTCAACTGACCGATCATTACGATCCGCGCACGCATACGGTTCGTATTTCACAGGAAAATGCGCTCAAGCCGAGCGTGGCGGCGATGGCCGTCGTCGCGCATGAACTCGGTCATGCGCAGCAGCACCAGGAAAAATCCCTGCTGATCACCATGCGGAACTTTCTGGTTCCGGCAGTACAGATCAGCCCAACCATCGGCTACCTGATGATCATCATGGGGCTGATGCTTCAGGTGACCGGGTTGTTCTGGTTGGGTATCCTGTTCTTCGGGCTGATGGTGGTGTTCATGATCCTGACGCTGCCCGTCGAAGTCGATGCCAGTGTGCGCGGACTGCGCCTGCTGCGCGAAAGTGGGCTGATCGGCGTGGAAACCGATTATAGTGGGGCGCGTGCCGTCCTGACCGCTGCTGCCTTGACATACTTCGCAGCGGCGATCCAAGCGGTGTTGCAGCTGCTCTACTTCGTCAGCCTGTCACGCCGGAGCTGATGCAGCGGTTCCAGGGTTTGAAGCTGAACGGCGATCCCAGGATGCGGATCGCCGTTCAGCTTCAGTCACCGCCGCTGCCGCCCCGTCCCCGCCCGCGTCCTCTGCCCTGGCCGCCCTCATCGGGCATCGCTTCCGGCGTGCTGACGGGTGTGGTGACGGTTGGTTCAGTATTTGAAGCAATTGGCTCGATTAAGATGAGCGGGTTTTGCAGGACGGAAATGCCCAGGACATGCCAGGTATTGTCTTCCCACACGGCAAAAATGCGGACTGGGCTGCGCGGCTGAAGGTTGGGCGGCAGGATGATGTCCCGGTAATGCAGCAGCAGCCCCGCAACTTCTATTTCCTGTACGGCGGAGTCTACACGCGAAACGGTGCCGCTGATCATCACGATTCCTGGCAGTCCGTCAGTGGGCGCAAGGCTGATTTCACCTGCACTCCACACACCCGTATTCAACAGCCGCAGGCGGACACGCACAAAAGCACCCGGATCGATTTGCGTCGAATGCTGAGCTTCGCGGGTATCGATCCGCTGACCGCCGATCACGATTTCACCATCAGCCACCGCTTCGACCTGTCCAAATAGATCGAACGTCGGTGACTCTGCGCCCCGGTAGCTCACTTCCGGGGTTTCGACTGGGCCAGGTGGAAGCTGCGCCTGTACCTGGGCGATTCCGACCATGACGAACAGCAGTGCCAGCAAATGACGCATCGTGTAGCCTCCATGACGAAGCGGGTCAGGTTTCAGAACTGGCTGGGTGTTTGTTACAACCTGCGCCGGTTGATCTTGTGACGCAGCCGGTCAATTCGGCCTTGTTCCGGGCGCACCCGGCGGGCGGTTTCGTTCAGTTGACGGCTGACACGGGTGATGCGTGCGCGCAGACGAGCGAACGAATACGTTAGGGCGCGGCGCTGACGGTTGAACAGCGGTGACGATTCCTGTACTGGCGCACCCCATCGCACGACCATCGAAGCCCAGGTCAGGCCGCCGCCGAACCCGACGAACACGACCGGATCGCCCTGCTTGACGAGTCCCTGTTCGACTGCTTCGACCAGCGCAATCGGAATGGATGCGGCGGATGTATTGCCGTAGCGGTCGAGATTGCACATGAACAGGCTTTCATCCACCTTCAACGCCCGCGCTGCCGCCGCAATGATGCGCAAATTCGCCTGATGCGGCACGATCAGCCTGACATCGTGAATGGTAAGCCGGGACTGCTCTAATGCCTGGGTGACGCTTTCAGCAATCACACGGGTAGCGAACTTGAACACTTCACCCCCGTTCATGTGCATTTTGTTGAACCGGTGACCGTTGACCTCCGGCAGGGTGATGTCGTCCCCGACGTAATCAATGGTGCCAACGCTGGGAATGCCCAACAGGTCGCCGCCCGTGCCATCCGAACGCAGCACCGATGACAGCACCCCGCCTTCCTGTGCGCTTGCGCGCAGCACGACCGCGCCCGCGCCATCCCCGAACAGAATACACGTCGCCCTGTCCTGCCAGTCCATGACGCGGCTCATGGTTTCCGCGCCAATCACGACGGCAGTACGAATGCTGCCTGCCTGAATGGCCTGTGCCGCCATGTGGACAGCGTATACAAACCCCGAACACGCAGCGCTCAGGTCGAAAGCGCCAGCGCGGTTCGCACCCAACCCCGCTTGAATCAGGCTGGCGGTGCTGGGGAAGATATGGTCGGGTGTCGAAGTCGCCACTACGACCATATCGATGTTTTCTGGCAGCACATTCGCCACTTCCAGCGCCTGCCGTGCCGCCGCTAATCCGAGCGTCGCCGTCGTTTCAGATTCCCCGGCGATGCGCCGTTCACGGATGCCGGTGCGCGAGACGATCCACTCGTTTGAGGTATCGACGAACACGGCCAGATCGTCATTCGTCATGATATGTTCTGGGACGGCCATCCCCCAGCCGACAATGTGCGCGTACATGCGCTCACTGCCGTTGGGGGCATGACGTTCCCGGTTATTGATGCCCATTCGTATTCTGTGAGTACTCGCCAAATATCAGGACGGCATTATGACCCCCAAACCCGAAGGAATTGCTCATCACGTGCCGGATGAGGTGCGGTTTTCCGACCAGCGGCGTGTAATTCAGGTCGCAGTCCGGGTCTGCCTGTTCCAGATTGACCGTTGGGGGGACGAATTGTTCGCGCAGCGCCATCACGCTGAACACCGCTTCGACTGCGCCCGCTGCACCCATCAGGTGACCTGTCACCCCTTTAGTGGAACTGATCGGAATTTCATACGCCGTTTCGCCCAGCGCACGTTTGAGCGCGAGCGTTTCGCTTTTGTCGTTGAGCGGGGTGCTTGTCCCATGCGCGTTGATGTAATCGATGTCTTTGGGCCTCAAGCCTGCATCCTTCAGCGCAATTTCGACCGCTTTCGCTGCGCCTTCTCCACTTTCCAGCGGCGCGGTCACATGGTACGCATCCGACGTGTGACCATAGCCCAGAATTTCTGCGTATATCCTTGCCCCGCGCCCTTTGGCATGTTCCAGCTCTTCGATCACCAGAATCGCCGCGCCTTCCGCGCATACGAAGCCATCCCGGTCAACATCGAACGGACGCGAAGCGCGTTCCGGCTCATCGTTGCGCTGGCTGAGCGCGGTCATATTATTGAATCCGGCAATGGCGACATCGACCAGACCCGCTTCACTGCTCCCGGCAAGCGCCGCTTTCACCTGGCCACGCCGGATCATTTCGACCGCTTCGCCGATGCTGTTGTTGCCCGTCGCGCACGCCGTCGAAATGGCGAAATTTGGGCCGCGCAGCCCATACGTCATCGAGATTTTGCTGCACGGCGAATCGGGCAGCATCATCGGCACCATGAGCGGGCTGACGGCGCGTGCGCCCCGTTCCATGAAAGTACGAATGCTATCCACCAGCGACCCTATGCCGCCGATGCCAGACCCCACGCACACCGCAATGTCATAGCGGTTTTCTTCCGTCACTTGCAGTCCCGAATCCTGCATGGCCTGTTCGGCTGCGTACAGCGCCAACTGCGTTACGCGATCCGTGCGTCGTGCTTCGCGCCGTCCTAAAAACGCATATGGATCGAAATTACGGACTTCACCCCCGAAGTGAATTTCGATATGCGATGTATCGAAGCGCTCAATCGTGTGAATACCGGTGATGCCACTGCTTGTGTTCGCCCACGCTTCGCTCACGCTGTTTCCGGTGGGGCAGATGATGCCCATGCCGGTGATCACGACTCTTGGTTTCACTTCCACAACGCCCCTCCACAGCCGCCCGACCGTTTCGGCTGCCTGATGTCTTTTATATCACAACGAGTATATGATCGATTCGATTTGAGAACCAGAACACCCGCCGGGGGTTCAGGTTGCTCGTACCCGCCGCCCGTCCATCGTGTTAAACTGGAGCGCATGACACAGCTTGAAACCGACGTACAAAGGATTGGCGGGCGTGGGGTCACTACTGCTGCATTGTCTGGATGGAAGGGTAACCCATGCGCAGGCGGCGTGATGTACTGGCAGTCGTGCCGGTCTTGCTGATCGCCTGGCTGCTGCTCACGATCAACCTGGGTGGGGCATGGGTCGGCCACCAGGACGCGAACGGGGCGTGGATCAGCACGGCGGCACTCAATTTTCAGCATCACGGCTTTCTCACGCTCAGCGGGCTGCCTGCGCTCGATACCACCCCATCGCTGGCGGCTCCACCGCGCTATTATACGTCGCATCCCCCTATCGCCGTTTGGCTGCCAACTGCGCTCATCAGCGTGATTGGGTACGATGAAACCGTGATGCGCTTCACGTTCGCCGCGCTCACGCTGATCGGCGCAGCCGCGCTGTACCGACTGGTGCGCGGACTGCTTGGAGAGCGGTGGGCGTGGTGGACACTGGCCTTTTATATCGCCATGCCGATGACCGCGTATTTTGGGCGAATGCCGGATCATGAAGCACCCGCGCTGCTGTGGGGCTTCCTGTTTGCGCTCGTTTTGACGGCCTATCTGCGGCGCGGTCAGCGGCACCACCTGATGTTACTGGCTTTGCTGGCTGTGATTCAGGCCTGGACGGCATGGGGCGGCTTGATCCTCGTGTGGGCGCTGTGTGCAGCGGGCATGTATGCGAATCGGGCGCGGGTGCGCGAATTAGTCGGCGTAGCGGTCATCGGTGGCGCGGCGGCGGTGGCAGTGTTAGGCTACTATCAGCTCGTTTGGTCAGGGGCAATCGACGATCTGCTGTGGCGGCTGGTGTGGCGCACAAGTGCGCAATCCGGCGGCATAGGGTCAGAGACATTCAGTGCTGCCGAATATGTCGTCGTCGCGCTGGTGCGCGTGCTGACCCTGGGTACGCCCAGTATTGCAGTGCTGGCATTGATTGGAACCTGGCGTGCGCCGATTCGCAGCACACTGCCGCCTGGTACGCCAGGGGAAATCATGCGGCTGGCGCGTGCGCTGCCGCTGGCCTTCATCGCTGGCGGGGCGGCCTTCATGCTGATCTTTCGCAATGCGGCGTACATTCACGATTACTACCTGATCTATGTCACCCCTGGTATTGCACTGCTGGCGGCAGGGGCGATGCAGATTAGACCCCGGCGCAGTGTGCGCTGGATACGCCCCCTGGTCGTAGCGCTGACGTTGATGATCCCATTTGCGACGGTGCATTACACCCGACAGCTTCACAGCGGCAGTGCCGACACGCAGCCGCTTCGGGTTGCGGATGCATTGGCGCGCTACACGCAGCCGCAGGATACGATTTACGCTAACACACCCAACCTGGGATTGGCTATTGAATTGTACGCACGCCGTCAGGTGACCTGGGCAAGCCCACCCGATGCTGCGCTTGCGGTCGTCGATGCCCAAAGCGGGGACCGCACTTTCTATTTGGGATGCCGACTGATGGATGAACGTTTAGAAGCGCTGCAAACACAGATTGTGGTGACAGAGGATTGCAAGTTGTTCGTGATTCGATAAGACTTTATGATACTGGTCACAGGTTCTACTGGGTTCATCGGACGGCATTTGGTCGCGCAATTGATGGCGCAGGGTCGCGCTGTCCGCATTCTGATACCGCCGCACAAGGTCAATCGACTGCCCTGGCCGCAGCCGCCGGAGGTGATCCCCGGCAGTATTCTGGACGATGAAGCACTGTTCAAAGCGGCGACGGGCGCGCACGTCGTGATCCATCTCGAAAACGCTTTCTGGTGGGGTCGTCCCCGCGACCTGGAACGGGTGGAGCTGACGGGAACCCGCCAGTTGATCACGGCAGCGCGTGCGGCACGGGTAGGCCGCATGATCACGCTCAGTCACCTGGGCGCTGCGCCGTCGAGCGCGTATGCGCTGCTCCGCGTGAAAGGCCAGACCGAAGAACTGATCCGCGCCAGCGGTTTAGCCTATACAATCCTGCGTTCCGGCCTGGTGTTCGGCATAGAAGATGCGTTCATCAACCGGATTGCGATGCAGCTTCGCTCGAACCCAGCGGCGGTACTGATGCCCGGCAAAGGCGAGATCGTGCTGCACCCCATTCATGTGGACGATGTGGTGGCGGCACTGGCGGGCAGTCTGGACTCCATCGATGTGGTCGATGAGACGATAGAGATCGGCGGCCCGGAATACATCACACTGGAGGATTTGCTGCGCACGGTGATGCGTGTTAGCCACGCCTCACGGGTCATCGTCCCGGTACCGCCTTACGTGCTGCGCGCCCTGAACGCCGTCACGTCGCGCCTGCTGCCCCGTTCGCTCATGCCGTCGCAGTGGCTCGATATTGTGGCCGCCAACCGCACCGCCCGCTTGGGGACGCTTTACCAGTATTTCGGGGTGCGCCCCAAACGCCTGGAAGATACCCTGGTGACGTACATGCGCGGACAGCACTACACACTTTCGTTGATCCGGTATACGCTGCGCCGCCCGGCAGCACAACACAAGTGATATGAACAGGTCAAATCGATGTCGGAAGATCGAGCGATTACGATAAGGCCGCTGCGTGCTTTCGATGATATGCACGCGGTGGTTGATTTACAGCGGACGTACTGGGGGACGAATCTTGAATCGGTGATCCCGGCGCACATGTTGTTTTCGCTCGCCAATTACGGCGGCCATGTGCTGACTGCTTTCGATGGCGCAAAGCCCATTGGCGTACTGGTCGGGTTTTTGGGGACGAGTATGGACGCGCCCGAACGCCCGGCGATGGCGAACCTGCAAATCGTCAGCAAACGTATGGTGGTACTGCCAGAATATCGCGGGCATGGCATCGGCTATCGCCTGAAACTGGCACAGCGCGATCTGGCGCTGCGCCAGGGGATACGGTTGGTCGTGTGGACGTTCGATCCGCTGCTGGCACTGAACGCGCACCTGAACATCCGTAAACTGGGCGCGGTCTGCCCGGAATACCTGGTCGATCCGTATGGAACCCGTGCGGAAGGCGGCCTGGCTGCGCTTGGCTCATCGGACAGGCTGCAAGTGGAATGGTGGGTGACCAACCGCCGCGTCGAAGAACGAATTGGCGGGAACCGTGCTGCGCTCACACTGGCGCAGTATCTTCAGGCCAATACCGCGATCCTGAATCCGCCGGATGTCACGGCGGATGGCGCTGTCGTCCCCACCGCCGTCATTCGCCAACCCCAAACCGCCCTGGCGCTGATTGAAATTCCGGTGAACTATGCCCCGCTCATCACCGGCAACCCTGATCTGGCCGTCGCCTGGCGCAAACACACGCGGACGGTCTTTCTAAATGCGCTGGCACAAGGGTTTGTCGTGACCGATTTTCTGCGCGAAAATCATGAAGGACGCGAACGTGCCTTTTACCTGCTGAGCTATACCAACGGGCGGCAGTCCGACTCGTTTTCCGTGAACTAACCTGATCCTTTGCGACGAAAGCAGCCTTTATGCGCCCGATTACTGTGAAACATATCGCACTTCATGCAGTCGCGCTTCCATTTGTGGAGCCGCTGCGCACCAGCTTTGGTGAAGAACCCTTCAAGACCGCGATTCTGGTCGAACTGCACACCGATCAAGGGGTGACGGGCTGGGGCGAAACCACGACCGAGATCAATCCCGGTTACAGCAGTGAAACGATGGGGACGGCACAGCATATCCTGCGTGAATTTCTGGTGCCGCTGCTGCTCGGCAAAACGATCCACGATGCGACAGAAGTCCCCGCCCTGCTGCATTCGGTGCGCGGCCACCCGATGGCGAAACATGCCGTCGAAGCGGCGGTATGGGATGCATTGGCAATAGCGAACGATATGCCCATCGCGGCGCTGTTCGCCGCACACCTGCCGGACGGACACGCTTCGCGCGGGTATGCAAATGTAGGCGTGAGCATCGGCATCAAGCCGACCGAACAGGCGACGGTCGAGATCGTCACCAAACGGCTGAACGAAGGTTATGGGCGTATCAAGCTGAAGATTCAGCCGGGGTGGGATGTGCAGCCAGCGCGGGCGGTGCGGGCGGTCTACCCCGATATTCTGCTCATGCTGGATGCCAACAGCGCCTATACGCTCGACGATGCCGCCCACCTGAAACAGCTCGACGAGTTCGACCTGCTCATGCTCGAACAACCGTTAGGTCATGACGACATTTTTCAGCACAGCCGCTTACAGCCTCAGCTAAAAAATCCGATCTGCCTGGATGAAAGCATCCGGTCGGCGGACGATGTGCGGCTGGCGCTTGAACTCGGCGCGTGCCGGATCATCAACCTGAAGCCATCACGGGTGGGCGGGTACACCGAAAGTCTGGAAATCTACAAGGTGTGCGTCGAAACCGGAACGCCGCTGTGGATCGGCGGGATGCTGGAAACGGGCGTGGGGCGCGCGGCCAATATCGCGTTTGCGTCCCTGCCAGGTGTGACACTGCCGTGCGATATTTCTGCGACCAGCCGCTACTTTGCGCAGGATATTTCCGAACCACCGTTTGAGCTGGGCGAACACAGCCGCATCGCCGTGCCAGAGGGGATCGGAATTGGCGTGGACGTGCGCCCGGAACGCATCGCGGCGGCGGCACAGGCCTGGCGCGATCAGTATCCGTATCACGATCAGCCTGAAGCGCGCACGGTCTGACACCAGGGGAGAACCTATGGCACTGCACACGATGACCGTCTCGTTCATCGGCAGCGGCGTGATGGCCGAAGCCATGATCAAAGGACTGTTGAACCAGAAACTACTGGCTCCCGCACAGATCATCGCCGCTGACCCGAATCAGGATCGCGGTGCGGAACTGGTCGCCCGCTATGGGCTGACCTACACCGCCGATAATGGCGAAGCTGCGGACAAAGCCGACATCATCATCCTGGCGATCAAGCCGCAGATGCTGGGGCATGTGATCCCGGCACTGCGCCGCAAAGCGCACGATGCGGCCATGATCCTGAGCATCCTGGCCGGCGTGCGCATCCGCACGATTGCCGACGGTCTGGCGAACCTCAGTGTCGTGCGCAGTATGCCGAACACGCCCGCACAGATCGGCCAGGGAATCACGGTCTGGACGGCCACGCCCGAAGTACCGGAGGAAATGCGCGCCGATGCCAAAACCCTGCTCAGCGCGCTGGGCGAAGAACTGTATATGGATGATGAGAAATACCTGGACATGGCGACCGCCTTGAGCGGCACGGGTCCGGCATACGTGTTCCTGTTCATGGAAGCGATGATCGACGCAGGCGTACACATGGGCTTTTCGCGCAAGGATGCCGAACGGTTGGTGCTGCACACCATGCGCGGATCGGTCGATTATGCGCTGCAATCGGCACTGCACCCGGCGCAGCTTCGCAACCAGGTGACCAGCCCCGGCGGCACATCGGCGGAAGCGATTTACCAGATGGAGAAAGGCGGGCTGCGCACGGTGCTTTCCCGGTCGATCTGGGCGGCGTATCAGAAATCGGTGGCGCTGGGCGATGCGCAGGAGAAGGGTCACGATAGACGGGACGATGCGTGATCTGCCGTGCGAATCGTTGATTGTGAAAAAGTGGACAGATCATCGTGCATCCGCTACAATTTATCCATTAGGATTAGCGCAATTTTAGCCACTCAGGTTCAGGAGCCTAAAAAAATGGCTGAACTCTCGAACGGAATGTTTGACTCTCTTTTGAAGCAGGTTCAGGCATATACCCCCACCGTCGAAGCGGTTGAAGTGGGGTTTGTCGAAGAAGTAGGTGACGGCATCGCCCGTGTGCGCGGGTTGAACAACATCGGCTACAGCGACCTGGTGAAATTCCCGAATGGTGCGCTGGGGCTGGCGTTCAACCTGGAGACAGACAACGTAGGCTGCATCATCCTGGGCGATTATGACAGCATCAACGAAGGCGATGAAGTGCGCCCGTTAGGGCGTATCGCGTCGGTTCCGGTCGGTATGGGGCTGGTCGGGCGCGTGGTCAATGCATTGGGCGAACCGGTGGACGGCAAAGGCCCGATTCCCAGCGATGAGTTTTACGCGATTGAACGCATCGCCCCCGGTGTGATGCAGCGCCGCAACGTGAACCGCCCGGTGCAGACGGGCATCATGACGATTGACGCGAACACGCCTATCGGTCGTGGTCAGCGTGAATTGATCATTGGTGACCGCCAGACCGGAAAATCCGCGATTGCGATTGACACCATTCTCAACCAGAAGGGTAAAGGGCTGTACTGCATTTACGTCGCCATCGGCAAGCGTCGCGGCGAAATTGCCCGCCTGGTCGCCCTGCTGGAAGCCAATGGCGCGATGGAATACACCACCGTCGTGGTCGCGTCCGCGTCGGATTCGGCGGCGCTTCAGTATATTTCGCCGTATTCGGGCTGCGCCATCGGTGAATGGTTCATGGAAAATGGTAAGGATGCGCTCGTCGTGTATGACGACCTGAGCAAGCACGCCTGGGCGTACCGCCAGGTGTCGCTGATCCTGCGCCGCCCGCCGGGTCGTGAAGCGTATCCCGGTGACGTATTCTACCTGCACAGCCGCCTGCTGGAACGCGCCGCCCAGTTGAGCGACGAACG
Source organism: bacterium (assembly GCA_033764035.1). Taxonomy (GTDB): domain Bacteria; phylum Chloroflexota; class Anaerolineae; order Aggregatilineales; family Phototrophicaceae; genus Flexifilum. Next base: position 273,005 of record JANRJJ010000003.1, read on the forward strand.
CGGCGGCGGCAGCCTGACCGCGCTGCCCATCATCGAAACGCTGCTCGGTGACGTTTCGGCGTATATTCCCACCAATGTGATTTCGATCACCGACGGTCAGATTTTCCTGGAAAGCGAATTGTTCAACGCAGGTCAGCGCCCGGCCATGAACGTCGGTATCAGCGTCAGCCGCGTGGGTGGCGACGCGCAAACCCGCGCCATGAAGAAAGTGGCGGGCGGTCTGCGCCTTGACCTGGCGCAGTTCCGTTCACTGGCCGCGTTCGCGCAGTTCGGCTCCAGCGGGTTGGACAAAGCCACTCAGCGCCAGTTGGATCGTGGTCTGCGTCTGACCGAACTGCTCAAGCAGCCGCAGTACCAGCCGCTCGCGCTCACCGACCAAATCGCGCTGCTGTATGCAGGGACTCGTGGGTTGATCGACAATGTGCCAGTGGATCGCGTGAATGAATGGCGCAGCGCCTTCCTGCGCGCCTACCACAGCCAGTACGCGGAAGTTGCCGACCGCATCACGACCGATCTCGACATTCAGAAGGAAGTCGAGCCGCAGCTTCGCCAGGCGATCACCGATTTTACGGCGAGCTTCCTGGGCTAAGTGCCGCCAATAGAGGGGGTACCACCTGATGGCATCGACGAGAGAGATTCGTAAACGTATTCGCAGTGTCAAGAACATTGCGCAAATCACCCGCGCTCTGGAGGCTTCATCGGCTTCCAGAGTGCGCAAGGCGCAGGCCCGCGTGCTTGCCAGCCGTGCCTTTGCCGAAAAAGCCTGGGAGATTCTGCTGAACGTGCAGGATGCGGGCGGTACCGGAGCGGCACTGCACCCGCTGCTGACCCCCCGCGACGACATCCGCACGATCAAGATTGTGCTGATCACGTCGGATCGTGGGCTGGCGGGCGCGTTCAATACCAACATCATCCGCACGGCGCGCCGCTTTGCAGATCGCCTGGGGAAACCGGTGCAGTGGGTAGCGCTTGGGCGCAAAGGTCGCGATTCGCTGATCCGCGCTGGGCAGAATGTGGTCGCAGAGTTCAGCGACATCACCACCGAACCAACCATTGCCACTATTTCACCGATTGCCCGCGTCACCATTGACGATTTTCTGAGCGGCACGGTCGATGAGGTATTCGTCGCCTATACCGACTTCGTGAATACGCTGACGCAGCGCCCGGTCGTATCGCGCCTGCTGCCGCTCATCCCTTACGAAACCGCTGACCAGGTGGCGGCGGAGTTCATCAAGGATGCGCCGCAGGTCAGCACGGGCGGGCGCGATTACGAATACGAGCCGAACCCGGCGGCGATTTTGGACGAGATCGTCCCGCGCTTTACACTGCTTCAGCTTTACCAGGCGCTGCTGGAAAGCCAGGCCAGCGAACATTCGGCGCGTATGGTGGCGATGCGCAACGCCAGCGATAACGCGGCGGGCTTGATTGAAGACCTGACGCTTGTGTACAACAAGGCGCGTCAGGCGGGTATCACCAACGAAATCCTCGATATTGTCGGCGGCGCACAGGCACTTCAGGCGACGCTCGACAAAGCGGCGGAAGAAATTTTGCAGGCGCACCGTTTGGCCATTGCCGAACAGCCGCGTGCGAAATTTGCTAACCCGGTCGTCACCATGCAGATGGGCGGTGAACCGTACACGGCGAGTACGACCGTTTCCGCTGGTGCAGCCGGTGGTGCAGCCGCGCCAACTGCCGAAGCGACGCTGACGGCTCCGCGCACGACTGCCAAACCCGACGATCTCACCGTGCTGGAAGGCATTGGCAAGAAAATGTCGGCGGCGTTGATCGCGGCGGGCATTGATTCGTTCGAGAAGCTGGCGAACGCCACTGAAGCCGACCTGCGGGCGGCGATTCACAATGCGGGTATGAACTTTTCGCCGAGCCTGCCCACATGGGCGAGCCAGGCGGCCTATGCCGCACGCGGCGATTGGGACGGGCTGAAGGCGTATCAACAAAAACTGGTATCCGGGCGCGACTCGTAACCTATAGGGTGACGCAGCATCCCGGCGAATGACATTGTACTGGGTACAGCAAAGGAATCAGGAGTTCACGATGGCAGAAATTCAAGGGCGCGTTTCACAGGTACTCGGCGCTGTGGTGGACGTGGAGTTCTCCGGCACCGGGCTGCCTGAGTTGTTTGATGCTATTCGCGTGCCACGCGAAGGTTCGGAAGACCTCATTCTCGAAGTCCAGCTTCAGTTGGGCAACAACATCGTGCGCACAGTGGCGATGGACACGACCGACGGGTTAAGACGCGGGGTTCCGGCGTTTGCCACCGGGTCGCCTATCACCGTTCCGGTAGGGATGGCTTCGCTGGGCCGCGTGTTCAACGTGCTGGGCCGCCCGATTGACCTGGGCGACGCGATCCCGGCAGAATCACCGCGCCGTCCTATTCATGCGACCGCGCCCGAATTTGAAGACCAGACCACCCGTATTGAAGTGTTCGAAACGGGTATGAAGGTGATCGACCTGATCGCGCCGATGACCAAAGGCGGCAAGACGGGCATTTTCGGCGGCGCGGGCGTGGGCAAGACCGTGACCATTCAGGAATTGATCAACTCGATTGCGACGCAGCACAACGGCCTTTCGGTGTTCGCGGGTGTGGGCGAACGTACCCGTGAAGGTACGGCGTTGTACCATGAAATGGATGAAGCGGGCGTACTCGACAAGCTGGCGATGGTGTTCGGCCAGATGAACGAGCCGCCGGGCGTGCGTCTGCGCGTGGCGCTGAGCGGCCTGGCGATGGCGGAACATTTCCGCGATGAAGGCCGCGACGTGCTGCTGTTCATCGACAACATTTTCCGCTACTCGCTGGCGGGCGCGGAAGTATCGGCGCTGCTCGGTCGTATGCCGTCGGCGGTAGGCTACCAGCCCACGCTGGCCGAAGAAATGGGCCAGCTTCAGGAACGCATCACCTCCACTTCGACGGGTTCGATCACGTCGATGCAGGCGGTGTACGTCCCCGCTGACGATTATTCCGACCCCGCCCCAGTCGCGGTGTTCACGCACCTGGACGGGACGATTGCGCTGGAACGCTCGATTGCTGCCCGTGCTATTTTCCCGGCGGTCGATCCGCTCTCCAGCACGAGCAAGATTCTCGATCCGCTGGTGGTGGGTGAAGATCACTACCGCACTGCCCGCGAAGTACAGCAGGTGCTTCAGCGCTACAAAGACCTTCAGGACATCATCGCCATTCTGGGCATCGACGAACTGAGCGACGACGACAAGCTGCTGGTCTCCCGCGCCCGCAAGATCGAACTGTTCCTTTCGCAGCCGATGTTCGTGGCGCAGCAGTTCACCGGGCGCGAAGGCCGCTATGTCAAGATCAAGGATACGGTACGCGGCTTCCGCATGATCCTGGATGGCAGTGTCGATCACATTTCGGAGCAGTTGTTCTACATGGCGGGTCCGATTGAAGACGTGCTGAACCGCTACGAAGAAGCACAGCGCGAAAGCGCATAAGGTCGATCATCATGCCGATTGCGGTTGAGATTGTCACGCAGGAAAAATTGGTCTTTTCCGAACCCGAAGCCGATATGGTGCTGATCCCGGCGGCAGAAGGTGAAATGGGCGTGCTTCCCCGGCACGCCCCGGTGCTGACCACGCTTGGCTTTGGCGAACTGGTCGTGCGCAAAGGCCGTGCCGAAGAACGGTTCGCCATTTACGGCGGCGTGGTCGATGTGCGGCCTGATAAGGTCGTTGTGCTGGCCGACCTTGCCGAATCGTCGTATGAGATCGACGCGGACGCTATTGAAGCGGCGCGCACCCGTGCCGCCGAGATGATGAAAGAGGGCGTTCCCGCCGAACAGAACCGTGAAGCAGCGCTGGCACTGCGCCGTGCCGAAATGGCGCTCAAAATTCAGCGGCGGGTGCAGGGGCGCGGGTCGCAGGCGCTGCGCATCATTGAAGAACGCGAAAAAGACGACGAATAACGAGCGCGGACAGCGCGTCTGTCCGCTGGCTGTGAAACAGAAGGGCGCAGCATGTGCGTAATGCACACTGCGTCCTTTCGTGTTTTTAGCCGCGCCTATGTTATAATCCACCCCTGTTAACCATTCCCCACCGAGTAAACCGATGGCACTTTTCCAGAAACAGTTGGGCGTTGATCTGGGGACGATTAACTGCCTGATCTACGAAAACGAACAGATTGTACTGCGCGAGCCGTCGCTCGTGGCGCTCACCGTCGAGGAAGAACGGGTCGTCGAAATTGGGCAGCCTGCCCGCGAAATGCTCGGCAAGGTAGATGACGAAAATATTCAGATCGTGCGCCCGCTCAACAACGGAGTGATTGCAGATTATGAAGTCACCGTCGTGATGCTGGAACGCTTTCTCGATCAGGTGGCGGGGCGCGTGCGCTTCTTCAAGCCCACCATCATGATGTCGATCCCGTTTGGCGCGAACAGCGTCGAACGCCGTGCGGCACTTGAAGCGGGCATGGATGCCGGGGCGCGGCGCGTCCACCTGATCCCCGAACCGCTGGCGGCGGCGATTGGAGCGGGGCTGCCAGTCGGTACGCCAGCGGGCGATATGGTGGTGAACATCGGCGGCGGCATCACCGAAGCGGCGGTGCTGACCATGAACAGCATCGTCCGTGCGGAAAGCGGGCGCGTGGGTGGGCTGCTGCTGGATGAGGCGATTGTGGCCTATATCCGCCGCAAGTACAGCCTCAGCGTCGGCCAACCGACCGCTGAATCGGTCAAGATTCAGGTGGGGGCGGCGGTGACAGGTGGCGAAGAAGCCAGCATGGAAGTGCAGGGGCGCGACAATGTGAGCGGAATGCCGCGCATGGTCACGATCAGCACCGGGGAAGTGGTGGAAGCACTGCAAGAACCGCTGAAAGAGGTCAGCGCGGTGGTCAAGCGGGTGCTGGCGAGTACGCCGCCTGAACTGGCCTCAGACATCATCGACCGCGGGATTGTGCTGACCGGAGGCGGCGCACTGCTGCGCGGCATCGACCAGTATCTCACCCGCGAGACGGGCGTTCCGGTGTACCGTGCCGACAATGCGCTGATCGCTGTGGCGGTGGGCGCGGGACGCGCCCTCAACGACGAAGCGATGCTGCGGAATATCGATCAGGTCAGGTAGTAGGTCATGCGCTGAAGGTGAATCACCGGGTCGATGTACTGCACATGCACATCCGGCGGCACATTCAGGTTGATTGGCGCGTAGTTCAGAATCGCTTTTACGCCCGCTTCGATCAGCATATCCGCGACCTGCTGCGCGTGTTCCGCGGGAACCGCGATCATGGCGATTCGGATTCCGCGTTCTGAAATGATGCTGCGCGCTCTATCAATGGGCTGGATGGTGAAGGTATCAATTGTCCGGCCCACCTTTTCAGCGGCGCTGTCGAACACGCTGGTGATGTGAAACCCACGTTCCGCAAACCCGCGATACCGTGCGACGGCGCTTCCCAGGTCGCCCGCGCCAATCAGCGCGACTTCCCATTCACGTTCGACCTTGAGAACCTGCCGCAGTTGTTCGCGCAGGTAGCCGATCTTGTAGCCCGTCCCCTGTTTGCCGAATCCCCCAAAGTGCGACAGGTCTTTCCGAATCTGCGCAGAACTGATGCCCAACCGCCTGCCTAATTCGTGTGATGAAGTGACTTCGTAACCCTCTTGCGCCAGCCGCTCCAATGCTCTCAGGTAAACGGGCAAGCGGCTAATGACAATATCCGGGATATCATGCGATGACATAAATCCAATTGTCCCTCAGCAGCCGACGCTGTATATCGAAACCGTCAACGAAACATTGTGAAACATCCCACTTGCATATTACCATCAACCTACCGGGGGCGCTAGGTGAGCTTTAAGGGCTTCTCGTGAAACCCTTAACACCTTGTAAGCGTATAGCCAACATAACGCCAGTACCGTGTACCATTAAACAGGAATTGTCTATTCAGCAGGTAGGGTGATGTCGATACGCCGTTCTATCTTCGTGCTGGTGCTGCTCGTGCTGCTGATCCCGGTCATTGCGTTCAGCGTGCGTGCAAATCGCCTGGAAAATCAGGCGGATACCTCCGTACAGCAGTTGCAGACCTACACAGTCGGGCGGGGCGAAGTCGAAGTCACTGTGACCGCGCTAGGGTCAATAGAGGCCGACCAGACCGCACGCCTCAGCTTTACCACTGCCGGGCGCGTAACCGATGTATACTTCCAGGCCGGGGATTACGTGCTGGCGGGCGATGTGCTGGCGCGGGTGCAGAGCGATTCGCAGCGTATCGCTGTCGAACAGGCACAGGCCGCGCTCGATCTGGCGCTCATCCAGCGCGATCAACTGCTTGAAGGCCCGGATGAAGGGCAGATCGCGATTGCACAGGCGAATATCGATGCAGCAGAGGCGGCAGTGTACGCAGTGCAGAATGCGGTCAGTCCACAGGATATTCAGGCGGCAGAACTGCAATACCAGGCCGCACAGCAGGCGCTGACCGACGCAATTCAGGCCCGCACGACGGCGGGCGGGCGCAGCGAAGCAGAATACGCGCTCCTGGATGCCCAAGTGGGAGAAGCGACCTTCAACGCCGAAACCGCCCGGCTGCAACTGGAAAATCTGCGCAGCGGCACGCAAGGGCAGACAGGTGCAGCCTATGCGCGCTTGCAGCAGGCCGAACGCGAGCTTGAACGCCTGCAAGTAGGGGCTTCCCAAGTGGAACTGGATCGTGCCGATGCCCAGATCGCACAGGCGGAACTGAACCTGGAGCAGGCGCAGACGGCGCTGGCGCGTACCGCGCTTACCGCCCCGTTCGATGGTTACATACAAGCGTTCAACATCGAGGTCGGCGGGATCGCCGCGCCAGGGCTGCCCGCCGTAGAGCTGACCGATGTTGAACCGCTCAACCTGACGATCAGCGTGGATGAAATTGACGTGCGGCAGATTCGGGAAGGGATGCCCGCACGGGTGCGGTTGGACGCGCTGCCGGATGAAGAATTTCCCGCCGTGCTGGAACGAATCGCGCTGATCAGCACGAACGAAGACGGCCTGGTCAGTTACGATGTGCAGGTGCAGCTTGACCAGGTGGACGATCCCCGTGTGCGCGTGGGGATGACAGCGGAAGCGGCGGTCGTGGTCGAAGCGCGGGACGGCGTGATCGTCGTGCCTAATCTGTACATCCGGTTGGATCGGACGACGAATACCGCGTTCGTCAACGTGCTGAACGCGGCGGGGCAGCTTGAAGAGATCGAAGTCACGCTTGGGTTGCAAGGACCGGATGCTAGCGAAATCCTGGCCGGACTGCGCGAAGGCGATGTCGTCGCGGTCGATCTGGCCGGGGATAGTCTCAGTCTGTTTGGAGGCTGATGCACCATGCGTAAGTTGCTGAGGGCTTTGGTCAATCTGCTGGTCGTCGTGGTGCTGGCCGCCGGGGCGTTGTTTCTGTTCCGCAATCAGACCAACCAGGTCGTCCCGGAACAGGACATCAGTATTCTTGATGAAACGGTTGTTGAACCGGGCGATCTTAGTGTCACGGTCAGCGGGACAGGCGCGGTACTGCCTGCCCGTCAGGTGCCGCTGGTGTTCGAGGCGAGCGGGCTGATTACGGAAGTGGTGGTCGCAGAAGGAGAACGGGTCGCCGCTGGTCAGGTGATCGCCCGGTTGGATACAACCGATATTGAAAACCTGCTGGAAGAAGCACGCCTGGCGCTCGACCTTCAGCAGATCGCGTTTGATGCGCTCACGGCTGCCCCGCGTGATGTCGATCTGGCCGCTGCCGAAGCCGCCTTGAACAGCGCCCAGGCATCAGCCAACGCCGCGTATGACAGCGGCAGCACCGAAACCCAGGCGGAAATTGCCCGGCTTCAGGCGGAACTGGCACGTAATCGCTTGTGGCAGGCTCAGCTTCAGCGCGATATTGCCGTGCAGCAGCCGACAGGTTTTGGGGTCGATGTAAGCGCGCTGCTCCCGGAAGATGTCGAAATTCCCCAGGATGTGATCGATCAGGTCAACAGCAGTCTAAGCGGCCTGTTTCCGTCACAACCGGGGGTCAGCGCATCGCAGTTCGATGCCGGGTTGAACCAGGCTGAGTTTGGCGTGCAGATCGCGGACGCAAACGCCGATGCCGCGGCCAGCCGCCCCGGTGATATTGCCGGGATCGCGCAGGCACAGGCCGCGATCACGTCGGCACAGGTGGCACTGGATCGGCTGGTGAACGGGGCGAGCGAACGTGACCTGCAAATCGCTCAGATTGGGATTGAACAGGCGGCGCTGGCCGTCGAACAGGCGGAGTCGTCGCTGCAACGCCTGGTGCTGACCGCGCCGTTCGATGGGGTGCTGGTGCGGAACACGCTCACCGTTGGCGAACTGCCGCCAACCCAGGATGCCGCCGTGATCCTGGTCGATGACGAGACGTTTTTTGTCGATCTGGCGATTGACGAGACGGACATTGTGAAAGTGGAACTGGGCCAGGCCGTTGAGTTCCGCGTCGATGCGCTGCCGGATGAACCGATCACCGGGCGTGTCTCACGAATCGCGGTGGTGCCGACCATCATCGGGCAGTTGGTCACGTACCCGGTGCGGGTGACGCTGGATGTTACCGACGCGCCGATTCGCATTGGCATGAGCGCGACCGCCACGATCATCGTCGATGAACTGGAGTCGATCCTGCTGGTTCCCAACCGCTTCATCCGCATCGACCGCAACAGCCAGCAGGCGTATGTCACCGTTGAACGCGACAATGGCCGCTTTGAAGAAGTACCCGTCGAGCTGGGCATCCGCAGCGATACGCAAAGCCAGATTGTGAACGGGCTGGAAGCCGGTCAGCGGGTGGTGCTGCTGCCGCGTGCGCAGTTCAGCCTGTTGAACGGGCCGCCGAACTAGACCGTGCCAGGGGCGAGAGTGTAAACCACCATGCTGAACCTGTTCAAACGCAGTCACAACGGGGCGCACGCCAGCACAGCCGATACCCCGCGTAAAGCCGTGATCGATGTGCGCGCTATCACCAAAATGTACAAAATGGGCGATATTGAAGTCCATGCGCTGCGCGGCGTGGATTTGAAGATTCATGAAGGCGAGTTCGTCTCGATCATGGGGCCTTCCGGCTCTGGAAAATCCACGCTGATGAACATCCTCGGCGCGCTCGACCAGCCCACCAGCGGCGAATACTTCCTGGATGGGGTGGATGTTAGCCGCCTGAGCGAAGCGGAACTGGCCAAAGTGCGCAATAAAAAGATCGGGTTCGTGTTCCAAAGCTTCAACCTGCTCAAGCGGACGACGGCACTGCGGCAGGTGGAACTGCCGCTGATTTACGCCGGGGTGGGCGGGCGAACCCGTAAAGCGACCGCCGCGCTGGAGTCGGTTGGGTTGGGCAAACGCCTGGATCATTTGCCCAGTGAACTTTCGGGCGGCCAGCAGCAGCGCGTCGCTATTGCACGGGCGCTCGTCAACGAACCTGCTATGATCCTGGCCGACGAGCCGACGGGCAACCTCGATTCGCGCAGTGGCACGGAAGTCATGCAGATTTTCCAGCGGCTCAACCGTGAAGAAGGAATCACGGTGGTATTCGTCACTCACGACTCGTGGATTGCGCGCCATACCAACCGGGTGGTCATCCTGAGAGATGGAAAAGTGGTGACCGACCGCGAAGTCGCTAATCCATTGGTGGCGGGCGACAGCGAACGGCCATCCGCCGAAGATGAGATGGAAAGTATGCTGCGCGAAGTGTACGCTGCGGGCAAAAAGGAAGAATTCAACTGATGGCTGTACCGCTAGTGTGTCCTGTGTCGCATTTATGAACCTGGTCGAAAATCTGCGGATTGCTCTGATCGGGCTGGTCACCAACCGGCTGCGCGCCATCCTGACGACGTTGGGCATCATCATCGGCGTAGGATCGGTGATCGGCCTGGTCAGCCTGGGGCGCGGCGTGGAAGACTTCGTCGCCGGGGAATTTCAATCGCTCGGCTCGAACGTGCTGTTCGTGTTCTCATCACGCCCGGCAAGCAGTACCCGCACCACCATCGAACCCATCACCACACGGGAAGCGGAGGCGCTCTCGAACCCGGCTGTTGCGCCAAGTATTCAGCAGGTGGCGATGCAGTACGATGTGCTGGGGCTGGCCGCAGCGGGGTCACGCAGTATTCGGCTGCCTGTCAGCGGGGTCACGCCGAATTTTCCCCAGGTGCGCAGTTGGAATGTACGCGGGGATGGCGCATTCATCAGCGATAACGATGTCGAAAATGCGGCGCGTGTCGCGGTCATTGGCACGACGGTGGTCGAACGGTTGTTTGGCAGCAAGGATGAAAATCCGCTTGGTCAGCCGATCCGCATCAATGACCGGGTGTTCACCATCATCGGCGTGATGGAAGAGAAAGCCTCCAGCTTTTTCGGGGATGAAAACGCCGTGATCTACATCCCAATCAGTACGGCACAGACGCGGTTGGATCGGGCGCGTACTCGCGATGGCGGCTATGCGGTCAGCCTGCTGCATGTGCAGGCGCGCAGCGAAGATACGATGGAACGTGCGACGCTCGAAATCGAGTCGTATCTCAACGACGCACACGGCATCATGTTTCAGGGCGAACAGGATTTCACCATCATCAATCAGGCCGACCTGCTCAATTCGTTGGGCGCGGTCACGGGCATTCTGACGGTGTTCCTGGGGCTGATCGCGGGCATTTCGCTGCTCGTCGGAGGGATTGGGATCATGAATATCATGCTGGTATCAGTGACAGAACGCACCCGCGAAATCGGCCTGCGCAAAGCCGTCGGGGCACGCGGGGGCGATATTCTCATGCAGTTCTTGATCGAAAGCCTGCTGCTTTCGGTGGTGGGCGGGGCGTTGGGGGTCGTGTTCGGGGTTTCACTTACATTATTGGGGTCGTTCATCATCGGCCAGTTGGGGTCAGACATCGCCCTGAGTGTCACGCTCGATTCAATTTTGCTGGCGACGCTTGTCAGCGGATTCATCGGCATCTTCTTCGGTGCCTACCCCGCCAGCCGCGCTGCCCGGATGCGCCCGATTGACGCACTGCGTTTCGAGTAACCCTTATGCTGACCGGATTGATTGAAAATGTGCGCGTCGCGCTGATCGGCCTGCGGTCGAACAAACTGCGGTCGGCGCTGACGATGCTGGGAATCACGATTGGCGTTTCCGCCGTGATCGTGCTGGTTTCGATTGGCCAGGCGGTCGATACATTCGTGCGCGATCAGTTTTTGGGCCTGGGGACGAACCTGCTGATCGTGTTCCCAGGGGAGGATGAACGCGGCGATACGATTCGGCTCACCCTGAACGATGCCCGCGCTCTGGGCGATCCGTTCAATGTGCCGGATGCATTGAACGTAATGCCGCAGTTGAACGCGACTCTGCCGATCAGCGCGAATGGGCGTGAAGCATTGGGGCGCATACGTGGGGTTTCGCCCGCATTCCTGGAAATGCGCAACCGCAGCGTATCGGAAGGCCGTTTTCTGGAAAGCGAAGATATGGACAGCCTGGCGCGCGTCGCGGTGATCGGCACGACGGTCGTCGAGCGGCTGTTCCCGGATACCAACCCGTTGGGGCAGAATATCCGCATCGGTACCGTGACCTTCCGCGTGATTGGCGTGCAGGCGGCGGCGGGCAGCACTGGTTTTGGTGGCGACGAGAACGACCTGATCTTTGTGCCAATTACGACAGCACAGACGCGGTTGGTCGGTGAACGGGTGCTTTCGGGCGAACGCCCGGTGACCAGCATTCTGGTGCAGGCGTATGATGGCGACGCGGTCGATCTTGTCGCCCAGCAGGTGCGGCAAACGCTCCGCGATGTGCGCAACATCAGCTTTCGGGATGAAGACACGTTCGAGATTTTCACCCAGACCGACCTGCTCGACTCGCTTGGCCAAATCACCGGACTGCTCACCGTGTTTCTGGGCATCATCGCTGGTATTTCGCTGCTTGTCGGCGGGATCGGCATCATGAACATTATGCTGGTCACCGTGACGGAGCGCACCCGCGAGATTGGCCTGCGGAAAGCCGTGGGCGCACAGCGCGGCGATATTGTCCTGCAATTCCTGACGGAAGCGACCGTGCTTTCACTGGTGGGGGGGCTGATCGGCATCACGCTCTCGATCATCGGCTCGGTAGTGGTCACGGCGGTACTGCCCGATCTATCTGTGCTGCCCCAGCCCGGCAGCATCGTCCTGGCGACGGGCATTTCGGTCGCTATTGGCTTGTTGTTTGGCGTTTACCCGGCAAATCGTGCGGCGGCGCTCAATCCGATTGATGCGCTGCGGTATGAATGATAGAATGTGCATTACACGATCCCTAAGAAAATAAGCGCAATTGAGGCGCACTCATGGTGGCGAACCCCAATGGCAAGCAGGAGCAGGCCCCCCCGCTGATCGTCGTCCATGACAGCATGTTGGACGGCTTAGGCCAGCTTCTTGATTATTTCGGCTTCAGCAAAGTGATGGGGCAGCTTTACGGCGCACTGCTGCTGAACGACAAACCGCTTTGCCTGGATGACCTGGTCGAACGGCTGGATATTTCCAAAGCGAACGTGAGCATGAACATGCGCACGCTGGAAAATCTGGGGATGGTGCGGCAGGTGTGGGTGAAGGGGAGCAGTGGCCGGCGCAAGTATTATGAGGCCGAAACCGACTTCTGGCAGATCATCACCAACATTCTGAAAGGCCGGGAAATGCGCGATGTCGGGCGGGCGCTCGATGTAATGGATGACAACATTGCCCTGCTGAAAGACCGCATGGCCGCCATGCAGCCCACCGATCAGGAGTTGGCACAGCATTACATCGACCGGATCAGCCAGCTTCGCGCCCTTTTCCAGTTCGCACAGTTGATCATCACGAGCATTCTTTCGCGAGTGAATGAAAGTGATGCCAGTGTCGAAGATATTACGCGGCTCGACCTCACCAAATAACCAGGTGACGGTGCGTGGTTTGCCCTTGTAGCGGGTATTGTACCCGCCTATAATGTGAATCAGCGGTTTTGGGGGAGTGGCGGAATTGGCAGACGCGCATGACTTAGGATCATGTGTCTTACGACGTGAGAGTTCGAGTCTCTCCTTCCCCAACGCAGGTTTTCCCCGCTTGTTCACGTACACACTGCTTCGCCTATCGTGCGTTCACCCATAAACCGGGTGCGCGGATCAATCAACTGCCACAGGGTACTATGTTGAATATCCAAGTTGAACGTCAAGAGAATCATACTGCAAAGCTGACTGTTGAAGTGGAGCCTCAGCGTTTCGAGGCGGCCAAACAGCAGGCAGCGCGCAAGCTTTCCAACCGGCTGAATGTCCCCGGTTTTCGTAAAGGCAAAGCGCCTTATCGCGTGATCCTGAATTATGTTGGGGAAGGAGCCATCGTCGAAGAAGCCGTCGATTTGATGGGGGAACAGCTTTACAAGGATGCGCTCATCGAAAGCGGCATCGACCCTTACGGCCCCGGCTCGCTTCAGGATGTCAAGTTCGATACCGTGCCAACCTTCATCTACATCCTGCCGATGCAGCCGGAGGTCGATCTCGCCGCCTACCGTGATGTGCGCAAGGACTACGTTGTGCCGGATGTGGAAGATGAAGCATTGGATCGTTCGATGCGTCAGCTTCTCGAACAGAATGCGGTAATCGAAGACAGCGCACGCCCGGTCGAAATGGGTAACCGCCTTACGCTGGATATTCACAGCTATTTCGTCGAAACGCATGAAGATCATGACCACGATCACGATCATGAAGGCGATGACGCAGATCATGACCATGATGCGCATGAAGAAGGCGATGAACCGCATACGCACGAGGCGCACGGCGAACACTTCATTTACGAAAACGATTTCGTCACGCTGCTGAACGACGATTACGAACCGATCCCCGGTTTCAACGCCGCGCTCGTCGGCCTGAATGTCGATGACAAAAAAGGTTTTGAGCTGGCGTTCCCGGATGATGAAAAAGATGACGAACTGAAGGGACGTAAGGTCAAGTTTGAAGTCACCGTCAAGAAGATCGAGTCGTTCACCATGCCAACGCTGACCGACGATTTTGCAGCGCGGGTGACGGCAGAAGAAGAAAAGCCGCTCACGCTGCTGGAACTGCGGATGCGCACGCGGCAAAATCTGACCGAAGCCAACGAACGGCGCTACCGTTCGGAGTATGCCAATGCCGCGCTGGATGAAATGGTGCAGGGCGCGGTGATCAAGTATCCCGAAGATGTGGTACAGGATGAAGTGGAACGGTCACTGCAACGTTTCGACCAGCAGCTTCGGCAGCAGAGCCGTCTCACTCTTCAGGATTACATCAAGATCACCAAAGCGGATATGAACACGCTGTACCAGCAGTTCCGTCCGGCGGCGGTGCGCACGGTCGAACGGGCGTTGGTCATGCGTGAACTGCTCGACCGCGAACAGATCGAGGTCACGACCGAACAGCTCGACCAGGAGTTGGACAAGATCGTCAACTCGTACGATGAAGCGCAGCGCGAACAGATTCGGCGTTTGTTTGAAAGCCCGGAAATGCGCGAAAGCGTTATCGATGATGTGCTGACCAACGCGCTGATGGATCGTGTTACGGCAATTGCAAAAGGCGAAGCGCCCGAACTGGCGGAGGCCGCACCTGCGTCCGTCATCAGCGCAGGCGGCGCACCAGCGACTGAACCCGACTTACAGCAGGACACGCCGGACGCTGTAACAGCCCCGGTGGAAACCACGACCGCACAGAATGCTGAACAGGCCACTGAAGGAGAATAACCGCTCATGTTTCCCACCAGCCTTATCCCAATGGTGATTGAACAGGGCAGCCGGGGTGAACGCGCTTACGATATTTACTCCCTGCTCTTGAAGGAACGGATCGTCCTGCTCGGTACGCCGATCAACGATCAGATTGCGAATCTGCTGGTTGCGCAGCTTCTCTTCTTGCAGCGCGAAGACCAGGAACGTCAAATTCAGATGTTTATCAATTCGCCTGGCGGCGTGGTGTACGCAGGACTGGCGATTTACGACACGATGCAGCAGATCACCGCGCCGATCAGCACAACCGCCGTTGGTCTGACCGCCAGCTTTGGGACGGTACTGCTCACGGCGGGTTCGGATACGCTGCGGTATGCGCTGCCGAATGCGACCGTTCACATGCACCAGCCGTTGGGCGGGGCGCAGGGGCAGGCCAGCGACATCGTGATCGCCGCCAACGAGATCATGCGCCTGAAGGATCGCCTGCTCGAAATTCTGGTCAAGCATACACGCCGGGACCGCGACGTGATCGAGCGTGATACCGACCGCGATGTGTACCTGAGCGCAGGCCAGGCCGTCGAATATGGGTTGATCGATGCAGTGCTTGAAGGTGCCAAAGCCGGAGCCGCAGCCAAGTGAATTTTTCAACGTCTAACCAACGGTGTTCATTCTGCCGCCGCAGCCACAATGAGGTTGAACGCCTGATTGCCGGGCCGGACGGGGTGTTCATCTGCGATAGCTGTGTCGAACTGTGTCAGCGCATCCTGTTTGAAGAAAACAACGCGCTGAAGGGTGATGAGGGCGATTTTCCGCTGGAACGCCTGCCCGCCCCGCGTGAGATCATGGCGCACCTGAACGAATACGTGATCGGTCAGGATTATGCCAAGCGCGTGCTAAGCGTGGCCGTGTACAACCACTACAAGCGCATCCGCAACGGCGGTATCGCCAATGGGGTGGAAATCGAAAAGAGCAACATCCTGATCGTAGGGCCAACGGGCAGCGGCAAAACCCTGATGGCGCAAACGCTGGCGCGAATGCTCGATGTGCCGTTCTGCATTGCAGATGCCACATCGCTTACCGAAGCAGGTTACGTAGGCGAAGACGTGGAAAATATCCTGCTGCGCCTGATTCAGGCGGCGGATGGCGATATTGCCCGCGCCGAAAAAGGGATCGTCTACATCGACGAAATCGACAAGATCGCCCGTAAGTCGAACGACAACCCGTCGATCACCCGCGATGTGAGCGGTGAAGGCGTGCAGCAGGCGCTGCTGAAGATCATCGAAGGCACGCTGGCGAACGTGCCGCCCCAGGGTGGGCGTAAACATCCGCATCAGGAATTCTTGCAGGTGAACACGAGCAACATCCTGTTCATCGCGGGCGGCACTTTTGCGGGAATCGAAGATCACATTGCCCGCCGCGTGGGGACGAAAGGGACGCTCGGTTTCAAAACGCCGGATGCGCCAGTCACCGCTGCCTTGAGCAGCAAGGATAAAGCGGCGATGCTGCGCCAGATCAGCCCGGAAGACCTGATGCAGTTCGGCATGATCCCCGAATTTGTCGGGCGGCTCCCGGTGCTGGTCACCGTCGAGCCGCTGGATCGGGACTCGCTGGTGCGAATCCTTACCGAACCCAAAAATGCGCTCGTCAAACAGTATCAGCAGTTGCTCGCGCTCGATCATGTCGAACTGGCGTTTGAAGAATCGGCATTGGGCGCGGCGGCAGATATTGCGCTGAAACGCGGGACGGGGGCGCGTGGTCTGCGGGCAATCATTGAAAGCCGCCTGCTGGATGTGATGTTTGAAGCGCCTGGGCATGAGGACATTGCGCGTGTGGTGATCGATGCCGACGTGATCAACGGGGATGCACGTCCGCGCTTGTTCGGCAAGGACAATGTGCAGTACGTGATACAGCCGGATGGTACGCTGCACGCTGCCGCTTAGCCCCCTTGTTCCAGACGAAACAAAAAGACCTGTCATGCTGCCGACAGGTCTTTTTGTTTGGATGATGCGTAACTCGCGTTTCAGCCGCGTGTCGGCGATTGCAGAATTGTATCGGCTTTGCCCTTCAGTTCACGCGCAAGAGAAAGCGCATCGATGCGCGTAGCGCGGCTTGCACCTGAACCCCAATCGTATGGGATCACCCAACGCGCGCCAACCTGTACCGCTGCTTGCGCAGCCTCTTCCGGGCGCAGACTTTCTTCCTCATTGAGCGAAAGCAGGGCAATATCCGCCCGCACGCGGCGTATTTCTGGGGTCAGCGCCGTGTCGCCGCTGTAGTAAATGTCGTGGTGCTGCATGGAAACCACAAAGCCCAAGCCTGTGTGTTCCCCGGATGCTGTGCAGGCGGGGATGGCCTGCACACAGGCGCGATCCAGGCTGATACTTTGCCAGGGGCGGATCACGTCGCATTCCTGAATCAGCGAAGCCGCCTGTTCTGGGGCGATAATGCGCGTGTGCGGGGCGCACAGCTTCCGAATATCCGCCAGCGAGCAGCGGTCGAAACGCTCACTGCTGACCAGGATCACATCAGCGGGGCGCTCGGCCTGGGCGATGCGCCAGGGGTTGATGTAGATGCGCGTGCATTCCCCAGCCGCGTTGGGCGTGCTGTGAAGGAGGAAAGTCCCATGTCCCAACCATTCAATTTGATCGATCATACCCTGCAATTCCCGACAGAATTAATGTGCATACGGTGGCAGCAAACAAGAATCGAAGGATAATACAAATACTGCTGGCATGAAAGGTGTGATGGGAAAATGTCTGATAATGCGGGTGCTTCCCGTTCGTCCCCCTCAATTCGTAGTATCGGTGCGCCTGCGCCCGTGCGCCCCAACAGTGGCACAGGGTCGCTTAGCGGTGCTGTCTGGACACCCCCGCCGCTGACTTCGCTGGATGATACCGGCCTGAACCTGCTGAACGTGGCCGATCTGGTGCTGAAAGTCCTGTATTTCGGTGGCTATATGGCCGGACATCAGATCGCGGATATTGTGAAACTTCCCTTCACCAATGTGCTGGACACGGTGATGGACTTCCTGAAACGCGAAAAGTTCGTCGAGGTGCGCGGCTCTGGTGGCGTTGGCGAAGCGGGTTACCAATACCTGATCTCTGGCAAAGGCGCAGATAAAGCCCGTGAAGCGCTGGAACGCTCTCAGTATGCGGGGGCGGCTCCGATCACGCTTCAGCAGTATATCCGTGCCATGCGCGAACAGAACCGTGAAAAACTGCTGGTGCATGAAGATCAGTTGAAGCACGTCATGAAAGACCTGGTGATTTCCGAAGAAATGCTTGGTCGCATTGGCCCAGCCGTCAATTCGGGCAAGTCCGTCTTTCTGTATGGGCCGCCTGGCAATGGCAAAACGACCGTCGCGGAAACAGTGGGCCGCATGATCCTGGGCGGCACGATTTGGATTCCATATGCGGTCGATGTCGATGGCCAGGCGATCCGCATTTTCGACAACGTAAACCATGAACTGGCCGATGGCGAAGAAGTGCGTCGTTTGGGGACGGGCGTGATCCCTGACCCGCGCTGGGTGCGCATCAAGCGCCCGATGATCATGGTCGGTGGCGAACTGACGCTGGCCGGGCTTGACCTCGTGTATGACGATGTGAACAAATACTACGAAGCGCCGTTCCAGATGAAAGCGAACGGCGGCATGTTTCTGATCGACGACTTTGGCCGCCAACAGGTGCGCCCGCGTGACCTGCTCAACCGCTGGATTGTGCCGCTCGAAAAAGGGGCGGACTTCCTGACGCTGGCGACTGGGCGCAAGATCGAAGTGCCGTTCAACGTACTGATCGTGTTTTCGACCAATCTTGACCCGCGTGACCTGGTGGACGAAGCCTTTTTGCGCCGCATCCGCCACAAGATCGAAATCACCGACCCCACATATGAACAGTACCGCGAGATTTTCAAGCGTGTGTGCAATGCCAAAGGCATCAAGTACGATGAACAGGCGCTGGCCTACCTGTTGAAAGAATGGTACATCAACATGGAACGCAATCTGCGTTCGGTACACCCGCGTGACATTATTTCGCAACTGCTCGATATTGCCACCTACCTGAACAAACCGCCGCTGCTGACCAAAGAGATGATCGACAAAGCCGCCGCATCGTATTTCGTCAAGCTGTAAGCGCGTTCCCCCACGCACAGAGGGCGCAGCTCATCCTGCGCCCCTCTTAGGACATAACGCATTATGCGAAAACTGCTGAATAGTTCCCCGGTAGCGCGACATCTGCTTTCAGTACTCGATGATGGTGAGGTGGTGGTCGCGTGGTCGGAAACGCTGATTCAGAACATCCACTCTGGCCAGCTTATCGATCCGGCAGGGCAGATTACAGGCCGCCGACTGACCGATGCTGAACTGGAACGCCTGCAAGAACTGCATCATGTGGAACACTATAACCGTTCGTATGTGTGGCTGTACGCGCTGCCGGAACAGCCGCGCTTTGCATCGGTGCGCACTTATGAAACGGCGGAACGTCCCCGTTATTACTACCTGAATACCACAGTACCTGCCGAACAGCAGGCAGCGGTTCAGGCTTTTCTGGAGCAGAGCGGTTTATCCGGGTTAGGTGCGGAAGCGCATATCCGTGATGAGATCGTGGCGGTGACGGGAGAACGTGGGATGTTGTTCGTCGATGTGCTGGAGGCCGAATCGGCATTGGCATTCATGCTGCCCAACGCGCCCGATTGGTTGGCAGCGACCACGATTGCCTTTGCCGAAAGTGCTGCCTTCGGCAGCACCCCCGACGCTGAGGACGAAGCGTTCATCGACCTGGAGGCGCTGATCGCGGATCAGGATGCCAAACGTGCAGCGTCCCAACAGTCCGCGCCCCGGATCACGCCGGATGAAAGCAGTGAAGGGTTCCAATAGGCGCATGAATCGGTGCTGTTCCGGCGTGAATGCAGCGTTGTTTTTTAAGAACCGGGCTGGTAGAGTCTGCATATCGCGCAGCAAGGAAAAACGATATGACCTTCGACAATACCGGCTCCCTGCCCTGGATGGATCGGATGCGTCGTGTCGAGTCGGAATGGCTCGCCCCGGATGATGTGGTGTCACAGGTTTGCGCTCACTATGTGGAAACCACCGAATGGATGAATAATGCCATGCTCAGCCGTTCTGCGCGGTTATGGGCGCTTTCGCCGCATTATCTGAGCGGCATTTACTTGCAGCGCTGTCACGATCTGCTGCTGGAACACAAACGTTCCCCGCGTGCCATCGGCATTTTGCGGTCTGATCACCGCGTGGAAGCGCGGTTTTTTGCCCCGAACGGCGGCTACTGCCACCTAATCGATTACCAGACCGGGCGGCGCATGGCGACGTATGACCCGACGACGATGGAACGGATCACGACTCAGGATATGGGCGCGTCAGCCATCGTGTATTTCATGCGTTACGATCTGCGCGATCATCGCTGGAAGATCAATGCATTCGTTCAGGAACTCCCTATCACCTGGCAGAGTTTATACCTTCCCATTCAACGCCCATTCAGCGGCAGCGCGCATCATATCGGGCGCGATCACTAACTGCCGCGCCCCACGCCGCACATGGATTCCGTCTTTGTCACAGGTGGCACCGGGTTCTTAGGCCGCCACTTGATTCCGGCACTATGCCGTGCCGGATTTGGCATTCGCGTGCTAACGCGCCAGGCTGCTGCCAATCCCTGGCTGGCGCGCTACCCAAATCTATCGATTGTCGAAGGCGACATCAACGATGCGGAGGCGGTACGTCAGGGGGTGCAGGGCAGTCGTTACATCGTCCATGCGGCAGGCTTTTTCCGTTTCTGGGGCGAAGATACCGCCTTCGAGCGTACCAACGTGGGCGGTACGCAGAACCTGCTTGAAGCGGCGCGCACGGCGGACGCAGAGCGCATCGTCCATATTTCGTCCATCGCCGTGATCGGTGACCCCGACCCCAGCCGCATCGTTGATGAAACGCATCCCGCACACCCGGCAGACCCCTATCAACGCTCGAAACTGGCCGCCGAAACGCTGGCGCTGAGCTATCACCATGCGCATGGACTCCCCGTCATCATCCTGCGTCCGGGGGCATTCTACGGCGAAATGGGCAACTATGCCTTCAACCGCCTCTTCTTCCGCGACCCTATGCGCGGAATCATCATGCAGATCAACGGCGGGACGTACATTACCTTCCCGGCCTATGTACCGGATGTCGCCCAGGCGATCCTGGCCAGCCTGCATCTGGGGCGTGCCGGGCAGATTTACAACATCTGCGATGACCCGATCACGCACAAAGAGACCTTCGACATCATCACCCGCGAAGCACAGTTGTGGTTCCCGCGTATACCGCTGCCGGGGTGGTTAGGCATTCTTTCGGCGCGGCTGCTCACACAGGCAGCAGCGATTACCGGGCGTGAACCGTTTTACCCCATCAATTTGCGGTCCTACGTGTATAATTACTGGCACGTTTCCAACCAGAAGGCGCGGGATGAGCTGCGGTTCGTCCCTACGCCATTCGCGGAAGGGGCGCGGCGAACGATTGCGTGGTATCGTGCGGGACGACCCGACACGCTGCCCAGTGTGGAGTGTCCGTGAAGTTTCATGATTGATCAGGTCAAGATTTACGTGCAAAGCGGGAATGGCGGCGATGGCATCGTCGCGTTTCGCCGCGAGAAATACGCCCCGCATGGTGGTCCCTATGGCGGCGATGGGGGGCGCGGGGGCGATGTCGTGCTGCGCGTGGAACCGACGCTCAATTCGCTGCTCCCGTTTGGCAAAAAGGTGCATTTCAAGGCACTGCCCGGCGAACGCGGCGGCAGCGCTACCAAAACCGGGCGCAGTGCCGATACACTGTACGTTGCCGTCCCACCGGGGACAGTGGTCAAGGATGCCGATACCGGCACGATCCTGGCCGACCTGGTGAAACCGGGCGATCAGGCCATTGTCGCCAAAGGCGGGCGCGGGGGACGCGGGAACTGGCATTTTGCCACGTCGCGCAACCAAGCGCCGCGTGTGGCTGAAAAGGGCGAACCAGGCGAAGAAAAGTGGCTGATGCTGGAACTGCGCCTGATCGCCGATGTGGGCATTGTTGGCGTGCCGAATGCCGGAAAATCGACCCTGCTTTCGGTGATCAGCAACGCCCGACCAAAAATTGCCGATTACCCGTTCACCACGCTGGAGCCGAACCTGGGCGTGGTGCTGTACGATGACTCAGATGTGGTGGTGGCAGATATTCCCGGTCTGGTTGAAGGCGCTCATGCCGGGGTGGGGCTGGGACACAGTTTTCTGCGCCATGTCCAGCGCACACGCATGTTGATCCATCTGCTGAATGGCGCGAACCCCGACCCGCTGGCCGATTACAACCAGATCAACCAGGAATTAGCGCTGTACGATGACCGCCTGGGCGCTAAACCGCAGATTGTGGTGCTGAACAAGATCGATCTGCCCGAAGTGGCCGAAAAATGGCCGGACATCCGTTCAGCATTGCAGGCACGCGGCGTAGAACCCTTTGCAATCAGCGCTGCCGCGCAGATGAACGTCATTCCGCTGATCCAGCGCGTGTTTGAACTAATCGCTACCCTGCCCGAAGAAACCCCATTTGTGGACGAAATGCCCGTGTATGAACTGAAAGAAGAAGACATGGGCTTTGTCGTCGAAAAAGTGGGCGATGGCGAATACCGCGTGCTGGGCAAACGCATCGAACGTGCGGCGGACATGACCTATTGGGATTATGAAGAAGCCGTGCTTCGATTTCACCGCCTGCTTGAAACGCTGGGGGTGACGCGGGCGCTGCGCGATGCGGGCGTGGAAGAAGGCGATACGGTGACGATTGGCGGCCACGAACTTGAGTGGTCGGACTGAGCGAAGGCGAAAGCAGCGTGACGCAGCGCATTGGCATACTGGGCGGAACTTTTGACCCGCCGCATATCGGACACCTGGTACTCGCAGAATACGCTGCTGAAGCGCTCGCTTTCGAACGTGTGCTGTTCGTGCCAGCAGCAACGCCGCCGCATAAGCTGCATGAAACACGCACGTCGATTGAACACCGCGTAGGTATGCTGACGCTGGCGATTGCAAGTAACCCACGTTTCGCGCTTTCCCGCGTCGATATTGACCGTCCGGGGCCGCATTACACCGTCGATATGATCGCGATCCTGCAATCACAATACCCCGATGCAGAATTGTACTTCGTGATGGGGGGCGATTCGCTGCGTGACCTGCCGAAATGGAACCGCCCCGCCGAACTGATCCGCTGCTGTAAGCTGGTCGTGCTGCAACGCCCGAACATGGAGCCAATCAGTCCCTTCATGCATGAAGATATTTTGCCAGGCCTGGCCGAACGGGTGCTGATCCTGGATGATCCGCTGCTCGGTTTTTCGTCCACCGGGATCGTCGCACGGCTGCACAGTGGGCGCAGCATTCGCTACATGACTCCTGATCCTGTACTGGCGTACATTCACGAACATCAGTTGTACCGGAAACCTGAATGAACCTGAACAAACAACTGCGCCAAAGCGCCTTCTTGCTCGCGGCGGCATCGCTTGTGGTGGCGGTAAGCACAGCCAGCGGCCAGGGCGAACCCGTCCCGACGCTCGTCCCGCCGACGCTCGTCCCAGTATCCGAAGCGTCGCTCATTGATGCACTGCCGTCCGAAAGTGGCATCGGGCGCATTCAGCGGGATAGCCGTGTGCGCGTAGGCATCCTGTTCAATGAACCTTTTTTTGGCGAACTGGGCGAACGCTGCTGTGAAGTCAACGGATTCGATGCCGACCTGGCGCGGGCGATGGCCGAAACCTGGGGCGTTCAGCTTGAAGGCGTGCAGGTCACGCGGCAGACGGGCATCGATTTAGTGGCGGAAGGCGAAATTGATCTGCTGATCGCCGCACAGCCGCATTTGCGCGAACTCGATGCGCGGGTCGAATTCAGCCAGGCCTACTATCCCGGCGCGCAGTCACTCATGGTGCGTGATGGTGACGGCGCGACCATCCTCGCTCATATGACGGATCGCATCGTCGGCGTGGTGGTGGGGACGCGCGGACAGCAGGCGGTGCAGGACTGGATCGCACGGGCGGGCTACAACGTGAATGTGCGCACGTTCTACACGCTGGATCAGGCAGTGGGCGCGCTGCGCGCCAGCGAGATTGACGGGGTGGTCAGCGAAGCGATCCGGCTGCGGCGCTACATCGCACAGCCGAGCGATGGCCGCCTGGTCGAAGAAGCGGTACAGCCTGAGTATTACGCGGTCGCCGTGCGGCGGCAGGATGCCAATCTCCGCAATCTGGTCAACCGCACATTGCAATATCTCTACCTGACCGACAGGCTGAACCAAATCCACAAGGATGTTTTCGGCGGCGTGAACTACCCGGATGCACAGTTCATCGTGTGGAACAATGTCAACCCGGATACCGCGCCGCGCCCGGATCAGTTCCCTGCGGATGTGCCGCTGCCGTCGGCGTATGTCGTCCCGCGCCTGCAAACCGAACGTCAGCTCCGCGTTGCCGGGCTGGTCACGCTGCCGGACGACGCGCCCGAAAGCCAGCGCCGGGTCGATCAGCTCAATCGGCTGCTGGTCAATACGATGGCCGAGCGCTGGCAGGTTACGGTGATCGATTTGGACGACAATGGACAGAATCCGCTCGATCTGATCGCATCTGGTGGGGCAGATTTAGCCGTCGGCGTGACTGCCGATTGGAACGCGGTCAACCAGGCCGATTTCACCGGGTACTACCTGCTTCACGGCTATCGTTTGATGGTGGAAGCGAACGCCAATATCGTCAGCCTGGGCGATCTGCGCGGCAGGTGGATCGGCACGTTCAGCGACGACTCCGCCGCCCGTGACTTGTTCCGCGCCCGTGCAGAGGCCGAACGCGCCATCATCGATGACTTTTTCGGCATCGGGCGCGAACAGGATGCCGCATTCGGCATGTTGGTCGATAACAACTACGATGCGGTGTTCGCGGATAGTCTGCGGCTGGTTCCCGCGGTGCAGGCACAAGCCGATCTGCTCGAACTGACGGCGACGGCGAACGGCGCGCCCATCTGGTACACGCGGCAGTACCGGTCGCTGGCTGTGCCGCGCAACGACATCGATTTTCGTTTGCTGGTGGAGTACACCCTGCAAGAGATCGCCCGCGATGGCACGCTGCAAAGCTATCTTGGCACGGTGATGCTGCCGAACGACATCCCCACGTTTGAAATCTGGGGCGGCTCCAGCGACTACGTTGGTTATGACCTGGATCGACGATAGTTCGGCTGCGTTCAGCCAGGCCGCCACGCTATTGCAGGCGGATACGATGGGTTGGTAAAGGTGAACAACCGCACCACCTCACCGTTTGCAAGCGTGAGGCGAAAAAGGGCGGTGTCTCCGTCGGTGATTGCTGCATAGGCGATGTGTTCGCCATCGGCTGACCACGCGACTGACCAACCTTCCTCACGCACGGGCGGGTAGGCCGGGCCGACGGGTCGTGCGCCGCTGCCATCGGCACGCATGACGAAAATGCGCATTTGGCCGCCGTCCCGGTCTGACCAGAACGCCAACTGCGTCCCATCTGGCGACCAAGCCGGGTTGACATCGAGCGCCGTATTTTCCGTCAGGCGCACGCTTTCCGGCGCGCCGAAGGTACGGACATAAATCTCCGCCGACGGGCTGCGCCACCGTACCGTTGCGTACTGGTTGCCATCTGGTGACCACGCATAGCGTGAGTCTTCATTTGGGGTCATGCGGGTCGAGAGCGGCTCGATCACGTTCGTGTTCACATTCACCCGGAACACCCGGCGGTAGCCCGCTTCGCGCATCGACCAGAAGGCGACATGCTGCGCATCCAGCCACACAGGGGCAGAATCGCGTGCCGGGTCACGGCTCATATTGCGCAGTTCGCCGCCGTCAGCATTGATGACATAAATCTCATCGTTCCCGTCGCGGTTGGTGACGAACACCAGGCGCGAAGCATCGGGCGACCAGGCGATACTCGGTTCGCTCGTCCCAGGGTCGCGCACAAGCGGCAGGGTGGTCTGTCGGCCTACATCCAGCAGATGTAAAGCGGGCATGTCGATCCCGCCTTTGTAGGCCAACTGCTGCGAAGGAAACAGACTGCCCAGACCCAGGCTGATCCCGGTGAGCAGCGCCGCCGCGCTGCACAACAACCCCGCGACGGGCAGCAGCCGCCGCGCCGCACCCAGTGCATGAGTCATCATGAAAGCCCTTCCGGTGAAGACTCTGGTTTTTCGGCGGGTTTTTGCGCCTGCCCCCAACTCGCCAGCGCCACCCCGGCCAAAATCCCCAGGCTGCCCACAATCTGCGCGCCCGTCGGGATTTCCTGAAACAGGATGATCGCCGCAATCGCGCTGGAGATCGGCTCCGCCTGGGTGATGATGCCGACGAAGGTCGCGGGGACGTACTTCAGCGCATAGTTGAACGATGTATGGCCGATCAACTGTGGGAACAGCGCCAGCAGCACGATCCACAGATAACTTTGCGCGCTGTACCCCGTGAACGACAGGTCGTTCAACAACGCGAACCCAACCAGGAACAGCGCGGTGAGCGAATAGACCAACCAGATATACGGCAGCAGGTCGAGCTTGCGCCGCAGCTTGCGCCCGATCACCAGGTATACAGCGACCGCGACCGCGCCTGTCAACGCGAGTGCTGCGCCCAACGCCGGGTTCGATCCGCTGCCAAGCGGCGCGCCCCCCAGCACCGCATCGCCGGCACCGATCACCAGCCCGCCGACCAGCGCTACGCCCAGGCCCGCCCAAACCAGGGATCGAAAGCGCGCCCGCAAAAAGACCACTTCCAGCAGCGCGACCCACAGCGGCCCGGTCGTCACGAACACGGTACTTATCAGCACGCTGGTGTATTCGAGCGATGAAATCCAGGTCGCAAAGTGCAGCGCCAGCACCCCGCCGGAGACCGCCGCCAGGCCAAAATCGCCCAGGGTGAGCGCCCTGAAGGCGGGCAGGTGCGCCCGCAGCACGAACGGCGTGAGGATGAGTGCGGAAACGGTCAGGCGGCCTGCTGCGATTACCAGTGACGGTACACCTTCCCCTTGCGCAAACCGAATGAAGATCGCTGCCAGCGAAGTCGCCGCGACCCCGGCCAGCAGGAACAGATAGACCGTAGCGGGGACACGGGGAGTTGGGAGCGCTGGAGCCGTCGCCGTTGCTGCGGGCGCAGAAGATGCGGGCGCAGAAGATGCGGGCGTTGAAGTCACGTCACGAAAACCTTATCTGCCAGTGCGCTGGCACGGCATCTGCAAAACTTCGTCTATGTTAGCATTCGATGAGATCAGCCCCAAATGGGCTGGTTCTAAGTCCGCCGCTGGTTCAAAATGACAGGATAGGCATGTTAGAATGTGTAGTGTACTGCCAATGCTGTGTATTTCTCACTTCCTACAGGAGTAAAGCGCATGGCTTTTGAACTGCCCCCTCTGCAATACCCGACTACGGCTCTTGAACCGAACATTGACGCGATGACGATGGAAATTCATCATGATCGCCATCATCAGGCGTATGTGAACAACCTGAACAATGCGCTGCAAAATGCCCCGGCGGAATTTCAGAACATGGGCATTGAAGACCTGCTGCAAGCGCTCGACCGCTTGCCGGACAATATTCGCACCGCTGTACGCAACAACGGCGGCGGCCATTGGAATCATACCCTTTTCTGGGAGATCATGGCTCCCGGCGGCGCGTCTGCGCCCAGCGGCGATCTTGCCGCTGCCATCGACAGCGCGTTTGGCAGCCTGGATGGTTTCAAGGATCAGTTCAAGGCGAAGGCAGTCGGTCAGTTCGGTTCTGGGTGGGCGTGGCTGGTCGTGGCTGCGGATGGCACGCTCTCGATTGAATCGACTCCCAACCAAGATACGCCTGTGATGCAGGGCAAACGTCCGATTTTGGGCGTGGATGTGTGGGAACACGCTTACTACCTGCATTACCAGAACAAGCGCCCCGATTATGTTACCGCCTGGTTCAATACCATCAACTGGGATGTGGTGGCACAGAAGTACGCGGCGCGTTAAGCCGCTGTCCCAGCGATTGTTCAGTTCGCACTCAAATTCACAAATGCTCGCAAAAGCGCTACAATACGTGGCGCTTTTGCATTTAATGGAACCTTTAGGCGTACAGGAGAACCACTGTGAGCGAATTTCGGCAGGAAAAAGATTCATTAGGGGTGATGCAAGTCCCCGCCAGCGCCTATTATGGCCCGCAGACTCAGCGTGCGGTCGAGAATTTTCCCGTCAGCGGTTTGAAGCCATATCGCGCTTTCATCTGGTCGATGGCGATGATCAAGCGCGCTGCCGCCGAAGTTCATCTTGATTTGGGGCTGCTCCCCGTCGAGATGGCACAGGCGATCATGCAGGCCGCTGACGAGGTGATCGCCGGGAAGCTGGACGCGCAGTTCGTGGTCGATCCGTTCCAGGCTGGCGCAGGCACGAGCCATAACATGAACACGAATGAGGTGATCGCCAATCGGGCGAACGAAATTCTCGGCTATACGCTGACTGACGAACGCAAAAAACCGATCAATCCGAACGATCACGTCAATATGGCGCAAAGCACCAATGATACGATCCCGACCGCGATCCGTGTGGGGGCGCTGTGGCGGCTGGAAGAACTGACCGGCACGCTGGAAACGCTGGCCAGCGCATTTGAAGAAAAAGCGCGGGAATGGAGCGACATCGTGAAAAGCGGGCGCACTCACTTACAGGATGCCGTCCCGGTCACGCTGGGGCAGGAAGTCGGGGCGTGGGCGAAAGCGATTCGCCGCAGCGTGGAGAAGCTCAATCAGGCGGCGGAAGGGCTGCGCCGTCTGGGGATTGGCGGGACGGCGACGGGTTCGGGACTGAACGCGCACACCGAATATCACAGCCGCATGGTGGCCAAACTGACGGCGCTGACGGGCATTCAGTTCTACGAATCCGACGATCTGTTTGAATCGATGCAGTCGCATCAGGATGCGGTGTTCTTCAGTGGCGCGATCCGCGCCGCGGCGCAAGACCTGGTGCGCATCGCCAACGATGTGCGCCTGCTCTCCAGCGGGCCAACCACTGGCCTGGCAGAGATCACCTGCCCGCCCGTACAGCCGGGATCGTCGATTATGCCGGGCAAAGTCAACCCGGTGCTGGCGGAAATGCTCGATATGGCGATGTTCCATGTCATGGGTAATGACCTGACGGTAACGCTGGCGGCACAGGCCGGACAATTGGAACTGAACGTGATGATGCCGATTATCGCGCACAATCTGTTTGAAGCGATGCACGTCATGATCGGGTCGGTGCGGGCGTTCACGGTCAAATGCGCGGTCGGGCTGATTGCCAGCAAAGAGCGTGCCGAAGGCTGGCTGGCGAAGAACCCAATTCTGGTGACTGCGCTGAACCCCAAGATTGGCTATGAAAATGGGGCGATTGTCGCCAAACGTGCGCTGGCGGAAAACCGCAGCATCATCGAAATCGTGGTCGAAATGGGACTGCTGACGCATGAAGAAGCCAGCGCGCTGCTCGATGCCAAAAAGATGACCGAAGGCGGCATCCAGGGAATCGCAGCGGCGGGTTAAGGCAAAGCCCGACACCCGTAGCAGCATGAGACGGCGCGCCATAACGCCGTCTCAATCGATTTCCAACGTTTTCTAACAACCACTTGTTTGGTTATACTAGTCCGCATTGCTGCACCCATTTTACTCACCAGGCATAGGGCAGTACTCGTATCGTGTCGAATCGACGGCTCGGAAAATATGAGGTGGTAGAGCGGCTCGGACGCGGCGGGATGGCTGAAGTATTCCGCGCCTATCACCCAAGCCTTGATCGTTTTGTGGCGATCAAGGTGCTGCATCCTTTTCTCGCGGATGACCCGGAGTTCAAGACGCGCTTCGAGCGTGAAGCGCGGAACATTGCCCGCTTGAAACACCCGAATGTCGTACAGGTCTACGATTTCGAGAACGACAGCGAAAACGAAGACTTCTACATGGTCATGGAGTTGATCGATGGGCCGACGCTCAAAGATCGGCTTACGCCTGTCGCTGAAAAAGGGGAGCTGCTTCCACTCGCGGAGTCGCTGCGCATCATCCGTGAATCGGCCAGTGCGCTCGCTTATGCCCATACCCAGGGGATGATTCACCGGGATGTGAAGCCTGCTAACCTGATGCTCGACCGTGATAACCGGGTGGTGCTGACCGACTTCGGGATCGCCAAAATTGTGACTGGCGTGCAGTTCACGCAAAGCGGCGGGATGGTTGGCACACCCGCGTATATGTCGCCTGAACAAGGGTTAGGTGACCTGGGCGATGAACGTTCCGACCTGTACTCGCTGGGCGTGATCCTGTTTCAACTCGTCACGGGGCGGCTGCCCTATGAGGCTGAAACCCCGCTGGCGGTCATCCTGAAACACCTGAACGATTCGGTGCCATCCGCCCGCGCTTTCAACCCCGATGTCCCCGAAACCGTCGATGCCCTCATTCAAAAACTGTTGGCGAAAGACCCGAACAATCGCTACCAGACGGCGCAGGCGTTGATCGCGGATATTGAACGAATCGAACGCGGCCAGCTTCCATCGATGGGAACGACGCTGCCTTTCGACCCCAATGAAGGCTTCGATACCACACAGGTCACCCCCCCGCGCAAAACGGCGGAATTGGTCGTCAAGCCTGCTGCGCCTGCGCTGCCGCCGCCGAGCGCACAGATCGCGCCGCCTGCACCACGCCGCCAGGGGGCATCGCTCACCCTGTTGTTGGCCGCTGGCATCATTGGCATTGGCTTGATCGGTGCAGCGGCATTCGCATCGCCGGGCGGCATTGGGGCGGTGCTGCCGTTCCTGGCATCGCCAACGCCCACCGCGACGGCGACGATCACGCCTACGCCGACCATCACGCCGACTGAAACACCATCGGCCACACCTACGCCTTCCCCAACGGCGACGGAGACGGTCACCCCCAGTCTAACGCCGACAGTGACGCATACGCCGACACTTACCGTGACGGCTACCCCGTCACAAACGCCGACTGCGACCGACACGCCGACTGCGACCCTGACACCGACGGCCACGTTTACCGTTACGCCAACGCCATCCCAGACACCGACCGCGACCGCTACGCCGACCCCGACGGTAACGCCGACCCCGACGGTAACGCTGACCCCGACGATCACGCTCACACCGACGGCGGATGTCACGCTTACGCTGGTTCAAGCGACGTTGTTTCAGGAAATGCAGACGGCCACGATTGCCGCGTGCGACTTTGAATACGAAATCATCGAACAGGTGCCGGAAGATGATACCTTTGTCCCGGCAGGGCGTGAATACCGCCGCACCATCACCCTGCTGAACACAGGAACCTGCCCCTGGGAGCGGAATACGTCCCTTTCGTATGTATCGGGCGAAGCGTACAACACAGAAGGCCGCTTCTTCATCCGTCAGCGCGTGAACACGGGCGAAGAAGTCACGATTGAGTTCGTCGGACGCACCCCGGCAACGGGCGGGCGCGTGACGAGTACATGGGAACTGCGCACCCCTGGTCAAATTCTGATCGGTGAGCCGCTGGCGATCAATGTCACGGTGTTTGAGGGTGGGTAGCGAACGCTTCAGAGATTGCTTACACGACAAAGGGTGAGTCATTCATGGATCGTAACCAGGCATGGGAGATCGTGTGCGAATTTGTGCAGTCCGATAGCTTGCGTAAGCACATGCTGTCGGTCGAAATTGCAATGCGCGCCTATGCACAGCATTATGGGCAGGACGTGGAGTCGTGGGGGCTGGTGGGGCTGCTGCACGACTTCGATTGGGAAATTCACCCCACGCTTGAGCAGCACCCGATGGAAGGGTCGAAAATTCTGCGGGAACGCGGCCTCAGCGAGGAAGATATTCGGACGATTCTCAGTCACGGGCCGCTGGGCGAGGCAGACCGGGTGACGCTGCGCGATAAAGCGTTGTTCGCCGTCGATGAACTGACGGGCTTGATCACGGCGGCGGCATTGGTACGCCCTACCAAAAATGTGCGCGATGTGGAAATTGCCTCAATTCGCAAAAAATGGAAAGATAAAGCCTTTGCACGCGGGGTCAACCGTGAAGATGTGGAAAAAGGCGCGGCATCGCTCGATGTCGATTTGTGGGAGTTTCATGTCCCGCTGGTGCTGAAAGCGATGCAGGAACACGCCGAAATGCTGGGTTTACAGGGGCAGCCAGGGTAGCGGAACGTTCAGCCAGGGGTGCTGCGACGGCGTGTGAGCAGTGATGTTCCGTACTCTGCCATTCGCGCCAGCAGCAGGCCAATCAAAAAACTGTAGAGCGGGTAGGCCGCCCCATAAATGCGCGGTTCAGGTAAATCGACCACGGCCAGCGTGACGGCCTGAGCGAGGATCAGCACCCCGGTCAGGCGTGCCAGGTCGTCACCTTTCCAAAAGGCAAAAACCAGCGCCAGTGGAGTCAGCCACTTGATCAAATTCCACAGTGGGTACAGGTGCGAAAATGCCCGGATACCCGGTTCCCATACGAGTTCGCCAGTGAAATCCTGCCCGGTTGCGCGGGCAAAGTTCAAAAAGCCGACCGACTCGAAGCGAAGCTGTTCGTAGGTGGGCAGTAACAGCGTGCGTCCCTTTGATGAGTCCTGCACCAGGATGCGCCATGTCCAGTCGGCAATACCGCGCATGAATTGAAGCGGGTCAGCGGCAATGGCTTCCAAAGCGACATCTTGCAGCAAATCATCCACTGCGCACGGACCAAGATGGAAATACAGCGAACCAGGAAACACGATGGACGTGACCACTGGCACATTTACCGGTTCTCTGGCCAGAAAGCTGGTACGTTCCGCATCGGTGACCCACGTCCCAGGGATGCGCCACAGCGGATAGGTCGCTGCGGTAAAGGGGAGATCGGCTGTGCTGGGAATGGATAGCAAGCGCAGATACTCACGGGTACGTTCGCCGTTTTCAGCCCGAATCGGCTGACCTTTTTCGTGGACACTTTCCAGCAGGCTGACTCCGCCAATGCAGTTGAGCGTCCATGTCCCAGTAGATGGGTAATGGATGGACACGACATACAGTGCGATTACACCGCCGACGATACCGAGCATTGTCCCTGTGCGGGACAAGCGTTCGCGCCAGGCAGCGCGTCCGGTCAGCAACACATATGCGCCGATGAGCAGGATAAGGGGCAGAAAGTTGAAGCGCGCCAGCCCTGCAAACCCTAACGCCAGCCCGCTTAGGCCGAACAGCATGGTCCGTCGGCGGGTGGCTTTCAGCGCATGGTCAATCAACCAGAGGGCAAGCACAAGCAAAAACGCGATCAACCATTCGGGCAGCCAGTAGTGCGGCGCTTGCAGCCCGAACGGATCGAGCAGCACGGTCAGGGCGACGATCAACGCGGCACGCGGTGAAAAACGTACCCGCATCAGGTCATATACCATAAACGGGATGAGCGACGATACCGCGATCTGTACGATCAGCACCAGCCGCCCGTCGATATTGCCAAACAGGCGCGCAGCGCCGATGACCGGCGCGATTAGCAGTGGATAGCCCGTCTGAAAGCGCAGATTGCCGATCAACAGATTACCTTCAAGCAGTTGATCGACCAGATAAAGCTGGCCTGCCTGGTTGTCATCGGATACCCGAAGCGGGTAGCTGAAATACAGCCACCCGCGTACCAGCACAGTCAGCACCAGCAGGAGGAACAGGTGACGGCGCATGAAACGCTGAACTTTACGCCTGCACGCGCACTGGAGTCCCCACATCTGCCCAGTGGTACAGCCATTCGGCTTCGGGCGTGGGCATATTCACACAGCCATGACTCATGGGTTGGCCGAAGTTTTCGTGCCAGTACGTGCCATGAAAAGCATAGCCTGCGTAGAAATACAGGATATAGGGTACATCCGGCAGGTAGTAACCGGGACCTGTCATGGTCTGGGCGACGTATTTGCGCTGCACGGTGAACTCACCGCGCACGGTTGGGGTGGCAGGCAGCCCGGTCGAAACCAGGACATTGCGCACCAGCACCCCGTTTTCGTAGGCATAGGCGCGCTGGTCGCTGATGTCTACGATCAGTTCGCGCCCAACGGTACGCGATGGGGCGGGCGCTGCGGGTACGGTGCTAATGCCCGCATCGACAAATGTCGCCGTCGTCACGGTCGGGATTGCGAGTTCCTGCCCAACGTAGATCGTATCCGGGTTGTAGATGTCGTTGGCCTGGGTGATCGCCAGCAGACTCACGTTGTAAGTGCGTGCGATTCCCGAAAGGCTTTCCCCTGTACGCACGATATGGCTGACCGTTTCGGTGGTGGTAGTGGCGCTGCTGGTTTCCAGCACAGGGGGAATCACCACGCTGTAGTTGGCGATCAGCGGGGCGGGTGCAGAGGTTTCAATGATGGATTCCGGGCTGATGGCGGCTGTTTCGCCTGGTGCGGCAGTGGTGTTCGATGGCGTGGCACCGCTCACGATCAATTGTTGTCCCACGTAGATCAGGTTCGGGTTGCTGATGTTGTTCAGCCTGGCAAGCTGATCCAGCGTCATCTCATAGCGGCGGGCAATCGACCCCAGACTATCGCCCCACGTTACGGTATGGTAGGCCGTCTGCGTTTCGCCAGCGCTGGTTTCGCTGAGCGCTGACGGCGCTTCGGCCAGCGTTTCGGCAGCGATGTCATTCAGGGTGTTCAGGTCGGCGGACGGGATGCGTAGTTCCTGCCCGGTATAAATGCGCCAGGTCAGGGTGATGTCGTTGGCTTCAGCCAGCGCGCTCACGCTGGTGCTGTACAGTTGGGCGATGCGGTACAGGTTATCCCCTGGCTGCACCGTGTGCGTGCGCGAATCTTGACCGATCACGGCAATTGCAGCACCGAGAACCCCAACCAGGATGATCAGCAGGCGTAAAGAGCGCATCACGACATGACTCCCAAGATCACTATGAACGGCATTTAGGACTAAAGGTACATCAGGGCTGTGTCGTCGTCAATTTGTGCGGGCATTCGGTGGATTGCCGCAAGTTTCGTTTACCGCTACAATTCCTCAGTACAGGTGCCAGTATTCAGGATTGAGAAATTCAGCGTTATGCTGTTACGTGCATACCGAGTTACCGATAAAGTCGGCGTGGTCATCCTCAAGCTGAGTGCGTCGCTGGTCGATTCCACACTGCAAGGCATCAGCATAATCTGGCGGGCGTTCGCCCGTCTTTTGGCGGTGCTGTTCGCCGTTCTGTGGTTCATCCTGAAGCCGATGCGCTTGTTGGTTGGCGCAGCAGGGATTGGCCGGGCGCGCCCTGTGGGCGCAGGCGCAGCATCGTCGTCAATGGCGCGCCGTGCCGCCCGCACACAGAGCGATGCCGGATTGCGTGAAGACCCGCTCAAGGTGCAGAACCGGGCGCTCAACCTGCTCACCCTGGTGCTGTTGGGTGGGCTGGTGGTGGTGATCTTCTGGGCGACCAATCCGTCACGCAATACCGCTGCGCCGCTGGTGGTCGATGCAGGCGGCTTCAATGCCGAGTTGTTCGCCGCAGATACGCCGATTCCCACACAGAGCGGAGCCGGGCTGATTGCAACGCCGGTTTCGACGGCAACGCCGCTTCCTGCTGTGCTGGCGGCACGCGGCGCAATCGCCTACACGGCGCGTGAACGGGCGCAGACCGATGTATGGGCGGTTGCGGTCGATGGCCGCACCCCTGTTCGCCTGACCAACACCCCAGCCGATGAACGCGACCCGGTATGGTCGCCGGATGGCAGACGAATCGCGTATGCCGGGCGGCAGGATGATAACTGGGAACTTTACGTCTACGACCTGGCAGCCGACAGTACCAGCCGCCTCACGTTCGATTTGTCGTTCCAGGGCGCGCCGCAGTGGAGTCCCGATGGGGAATTTCTGGTCTACGAAAGCTATCAGGGGAACAACCTGGATGTTTACATCGTGCGAGCGGACGGCCAGGAAACGCCGATCCGGCTGCCCTCGAACAGCGATGCGCCGGATTTTTCGCCCACGTGGAAACCTGACGATGGCCGCCAGATCGCTTTTGTTTCGTGGCGCGATGGCAGCCAGGATGTGTATGTCTTTTCGCTGGACGATCAAAGCGTGGTCAATGTGACCAACACGCCGAATCGCCAGGAAGATGACCCGGTGTTCAGCCCGGATGGACGGTTTATCGCCTACAGCGCCCTGGATGAAGGGCTGGAAAAAGTTTTTGTCGTGTCCGCTGAAAATATCGGCGCACCTGCTCAAGTGATCGGTCGCGGGCGTACACCCGCATGGTCACCGGATGGGCAGGCCGTGATTGCGGCAGTGGACAGCGGCGACAGCACCCAGTTGGTGGCAATCCCATTTGGGGCAGCCGGCGTAGTGACCCCGGTGATTCAGGTGCAGGCAGGGGCAAACGATCCCTCCTGGACGGACGTGCCGCTGCCTGCGCAGTTGGTGAATGCGGGTGGGCTTCCCCCGGCATCGACATCAGCGCTGTTCATTGAACAGGAACAGCGGCTCACGATTGACCCGCCGTACCGCTTACGGGCGATCAGCGCGAACGTCGATCAGCCGTCGTTGAGCGAACGTGTGGACGACTCGTTCAACGCGATGCGTGAAACGATGCTCGAACGGGCGGGGTGGGATGTGCTGGGCCGCCTGGACGATGCTTTCTGGGAGATCAACCGCCCACCTGCTCCCGGTGAGCAAGTGCGAAGCTGGTTTAAAAGTGGGCGCGCCGTCGGCCTCACACGGGCTGCGATCATCGGCAGCCCGCCCGCTTACGAAATCGTCCGCGAAGATATTGGCGTAGATACGTTCTGGCGCGTGTATGTGCGCGTGGCGGAAAATGCGCAAAGCGGGCAGCTTGGCGAACCCCTTCGCCACATGCCCTGGGATTTTCAAAGCCGCACCTCCGGCGATGTAGAAGCTTATGACCAGGGAGGACGCTTGAAAACCACCATGCCGGATGGTTATTACATCGACCTGACGCAGTTAGCGCTCGATTTTGGATGGGATCGGCTGCCCGCGGGCAGTGATTGGCGCGCCAATATCAACAGTGTGAATTACTGGCTGCTGGTGCGCACCGATGGATTGGACTGGTACAGCGCAATGCGTGAAATTTACCCGGAAGGTCAGTTGGTCAATTTTGCGCCAACGAGCGCGCCGAATACCGTCGATGGGACGGGCTGATCGTGCAGCGCAGCGGCGGATTTCCCGTCTTTTTCCTTGTCCTGGTTGTCATCGGCGCATTTGGCGCACTGGTGTTTCTGAATGCGCGCCCTGTGCCGGAACTTCGCGTGATCGTCCCCACCGAAGCGCAGCCGACCCAGGCTGAATCGTCGTGGCAGTCGATCTTGCGGGAAGGATTCGGCGGGGAAAGTACACCTCTGCCTACCGTCCCACTGCCGACGGGCGCATTCGTGCCGCCGACCCTTCCGCCTTCATCAATCGAGCTGACTCCGTTTGCGCCCCAGGTGGCCGACTCCAGTCTGGTGCAGCCGAACTTTGCCGCCACGCCTACCCGCGCTGTGGCCAGCCCTACCCCGCTTTCAACGACGATCCCGCTGACCGTGCTGCCCGTCACCCGTGAAGCGCGCCAGTTCCAGCCACCGCCGCTCGTCCCACCGCTCTCGCGTGATCCGCTGGGGCGCGATCATTTCTGGCTGCGCCGCCCAGTCGATTCGAATGCGTTGAACAATCGCGGGCTGTTCTACTATGCCTATGGCTCTGATGGGCCGGAAAACCAATGGCGCATCCATGCGGGTATCGATATGCCCAACCCGATTGGTGAAACCGTGCGCGCCGCCGGAAGTGGAACCATCGTGTATGCAGCGGAAAACTTTCAAAGCACCTATACCTACGGCAAAACGGTATTCATCCGCCACGACTTCGGCTATGACGGCCAGCCCGTCTTTACCTTGTATGCGCATCTGGCCGCGATCCTGGTATTTGAAGGCCAGACCATACAGGCCGGTGACCCAATTGGGCTGGTGGGGAATACCGGGCGCGTCAGTGGGCCGCACGTCCATTTCGAGGTGCGCGTGGGCGAAGATACCTATGGAGCGACCTTTAATCCGCTCTTGTGGATGGTGCCATACGTCAATACGGGCGTGATTGCCGGGCGGTTGTCTGACCGCAGTGGTGACCTGATCATGGATGCCGATGTCACCGTGCGCAACTATGGCACTGGCCTTGTGACCGATACCACAACCACCTACATCTACCGGGGAACCGCTGTCGATGTGAACGCCGACCCGATTTGGCAGGAAAATTTTGTGATTGGCGATGTACCGGTTGGGCGGCATGAAGTAGTCGCAACCATCAACGGCGAACGGGTCAGCCAGGTGGTCACAGTCGTGGAGGGAACGACTACATTCGTAGAGTTATCGCTCGCCGCTCCGCCGAACGGCTCGTAGCGGTGGGCAGTCGTAGGTTCACGACCGTGCGCGGGGTGTCGGCTGTGTTGGCGGTACCCAACCGAATGTCTATACTCACCACCTTTAAAACTGCGAAAGCAGGCATACCATCTGGAAAGGTTCTCGCATGAATATGAAACGATTGCGGCTTTTCGTGCCGCTGCTGATGCTGCTAACTGCGTTCGGGGTCAGCGCCCAGGCGGGGCAGTCGATTACGCCGGGTTCCCCAGTTTCCGGTCAATTGGATGCGGACAACTTTACCCAGGTGTTCACCATCGATGCACAGGCAGGCCAAACCCTCACCGTTTCGGTGGTCAACATCAATGCGGCGGCGCTCGCACTCACGCTGACGGATGCAACGGGCGCGGCAGTTGCGCAGGCGGTTGGGGATTCCACGGGCAATCTAGCGCTTGCGCCCGTCACTTTAACGGCTGCCGGGACATACTATATCACTGTGTTCAACGCCGATGGTCTAAGCAGTGCTGCTGTGCCATTCACGCTCACCGCGCAGTTCGTGGGTGAAGCGACCGAGCAGCCCAGCCCGGACTCGCTGTTGGCGACGGAAAGCCCGCTCTTGATCACCCCTGAAGCGACCAGCGGCGTGACCAGCGCCGGGCAAATCCTGACGACGACGGGCATGACGATCAACCTGAACTGGACAACGACCGACGATCTTGACCTGGAAGTGCGTGACCCGGTCGGCGGTTCGCTCTACTTCCAAACACCAACCGTCCCCAGCGGCGGCACGCTTGGCCCGAACGTTAACCAGGGCTGCGCCGTCACCACGCAGAACGCGGCGGAAACCGGCACCTGGTCACCGGGCGGGATTCCGACTGGGAGCTATGAACTGCTGGTCTACTATCAGCAGGCGTGCGACGGTGAAAACCCAGTTGCGTTCACGCTGGAGCCGATTGTCGATGGTACGAGCCTGGGAGCCGTCACCGGTACCCTGCTGCCCGGTCAGATTTTCGTGACCAGTTTCGTGATCGATGCGGATGCGACGGCGGTGCTGACAAATTTGAGCGGGATCGTGGAAGAACAGATTTTGCCCGACAGCGCCGCGAACATCCTTTCCAGCGCCGTGCCAACCACGCTGGGCGCGCTGCAAAGCGGCACCCTTACCACTGCAAATCCGTATGATGCTTACAATTTCACTGTTGAAGCGAGCGATGTGGTCACCATCACCATGAATGCCACGTCTGGCAGCCTGGATACCTTCCTGCTGCTGCTCGACGCGCAGGGGAACATCGTTCGCAGCAATGACGATCTGGCGGATGGCATCACCAATTCGCAGATCAACAATGCGCTGCTGACCACCCCCGGCGTATACACGATTGTCGCTACCCGTTACGGAAAGCGCGTCGGTGGCACGGAAGGCGATTACTCACTTCAGGTGAATGCCCAGGCGAACAATCTTCCGGCGGAATTCTTTGAACTGCCGCGTGGGTCGCTCGAATTTACCCTGTTCTGGAATACCGACGACGATTTGCAGCTTCTTGTGCGTGACCCGGCGGGCGATGCGCTCTATGACGACCAGCCGCAGATTCGCAGTGGGGGCGCGCTGGGCGCACAGGGCAACGTCAACTGCACGCCTGCCGTGACCAGTTCGCCATTTTCATATGCATACTGGCCGCAAACGACGGCTCTGCCGCGCCCTGGTGTCTACGAAATCGAAGTATGGTTCCAGAATGACTGTGGAACGATTAACCCGGTCGAATTCAATCTGTTTGCGACTTACCAGGGCAGCGAAGTCTTCAACGTGAGCGCACAGCCGATTGTCGGTGAGCGGTACCTGATCAGCTTCACTCTTGAACCGGATGGCCGTACTACGCTGAGCGACGGCGGGATCATTCGCGGGCTTGAGACGCTGCCGTACCAGGCGGAACTGGAAAATGCCGTCGTGCTGAATGCCGCTGGCGGTACCGCAAACGGGACGATTGCCCAGGACAACAAGTTTGATGTGTACGTGTTTGAAGGGGAAGCGGGCGACCTGATCAACGTGGCGATGAACGCGACCAGCGGCACGCTTGACCCAACGCTGTATATCGTGGGGCCATTCAACAACGTGATCGCGGAGAATGACGATGCTGTTCCCGGCGAAAACCGGAATTCGCTGATCTCTAATCTCACCTTGCCAGAAACCGGGCAGTACATTATCATTGCCACACACTTCGGCGCGTTGTACGGGGGGACGACAGGGACATATTCCCTCAGTCTGACGGTGCTGAACTAAACTGCCAACTCAACCCGACGTGGAGCAGCGCGAGTTTCTGCTCCACGTCTGAACACTGTACCGCACAAAGACTTAATCCGTGATGAAAGCGACATGCCGATGAAATTGCGCCTGCTGCCAATCAGCCTTGCTGCTGTGGCATTTGTTTTCCTGCTCAGTGCATGTTCTACACCCAACCTGCGCGATACCAACCTGCTGCGCGATCAAAGCCTGCTGACGGGCGATCCCTGTCAGGCTCCGTGCTGGCGCGGCATTACGCCGGGTGAAACGGCCTGGAGCGATGCGCTCATCGTGCTGGAAGACGACCCCACACTGCAAAATGTCACAACGCAGGAAGATGAGGAAAGTGCATCGCGGGTTGCTGAATGGCAGCAGCGCGATGGTGCGCCCGGCTGCTGCCAGATGTACAGTGAAGATGGCGAAATCGTCGATCTGCTGTTTCTGCGCGTCGCGCCGGATATGACGATTGATGGGGTGGTCAACGTCTTTGGCAACCCGGCGTATGCGCTGAGTACCGAATTTTCCGGCGATCAGGCCATCATCAACGTGGTCTATCCCGATGTACCGATGGTGTTATACGTGTTCGTCCCCGGCGTAGAAGCCGAACTGACTGGAAGCAGCGAGATCATCGGTGTGCTGTATATGACCCGTGAAGATATGGATCTGCTGCTGGCGACCAGCAACCTGCACGCCTGGGATGGGTATCAGCCTTATTCGGAATATGGGCCGGATGCGCCGCTCGAAGTGACACCGAGCATCATCCTTGACGAGAATGGTCAGCCCGTCGAAGCGACTGCTGAAGCCGATGTCACGCCCGAAAGTGAAGCGACCGTCGAAGCTGAAGCACAGGCTGAGGCAGAATGACAGCCCGGCTTGGCCTGTGAATTGTCATCAGTACGTTGGACAAGAAGTGTTGAAGGACAGGTGAGGAATGACAGATCAGAATACCGTGACGACCCAGCCGCGTCAGTCCATCCAGGACTTGAGTGTGAGCATGGAGCTGAAAGGGCGGGTCAAGCGCATTGAGCTGTATGGTGCGTTTGTCGATGTCGGTGTGGGGACGGATGGCTTGCTCCACATTTCCCAGCTTGGGCAGCAGGTGCGCAATGTGGAAGACGTGCTGAAACCGGGCGATGAAGTGACCGTGTATGTGCTGCGAGTCGATCCGGCGGCGGGGCGTATTGCACTGTCGCTGCAAAAACCCCCGGCGATGTCGTGGGACGACATTAAAGAGGGCATGGTCGTCACGGGGAAAGTCGTCAAGCTGGAGAAGTTCGGCGCATTTGTCGATTTCGGCGCGGAACGCCCCGGCATGGTGCATGTTTCAGAAATGGCGAACGGCTACGTCGCATCGCCTGGCGATGTGTTGAAGGAAGGCGAAGAAGTTCGCGCCGCCGTGATCAAGGTGAACAAGCAGAAGCGCCGGATCGACCTGAGCATCAAGGCGATGGAAGCACCGCCAGAACCGGTGAAGATCGAAGCGACCGAACCTGAAGAATATGTGCCGAACGCGATGGAAATCGCCTTCCGCCGCGCCTATGAAGCCCAGGGCGAAGACATGCCCGAACGCGATGATCGCCGCCGCAATGACCGGGATCGGCGTGGGGGTGGTGGGCGCAAGCAGGATAAGCGCAACCGCCAGCGCGAGATGGACGATATTTTTGAGCGTACTCTGCGCGGACGTAACTGACGGTCTGTTCTGAATTCCTCACCTGAAATGAAAAGAGCCTGTGACCCAGGCTCTTTTTGCTTGGAACCGGCTGTTTTCAACACACTAGGCAGACACTGCCGGATCAGGAATCGCTTGAAAGCTGCGGTACAGCCGGACGCTGGCGATCACCAGCAGCGCCCCCATACAGGCATGGGCAATCAGGCAGTAAGGACACAGCGCCCGCATGGTGAGGATGGCAACATAAAACGTCAGGTAGCAGTGGTACAGGAAGGCAAACAGGGTGATTCCGAACATCATCACCTTGCCCCATGCCCGCAGGAGGCCGATTCGGTCTTCCAGTACGAACAATGTTAGCAGGACGATGTGCGTCATGAAGCCCAAAAACGCGGTGGGAATGGCAAACGTTGGGGTGAGCGTAAGCTGCGCCCACGCGCTGTTTTCCAGGACGGAACAATTGAACACGCCGCCCGTTGTACACTGCATCGGCTGCGCGGTCAGTTTGGCATAGCTCATATAACCCGTGACGATGAGCGCGCACGCGATGAAGCCGAATGCGATTGCCCGCAGTGAAATGCGTGAACGGGCATTGCGGAGGGTTTCAGCATTGGCGGAAACTGCTGGCACACCCGCGGGGGTAGAAAAACTGGACATTGAACCCGAATCCTTCACCACTTTATGCGAACGGTTTCAGTAAGCGTACCGTAAAAATGGTTCCTTGTGGAGCGTGTGTTATCCCTTCCGGGATAATCAGCAGGCCGTCAGCTTTTGCCATCGACGAGATCGCGCCGGAACTTTGCGTCCCGGTCAGCCGGGCCGTCACCGTGCCATTGTCACGCTCAAGCACGACTCGCAGATAACTACGCCGTCCATCGCTGGTGACCGGTTCAGCAAGTACAGCGCTGATCGAGTCGGCCTGGTCGTTTCGCCCGGTCATTTTAAGCAGGGCAGGCCGCACGAATACATCGAACGTCACCATCGCACTGACGGGGTTACCTGGCAGCCCGAAAAAAGGGATGCTGCCAACGCTGCCGTAAGCGAGCGGCTTCCCTGGACGCACATTCACGCGCCAAAAACCGATTTCGCCCATCGCTTGCAGCACGAATCGTACCAGATCGACCGCGCCGACCGACACGCCCGCCGAACTGACGATCAGATCGGCCTGCCAATCGACCGCGGCCTGAAACGCGGCGCGAATCGAGTCGACCGTATCCTGTGCCGGGGGGATGCGCCAGGCAGTCGCGCCCAGTTCGGTGACCAACCCTGCAAGGGTATAGCTGTTCACATCCCGAATTTTGCCAGGGACGAGCGGTTGATCGACGGCGAGCAGCTCGTTGCCACTGCTGACGATAGCGACACGCGGACGGCGCACGACTGGCACGGCTGAA
This sequence comes from bacterium, assembly GCA_033764035.1. Lineage (GTDB taxonomy): Bacteria > Chloroflexota > Anaerolineae > Aggregatilineales > Phototrophicaceae > Flexifilum. The sequence goes on from JANRJJ010000003.1 coordinate 316,220, forward strand.
ATACCTAAACCCGCCAGCACGCCCAACGCGGCGGGACGGATCACCGTTCCAGCGCTGAGCAGGTGATCGCCCGGTTGAATATCTTCCCCTACAGGGCGCACATTTTCGCCTGAACGCACGCTTTTTCGCGCTGCAACCTGCCCTGCCAGTGAATCAGCACCGCCATCACGCCAATCCGCGTCGGTGTCTTCAACCGGGATCACCGCGTCCGCACCCGACGGCAGCATTGCTCCTGTCATGATGCGGGCGGCCTGCCCCGTTTGCAGGGTGAAAGATGGCGCGCTGCCCGCAGAGATGTCTCCGATAACCGTCAGCCGCACCGGTTGTTCGGCAGTGGCTTCGGCCAGGTCATCCCCCCGCACTGCGTACCCATCCATGCTGGAATTGGCAAAGGGTGGCAGCGCGTGGTCAGCGCTGACATCGGCGGCCAGCACACGCCCCAGCGCTTCTTCAAGCAGGCATGTTTCCGACGGCAGTCGTGACAGGCCAGCCAGGATACGTTCCAGCGCATCTTCAACGTTCAACAACTGAGACAATTGGTACGTCCCCGCTTTCCAGATGCTGTGAGGGAACATTATAACGCACTTCTGACACCGCTGGCGGTGCTGGAGCCATAAAATAGAGTACAATGTGTTAACTGAACCAGTAGTCAATTGACAACTGCTTAAACCATGAACCAATCTATCATCAGCACCGCGAGTCCGCAGGTTTTGTTCGATGCCCTGCCCGATCTTTCGCCAAGCGACAAACTGCTGATCGAGCGCGCTTTTTTCAAGGCCGAAGCCGCACACGAAGGGCAGTTCCGCAAAAGCGGCGAACCCTACTTCACGCACTGCGTCGCCGTCGCGTCGATCTTGGCCGATATGAAGCTGGATGCGGAAGCGATTGCCGCTGCGCTGATGCATGATCTGATCGAAGACACCAGCATCACCTATGAACAACTGCGCAGCGAATTCGGCAAGGATGTCGCCGGGATCATCGAAGGGGTGACCAAGCTCAAAAATCTGCCCCGTGCCGATGCCGACGGCACAGTGCGCATCAAGGATGCCCGCGAACTGGAATACATCCGCAAGATGGCGCTGGCGATGGGCGACGATGTGCGCGTGATGATCGTCAAGCTGGCAGATCGACTGCACAATATGCGCACGCTGGGCTATATGTCGGTGGAAAAGCAGAGAAGCATCGCCCAGGAGACGCTCGATATTTTCGCGCCGCTGGCGAACCGGCTTGGCATCTGGCAGATCAAGTGGGAGCTTGAAGATTTGAGCTTCCGCTATTTACAGCCGGACAAGTACAAGATGATCGCCGGGCAGTTGGATGAGCGCCGTGCCGACCGCGAAGGGTACCTGGTCAAAGTGACGGACGTGCTGCGCAAGGAACTGGCGCAGTACAACATCACGAATGTGACGATCAGCGGGCGACCGAAGCATATCTACAGCATCTTCAAGAAGATGGATCGCAAGCGCGTCGATTTCGACAAAATTTACGATGTGCGTGCCGTGCGCGTGGTCGTGGATACGATCCCGGAATGTTACGTCGTGCTGGGGGTCGTTCATAACCTCTGGCGGCCCATCCCCGGCGAATTCGATGACTATATCGCCGCGCCCAAAGACAATTTCTATCAAAGCCTGCATACCGCCGTCGTGGATTCGTCTGGCAAGACGCTGGAAGTGCAAATCCGCACCTGGGATATGCACGAACACGCCGAATATGGCATCGCTGCCCACTGGCGCTACAAGGAAGGCGGCAAAGGCAAGCGCGATGAAGCGTTCGAGCGCCGCCTGAGCTATCTGCGCCGCCTGCTGGAGTTTGGCCCCGAAGAAAAAGACCCGGCTTCGTTCGTCGCCACGATGAAAACCGAAGTCTTTCAGGATCGGGTGTACGCTTTCACGCCCAAAGGCGATATTGTCGATCTGCCCAAAGGCTCCACCCCAATTGACTTCGCCTATCATATTCATACCGACCTGGGGCATCGCTGCCGGGGTGCGAAAGTACACGGTCGCACCGTGCCGCTCAATTATGTGCTGCAAATGGGCGACCAGATCGAAATTCAGACGGAAAAACGCGGCGGCCCCAGTCTCGATTGGCTCAATTCCGACCTGGGTTATGTCAAAACCACCCGTGCGATCTCGAAAATCCGCTACTACTTTCGCAAGCAGAACCGCGATAAACATATTTCGAGCGGGCGCGATGTGCTGGAACGCGAACTGAAGCGGCTCGGCGTGCTGGGGGTGATGCCGTTCGAGACGATCATCACCTGGTTCGGTTATGAAAAACTCGATGATTTTCTCGCGGCAGTGGGCGCGGGCGACATCAACGGCGCGCAGATTGCCAATCGCATCCTGGAACAGGAGCGCAAGGAACGCGAAGCCAAAGAGAAAGAGACGTTAAAGGCCAACCCTGCCCGTGCGATCAGCGGCGGTTCCACCGGTATGAGCGTGGCAGGCACGAATGGACTGCTGTATACCTTTGCGCGCTGCTGCAACCCCGTTTTGGGAGACCCCATCATCGGCTATGTGACTCGCGGACGCGGCGTAACCGTGCATCGGGTGGACTGCCCGAATTCCAGCCATGAGCCAGAACGCCTGATCCCGGTATCGTGGGGGCTGGTGGATCGTTCCGAACGGTTCAGCGTCCCGGTCGAGGTGATCGCGTATGATCGGGAGGGTCTGCTGCGCGATATCAGCACCGTAATTGCGGATGAACAGGTGAACATGTCGGAAGTCAATGTGAAGGCGAAACACAACATCGCCACGCTGTATCTGACGCTGGAACTGGCCGATATGCATCAGCTCACGCGCATCCTCAGCCGCCTGGAAAATGTCGATCAGGTGGTTGAAGCGCGGCGCAGACACACCGTGTAGCAACTGCTGCTCAACTGTATCCTGGTTTGGGCTTCACGGTTGCGTTCCAGCGCAATTGGCTTCATGATATACCCTGAAGTCATTAATGACAACCACTCCCACTGTCTTAACTGGCGGCGCAGCGTGGGCTATTCATGATGCCGTTTAGCTGGATGGAGTTATTCAGATGTCCGTTTTCGGGCAGCAGCAGGCATTTCAGCAGCTACAGGCACTTGGCGCGGATGTGCGGCTGGTGTTGATTCATCCCAATTTCACGCAGCAGCATGTGATCCTGCCCGCCCTTTTGGAAAGGGCATTGTATGTGCGCTTTCATGGGACGGCGCTCACGTCCGATATGCTGCACGCCCAACTATCCCAGGCGGCAGCGCACCTGACGGGATCGACCGACATCCAGGGGTACCGCGCCGTGATTCTGGATGAAGGCGACCGCGCCCAACCACCACACCTGGATACCTTTTTGCAAAACCTGCTGACCACGGGTCTCCCGCGCATTTACGTGTTCAGCCGTGCGGTGCCGCCGCTCGTGCTGGTGGACGAAGCTGTGCGCAAAATTACGCGGATGCTGCCCACCAGCGAATCGCTCATGTTGTGGGATTATGCACAGCGCAGCGACAGCAGCGGCATACTGCTGGAAGTGCGCGCTTTAGGGGATGGCAGGGTACAGTTGAACAGTCAGCCGATCCAATCGTGGGATGGGCTGCTCCCGCGTATGCTGTTCTTTTTCCTGGTGGATCGGGGAATGGTGACGCGCAATGAGATTTTCGAGACATTTTGGCCAAACCTGACCGTGCGCGAAGCCACCAACGTATTTCATGTGACCAAGCGCAAGATCAGCGAAGTTTTGGGCGCAGACCTGACGGTATATTGGTCAGGTTTCTACCACATTTCCCCGCGCATCCACCTCAGCTATGATGCTATCGCTTTTACGCAGCTGATGCAGGACAGCAGCGTAATGTCGCTTGAAGAGTCGGCGCGCCTGGTGCGTCTGGCGGTGGATTTATACCGGGGTGATTTTCTGGCCTCTATTGATATGCCCTGGGCGGAACGCCGCCGCCAGGATTTACGACAAATGTATGGCGAAGCGCTGGTCACACTGGCAAAAGCGACGGAATACGCGGGCGATTTACGCGGCGCGCTTGGCCTCTTTCTACGCGCCAGCACGGTTCATGTGCAGCGTGAAGACCTTGCACACCACATCATGCGGCTTTATATGGCCTTGGGAATGCCCGACGATGCGCTGGCCAGGTACCAACGACTGGAACGCGATCTGCGCCAGTCGTTGAATCTGGCTCCTGGTAAACAGCTTCAGGAATACGCTGCAACCATTGCCAGTGCTGCTGGCAGCGGTGCATAGCGGGCTGCTTGGCTATAGAGACGGTTCGGCTACTGCTGTTTCGATACTATCGACGGGTACGACGATCAAGCCCTGACACCGCACGACCGCTGTGACCTGTTCCTGATCGTTCAAGGACAGAATGTAGTCGCCCTTGCTGGCGCGTTTCCCACTGGGGGCGGCATCCATGCGGATTGGCCTGGCTCTGTCGTGCGATGTCAGCACGATCACGGTTTCGTCCAGACGGCCTACCTGTGCGGCAGCAATACCTTTGCTATCCGCCGAAAGTTTCATGGTTTGCACGCCCATGCCTGCACGCCCCTGGGTGGGGTACTCACTAAGCGGCGTGTGCTTGGCAATTCCGTCGTCAGTAACCGTGAGCAGGACGAACAAGTCCTCGGCGGGTGCAGCACCTACGACCTGATCGGTTTCATCGCTCAGCTTGATCCCGCGCATCCCACCCGCACCCAAACCGGTAGGGCGCACATCGGATTCCTTGAAACGGATAGCCTGTGCCTGCTGCGTGGTCAGCACGACTTCCTGCTCCCCAAACGTGGGAAACACCCATCCTAAAGAGTCGCCGCTTTCAATATCCATCACCTTGAACAGATCGGCGCGCATCCCTGGTAGATCCTCCATGCGCAGCCGTTTGACTTCGCCGCCGCGTGTGACGAAGAACAGATACCCGGACTCGATGTTCGATGGCAGCGCCACCGCCGCCGTCACCCGTTGCTCGCTGCCTTTGTAGGCCGACAAGTCGGGGTACGGTGTGCCATCTGACGGCGTGCTGACCTGGGGAACTTGCTGAACCGGGACAGTCGCGCAGTAGCCCTGGCTGGAAAACAGATACAGAACCTGGGCCGTGGTCGATTGCAGCACAAACCGGAGGGGTTCGGCAGCTTCATCCGCTACATCCGGCGCGGTTATGTCGAAGGTGCGCCCCAGCTTGTGATCGACCGTGAGCGTTACCCAGGTATCTTCCTGTGGGGTGAGCAGGTCGGCATCGGTGACTTTGGTCGCCGTGCTGTCCAGAATCACCGTGCGGCGCGGGTCGCTGTACGTCTTTTTCATCGCCAGCAGTTCATCGCTGATCACGCCGCGCAGCTTTTCCGGGCTTGCCAGCAGCGACGAGTGATAGGCGATCAGCTTGATCTTTTCGGTGTGTTCTTCTTCAATCTTTTTGCGCTCCAACGCGGCCAGCCGCCGCAACTGCATTTCCAGGATGGCGTTGGCCTGAATTTCATCAATGCTCAGCGCTTTGATCAGGTTGTTGCGGGCGCTGTCGGCAGTGCGCGAACCACGAATGATCTGTATCACCGCGTCCATGCTGCCCAGGGCTTTCAACAGCCCTTCCAGTACATGCGCCCGATCCCGCGCCCGCTTCATGTCGTATTCGCTGCGGCGGCGCACCACTTCTAAACGGTGATCGAGATACACCTTGAGCGCCTGTTTCAGGCTTAAGGTGCGCGGTTCGCCGTTCACCAGCGCCAGCATGATGATGCTGAACGTCTCTTGCAGGGGCGTGAGTCGGAATAACGCCGAAAGTACCGGAGCCGCTTCGACCCCGCGCTGAAGTTCAATCGCCAGGCGCAACCCCTGCCGATCCGATTCATCGCGCAGGTCAGCGATGCCTTCAATCCGGCCTTCGCGCACCAGGTACGCAATACGTTCGATCAACGCGGACTTGTTGGTCTGGTAGGGGAGTTCGCTTACGATGATGCGCATTTTGCCGCGTCCCATGTCTTCGACATGGCAGCGCGCCCGCATCGTGATCTTGCCGCGTCCGGTCGCGTAGGCCGCTACGAGCGAATCATCGTCGTCATGGTCAGCCGCACTGTCAGCGTGACGGTACACCAACCCGCCCGTCGGAAAATCCGGCCCTTTGATGAACTGCATCAGGTCACGGATGGTCAGGTCATCGAGCGATTCCCACTGTTGAAGCATGTAGACCAGCGCATCGCACACTTCACCCAGGTTGTGCGGTGGGATGTTGGTGGACATGCCCACCGCGATGCCCGATGAGCCGTTGACCAACAGGTTTGGCACAGCCGACGGCAGTACCGACGGTTCTTCGAGTGTGCCATCAAAGTTATCGACAAAATCGATGGTATCACGGTCAATATCGGTCAGCAGTTCCTGACCCATGCGCATCATGCGGGCTTCGGTGTAGCGCATGGCTGCCGCACCGTCACCATCGACGCTGCCAAAATTGCCCTGTCCGTCGATGAGTTCGTAGCGCATCGAAAAATCCTGCGCCAGCCGCACCAGCGATTCATAGACTGCCGCATCGCCGTGCGGATGATATTTGCCCAGCACTTCGCCCACAATACGGGCGCATTTTTTATAAGGGGTATCCGCACGTAACCCCATGTCGTGCATGGCGTACAGGATGCGGCGGTGAACGGGCTTCAACCCATCCCGCGCATCGGGAAGGGCGCGTGCCACAATCACGCTCATGGCGTAATCCAGGTACGCCTCGCGCATCTCCTGATCAATCGTGATTTGGCGGACGGATCCAAGCGTCATGCTAATTCCTGAGTTCAGAGGCAGGTTGATGCCTCATTCTAAGCGGGTTTTCGATTTTGAACAGGATTGAACGTCTGTTCGCATTATAGCATAGCTGCGTTCCCTACGCTTGTCCACTTTTTCACCGTGTGAACGGGTGCAGTTCGCGGGGGGATGTGGTAGTATGCACAGCATGATCAGACGAAACCTTCCCACGACCCTGTTCCTGTTGGTGGGCGTGATCCTGCTCACGTCCTGTATGCCGCCGACTCCCATCGCCGTTTACATGACCGCTACCCATTTTCCGACGGAGTCGCCGCTGGTACTGGCGACCAACACACCGCCCACTCAAACGGCTGAAGTGCAGTTCACGCAGATTGCCGCACTGCCTACTGAAACCCCTGCTGCTGCGCCAACCGAAACGCCGACGGCAGCGCCGACACAATCGCCCATGCCCAATGTGACATGGCGCGGTCCTATCGTTGGGCCTGGATACGTCCCACCGACGACTCCCGCGCCCGAAGCTGCGCCGCCGACGGAAACCCCTGCCCCTGGTACACCCTCGAATACGCCCGCCCCGCCGACGAATACCCCGGAAGGCGCACCCGCGGGTGCCGCGCTGGTACTGCCCAACCTGGATGGCAACCGCATCGGGATTCAGCTCGACATCAACCTGAGCCAGGACGACTGGCGCGACGCGATGGGGCGCATTGAAACGTTAGGCGTGCGTTGGGTGAAGGTACAGATTGCCTGGCGCGATATGCAGCCCAACAACCGCGATGAACGCGGGACGGAATTTTTCCGCCGGGTTGAACAATACCTGGAAGATGCCAACCGTCGCGGTTTCAGCGTGATGGTCAGCATTGCTAAAGCACCTGCCTGGGCGCGCAGCAATCAAACCGAAGATGGCCCGCCGGACAACCCCGCCGATCTCGCAAATTTCATCACGATCCTGCTGCAAGAGATCAACCCGGATACGATGCGCGATGTACTGGGCGATAACATTGATGCGGTCGAAGTGTGGAACGAACCAAACCTGATCCGGGAGTGGCAGGGAACGCTGCCGTTCACCGGCGCGGGATATATGACCTTGTTCACGCCCGCTTACCAGGCGATCCGTGCCTATTCCCCAACGCTGCCCATCATCACCGCCGGGCTTGCGCCGACGGGTAATTCCGCTGGGTCAGTCGATGACCGTGAGTTCCTGCGTCAGATGTACGCCGCCGGGTTAGCGTCCTATACCGACGTGATCATCGGCGCGCATCCGTACAGTTGGGCGAATGCGCCTGACGCGGTATGCTGTGGGACGCGGGGTTGGGACGACGACCCACATTTCTTCTACGCCGATACCATGCGCGAATACCGCGACATCATGACAGCGAGCGGCGATGCCGATGCGCAAATCTGGATCACGGAATTTGGCTACGCGACCTGGGACAACTTCCCCCAAGACCCGCCGGCAGGCAGCGAATGGATGCGCTTCAACGATAGGTGGCGGCAGGCAGGCTACACCATTCGGATGCTGCAAATTGCCCAGGAGAGCGGGTATGTTGGTCCGGTGATCCTGTGGAACCTGAATTTTGCCACGCTGGCCGGGTTGGTGGTGAACCGTGATGAACGCATCGCATACAGCATCCTAATTCCCGGCGAAGGCTGTAATTTCCAGGAAAACAATCCCAACCGCACCGAACGTCCCCTGTTCTGGATGATCTTCGACGCGGTACGCGCTGACACCCAGTTGAATGACTGGTGCGGCCAGCCGCCATCGCCGCTGCCGGGGTACGGCGGCTGAAGCAGCCCGAAACGTAAACGTACATAAAAAGAGGGGCGGCCTGTCACAGGCCGCCCCTCTTTTGTTCACGGTCTCGACGGCTTAATCGTCGTCGCCGCTGTCGTTATTGTTGTTCCGGCCACGCCCACGTGGGGATTCGTTCTCTTCATCGTCCATCTCGATGGTTTCGGCATCGGCATCGAGTGCGCCTTGCAGTTCAAGCGAAGTGTGCGGCGCGACCAGTTCACGATCCTGGTAGGTATGGAAGCCCGTACCCGCCGGGATCAGCTTGCCAATGATCACATTTTCCTTCAGTCCGTACAGCTTGTCGATCTTGCCTTCGATGGCCGCACCCGCCAGTACGCGGATCGTGTGCTGGAAACTGGATGCAGATAGGAAGCTGTCGGTGCTGAGCGCGGCTTTGGTCACGCCGAGCAGGATTGGCACACCTGCCGAAGGGTCTTTGTTTTCCGCCAGCAGCCGTTCGTTCAGGTTGATCAGCTCCAGCCGGTCGATTAGTTCGCCCGGCAGGTTGCCGCTGTCGCCGCTCTTGGTGATCTGCACCCGCGAGAGCATCTTGCGGATCACGATCTCGAAGTGCTTGTCCGCGATGTTCACGCCCTGCGCACGGTACACCTTCTGTACTTCGGTCAGCAGGTACAGCGCGCACGCATCCGCGCCCTGCACGCGCAGAATGCGGTGCGGGTTCTTCGAGCCTTCGGTCAACTGCTGACCGGGGTAAAGCTGGCTGCCATCCTCAATGCCGGGCAGCAAACGAGCGCTCGACGGGATCGGGTACTCGGCTTCTTCGCGGGTTTCGTAGCGAATGTAGATTTTGCGGTCTTCGACATGCACCGTTCCGGTCATGCGCGATACCAGCTTTTCGCCCGAATCTTCGTTCAGCGCCAGAATTTCACCCGCATTGACGTTCTGATCCTCATCGACCAGCAGCGTCCAACCCGCCGGGACATCGTATTCTTCACTGCTCACCTGGCTGTCAACCACCAGCGCAATGCGCACGCCCTCTTTCTTGATCAGGCGCAGCGTTCCGGCAATGTCGGTGACGACCGCTTCACCTTTCGGTTTCTTGCGCGCTTCAAAAATTTCTTCCACGCGCGGCAGACCGCTGGTGATGTCACCGGATGCCTGGGCTGTACCCCCAGTGTGGAAGGTGCGAAGTGTCAACTGGGTACCGGGTTCGCCAATCGACTGAGCGGCGATGATACCGACCGCCATGCCAATTTCGACCATCTCGCCGCGCCCCAGGTCACGCCCATAGCACAGCGCACAGATGCCGTGAATGAGCGCACATGTCATTGGGCTGCGGACGTGCATTTCCTGAATCTTGCTGTCTTGGATTTTCTGCGAGACTTCTTCGTCCAACATGCCGTTGCGTGCGACGATCAGTTCACCCGTTTCAGGGTCATACGTATCGCTTGCCGCGCAGCGTCCCATGATGCGTTCGTAGATTGTCTGGCCTGCCACATCGTCGGAACGCTTGATCCAGATGCCCGCTTCGGTGCCGCAGTCGGTACGGTTGATGATCATATCTTGCGCCACATCGACCAGGCGGCGGGTGAGATAGCCCGCGTCGGCGGTACGCAGCGCGGTATCCGCCAGCCCTTTACGCGCCCCATGCGTCGAAATGAAGTATTCGAGCGCGGTCAGGCCTTCGCGGAAGTGGCTGCGAATCGGCAGGTCGATGATGCGACCGGACGGGTCGGCCATCAGGCCGCGCATCCCGGCAAGCTGCGTGATTGGGCCAAAACCACCTTTCGTCGAACCCGAAATCGCCATGACGGCGATGGGACCGAACGGGTTCAGCGTGCGCTGGATCAGGTCTTGCAGTTGATCTTTAGCGCGGTTCCACACATCAATGGTGCGTTGATAGCGTTCGTCGTCGGTCAGCAGGCCGCGCCGGAAATCGCGTTCGGCGCGTTCGACGGTTTCTTCCGCCACGCGCAGAATATCGGCGCGTTCTTCCGGGATTGTCAGGTCAGTCACGGCAATGGTCGTGCCGGAAATGGTGGCGTAATAGAAGCCCAGGTCTTTGATCGCGTCCACCACATCGGTGGTGCGTTCAGACCCAATCCGCTGGTAAGCCAGGGCGACCAGGTTTTGCAGCCCCTTCTTGCCCATCGTTTCCTGCATGAAGCGCATCTCGTCCGGCAGGATGCGGTTGAACAACGCGCGCCCGACCGTGGTCGGTTCCGGTTCATCCTGCGGCGGACGGGTATCGAAGTAGTTTTGCAGCAGGATCGGCGTGTGCAGCTTGACCATGCCCAGGTTGTACAGGTATTCCACTTCGTCAATATCGACCACCATACGGCGTTCGGTCATGTTCGAGAACACCAACTGCCCGGTACGCTTGGTCTTTTTGAGCAGCTTGCGCATCTCGAAGGCATTCGCCAGCATACAATCGACTTCGCCTTCCATCACAGCGCGGATGGTGCGTTCGACCGCGCTTTCCACGACCTTCTTGCGGCCTTGTTCGTTGACTTCGACGCGATCCTCAAAGACGACGGCACCCGGAATATCGTGCTGATGGGCGAAGTAATAGCCATTGCTGCGGTGGGCAATACCGACCTTCACGGTCGTGTTGCCGATGATCGAGTCCATCGTGCGAAATTCGTCGGCGCGTTCCGGCGTGGAGATGATCTCGACGGTCGGATCCATCGTCAGGTAGTACATGCCCAGCACCATATCTTTGGCCGGGGCGACAATCGGCTGACCGTCGGCGGGCTTCAACAGGTTGCGGGTACTCAGCATCAGGTCACGGGCTTCCTGAACGGCTTTGTCGCTCAGCGGCACGTGAACGGCCATCTGGTCGCCGTCGAAGTCGGCATTGAAGGCCGCGCACACCAGCGGGTGAATCTGAATCGCCTTGCCTTCGACCAACTGCGGCTCGAAAGCCTGAATCCCCAAGCGGTGCAGGGTAGGCGCACGGTTGAGCAGCACAGGCCGCTCTTTGATCACTTCTTCCAGCACTTCCCACACTTCGGGCTTTTCACGCTCGATGATGCGCTTTGCGCCCTTCACATTGCTGGCGTAGCTGTGCCGTACCAGGCGGCTGATTACGAACGGGCGGTACAGTTCCAGCGCCATTGTCTTGGGCAGCCCGCACTGATGCAGCTTGAGCTTGGGACCGATCACGATCACCGAACGCCCGCTGTAATCCACACGTTTACCAAGCAGGTTACGGCGGAAACGGCCTTTTTTGCCCTTCAGCATGTCGCTGAGCGATTTCAGTTCGCGGCGGCCTCGGCGGCTGAGCGCCTTCCCGCGCTGGCTGTTGTCGATCAGGCTGTCTACCGCTTCCTGAAGCATACGCTTTTCGTTGCGGACGATCACGTCCGGCGCGCCCAGTTCCAGCAGGTGCTTCAGGCGGTTGTTGCGGTTGATCACGCGGCGGTACAGATCGTTCAGGTCGCTGGTCGCAAAGCGGCCACCGTCGAGCTGCACCATCGGACGCAAGTCCGGCGGGATCACCGGCAGCACGGTGAGGATCATCCATTCGGGACGGTTGCTGCTCTTGCGCAGGCTTTCCACCACGCGCAGCCGCTTGGTCGCCTTCTTCTTGCGCTGCTTGGAACGGGTGGTACGGACTTCATGCCACAATTCGACAGACATCCGTTCCATTTCCATGTTTTGCAGAATTTTGTAGAAGGCTTCTGCGCCCATGTCGGCCTGGAACACCTGCCCGTAGCGCTGCTTCAGCTCACGGTAGCGCGGCTCGCTGAGGAACTGAAGCACTTTCAGATCGTGCAGTTCATTCCGTGCCTTTTCCGCATTCGCCCGGATGTGCGACATGCGGTCGTCGAGTACGGCCATCTGCGATTCGATGTTGGTCGAAGCTGCACCCGTCGCCGCATCGGCTTCAGCGTTCAGCTTGCGCAGTTCGTCACGGCGCAGATCATCGACTTCAATTTGAAGTTCGCTAAGGCGTGTATTGACGATGTTCTGCACCCGCGATACATGGTTCATATCGACGGTTTCGCCCTTCGCCACAATCACAGCACGGGCGGCGGTGAAATCCACATCGGATGTAGCGCGCTGTCCCATCAGGCCCTCAAGCCGTGCCTGAACGGTCTGCGCTTCGCGGATCAGTTCTTCGGATAGACGGTTGATCTCGTTTTCGAAGTGTGCGTTGATGACGTTCGTCTGCTGTTCCATATCTTTAAGGACGGAATCGCGGCGCGAACGGATTTCTTCCATCTGCACTTCAAGATCGCCACCCAGTGACGTTTCTTTCTGAATCACTTCCTTTTCAATGCGGGCGAGCGCTTTGTTGCGCGCATCTTCATCCACATAGGTGATCACGTACTGCGCGAAATACAGCACGCGGTCAAGGTTGCGGCGGCTGATGTCGAGCAGCATCCCCAGGTAGCTGGGGACGCGGCGGGTATACCACACATGCGCCACAGGAGCAGCCAGTTCGATATGCCCCATGCGTTCGCGGCGCACGGAAGCGCGGGTAACTTCGACACCGCATTTATCGCAGATGATCCCCCGGTAGCGAACGTTTTTGTACTTTCCGCAGTAGCACTGCCAATCCCGCGTAGGTCCGAAGATCGCTTCGCAGAACAGCCCGTCTTTTTCCGGGCGCAAACGGCGATAGTTGATCGTCTCCGGCTTAGTGACCTCGCCATACGACCACGAACGAATCTGGTCGGGCGATGCAAGGCTCACGCGAAGCGCACTGAAATCCTTCGCCTCCAAAGCGTCCTCCTGTGCTAAACACCGCGTTTCATGACGACTACAAGCGCGGTGATCTTCCCAAAAAGTGATGTGGATTCTGACGAAAAACGACAAAACAGCGCATGGAGTCGTTCATCCACCGCTGTCTATGAGTTTGGAAACTGTGCAACAGGAAAGCAAAGCCTACCGTACCCAATAGTATAGCTCCATCTGCTTATTTGTCAAGCAGTTGGATTACTGGGTTATAAGGGGAAAGGATGTGGAACGCTTGTAGATCATGTTCACACTGTACCCGATTTCCAAATTCCTGTCAAGCAGGCGGACGACATATCCCAAAAATATCCCAACCCCGGTTATGGTTCAGCCGGGCGGCGGCAGCAGGGTCAACCGGGTTAGTTGTACAGGCTGGCTGGTGGTGCGAATCTCGATCCGGCGAATTTCTCCGCCTGCCTCCCCAACCCCGCCGAGCGTGATCGCAGTGCCAGGGGTAAGCGTCACCGCTGGCGTGACGAAGAACGGCTCATCGTCCGTCTGGCTGCGAAAGTAGGCAACCGCTGCTTCGCCCGTAGTGGCCGGAATGAGTTCGATCAGCGCATCGCTGACAAACCGCCGCTCAATCATGATTGTGAGCGGCGCGTCAGCACATGCCGCGCTGATCCCCTGGTTGGTCAGTACAATGTCGCCGTCCAGGTCGATCAACTGAAGGGGGGTATCGAAACAGACCGGATCAGCTTCGGTAGCCACGCTGAACTGTACGCTCCAGGGGATGAACTCATCGCTGCCCAGGATCAACGGCGGCTCGACAATCGACAGATCAGGCAAAATGGTAAAGTCGATGTGGAACGGCACCCGTTCCACATTGATCGGGAATACGGCTTCATTGTTGCGGTTATTGCTTTCGGGTACCTGCTCGTCCACGTCGATCTGTATCTGGGTGGTGTAATCGCCCCACCAGCCGTACAGGTAGGAAAAGCTCACCGTGCGTGATGACCCCGGCAGAATATTGTCCACCTGCCCGGTGACGGTATCCTGCTGCACGCGCTGGCTCGTCAGGTCGGCATCCCACGACCACTCGAACGGCCCGGATGGACTGCTGCCGCTGTTAGTGATTGTCAGGTTGACGCGGAAAAATGCGCCGGGCGTGACCGGCTGCGGAAAAATGCGTATTCTACTGCTGCTGATTTGCAGGTCGGGCAAGGCTGCCGGGTTCAGCGTCGGCGTGATCGTCGGCTGCGCAGTCAGCGTTTGGGCGGCGTTCTGGGTGGCAGCGCTCACCACCGCAGTAGCGGTCTGGTTTTGCTGTATAAGGCGCGCCTGATCATTCGCCAGCAATACGCCGACGACCACCAGCAGGGCTGCGAGTGCGATCAAAATGACAGGCAGCAGGCGATTCCCCGTTGGGCGCGGTATAACTGGCGTGACGGAAGCGCTTTGCTCGTTGTTCTGGAACAACACCCCGGTTTGTGAGCGCATGTACAGCACCGGAGTCGCCCATTCAGTATTGCCGACCACATTGGCAATCGCCCGGCGGCCTTCGCTCACCGCGCTGTCGATAGGGAGCAGTTCAGCGATAGCGCGGTAAAATTCCTCCGCGAACACTTTGGCCGCCCGGTCGGTGATTTCAAACTGCATGGCGACGACTGCCGGAATGCCACGTGCGACGATTCCGCTGGCAATACCCAAAAACGGGTCCTGATCGACACGGCGGGCGCTGCGGCACGAATTCAGGATGACCAGTTGCAGGGGTGCTTCTTCACCCAGTTCACGCGAAAGGGATGACCCGGTGATGATCTGGCCTTTGTTCAGGTCATTTGGGTCTTCAAAGACGAGTACGCCCTGCTGCGTGACCGGATCGAAATCGCTGTGGCCGATGAAGTGAAAAATCTGATAATCGCCCGTGCGCAGCCGCCGCTGTAAATCGATCAGCGTCGCGTTATCGAGCCGTTCAAGCTGGAGGATGCCACGCCGCTGAAGCTCGGCGGTCGCCCCTTTCAGCCGTGTCCATTCGCCTTCAACGTCGAGCGGCGGGTGGTCGTGTGGGGATGAAATCATCACCAGCGCCCGCAGCGGAAACGTGATCGCAGCAGGCGGGCGGATGCTCAACTGCTGGGTATAGCGCACGACTGGGGTAGTACGTGAGAGCGACAGATACTCAAGCTGCGGGTCACGGATCAGTTCCCAGGGGAGATGGCTCAACACTCCGGCACGTTCGACCGAAAGCCGGATGCGCAATCCTTCATTTCCGGCGCGCGCCAAACTTGCCACATATGCATTATTGATTGCCGTAGACGTGCGGAACAGAAAATCGAAAAGCTGTTCACCGAAGGCACGGGCAGCCTGCTGCATTTCGTCGCGGGTTACGCCGTCGTCCTCGCGCCCCAGAATGCGCAGCACGTCGCTGATTGCAGAATCGGTAAAGGGGCTGGCGACATCCGCGCTGGCTTCACCGCCTGGCGAACTGACCGAAATGCGGTAGCGCCCATCCGGGAGGGCAGCCAACTCGACGGCGAAGTTTTGATACTTCATCGGACTCGCATATCCCCTGTGTACGGTCGAAAACAGAGCAGCACGAACGGTCAGGTTTCCAGTTCGCCCTGTTCCTGTGCTTCGGCGCTGAAACTATTCGTGATTTTGGCGTGCAGAAACGATTCCATGAATGGCATGATCTCGCCATTCAGCACCGCATCGGTGTTCCCCACTTTATACCCTGTCCGGTGGTCATTGACCATATGGTACGGGTGCAGCACGTAGGAACGAATCTGGTTCCCCCATTCGGCGCTCACCGTTTCGCCCTTCAACTGCGCCAGATGTGCCTCACGCTTCTTGCGCTCCATTTCGAAAAGCCGTGCCTTCAGAATTTGCAGCGCACGTTCGCGGTTCTGCTGCAAACTGCGTTGATTCTGGCACTGCACCACCAGCCCGGTGGGAATATGCGTGATGCGGATCGCGGTTTCATTCTTCTGTACGTTCTGGCCGCCCGCACCGCTGGCACGGTACGTTTCCACGCGGATGTCTTTGTCGTTCACCTCAATGTTGATGTCGCCCTGAATATCCGGCCACAATTCGACCTTGACGAACGAGGTATGGCGGCGGTTGGCGGCATCGAACGGGCTAAGGCGCACCAGCCGATGCACCCCCTGTTCGCTTTGCAGATAGCCATAGGCGTATGCGCCGCGAATGCTGAGCGTGGCGCTCTTGATGCCCGCTTCTTCGCCTTCCATCTCTTCGATCAGTTCGACCTTGTAGCCGCTTTGGTCTGCCCAGCGCAGGTACATCCGTTCCAACATCGCTCCCCAATCCTGGGAGTCGGTGCCGCCTGCGCCTGCATGGATCGCCAGGATCGCATCCTCATTATCGTATGGACCAGAGAGCATGGCTTGCAGCGCCATCTTATCGACCAGCGCTTGCAGGCTGGTGATTTCGCTCGAAAGTTCCGCGTTCAGCCCATCGTCCCCCAATTCCGCCAGTTCAAGCGCGTCGGCAATGCGCCTTTGCACCGAGTCCCAGGCTTCAATCTCCGTCTTCAGCTTCGAGACGGTCTGCATGGTCTGCTGTGCAGTTTTGGGGTTCGACCAAAAATCGGCCTGGTTGGTCTGCGTTTCCAGCCCTTCAAGCTGGCGCTTTTTCGCTTCCAGGTCAAGCCGTTCGGTCAATGATGCAATGCGGGTTTTGAACTCTTGAAGAATTTCTACAAAATTGACGTTCTGCGCGTCCATCGCGGTTGTGCTTTCCTTCTGCTTCAGGGACACCAATAGGGGCGTTGCGCTTCGATACACCGAATTTCCGTCGTCCGATTCTTCGCTGAATCAGGCTGTTACGGTCAGTTATCGTCGAACAGGCTGTCCACAAAGTAGTCAGGATTGAAAAACACCAGGTCATTGATGCTTTCGCCAAGCCCGATGTAGTGAATCGGCAGCTTGAGATCGTGCGCGATGGCAAAGACCATCCCGCCTTTGGCCGTGCTGTCGAGCTTGGTCACAATCACGCCTGTGACATCGACAAATTCTCGAAATTTCTGCGCCTGCTGAAGTGCGTTTTGCCCGGTCGTGCCATCCAGCACCAACAGCACTTCATGGGGCGCATCGGCGACGATCTTCTGCGAGACGTTTTTGATCTTGGTCAGTTCTTCCATCAGGTTATGGTTGGTGTGCAGCCGTCCGGCGGTATCCACCAGCAGCACATTCATGCCCCTGGCGCGGGCGGCGGCAGCGGCATCAAACACAACCGCGGCGGCATCCGAACCGGGCTTGTTGGCGATCACCGGGACATTGCTGCGTTCGCCCCATTTCTGTAGCTGATCGATGGCCGCCGCCCGGAAAGTATCGCCCGCTGCCAGCATCACCTTGCGGCCTGCCAGCGTCAGGCGGTTGGACAGCTTGCCAATGGTGGTGGTCTTGCCAGAGCCATTGACCCCCACGATCAGTACAATCGAGAGGTCACGTCCGCTCACGTTCAGCGGCGGCGGGTCTTGCAGCAGGTCGCGCAGCACCGCTTTCAGCGTCTTTTGCAAAATTTCGGGTTTGGTAATGCGTTCTTTGCGCACCCGTTCCTGAAGCGTTTCCAGCACGCGGCGCGTGGTCACAACGCCCATATCCGCCTGAATGAGCAGGGATTCGATGTCGTCCCAGGTTTCATCGTCAATTTGTGCGCCGCCGAGAAGCTGGGAAATGCGCCCGAAAAATGACTGGCGCGTTTTGCTCATGCCAGAGCGGAAAATACTCAACGAATGTACTCCACACGCACGGAGAAAAAGAAGCAACGGTACATATACCTTCGGTCAGTATACACGCGCCGCCAGGCGATCACAAGCGTTTTGTGACCGATGGCGGTATGATGTCTGTACGACGAAAGGACGCACACTTGAGCGAAAAACTGACCCATCTGGATGCAAGCGGGCGCGCCCATATGGTCGATGTGGGCGCTAAACCAGATACCGAACGAATCGCCATCGCAGGCGGCGCGGTGCTGATGCAGGCATCGACGCTGGCGATGATCCGCGATGGCGCGATCAAAAAAGGCGATGTCTTGACGATTGCGCGGATTGCTGGAATCATGGCCGCTAAACGGACAGCGGACCTGATCCCGCTTTGTCACCCAATTCCGCTCACCCAAATTGAAGTGGAAATCACGCTGGATGAGCGCCAGAACGCTGCTTTGATCACCGCGACAGCGCGCACGATTGGCAAAACGGGCGTGGAGATGGAAGCACTGACGGCTGTGACAACGGCGGCGCTGACTATTTACGACATGGCGAAAGCAGTCGATAAAGCGATGCGTCTGAGTGATATTCGGCTGATTGAAAAACGGGGCGGTCAGCATGGCGATTACGTCGGCGGTTGAATCGCTGGAGAATGATCGATGCAGGTAAGCGTATTACTGTTCGCCACCTTGAGGGATGTGGCGGGAACGAACAGGCTGGTCTTTCAGCTTGCGGGCGATACGGCGACGGTAGGCGCGGTGCGTGACCATTTACACCACATGATCCCGGCGCTGGCGGTCCACCTGCCGACGGCGATTGCGGCGGTCAACCGGGAGTACGCATTTCCGGCGGATGTGGTGAAGGATGGGGACGAAGTGGCCTTCTTTCCGCCCGTCAGCGGCGGGGACGGCCTGGACGATGCCGAACACCCGCGTATTCTGCGGCTGGCCGATGCGCCCTTCAGCACTGACGAACTGGTATCTGCCATCACCACCCCGGCGACAGGGGCGGTGTGCGTGTTCAGCGGCATGGTGCGCGGGGAAACCCACCGCGATGCGGAACAGCACCACACTCAGCACCTTGAGTATGAGGCGTATGCGCCGATGGCACTGGAGAAAATGGCACAGGTGGCGGACGAAATCCGTGTGCAGTTTCCGCTTGTACAGGGAATCGCGATTGTGCAGCGGGTAGGCCGTCTGGAAGTAGGACAGAATACTATCGTGATCGCGTGTTCGAGCGGGCATCGGGATCAAGGGTGTTTCGAGGCAGCGCGTTACGGAATCGACCGTCTGAAGGCGATTGTTCCCGTTTGGAAAAAAGAGTTCACGCCTGACGGTGCAGCCTGGGTGGAAGGGGACTATTTTCCATCCCCGGCAGACCGCAAAGCCGAAGGGTGAAACAGGCGCTTGCTGAAAAGGAAGATAGCATGATGAAGCGCGTCGTAGTGACGGGGTATTCGCTGATCACGCCTCTGGGATTGACAGCGGAAACAACCTGGGCGAACCTCAAGGCGGGTCACAGCGGGATCGACTTCATCACCCGTTTTGATACGACAAAATATAACGTCAAAGTGGCGGCGGAAGTCAAGCAGTGGGAGCCAACCCGCTACATTTCACCCAAAGAAGTCCGGCGAATGGATCGCTTTCAGACGTTCGTCGTCGCTGCGGCGCAGGAGGCCGTTCGGCACAGCGGGCTGACGCTGACGGATGAACGGGATCGTTTTCGGACGAGCGTCGTGATCGGTTCGTCGGTGGGTGGCATTGAAGCGTATTTTGAAAATGCGCTGGAACTGTTCCAGACGGGCGATCCGCGCCGTATTTCCCCGTTTGGCATCCCGATGATCCTGGTGGATGGCGGCAGCAATCTGATGTCGATTGAACTGGGCGCATATGGCAGTTCAGCCACGCCGATCAGCGCGTGCGCAACGGGTGCGGACTGCATTGGTCATGCCTATGACATGATCCGGCTTGGGCGGTTGGATCAAGCGCTGGCAGGGTGTGGCGATGCGCCGATCATTCCAATTGGCATCGCCGCCTTCGACCGTTTGGGCGCGTGTTCGCGTGAAAGCGAAAACCCGGCGCAGGCTTCGCGCCCGTTTTCGAAAGATCGGCCTGGCCTGGTGTTCGCTGAAGGGGCGGGGGTGCTGGTGCTGGAGTCGCTTGACCGGGCGCTGGCACGCGGCGCAGCCATCTACGCGGAAGTGGTTGGCTACGGCAGCACATCGGATGCGTTTCATGTCACCGCGCCGCACCCTGAAGGCAGCGGAGCGAGCGCGGCCATGCAGATGGCATTGGACGATGCAGGTATTCCCGCAAGCGAGATCGACTATATCAACGCGCATGGCACAGGCACAGGCCTGAACGATGTCATGGAGACAAAAGCGATCCGGCATGTGTTTGGCGACTCTGCCTATCGTACCCCGGTCAGTTCGACCAAGAGTATGACTGGGCATGGCATGGGCGCAACCGCTGCGATGGAGGCGGTCTTTTCGGTGCTGGCGATCCGTGACCAGGTCGCCCCGCCGACGATCAACTTACAAGATCCCGATCCTGAATGCGATCTCGATTACGTGCCGAACACCGCACGCGCCGTCCCCATACAATATGTCATGAGCAATTCTTTCGGCTTTGGCGGCCACAATGTCGCCTTGATCTTCAAAGCGTACACAGCGTAGATAGCATGGAACTGCGTAAGAACGTGACTTCAATTGAACAGTTTGCGCAACAAAATCAGATTCACATGGAACAGCCGCTGCTGCTGGTGCAGGCGCTGACTCACCGTTCATTCGTGAACGAACACGAGAACGCCAGCACGGGCGATAATGAACGCCTGGAATTTCTGGGCGATGCGGTGATCGGTTTTCTGGCGGGCGAATGGCTGTTCAACCGTTATCCGGGGATGCTCGAAGGCGACCTGACACGCCTTCGCGCCGCACTGGTACAGCGCGAATCGCTGGCGGCGCTGGCGCGCCAGGCACGGTTAGGCGAAGCGCTGCGCATGGGTAAGGGCGAAGAAGCGAACGGCGGGCGTGACCGCGATACGATTCTGTGCGATGCGTTCGAGGCCGTCGTCGGGGCGCTGTTTCTCGACCAGGGGATGGATGCGACACGGGCATTCGTCCTCCCACGCCTGGAAAAGCGATTGGAAACGGTCTTGAGCGCGCAGAGCGATAAAGATGCGCGCAGCCTGCTTCAGGAATGGAGCCAATCGGCCTACAGCCTGATTCCGCAGTACGCGATTGTGGAAGCGACTGGGCCGGATCATGAAAAGGTGTTCACGGTCGAAGTGACCATCGGTGCGAAAGTTGCCGGGCGCGGCGAAGGGCGCAGCAAGCAGGTTGCCGCCCAGGCCGCCGCCCGTGAGGCGCTGATCAGCATTGAACGCGGGTTCGTGCCATAAGCGGCACTGTGCAGATCGATCTTTAGCGATTGATCTGCACAGCGGCATAGGCCAACCGATGATCCGATGCGGTGCTTTGACTCACGTTTACGCCTTCGCCCAACGGTAGGTTGCGCAGCCACAGGTAATCGAAGCGGGCGCGCGGCAGGCCGAAGCGGACGAACGTCGCGCCCAGTTCCAGCGGGTAGCCCGCAAACGGGTCGATGAACCCGGCGACGCGCATCTGCTGAAGCAAATCCGAATCCGGCACGTTGTGAAATGTCCCGCCGATCACGGTGCGGCCTAAAATGCCGTTCGGGTGGTGCGCGGCGACCACGCCAAACAGCGCGTTCAGCTGCCGTGCCTGATCCTGCTCCTGAATCCCAAGCGTTTGATCCTGTTCGTCGATCTCCAGCAGTGGGCTTAGCCAGGTGTTGTACACGGTGATCACCGAATCGGCAGATGGCGTGATCTGTACGCGCTGCACGCCCGTCTGTGCGCCCAGGCTGGGGAGCAGCACCCCGTCATCAAACGCAATGCGGATGTTCGACAGCACGGCCAGCCCTTGAATGCCCTCATTCGTGGCGAAGAAGCGCCCATCCATGCCTAAACGCCGCCCCAGCCACAGCGGTTGATCCACGCCGAAGCTGGTCAGCCGCCCGCGTTCAATTTCCTGCACCATGACGATGTTCGAGCCGCTTTGCTGAATAGCGGCTGCGACTGCTTCTAAATCGTAGGCGTAAAATTCACTGAAGCCGCCGTGAATGTTGTACGTGCCAACGCGCACCTGTTCCGCGTTGCGCACATCCAGAATAATTGGGGGGCGTGCAGCATACGCTGCGCCAGCGCTGGCCGCTGCGACGATCAGGATCGTGATGACCGTGCCAAACGTGGAGCCGCCATACCAGGCAATACGCCGCCGCATCTGGATCATGGGCAGCAGTGCCAGAAACACCGCCAGCAGGATCACGGCGAAACCCAGGTCACGGAAGCCGCGCAGCAGGGGGGGAATCACGTCGTTGAGGAAGCGCAGATTGCCGCCTAAATCGCGCACGAACGCATATTCATAGGTGAAGTTGTCGGCGGTCACAAAGCCGATGAACACGAGCAGGGAGAAGATCAGCCACAGCCCGGCGAAGCTGCGTTCACGGGCGGCTTTCGGCCTGCCGATCCACCACCACGCCATGCTGAGCAAAAACTGCGCGATGATCAATGCTGCGCCCAGGCCGCTCACCCGCAGGCCGAGCAGGATCACCAGGATGGTGACCAGCAGCCACAACCATCCACGTGTACTGCCTTCAAACAGTTCCATGAAGGCGCGTGCCTGCCCGCGCACTGCCGGGATGATCGGCAGCAGGGTCGCGGCGACCAGAAACGGGGTTACGGTGGTGTAGTCGAGATCGCCGCGTGCGGCAACGGCATTCGGCAGCGCCAGCAGCGCCAGCTCCAGAAAGAGCAGGCCACCCAACCCAACAGCCCCCCACAACGGGATCAGGCCGTTTTCCGGCGGGGCAAGTGCTTCCCCTTCGTTTGTATCACGCGGGCGGGTGGCGCGCCGGGTTTCCCACACCACGAGCAGCAGGCTGAGGACGATCACCGCGCCGGAAAAGGCGAACTGTATCTCACGATAGCCTACCGACCACGACGGATCGAGCGTATTGCCCACCGCCCGCAAAAGCTGATCCGCTGCAAAACCCAGGACGAAAAAATAGGGCAGTGAGCGCAAACGGTGCCGGGCGATCAGCGCGATGTAAAGCAGGCCGCCCATCACGACTAAGCCAGCGGCGGGGAGCGACGGAAAACCTTCCGCCGGGATCAGGAAGGCACGGCCAAGTGCGGTCAGAATCACGGCGGCGATGATCACGATGCGAAACTGACCGATGAGCAGCGCGACAAGCGGTAAAGCCAGCAAATACCCCAGCAGCGTGATTTCACCTGTCAGGGTTTGTGGGTCTGCCGGAATCGGCGTGCCGGGCGGGATGATTGCAGGATCGAGCGCCGAAAGCGCCGTCGCACCTGCCACCCGGCTGTAGATCAGGCCAATCAGCAGGCGCAGCGCCTGAATGAAAAACAACCCGATCACGCCCGCCTCAAACGCGGTGAAAATTACGGGTTGTAAGCGAATCCGCTTGAACATCAAACGCTCCTACAAGGAAGCCGCTCCGTTGACAGCATGGAGAATGGCTTGTGGCGAAACGCTGCGCCAACGCGGGCAGCAGACCGATTCCGCGCTGGTCAAGTGGGCAAAGTGTACATCACCCCTATAATACGCACAATTCAAAGTCGCGCCGGGAAACGGCCAGGATAAAAGACATGAAACACGTCGATACGTTGCTGCTGGGCGGTGTGGTCGTCACCATGAATGCGGCATTCGACCTGATATTCGACGGCGGTGTGGCCATCGCTGGAAACGATATTGTCGCCGTCGGCAAACGCGCCGATATTGACGGCCAGTACACAGCGGAGACCGTCATCGACTGCACTGGGACGTATGTGCTGCCGGGGCTGGTCAACGCGCATACGCACGCGCCCATGACGCTGCTGCGCGGGTTGGCCGATGATCGCCGCCTGGATGTATGGCTGATGGGTTACATGATGCCCGTCGAGCGGGCATTTGTCAGCCCGGAATTCTGCCGTCTGGGTGCGCAGTTGGCGTGCGCCGAAATGATCCGCAGCGGCGTGACCGCGTTTGCAGATATGTATTACTATGAAGCGGACATTGCGGCAGCGGTAGCCGATGCCGGGATGCGCGGCGTACTGGGCGAAACCGTCCTGAAGTTCCCCGCGCCGGACGCGCCGAGCTATGAAGAAAGCCTGGCGTATACGCGCCGTTTCATCGAAGCCTGGAAAGATCACCCGCTGATTACGCCAGCCATTGCGCCGCACGCGCCGTATTCCAATACCGATGAAACCCTGCGCCTGTGTACCGAACTCGCGGTCGAGCATGATGTCCCGCTGCTCATCCATATCGCGGAAACGCGCCTGGAAGTCGATAACAGCCTGAGCGAGTTCGGGATGACCGTCGTTGACCGGATGCAGCAGATCGGTTTGTTCCGAGCCAAAGTGCTGGCGGCGCACTGTGTTCACATCGCATCGGATGAAATTCCGGTCATGCATGAAGAAGGCGCGACAATTGCCCACTGCCCGACCAGCAATCTGAAGCTGGCGAGCGGTATTGCCCCGGTCACGCAAATGCTCAAGGGCGGGCTGACGGTTGGCATAGGCACGGATGGTCCGGCCAGCAATAATGACCTGGATATGTTCGAGGAAATTCGGTTGGCCGCAATCCTGGCGAAGGCCGCAGCGGTCGATCCGACGGTCGTCCCGGCGCGGCAGGCGCTGTTGATGGCAACGCGCCAGGGTGCGGAAGCGCTGTTCTTAGGCGACATCACCGGGAGCCTGGAAGCCGGGAAACGTGCCGATCTGATCATGTTGGACGCGCACCCGCTTCACAACATGCCGCAGTTCGACCGCGATCCGAACAACGTGTATTCGCGCATTGTCTATGCAGGTCATGCCGCAGATGTACGCCATGTGTGCGTAAATGGCCGCTGGCTCATGCGCGACCGCGCTCTACTCACCCTGGATGAAGCGGCAATGCTTGCGCAGGCGCAGGATTACGCTCGCCGGATCGATGTGTTCCTGGGGGAACGGGAAGGCGATGTACTGAGCAAGCTGCTCGCCATCGGTGGAATTGAACAGGCCGAAAGCTTTGAAGTGCAGTTGAAAGCCGTGCTGCCGGGGGAAGTGGCGCTGCAAAACCTGCTCTCGCACCCGGATGTAGAAATTCTGAAGGCGATCCACTACCGCCAGTACGATACATACTTCTTGTTCGACGACCCACAGAATGGGCGCGTGCGCTACCGGGAAGATGATCGGCTTTCGGAACAGGGCGACGTTGAAGGGGTGCGCACTCGTTTGACCTTCACAATGCCCACTAAAGAGCGCACGTTTCACGATACCATCCTGCTCTCTCATTCGCGCTTCATCGCCAATGCTGACCGTCCACTGCGGTTTTACCGCGAGTATTTCCAGCCTTCCAGCGAACGCGAACTGCACAAGGATCGGCGGCGCTGGCACATTCATTTTCAGGGCGTGCTGTTCTATGTGAACGTCGATCAGGTGTTGCAGCCGCAGATCGATGGGACGTTCGTCGAGATCAAAAGCCGTACCTGGTCGGCAGGGGATGCGGAGATCAAGGCGGATCGCATTCGGGAGATGATGCATATCATGGGAATCGAGCAGGATGGTATTCTGAGTACCGAGTATTTAGAGATGGAAGGTGCGTGAAAGCATCTCGATGATGCGCTGGCGCATGACTGCCGTTTCATAATGCCCCGTATCCGAACGGTAAAGCTGCCAGCCGTTCGGGTTTCCGTCGGCAGCATAGACAGCCGTGAGTTCGGCATCAATCACATCCAGGCCGTGCGGCGGCGTGAGCGGGTCGTAATTCCCTTGCAGGCTAAGATGGGGGCGTGGGGCGATCAGAGCGTTGATTTGCGCGGTCGTGAAGTGTTTAAGCAGCGCTGGCACGTAGTAATATACGCCGTGCAGTTCCAGCCCGCGTGATTCGATCAGCGCGTCGTAGTCGGTCAGGCAGCACAGATCGATACATAAGCGGATGCGCGTATCGAGCGCGGCCAGCCACCACGCCATGGTACTGCCCATCGATAACCCCAGGGTGCCAATGCGCGTCGGGTCGATGTCGTTACGGGTGGTCGTCAGGTAATCGACCGCCCGCAGCGAATCGTAGACCATCATCCCCCACAACACCTGTCCGCGCCACAGCATGGTTTTGAACGTCTCGTTCTCACTGCGTCCTCTACGCTCCCCAAAACACCAATGGTCGATACACAGGGCTGCACACCCCATGTGCGCCAGCAGCGTACCAAACGGTGGGTTTTGCAGCGACGGACGACCTGTGAGCAGTTCTTCTTTGCCCGTTTTGTAATCGCCACCATGCGCATGGTTGTACACGATCACCGGGTAGGGAGGTAGCCTGTGATTCGGCCTGATGAAGTAGGCGGGGACGGGTTCAATGCCGTTCAGGTCGCACAGCAGCGTTTCGACGGTGAAACCCTCCCGTTCGTGCCGTGCGATCAGCGCTGCATCGATAGGGCGCTGTCGATCCGGCAGGTCACCCAATAAGCCGTAGAGCTGTGCGCGACGTTCGGCCTGCGCATCGTGTGACGATGGTAAGGGATTCATTGGACGGCGTTCGGTTGGCTCAACCTTAGCTCTGCACCAGGCGGAAACCATGCCCGCGCACGGTGACGATGTACTGCCAGTCCGGGTCAACCTCTGTGATGCGGTCGCGCAGACGGCGTACCAGTGCGTCGATGGCCTGTTCGCTCACGCCTTCACCCACCACATCCGGCCAGACCGCTTCGATCACCTGCTCACGGGTGCAAATGCGCCCGACGTTGTTGTACAGCAGTTCGAGCAGACGGTACTGAGGCGGGCTGAGCGGCGGCTCGATTTCGCTTTCGCCAATGAACACCCGCCGCGCATCAGAATCCAGGCGCAAGCGACCGCTCGGTTGGGCAGCCCGCGATGTGCCGATGAAGTCCGGGGCATCGAACAGATTCGGGGCAGTTGCGCCCGTGCCTAAAAACTGCATGTTGATCGCCTGGCCGAGATTGATCTCGTCGCCATCGTACAGGCGTTGTTCACCAAGCAGCTTATGGCCGTTCAACCAGGTGCCGTTCCGGCTGTCCATATCCTGGATGAACCAATCTTCATTGTCCTTGAAAATGCGGATGTGCTGCCGCGAAATAGCCCGCTCTGGAATCACGATGTCGCAGTCTTCGCCCCTGCCGATGATGACACTGTCCTGAGTCAGCGTTTTCTGCGGCTCCGTGACCTTTTCACCTTGAATGATCAGGATAGGATGTTCACCACTGCTTTGCGACATGCACTGCTCTCCTAACAAGAAAGGCGACTCGCAACCCATACTCAGGCGATTATAGCGCAATTGTTTTGCCTGCCATACCGGGAACGCGCCGCGCTCACTGGCCTGGGATGCGAAGCTGCACAGGCGCAGATGTCGAAACCCCCGTCGGCAGCCCTTGATCAGTATAAATTGGCGTAGGGTTGGCCGCTGGCACACTGCCGCGTGTCGTGCCACGATAGTAGGCGATCACCGAAGCCTGTCCGTTCGCCAGCGCGGCATTGGTCAAAACGTTGCCTGCTGCAATATCGATCTGGTGAATGCAGCGCTGGCGTGGACCAAGCAGGCGAATATCTTCTTCGGGAATCGCGGCGGGCTGCTGCGCACGTGACCCCAGGCCAACCCCCGCTGTCGATGTTTGGGGCGAAAAGATGATCCCCAGGCCGCTGGTCCCGTTATCGCCCGCGATGACTTCATTCGGGTTGTACACGATGGGGACAGAACCCACCGAATTATTGATCACGGTGATAGTGATGAACAGGCTCCCGTTTGGGTCGGTGGGGATGGAGGATGCGGCAATGCGGAGCTGAATGGGGTTAGCGGCGGCGCGCCCCAACAGCGATTGATGGTTGGCGCGGTCATCGGCACGGCGCAGACGGTCACACGGCACGCCCTCAAAGTATGGGGAAATGGGCGTGAGGAACCGAGAGAGCGCATCCGGCCCGGCCAGAAACGCCAGCGCGATCAGCAGGATCAACCCGACGATGATGTTCTGATTATTTGCCCTGCGAAAAATCCCCATCGCCGCCTGCCGGGTGATGTGCTAAACGCGCTTGTACGGTTTGTAACCACGCGGGAAAATCCAGCGTATCCTTGTCGAGCCACTCGGCATCGGCGTTATGCTTACGAAACCAGGTATACTGCCGCCGGATAAAGTCATGCGTGGCACTATAAATCGCCTGAACCGCTTCGTCAAGCGATGTGCGGTTTTCCACATAGGCGGCGATCTCGCGGTAGCCAAGCGCACTCATTGACGGCAGGTCAGCCGAATAGCCGTGTGTTAACAACTGCTGCACTTCATCGATAAACCCCTGTGCGATCATCGCATTCACCCGCTGATCGGCCTGGGCATATAACCGTTCCCGCGCCATTGTCAGGCCATAATGCAGCACGCGATAGGGCGGCGGCGTTTTGGCACGCTGTGCGCTGAACGGTTTCCCGGTCGCCCGAATCACCTCCAGCGCCCGAATCACGCGCCGGGGATTGCGCATATCGACGAACGTTTCTGCATCCGGGTCAAGGTTGCGGAGTCGTTCGGCCAGCACTCCCCTGCCATGCACTGCCGCCAGCCTTTCCATTTCGGCGCGAAACGCCGCGTCGGGTGCAGCTTTTGGCACGCTCCACCCGTCGATCAATGCTGTAATGTACTGTCCCGTGCCGCCCACCAGCAGGGGAACACCGCCGCGTTGGTGAATTGCGTCGATGTGCGCGTAGGCACCATCCAGGTATTCGGCCAGCGAAAGCGTCTCATCAGGATCGACCAGATCGATCATGTGATGCGGTACTGTCCGCTGCTGTTCCGGCGTGGGTTTGGCTGTGCCAGTATTCATTTGGCGGTACACCTGGCGGCTGTCTGCGCCGACGATCTCGCCGCCAACTGCCTGGGCAAGCGAGATCGCCAGCCCGGTTTTGCCGACGGCAGTCGGCCCGACCAGTACGATCAACGGCAGCGAAGCCGTGAGCGGAGCCGTTACCACTGCAAGACATCCTGATAATGATCGATATGCGTCCTATCCGGGCGCACGATTACCGCGACCGCATCAATGCGCCAGTGGGTGAGGTCGGGGTCAAGTGCGTGCTGGTTTAGGTAAGCATAGGCGGCACGTTGTAAACGAAGCATTTTCGTCCGGGTGATTGCCTCCAGCGGCGAAACTGCCTCCGCACCTGTATCGTCATAGCGCGTTTTCACTTCGATAAACACGATTTCCTGTGCAGTTTGTGCAATCAAATCGATCTCGCCAGGCAGCGCACGCCAGTTCTGCGCGATGATCTGATAGCCTCTTTCGCGTAAATATGCCGCAGCCAGCGCTTCACCCCGGTTTCCTAGCCCCCGCGTGCGTTTAGTCATAATCACCAATTTGTTGAAAAGTGCTAAAGATGTATGCGCTGAATGTGTTCGACTTACCGCTGCGTTTATGCCTTCTTTTGGGCAAAATATCCGATCAGTAACGGCCCACCGCGTCACAACGGGACACCTTCAAGGAGATCTCATGGAGTTTATCATAAACAACGCCAACCTGTTGGGCATTTTGTCGAGCATTTTTGGCTTGGCCTTTGCAGGGTTGACCGCGCGTTGGCTGTTGGCGCAGGATGCGGGAACGGCGCGCATGGCCAAAATCGGCGCGGCTATTCAAAAAGGCGCACAGGCATTTCTACGACGTGAATACCGTTACGTGGGGGTGGTGGTCGTCATCGTGATCGGCGTGCTGCTGGTGCTGAGCGCAATCCCGAATTCGGGCATGAGTCCCTGGACAGCGCTGTGTTTTGCTGCCGGGGCAGGCGCAAGTGCGCTGGCGGGCTACATCGGCATGACCATTGCGACGCGCTCGAATGTACGCACCGCTGCTGCCGCCCAGAAAAGCCTGAACAGCGGGCTGCGGGTGGCGTTTGCCAGCGGTTCGGTCATGGGGACGGTCGTGGTCTCGCTGGCGCTGCTAGGCATCAGCATCCTGTTCATCGTGCTGCAAAGTGTCTACCCGGACAATCCGGCACTGGCGGCGAGTGCGCTGGCAGGCTTCGGGTTCGGTGGCACATCGATTGCCATTTTTGCCCGCGTGGGCGGGGGCATTTTCACCAAAGCGGCAGACGTAGGCGCTGACCTGGTGGGTAAGACCGAAGCGGGCATTCCTGAGGACGATCCGCGTAACCCGGCGGTGATCGCGGACAACGTGGGCGATAACGTCGGGGATGTGGCGGGGATGGGGTCAGACTTGTTCGAGAGCTACGCCAGTTCTATCGTTGCGGCCATTGCAATTGCCGCGCTTGGTGCAGTACCAGGGGGAACCGCCGTCACCGGCGATTCGCTTACACTGCGCCTGGAAGTTTTTCCCATTCTGGTCTCTGCGTTCGGCCTGCTGATCGCGGTGGGCTGCACGTTTCTGGTGCGCACCCAGGAAGGTGCGACACAGCAAATGCTGCTTGGCAGTCTGCGGCGTGGGGTATACACCGCAAGCATCCTGGTCGCCGCCGCCATCATCGGCCTGGGGCTGGTGCTTGAACTGGGTGTGGGCGTGATCGCCGCATCGCTGAGCGGGTTGATCGCCGGGGTGCTGATCGGCTTTTTCACTGAATATTTCACATCCGATTCGTATAAGCCGACGCGCTCGATTGCCGAAAGCACGTCCGGCGGCCCCGCTATCGTCGTGATTCAAGGGCTGGCGATTGGGATGCAAAGCACGATTATCCCTGTGATAATCGTGATCTTCGCTACCTTGATCGCGTATTCTGCGGCGGGCCTGTATGGGATTGCGATGGCGGCAGTCGGGATGCTGGCCACGCTTGGCATCACCCTGGCGACGGATGCGTATGGCCCGGTAGCCGATAACGCTGGCGGGATTGCAGAAATGGCCGAACTGGGCAACGACATCCGCCAGCGCACCGATGCGCTCGACAGCCTGGGCAATACGACTGCCGCGACTGGAAAAGGGTTTGCCATCGCCAGCGCGGTCATGACGGCGCTCGCTTTGATTTCGGCGTTCATCACCGCAACGGGCAATGCAACTTCGAGTTCGACCACGTTTCAGGACGTGGTGCTTGATCCGCGCCTGATCACCGGGTTGATGCTGGGTGCGATGCTGCCGTTTTTCTTCAGCGCCCAAACCATGCTCGCCGTCGGGCGCGCTGCACAGCAGATTGTGCTGGAGGTGCGCCGCCAGTTCCGCGAAATTCCCGGCCTCATGGAAGGCACCGCCGACCCAGACTATGAAACGTGCGTCGCTATCAGCACCAACAGCGCGATCCGTGAAATGCTTCTGCCAGGAATCGTAGCGGTTCTCGTCCCGGTGGGCATTGCCCTGCTCACCGTGATCGGGCGCGGCAACTTCATCGGCACGCTGGTTGGGGTGGAAACGCTCGTCGGCGTGCTGCTCGGTTCGCTGATCGCGGCATTTCTGCTGGCGGTGATGATGGCGAACGCGGGCGGGGCATGGGACAATGCCAAGAAGTACATCGAACGCGGTAACCTGGGCGGGAAACGATCCGATGCGCATAAGGCGGCAGTGGTGGGGGATACCATCGGCGATCCGTTCAAAGATACGTCCGGCCCCGCGCTCAATATCCTGCTCAAGCTGCTGGCGATTGTTGCGCTGGTGATTGCGCCGCTGCTGGCCGTCACGCCTGCGGTTTAACCGATACACGGCTTTGCAATTCAAAAGAGCGCACAATCTTCAGGTGCGCTCTTTTGCTGTAGCATTATCTGTGACGCGCCAGCCTACCAACTTACCGGCGCATCAGCATCTTACGAAACTTGTACCCGTACACGATCATGCCCCGTTTGCCTTCGGTCGTCAGCTTGCGCGTGACCATTTCGACGCGGTCGCCAATGGCGATCTCGGATGCGTCGATCACATCCGTAATCTGTGCGGTGATGACCGGGCCTTCGTCCAGCTTCACCAGCGCCAGGATGAACGGCGCGCTTTCCTCAAAACCTTCGGGCGGTTCCTGGACGGTGGTGAAGCTGTAGATTTCACCCGTCCCCGCAAACTGA
This sequence comes from bacterium, assembly GCA_033764035.1. Lineage (GTDB taxonomy): Bacteria > Chloroflexota > Anaerolineae > Aggregatilineales > Phototrophicaceae > Flexifilum. The sequence continues at coordinate 348,123 of JANRJJ010000003.1, forward strand.
AAGCCTTCGGCGGCATTTTCAACCCGCTTTGGCGATTGTGTCATCGTCGCACGTTCCTTTGCTCAAACAAAAACGTGCGCCCTTCCAGGCTGGAAGCGCGCACGCACAGCGACTCTTCGGAGGTTTAGCGGCCAAACGTGACGACGGCTGTCCGCTGGTCACGGCTGACCGTCTGAACGGATTCACGCTCTGCCACCGCCGGAACCTGACGGTTGTGCAGGCTCACTTCGCCGTTCGTCAAGCGCACGCCCTGCAAACGATAGCGCTGTTGGTTGATCCGCCAGTGGCGTGAAATCTGCATCTCGAAACTCCTTAACCGCTGATGAGTGATTGTGCTTTTTGGAACGAACTTGCGCTCATTGTACGGCTGGTAAGCTCTCAAAACCTCTCAGATGAGCGTGAATTGCCTGTCAAACGCTCTCAGAAAGGCGCTGCAAGACATGTGTAATCGCGGTACTGCCTAGTCCACCCAGATTTTGAATCAGGGCGAACTGGGCATTGGCTACCTGGTTCACGCCTGCCGCCCCACGAAGCTGCAAAGCTGCCTCTACCGCCTGGTAAATTCCGGCTGCACCGACCGGGTTGCCCCGGCTTTTTAACCCGCCAAAGGTGCTGAGCGGCAGCGAACCATTCAGACCGATATGGTTTTCCGCTGCCAGCTTCCAGCCCTGGCCGGGCTGCGCAAATCCGCCCGCCTCCAGCGAGAGCGTCGCCAACACGGTGAACGCATCGTGCAGTTCAAACAGGCTGATTTCATCCCGCGAGATGCCCGCTTGTGCCAACGCCCGTTCGGTCGAAACCTGGACTGCCGACAGCCACAGCAGGTTGTCCCGGTCGTGCAGCGCCAGCGAATCGGTTGCGGCGGCGCTTCCGGTGATGGCAATCGGCATCGGGACGAGATCGGCGGCACGTTCAGCACGGGTCAGAATCACGGCGGCTGCGCCATCGGCATCCGGCGCACTGTCGAACAAACTGACCGGATCGGCGATCATCGGCGCTTTGCCGAATGCGCCCGGTTTCAGCACATTCCGGTACATCGCGTTGACATTTTTCGAGCCGTTCGCATGGGCGTTGATGCTGAAATTCTCAAAGGCACTCAGGTCAACGCCGTATTCATGCATGTAGCGGCGCATGAGCAGGGCGGCCTGTGCTGCCGCCGTCGCACCGTGAATACTTTCATAATCGGCATCCAGGCTGACGCTGCGGGCGCGATTGCGTGCCGTGCCGACGGTATCGGTCGATTTTTCCACGCCGACGACCAGCACCGTCTCGACTTCGCCGGACTTGACGGCCAGATAACCCGCCCGCAGTGCTGCCGCGCCGGAAGCCTCCGCCGCTTCCACCGTGAAAGCTTCTGCGCCGCGCAGCCCGGCATGATCTGCGACGAGCGGCGCAAGATGCGATTGACTGCTGAACGTTGCGCCGAACGCATTCCCGACATATACCGCATCTACCCGGTTGAGTCCGGCATCCGTCAGCGCGGCGCGAATGGCCTCCGCCGCCAGGTCGCGCAGACCGCTCTGCCAGTGTTCGCCAACGGGGGTTTGCCCAATGCCGATGATCGCTGCATCTGTCATGTTGATGTATCCTGCCTCAGTCTTTCAGCAAGCCGCGATAACGGACATAGGTCGCGTAATCGATCTGCGTGCTACGTTCGATGTAATCACGGGTTTTTGCGGCGCGGCTTTGCACATCGTGAATGCGTTCCGTCACCAAGAGGTCAAACGAGTCCGATCCCGCGCCGCTGCCATAGCTCACCATCAGGATACGGTCGCCCGGTTTTGCCTGATCAAGAATCGCCGTCAGCCCCACCATGCACGAACCGGAATAGACGTTGCCTATCTCGTCGGCCAGCAGCCCTATCCTGAACTGTTCATCCTTGAAGCCGAGCGTTTTGGCGGCACGTTCCGGGAATTTGACATTCGGCTGATGAAAGACGGCATAGGTATAATCGCTGGCCGTCGTCCCCATCATCTCCATGAGCTTGCTGGCCGATGACAGCACATGGTTGAAGTACGCGGGTTCTCCGGTGAACCGTTCGCCATGACTGGGGTAGCTTTCATCGGCACGCCGCCAGAAATCCGGCGTATCGGTCACGAAACTATAACTCCCCTGGTATACCGCGCATGATTCTTCAGCCGCGCCGATGATGAAGGCTGCGCCCCCGCTGGCTGCCGTATATTCAAGCGCGTCACCAGGGCGGCTTTGGGCGGTATCCATGCCGATGCTGAGGGTATACGCTCCCATGCCGCTGCCCACCAGCCCAATCGAAGCCTGCACCGCTTCGGTACCCGCTTTACACGCAAATTCCCAGTCCGCCGCCTGAATGTTGGGCGATGCGCCAATGCTTTCCGCGACAATGGTGCTGGTCGGCTTGACCGCATACGGGTGACTTTCACTGCCAATCCACACCGCCCGCAGCGCCAACGGATCAATGTTGGCGCGTGCCAGCGCGTTGCGGGCTGCCTCAATCGACATGGTGGTCACGTCTTCATCCGGCCCGGCGACGGCTTTCGCCTTGACCGGGCTGCCGCTCAACCCGCCCGTCCACACGCGGGCGACTTCCTGTCCTGGCAGGCGGTAACGGGGGATATATGCCCCATACCCGACGATCCCGACCGGACGTGATGGACGCATCAGCAAGGATTGCGATGCGTCGAATGGGTTGGTTCCATTGCTGTACATAGGGTTATTCCTTGTCCTGCGGATGCAGAGGGCATGGTCAGCCCTCACTATTCACTCGTTTAGCGCCCGGACGATCTGTTTTGCACGTTCCGGGCGGATGTTACCTTCCAGGATCATCTGTTCGGCCACCTGAGCGACCTGTATGCCGGACGCACCCGCTGCGACGGCGATCTGCCGGGCGTGCATTCGCATATGGCCTTTCTGAATGCCTTCGGTCGCCAGCGCACGGATGGCCGCCAGGTTCTGCGCCAGCCCGGCAGCGGCGGCAATTTCGCTCAACTGCCGCGCTGATTGGATGTTCATAATCTTCAGCGCTGCCTGTGCCGCCGGATGTACTCGTGTCGCCCCGCCCACAATCCCCAGCGCCAGCGGCAGTTCGATAGCGCCATGCAGGTTGCCCTGTTCATCCTGCCACCACCGCGTCAGGCTGGTATAGCGTCCGCTGCGGGCGGCGTAGGCGTGCGCCCCGGCTTCGACAGCGCGCCAATCGTTCCCGGTGGCAATCACCACCGCGTCAATGCCGTTCATGATGCCTTTGTTGTGCGTGGCCGCCCGGTACGGATCGACTTCTGCAAATGCGCCCGCTTCCACAATGGCACGCGCCACCTCATGGCCGCTCAATGCGCCCGCTGCGAGCTGCTCCACCGGAATCAGTCCTTGTGCGCGAGCCTTACGCTGATCGGTCAGGTTGCTGAGGATGCGCAGGTTCACGCGGCCACCCGTGATCTGTTCGATCAGCGGGGCGAGATGCTCGACGGCAGTATTGACTGCATTTGCGCCCATCGCATCGCGGGTATCGTACAACAGATGGACGATCAGCATCGGGCCGACGGGTGTTTCCAACATCGGGCGCACCTGAATGGTGCGTGCGCCGCCGCCATGCTTGACAATGCTCCCGCCAACCCCATTCACCGTAGCGAGCAGTTCGGCTTTCTTCGCCATCACCGCGCCTGCCGCGACATACACCGCCTGTGCCGAACCATCGCCGATATCCAACACCTGAATCTGCCCGATCATGATTGGTTCGTCGCTGGCCGTCTGGAAGCCGCCGCCTTCGCGGAACAACCTGGCTGCATTGCTCATGGCGGCGATCACGGATGGTTCCTCAATCGCCATTGGGATCAGCACATCTTCGCCGTTGATCAGAAAATTTGTAGCAATGCCAAGTGGCAGCGCGTAGATGCCGATGGCATTTTCGACCATATGATCGGCTTCAGCTGCGTTCAGCCCCTTAAGACCAAGCAGTGCTGCCTGTTCATCCGTCGAAAGATTTCCCCATTGGGCAACCATTGCGGATCGTTCCGCCAGCGTGCGTTTATAAAAGCCGGGTAAGCGTGATGTGTGTTCGTTCGTCATGATCACCAGTGTATCAGGGGAGCGCCCTCAAAAGCTCTCCATGCGGCTGTCAAAAGCTCTCAACTCGTGAAATGCGGCACAATTCCTTATCTGCCGCTCATCGAGCGGTACGTGCAGGCGCGTTCGACAATCGTTCCCTGCCACGCGACTTCGTGGTTGATACGAAAGGTGAGCTGTCCTGCCTCGTCGCTGTACAACACCAATAGGTTTCGTTCGCGGGTGGTGTGTAAAAATCCCTGCCAGGCAGGTTCGCCATCTGAAGCCGAGAAATAGCCATCACGCCGCACCTGAAAGGTCAGGGGTGATGCACTGCCGCAAGTGAGTTCGATACCCGCCGCCCCGGTTTCAAGCGTGAACGGGCGCATCACCGTACCCGTGGGAAAGATGCGCATATCGATCCAGTTCGGGCGCGGTGGGTCGGCCAATCCGCGATACAGCAGAGCGGCCAGCAGCAGCCCCATACCGATCACGCCGATCAAGCTGTACAGTGCTGTATACCAGGCACGGACACCGACGAGTGAATTTGACTCTGGCACTTCGCTGACATATGCTAGCGGTAGACCGACTGAGTCGGGCTGGAGGTTGACCACAAACCGGATGTTGCGTACACGTTTCCACCAGTTCAGCATGATGATCCTTTTGGGTGCAGTGCTGGTCGTTCTGCCGCCCCTTCACGGGCAGTCTGCCACATCCCCCACCTGGGACGGCACCTATCGCCGCATTTATACGCCCATTCTCGCATATCAGCGGGTGGGTGGCGGCGCGCCGGACGATCAGCGCACGATCAGCCCGGATTATTTCCAGCAGCACATCGAATACCTATTCTACCAAGGCTACACACCGATCTCGCTGTACGATCTCGATGCTGCCCTGCTGACGGGCGCACCACTCCCCGCAGAACCCGTGATCCTTACGTTCGACGGCGGTACCCGCGACCATTATCAGACCGTTTTTCCGGTGCTGCTCGAACGCGGCTTCGCCGGGGCGTTTTTCGTTCCCACTGGACCGCCTGACGCTGCCGATCCGGAATCGATGTCATGGGAACAGATCGTCGAAATGAGCGCGGCGGGTATGGCGATGGAGTCGCAGACCAAGACCATGCCGGACTTGCGCGAGCGTGCATATGATTTTCTCGTTTATGAACTGTTGGGTAGTTTTGAAAGCCTGAATGCGTATACCGGGCGACAGGCGCGGATGTTCGCCTACCCAATGGGGTTGTACGATGAGCAGGTATTGGCGGTGCTGGATACCATGGAGATCGCCCGTGCGCTCACGCTTCAGAATGGCTCCACACATACGAACGACAATCGTTTGTTGGTATCGCGGCGGTTGGTTACGTCACAAACTGATGTAAACGCGCTGGCTACCTTACTTCAAAGGGGCGGATAATCGTGGTAAGGTTTCTCTAAAGTTATGACAATCTCCGTTGTCGGCACTAGACCATCCACTGCGTGCCAGGCACGGGGTTGCGCAAGCACAACGCCCCCGTGTTTTAACACCAGCGCAGCATGGGTGCCATGATCCTCCTCGCTCACTTTGGATACGATTGCCCCCGCAAGCCTCAATGATTGACTTGCGCAAAATCGCACAAGGGCGATAGAATAAGCGAAACTTTAGTTGATGCGGGAGTATTCGCTGCATGTCTGCTTTAATGGTTCGCCGGTTGGTGGTATGGGGAATTTCGATGGCACTTGGCTTTGCCATCGCTGCCGTATTCGTCACGGCCATTCTGCCCTGGATGGGTCCGCACAATGGTCATGCGATCTCGATTCCGATGTACGGCTACCAGTATTTCTTCTGGACAGCCTTCCCTATCGGGCTGATCTTCGTGACCTGGCTCGATTATTTCCTGGATACCCGCATTCTGCCCGATTAAATTCCGTCGTGGCAGCCCTGGGAAACAAGACCGCGCTGAATGATCAGCGCGGTTTTTGTTTGCCGTACAGTTGATTGGGTTGGACGATTTCACGGCGCACGATGCCGCTTGTGTAATCAAGCTGCAAAGATGCTTAAGGCGCTGAACCTGTGCGCTCGATCCACGCCTGCCACAGCGCGATCATTGTCGGGTCGGCTTCCGGCAGTCCGCCCTCCAATGGCGGCATCCGGCGGCGACCATCGTATCCGTTGATGCGCAGCCAGATTTCGCTGTCCGTCAGGCTGCCCGGCGTGACCAGCGGGTGTCCGGCATCGCCCATCATGCGGCTGTCGGCGCTCAACAGCGCGATCAGCGCGTCGGTCGTATACGCACGGTTGGGATCGATCACGAAGGCGGTGAATGAAGCGGCTGCACCCGGCGCGGCATTGTGGCAAGACGCGCAGTTGTTCCGCATCACGCCGACCAGCTCGGTCGTCAGCGCATCAAGCGTGCGCGAGTCGGCAGGCGGCTCGCTGTAGCCCGGCGTGAGCAGCGCCTCACCGCCAACGATCCAGCCGTGCGCGACCAATGCTGCAAATGACGCTGGCGACAGGTTGTTTGGATGCAGCCCGAATACCTCGATTGGCTGTTCGCCCAGGTTTGGGTAAGCGCCCGCTGCGCCGCTGTGACACAGGCTGCACTGCGTCTGACCGGGAAAAACGTAGGGATATGTCACCCCGCGTGCATCCTCGAAGCGCACTTCGACCGCTTCAGAGTCGGCTTGTGTCGGCAGCCAGTCGGTCGAAGCGAACATGAATGCGGCGGCTGCGTCACTTGTCGAAGGCAGCACGACGAGTACGCCGGGATCAGCATGTGTCGGCGCGTGCGAACTGTAGAACGCCCATCCGTTAGGATGGCGTTCGCTCACTGCCACGCGCACGATGATGCGGCGCTCGATCAGAAATGCGCCGCGATCCGTCTCGATGTAGAACTCTTTCCACCACAGTGCGCCTTCTGGGACGCTGACGCTGAGCGCGCCGTCTGCATCTGCCGACACCGTGATGGCCGTCCCTTCTGGCAGCCACAGCCAGCGTTTCTTGACTGGAACGCTCGTCCCGTTCTGGAGTGGTTCCCGAATGTCGTAGGGGAGCGCATCGAGCGGCGGTGGTGGCAGTTCGAGTACGAACAGCGCCGGGTTCAGGTCGGCTCCGCGTGCTGGATAGTCTGCGCGTTCAGCGGCGATAGCCGGGGCAGCAGTCGCTGTGACTTCAGCGTGCGGCTGATTCGCTTCGATGGTCTGAATCACGCCGATGGTGATGAGCGTGAACACCGTCAGCAGCACAGGCAGCACGATGACGGTCTGCATCAGCTTATCGCGGTCGATACGCAGGATAAGGTCACGGTGGGTTGTCAAGATATAGCCCTCATTCCGCGTCCAGCCTAAGCATATACGCCACCAGATCACGCCGCTGCGCTTCATCCAGAACGGCGGCGAACGTCGGAGGCATGATGTTGGCGTACCCTTCGACGACATGCGCCGCTGGATCGACGATGCTGGTGTACAGATACGCCGCCGCATCCTGCCCCGGCACCCGCTCGGCGGCGCGCACTGCGATGCCCTGTAGGCCCGGTCCGACAATGCGCGTGTCGTCCAATGCGTGACACGTCGAGCAGGCCGGCTGCCCGCCGATGCTCTGCGCGAACAGCACCGCGCCGCGCTCGGCATCACCGCCGCTCACATCCACCGACACATCTGCTGCGACAACAGACACGCCGTCCGTCGTCACGATGGGGCGTATCTGCGGTCGCCACCAGGGAATCGCCGCCAAGATGAGCAGCGTCGCTGCCGTGAATGCGCCCGCCGCCCAGCGAAACTTCGTCCTGTCGAGCGGCGCTTTACGGCTGCGCGCCCAGCCCATATGCACCAGCCCGATAGCGATGAACATCTGAAGCGGATGCTCAAGCCCGAAAAAGCGCAGTTCGCGCACGCGCATCGACGCACCCATATCGCGCAGCGCCGCCTGCGCCAGTCCCTCCGGGACGAGATAAAGCAGCACCCCCCATACGAACTGGATCGAAACCAGCATTGCGAACGCGGCGGCGAAACGTTTCTCCCATCTTCCCCATACGCGCGGGCGTACTACGCCCCACCACGCCAGACCGAGCGCGCCGATCATGGCGATGAAGACCGCCCAGCGGGTGTAGCTGTGCAGCAGCAGCGAAATCTCGTAAAGCATCGGTTCCATTCCCGAAAAATCGTGACGTTTACATCAGCTTACGGGACGGGAACTGGCGCTGCAAAGCGCAAACCGTTATCATTGTGCCAAATGGCACAATCGGCGCATGATTGTATCGACAGGCTGATGGAGATGGATAGGACACAAGGACAGTCAAAACGTATTCGGCGGGCGATTGAAGAGGCCTTTCAAAGCCTGCTGCGCGAAAAAAATTATGAGACGATCACCATCGGCGAAATCGCAAGCCGCGCCGAGGTGGGTCGCAGCACGTTTTATCGTTATTTCGAGACGAAAACGGATTTGCTGATCGCGCTTCATGAAAACATGTTTACCCGCCTCAATCTCGGTATGATGACGCGCACGGAATGGCTGTCCGACGCGCCGCCGAAAGCGATGATCGACTTTCTGGCGCGGTTGCGGCACATGGAACGATCAAGTCCCGCGTATTACATGCTGTCGCGCGATTTCACGTTCAGCCGAGAAATGACCGTGATCACACAGCGCGTCACCCTCATTCTCAGTCAGCAGGTCGAATCAGGATTACGGCAGGCATTCGCCGGCACCGAAAGCCGCGTACCGCTCTCGCTGCTGGCACAGACGATCATCGGTATTTATATGTCAATCTTCCAGTGGTGGCTCACGCAGCAGCCGACGCTTTCACCGGAACATGCCGCACAGCACGTCCAATGGCTGATTCGGGCAGTAGTGCGTGAAGCGTTCACGAAGGAAAACTGATAACCACGATGCTTGCTGCAATGCGGCGCATCTGAAACAATTGTTGTGTCTGTTTCAGGTATCATACTGCCGCTCGCTTTAGGGCTGTCATGGCGCTCCATGATAGCGCTGGCTCTCGCTCGCGGTCGTGCCACTCCACTGCTGTTTGGTTGTCGCTTGGCAGTACAGACATCGTTTCATGCTGCCATTTTGACATTGCTCTGCTTTCAGCAACTTTCCAATGAGGTTTTACGCGAAGAATGAATGCCTCAACTTGTATCTATGGGGGATTCTCGTTAAAATTCACACTATTCAAAACGATCATGACATAACGATGAACACACGAACGTGTTCCATTCTATGTATGGACGTTCAACATCGACATCGACCTGCGGTTCAGTTTGTGTGGGAGTGCAAGGGGGCAGTACGTGGCTGACCTATTCGATAAAGTCGCACAGGATACGCGCGCGAAAGAAGCGATGGAAGCGGGCATTTACCCGTATTTTCGTGCATTAAGCGATACTGAAGGCGCGGTGGCGCGCTTCCAGGGTAAAGAAGTGGTGATGATCGGTTCGAACAACTACCTGGGGTTGACGACCGATCCGCGTGTGCGTGCGGCGGCTATCGATGCAGTCAATCGCTACGGGACGAGCGTCACCGGTTCCCGTTTTCTGAACGGAACGTTGGAACTGCACCTTGAACTTGACCGCCGCTTGGCGCAGTTCGTGGGCAAAGAAGCGGCGCTGGTGTTTTCGACTGGGTACCAGACCAACGTCGGCACGATCAGCGCGATTGTCGGCAAGGGCGATTACGTGATCGTCGATAAGGATGATCACGCCAGCATCGTCGATGGCTGCATTATGTGTCGCGGCGAAATGAAGCGTTTCAATCACAACGACATCAGCCGCCTGGATGACGTGCTGGCCAAGCTGCCGCCCGAAGCGGGCAAGCTGGTCGTGGTGGACGGCGTGTACAGCATGGGCGGCGATATTGCGCCGCTGCCGGAAATCGTCGAAATCTGTAAGCAGCACGGGGCGCGCATCATGGTCGATGACGCGCACGGGATCGGTGTGACGGGCGGCGGACGCGGCACGGCCCATTATTTCGGTCTGACTGATCAGGTTGACCTGATCATGGGGACGTTCAGTAAAAGTTTCGCGTCGGTTGGCGGCTTCATCGCGGGCAGTGCGGATGTGATTCACTACATTCAGCATCACGCCCGGTCGCTAATCTTTTCGGCGGCGCTGCCTGCTCCAAACGCAGCGGCGGCGCTCAAGGCGCTCGACATCATGGAAACCGAACCGGAACATGTCGAAAACATGTGGGCAAACGCCGAATACATGCGGCAGGGCTTGAAAGCGCTCGGTTACAACACGGGCAGCAGCAATACGCCGATCATCCCCATCCTGATCAAGGATGATTTCCGCACCGTACTGGCGTGGCACGCGCTGATTGAAGAAGGCGTGTATACCAACCCGGTGGTGCCGCCCGGCGTGCCGCCCGGCAGCAGCCTGCTGCGTACCAGTTACATGGCGACGCACAAACGCGAACATCTCGACCGCGCATTGGAAGCGTTCAAAGTGGTGGGCGAACGCCTGGAAATCATCGGCCATAACGCGGATGAACCTGTCGCGGTGGGGGATTGACTCTCTAACACGCTGGTTACAACCGAAATAAAAACGGCAGTCGCGCTGACTGCCGTTTTTGTTTGTCTGTTTGCTAAAAATCAGTCCGCGCTGGAAGTGGAGACTTCCGCCTGAGGCGGCGTGTTCTTCCGTTCGCCCATCACCGCCGACTGAACGCCCGCCAGGATGCTGTACAGCACCGGAACCAGGATCAGGGTGAGCAGCGTACTGCTAAACAGGCCGCCGATCACGACCGTCCCCAGTTCGGATGCGATGATCGCCCCTTCGCTGAGGCCAATCGCCAGCGGCAGCAGTGCGAAGATCGTCGCAATCGCCGTCATCAGGATCGGGCGCAGACGGCGGTCACCCGCTTCGATCAATGCATCCCTGACGTTCATCTTACGTTCACGACGGTTTGCCTGCACCCGGTCGATCAGCACGACGGCGTTGGTGACCACGATCCCGATGAGCATGAGCAGGCCGATCATCGCCGAAATGCCCAAGACGCGATCTGCCAGAGTGAGCAGGATCGCTGCGCCCACCGGGGCGACCAGAATGCTCGAAATGATGTCGATCCAGTGTACAAGCGAACCGAACGTGATGATCAGGATGACCACTACCAGGACAATCGCGATTACGCCCGCGCTGACTACGCCCGCCACGCCCTGGGTTTGCAGTTCCGAGTTGAACCCCTGACTGATCGTGATCGAAGCCGGGATCGTGCCATTGGCCTGGGCTGCCCGCAGCGCATCGATGGCCTGCTGCGTCACCCCAATCGTGTTCTGGGTTTCCAGTTCACCCGTGTATTCAACGGCAGTATTGCCATTGATGCGGATGTAGGTTGCCGGGCCAGTGTCACCGCTGCCCGCGCCGAACGCATCCAGGTTGCTGCTTATATTCGCCAGCCCTTCGACACTGGTCAGGATGCGGATCACGTCGGGGTTTGAAGCAAGCAGATCGTCCTGATCGCCAGCCAGCACCAGTTCAAACCCGCCTAAGCCCTGTTCGCTCAGCGACGCAGCGGACACAGTGACGGCTCCCTCACCGAAAATGCGCTCAGCTTCAGCGCGCACTTCGCCCGTGAGCGCATCAAGCTCCGCTTCCGATCCTTCCACACCGAGCGTGATCGAGGCAATATTTTCGGTCACGCCGCCGCCGCCCAACAGCAGGCTTTGCAGCGTGAACCCGGCGCTGCCGACCAGTGTTTGCACGCGGCTAATCGCCTCACCGGGGATCGATTCAGCATACGCTTCGAATTCCTCCACCCGTGCGTTGGTTTCCAGGATGGGCGTACCAGCAGGCAGATTGACCGTCACCGCGATTTGCGGTTCCCCGAACGAAGGCAGGAACGCGACTGGGCGCTGTGCCAGCAGGCCGAAACCGATCACCAGCGATACCAGCGCAAGCGCGATCACGATGGCACGCGATCCGCCGCTGCTCAATGCCCATTTCAGCACAGGCAGATAGATTTTTTCGAGCCAGCTTTGTTCGTGTTCATGGGACACTTCACTCGCGTCGAGCAGCAGATAGGCCACTACCGGCACGACCGTGATCGCTACGATGAATGAAGCCAGCAGCGAGTATGTGACGGCAAGGCCGAACGGCAGGAAGAATTCGCTGATCACGCCGCCCGTCAACCCCAAAGGCAGGAACACGACGACGGTGATCACAGTGGCGGCGAAAATAGCGACGGAAACATCCCGTGTCCCGGTGATGATCGCCTGTCGGCGGTCGCCGCCTTCCTGAATTTGGCGGAAGATGTTTTCCAGCACCACAATCGAGTCATCGACCACGCGGCCAATAGCGACGGTCAGCCCGGAAAGCGTCATGATGTTAATCGTGATGCTGGCCGGGAACAGGCGGAGCATGAACTGAGTGAACGCGCTGGTATCGCCCGTATTTTCGAGTGCACCATGTACGGCAGGCGGCAGCCAGCGCATGAGCGCCAGCGCCATCAGCACCGAAAGCGGGATGCTGATCGCCGTCACCAGCGTACTGCGCCAGGCAGGGCGCGGCAGGTTGCCGGGGAACAGGATCACGCCCAGGCCGATGATCACCCCGCCGATCAGCAGGACACGCACGACCACATCCGTGTTTTCAAAGCCGGCGTTCAAGTCACCACCGAATGCTCCCGCGTTCGAGACGACGATCAGCCCCAGCAGCCCCAGGAATACTGCCACCAGCACCGCGCCCACCAGCGCCCGCGAACCGCGCCGCCATGCCGTACCACCGCTGAGGAACACCAGGATCACCAGGATGGCGAAGATCGCGCCCAAGCCGCCTTCACGCGCCACTCCATTGATCGATTCTTCGATGAAGCTGGCTTGTTCAAAACCTACTGACACGGTGATGTTCTCGTCAGCTTCATCGATGCGCTCCATGACCGCTTCGGCTTCGTGGAATGCCTGGACGGTATTGGCATCGCCCGTCTTGTACACGGTCACGAACATGCTCGAAAGGCCGTCGGTGCGGGTGATCGCATCGGTGGGAACGAACGGCGCTTCGCCGGAGGCCAGGCGTTCCTGAACCGCTGCCGGAAGCACGGTGCGTGTTTCTTCACCGATCAGGTTGAGGACTTCGGGTCGTACATTGTCCCAGATGGCCGCATCCCGTTCATTGATGTAGGCAACGACTTCGGGGGTCCAGCCGCCGAACAGATTCGGCGCGAACGATGCGCCCTGAGCCGAATTGAAGAAGCTGTTGAAAAAAGTGGCAGGGTCTGGGAAAAAGCGGAAGAAATCGTCCGCCGAATCCAGTTCCACGCCGACAAAATCACCGATGAACGCCCAGTCTGCGTTGAGGGGGGGCGCGTTCGGGTCAGCCGGGGGGACATTCGTTTCATACAGGCTGGCGAGCGTTTCTGCCGCCGAAGGGGTTTCACCCGCCGCAATCGAAGCCAACGCCGCTGCCGTCTCCGGTTCCAGTGCCGCTATGACGGCTTCGGGCAGCACGGCCAGGGTTGCCGGCGCGAGCTTGGCCAGCACTTCGGGATTCAACTGCGCAAAAAAATCGTTTTGCTGGGCGGCAAAGTAGCGCAGCGTACCGGGAGTCAGGCTGTCGAACAGGCGCACATCATACCCGGCGAAACGATCCGGCACGGAGTCGTTGATCGTGTTCAACACTTGTGCGGGCGACCCATCGCCTAATGTCACGATGTCACGGGCGGTTTCAAGCTGTGCGTTCGCAAACTGCGGCTGGTTCGCCAGGTTATCCCACACCCCATCGAGCGGCGGGGCAAGTTCCGGTACAGCCAGCGCATCATCCGACATCCAGTCATAAATCTGCGCCGAAAGCGTGGGGAGGAAATCGGGATCGTATTCCGCAATGAAGGTGAATACTTCGGGTTCCATCGACCCTACAATCCCAGCGGGGTTGATCGGGATTGGGGGAAGCTGCACGCCAGCGGGCAGGTTTTCGGGGTCGGCCAGCAGCGCCAGGAAATTGAACAACTGTGCGGCGGGTAAGCTGCTCGCGCCGAACTGGGCGGCGGCGCTTTCCGGCAGTTCCAGGCCGATCAGGTCGTCGGCACTGTCCAGTTCCACGCCGAACGCCGCGCCCAACACGCCGAACAGCGCGGGTAGTTCCGGGCCTTCAGGGATATCCTGAACGGCGGGCGCATCCTGCACGGTTTCGGTGCTAGTGGCTGCATCTACTGCTACAGGCTCGGATTCAGCCGTCGATGGTGCGGCGGTGGGCAGCACGCCCGTCCCGGCCACGCTGAACGTTGCCAGCGGCAGATCGTCAAAGCTGAAGGTGATCAACTGCGGCGGCGAGATGCGCCAGGCGGTCGGCAGATCGACCGGGACGGGCGCGGCAGTTTGCCCGCTGATCGAAACAGCCAGTGCTTTGGCGGCAAGCTGATCGCGGGTGAACCCGTCCAACCCGGCGATGAAATCATCTGGCAGGGCAGCGAACACATCGTCCGTCATCGCGGCGAGATGTTCCGCCTGAAAATACTCGACCATCGTCGGGTCAAGCGCCAGCATTTGCGTGATCGTCTCTGGCGACAGGTCGTCCGTCTGCCCCAGTGACCCAACAATGCGTCCGGTTTCGGCAAAACCATTGAAGACCGCGCCCAGGCTGCGCGTCAGGGTGCGCATTTCGGCCAGGTCGGTCGCATCGCGGAAGTTGTCGATCTGCCAGGAATCGGGCAGGGCCGGTGCGCGTTCAGGGACGGTAACTTGCACCCCCTCGAAACGGGCGGCAGCCGCATCGTCGAGCGCGATCACTTCATCTAATGCGGCCTGTGAGATGACCGCCCATACTTCTGGCGAGAGCTTGAGGAGCAGGCTGCGTGCATCGCCGGCGACAGTTTCGGCCTGTTCGGTTTGTGCAGCGCCTTCGCCAGGGATCTGCTGCCCACCGTTGATGTCTACCCGCGCAATATCCGGCAGATTGATCAGGGCAGGCGAAATTTCCTGTTCGATCAACTGGCGCAGCGCATTGGTACTCTGGTTCTGTTCCTGCTGACCTGCCAGGTATGCCGCCAGCGTATTGATCGTGTCATTGCTTAACCCTGCCCACACATCCGGGGAAAGCTGAAAGAGGAAATTGCTGTCCCGTTCCGCGAGGTAGAGCAGCACATCTGCCGGAAGCGCCGAAAGCATCGATGCGATGAAATCGGCGGGATTCGTGCCTTCGGGCGGCTGGATGCGGCGCACAGGCAGCCAGATCGAATCGAGACTGGCCTGGATCGAATCGCGCAGCCGCACCTGATTCTGTCCAAAATCGTTGTATGCGGTGACCAGTGCGCCGAACGATCCGGTCGTGGTCGATTCCAGATTGCTGATCTCCGCGACCTGCTCATCGAGTGCGGTTTCGATGCGGTTGGTCAGCACATTCAGGACTTGTTCACTGGTCAGCCCAGAGGTTTGGGCAAGGATCGTCGTTTGGGGAAACTCGACTGAGGGGATCAGTTCCTGCCGAAGCTGCGTGACGGCGACCACGCCCGCCACCGAAATCAATACGCCCAGGATCAGGGTAACAGCGCGGAACCGGAGCGAAAGCCCAGTAATGCCGCCGAAAAAACGTTTCATAGTGATGGTGTCTCCTTAGGCAAAGAGTCAACTCATTCTATCACCGCCTTTGCGAAAAATCGCACAAGATATAAGCTGAAGACGTGAGGTACAAACGAATAGGGCGCATCAATTGCGCCCTATCGTTACATATGTGACACACGTTACACATCATGCAGCCTTAAGTAGCTGTGGTAACGCGCCTGTGATACCTGGCCGTTTTCGACGGCTGCCCGAATTGCGCACCCCGGTTCATGCGCGTGGGTGCAGTCGATGCCGAATTTACAGCGACCCACATAAGGGCGCATTTCGCGGAAGAAGAGCGCCGTATCCTCATCATCGGGGTTCCAGATGTGAAATTCGCGCATTCCCGGCGTATCGATTAGCGCGCCGCCGAAATCGAGCGGCATCATCTCCAGGTGGGTGGTGGTGTGCTTGCCTTCTTTGAGCTTTTTGCTCACGGTGCCAACCTTCAGCCCTAAATCGGGCTGTAAGGCATTGAGCAGGCTGGTTTTGCCCACCCCGGAACGCCCAATCATGACCGATGTTCGGTCACGCAGCAGTTCACGGACTTCCTCAATACCTTCGCCGCGTGCCGCGCTGGTCAGGTACACCGGATAACCGAGCAGACGGTAGCGTTCGACCGCTTCCATGACATCATCGGCGGTGCCGTCGGCTTCGCACAGGTCAAGCTTGGTGATGCAAATCACGGCGGGAATGTCCGCTGCTTCGGCAGTGACCAGGTACCGATCCAGCAAATTCCAGCGCGGTTCGGGCTGCGCGGCGGCGAACACCGCCACCATTTGATCGACATTGGCGACGATCACCTGTTCAAGCTGTTTGCGGCCTTCCGCAAGGCGCGAAAGCTTGTTGCGGCGCGGCAGCACATCGGTGATCAGGCCATTGGGAACGGACGGGGTAAAGCGCACCCGATCCCCAATGGCGACTGGGTCAACCGTGCGAATATCTTTCACCGCCATCACTTCATAGCGCGGGATCGAAGTCGGGTCGGCTTCGGGCATGACCAGCACTTTTCTCAGTTTACTGGACAGGTTGCAGGTGACCGTTTCGCCGTCACTTTCCACGATGTATGTGCCGAGCAGTTTCTTGGTGACGACCCCTTCCTGAAAAACGGAGTCGAGCGGTTCAGTGATCTGAACTTTCGTGCGTGTAGACGCTTTATGGGAACGAGACAAGCGTTTGTATCCTCGTGTGCATTGGTTGAAACAGGAATCAAAAATGAACGGTGGTACGTGCCAACGGCACATCCGGCAGACGAAAACGGATCGCTGCGCACACCCACACCTGTCCCGCTATTGCTTGCACCGAGGAAACGAAGTGTTCGTCGGGGGTATTTAGCTTTGGAGGGTGAAGGGTGCGCCGGGTTCAATCCCTAAAATTACGACTTGCATAGCACGCCTCCTGAAATTCAATCAAACCTATTTGTCAGTCTATAACGGTTCAGAAAAGCCTGTCAAGCACCGTCGAAAAACATCACAGCCAGAATGGTACGCTGCTGTCGAGCGGGACGGGCATCACCCCGCGCAGCACTGCCCCTTCGATCAGGTCGGCATGGTGAATGGTCACGGGCAATTTTGGCAGGCGCAGCGCCCCATAATGAAAGAGTGAAAACGTCATGACCGATTGAATCGCCTGGTCGATGGTGAGCGGCGGCTCGACACGGATATGCAGCGGCTGCGGCGCGACATCGGCGGGCGCAAACGACGTGACCAGAAACGCTTCGGTATCGCTCAGGCGAAAGGTGCTGCCCCATTCGGGGGGTTCAACTTTGTTCTGGCGCAGCCTGTACAGCCGGGGAATACCGCGCCGCACGATTTCGACGGGCATAAACGTCGCTTTGGTCGCGCTGCTCCACCGTTCCAGCGCGTTCAACAGTTCTTTTTTCAGCCTGCCATCATGGTGCAGCATCACCCGCTTGCTCGCGATCAGTTCACGCGGCAGTAGTTTGCTCAGGAGCTCGTCCGGGAAGCCGTCAGCCTCATCGGCAGGGCTGGCCGCGATGTAGGCGCGCAGCAGCAGTCCATCCGCCCGGTAAATGCGCGTGATCCCGGTGATCAGGTCGCCATCGCGCTTTTGCTGGCGAATCACATGCAGCCCGACGATGCGATCCGCCACCTTGATCGGCTGATCGAGCAGGTAGGGGATGTTTCCGGCTCGTGCGATCAAGCCCATGACGACATCGGGCATCGCTTCCGGTCTGTGCATGGTGGTTTCATGCACAATCAGGCACGGCAGCCCCCGTCCAATCGTCTGCGTGCGCGCATAGCGGTCACCGACGGCTTCATCTTCGTCTTCGGCTTCATCTTCCGCCAGAAAGACCAGCGTCAGATCGGCATTTTCCTTGCTCAGCAAGCGCACCGCACTTTCCAGGTTGCTTTGCGTGACCACGCGCACCTTGCGTTCACGCACAATATCGAGTGTGAACTGGTACTCACGCTGCATCGCCCGCTTCAACGCTTCCAGGAAAAATGCGACCTGCTCATCGTCTTCCAGCGTGTTGATCACCACGATGCGGATCGCCTGCTTTTCGTACTTGCTCAGGCGGGTATGCGCGCCCAACGCCTGAAAATCACGCGGCAGTTTATCGGGATCAAGTTCGCGGGCTTTGCCGCCGCCAAAGCGCAGCATCACATCCGGCCTGCTGCTGATGAACAGATGCGGCTGTTCGGCAGTGCTGTAGGCTTTATCGATCAACCTGGCATTTTTCACAATGTCGGATACCAGCTTGATGATCTGGGTACGCATCGAAGGCTGCAAGCTCAAAGCGCGTTCGACCATCTGAGGCTTGATGTCGAATCGTTCGGCATCTTCCACCCGAATCAGCAGGCGCAGTGCAGGGGCGACATAATCGAGTTCCTGATATCCCACCTGAAGCCGCACCACCAGCGCATCATCCGGCGCAGCGGCGATCAGGTCGCGCATCCCATCGCGCTGCGCCAGCTTGAGCAGTCGTTCACGGGAGTCCCCGGTTTTGCCTACAATGCGCACGATCTCGCCGGAGGCGGTCGAAAGTTTATCCGCCGCCCATAAACCGATCAGCGCGTCCGGGTCTTTCAGGGTATCGGCGTAGGCTTGCAGTTCCGGTTCGTAAAGTAATCGCGTGACGACGGCCAGCGACAGCGCGGGCTGCCCATCGACTTCCCAGGCGCGCACCCGATGTTCGCGTTCGACCAGCGTGTTTTTGATGCCATAAGCGGTCTTGGCAAGCGCCGCTTCAATCTCGGCATCGAGCGCGGCGATACGTCCTTTCAGCACGTAATCCGTGATCGCTTCCGGGGCAGCCGCCCAGGCGTAATCTTCTTCCAGCGAATCGATCCACCCGAACACATTCGGCTGTTCGGAGCGCATTTCGTCCAGCGCGACCAGCAGTTTCATCGCAGCGGGCGGCGTATCGCTGATTACGCGCTGGCTGGCCCAGAGCCATACCCCATCGAACCCACTTCGTAAGCGGGTGACCAGCCGCGACCCCAGGCGGTTGAGATCGACCGCCGACAGTTCACCGACCAGCTTCAGGCGGTATGCAGTCAGCGGCGGCAGCGCTTCAATGCGAATCGGGAACACTTCGACGAACTGCGGTGGCGTAGGTGGCGCAGAAGGACGGCTGCTCATGGCGTGATCGGCTTACTTTCGTCGTTTCCCCATTCTTTCCACGATCCGTCGTACACACTGCCGCCCTGGAAACCCGCCGCCCGGTATGCCAGCAGGCCATAGCTGGCTGAAACGCCGCCGTTGCAGTAGAACACGGCATCTGCGGTGTTATCGGTGATGCCCAGTGCAGCAAAGCGCGCTCGAAGCTGCGGTGCTGGCAGCATCGTCCCATCTTCCTGGGTGAGCTGTATACGCGGCAGGTTGACCGCGCCGGGAATGTGACCCTTTCGTGCGGCGCGGGCGTATATCCCCTGAAATTCTTCTGGCGTGCGCACATCGATCAGGAGCGGATCGTTACGCAGTGAAGCCAGTACTTCAACGCCCGTGCGATGCAGCGCTGGGTTCGGGCGAGCGACGAATGTCGATGGAGTCACGGAAGGAATTTCATCGTTCACCGGGCGTTGTTCGGCTGTCCATTTTTCCCAGCCGCCATCCAGCACCGCCGCGTGCGCGTGGCCATAATAAGTCAGCGCCCACCACAGGCGAGCTGCGAACATTCCGCGTGCATCGTCGTAGATCACCACATGCGTGTTGTCATCGATCCCCAGGCGGCGCATGACTTCGGTGAAGCGTTCCGGCCTGGCGATCTGCGCATGGCGTGGGTCTGCCGGGTCGGTGATCGCCTGCACCCAATCGACGAACAGCGCGCCGGGAATGTGTGCCTTAAGGTAATCGGCATGATGATTGAAGTAATGCGGCGGCGGTTCGCTGGCACTGATCACATGCCCGCGAATATCGATGATCCGCAGGGTTGGCGTGTCCAGATGCGCCGCCAGCCATGCCGTACTGACCAGAAGGTTGTCGAACATCCTGAATCCTTGATGTAGGGTGCTGGTGTCCATGATAATAACATGCCTTGTCGCCCCTGTTGAGGAGTTTCGCTTGCGAATAGGACTTATGCTTGCGCTGGTACTCACCGCCACCGTCGCTGCCGCCCAAGACGACTCGGTTTTGACGGTCGGCTGCCAGAACCGACCGAACCCGCTCAGTCAGCCCTGGATCACGCTGCTGTCGGCGTGTCTTGAAGAAGCGGTATTCGACCGCACGTTGGGCGTGATGGCGTTCGCATCGATTACCGTTGGCGACGATGGCACGTTGTACGCGGCGAACCCGCTGACGGGCGACATCCTCGCCCTGACCGACACCGATGCCGACCTGCTGCCAGATGCACCCCGCGTGATCATCAGTGGGCTGCATCAGGCGAGCGGATTAGCGGTCGATAACGGCGATCTGTACATTGCAGCAGCGGAGTCGATCTACCGCTGGCGGAACGGTGAATTGGAAACCCTGGTCGATGATCTGCCCTCCGGTGCGGGCTACTGGACAGGCGGCCTGATTGTTGCCAATGATCGGCTGTATGTGGCGACGGGTGCGCCGTGCAGTGCGTGTGCAGCCGGAGACCCGGCACGCGGTGCTGTCCTCAGTTTCACGCGGGATGGCGTGGATCGCCGTATCGAAATGACCGGGCTGGTACAACCGCGCGATCTTGCCATGATCGATGACCGCCTGTACGTGGTGGACAGCGCGGCGGATCGCCTGATCAGCGATGGGCTGCGCGTCGATTTTCCAGCCGAAAGCCACCCGCTCGGCATGGTGTATTATGAGGCGGATGCTCTGGAACCGAATCGTGGACACCTGCTCGTCGTGCTGAGCGGCTCTACCCATGCGATCAACCTGAGCGGCTATGCTGTTGTGCGGATCGATCCGTTCACGGGTGCGGCAGCCGACGTGATGCCCGCTCAACCCGTTCCAGGGGAAGCGAACAGCGACTTCACGCGGGAAGAAATGAACCTGCGCGAGAGCGGCTTTTTTCCAGAACGCCCGCTCGATGTTGCCGTTAGCCCGGAAGGGTGGATTTACATCAGCATGACGGATGGCCGGATCATCGCCATGCGTCCTTACACTTTATGAGCGTGCAAGCCTGATGCCGTATTGGATTCAAGAAACACTGGCCGGAACCCCGGCATTTCTGTTCGTGTACGTTGTAGTGGGCGGGGTGTGGGCGCTGGCCGTTCTGCCGCGCCGTGACTGGTACCGCCGCGTTGAAGTGGCGGCGCTGGCGTTTGCACTTGGCCCGATGCTGCTCACCCTATGGATGTTCATCCTGGGGACAATTGGCGGGGCGGCGCAGATGCCCCTGCTGCGCTCAGACCTGATCCTGTTCGGCCTGGTGATCGTGACCGTGATCGGCGCGCTGATCGTTTGGCGCAAGCGAACATCCCTTACCCCATCGGCGTTCATCGCAGCGCCATTGGCGTGGGACGAACGGCTGTTGATAGGCCTGATCGCGGTTGCGCTGGTGGTGCGGTGGGTGATCATCGCGTACTGGCCGTTCACCGCGTATGATGCGCTGTGGGTGTATGGCTATCAGGGGCGCTTGTATTTCCTGGAAGGATGGATACGCCCCAGCATTGGCTACTATCCTCAGTTCGTGCCGCTTCAGTATGCCTTCGCGCAGATTATGACCGGAATGCTCAACGACCATGTGGCGCGGGCGGGGGTGTTTCTGCTGCATCTGGGCAGTATTCTGGCCGCGCATACCCTGGGGGCGCGTCTGTTCAACCGCCGGGTGGGGATCATGCTGGCGGCCATCTGGACGCTGTACCCCCATACGGGCGAGTGGTCGCGGGCGGGTGACCTGGAGATTCCGCTGGCGTTCCTGTTTACGCTGGCGGCGGCATATTTCCTGATCGCATGGCGTGGCGATGTTCCACGCCGCCATTATGCGCTGATCGCAGGCGTGGTGTTCGGCATTGGCCTATGGACAAAGCCGACGATGGGCGCGTTCGTGTGGGGTATGGGTCTGCTGAGCCTGATCGCGCTGGCCGCTGCCTGGCGGGTGAGCAGCGGCAGCGTGCAGGAACGGCTTCACAGGGTATGGGCAGCGCTCTGTCCCCGGATCGGTGTCGTTTTGCTGACCGGATTTGCTGCCGTGCCAGTCGGGGGCATCTGGTACGTGCGCAACCTGCTGTTGGGTCATGCGGTCGTCGATTTTCCGCCGAGTTACTGGCTGGGACTTGCGCTGCGCAGCGGCGGCGAGTTGGGGTGGTGGTTGGTGGCGCTGGTGCTGCTGCTGCTGTTTATCATGTTCGGCGTGCGCCGCCGTCCTGCCGTGCTGCCGCTGCTTATCGGCGCGCTTTTGATCACAGCGGGCGTGCTGCCCAGCATCACCGAACCGCGCCGCATGATGGGGCTTGAATGGCTGGCGTTCGGGGTCGGAGTGGGCAGTCTGACGGTCGTGCTGCTGCGGCAGGCTCGGCGCGCTGCCGATGCGCAGACCTGGACGCTGCTTCGACAGACAGCGGCAGCGCTGATCTTCGCGCTGCCATACTTTGTGACCTGGTTTTACTCGTACAGCTATCATTACCGGCTGTCGTTCGCAGTAGTGCCACTGCTGATCACCCCATCGGCGGTGATCCTGGCGCACTGGCTGAACCCTGCCGCGCTGAAACGCGCCCATCCGCTGCGGCGCAGGTTGGTGACGGCATTGCTGATCGCCGTCAGCATTCCCGGCATGGTCAGCGCGATCTATGACCTGAATGGTGGATGGGACTATCTTCAGACCGACCGTTACCCGACGGATGATGCCCGCGTGCGTTCAGGCAATGCCGCGCTGATGCAGGTCGTGGACGGCCTGAACATCTGGAAACACGACAACCCCGGCCAGCCCTTGATCGTCGATGCGCCCGGCATCGACCGCCTGCCGTTCTTCTTTCCGGTCGATACGATCCGTACTGCCGATCCGCCTCCAACCCGCCTCAGCCAGATTGAAGATGCGGCCTATTTCGTATGGGGTGCGCCCGAAACGATAGGGGCGTATCAGGCAATTCAAGCGCCGCAAAACCAGGTCTTGGGCGCGTTGGGGCGTGTCGATCTGGGGCGGCTGGCGTGGTGGGCGGATGACGGCATTTTCCGGTACGACGTGTACGAGATCGACGCTGCACGCCGTTTCGAGCCGAAACTTTTTCAAGGGGTTCCCCCGGCGGATGTCGTGATCGGCGGGTTCACCCGTTTTTTGGGCTATGACCTGGGCGGGCTGGAGATATGGCCGGGCAGACCGCTTTACCTGACGCTCTACTGGGAAGTGCTGGCGCAGGCGCAAGCCGATTATTCGATCTTCATCCATTTGCGCGATGCCGAAGGCCGCCTGCTCGCCACCTGGGATGGCCCGGTCGCACAGTCTGCGCTCGGTTACTATGCAACGCAGTTCTGGGAGCCTGGCGAGATCATCCGGGATGAGCGCGTGCTGCGGCTGCCGGAAGGGGTGAATCCGGTTGGGCAAGGGCTGCAATTCTGGATCGGCATTTATGAGCCGGTGTCTCAGGTCAGGCTGCCTGTCACAGCCGATGGCGCGTCGGTCGCCAGCCGTGATGTGCTGGTCGATGACCGGATCACCGGGCTGGAACGCGCTCCTGATTCGTAACGCATGGCAGTGAAGGCGTGACCTATGCACATTTTCGCTGCGCAATCTGTTTAGATTGGTCTAAAAAGCAGTTGCAATTTCCCAAAAAATGCGTTTAGATGATGGCATACTGACTGTTCGAACGACAAAGGTAACTCTGATGACCTTGAAACGTATGCTGATACTGCTCGTCCTGCTGTTAATGAGCGTGACCGGCTGGGTGAACGCTCGGCAAGCCACACCTGTTCCATGCGCGACCGCCGAGATCAACGTCGTGGCGACCATTGGCATGATCGCGGATGTCGCCCAGAATATCGGCGGAACCTGTGCCGAAGTCACCGCGCTGATGGGAGCCGGGGTTGACCCGCACCTGTACACCGCGACCGAACGCGATGTGGAAACGCTGTTCAATGCCGACCTGATCCTGTACGGGGGGTTAAACCTGGAAGCGCGCCTGATCGATGTATTCGAGCAGATCGAAAGTGGAATGGGAACGCCCGTCGTCGCGGTAAGCGAAAATGTCCCCGAAGAAGAACGCCTTCAGGAAATTGCCCTGAACGCGACCGACCCCCATGTGTGGATGGATGTCGCGCTGTGGCGCACCGCTGCCGAAGCGATCCGCGATGCGTTCACGGCGTATGCGCCGCAGCACGAAGCCTTCTTCGCGGCCAATGCGGACGCATACTTTGCCGAGCTTGACGCGCTCGATGCGTATGCTGAGGAACAGATCGCGCTGATCCCCGAAGATCAGCGGGTTCTCGTCACCGCACACGACGCATTCCAATATTTCGGACGTGCGTATGGCATCGACGTGTATGCGCCCCAGGGAATTACCACCGAATCGGAAGTCGGCATTCAGGATATACGGGAGACGATTGAGTTGATCATCGACCGTGATATTCCCGCCATCTTCATCGAAACCAGTGTCTCGCCGGATGTGATCGAAGCGATCATCGAAGGTGCGGCGGCACAAGGTCACACCGTGATCATCGGCGGGGCGCTGTATTCGGATGCGATGGGCGATGCCGATACGGAAGCCGGGACGTATATCGGCATGATCCGCCACAATGTCGATACGATTGTGACGGGTCTGCTGGGCGAAGCAGCAGAATAAGGACGCAGCGCACATGAAACCGGACATCAGCCAGTACCCAATTGTGATCGAAGACCTGACGGTTGCCTATCGTGAAGAACCTGTGCTGTGGGATGTCGATCTGACTATCCCGGCGGGCGCACTCATGGCCATTGTGGGGCCGAATGGCGCGGGCAAAAGCACCTTGATCAAGGCCATGCTCAATTTAGTCGAACGGGCGGCGGGGCATGTCCATATTTTCGGCAAAACCTATCCTGAACAGCGCCACCGGGTGGCGTATGTGCCGCAGCGCGGTTCGGTCGATTGGGATTTTCCCACCAACGCGCTCGACATCGTGATGATGGGGCGCTACGGGCATCTGGGCTGGATCAAACGACCGGGCAAACGGGATCGCGAGATCGCACTCGGTGCGCTGCACAAAGTCGGGATGCAAAACTTCGCACAGCGCCAGATCAGCCAGCTTTCCGGCGGCCAGCAGCAGCGCGTCTTTCTGGCGCGGGCGCTGGCCCAGGATGCCGACATCTACATCATGGATGAGCCGTTCCAGGGCGTGGACGCGACCACCGAACGCGCTATCGTCGGCGTACTAAAGGAACTGCAAGCGCATGGGCGGACGGTCGTTGTCGTGCATCATGACCTTGAAACCGTGCCGCAGTACTTCGATCATGTGCTGATCCTGAACGTCAAGGCGATTGCCGCTGGCCGGGTCGAAGCGGTATTCACGCCGGAAAACCTGCGCGCCGCCTATGGCGGGCGGGTGGATATGCTGATTCAGAAAGAGACGGGCGTATGAATCCCTTCGACCTGATCGCGCTGATCTTCACCGATTACACCATTCGCACGGTGATGATGGGCGCGCTCGTACTTGGCATTGTGAGCGGCACACTCAGCGCTTTTGCCGTGCTGCGCAAGCAAAGCCTGCTTGGCGATACCATGAGCCATGCCGCGCTGCCCGGCGTGATCATCGCGTTTTTGATCACCGGCGAACGTGCGCCGCTCCCCCTGCTGGTAGGCGCGATGCTGGCGGGGCTGTTGGGGACGCTGTTCATGGGCGTGGTCACATCGCAGACGCGCATCAAGCACGACAGCGCACAGGGCGTAGTACTGGCGGTATTCTTCGGCTTTGGGATGGCGCTGTTGTCATGGGTGGTGCGCCAACCTGGGGCAGAATATGCCGGGCTGGATCAGTTCCTCTTTGGACAGGCGGCGGCGACAGTGGAAGCCGATGTACGCACGATGGCGGTCATCGGGGGCGCAGCCCTGCTCGTGATCGCGCTGTTCTGGAAAGAGATCAAACTGGTCAGCTTCGACCCTGGCTATGCGCACACACTGGGGATGCGCGTGTCGCTGATGAACATCGCCATTACGTCGCTGATTGGGGTGGCAGTGGTGGTTGGTCTGCAAATGGTGGGCGTGGTGCTGATGAGCGCGATGATCGTCGCGCCGGGGGCGGCTGCCCGCCAGTGGACGAATCGCCTGGGCATGATGGTCGTAATTTCCGCCGTTTTTGGCGCGGTGGCTGGGGTCAGCGGCGCATGGGTCAGTGCAGCAGGAGTCAATGTCCCCACTGGCCCGGTGATCGTGCTGTCGGCCACGCTGATCGTCGTATTCTCGATCTTTTTCGCGCCCAATCGCGGCCTGGTGTGGGAGTCAGTGCGTCAGCAGCGCCGCCGTGCTGCGCTTGCCAACCGCCGCGCCCACGCGGAAGTCCCCGTTGGTTCTGTGGGTTCGGCGGAAGGAGCCACCAAATCATGACGCAGTCGCAGCTTGAAATTCAATTCGTCGCGGCGCTGGTCGCGGCGGCGTGTGCGCTGCCTGGGGTGCTGCTGGTGCTGCGGCGCGTCGCCTTGATGAGCGATGCGATCAGCCATACCGTGCTGCTTGGGATCGTGATCGGCTTCACCTTGCTGCGCGATATTGAAAACCCTTTGTTGATCGTCTTCGCGGCGGGCGCGGGAGTCCTCACGGTGTCGCTGACCGAACTGCTGCTCAAGACGCGGCGCGTGCATGAGGATGCCGCCATTGGGCTGGTATTTCCAGCGCTGTTCAGCATCGCCGTGATCTTGATCACGCAGAATTTCAGCGATGTACACCTGGATGTCGATGCGGTACTGTTGGGCGAATTGGCTTTCGCGCCGTTCAACCGCTTGAATGTTTTAGGGCTTTCGCTGCCGCGTGGCGCAGTCGTGATGGGGGCAATCCTGCTGCTCAATCTCGCGCTGTTGGTGCTGTTTTACAAAGAACTGAAGCTGGCTGCGTTCGATGCGGCATTGGCGAGCGCGCTCGGCTTTTCACCCATCCTCATTCACTACGGCCTGATGACAATCGTGTCGGTGACTGCCGTCGGTGCGTTCGATCATGTCGGTTCGGTGCTGGTGATCGCGCTCATGATTGCGCCGCCTGCCGCCGCTTATCTGCTCACCGATCATCTGGGACGGATGTTCGCTTACAGCGTGATCATTGGCGTGCTGAGCGCCATCGCCGGATACTGGGTTGCCCGCGCTTTGAATGTCAATATCAGCGGGGCAATGGCCAGTATAGCGGGCGCGCTGTTCCTGGCCGCGCTCCTGTTCGCGCCTGAACGCGGCCTGGTCGCACGGCAGCTTCAGCGCACGCGCCGCCGCTACCGCTTTGCCGTTGAAATGCTGCTCGTCCACCTGAAGCGTCATGAAAACACGCCCGATGAAGCGGCGGAAAACTCGCTGTCGCATCTGGTGGAAGAACTGGGCTGGAAACCGGAGTTGGCGAAAACCACCGTACAGATGGCATTAGGACAAGGCTGGATCGAACGGCAGGCCGAAGCGCTGCGCCTGACCGAACCGGGGCGGCGCACCGCTGCCGACCTGCTGGCGCGCTGAGATGAACCGACGAAACGGGAGCGAGTGAGCAATGACCGTGCGACAAACGGCGGAAACCGCCTGGGAGTGGAGCGGGAGCGGCAGCGATGGTTATGGGGTGCGGGCATTTCCCAAAACCGAAACGCTGATCTGGTCGAGCTGGACGAACACCGCCGAAGGACCGCATTTTGCCGATGGCGTGAAACAGACCTACCAAGCCTTCAGCAACGGTGAACCGCCGCCGTTCGCCGTCCCACCAGATGTGGCTGACGCGCTGCGCCGCCTGACCAGCCCGGAACCGCCGCAAAAGCGCGGGCGACTGAGGTTCGGGCGTTCGTAATTGGCTGAAAACCGGGTGGCCTGTGATAGGCCACCCGGTTTTGAATGCCGATCCGCTCAATCTCCGGCGGGCTGGGGCGCAGCCGAAACGGGAACCTGCCCGTTCGGTTGTGCGCCGCTTTCATTGGATACGCTGTGTTCGGGTTCTTCTTCCTTGCGGAACTGACTCATGTACAAGTCGTAATACTGTCCCCGCAGTTCGAGCAGTTCATGGTGTGTGCCGCGTTCGACAATCTCGCCATCGCGCAGCATCAGCACCAGGTCGGCATTGCGGATCGTGCTGAGACGGTGGGCGATCACGAAACTGGTGCGGCCTTGCAAAAGCTGCTCGAACGCCTTCTGAATAATTCGCTCCGTGCGCGTATCCACGCTCGAAGTCGCTTCGTCCAGGATCAGCACGCTCGGTTTCATGAGTGCGACGCGGGCAATGGCAATCAACTGGCGCTGACCCTGCGAAAGGCCGCTGCCGCGTTCGCCCAGCACAGTCTGGTAGCCTTCTGGCAGTCGTTCGATGAACGTATCCGCTGCGACCAGCTTCGCGGCGGCGATCACTTCCTCGTCCGTCGCGCCCAAGCGTCCAAAGCGGATGTTTTCCATCACCGTGTCGCTGAACAGGAACGTATCTTGCAGCACGATCCCGATGTGCTGGCGTAAACTTTCCTGGGTCACGTCGCGCACGTCGATCCCGTCGATCAACACACTGCCGCCGCTCACGTCGTAAAAACGCGGGATCAGATTGATGATCGTCGTTTTCCCTGCGCCCGTTGGTCCCACGATAGCGATAGTCTGCCCAGGTTTAGCGGCGAAGCTGATGCCCTTCAGGACGGGTTGATCGGCCTTGTACCCGGCTTTCACATCCTGAAATTCGACCGCCCCGGTGATCTGCGTGGGCATCTGGCGGGCATTCGGTTTATCCAGAATATCGATCCGCTCATCCAGCAGGCCGAAAATACGCTCGCCGCCTGCAATGGCGCTCTGGATATTCGTCCACAGCACCGCGATCTGTGAAACAGGCTGGTTGAAGCGCTGGACATATTGCAAGAAAGCGAACACCGTACCGAGCGAGATCACCGATGTACCCAGCAGCGGCTCGTTGCGCAGCAGCGACAACCCACCGACTACCACCACGACACCTAAGGCGACATAGCCGAGCGCTTCCAACACTGGGTTGAGCGCGCTGGTGAAGGCCGCAGCGCGCACATTGGCATCGCGGTTGGCAGCATTGGTGCGTTCAAACTGGGCGATGTTCTCTTCTTCGCGGTTGAACGCCTGCACTTCGCGCACCCCGGCGATGCTTTCCTGCAAGTCGGCGTTCACGCTGCCCATTTCCTGGCGGCTCTTGCGAAAGGCTTTGCGCGCCTGGTTGGAAAAGTACAGCGTAGCGATGAACATCACCGGGACGACAGCCAGGCTGACCAACGCATAGGGGATGTTCGTCTCCAACATGCGGATCATCACCCAAACGATGAGCATTGTGCCGCTGATCACGCTGAGCAGCGCAAAGCTGAAGACCTGCTGAATCGTATCCGTGTCGCTGGTCAGGCGGCTCATCAGATTGCCGACTTCGTTTTCACTGTAGAAATTCAGCGAAAGGCGCTGCATCTTATCGAACAACTCCATACGCAGCTTGCGCAGTACAAGCTGCCCAGAGCGCCCCATCGCGTAGAAGGCCATGCCCGTCACGATTGCGCCCAACACGTACAGCCCGGCTAAAATTGCGACGATGCCGCCTAATCCGGCCAGCTTGGTTTCAAGCGGAACCTGATCGAGCGCCCCTTCGCGGATCGCCGTCGCAACGGCTGGGTCATACCAGCAGTTGCTCATGGGGGATGGGTAAAAGTAGCAGTCGGTCGCCTGCTGAATGTAATCGGGCGAGATGACCTGTGACCAGGTGGCCACGCCAATCAGCAGCAGTGCTGAGGCCAGCCACCCCCAATACTGACCAAAATACGTGCCAAACCGCCGCAGCGTACTGCCCAGGTCACGGGCGCGGCTGGTTTCGCCTTCGAGTAAGCGGCGATTGCCGTCGAGCATCATGGTGACTAAACCTCCTGCCCTGTCGGGACTGCATCGGTCATTTCTGCGTCGCCCACCAACTGCGAATTGTAAATTTCCGCATAGATCGGGCTGTGTTCCATCAGGTCATCGTGCTTGCCCGTTGCCACCACCTCCCCCTTGTCCAGCACCAGGATCAGGTCGGCATTCAGTACGGTGGTGATTCGCTGTGCGATCACGAAACTGGTACGGCCTCGCATCAAATTATCGAGCGCCTTCTGAATGCGCGATTCGGTTTGTAGGTCAACACTGCTGGTCGAATCGTCCAGGATCAGGATGCGCGGGTTGAGCAGCAGGGCGCGGGCGATAGCGACACGCTGTTTTTGCCCGCCCGAAAGGGTTGCGCCGCGTTCCCCAACAAGCGTATTGTAGCCATCTGGGAACGTGACGATGAAATCGTGGGCAGCGGCGGCCTGTGCAGCAGCTATCACGTCCTCATCCGTTGCATCCGGGCGGCCAAACGCGATATTGTCGCGGATCGTGCCGCTGAACAGGTTGGTTTCTTGCAGCACGATCCCGATCTGCGAACGCAAACTGTCGAGCGTGACATCGCGCAGATCGTGACCATCGATCAGGATCGCGCCTTCGCTGGCATCGTAAAAGCGCGGGATCAGGTTAATGATGGTGGTTTTCCCGCTGCCCGTCCCGCCCAACAGGGCGATGGTCTGCCCTGGCACCGCCTCAAAACTGATGTTCTTCAGCACTGGGTCGCCGCTGCTGAAATAACGGAACGTCACGTCGTTGAAGGTGACATGCCCCTGAATCGGCGGCAGTTCGATAGCATCCGGCTTATCGGTCACATCGTTTTTGGCATCGAGAATTTCAAAGATACGTGTGGCCGATGCGCCGGCCTGTGCCAGCAGCGAAATGATGAACCCCAACTGACCCAGCGGGAAGAAAATGTAGGTCACATACAGGCTGAACGACTGGTATTCGCCCGCTGTCAGGTCGCCGGTGATGATTCCGCGCCCGGCAAAGTACAGCAGTGCCGCTTGCCCCGCTTGGGCGATCAGGAAGATCACCGGGAACAGAAAGGAAAACGTGCGGGCGACGCGAAGCTGCTGCGCGACTACATCATCGACCGCGCCGTAAAATTTCGTTTGCTGCGCTTTTTCACGGGTGAAGGCGCGTACCACTTTCACGCCCGCCATGTTTTCTTGCAGCACCGTGTTCAGCGCGGCGAGCCGCTGCTGAATCTCAACGAACAACGGCTGGCTGACCGCGCCAAAGATCATGAACACGATCATGGCAATCGGCAAAATCGGCAGCACGACCAGCGTCAACTGCCAGTTCGTCAGAAACAGGATCACCAGCGTGGCGATCAGCAAAATAAACGCCTGCGCGGTGAGTACCAACCCCTGGGCGATGAACAGGCGCACCCGTTCCACGTCGTCGGTGGCGCGGATCATCAACTGCCCGGTCTGATTGCGGTCATGGTAGCTAAACGAAAGCCGTTGAATCTTGGCGAAAATCTCGTTGCGGAAGTTGAAGGCTACGCTCTGCGAAATCTGCTCGCTCAGAAACGCCTGCACGAACGAGAAGATACCGCGTGCGACCGCGAGCAGGACAATAGCGACGGTCGCGCCGATCAGCCAGCTTTCCGCGTTGACCTGGATGTTCTCCAATTCTGCGATGTTGTACCCGGCGGCTTGGGCAGCGACATCGCGCACCAGCGGCGGCAGACCCAGGATCGAATTGGCCGTCGTCCCCTGGGTGATGGCGTTGATCATGTTCTGGATTAACTGCGGTACGGCAAGCTGCGCCAGGCTTGCGACGATCAACGCCCCATACGTGATCAGTGTCAGGCGGCGGTCTCTGCCCAGGTAGCCAATCGCACGCCCCAGGCCTCCATTTGATGCGGGGCGTGCGCCGCGCCCGCGACCGCCAAATTGTGGTCTTGCTGCACTGGCTTGCAAGATGTTTTCCTTCCCTAGTGTTGTGATTCAGTGCTAGATGCCGATTCACTGTCCGGTGTGTGACAACCGTCCGGCGGTTCGGTGTTCAGGTAAGCATTCATCCGGTCGATCATCCCCTGTACCATCTGTTCACCGTCCGGCAGTCCCAGAATCAGCTCCCGAAGCAGGGCGATCAACTGCGCTTGTTTGCTTTCCCCCATCTGTTGCAGGCTGGCTACGATGATGTCATGCGTCTGATCGTGCAAATGGTTCATGATCGCTGCGATCAGCGCGTGACCCTGTTCGGTAATCGACAGCGGCACCCGGCGGCGATCCTGCAAATCGGTGCCGCGCTGCACATAGCCTTTTGTCACCAGGCCGTTCACCGATGGTACCAGCGTCGAAGGGTCAAGGCCGAACATCCGGCTCAGTTCGCGTGATGTCTGAGCTTCCTGCCGCAAACTCATCAGCAGGCCGAATTGCAGATTGCTGATCCCTGCCGGGTGTCCGTTCAGAATTTCTTCCACGCTGCGCACCGATGCCCGATGTATAGCCCCCGCCATGAGCCGTACTTGAAGCGATGCCAATTGTTCGGGAGACCAGTTCATTGGGGTGCCAACTGTTCGCCTTTCAAATGATTGGGACACCAACTAACCTTAGGCGTAACTGGTGAACCTGTCAACTAGCCATTCGGTTAAGGTCTCGTGATCGTTTCTGGATTGAAGTGCATAAATTGCCAGGGTACACTTGAGCGGCTTAGAATGGGAGCTATTCATGACCCACCGCTCAATGATTCATCAACTCCTCGCCGATCTCCGCAGCGATGACAAGCAGAAACAGCAAACGGCACTCTCGCAGCTCACGCGCCTTCAGGATCAACTGCATGATCCCGGCAACATGCCCGCGCTGATTGAAACCCTGAAAATGCGGGATCGCCATGTGCGCCTGTTCGCAGTGCGCATGTTAGGCTCCATCGGCGATGCAACAGCAGCAGATGCTTTGGTGGAACGGCTGCGTGACCGCAGCAAGGATGTGCGGCGTGCAGCCGCCCAGGCGCTTGGAAAAATTGGCCATGAAGTATCCGTCCCGGCGTTGGTCGGCGCACTGCTGACCGACGACAACAGTTTTGTTCGCTGGGAATCCGCGAAAGCACTGGGGTCTATCAACGACCCCGGTGCTGTTCAGGGGCTGCTGGAAGCGCTGGCCGCCGACGACAACAGCTATGTCCGGTTTGCAGCGGCAGATGCATTGGGGACAATCGCCAGCGATGCCGCACTCGAAGGGCTGGAACATGCTCTGCTGCATGACCAAGACCCGTATGTGCGCTTGTCGGCGGCAAAGGCGTTGGGGCTGATTGCCGACCCGTCGTCGGTTCCGGCACTGCTGCGCGCCTTGAACACCACCAATACCCATGTCTGGCACGCAGCGGCAGAGGCGCTGTGGGTGATTGATGAAGATGCCATGCCGTACATTCTGCGTTCGTTGATCGATACCGACCCGGATTTACGACGTGCCGCGCTCAAGGCGCTGCTGTGGCTTTCGGTTGAATTCGACGATGAAGATGCTGCACTGCGCGACGAGTTCGATTGGGGCGGCTCTTGGGGCTGGTGGAACTAAATCGTTTGTGAGAATTGCAGGGGACGGCTGACCGTCCCCCGCTTTCTTGTTAGACTGTACCCGTGTATAGAAACTGCATCAGGAGCGACAGGCGATGGCGGCACGTATTGCAGAAGCAACTTGGGAAGGTACGCTGAACGAAGGCACTGGGTCGATGAAGGTTGGCAGCGGCGCATTCGATGGCCCGTTCACCTTCAAGAGCCGTTTCGATGAAGGCCAGCAGGCGATGACCAACCCGGAAGAACTGTTGGGTGCGGCGCACGCGGGCTGCTTCACGATGGCGCTTGGGGCGCGTCTGGGGCGGGCGGGCTTCAATGTCAAGCGCATTCACACCACCGCGCATGTTCACCTTGAAAAAGGCGAAAGCGGCTTTTCGGTCAGCAAGATCGACCTGGTAACCGAAGGTGAAGTGGAAGGGCTGGATCAGGCTGCGTTCGCAGAAAATGCTGAAGAAGCGAAAAAAACCTGTATCGTCTCGCGTGCGCTGTCCGCTGTGCCGATGACCGTTCAGGCAACCCTGAAGTAATTCGTTCAGATATTCAGGCTGGCGAAAGGGCGAAGCTCAACAGGCTTGGCCCTTTTGATTCATCAATCCAGCATCCAGGATTCGGGGCAGGTGTCGAGCGGGAACACCACGTAATCAGCAAACGCCTGTACGCCTGTACCACTGAACAGCGGTGCAGCGACCGGCAACCGGCCAGCGGTTGCCGGATCGACCCAGCCGATCCGCAGCGCGGCAGCCGCCCTATTGGGGGCGAAATACAGCCGATCTATTCTACCGTCGAGTGCGTGATAGCGTCGATAGCCCTCCACGTCGGCCATCGGTTCCCACCCGCTGGTGGGCGCAAAGCCCGAACGCGGCTGCCGATCCAGTTGCTCCAGAATTGTCCCCTGCTGATCGATCAGGTGGGCAAACCATTGATAATCCCTTTGAACGTCGCTGTAGGTCTGCCACAGCAGATCGACATAAGTCCCGTTTTCGTTCGGCTGAATGCAGATATATGCAAGCCGAATAGGGCCGAACTGAATATTCACGCGGCCAGGAGCGGACGGCGTAAACTGGGGTTCCAACGTCGGTGCAGGTGCAATTTCGATGGCGCGATGACCGTCGATGGTGCGTTCCCGCCCAACGTAGTGTCCAGTCAGGCGCATTTCCAGCCAGTTCTGCGCATCCGCCGGGGGATACCACGTCATGAACCACAGACGGTCGTAACGCCGTAGTGCAAAATTGACCAGGCTCAAGGCGAGTCGATCCTCTGAATCAACAGGTGCATTCAGGGCGATAAAGGCGCGCTGCCCTTCCAGATCGAGCGCGCCTGAACCGAACGCCGTCGTATATGCCAGGATAGAGGCGGGCGGCTGCAAAGCATCGTCGAGTGCGAGAATGCGTTGAACCTCCGGTGACCCCGCCCTGCGTGCGCCAACCCCGTTGAGGACGACAAGCACAAGGGCGATTCCAAGTGGCGCGCTGATCCGGTCGGTGCGCGGTCTGCTTAACCGCCACACGCCATACAGCAGGACGAGCGCCGCAGCGCCTGTATGCACTGCATCCGCAGCGCGCAGCGCGACGGGTTCAAGCGGCCAGCCCGCAGCCAACAGCGCCAAATGTCCGATGATTGGGCTGAGGCGCGGGTCGATAAAGATCTGCGTGTCCAGTTCTGTAACCGGGCTGAATGGATCGCCCGTGTAGAACTGGTTGGTCAGGTAAGCATAATGGGGAAACACGCTGAACAGCGCACCAAGCGCCTGTACGAAGACCGACAGCACTGCGAATACCCCGATCACCCCCCACAGATGGCGGCGCATCCACGCCGCATCGATCAGCGGTGCAATGAGCAGGGTGGCCAGCGGCGCGATGGGTACGAGAAACCGTGTCCCCCACACGACTCCGCCATGCCAGCTCCACCATGAGGCGAACATCAGCGCTTGTGCCGCAATTACGGCCAGCACGAACATGAGGAAACGTCGTGCGTGCGTGCTTCGCAGCAGCATGACCGCGCCAGGAATGGCGAGCAGCAGCAGCGGGTTGTACCAGAACAGGCCCCGATATGGGCTGAGGAACAGGCCGTACAATCCCGTCGTGAGGGGGTGGATGAAGCCTTCGCCTTCGCTGAAGCGATAGCCGCCTTCCAGCGGTTCGCCGAAGCGGGCAGCATTGAAGGCCATGAGCAGCACGAGCGCGCCGATCACGGGGAGCGAAAAGGCCGCCCCTTGCAGCAGGCCGCGCACCAGATGTTCGCGTGGGCGCAGCGAAAGCGTGGGCGACGCGATCAGTGCCAGCCCGAACAGCGGCGCATACAGCCCATATATCGTATTGATGCCGATCAACAGGCCGACCGTGAGGCCAATGACGAGCGCATCCGCCGCCTTCGCCGCCGACCAGAAGCGGTGGACGTGTACAGCGGCGACCATGAGCAGAAGGGCAGCCAGCGGTTCGGCAAACAGCGTTTTCGTGTAGACCAGCGCCAGCGTCGCCAGGCCATACAGCAGACCTATCGTAAACGCGGTTCGGGGGCGAAAACGCAGGCGGCGGGACAAGGTATACAACACGCACGCCGTCAGCGCGGTGACGAGCGGGTTGAAGAACATCGCCGTCGCCCGCGTGGTCAACCAGTGAGCGCTTTCAGCGGCGATCACCAGCGGCATCAACGCCAGCGACGGTACGATGCCTTTTTTGCTGTACGTCGCCCCGTCGATACCTGTACGCCCCATTCCAGCACTAGGCGGCATGATCCAATCGGTATAGGCGATGGCGTTCATATCCGGCGAACCGGTGCGCACCCACGCGGCAGATACGGCCAGGATAGCTTCGCTGTCGAGCGAATCCGGTACATCCACATAGACGATCAGATACACGCTCAGCAGGATGCAGAAGAGCGACCAGCGCAGCCGCACATCGGCAGACTGGCTGAAAATTTGACGCATAAATGCCATACGCTATAACCGTCAGCAGGTAAAGAGTGCAGGGCTGCTGAAAAAGTAGACAGCCTCTGCCGGGAGAAGGATACCATAACCATGAAACGAAAATTTGGGCTTCTGGGCGTGATCGCGGCGCTGCTGCAAGTGGGTGGTGTTGTGACCATCGCCGTTTCGATTGGGTTGGTGGTGGCAGCATTGATCGGAACAACCGTGAATATCGGTTTTGCGCTGGCACAGGCCTTAAGCATCGTGGTCGCTGGCCTGACTTTGATCGCGTTTGGCGGGGTGATCGCGATGGTGCGCGAAATCGAATTTAACACGCGCCGGAATGCCTACTACACCATGCTGATCGTGCGTGGGCAGCGGGCGCGCCAGGCGAAACGCGCTGCGCAGCAATCCCGCCGTCAGCGTCCCGCCACCCCGCCGCCCACTGCCTGACTGGATCATGTGCCGACAAACGGATCAGATTAGGGTGACCCGTTCGTCAGCGTTGCCATGACTGCTTACAACGCGCTCAGCAGCACGTCTGCGAAAAGGCGTTCAAAAATCTGAAAGCCGACCAACTGTTGCAGCCAGGTATCGGCGTTCGCCTGGCTGTTCGCCGGGTAAGTCGCCTGCGCGGTGATCACCAGGTTGCCGCGCTGCCAATAGGTGAGCGCACGGGTCATTTCCTGGTCGCAGCGCTGTTCCACACCGATGAAGATCGGGTAGGGCAGCGCGGTTTCCGCTTCCAGCACCGCATAGCCATCGGCAATGGGGGCCTGGTACAGCGCGCCTGCCGGGTCTGCGGCGGTCGCCAGGACTGCTGCCGCCCCTTCGCGGCTTGCGAACGCATCAATGGTATAGCTCAGCGCCCCGAACGGCGCATCGTCGAGCGCGCACGCCGTATTTTCCACACGGGCGGCGGCGCGGTACTGGAACCCGCTCTCATCGAGCAGTGCCGCGAACGCTTCCTGTTGTTCCGCCGCAATGCCCGCGATCACGGTCTCTGCCGTTTTCAGGCCGCTGAAATCGGCATTGAGCGTCAACTGTGACGGCAGTTCGGTGCCAAGCTGTGCGATCAGGGCTTCGACCTGTTCGGCGGTGGCACGGGGCGGAGCAGTATAGGTGGTTTCGACAGCGGCAGTGTCTTCGACGATCACGACAGTATCGAGCGTGGTCGCTGTACTGCCCGCCGCCTGTGGGTCGCGCAGTTCAATCGATTCGACGTTTTCCTGACCTTCCAGCACCCGGCCAAAAATCGTATGCCGAAAATCGAGATGCGGGGTGGGAACCGTCGTGATGAAAAACTGACTGCCGTTCGTGCCTGGTCCGGCGTTCGCCATTGCCAGCAAACCTGGTTCTGTAAACGTGAGGAACCCGACGAATTCATCTTCAAACTGGTAGCCGGGGCCGCCCGAACCCGTACCGGTGGGGTCGCCGCCCTGCGCCATGAAGTCCTGAATCACACGATGGAAGATCGTGTTGTTGTAATAGTCGTTCTGCGCCAGGAACACGAAATTATTGACCGTGATCGGCGCTACTTCTTCCAGCAGATCGATATATACCGGCCCGGCGCTGGTGCAAAAGACCGCCCGGTAATCGACACCGGGCTGCAAGACCTGTTCCGCCTGGGTATAGCTGCGAGTCGCAGGTTCAGCAGGTGTGCCAGCGCTGGCGCACAGTTCGGCGGGGGTTTGCGCGGTATCCTGTGCGGCGGCGGCACTGACCGAGACGATCAAAAGCGCCGCTGCGAACAGGATGCGTACAGATTTCATGGAGCAATCTCCTCTAAATGGGTGAACTTCATGGGTATTGTACACGACAGGGGCGCGCTTAACGCAGGCGCAGTACCAGCGTGCTGAACGGATCGAGCGCATCGCCAGGTGTGTAGGAGTCAATCCCGCCGTCGGCACCCCACCCATACAGCAGGTCAGGCGTGCTATCCAGCGCCAGCGCGTAGCCGCTGATCGGGCTGTCGTTCATATTCATCAGCACCAGGATCGTCTCATCGTCCGTTTCGCGTATAAATGCATAAGCGTTGGGCGACTCTTCTATCTCCAGCCGCGCATAGCTCCCCCGTGCCAATGCCGGGTACTGATGCCGCAGTTGAATCAGCGCACGGTAGTGGCTGAGCAGCGAGTCCGGGTCATCGGTCTGCGCCGCCGTGCTGATGCCTGCGCCGTCTTCGGAAAGCGGCTGCCAGGGACGGTCAGCCGTTGTGAATCCGGCGGTCGTGGCGCTCTCGTCCCAGCGCATCGGGGTGCGGATGCGTTCATCGGGCTTCACGCCCGTCATGCCGATCTCTTCGCCATAGTACACGAATGGTACGCCCGGCGTGGTGAGCAGCAGTGAAGCCGCGATCCGCGCCTGATCCACATCGCCGCGCAGCGCCGACATGTAGCGATTCTGGTCATGGTTGGTGATGAACGTAGCGAACTGCCCCGGCGGGTAAATGTTCGCGGCACGGTCGAGAATGGCATCAAGCGAATCCGGCCTGCCCTGCTCCAGCGATGTGATCAGCGCGGCGGCGTAGTCGAAATCGAATACCAAATCGACCTGTTCCGGCACGTACTGCGACGCGATGAAATTCGATTCCCACACTTCGCCCACCAGCAGCGCATCCGGGGCGATGCTGTCGATGTAATCGTTGTACTGAGCCATCCACGTCAGCGTGGAACGGGTGCTTTCCTGGTTGCGGCCTTCTTCCACCAGGTGTTTGATCGCGTCGAGCCGGAACCCATCCACGCCGACGACGTTCAGCCACACATTGGCGATGTCGTATAATTCCTGCGTCACGGCGGAGGTGCGCAGGTTCAGGTCTGGCATTCCATCCCAAAACAGCGCGTAGTACCAGCGCCCCTGCCGTTCATGCCAGACCGTCTGGCTGTCCGGTCCGCGAAAGCCAGGGTTCTCGTTCGCCCACACGTACCAACCGTTATAGGGCGCTTCGCCCTGCGTCGATGCGGCGAACCAGGGATGCTGTACGGATGTATGGTTGATCACCATATCGATGATCACGGCAATTCCCCGTGCATGGGCTTCACGCATCAATGCCCGAAAATCGGCCAGGCTGCCATAGTCCGGTTCGATGCGGCGGTAATCGGTCACATCGTAGCCATGATAGCTGGGCGATTCCATGATCGGCATCAGCCAGATACCCGTCACACCGAGATCGGTCGTGGTGGTTGGGTCGCCGTCGTTCAGGTAATCGAGCTTTTCGATCACCCCGCGCAGATCGCCGATGCCGTCACCGTCGCTGTCGTGAAAGCTGCGCACAAAAATTTCATAAAAAACGCGGTCGTTCCACCAAAAAGTCTCCTCGCTTGCCTGCTGTGCCAGTGACAACGACGGGATCAACACCAGGCCGACGAGCAGTATAGGACGCAAAAATCTTGACATCGTTTCACCACCAATTCTGTAGGTGATGTAAGTATAGCGGCAAACCTGAGTCGGTTTCAGGGGATGAACCGATAAATCTCGACCGGGTGATCGCCGCCGCTGGTGAACACCCGCTGGAGATCGGGCGATTGTGCGGGCGACCATGCGCCCTGGGCGCGCGCATAGTCGTCGTACCAGATATGGCTGATCCCGCTTTCGCGCATGAACTGCCAGCGCCACGCATCACTTTCCGCCGGATCGTAGAACTGACGCAGCAGGGCGATTTTGGTCTGAAAATCGGCGGTTTCGATCCAGTGACCCGCATAAACGCGCATCCCGGTTGCCCCCACCACGCGCCCGCCGGAACCCCGCCCGGATGAGTCGAACGTGGTCAGAATCACCCCGGATGGCGGATTTTCGTGCAGCCATGCGTTTCCCGCTCGTTCAGCCGGGGCGTAGTACACATCCACAGGGCGACCGATCGTGTTCGCGCCGATCAGCACGGCCAGCGGCAGCCCGGCGATCACGACATAGATCACGGCGACGAGCGCACGCCGTGACGGGGTGACGCGCCGCAGCCAGTGCCGCCAGCCAAACACCGCCAGCACTGCCAGCGGCGTTTGCAGGCCGATCAGGAAGCGGCGTTGGGTGGGCAGCGGCGCGTACAGGAACAGCGAGATCATCAGCACCCACGCGATAACCAACCCTAAAGCGCTGCGCTGTGCCGCGATTCCGCGTCCGCCTAACGCAATTGGGAGCAGAAACGGGAGGTAGCCGAGCAGATAATACACAGGCGGCGGTGACG
The DNA here is from genome assembly GCA_033764035.1 of bacterium. GTDB lineage: Bacteria > Chloroflexota > Anaerolineae > Aggregatilineales > Phototrophicaceae > Flexifilum. Next base: position 388,601 of record JANRJJ010000003.1, read on the forward strand.
CAGTGATGTTCTGCGCTGTGAATGCCTGCCACACCGGGTCGCTTTGCAGCGCGACGAACTGATACCCCGTCAGCGCCATTTGTACCCCCAGTGGCAGGATCAGCCACAATACCGCCTCCCACCCCGCTTTTTGTGCAGCCATCGTGTGCAGGGTGACCAGCACGAACAGCGGCGCGGTGATCACCAGCACATACGGCTGAAGGATCGCCAGCAGTGCCAGGAAAAGCGTCAGCCACAGCGGACGGCGATCCATGAACGCCAGCGCAGCCAGCGCTTGCAGCCCAACTGCGGCGGCGAAATGCGGCATGAACAGCGCCCCGGCCAGGTTGTACGCATCGATCAGCCAGAATTCAATGGGCGCGATCTGTGCCGTCTGTGCGGGGTCGATGATCAGCAGCAGCCAGCTTGCGCCGCTCACCAGGGTAGCGAAGATCAGAAACAGCCATCGTTCTGTTTCGAGTGCAAAGAAACGCGCACCAAAATGATAGATCGCCAGCACCATGCCGAACGTAAATACGATCCGCGCCAGGTGATACGTGAGCGCGGGTTCTAACGGCGACAGCGCACCCAATGCCACATAAAATCCCTGCACCAGTGGTAAACCCGGATGCGGTTCGTGCGTGAACAGCAGTTGATAGGCAAATTGTCCCGTTCGCCCCTGCCAGATTTTTGCAAGGTGGCTGTGGTAATCGACGGCGATTCCGGTTGGCAGTGCCGCCGCGCCTGTGAATAGATGTCCATCGGGCGTGTTCAGCAGTCCCGCCAGGTAAGGCAGGCTGGTCACGACGGTCAGCGCGAGGGCAAACAACCCCACCCCACCGGGGATCGTCCGGCTCATGGGCGCGTGCCTGTCTGGTTCGCTTCCATCTCGTGACGTGTCGTGCGCCACCAGCGATGACGAGTTACGATCAGCAGGAACAGCAGGGTGAAGGGCAGCGGTAAATACAATGATGGGTGTTCAAATTCACCCTGCACCGTCGTCAGGAAATGCGCCCAGGTGATCCCTGCTATGCCGAACACGATCAACGCAGCCAGCCAGCCGCGCCGCTGTTTCGCCAGTTCATGCAAGTAGAACAGGATCGGCAGGACGAAGACTACATAGTGCGTGGTGGCGGTGCGCACGGCGATGAGATGCGTCACGGTCAGGGTGAGCGTGACCGTCCATAACAGCCGTTCGGTCTTTCGCCGTATCAGCAGTTGAAACCACGCCCACAGCATGTAGCCGAGCAAAAGCGCACTCAAGCCGTATTCGCCCGCCGTTCCCAGGCCGAGATAATACTGCGTCACCACCCACACCGGGGAGCCAATTGCCGTATACGATGTGTACAGGCTTACTTGTGCCACCCAGTCGCCCAACCATGACGGCATGAGCAGGAATGACAGCCCCAGCAGGATCGCCATCGTCACGCCGAATCCAATCAGGGTTCCCCAGCGGCGGCGCGGCTCACGAGCGAACAGGGCGATCAAGAGCATGAGCGGCACGAACAGAAAGCCCATCTGCGGCTTGAGCGTTGAAACGGCCAGCGCCACACCCGCCGCCGTCCCATACCCGCGCAGAAACGCCCAGATCGTGAACATTTCGAGCGCATACACGATGATCCCCGGCTGGCCGAGCAGCAGCCCGCGCATCGCAAAATAATCCAGGATGACCCATAGCAGCAGTACGCCCAGCAGCAGCGGCGCAGGCCGCCATTTCAATATGTCCAGAATGAGCAGGAATGCCCCGATCAGGCACGCTTCGAGCAGTACCATCCAGATTGAGGAAGCCCAGGCATAATCGAGCGTCACCACTGGGGCGACCACGAACACCGTGTAGAACGGATACGCAAAATAGCCAGGGTCTTCCACCGGGGTCGCTGCCCGTCCGTAGATGCGTTCCTGGATGTTCAGACTGGCTTCTACGCCGTAAGGATTCAGCCCGTCGATCCAGTATGAACGTGCGCCTTCCCAGCGCGACATAAAATCGTTGTGACCGGGGTAGCGCGATGTGAACAGATTGTGCGTCACGATGACATTGCCGATCACCACCGCAACCAGTATCACCAGGGCAATGCTGACCTGCCGCTGTGCGGTCGTCATGGGGCGCAGTCTCCTTGATCGGCGGGGATCGTGCGATTTGCATATAAAGTCAGGCTTAAATCGTTCAGCGTCACGGTTTCCGATTCGGCAAATGCGTTATTCAACCAGACCAGGTCGTTTTCCAGCGTATCGATTCCTGCCGCTGCGAACTGCCCTGGTGCAAACGTGAACATCACCCACCATACCCGCGCCGCCCCGCGCCCTGCTGCTTGAATGCAGGCATCAGCCAGCAAACCGAGCGCCTGCTGCGTAGGCAGCAAAAGCGTGTCGTCGGGCGCATTCGGTTCGTCGCGCAGATAACGCTGTTCGAGCGGCTGTCCGGTTTGTCCAGCGTAGTAAATCGACGGCAGCGCCGATGTTTTATCCTGGTGGATGACCACATCGCCGGGCTGCACCTGGCTTTGCACATACCCGACCAACTGCGGATAGGGCGCATTGGGGAAGGTGTTCCAGCCATAATGCGCGTTCAGGCCAATCCCAGCGGCGATCAAGCCCAACCCGGCCAGCCCAATCCGCAGCGGAGCCGGAAGGCCGCCGCGTGCGAACAGCCACCCAAACGCCAGGTACAGCATGAGCGCACTGCCGATCAGCCCGCGATCCAGGTACACAGGCCGCACCTGTGAGACCAGCCACATCCCGGCAATTGGCGCGGCGAACAACCACACGACCCACAAAATCGCGCCGCGTTCGTGGACACTCTGCCGCCTTCTTCGCATCACGATGTGTACGAACAGGAAGATCACCAGCACCAGCGCAATCCCCAGGCCGATCAGCGCGGCAGGTGGCGGCACATCCAAATTCACCACGACGAAGGATCGCAGGGTGAGCAGGACACGTGCGGCAGGCGGGACATCGATCCAGTAGCCCACCGCCACCCGGCTGAGCTGCCCCGGCAGGATCAGCAGCCAGGGCGCATATACGGTCAGCGCGACGAATGCACCGAATCCCATGCCGATCATCGCGCTGCGCCGCCGGGCAATCAGCGGGATCAGACCGAGCGCCGCCAGGTAAAAGGCCGAAAGCTGCTGCGTATACATCGCTAAAGCCGCGCCAATGCCCAACGCCGCCCACCATCCCCAGGCGATGTTGTCGCTGCGGAAAGCGCGGATGAATGCCCAGGTCGTGAAGGCCAGGCACAACCCCATCAGCGCGTACATGCGGGCTTCCTGGGAGTACTGCACATGAAACGGGGCAATCGCGGTGATGAGCGCTGTCAGCAGCCCGGTGCGGGTATCGAACAGGTCTCGACCGATCAGGAACATCACCCCAATGGTTGCGATGCCTAAAAGCACGCTCCACAGGCGAAGGGCAAACACGCTGGAGCCGAACAATACGCGCCAGCCTTCGACCGATGCGTAATACAGCAGGGGGTGAATATCCGCTGCTGTGCCGTTCACAGGCGTGATCGTGCCTTGCAGAAGCGGCTCGATGCCGCGCCCGGTGAACAGCGCGGTGAAAGCTTCATCGTACCAGAAAGCGCGTTCGCCAAGCTGAATGAGCCGCAGGGCGACGGCCAGTACCAGAATAGTGATCAGCGGGAGCAGGGTTCGACGGTTCATACGTTTCATGGTACCGCAAATGCCCTGACTTTTGCGTTGATAAGAATGCGCTTAACGTCTGCTTATGGACGAATGGCTGAGAGTACAGGTTGTGTAAAATGGAACAAAGTATCGAGTGTGGAGTGACGATGGTGAACGAAGTGGATGTGATCATCGTGGGAGGCCGCCCATCCGGGTCTACGCTGGCGGCGCGGTTGGGGTTGGCAGGGTTGCGCGTGCTGCTGCTGGAACGGTCGGTTTTTCCAAGCGCGCCCGGCGCATCGATGCCGATCATTTACGCATCGACGATGCGGTTGCTCGATGAAATTGGCGCGGATGAAGCTGCCTACGCACGCAATACCCCGAAGATTCGCCGCATGATCAACCTGTTCGAGGATGAATCGTATACCCTGCATATCCCTGAAGCGTATGGGCGCGATTATGCCTATGGGCTGGATCGGGCGCGTTTCGATGCAGCGTTGTGGAATCATGCCCTCAGCATCCCTGGTGTGCAAGGCGAACAGGGCGTTTCAGTCTCCGACCTGCTGTGGGATGGTGACCGCGTCATTGGCGTAGTGGCTCAGAAAAACCGTGAACGTTACGAATATCGTGCGGGTCTTGTCATCGGCGCGGACGGACGTTTCAGCCAGGTTGCGCGCAAAGCGGGTGCTGCGGAGTTCGACGAACACACCGAAAACCCGACCAGCCTGTATTATGCTTACTGGAAAAATGTCCCGCCCTATGGCGATGGTGAACCGGTGGTCGTGGCGACCGGGCGCGGCGATGGCTACGGCCTGTTGATGATGGACAGCGCCGATGGCACGGTGGGGGTGGGGGTAGAAGGCCGTGCTGACCTGCTCGAATTTCCGGCGGGCGGCGCGGAGTCGTTCTATCTGAGCCTGCTCCAGGAATTCCCCGTGATCTGGCAGCGCTTGCAGTTCGGTGAACGAATCACCGGTGTACATGGCATGAAGCGCGTCGGCAACCTGTACCGTACCCCAGGTGGCGACGGCTGGGCGCTGACGGGCGATGCTTATCACCAAAAAGACCCGCTCGATGGGCAGGGGATTTATGATGCCATCTACATTTCGCGGGCGCTGGCGCACGAGATCATCGCCTGGAAGCATGGCGAAAAGCCCTGGGAACGGGCCTTACTCGATTTTGATGCGGCGGCGCGGGCGGAAACTTTCCCACAGTACCAGGCGACGCTTTCACGGGTGCGCGATAACCTGTACCGTGAAATGCCTGCATGGATGCTCGAATTGAGCAAGCGCACCTGGATGCGCTGGTTGTTCGAGGACACGGTGTTTCAGGAAAAACTGGGGATGATGCTCACCCGGCAGATCAACGCGAATGAGGCCGTCAGCCCTGCGGTCATGGTGGCGGCACTGGTGGCCGGGCCGCTGCGCGAATTGAGCCGGGCGCTCGACCGTCAAATTCAATCGTAGCGCGTAAGATAATGGCGTGCAGGTCGGTCTGAAGCGCATATTTGAATTGTATCAGGTGCAGCGCCAACGCTGCGCCTGACTTCCAATTGGGAGATGCAGCACAATGCAGACCGATCTCACCAGTTTTCACCAGGGACAGCAGGTACTCGCGGCAGGGAAACCCTTGAAAGAGGCCAAAGCTGCCATGATCATGGTACATGGACGCGGTGCGACCGCCGCTTCCATTCTGGGACTCGCGCAGGACATCGCGCACCCGGATTTTGCGTATCTTGCGCCCCAGGCCAATGGCAATAGCTGGTATCCATACCCGTTCATTCAGCCTATCGCCAATAACGAGCCGTATCTCTCGTCAGCACTGCGCGCAGTGGGCGATCTGGCGGCTTATGTAGTCGAGCAGGGCGTGCCGCATGAAAAACTGATCCTCCTGGGGTTTTCACAGGGTGCGTGCCTGACGCTCGAATTTGCGGCGCGCAATTCCCGTCGTTACGGCGGCGTGATCGCGCTGAGCGGCGGCTTGATTGGCGAACCGGGAACGCAGTGGAACTACCCCGGTTCGCTGGCGGAAACGCCCGTTTTTCTGGGCTGCGACCCGCGTGACTTTCACATCCCGGAATCGCGCATCCACGAATCGGCGGAGGAAATGGCACGGCGCGGCGGCACAGTGACCAAGCGGCTGTATCCGAATTTAGGGCATACGGTCAATGACGACGAACTTCAGTTCGTGCGCGCATTGATGGCGACGTTGACCGCCTGACCATGGTTGGGTTTTAATGGCAGCATTCAATTTCAGCGGAGTAACGACATGAGCATCCTGGGATTGCACCACATCACGCTTGTCAGTTCCAATGCACAGCGCACCATCGACTTTTACACCAAAGTCCTGGGACTGCGGCTGGTCAAAAAGACGGTCAATTTCGACGATCCAGGCGCGTATCACCTGTATTTCGGTAATGAAACTGGCGCACCCGGTTCAGCCATCACCTACTTTGAATGGCCGGACGCACCAAAAGGACATCCCGGCATTGGCGGGACGCATCACTACGCGCTGCAAGTACCGGATTATGACGCACTGCTGAAATGGAAGCGCCGCCTGGTCGATCACGGCCTCAAGGTCGATGGTCCGTTCGACCGCCACTACTTCAAGTCGATCTACTTTCATGATCCTGATGGCATGGTGATCGAGATTGCCACCAACGGTCCTGGCTGGACGATGGACGAAGCGCCCGACAAAATCGGTACGGAACATCGTGATCCGCCCGCCGACATGATTCACAGCAACCGCGACAACGAAACAATCAAGGCGACATTGTGGGAAAGCCCGGTCGAAACGATCACGGCAGATATGGCGTTGGCCAACGGAATGCACCATATCACCGCCATTGGCGCGGATATTCAGCGCACGAATGCCTTTTATGAGGGACTGCTCGGTCTGCGGCGTGTCAAGATGACCTCCAATTTTGACGACCCTACGTCCGCGCACTGGTATTGGGGCGTTGGCGATGGTCGGCCAGGGACAATCATCACCTACTTCGAGCGCGACCCGCGCAAGACGAACGCCGTGCAGATGGGCGCGGGGCAGACGCATCATTTTGCGTTTGCGGTCGAAAATGAGGACGTGCAGCTCGAATTCCGCGAACGGCTGCTGAAGGCGGGCATCAGCGTCTCGCCCGTGCGGGATCGCATTTACTTCAAGAGCATCTACACGCAAGACCCCGACGGCCACATCGTCGAACTGGCGACGGTGGGTCCCGGTTTCATGGTCGATGAAGACCGGGCGCATTTGGGTGAAAAGCTGATGCTGCCGCCCTGGTTGGAGCGCAGCCGCAGCACCATTGAAAGCCAGTTGACCCCCGTCACCCTCCCCGAATGGGCCGCGCCGCAGTCCATTCGCTAACGCGCTTTTCCAGCGTTTACGATCACCGATGCCCCGTTTGCGATGCCCGCAGCGGGGTATTTTATTTGCGAAAGAATTCCCTTAGAAAATGGGGTAAAAGCATGATGTTCAGGTTCAAATTACGGAACACTTGTGCTATAATAAGGAGTATCGGAAGTTGGGAGTTGAAGTGCGATGAAGCCGGTCGAAATCAAGAAACTACAGGCCCGCAGCCGTAAGCTGCAAGTTCGTCTGGTCGCGCCGAACACGCTCGTGGTGACCAGCCGCTCCAACCCCTATGCCCATCACATCGTGACGATTGAAAGCGAGCCAGGCGGCGTACTGCGTGGCCGCTGTACCTGTCCCTGGGCGCAGAACGGCGGGTTGGGGTGTTCGCATATGATGGCGGCGCTGAACTTTCTCGCGTCGCGTCAGAAGCGCGTGATCAGCTTTTGGGAACGTGAGGAAGACGCACAGCGTCAGCGGCACCGAGTGCTGCGTTTGGTGGGCGCACGGCGCGAAGACGATATTTTCATTACCAGCCGCCCCGCCGCATGAACATCCATCCAACACAAAGGCGCAGTCCGTATGGCTGCGCCTTTTGATTCAGGGTGTTGTCTGCCCGGCTACGACGTTTCTAGCATCTTGTCACGCGCCTTCTGTTCCTTGATGCGCTTCTCGTTATCGAGAATGCGCTTGCGGGCGCGCATGTTGAGCGGCGTAATTTCGAGCAGCTCATCATCGCTGATGAATTCGATGTAGTCGTCGAGCGTCATTTGCCGGGTGGCCTTCATGCGTTCGTCGTCGGCATAGTTTTTGGTGCGTACCGCGCTCAGCGTTTTGGTCTTGCACACGTTGACGGCCAGGTCTTCGGGGCGGATGTGTTCACCCACCACCATCCCCTCATAGACTTCAACGCCGGGGTCGATGAAGAAAGTACCGCGCTGCTGCACGGCGAGCATGGCATACGTTGTCGCCGTACCCGTCTCCCAGGCGACCAGGCTGCCGAACGCCCGTGACGGAATATCCCCCGCGAGCGGTTCATAACCGTGAAAGATGCTGTGAATTTGTCCCATGCCGCTGGTCGCCGTGAGGAACTGCGACCGGAAGCCGAGCAACCCGCGTGTTGGCACCTGATACTTGATGAATGTCGTCCCGGCTTCGGTGCGAATATCGAGCATCTGCCCGCGCCGCCCGCCCAACATTTCGACGACAGTTCCGGTCATGGCATCCGCGACTTCGATATGCACTTCTTCGACGGGTTCCAGCACTGTATCGGTATCCGGGTCACGCCGCAGAATGACTTCCGGCTTGCTGATCTCGAACTCGTACCCTTCACGGCGCATGGTTTCGATCAGAATGCCCAGGTGGAGTTCACCACGCCCGCTGACGACGAACTTTTCCGGCGATTCGCCGTCTTCCACGCGCAGCGCCAGGTTGCTCCGCGTTTCGTTGTACAGGCGTTCACGCAAACGGCGGGAAGTTCCCCATCCGGTTTTCCCTTCACGCCCCGCGAAAGGTGAAGTGTTCACCGCGAACGTCATGCGCACGGTCGGTTCTTCCACGCGGATGGCGGGGAGGCCTTGATCGATAGTGGTATCACCGATGGTGTCGCTGATGCCGATGGGGTCAAGCCCCCCGAAGGCCAGAATATCGCCCGCGTGAACTTCATCGGTTTCAGTCTTGGTCAGGTTGAAAAACGTGAACAGGTAATCCAGGCGGCCTGTGTTGCGCCCGCCATCCGGCGTGATGCGCACGACCTGCTGCCCGCGCTTGAACGACCCCGACATCAGGCGGCCAATGCCGATTTGCCCTTTGTAGTTGTCGTACTCAATCGATGTGACGAGCAGACGCGCACGCTGATCCGCTTCAATGACGGGCGGCGGCACATTGTCGATGATCGTCTCGAACAGCGGTGCGAGGTCGTCGCCAAGCTCCGGCGAAAGCCCGGCACGCCCATCCAGCCCAATCGCGTACACCACCGGGAAATTGGCTTGTTCGTCGGTCGCACCCAGTTCGATGAACAGGTCGAATGTTTCGTTCAGCACCGATTCAATGCGCGATGCAGGGCGGTCGATCTTGTTGATCACGACGATGATGCGCAACCCCTGTTCCAGCGCTTTACGCAGCACGAAACGGGTTTGCGGCATTGGCCCTTCTACCGCGTCGATGAGCAGCAGCGCGCCATCGACCATGTTCAGCACGCGCTCGACTTCGCCGCCAAAATCGGCATGGCCGGGGGTATCGACGATGTTGATTTTGACATCGTTCCAGATGATGGCCGTATTTTTCGCCAGGATGGTGATGCCGCGTTCTTTTTCCAGCGTATTGGAATCGAGAATGCGTTCCCCAGCAGTATCGGCGTTGCGGAAAACTTTCGTTTGCTTCAACATGCCATCGACCAGCGTTGTCTTACCATGATCGACGTGTGCGATGATGGCGACGTTGCGAATGTCAGATCGCGTTTGTGTCACAGTTAACCTTTAGATGGATTATGGATTCGTGTGATGGATACGATCATTGTAGCATCTAAAGGTTAAGCCTTATAGTGGAACTTTTTGGCAGTTCGTGGAGCGATCAAAAAGGGTGGATGCGGCGCACATCCACCCCATATCTTTGATGGCGCACGCTTAACGCACGCCAAGCAGGACTTCCATCGTCAGTTGGTCAAGCCGTTCATACGACAGCCCACGACCGCTGATCGCGGCGCGGTCGAACGAGTGCGCCTTCAGGCGTTCGGCCTTTTCGGGCGTGAAGCCGCCTTGCAGGTAGCTGAATTCGCTATCATCGGCGTTGATGGCCGCCAAAAGCGCCTGAATCGCCGGGTCGGCGTTCCACTGGCGGGCTTTATCGGCCAGGATCAGATACGTCCTGATGCAGCCGCGTGCGAAGTCTTTCACACCTTCGTAATCTTCGGTGCGGTAAGCGTGCGCATCAAAATGGCGGCTGCCCTGGTAACCCACATCTTCCAGGAACTTGACCAGGAAGAAATTCTGTTTGATCATCGCCGCGCCGAACCGGAAATCCTGATCATAGCGCCCAAACGCCTGGTCATTCAGGTCGATGTGGAACAGCTTCCCCGCGTCCCAGGCCTGGGCGACGGCGTGCAGGAAATTCAGCCCGGCCATATGTTCATGCGCGACTTCCGGGTTCACGCCGAACAGTTCGGGGCGATCCAGCGTGGCAATGAAGCCGAGCATCGCGCCGACAGTCGGCAGATAAATATCGCCGCGCGGTTCGTTCGGCTTAGGTTCCAGGGCAAAGCGATACTTCAACCCCTGCGATACGGAATATTCCGCCAGGAAATTCACGCCTTCGCGGTAGCGCTTGATGGCATCCGCCGGATTTTTACTGGCATCCGTCTCGGTGCCTTCCCGCCCGCCCCAGAACACGAACACCTCTGCGCCCAGTTCTGCGCCGGTGTGCATGGTGCGGATCGCTTTTTGCAGGGCGTAAGCGCGCACTTTCGCATCGTTCGACGTGAACGCGCCGTCCTTGAAAATGGGATCGCTGAACATGTTACACGTCGCCATCGGCACTTTCAGCCCGGTAGCGTTCAGCGCGGCTTTGAACTCGGTCACGATCTGGCGTTCTTCATCCGGCGTGGCATCGATTGGCACGAGATCGTTATCGTGGTAGTTCACGCCATATGCGCCCACGTCCGCCAGCAGATGGACAATTTCGACCGGGGAGATCGGCTCACGAACGGGCATCCCAAACGGGTCACGCCCGATATTGCCGACCGTCCACAGGCCGAACGTGAAGCGATGATCCGATGTTGGAGTGTAATCAGCCATTGAAAATATCCTTAGTGTGCAAGAAAGACTCTATTGACCGTCGCTGATTGTAGCGTGCGCGGGCGTGACCAGGGTATTCCGCTTTTCCAGCCGCACCAGCGAGAGCAGCACCCCGCTGACGATAAACCCCGTGCCGACCCACAGCGTCGAAGTCATCTGCTGGTCGAGCAGCAGCGTACTGAGCAGGGTTCCAACGAGCGGCTGCGCGAAAAAGAACAGTGATGCCACCGACGCATCGATGAGGGCAAACGCCCGGTTCCACATCCACATGGCAATCGCCGTCGAAACGATGCCCAAATACAGAATGCCGAGCAGTACGCCGCCGTCGATGACCCCAATGGAACGTGAACCGAGTTCCAGCGCGGCGGCGGGCAGGGTGAGGAACAGCCCGCCAATGAATGCATAAAAGCTGACGACGAGCGTATCGAACTGCGCGCTGACGCGCCGCACCAGCACCGAATACAGCCCCCAGGTGATGGCCGCGACCGCCAGCGCCATATCCCCGGCGAACGTTTGCGACCCAAAATTGGCGTTGGCCGGGTCGATGATCACGATTACGCCTATCGTCGCCAGCGTCACCGCGATGATGCGGAACAGGGTAAGGTGTTCGCGCAGCAGGATGGCGGCGAAGATCAGGATGAAGGCCGGACTTGCGCTCGTCACCAGCGTGCCATTGACGGCAGTCGAAAGGTCAGTGCCGACGAACTGCGCCCCCACGCTGATCCCGAACCCGATAAAGCCCACGCCGAACAGCCGCAGCCGTTCTGCGCCGTGTGGTTGGCGTGCATTCGGCACCCGCCGCAGCATGATCCCCAGGATTGCGGCAGCCATGAGCAGCCGAATTGAGAGCAGCGTAAAGGGAGGGATGACGGCCAGGACGATGTCCGATACGACATACATGCCGCCCCATATGGCCGCAGCCGTCAGCCCATAAATGGCTCCGCGTAATGATGTGTTCACAGGCGCTCTCGATGAAAGTTCATGATCTGCTCATTTAACAAAGGGGGAATACTGGCGAACCCTTCGAGCGATTGAGTATAACAATGCGCGGCGTTGTAGAGAAGCAGCAGGCCAACCTTGTGCATTCTTAACGTGTTGTAATCTTTAACCGAATGTGTATAGTTGTGTACTGCTCGCATGGAGAGCAACGCACGTCAGGCTTGTGTCTAATTTTGTAACACAGGAGCTTTCAGGACATGAGAAATACCCGTCTTTTCGTCCTCGTATTGGTGCTGATTCTGGCGTTCGGTGTAACCGCCGCCCAGGGACAGGACAACGTGATCCGTATCGCATCGCAAACCCCGCTCTCCGGCCCTCAGTCGGTACTCGGCATCAGTATGCGTAACGGCGTGGAACTCGCCATCGAACAGCTCGCTGGCCCCATTGAAGAACTGGGCTTCACGGTCGAATATGTGCCGTTCGATGACCAGGCGACTCCCGAAGTGGGCGTGTCGAACGCGCAGCAGATCGTGAACGATGCGTCGATCCTCGCCGTGATTGGCCACCTGAACAGCGGTGTCGCCATCCCGTCGTCGGAAGTCTACAATGACAACAACCTTGTCATGGTTTCGCCCGCCAACACCAACCCCCTGGTCACGGATCGCGGCTACCCGACGGTCAACCGTGTGTGCGGTCGTGACGACCTGCAAGGCCCGACGGGTGCGCGCTTCGCCAGCGATGAACTGGGTGTCACCAGCGTGTACATCCTTCACGACACGACCGCGTATGGTCAGGGCGTGGCCGAATTCTTCCAGAGCGAAGCCGAAGGCCTGGGCCTGGAAGTCCTGGGTTTTGAAGGCACGGAAATCACTGCCGACTTTGCCGGCATCCTCCAGCCGATCCTGGCGCTGGAACCCGAACTGATTTACTTCGGCGGCATCTACAGCCAGACGGGTGTTTTCCTGGCCGAAGCGCGGGCGGCGGGCTATGAAGGTCTGTTCATGGGGCCGGACGGCTTCGATTCGTCGGAATTCGCGGCGCTGGCGGGTGATGCTGCCGTTGGCACGTACTATACCTCGGTCGCTGCCCCGGCGACGGTTTACCCGAACGCGGCGCAGTTCATCGAAGATTATGCGGCGGCCTATGGTGAAGACCCGCAGCCGTTCGCAGTGCAGTCGTATGACTCGACCGGTGTTGTCCTGGCGGCCATCCTGCGCCTGCTGGAAAGCAACGGCGGCGTGCTGCCCACCCGTGAAGAAGTCGCGGCGGAAGTGCGCGCCACTGAAGGGTATGAGGGCTTGACCGCCACCATCACGTTCGACGACAACGGTGACCCGGAAGTCGGTCTGTACTACGTGATCGAAGTGACCTCCGGCGACCCGGCAGAATGGGGCAACAATACCCTGCTCGCCACGCTGGAAATTCCGTCGCCGCTGATGATGTCGATGGAACCGGAAGCAACCCCCGGTTCGTAACGTAACACGCGCAATGCAAGGGCGGCGGTCTGCGGAAACATGAGACCGCCGCTCTTTTTTCCCGTTTGGAGCAGCAGCCCATGAGTTCGGAACTGGCATCACCCCCGCAAACGGTCAGCCTACCACGTACAGAATCCGGCTTTCGCCATATTGGGAACTGGATTTACCGATTCATTGTGTTTCCGGTTGGGCAGATGATCGTCTTCATCGTCGGCGCAAGTGTGCTGCTGACGGCACTTTCGTATCTTCTCGCGTTTTTTGTCCCTGAACCCCGCCCGAATATTCTGCTGGCGGATCAAATTGGCGCACAACTGCCCGGTATGATCATCGCAGGCATTGGCACAGGTTTCCTGTATGCTATGATCGCGCTGGGCTATACCCTGGTGTACGGCGTACTTAAATTTATCAACTTCGCGCACAGCGAAATATTTATGGTCGGTTCGGTCATCGGCTTCGAGTTTATGCGCCGCATCTTTGATGCGGGACTGCTGGGAGCATGGTCGCCGGTGTTCCTGATCCTGGTCACGGTGCTGCTGGCGATGCTGGCCAGTGGAACGCTGGCGGTGATCATCGAACGGGTAGCGTACCGTCCGCTGCGGGGCGCGCCGCGCCTGGTGCCGCTGATTACCGCGATTGGCATCTCGTATGTGCTGATCGACAGCACCCGTGCGATCATGACCATCACACGCAACGACTTCAATCTGACCTATCCCACGAACGAGATCAGCTACCTCAGCACGCCGATTCCGCTGGCCTTCAACGGATTGATTGCGGGTGGGTTCATTGCCCCGGCTGACCCGGAAGCCCAGAATTTCCCGCCCATCTATGACCTGGCGAACATCGGCGGCACCCGCTACGACTCGATCACCGTCAATGGGGTGGAATACGATCAATTCATTGTCGATGAGGGCATTTTCGATTACGTGATCGTCGGCGGCGTTTCGCTGGGCGGTGACCCGGTGCGCGTGCGCAATGTGCGCGTGGGCGAAGCCGAAGAACGCCCGGACGCAATCCTGATCGGCGGAGCTGATGCCGAAACAATCATCGATGCGTCGAACGTGGTCAACGTGCGCATCACGTCGATCATCGTCGTGATCAGCGCTGTGATCATGCTGATCCTGCTCAACTACTTCGTGAACGGCACCAAACTGGGTCGCGGCATCCGTGCGGTGTCGCAGGATCAGGCGACCGCTGGCCTGATGGGGATCAACGCCAACCGCATGATTTCGCTCACATTCTTCATCGGCGGGGCTTTCGGTGGGGCAGCAGGCGCGCTCTACGGCCTGAATGCCGGCACTGTCACGCCCTACGTGGGGTTCATCCCCGGCGTAAAGGCATTCACAGCGGCAGTATTGGGCGGCATTGGCAATGTGACGGGCGCGCTGCTGGGCGGGATCACGCTCGGCCTGATCGAAGCCTTCCTGAACGGGATTTTGGTCTACTTCCCGGCATTGGGGCAGCGCTATACCGATATTTTCGCCTTTTCGGTGCTGATCCTCATCCTGATCTTCCGCCCAAGCGGTATTTTGGGCGAACGAGTGGACGAAAAGGTATAACCGATGGCTGCCAAAGCACAAATTCCACCGCAAAACCCGATCAGCGGCTTGTTTGCCAACCCGGTGACCGCTGCTGTGCTGGCAATTGCCTATGTCGTCGTGACCGGATTCATGCTCATCAGCCTGGATTCGAGCGCACTCTGGTTTCCGCTGCTGAACATGTGTGTGTTTCCGTTGTTCATCCTCTCCCCGCTGGTGATCCTGGCGGCTCCGCTCAGCGCGTCGGTGAAAACCACGATGCTGCTGGTGCTGATCATCGTCGTGATGCCGCTGATTGGCTTGCTCAATACAACCTATCTGGAATTGGCGATCCAGATCGCGATCTTCGCGGGTCTGGCGCTGGGCTTGAACATCGTCGTCGGTTTTGCAGGCCTGCTCGACCTGGGGTATGTCGCGTTTTTCGCGGTGGGCGCGTACCTGTGGGCGATGTTCACCTCCCCTGCCGATACGATTTTTACGCTCAACGGCTGGAATGTCCCGTCCTGGGCGTTCTACATTTTCCTGTTCCTGGCAGTCGGCGCGGCGGGGCTGGTCGGCATCCTGCTTGGCCTGCCCGTACTGCGGCTGCGCGGCGACTACCTGGCGATTGTCACGCTCGGCTTTGGCGAAATGATCCGCGTGCTGGTGCGCAACCTGGACGCGCCCGTCAACTTTACAAACGGATCACAAGGGCTGCACAACATCGGCAGGCCGGAAACGCCCGATATTCTGGCGCAGATCACACGCGGTGCGGCCAGCGGTTTCGATTTACGCATCGATAATCCCGATTTTGTCGCCCGTCAAATCCTGTTCTACTTCCTGGCAATGGCGATTCTGGGCGTGATCATCCTGCTGGCGCGCCGCCTGGAAAACTCGGCGATTGGCCGCGCCTGGACGGCGATCCGCGAAGATGAAGTCGCCGCAATTGCGATGGGTGTGCCGCTGGTGCGCATGAAACTGCTGGCGTTTGCGACCGGCGCATCTTTTGCCGGGGCGATAGGCGTGCTGTACGCCGCGAAACAGACCTTCATCGATCCGAGCAGTTTCGTCCTGCTTCAGTCGATTCAAATTCTGGCGATGGTGATCGTCGGCGGGATCGGCGGGATACGCGGGGTGGTGCTGGGCGCGATGATCGTCACCCTGCTTGACCTGCATGTCCTTTCGAACTTTTCACAACAGTTGAACGCGCTGCGCAATGTCGATTACATTGTGCCGCTGATCAACTTCAATGTGCGCGATTGGCCTGTGCAGCTTGAACCCGCCAAGTATCAACCGCTGGTATTCGGGTTCATTCTGGTGGTCATGATGCTGTTCCGCCCGGCGGGGCTACTGCCGGAAAGCCGCCGCCGTCTGGAATTACAGGAATCGCGAGCCGATGAAGAAATTGCCCTGGAAGAACCCTTGATCACGGTGGAAACGCCCGCCATCGACAAGGAGGATCGCAATGGCACTGCTTGAAGTTCGTGAACTAGCGAAATCCTTCGGTGGTATTCGGGCGGTGCGCGATGTCAGCATCGACATTCCCGAAGGCAGTATCAGCTCGATCATCGGCCCCAACGGGGCGGGCAAGACCACCTTTTTCAACCTGCTGACCGGGATTTACAAGCCGGATGCCGGGACGATCCGGTTCAACAAGCGTTCGCTGATCGGCCTGCGGCCCGACCAGGTGAACGCGGCGGGCATGGCGCGCACGTTTCAGAGCATCCGCCTGTTCCCAAACATGACGGTGCTTGAAAACGTCATGGTTGGGATGCATTCGCGCCTGAATGTCGGCCTAATTTCGACGATTTTTCGCACCCCGGGCTTTCGCAAACAGGAAGCGGAGGTGCTGCAAAAGGCGAACGATCTCCTGCGTTTCGTCGGCCTGGCGGGCAAAGGCGACGAGATCGCCCGGAACCTGCCCTATGGCGATCAACGGCGGGTGGAAATTGCCCGCGCCTTAGCCAGCGATCCAAAGCTGGTGCTGCTGGACGAACCTACCGCCGGGATGAACCCAAACGAGAGCGACTCCGCGATGTACCTGTTCCGGCGCATCCGCGATGAGCGGGGAATCACGGTGGTGCTGATCGAACACGATATGCGCGTGGTCATGGGCATCAGCGAACACATCAGCGTGCTGGACTTCGGCCAGAAAATTGCCGAAGGTACACCCCAGGCTGTGCGTTCAGACCCGCACGTGATCGAAGCGTATCTCGGTCGGCGTGCGGCGGGTACTGCGAAGGAGACGGCATGACCCCCTTACTGCACCTGCAACAACTACACACGTATTACGGTCACATTCACGCGCTCAAAGGCATTGACCTGGAAGTGCGCCAGGGCGAAATTGTCACGCTGGTGGGGTCGAACGGCGCGGGAAAAAGCACCACGCTGCGCACGATCAGCGGGATTGCCAAAGCGCGCTTTGGTTCGGTCACGCTGAATGGTAAGGACATTACCAACCTGAAATCGCATGAAGTCGCGGCGTTGGGCATCGGTCATGTGCCGGAAGGACGGCGCATTTTTCCGCTGCTCACCGTGCGCGAAAATCTGGAGATCGGCGCGTGGAGCGTCTCGGATCGTCAGGTGATACAGCAGCGCATGGAAGAAATGTACGGGCTGTTCCCGCGTCTGAAAGAGCGTTCGTTCCAGAAGGGTGGTACGCTTTCGGGCGGGGAACAGCAAATGCTGGCGATGGCACGGGCGCTGATGTCCGACCCCAAAATTTTGCTGCTCGATGAGCCGTCGATGGGGCTGGCTCCGGTGCTGGTCGAAGGTATTTTCGACATCATCACGCGCATCAACCAGCGCGGTACCACGATCCTGTTGGTAGAGCAGAACGCACTCATGGCGCTGGAAGTCGCGCACCGGGGGTATGTGCTGCAAACCGGACAGGTGGTCTTGAGCGACCAGGCTAATACGCTGATGAACAACGACATGGTGCGAAAAGTGTATCTGGGCGAAACCTAGCCGTCACCATGCGTAACCCGTGATGAGTACTTCCGACAAACAGGCTTACCGCCATCTCGGAGATTTTATTCTCGAAGCCCGCATCGGGCGCGGCGGTATGGCGAACGTATACCGGGCGGTGCAGGTATCGACCCGCCGCCCGGTCGCGCTCAAAGTGTTCGAGGCCGCCGATGCCCTGGGCGATGCCGAAGAATTTGAACTGCGCTTCGCCCAGGAAGCCCGCCTGATTGCATCGCTGGAACACCTGCACATTGTGCCAATTTATGATTACGGCCTGCTGCCGGATGGCAACCCGTACATTGCCATGCGGCTGATGCCAGAGTCGTTACATGATGCGCTGCGGAGTGGGTCATTCACCGTTGAACGCGCCCTGCACATTTACGATCAGATTGCCGACGCGCTGCATTTTGCTCATAAACGCGGCATCATTCATCGTGACATCAAGCCGAGTAATGTCCTGCTGGATGAAACAGGCAATGCCTACATCACCGATTTTGGGCTGGCGAAGGTACTGGAAGCATCGCTGAACCTGACCAAATCCGGCGTGATCGTCGGTGCGCCCGCGTTTGCATCGCCCGAACAACTGACCGGGCTGCCGACAGATGCCCGTTCCGATGTGTACAGCCTGGGGGTGCTGCTGGTTCACATGCTTACGGGACACAGCCCGTTTGGCGCGGAACGCATCAGCTTCGACCAGCTCGTTCAACTGCAACTGCGGGGGGAACCGCCAACGCTGCCAGAATCCCTGGTGCCAGCGCCGCAACGAAGGGTACTGCAAGCGGTGATCCGCCGTGCAATGGCACAGCGCCCTGATGATCGCTATGCGGATATTCAAGCGATGGCCGATGCGCTGCACCCGGTCCGGCAAACCAGCGCGCCCCTTCCTTCTGGCAGCGCACCGGTTGCCACGCTCGAAACACCCATAGTCCGCGCTGAACCCTCTGCACTGCCGCAGCCCATACGCCGTTTGTCTGCAAGCCGTCACCAAGTGCGTCGTTTTCTGTTTTCGGCAGGCGCGATCAGCGTGCTGGTGGCAGGTATCCTCCTCACAGCCATACTGCTTAGCCGCCGTGCGCCCGCTCCAATCATCCTCACGGGCGAACGCTGGCCGTATACAGCGCTTTTACCCGCAGGGTCTGCGCAAGGTCTGGCGTGGGGCAACGCTCCGCATCAGTTCGTCGGGTATTTTGCCTGCACGCTGGATATTCAACATCTGGCGATTCTGGCGCGCCTCACCACCATGCACCTGGCCGATCAGGGGATTCATACCCGCTTGTACAACGCCAATTTGCAGCCCGATGAACAGCAGCGGCAGATTGAAGCGGCAGTTGAACAGGGCATGAGCGCCGCGATTGTGTGTCCGGTGTACCAGGATGCCGCCGAAGCCAGCCTGAACGATGTACGGGCGCGGGCGATCCCCTATGTGCTGACCACCGCCATCGCGGGGGATACCAGCGGCGTAGTCATCGATACGCACCCCGCAGATCGCGGGTTTGCCATCGGGCAGGCAGCAGGCGCAGCGTTCGACCTGCTGCCTGAAGGTGAAGCCCGCATATTGATCCTATTGATGCCTGAATTGCTCGATGCGCGCTATCGTGCCGAAGGAATCCGGGCGGCGTTGGCACAAATGCCGTCGATTTCAAGCGATCAGATCATCGCAGATCGGCCTGTCGATCCGGCGGGAGTAGACGAGATGCTGCGCCCGCTCATCGCGGTATCCGACGTGCCGTACATCGTGATTACCACCCATGACGCGCTGGCGGTCGCCGTGATCGCCTGGTTGGAAAACGCCGCTGTCCCGGTCGATCAGGTTCAGGTGTTCAGCCTGGATCACGAGCCGCCCGCGGATGCGTGGATCAGGGAAGGGCGCTATCTGAAGCGTTCGTTCCCCTTACCCATCGAAAACACGGCGGAAGTCACCGCGTGGGCGGTGCTTCGCCTGCTGCGGGGTGAAACACTGCCCCAGTTCGTGGATGTCCCGTTCGATTCAGGCCTGTACCAAGCCCCTTAACGCCGGTACTCATCGCCGCAGTCGCCGATGATGCGGTAGAGATCGTTGGCCTGAGCGGTCACGGCATGAATCCGTTCTATATCCACCGGGTGGAGCGCGAACCGAAAGACCTGTGCAGTTTCGGCACGATGATCGGAAATGCCCAGGCGTGCGCCCAGGATCACCCCGGCGACGGCGGGTTTTTCCAGGATGTAGCGTACCGCAATATTCGGGATGGTGACGTGATGTTCGTCGGCAATGGTTTTCAGCGTGCGCAGCAGGTTTTGAAACAAAGCCCACCCCCCCCCATGCATCGATGATCGTCTTGTACTTGCGCAGACTGGCTGTGTTCAACGAGGCATAGCTCGGCTCCGGCACATTGAGATATTTTTCGGATAGCAGGCCGCCGCACACCGTGCCATAGGCCAGCAGGCTGATATTCTGGCTTTGGCAGTAGGCAGCCATCTGCACTTCCGGGCGGCGGTCGATGATTGAATACTGCACCTGATTCGAGACGATGCGGATACCGTGTTCGGTAATGCGCCGCATATGCGCGGTATCGAAGTTGGTCAGTCCCAGGTGCCGCAGCCATCCTTGATCGCGCAGCGCGGCCATGTGTTCCAGCGCTTCCAGATACGCCGGGTGCTGGTAATCCCACCAGTGAAATTGCAGCAGATCGAGCGTTTGTGTGGCCATGCGCCGCCGCGAAACACTTAAGGCCTGTTCGACGGTGCTGCGCGGCATCGGCATTGGGCGGGGAACCCATTTGGTAAACGCCTGAAAATCACGCGGGGCGGACTGCCCGCGCTGACCCAGCGTTGGGCGAAAGATGCCGATGAAGTCTTCCGCTGAACCGTAATGATCGGCTAAATCCCAGGTGAAATACCCGTCGGCTTGGTAATCCTGCATGTTGGCAATGGCGGCGCGGGGTTCGACTGCGCCGTGCGCCCCTGAAACCTGCCACATGCCGTTCAGGACGCGGCAGATTCGCATATCGGGCGTAAACTGAATGTAAGCATTTTCAGGCAGCATCGATGTGATAACCTCAACGTTTTCTAAGATGACGGCATTTGTGATGACTCTGAAACCCCTGATCCTTGTGATCGATGATGAATCGACCGTGCGTGAAGTCGTCAGGAAGTATTTGGAACAGGACGGCTTTCGCGTACTTGAAGCGGAAAGTGGTACAACCGGCCTCGCCATGATGCGCGACCACCGACCGGATTTGATTGTACTCGACATTATGCTTCCCGGTGTCGATGGTTTTGAGATCACCCGTCGGCTGCGCGATCAAACGTATGCACCTGTCACAGCGGGCGGCGAAATTCCGATCATTCTCCTTACCGCCCGCACGGGGGAACTGGATCGTATCACCGGGTTTGAAGTGGGCGCAGACGACTATGTGATGAAGCCGTTCAGCCCGCGTGAATTGGTCGCGCGCGTTAAAGCGGTACTGCGCAGAACAGGCGGCAGCAAGCATGATGCGGACGAGAAGCCGATTCTGCATGGCGCTTTACGCATCGACCCGCGCAGCCGCGAAGTGCGCCTGAACGATCAGGTTTTGCTGCTCACGGCCAAAGAATTTGATCTGCTCTGGTTTCTGGCGCGGCATCCCCGTCAGGTGTATACCCGCGAACAGCTTCTGAACCAGGTATGGGGTTACGAGTTTTACGGCGACGAAAGCACGGTGACCGTGCATATTCGGCGGCTGCGTGAGAAAATAGAACGAAACCCCAGCCAACCTGTGTGGATTCAGACCGTATGGGGCGTGGGCTATAAGTTCGAGTTCGGAGACCCCGAAAGACATGGATGATTTAAGCATCCTGCTGGTATTCATGACACTGCTGGCGTTGAGTACCTTCATCGCCGCGTACCTGATGTATCGCTACCGCGTGGTGCGGTTTTTTCGCAGTTTGCGCTGGGCATTCTTATCCGCCATCTTGCTGACAGTGGTGCTGATTTTCATCAATGTGTGGGTGCTGATGCGGTTGATGTTCATCAGCGAATACGACCTGCAAGTCACCGCTGCGATCATCCTGTTTGCAGGGCTGGTCGCCTTGAGCATCGGTTTCATGGTGTCGCGGGTGCTGACCGACGGCATCCGCGATATGGTCAGGACCGCCGAACAACTGGCGGCGGGCGACCGCGCTGCACGGGTTGCGGTGGAAGGCAATGACGAACTGGCCGCGTTCGCCCAGCGCTTCAACTGGATGGCGGATCGGCTTCAGGAGATGGATGAAAAGCAGCGGGCGCTGGAACAGTCGCGCCGTGACCTGATCGCCTGGGCATCGCACGACCTGCGCACGCCATTGACGGCCATTCGCGTGATGGCCGAAGCCATGCATGATAAAGTCGTCGATGACCCGGCCACGATCCATCGCTACATCGGCAACATGATGGGCGAAATTCGCAGCCTGAGCCATTTGATCGATAACCTGTTTGAACTGGCTCAGTTGGATGCAGGCCATCTCAAGCTGGAATACCAGCCCGCGTCGCTGCACGACCTGATCTCAGACACGTTGGGGAGCATGAGCGCGCGCGCCACCATCGGCGGGATCACACTGTCGGGCGATGTTGACCCGGCGGTTGACCCAGTCGAGATGGCGGCGGACAAAATTCAGCGCGTGCTGAACAATCTGCTCGATAACGCGCTCCGCTATACCCCGTCCGGCGGTGAAGTCGAACTGAAGGCGGAATGCGGCAGCACGGATCGGGTGATCGTCACGGTGCGTAATTATGCGCCGGGAATGCTGCTGCCCGATGTCTCACAGTTGTTCACGCGCTTCTACCGGCGCGAAGAAGCCCGTGCGCAATCGAAGGATGGCTACCGGGGAGCCGGATTGGGGTTGGCGATCACACGCGGGTTCATCGACGCGCACGGTGGCACAATCCACGCGATGAGCAGCCCGGACAGCGGCATGACCATTCAGTTCACGCTGCCGCGTACCCGAACGCATCCCCTCAAACCATGATCAGGCCGCCGATTCGGTGGAATCGCATGGATTCGCTAGACTTGCGCTGAACAATCACGTTTCGCCACTTAAAAAAGGAAGAACTGCTCATGACGCTGCGCGTCACGGTATGGAATGAAGGCCGTCACGAACTGAAAAGCCCGGACATTGCGACGCTGTACCCGAATGGGATTCATGGTGCGATTGCCGATTACCTCAACGGGGCGGGATTCACCGCCCGCACTGCCACGCTCGATGAGCCGGAACATGGGCTGACCGAAGCCGTGCTGAACGACACCGATGTCCTGACCTGGTGGGGGCATATGGCGCATGACGATGTGCAGGATTCTGTCGTCGAACGTGTGTACGAGCGCGTGCTGAACGGTATGGGGCTGATCGTGCTGCACAGCGGCCACTTCTCCAAGATTTTCAAGAAACTGATGGGGACGAGCGGTAACCTGATGTGGCGCGAAATGGGCGAAAAAGAGCGCGTGTGGTGTGTGAACCCAGCCCACCCCATTGCGGATGGCATCCCGAATTATTTCGAGATTGAACACAGCGAAATGTACGGCGAACCCTTTGGCATTCCCGAACCGGACTCGCTGGTGTTCGTGAGCTGGTATGCGGGCGGCGAAATCTTCCGCAGTGGGTGCTGTTTTTATCGTGGTCGCGGCAAAATTTTCTATTTCAGCCCTGGCCATGAAACCTACCCCATTTACCATCACCCGACTGTGCTGAAGGTGATTGGCAACGGGGTGCGGTGGGCCGCGCCAACGCATGGCCCGGAAATTCCGGTCGCCAACCGGCCACAGCCGCTCGAAACGCTGTAGCGAAACGGATAAAGCCTGCCCATGAACAAAGTGATCCTGATCGTATGCGATGCCCTGCGCGATGATGCCGCCGCACAAGGGATGGGCTATCTGGAACATCTCGTCGAAAGCAGAAAAGCGACGCGCTTCACCTCGATTGCTGAAATGCCCACCATGTCGCGTCCGAATTATGAAGCGCTGCATACCGGAGTCGGGTGCAGCGTACACGGCGTGGTGAACAACCGGGTGGTGCGGCGGTCGCATATGCCCAACGTCTTTGAGCTGGCACGCACAGCCGGCAAAGTGACGGCGGCGGTCGCTTACTGCTGGTATTCCGAACTGTATAACCGCGCCCCGTTCGATGCGGTCACGGATCGGGAATGCGACGACGACACACTGAACATTCAGCACGG
This sequence comes from bacterium, assembly GCA_033764035.1. Taxonomy (GTDB): domain Bacteria; phylum Chloroflexota; class Anaerolineae; order Aggregatilineales; family Phototrophicaceae; genus Flexifilum. The sequence goes on from JANRJJ010000003.1 coordinate 412,394, forward strand.
GCGCTTCTACTTCACCGATGACATGCCGGATTTTGAAGTGTTCGCCGCCGCCGGGATGCTGCTGCGCCGCTACCTGCCCGATTATCTCCTCATTCACCCAATGGCGCTGGATTACCTGGGCGAACTGCACGGCGCACAAAGCGAGCAGTATCGCAAGCAGGTGATCAACCAGGATCAGATCATCGCATCGCTGATTGCCGAAGCCGCGCCAGCGGGGTATACCTTTCTGGTCACGGGCGATCATGGCATCAGCGATGACCGGATGCACGGCGGCGCTACCGACGATGTGCGCCATGTGCCGCTGTACATCATCCCGCCGCATCAGCAAGGCGAGGGCGATACAGGCCGCACGGTGAAAATGCTGAACATTGCCCCTACGGTGCTGAATCTGCTCGGCCTGCCCATCCCGGAAACCATGCGCGAACTGCCGCTGGTGTAAGGAAAACCATCATGGATCAAGCTGCACTCAAAAGCGCGTTGGAATTCGCCCTGGATGCCGCATGGCAGGCCGGGCGTATCACGCTCCGCTACTACCAGACCGGGATCGGCGTGGAGCGCAAAAAGGACAACTCGCCCGTCACTGACGCTGACCGCCAGGCGGAACTGGCGCTGCGCGACCTGATCACGCGCCATTACCCGGATCACGGCATCGTCGGGGAAGAATTCGGCACCCAGGAAAGCAGGAACGGCCTGTACTGGACGGTTGACCCCATCGATGGCACAAAATCGTTCATCTGCGGCGTGCCGTTCTACAGCAATTTGCTCGCGCTGGTCGATGAAACGGGGCGCTCTGTGGTGGGGGTGGTCAATCTGCCCGCCTTGAATGAAGTCGTGTACGCTGTGCGCGGGATGGGGTGCTTCTGGAATGGGCGGCGTGCGCAAACCAGCCAGGTCGATCACCTGGAAAATGCCGTGCTGCTCGCCAGCGATCTGGTCGGTTATGACGACCGCAAACCCCGGTTCGAGCGGCTGATCGACTCGACCTATATTCAGCGTACCTGGGGCGATGCGTATGGGTATACCCTGGTCGCTACCGGGCGGGCAGATGTGATCATCGACCCCAAAATGTGGCTGTGGGACTGCGGGCCGCTTCAGGTGATTCTGGAAGAAGCGGGCGGCACGTTCACCGACTGGAACGGTACGCCGACGATTCATGCGCCTGAAGCGGTTGCGACCAATGGGGCGCTGTTCGATGCCGTCATGGCCGTGACGCGGAGCAGTTGATCATGGCCTCCTACTTCACCCGTGAACGCCTGGACGCATGGTACAAAGCAGCACGCCCGCGCACGCTCACCGCGACGTATGCGCCGTTAGGGCTGGCGGCGGCGATTGCCCTTTCACAGGGCGTTTTCGAGCCGGTGCGCTTCGTACTGTCGCTGATCGGCGCGTTGTTCCTGCAAATTGCCGCCAACCTGATCAACGAATATTTCGACTACCGGCGGGGGGCGGACGCGCTCAAAGAGGCTGGCCAGGGGATGATCATCAAGAATCAACTGCTGACCCCGCAGATGGTCCTGATGGGCGCGATCCTCACCGTGCTGGTTGGCTGTGTGATTGGCCTGTTTCTGCTTTTTCAAAGCGGTCCGCTCCTGCTGTGGATCGGGTTGGGCGGGGTATTGGTGGTGATTACCTACACAGCCGGGCCGTTTCCGCTGGCCTATAACGGCCTGGGCGAAATTGCGGTGTTCATCTTCATGGGGCCGCTCATGGTGCTGGGCGCATATTATGTGATGTCGCCGCGCTTCGATTGGCTGCCCGTGATCGCCGGGATACCCCTGGGCGCGATGGTGGCGGCAATACTACATGCGAACAACATCCGCGATATGGACGCAGACCGGGCAGTCAATAAGCGCACGCTGGCGCTGCGCCTGGGGCTGCGCGGCGCACGCATCGAATATATGGTGCTGGTGGGCGGCGCGTATGTGCTGGTCGGCGTGCTGGTGATCGTCGGGAGCATCCCGCCAACCACGCTGCTGGTGCTGGTCACGCTGCCCGAAGCCCGTCGCCTGATCGAGATTGTGACGACCAGGACCGACACCGCGCTGCTGCACCAGGCACAAGGCCGCACCGCACGGCTGCATGGGCAGTTTGGGCTGTGGATGGTGATCGGCTGGCTGATGTGGCTGGCACTGAATGTGCTGTTATAGCTGTTCAAAGCCGGGGCGCTTAGTGTTCAGCGCCCCTAATCGCTACCCTTGCAGCAGACGCAGCGCGCCATTGACCAGGATCGTCGTCCCCATGTGGAAAACACTCTCATCGATATCGAAAATGGGGCTGTGATGCGGGCGATTCACGTTGTCTCGCTGTGCGCCCAGCATGAACATCATGCCAGGGGCTTTGCGCGCCATGAAGCTGAAATCTTCCCCACCCATGCTGGGGTCATGGTACACGAGCGTTTGCTGACCATATTCAGCGCTGACGACATCCCGAATCACGCTCGTCACGCCGGGATCGTTGTAGGTGGCATAGGTGCCTTTCACGATCTTGAGTTCGTAATCGCCGCCGAACCCGCGTGAAAGTGCCAATGCCGCATCCAGTTCGCGCCAGAGCTTTTCGCGTATTTCATCCTGGTAGCTGCGAATCGTCCCGCTGATTTTGACCTGATCCGGGATCACATTGGCCGCGTTTCCGGCGTGAATCGACCCAATCGAAATCAGTGCAGGCCGAATTGGGTCGATTCGGCGCGCCCGGATACCGTGAATAGCGTTGATCACCTGGGCAAGGATGAAAGTGGGGTCAACCCCCATATCGGGATGCGCGGCATGGCAGCCCTCGCCTTTGATCGTGGCATAAAAGCTGTCCGCTGCTGCCATAACATACCCCGGTTCCGCGATGATGCGCCCGGAGGGGACTTCGCTGGCGATGTGCAGCGCCAGCACGTGATCCACGCCATCGAGCGCGCCTTCTTCGACCATGCGCTGCCCCCCGCTTTTGCCTTCTTCGTCTTCGGTTTCTTCGCACGGCTGAAACAGCAGGCGAATTTCACCGGGAAGCTGATCGGCCATATCCGCGAAGATGCGGGCGGCACCCAACAGCATGGCGGTATGCGTGTCGTGACCGCAGGCGTGCATTTTGCCGGGCGTTTCCGAAACGTACTCGAATGTGTTCAGCTCGTGGACGGGCAGCGCGTCCATGTCTGCCCGCAGCGCAACCGTGCGCGGCCCTTCCCCAATCGTGGCGACGATGCCCGTCTTGGCGACCCCAGTCTGCACTTCATAGCCCATCCCGCGCAGCGCTTCGGCAGCGATTCCGGCGGTGCGAAATTCCTGGAAACCGAGTTCGGGGTGGCGGTGAAAATCGCGCCGCCATGCGACGATCTGATCCTGAAGGGATCGCGCACGTTCGGCAATATCCGGGTGCTGCATGATGGACTCCTCAGTCTTTTGCGCAAGCTGTCCAAACGTTTTAACATGAAACCCATCGAAAATCGACCCGCCGTCTGATGGTGAGTAGCGTAGTAGAGTAATACGGCTCTGCTTACGCTGTGAAAGGGTTCTCCGTGTGACGCAGCCCGCATCGCAACTGAAATCGCACTTTCTCCTTGACCCGGACGTGATCTTTCTCAATCACGGGTCGTTTGGGGCGTGTCCACGTCCTGTTTTTGATGAATACCAGCGCTGGCAGCGCGAACTGGAACGCCAGCCCGTCTTGTTTCTGGCGCGGCACGTCGATGCGCTGCTCGACGATGCACGTGGCGTTCTTGCGGACACCCTGCACGCGGATGCGGATGACCTGGTATTCGTCGAAAACGCTACGACGGGCGTGAACATCGCCGCTCGTTCGGTATCATTGCAGCCTGGCGATGAAATTCTGATGACCGATCACGAATACGGCGCGTGTGAATACACCTGGCAAGCCACCGCCGCGAAAACGGGTGCGGTGATCGTGCGCCGTTCAATGCCGCTGCCGATGACCACGCCCACTGCATTCGTTGAAGCCTTCTGGGGCGGCGTAACCCCACGCACACGGGTGATCTTCATCAGCCATATCACCTCACCAACAGCGCTCATCTTCCCGGTGGCGGATATTTGCCACCGCGCACGCCAGGCCGGGATCATCACTGTGATCGATGGGGCGCACGCGCCGGGACAGATTCCGCTCGATCTGGCGCTGATCGACGCGGATTATTACACGGGTAACCTGCACAAATGGCTGTGCGCGCCCAAAGGCAGTGGATTTCTCTATGTGCGCCGGGAACATCAGGCAGCGGTGCAGCCGACCATCATCAGTTGGGGGTGGCATGACGACGGGTCGTTCATCGCCAGACACCAGAAGCAGGCCACCCGCGACCCCGCCGCGTACCTCAGCGTACCCGCCGCCATCGCGTTTCAGGCGGCTCACCGTTGGGACGTGGTGCGGGCGGACTGCCATACATTGGCCGTTCAATTTGCCGCACATGCTTCCGGGTTGTTGAGCTTACCTTCCCTTGCCCCGGCTGATTGGGTCGGGCAAATGGTCACGCTGCCGCTGCCACCGTGTGACCCGGCAGCCGTGAAAACCCGGTTGTACGATCAGTATCGCATTGAAGCGCCCGTGTTCCACTGGCAGAATCGGCAGTACGTGCGCGTTTCGGTGCAGGGGTACAATACACAGGCAGACCTTGATTCCTGCATTGATGCGCTTCGGGAGATATTTTACGCCCCCTCATGAGTACGCTAGAAGGCATTCTCCGGTTCATATCGTTCTTTGTCGGGTTATACATCGTGGCGAATGTGGTGATTTCGGCGCTGAAAACATTCGCACTGCCGCGCAGCGCGAATACGTTCATCACCCGGTATACTTTCCGCATCATTCGCCGTTTGTTCAACGTGCGGATGCGCGCCGCGACCAGCTATGAAGCGCGTGACCGCATCATGGCGATGTATGCACCGATTGCGCTGTTCACCCTGCCGCTGGTCTGGATCGCTGGGGTGGTGATGGGCTACACCTTCATGTTCTATGCCATTGGCCTGTCGGTATACGATGCCTTCAAGACCAGTGGATCATCGATGCTCACGCTCGGTTTTGCGCTTGCGGACACCACCCCCGCGCTGATCCTCGAATTTTCTGAAGCCGCGTTGGGAATGCTGCTGGTCGCGCTGCTCGTCTCGTACCTGCCGACGATGTACGCCGCTTTTTCCAAGCGTGAGTCGGCCATATCGTTGTTGGAAGTGCGCGCGGGGTCGCCGCCATCACCCGCTACCATGCTGATCCGCCTGCATCAAATTCGGGGACTGGACGAATTCACCACGCTCGCCGTGCAGTGGGAACTCTGGTTTGCGGAACTGGAAGAAAGCCATACTTCGCTGGCAGCGTTGGTGTTCTTTCGGTCTCCCAAAGGGCAGAACTCATGGATCACCGCCGCCGGAACGATGCTCGATGCTGGGGCGCTGGTACAGGCGATCATCGATCACCCGCCTGATCCGCGTGTCTCACTGATGATCCGGGCGGGGTTCATCGCGCTGCGCAGCATTGCCGATTTTTTTGGGATTCCGCACGATTCCAACCCGCGCCCTGATGACCCGATCAGCATTTCACGCGAAGAATTTAACCAGGTATTTGAGGAACTGCGCGACGCGGGGCTGCCTGTCAAGACCGATCAGGATCAGGCATGGCGCGATTACGCCGGGTGGCGTGTCAACTATGACCGCGTGCTGCTCGTGCTGGCCGAACTGACCGTCGCGCCGTATGCCATGTGGATTTCGGATCGCGGCATTTCACTTCCCCTGCTCGCCCGCAAGAACGGCAATTGAAAGCGAACGAGCGATCCGCTGTGGGATCGCTCGTTCAAGGTGGATATGATGAGGCGATTATTCGCCTTCGGGCAGGACGAATACCGCTGTTGTGCGCCCCGGCACGGTGAAGGTTCCCGCGTCGAACGCAGCTTCGCGGACGATGGGATCGCTGGAATCGGCTAACAGCGGGTGCAGCACAAAGCCCATAGCGGCATAATCCGCGTGGGTGAAGGTGATCGGTTCGGGGTCGGCATTGAAAATGACCACGATACGTTCGTAGTTCGCGTCCACGTCGAGCGCGACCTGATCGTTCAAGTCCATCACGATCACGCCGGGTTGTTGATCTTCGCCCGCATCCGGGAATGTGACCCGTTCGATGATTTGTGCGGCGTTGCGCAGCCGGAACAGCGGCGAACTGAACCGTATCTGAAGCATCTCGCGGACATGCGCGTTCGCGGCGCGAATTTCGGTTTCGGTCACGGACAGGTTCGGGTTGGCGAGCAGCGGCGCATGAAGCGCCCAGTTATCGCGGTTGTTCCAGTTCGGCGGCAGGCCAATCCCCCAGTTGTTCGATTGATATGTCCAATCGATGCTGTTGTACCAGTCGCCGCTGTCATAACTGTTGCGGTCGAGCGACTTTGAACGCAGGATGTCGTCGCCCGCGTGGATGAACGGCACGCCCTGGGAGAGCAGTACGGTATCGAGCGCGAGGTTCTGCATCCGCACGCGATCCGCAGGCGTGCTGGTGAGCGGCGCTTTCAACTGAATCGCGTCGAAGATCGTCTCGTTGTCGTGCGCGCTCACATACACGATATGTTCCTGTGGGTCGAGCGTATATCCCGTCGGGGAACCGTTGTAATCGATGTCCGCCCCGGTCACTGGGTCACCTTCCGCGTTGATAAGCGCGTAATCGCGCAGGTTGCCCGCCAGCCCAATGCGAATCCGATCCTGGAACAGGTTGAGCTGACGGCGGGTCAGCGACCGGGCGCGGGTTTCGATTTCGTTCATATCGACCAGCAGCCCGGTAGCGAAACCCTGTGCCTGCCAATCGCCAAACGGATTGCCGCCGCGCACGCTGTCGCGCAGACGGTCATTGAACGTACCAATCCCTGTCCCGCCCAGGTTTAACTGGGTGGCATTGATGCCGCGTGCGTTATCGGCCACTTCGCCAAAGTTCCAGCCTTCGCCGTAGACATAAATCGCTTCACCGTCAACGCCGTCTGCATCCAGGGTGAGCGCGTCGAGCATTTCGCGGACTTCGACCATGTTTTCGACCAGGTGATGCCCCATCAGGTCAAAGCGGAAGCCATCAACGCGGTAGGCGGTCGCCCAGGTGCGCACGCTGTCCACCATCAGCTTTTGCATCATCGCGTGTTCGGTAGCGGTATTTGGGCAGCAGGTACTCGTCTCCACGTTGCCACTGGCGTTGAGGCGGTGATAGTAGCCGGGGACGATGCGATCCAATACGGCACGTTCGCTTTGCCCGGCAGCGTTGGTGTGGTTGTACACCACGTCCATGACCACGCGCAGCCCACTTTCATTGAGGGTCTGCACCATCTCGCGGAATTCAAGAATGCGCTGCGTGCCGTTCGGATCGGTCGAATAGCTGCCTTCGGGAACCGTATAATGCAGCGGATCGTAGCCCCAGTTGAAGCCGTCGGTATTGCGGAAGGTTTCGACCAGCGTCTGCTGCTGGTCGCTGTCCGGCGGGAGCAGTGCCAGCCAGCGCGGGTCGATTTCTTCGCGTTCGGCGGCGATCTCGTTGGTCGTGGCAAAATCGAACGCGGGCAGCAGGTGAATATGCGTCAGACCGGCTTCGGCCAGGGCACGCAAGTGCTGCATCCCGTTCGATTCCACCTCTGTGAAAGCGCGGAATGTTCCCCGGTTCTCCGGTGTAACGCTTTCGTCTTCGATGCTGAAATCGCGCACATGCAGCTCGTACAGCACGATGTCTTCCGGCGCATTCAGTTCAGGCTTGGCCGTTTCCAGCCAGCCTTCAGGCATCAGCGCGGGGTCATCGAGATCGACGATTTGGCTGCGGGCGCTGTTGGTCGAAAGGCTGAACGAATACGGGTCGGTGACCAGGTTGGTTTCGATCAACCGGGTGGAGGGTGCATAGACGATGACTTCATACAGGTAGAACTGGTTCAGCCAATCCACATCACCCGTGACCGACCACACGCCGCTTGCCTCGTCATACGCCATATCGCTGACGGTGCTTTCGGTGGCAGGGTCGGCATCTGCGAACAGGTGCAGGCGTACATTCTGGGCGGTGGGGGCCCACACGCGCAGCGTCGGCACGCCATCCTGATCGAGCGTCGCACCTAATTCCCCCTCATACGTAAACAGATCATCCAGCACGCCTGGAATCTGGAGACTGGTCGCGTTGATCAGCGTACCATCAGCACTGGTCGCGCTGACAGCCAGTTGGCCGCGCAGTGCATCCGGCACCGCCGCGAGATCGTCCTCTCCCAGGGTGAAAGCGGCACTGCCCGCCAGGTGCGGGAACTTGGCCAATACCGCTTCAGGCAGCCCAGCCTCGTTCAGCGTGAGCGGGATCGATTCGCCGCCGCTGATGCCTTCGGGAGCCAGCACGAGTTCCGCCGTTGGGCTGTAGTGCAGCGCGTACACCGCATCGGCGGGCGCGTCGATGTTCCAGGCGACTGTATCGGCGGCGACCCAGTGCGCCCGTGCCGTGAACAGATTACCTGCTGCGGCAGCACCATCACCCACCTGAACCGTCATGATGTTGGTGGACGTATCGAAGGCGAACAGTACAGTTTCGTTGTCTTCATTGACCGTGAACGGGATGTTCGCGCCATCCTGTGCGCCATCCTGGCCGTAATTGAGCGTCCAGCTTTCGTTCAGCGCGACTTTCGCCTCATATGCGCCGGGCGGCAGGCTGGCCACGCTGTAGACGTAAATGCCATCGCCGTCCGGGTCTTGCAGCAGACTGCGCAGGCAGTCCGGCTGCCAATCGCCGGGGCAGCCGATCTCGCTCTGAAAACTGCCGGGGACGTTGGCGATGATGCCGTTCACGCTGTCGGTCACCCAGTTGGTGGCAGTGCTGTACACGAACTTGACGCTGACCGCTTCCGCCACTTCCAGGGGAATGTTTGCGCCACCTGCTTCAGCGTTCAGCCCATAGTTGACATCCCATGTGCCGTTGAGCGCGACCTTGTATTCATAACTGCCCGCTGGCAAATCGAAGGTGGCCTGCCAGAGGTCATCGTCGGGATCGTATTGCAGCGCGGTCACTTCACAATCCGGCTGCCAGTCGCCGGGGCAGCCCAACACACTCTGGATTGTGCCGGCGATCACCACCAGCGCCGGGGGTTCGGCATCCTGGGCGAAGCCGCTCACGGAAAAACCGAGCAGGGCGATCAGCACTAAAACGCTGACCCCGCGCCACGCACGACGAGACCTTAACGCATGAAGCGTTGACTTTAGAAAACGCTTAGTCACTGAAAATGCTCCTGTTCAAGAACTTTTTTCCAATCGGCGCGCCTGGCTAAAGTTCCAGCCCGCGTGCGCCGCCTTGTAATATCCAGACGCGCCCGAAATGTCAATAAACCCGTCAGAATCCACGAATTGGACGGCGCGGCAGCACAACAAAAAGCGCCCTCCGGTTGTGGAGGGCGCTTCTGAACCCAGGAATTTCAGACGTGCCGCCGTTTAGTTGGTCGAGTGCGTGGTCTTGATCGTGATCGTGCGCGGCTGCACTTCCGGCACCTTCGGCAGGCGCAGGGTCAGAATGCCCGCATCCAGCGATGCTTCGACCGCATCGGCGTTGACAGGCTGCGGCAGGCGGATGCTGCGGCTGACCTTGCCTTCGGTACGTTCGGCCAGCAGGACGCGCACCCCTTCAGCGGCAGGCGCAGCCGGGAGCGCGGCGCTGATGGTCAGCACATCGTCATGCAAACTCACATTGAGCGAATCGGCGGCTACACCCGGCAGCGAAGCCAGCACGGTGTAATGATCGCCCGCTTCGTGGACATCGAGCGCCAGACGATATTCAGTCGTGTCGTTTGTAGGACTGACAGTGCGCCAGGTTTCATCGAACAGGCGATCCATCGCAGACTGCATAGCCGCCAGTTCACGAACGGGGTTCCAACGGATCATCGTCGCCATTTTGTCATCCCTCACAAGGAACTACTACATACGTACTGTCGTTTGATGTCTTTACGATAAAAGACGGCGTATATGAGCCTCATATACGCCGCGTAAAAACAAGATCAAACAAATGTAGGAGAAATATCAGTGCGCGTTGTCCGCACCGGGCAGGCGTACATACAACCGGGTAAGCCATCGCAGACGTTCGCGCAAGCCGGGGTCGAACTGTTCCGGCAGTATGCGCCATGCCCAGTTGCCGCCCATCTTGCCGGGGGTGTTCATGCGGCAGTCCGCACCTAACCCGGCGATGTCCTGCATCTGGATGATCGCAGTATGGGCGACCGACATCATCGCCAGCCGAATCATTTCCCAATGCGGTTCTTGCACATCATGGCCGATGTAGTTGCGAAGGTGCTGGCGGATAGGGTCGTCGGTTTCACCCCACCACCAACCGACCGTCGTATTATTGTCGTGCGTCCCGGTATACACAATCGAGTTCGGGCGGTGGGCATGGGGCAGAAAGCCGCTGGCTTCGTCCAGGCTGCCCCAGGCGAATTGCAGGACGATCATCCCTGGCAGGTTATAAGTATCGCGCAGTTCGACCACGTCCGGCGTGATCACACCCAAATCTTCCGCAATGATCGGCAGGTCGCTAAGCGCGGCCTGCACCGAACGGAGAAACTTCAACCCCGGCCCCGGTACCCACTGCCCACGTACCGCCGTCGGTTCGCTGGCGGGGACTTCCCAATAAGCGGCGAACCCGCGAAAGTGATCGATGCGCACCAAATCGACCAGTTCGAGCGATGTCTTGACGCGGCGAATCCACCAGCTATAGCCGTCCTGTTCCAGGACATCCCAGCGGTAAAGCGGATTGCCCCAGCGCTGTCCGGTTTCGCTGAAATAATCCGGCGGCACCCCAGCGATCACGGTGGGGTTGCCCGCTTCATCCAGCGAGAAAAGCTCCCGGTTCGCCCACACGTCGCTGCTGTCATGGGCGACAAAGATCGGGATGTCACCGATCAGCCTGATTCCTTTGTTGTTGGCATACGCTTTCAAATCGAGCCACTGGCGGAAAAATACCCACTGGATGAATTTTTGCTCCACAATCTCGGCGGCGTGGGCTTCTGCCGCCTTGATCAGTGTTTCCGGGTCGCGCAGCGCTTCGTCCTTGTCCCAATCGACCCAGGGCTTGCCGCCGTGTTTTTCCTTGATGGCAAAGTAGAGGGTCCAGTCATCAAGCCAGTTCTTATTTTCGGCGCACCAGGCTTCAAAAGCATCGTTCTGAATCTTTGTCGCCGTTTGCTGAAAACGCGCTGCCGCTTTGCCCAGCATGGCTTTGTGATACTCGATCACCGGGCCGTAATCGACCGCAAAAGCGGGAAAATCCGGCACAATGGCGATCTCGTCGGCGGTCAGCCAGCCTTCGCTCACCAGCTTGTCCAGGCTGATCAAGTTGGGGTTGCCCGCAAAAGCAGAAAGTGCCTGATAGGGTGAATCGCCATAGCTGGTCGGGCCAAGCGGGAGCATCTGCCAGTACGTTTGTCCGGCATCCACCAGGTAATCGACGAAGCGGTATGCCCATTCGCCCAAGTCACCAATACCGTAGCGACCAGGCAGCGATGTGGGATGCAGCAGAATACCGCTGGCACGCGGGAAATGCATAAGCTTATCCTTTCTTGACAAGGGTCGCGCGAGTGCGCAAAGCGTTACGATAACACAAGTTAAGCATTGGGATAAGTCCCTGAGTAGGTGCTGTTTGCAGGCGGCGGTTGTCCCATTATTCCGCTCGGATGTGCTATCATGTGCAGCAGGAATCATCCCGGATGAGTGTTGAGCGGATTACGCATGGAAACCCTGACTGGAAGTGTGGAACGGGTCACGTTTTTTAACCCGGAAACCGGCTACGGGGTCATCAAAATCAAGGCCGAACGCAGCTACCGCGATGCCGAAGCGCGTGACGGCACGATCACGGTCGTGGGGGTAATGCCTGAACTGGGCGCGGGAGAGAATGCCCAGTTTACAGGCGTTTGGGTGGACGATGCCCGTTACGGGCGGCAGTTCCGGGCAGAAACGGCGGTGCCGCTCCCGCCATCGACGACCGACGGGATCATCAATTTTCTCGCCAGCGGCATTGTGCGCGGAATCGGCATCAAGACGGCGGAACGGATCGTCAACCATTTCGGCACGCGCACGCTTGATATACTCGACAACGCGCCGGAACGCCTGGACGAAGTGCCGGGCATCAAACGCGAACTGCTCGAAAAGCTCAAGGTGGCGTGGCGCGAAAACCAGGCCACCCGCCAGACCATGATCTTTTTGCAAGGCTACGGCGTGAGCGCGAAAATGGCATCGCGCATCTTCCAGCATCTCGGCTCGATGACGATTGCGACGGTCAAGGAAAATCCGTACTCGCTCTCCGATGAAGTGTTCGGGATCGGCTTCGTGCGCGCTGATACGATAGCCCGCAGCATGGGCCTTCCCGACGATTCGCGGGTGCGCATTCGGGCGGGGCTATCGTACACGCTGGGGCAGTTGACCAAAGACGGGCATGTGTTCGCTCCGCGTGAACTGCTGGTCGAAAAGACCGCCGAAGCGCTCGGCGTGGACGATACGACCCTGATCCGCACCATCCTGGAGGACGAACTGCGGCATGAAGAACTGATCCCGGACAGCGTGTTGTTCAACGGTGAAACGCTGCCTGCGGTATATCTGCCGATGTACTACCATGCCGAAAATGGAGTCGTCGAACGGCTGACCCTGTTGAATACCATCCCGTCGAAGCTGATGCTGGCGCTGAAACCGAAAGAGTGGCCGGGTGTGCTGGCGGAACTGGTCAAAAAAGCGCAGGTCAGGCTTTCCGAGCAGCAGCAGGATGCAGTGCGGGCGGCCATTTTCAACAAGGTATCCGTGCTGACGGGCGGCCCCGGCACGGGCAAGACTACTACGCTGCGCATGGTGATCGAAGCGCTGGAGCATCTGGACGTGAAGTATGCCCTGGCTTCACCGACTGGACGCGCCGCCAAGCGGCTGGCCGAAGCGACCGACCGCCCCTCCAGCACGATCCACCGCTTGTTGGGGTATATGCCGGGCGAAGGTTTCGAGTACGACGAGGATCGTCCCCTTGAGGTTGACATGCTGATCGTGGACGAAGCCTCCATGATTGACCTGCTGCTGTTCTATGATGTGCTGCGGGCGCTGAAGCCGACGGCGCATCTGATGCTCGTGGGCGATGTCGATCAACTGCCTAGCGTGGGCGCGGGCAACGTGCTGCGCGATGTGATCGAAAGCCAGGCGGCACACGTCACCCGGTTGAACACGATCTTTCGCCAGGGGGATGACAGCACGATCACGGTGAATGCCCACCGCATTAACCAGGGCGAAGCCCCGTTGATGGACAACAAAAGCAGCGATTTTTACGTGTTCATCGAAGAAGACCCAGCGCTGGCGGGCGAACTGATCGTCGATATTGTCAAGAACCGCGTCCCGAACAAATTCGGCTTCGACCCCATCAGCGATGTCCAGGTGATCGCGCCGATGTACCGGGGCGCGGCGGGCGTTCACGCGCTGAACGATGCGCTGCAAAAATCGCTGAATGGCGACAAGCGCTTCGCAGAAAAGCAGATTGGCGGGCGCACCTTTCGCGTAGGCGATAAAGTGATGCAGACGCGCAACAATTACGAAAAAGAGGTATTCAACGGGGATATTGGCCGTATTCGCGCCATCGACTTTGAAGATCAATCGCTGCAAGTGGTCGTCGATGGCCGCGTCGTCGATTACGATTGGAATGAAGCCGACGAGCTGATCCATGCGTACTGCATCAGCACGCACCGCAGCCAGGGATCGGAATACCCGGTCGTGGTTATGCCACTGCTGACGCAGCATTACATGATGTTGCAGCGGAACCTGCTGTATACCGCCATCACCCGCGCTAAAAAGGTTGTCGTGCTGGTGGGCAGCCGCCGCGCCGTATACCTGGCCGTGAACAACAACAAAGTGTCCGAACGGTTCAGCGGGCTTTTGGCGCGGCTGGCCGCTCGTTAACTCAGTCGGTCTTTAGCGCGACGACGGTCGTCATGCGGGCAGCGCGCAGTGCCGGGTAAAACCCTGCGAACAGGCCAACGCTCGTCGCCAGCACCATTGCAAAAACCGCGAGTTCAGGCGGGATGATCATTAGGCCGCCGTCCAACTGCGATGTATCGATGGGTAAAAATGTGATCCCGCCCTGCTCCCCTTGTGGAGCGCTGGCAATGGCTTGGTTGATCAGGTTTTGCAGGCCGAACGCCGTCAGCACCCCGGCGATCCCGCCGCAGAGACCGACCATGCCCGCTTCGATCAGAAAGACAGTCAGCACATCGCGGTCGGTCGCGCCGATAGCTTTCATCAGGCCAATTTCGCGGGTGCGTTCCAAAATCGCCATCGTCATCGTATTGGCGACCCCGAAAGCGGCGACCAGCAGCGCCACCCCGCCCACACCGCCCAGCATCAGCCGCATGGTGCCGAAGAAATTGTTGAGTTCGTTCAGAAAATCCCCAATGCCGCCCGCATTGAACCCCAGTTCGCGCAGCGTTTCGGTCACGCTCATGGTGGTGTCGCGGCCCGTCGCTCGCACGATCACCTGACTGAACGTGAAGGTATCGGGGTCGAATTCCTGGCCGCTGGTGAACTCGTTCAGTTCGATCAGCCGATCCGCCGGGAACAGGATCGCGTAATCGAACGACGTGCCAGGGGCAAGCACGCCCGCGACCTCAATATCGAGTTCTCGGTTATCCGTCCCGTCATTGTTGTACAGCGTCATCTCAAGCGGCGTGGTCATCAGATCGACCGTGACCGGGGCGTAAGATTCCGCTTCGGGATCGTAGAAATTCTGGCTTAGCAGGCTGCCGACGATGATCTGATCGCCTTCCAGCGAAAGCGCGCCCTGCTGTGCCTGCACGCCCAGGTAAGATAGCAGGCGTGCATCGACACCCAGTATTTGCCCGCCGCCCCGATAGGGATCAGCGACGAGTTCTGCCCATCCCTGCAATTCCACAATCGGGATCACAGCGGCCACACCGGGAATGTTCCAGAAGGTTTGTACCGTCGCCACGTCAAGCGTGGGCGGGTCGGAGTCTTCTTCGGCGGGCTGCGGCGCACCGGGACCAAAAAACATGCCGTAGTTCGGGTAGACGCGAATCTCGGTCAGCGATGCATTCTGGCCGATCCCCGCTTCGGCGGCGCTTTGCAGCCCAATGGTGAGCGCGATCAGCAAGATCACAGCGGTAGTGCCGACAAGAACCCCGCCCGCCGTCATGATCAGGCGGGCGCGGGCGCGCATCAGGTTGTGAACAGCCAGCGATGCAAGTTCATTGAACATGAGGGTCGCTTAACCTCCAAGACCCAGAAAACCGAGCAGCAGACGGCTGAGCAAATCCGCTTCCGGTTCTTCGGTCGGAATTGGGAACATATCCGGGGGTGGCGTGAATTCCGGCATGGGCGGCGGCTGCACCGCTTCCGAATCGAACGTCAGGTCAAGGCTGCGTTCGTTGGCGAGATCGTCCATATAGAAGATCGTGAAGGTGACGCGGGTCGGGCCTTCTTCCAGCGGGAAGATGACCACATCGACGGTGGCATCGTCATCAGTGCGCACTGGGGAAAGTTCCTGTTCCGCGCCATCGGGAATATCGGCGTTGTCCGCGCTCACCACCACGCGGGTCAGGTCAACCGTCGCCGTGCCGTTGTTACGTATTTCCAGGGTGAGCGGTACGCCCTCCCCAATGTTGACCTGCGGCGGCAGTGGGTTGATCAGCGTCGATTGAATGCGCGGCGGCGCAACCACGACGATGCTCGCCTGCAAGTTTTCCTGCCCACTTGCGCCTGTTGGGGTACGGTAGCGGATGGTGATCGGCAGGTTGTAGATACCGCTGGTCACGCGGCCATTCACGATGAATTCCTGCTCGATGGCGACTGTGCCGCCCGCCTGCATATCCCCAACGAAAATCGTGTTGCCCGAACCGAGCGGCGCGAAGGCATTTCCGGGGATGCCGTCAGTGGTAGTGCTGCTCCCACTTGTCCCGCCCGTGCCGCCGTTCCCGGAACCGCTGCCCGAACCGCCACCCGAAGTGGGCGGGGTGGTCGTCACGGTTCCAAATGTGAGCAGTGCATTTCCCGCCGCTGCATCCCCGACGTTGGCGAACACCATTGAAAGGGTGAAGGTATCGCCTGGGCGCAGCACGTCACGGCCCGTCGCGTAATCTTGCAGCAGCAGCACCGGCAGCGTGGGATTGGCGACGTTGATCGTGATGCGCGTGGTGGTTTCTTCACGTTCGTTTTCGCGGAAGTAGCTTAGTGTGACGGGCTGAGATTTTGGTCCCGGTTCTGCCGCTGCGCTCACGATCATGGGTAATTCGGCAGACGCAGTGTCGCCAGGCGCAATATCCCCCAACGGGATGCTGTCGCCGCGTTCGCCCGCCAGCAGAATGCTTGAATCGCCTGCGATGCGCAGCAGCGCGCTGTTCACCGTCACCGTCCCGGTATTGGTCACATCCACGCGCAGCACCGCCGGATTGCCGGGGATCACCGGGTTAGGGGCAATCGCGTAGCCGCTGATCGTCACCTGGGAGGCGACCGCTACATCCAGGATCGTGACGCTGAGTGTGGAATTGCTGGTGTAGTTTTCTCCCTCGAAGTCGCGGTAAGCCAGCACAATCGGCACCGACTGCGGCCCAGCTTCGGCATTGGCAGCAGCCACGACAGTGAGCGAGACCTCGAACGTCCCACCCGGATTGATGGTCGGGATCGTCACAGTCGATTCCCCAATGGCCGGGGTGAAGCTGCCTTCGCCCAACGCCAGCGTGATCCCTTCGGCGGGGCGGCTGCCCGTGTTGACGACTTCCACGACCAGCGTCGTGGTATCGCCGGGTTCAATCGATGCCGGTTCAGCGCGAAAGTTGCGGATGATCAGGTTCGGGCGGCCCGGCTGCGGCGTGGGAATGGTGAATGTTGCTATCGGAAACGGGGTGGGGGTAGGCCCAAACACCTGAAGCGCAACCCCCGCCGCGACCGTGCCGCGTGCAGGATCGACCACCTGCACCTGGTACGCGCCCGGCGTGAGGTTGGCGGGCAGGGATGCCGTGAGCGTGGACGAGTTAACCAGCGTTGTCGAAACTACGCCCGCGCCGACCAGACGAACTACGGTGTTGGAAGCAAAATTCGTGCCGAACACCGTGATTGTGCTGGCCTGGCCGTTCAGGACCTGGGTCGGCTCGAAGCCGGACACCCCAAGCGGGCCAAGCGGCGTATTGGTCGCAGCGGGTGGGATCGTATCCTGGGCGGCGGCATTGGGTGCGCCAGAAAGTGCGATGAACGCGGACACCATCACGCTCAGTATGAGCAGACTGACCATGCGTTGACTGCGCCGGATATTAGCGTTGTGCATTGGTTTCCTCCTCCTCTGACATTTGCAGAGGAGATCGCAATTGGGATGCCCGTTCGGTCGGGCTGTCCTCTTCAATCTGACCATCGCGGATTTTGATCATGCGATCCGCATAGGTGGCGACATTTGGGTCATGGGTGACGACGACAATCGTTTTCCCCTGGCGCGTGCAGAAGGCGCGCAGCATCTCCATCACGGTTTGCCCGGTCTTGCTGTCGAGCGCGCCCGTCGGTTCGTCGCACATGATGATCGGCGGGTTGTTGAACATCGCCCGCGCAATCGCAACACGCTGCTGCTGCCCGCCGGAAAGCTGTGAAGGACGGTGATCCAGACGGTCGGCCATGCCCAGCTTGGTGAGCAGCCGCACCGCCCGGCCTTCTCGTTCGTCGCGGGATGCGCCCGCGAACACCCCCGGCAGCGCGACATTTTCAAGCGCCGTCAGCGTGGGGACGAGATAGAAGCTTTGAAAGACGAAACCAATCGTCCGACCGCGATAGTGCGCCAGGTCTTCGCCCGACATATCGTCCAGCACGCGCCCCGCTACGCTGATTCGCCCTTGATCGGCACGATCCAGCCCGCCAAGCAGATACAGCAGCGTGCTTTTGCCCGAACCGCTCGGTCCCATAACGGCGACAAACTGGCCGCGTGGGATGATCAGGGAGACGTTGTTCAGGACGCGCAGATAATTTCCGCCCGTATTGAAACCTTTCGAGACCGCTTCCGCCCGGATGATCGCGCCGGTGTCGAGTCCGTTATATGCGGGTGCAATCGGGGTAATCGCCATCAATTTCCCCTCACGGCAGCGTGACCGAATCGGTCGCTTCGGGCGTAACTTCGATCATCGGCAGGGCGCTATCGCCTGTACCATTCGGAAAAACGGGCTGCACATCCGACGACATGCCATCCATCAGTGGTTCCCCTTCAGGCGGAATCATCCCCTGGTCGAACATCGAGTCCAGGCCGGGCGGCGCATCGACAGGCAGGGGAGCTTCCACAGGGGCAGTCACGCTGCCGCTGGCGACGGGTACAATGATCGCAATGCTGATCCACATCAGCGTGACGAGCAGTGCCGCCCAGGCGCGCCCGTTCAGCGCAAAACGAGCGCCCAGGTAGAACAGGATCACGTTCCACAGCCAGAACAGCGTCAGCGTGGACAGTGCCATGTAGATCAGGTTTTTCAGGAGCAGGCTGAGAGACCCAAAGCCTTCCCATTCGTCGATCAGCGGCGAAAGTCCCATCGCGCCTGGCTGCCCACCCGATTGAAAGTACAGCAGGCGGATTCCGATCATAATCCCCAGTGGGATGCTTGCCCACACCGCGATTTGCACGTTGCGCCCAAAATTGGAGGGTCGCCCGCGCAGGAACGGCACGATCAGCAGCAGCACCGCTTGAATCAACCATGCGATCACGAACGATCCTGCCCCCAGGACGGCGGTGCTGGTTGTCGAACGCACATCGGTGCTGGATGGCGTGCCTGGAATACCGCCTCCGGTTGGCGGAACAGCCCCAAAATCGCCGGGCGGCATTACGCCCACACCCCCGATCACTGCCCCGGGATCGCCCATCATCGACGGATCGCCCATCATGGAAGGGTCGAATGGCACATCGACCGCTGTGGGTGGCGCTGCGGCGCTGCTCAGCTCGCTTTCGCGTACCGCTTGCAGTCCCGCCAGGGTCAGCAGGACGGCAGCCACGATCACCCATTGGGTATTGGTCGGAAAGGTGCGAAAGAACGTCCCTGGCTGCAACAGCAGTGCCGCCAGATTGCTGAGAAACCCGCGTGAGCGGCGCGGCTGGTAAATCGCCACGTCCGGCGTTGGCGCGGGTTGAATGGCCGTCGAGTTTTTTGGGGGTGGAAGTCTTGCCGTCATTGTCACTCCAGATTGCGATTTTGCTGCAAGGCTATTCGCACGAATCGAGCGCACGATACTTTCGGTTGTAGTATACGAGTGGGAACGGGATCATGTTGTGCGCAGCCGTCGCCAGTACTTCGCCGATCACCAGCCAGTGCGTGTCACCGTCGATCATTTGCTTGACGCGGCAGTCCAGGTATGCAAGACAATCGGTGAAGATCGGCGCGCCCGTCACATCGGTTTTCAACGTCAGCCCATCGAATCGATCTGCACCTTCGGCCAGTTCAACCCGCCCGCCGAACAAATCGGACAGATGAAGCTGATGCGCGGCCAGGATGTTGACGGCGAATATCCCACTTTGTTGAATCAGCGGCATCGAACTGACCGTCTTATTCAGGCAAACCAGGATTTGCGGCGGATCGACCGACAGCGAATTGAACGCGCTCACCGTTACCCCGCCGCGCTGGTCGTCAAACTGCGTGGTCACCACAGAAACGCCGCTGGCCCAGTAGCGCAGCGTTTCGCGCATGGCCTTTGAATCCACCACTGTCATGATGAAAAATCCTTGTCCGAAAGGTTGATAGGCTCGCTGTTCCGCACGAGCATATCACATTCCATCCCCGAACAAGTACGCCGCCATACGTGGGACAATATCCGCCAACGTGGTCAATTCTTGTGCGAAAAGGTCTTTTCCCGCGCCAATGATCACCGTCGGGACATCGTTCAGCGTGTGTTTAGTGTTCGACATATCTTCCAGGTTGCCATGATCACTGGTAATGACGATCAATCCTTCCTGATCGTTCCATGCTGAAAGCGCCCCAGCCATCACCCTGTCGAACAGCTCCAGCCCGCGCACGCCATCGGCCAGCGTGCCGCGATGCCCGATTACGTCGGTCATCCAGTGCGAGAAAAACGCGAAGGCATAGCGCCGCGAAAGTTCGACCATGCGCACGCCCCCCTGATGCGGCGTATACACGGGCGAATCGGTGTATCCAAGTTCAGTACGCCAGCCTTCGCCCGTCCAATCGACGGCCAGCGCGTCACCGCTGTAGAGCGCCTTTTCATCGAACAGCGGAATGCCTGCCTCATGAAGTGCCTGCTGATAGCTGGATCGCAGCCGCTTGCCGCTGTCGATCCCCTCATGAAAGCGCGGCGGGTAGGCTTCAAGCAGCGCCGCTGGCAACCCCCGCCCCGATACCTGCTTGAAGAAATTATCCTCCGCCAACAACTGCCGGATCGCAGCGTTCGGGCGCGGGCCGTAATGCTCGCCAATCAGCGCGGGGATGTTGCGCCCGGTCAGGATCATAGCCTGGCCGGATGCACTTTGCGGTTTGCCTGGTACCCCCACCCGCGGGTCGGTTGGGACAAAGATGGCGCGTTCACTGACCTGTACACCCGTATCCCGAAGCCAGCGTTTGCCCCCGCTCAGGCTGTGGAGTGTGGGCGTGTGGGCGATGGCGAAGGGGTTCAGTGCCGGGTCATCATCCCCCAATCCGATACCATCCAGGAAGATGAGCAGAATGTGTTTCATCGCTCGTAAGAGAGAATGTATGGATTGGTGGTGCGTTCACGGCCAATCGTGGTGGAGTCCATGTGGCCGGGCAGCACGGTCGTTTCGTCCGGCAGGGTGAGCAGTTGGTCGAAGATCGACCGCATCAGCAGGTCGTGATCGCCGCCGGGAAGGTCGGTGCGCCCGACGGAACCCGCGAACAGCGCATCGCCGCTGAAAACGATGCCCTGGGCGGGCATGTACAGCGCGATGTGACCCGGTGCATGGCCGGGGGTGTACAGGGTTTCCAGGCGAATCGCGCCCAATTCCAGACTTTCTTTGGCCGAAGTCAGCAGGCGATCCGGTTCGGCGGCTTCGGGGAACGGCTGGCCGATGAAGCGCAGCCCTTGATCCGGCAGCCGTTTCAGCATGGGGACAGCTTCTTCATGGATGTAGAACGGCGCACCTGTTGCTGCTTTCAATGCGCTGCTTGCCAGCACATGGTCGAAGTGGGCATGGGTGGCGATGATCAGCCGGATTGTCCAGCCCGCTTCCGTCGCCATGTTTTGCAGCAGCGGCGCATCATCGACCGGGTCGATCAGGAGCGCCTGTTTCAGATCGGTATCGCCCACCAGGTAAGCGTTGGTTTGTGCCAGCCCCAGCGCAGCGTAGCGGATTTCAATCGCCATTTGTTGACCTTTTTTGAATGTCTGCCGTTACACGGCGACCGCTGGTTCGTTCACGCGGACGCTGCGCCGTCTCAGCAGCGCCCACAGGGTGCGCAGTTCTTCTGTGCGCAGCACCCATGCCGCCGCCATGAACACAATGCCGCCAACGATGACTTCGATACCAATTACGACGATCAACAGGATGCGCCCACGCTCGAACAGGCCGAAGGCGGCGAACACCGTGTGCAAACCCAGGACGGCCACCGCCATCACTGCGCTGGCCGCCCCTGCTTTGACCAGTGTGGTAAACAGCGCACGTTCGTTTACCCCCTGCCAGCGCCGCCGCAAAATCAGCATCAGCACGATGATTTCGACCGTAAAACCGATGGACTGTGCCAGCGCCAGTCCACCGACATTCCCGGCATAGGCGCTAATCCCCAATGTGGGAAAGGTCGCAGCGGCCAGGTTCGTGAAACCGCGCGCTTCTACGGCGGCAATGCCGCTGAATGTGAACGCCAGCCCGATATTGAGCGCGGCATTGGCGGCGGATGCGATCAGCGGGATCAACGTGTCTTTATCGGCGTAAAAGGCGCGGGCGGCGACTTCGACCAATGACTGCGTGACCATGCCAAGCATGAAAAAGACCAGCGTGTTGTAGACGAGCGTGGTCGCCGCTGAATCGAACGCGCCCCCCTCCAACACGCTGATCAAGGGGCGGCCAATCACGATCATCCCAACGGCTGCGGGGATCGTCGTGATCAGAATGAAGCGGAGCGCCCCGCTCATCGCGTCTCGCTTACCGTTCAGGTCGCGGGATGCGCTGAGCGCGGAAAGTGTAGGCAGGATCACCACGCCCATCGCCGTGCCAATCAGCGTTTCGGGAATCTGCATCAGCCGCCACCCCCAACTGAGTGCGCTGACCGCTCCTTCGCCCAGCCGGGACGCGATGTTGTTCATCACGATGAAGCTGTAACTGAACAGGAACAACCCGGCCACCAGCGGGATCATGAGGCGTATGATGCGCCACAATTCGGGGTCATTCAGCCCCAGGCGCGGCGACCAGCGGGCGCGCACGCTGAACAGCCCCGGCACCTGAATGCCAAGATGGAGCGCTGCGCCGATCACCGCGCCATAAGCGATGCCGTACACCCCAAAAGGGCGGCTGAGAAATACCACGCCGAACAGGATGCCCAAATCGAACAGGATCGGCGCTAAAGCCGGGAGCAGAAATCGATTGAAGCTTTGCAGGATGCCCATCAGAATACCACTGACCGAAAAGATCAGCGTGCTGACCAGCAGAATCCGCATCAGCGCGACGGTTTCCGCCTGCTGTGACCCGGTGAAGCCAGGCGCAACCACGTTCGCCACAAGTGCAGGCGCGACAATAAAGGCGATTGTGCTGGCCATCAGTGTGACCACAAATACCACATTGATCACATGGCTGGCGGTGCGCCATGCGCCCTGACGATTTTCCTGTGCCAGGTGCGCGGTAAAGACCGGAATGAAGGCGTTCGCCAGCGCGCCGCCCGCCACCAGGGTGAAGATCAGTTCAGGGATGCTGTTGGCGGTGACATAGGCATCCCATTCGCGTCCTACCCCGAACACACGGGCGATGATGAACGTCTGCGCCAGGCTGATTACTTTCGCCACCCCGAACGCAACCATCACGATCAGGGTGGACTGCGCAATTCTGAGGGGGGCAGGCTGAACCTGGCGATTGACATGCGCTTGCTCGCTCATCGTTTTCCTTCCTGGGCGTATGCAGGATTGTTACGATACGCGGTTGACCGCATCGATGGCAAGCTGGTAGCGCGTGTTCAACCGAACGGCAGTCTGATAGGCGGCGCGGGCGCTGGCTTCATCGCCCGTTTGCTCGAACACGCGCCCCTGCCAGTAGTAGATTTCTTCCACGTATGGGGTGGTCGCCAGCGTCGAATCGACCAGGACGCGCACTTCATCGTAGCGCCCCACATTGAAGTACGACTCGAACGGGCCGAACTGATACCACATCATGCGGAACGGCAGCCCCATCGAACGGGCGCGGTCGAATGCACGGGCGGCTTCATCGTAGCGGCCCAGGCGCGTGAACGATGAACCCAGGTTGAACCAGGCGTACATATTGCGCGGGTTGGCGCGGGCTTCCTGCTGTGCGGTCTGCAAAGCGATTTCGGCTGCGCCTTCAGGCGTGGCGCGTTCGCCCAAAATCTGCTGCACCTGGGTTTCGCGTTCACGTTCGTACAGCACAATGAACGTGCGGTTGAAGGCTGCCCAGTTGCTATCAAATTCACCATACGGTTCGGCAATCCCGCTGCCATTCACCCCACTGCCCAAAAAGCTGTCGTACACATAGAAAGCGCCGGCGCTATCGTCGTACCCCACCACTGTGTGGTAGTGGCCGATCCAGTCGTAGCCTTCCGGGAAATAGGCCGTTTGGACGATCACGGGAAAATTGTTGGCGATGAACTGCTTGATCAGCAGCATATCGCCGCCCATACGGGTGACGGCGCGTACCCCGGTCGAATCGTTCACGAACGCCACCATTTCCTGTGGGGTGACATTCTTGTCTTCATCGTTCGGTTTCAGGAAGTTGGCTGCCACCGTCTGCGATTCGCGCCAGCCATACACCGAAAGTGCCATCGTGATGTTGGCCGGGCCGCAGTTGTTCCAGCCCTGCTGAATATGGGTGAACCCGAACATGCGCGCCGAATTTGGCACAACAGGCGCAGACACCAGCGCCGCCGGGGTTTGCGTTGGCGGAAGGGGCGACAGTGTGCTAACGACTGACAGCGTGGCAGTGGCGGATGGCAGCGGCGTTGGCGTGACGCTTGGCAGCGGCGTATCTGTCGCATTGGCGGCGGCCAGCGCAATACCCGCATTTCCGGTGTTCTGGGCGGCCTGGGTCGTGGTGATGGTGATTTCAGGCGTGGTTTCGGCTTGTTCGGTAGCTTCTGTGAATGTCAGCCCCAACAAATCGTCGGCGTTCAAGGCGGCATCATCGACGGCGACGGTCGGCACAATCCCGCCTTCTGGGGTGGCGGGCAGGAATGCCCGCATGAATGGCAGCGGAGTCAGAAGTTCCGTCTGATAGCGCGGAGGCAGCACGGTCTGGTAGAAGGCTACGCCACCGACCCCTGCTGCAATGATTACAATCAGCCAGAAGGCGAGCAGCACGGGCAGCACCCAGCGCGGCATGGCGCGGCGAAACAGCAATCCCGCCGTTAGGGTGGCTAGCACAAACACCCCAAAGCCAATCAGCACGAATGGCACAAGGCCGATCAAGCGTCCGGTGGTGAAATAGGTGATCGCACCGACCATGCCGATCACGATCAGGATGAACAGGACGACGAGCGAGAAAAGGAGAAGCGGGGGCGGCGCTGCCAGACCCTCGGTATTGTTCGGGTAGCTGTTGGTTCGCATATCCGTCTATTCTTGCATCTGCTGCACGCAAGTGCGTCAGTCTGCCACAGGTCGAACGAAAATGCAGGACAAGTTGCCTGACGTTTTCCCACCGATGTCTGAAAGTCGTTCTCGATTGCAGGCGGAAGGGCGCATTATAGTCGCAATGGCGCGAAATTTCTAATCAGCGCATCGGCCACGCCTGTTTTCAGTCCTCATCTTGCCAAGTTACACCCCAAAAAGCGATAATGGTTCGTATGAGCATTCAGCAGATGGCGGGCAGCCGCACTACATGGATCAACATCATTCACCCGACTCCGCAGGATGTCGAGGCACTGCGTCGCATTTACCCGTACATACATCCGCTCAACCTGGCCGACATCCTCAGTACCAACGAACGCCCGAAGCTGGATACTGCCGAAGATTATGTCTTTGTGGTCATGCACTTCCCGGTATGGAACAAAACGCTCAGCCTTTCGCGCCAAAGTGAGATCGAGTTTTTCATCGGGCGCGGCTATGTGGTCACCATTCATGAAGGCAACATCCGTCCACTGGAGGAACTGTACAATAAGTGCCTGCTCGATAAATCGACTTCGCATCAGTTTCTCGACGGCGGGGCAGGCCATGCCTTCTATGTGCTGCTCAATATGTTGGTCGATTATGTGTTCCCGATCCTGCGCAAGGTCGATCAAAATCTGCGCAGCATTGAAGAAACCGTGTTCACCGCCGATGCCCGCGAGGTAATCCGCGAAATCGCCGTGCTTCGCCGCGACATCATCGCGCTGCGGCGCATCATCCGCCAGCAAATTCCGATTGTGCAGCAGCTAGAACGGCTTAAGCACCCGGTTATTCAGGAAGACCTGGAAGATTATTTCGGGGATATTCTCGATCACCTGTACCGGGCGCGGGATATGATCGATGAGAACTACGAGATCATCTCCGGGCTGAGCGAAACTGCCGATACGCTGATGAGCCACCGCATCAACGCCGTAATGCGCATCTTGACCGTAATATCCGTGATCATGCTCCCGCTCACGCTGCTCAGCAGTATCTATGGCATGAATATTCCACTGCCGTTTGCCGATCACCCTGCCGCGTTTCTATTGGTCAATGGGATGATGGCCACGATTGCGCTGGGTATGCTCGTCTTTTTTCGTTCTCGTAAGTGGTTATAACTCCACAGAAGCCGCCAGAATCGATGTCCCTGCAAAATATCCCGCCCGCGCTCATCGTCAGCACGCCCGAAGCACTTCGGCAGTTGGCCGAAACGCTGAAACGCGAACCGCTCATCGCTATCGACACCGAATCCAACAGCCTGTATGCCTACCGCGAACGGGTGTGCCTGATTCAGATTTCGACCCGCGATCAGGATTTCATCGTCGATCCGTTTCCGATCAAGGATATGAGTCCGCTTGCGCCGGTATTCGCCAGCCCAAGCATCGAAAAAGTGTTTCACGCCGCTACCTATGACCTGATGACGATGAAGCGCGATTACGGCTATACGTTCGCCAATCTGTTCGATACCATGCTTTCGGCGCGCATCTGTGGACTGCGCGCGATTGGGCTGAACAATCTGCTGAGCGACATCATCGGCGTGCAGCTAGACAAAAGCCACCAGCGCGATGATTGGGGCAAACGTCCGCTGCCGAAAGCAAGTCTGCATTATGCACAGATGGATACGCATTTTCTGCTGGCGCTGCGCGATCATTTTCATGCGCAGCTTACGGCGATGGGTTTATGGGAAGAAGCGCGGGAGATGTTCGAGGATTTGCGCCACGTCCCTGCATCCGTCCATGTATTCGATCCCGAAGGCTTCTGGAAGCTGGGCAAGCCGAATCAACTGCGCCCGCGCCAGATGGCGATCCTGCGCGAACTGTATCAGTGGCGCGAAGACACAGCCCGCAAGATCGACCTGCCGCCTTTCAAGATCATCCTGGATAAAACGCTGGTCGCTGTCGCGCAGACCGCACCGGTCACCCTGGATGCGTTGGGGTTGGTCGATGGTATGACAGCGGGGTTGGTGCGCCGTTACGGAAAAGACATGCTGCGCATGATCGAGCGCGGCCAAACGAGCGACCTGCCGACACCGCCCGTTTTGGAACCACCCGCCGACCCGTTCACCGTCGAGGTGTACACGGCACTGCGCGAATGGCGCAAAGGGCGTGCTGAAGCACGCGGAGTTGAAGCCGATGTCATTATCGGACGTGAGGTGTTATGGTCGGTAGCGGAACAGATGCCGTCCACCATCGAAGCACTTCGGACGATCCCGCATTTAGGCGAATACCGCCGCCATTTGTACGGTGAAGAAATGCTGGCGGTGATCAAGCGGTTCACACGGCAGCAGGAGTAAAGGACAAGCACAGATGCCCGGAAAGTCACCGTTTGATGATGAATACCGCGATTGTCTGCGGGCGCACTACGCGCATGTGATCCGCCAGCATGATGTACGCACCGAACGCACGCTGCGCGGAGTGTTGAAAGAAGTAGGGTTCGGGGACGATGAACTGGCCGAATTGAAAGTGACGGCAACGGCGCATATCGATGATGTGGGCGCAGATTACATGCCTGACCCCGCATTGGTGGAACAGATTGCGGCGCTGGGCGCAGCCGCAGCGGCCAATGAAGCGGCAGTCAACCCCGGCGGGGTGCTGGGCGATGGAGAACCCGTCCCGCCGGAACTGGCCGCGCAGGATTTGCACCTGGCGCATCGGCATGAACACGCGCACGATCCCGAAGCCGCTGAAGTGGATGACGCGGATCACGAACCACCCGAACCGAACTCCGGCGTGGTGCAGTTGTCGATGTTTTAGGCGTACTGCTCCTTGATGAACGATCTTGACTTCATGCGGCTGGCGCTGCAAGAGGCCGAACAGGCGCTCCACAGCGGGGATGTACCGATTGGGGCAGTCGCGGCATACCGTGGAGCCGTAATCGGGACGGGCTATAACCGTCGTGAAGCCGATCACGACCCCACCGCACACGCCGAAATGCTGGCGATCCGGGCGGCAGCGGCGCACCTGGGTCATTGGAGGCTCGATGAGGTGACGCTGTACTGCACGCTGGAACCGTGCGCCATGTGCGCAGGTGCAATGGTGTTGGCGCGGCTGCCCCGGCTGGTTTACGCGGCGGTCGATCTAAAGGCAGGGGCGGCGGGCAGCGTCATGGATGTGTGCCGCCACGACAAGCTCAACCACCGCATCGACGTACAAGGCGGGTTTATGGCGGATAAAGCGGCAGAACAACTGCACACCTTTTTCCGGTCGCTGCGCACTTGAATGAGCAGCAAAATTCGGGATTTACCAACCCCAGAAATTCGCTATACTGTATTGTATTACGGAGAGGTGCCAGAGCGGTTGAATGGGCTCGTCTCGAAAATGAGTATGGTGTCACAGCCATCGTGGGTTCGAATCCCACCCTCTCCGCAATTGATATATTTATCATATTATAATACTGCTTAGTCTCACTCAACTACATTAGCAGTCACGACAGGGCGGCAGAAGTGCCGCCCTGTTTGCTCCTTACCACCTCGAACTTGAATGCGATACCGCTTTCTACAACCGGCTACTCGCGTATCAGATGTCCATCTGTAAGACGATAGACATCACCCTGCCAGGCGCGATGTACCTGCAAAAAGCGGCGATCATGCGTGGCCGCGATGACAGCTCCGGGAAAGTCTTGCAGCGCCGCCTCTAACCCTTCCAGGACATCAAAGCTGAGATGGTTGGTTGGCTCGTCCAGAACCAGCACATTAGCCCGCATCGCCATCAGCCGTGCCACCTGCCACTTGCGCCGCTGACCAAGGCTGAGTTCGTTCATGCGCTTGTTCAAGTCGGTTGCGCGGAACAGGTGGTAGTAGAGCAGGAATGACTTCGCCGCCTGTTCATCCAGCCCAAAAAGCGGCTGCCCGTCTGCATCGCTTTCGAACATGCCCCGATTGAGATTGAGCATCTCCTGCTCCTGATCCAGGTAACCGATACGGGCGGCGTGGCTGTGCCAGACCTCGCCCGCGTCTGGCTTCTCGTTTCCCGCCAGAATACGCAGTAACGTCGTCTTGCCCGCGCCATTTTCACCGACCAGTGCCACACGGCTTCGGCTGTCGAGTATCAGCGACACGTCATCAAGGATGGTACGCCCGTCGTACTGCTTACACACGCCGCTCAGCGTGATCAGCGCCCCGACAGCGGTGCGTTCCGGGCTGAATGTGGCCGTGAAGGTCAGGTCATGCGGCGGCGCTTCCACCGCTTCGTCCAACAGCCGTGCCAACCGCATCTTCGAGTCACGCACGCGGCGCGAGACAGTTGCCTCGTGCGTGGCCTTGCGCGCCTTGGCGGCCATTTTGTCCCCATCTGACTCCGCCCGGTAATTGTCATTACGCCGCGCCGTCTCTGCCGCTTGCAGCTTCAGCCGCCGCATTTCTGCCTGCTGCATGGCGAATGTCTCCTGCCACTGGCGGCGCTCTAGGTTTTTCGCCTCACGGTAGTCGTCATAGTTGCCAGCGTACAAGCGGGCGGTGTGGGTATGCTCATCCAGTTCGGCCAGCCCGGTCACGACCCGGTTGAGAAACTCGCGGTCATGGCTGGCAATCAACGCTGCCCCAGCGTAGGTTAGCAGGGTGTTTTCCAACCAAGTGAGCATGGATCGGTCGAGATGATTGGTCGGCTCATCCAACAGCAGCAGATCTGGCGCATGGAGCAGCAGCAGGGCAAGTGCGACGCGGCTTTTCTCACCGCCGCTCAGAAGGGCGAACGGGCGTTCGTGGGGCAGCACGTCCACGCTCAGTGCGCGGAACAGCGTCTCTGCGCGGTTATCCACGCTATAACCCCCTGCGCGCTCGAACAGGTCGGTCACTGAAGCGTACTCGTCCAAGAGAGTCGCCAACGGCTCGGCAGCATTAACCACTTCAGAAGCCGCCATACGAATTTCTAAGTCGCGCAGCCGCGCTTCCAGCGCACGGACGTTCTCCAATGAGAACGTGATCAGATCAGCAAGTGTTGCATCTGGAGTGGGCAGGGTGGGCGCTTGCCCAAGCAAACCTATCCGCAGACCGGGTTTTCGCCAGATCGTGCCGCTGTCGGCAGGTAACGCACCAGCGACCACATTCAACAACGTACTTTTGCCAACGCCATTCGTACCGACCACGCCAATCCGCGCACGGTCGGTCAACACGAGCGAGATGTCGTTCAGCACGACGGTTGTGCCATACATTTTGGTGACGTTTTCCAGCTTGAGTAGTGGAGGCATGATTATTCCTTTCGCAAGCGAAGGTGGTGCCAGAATCAAAAACGCCGCCCCAAGGTGACTTCCAGGACGACGATGGTTGGATTCTTTGCACACCAGGCGCAGGCAAGCATAATGCCTGAGGAAAGGAACTATCAGACCATCAGCAGGGAATACCCAATGGGGCGTTTAGCGACTGAGGGTGATTTCCATTCCTAATCCATTCACTCATGCGGGTGAAAATCTGTTGGGCAGTTGCACATGCGCGTACCGACAGACATCGTCAGTGTAGCTGGGAAGTCCTCACGCTGTCAAGCAGACAGTAACCCAATGATGGATACCTTCAGCACTGCACCGGAAGCGGTTCACGACCCCACCGCGAGAATACCTTAGGCTTAGTTTCATGGATATTTCTCTTGTCTCCCAAATTGGGGCAATGTCAATACAAACGCACGTGTACCCTTCTACGCATGAGCCTAAAGTGGGTGCGCCAAGGCAGGGTCGGCGCACCCACATTCATGCATTATTCGGGGATTAAGCCCAACACATGCGGGCCGCGCATGACATCCACGCGAACGCTGGTGCGTTCAAGGTGTGGCGTTTCGGTATCTGCACCATTCAGATTCCAGAACTCGACACCACCCATCTCATGAATTGCATCTTCACGGTATTCGTACACCACAACTGCGAGCGCATCACCATCTGCATCAAACACTGCATCTTCCGGCAGCACGCCCTCAAAACCGTAATGGTCGATGACGGACAATTCGCCCGTTGTTGGGTCAATGCGCACCAGCGAAAGCGAATTGGCCTGTGCGCCGGGCAGAAACGCGACGGCATCTGGCAAATAGGTACGGTTCATATTCACCGTCACCAGAAATTCGCCCGATGGATGTAAGGCCCATCCTTCTGGGCTAAGGCCAACCTGTACCCGCGACACCTCTGCATGTTCTGCCGTCTCATCATCGGTTGCATCATCGAAACGGACGGCGATCATCTCGCCCGGTGGATTGATCACCATTGCGAGCGGATTGGCCTGGCTCCAGCGGAGTTCGGACGCAAAATAGAAGCGCCCATCGACACTGAAGCGCCCAACACTCAATGTTTGATGTCCAGTCAGGCGATTTCCGAACGGTTCAAGCTGAACGGGCTGATCGTCAGTGATGTTGACCCTGTAGAATGCGATCTCATCGGTATCAAGGATCATGCCCAGAAAATTTCCGGACGGATGCCATGCCAGGCTGGATACTTCAGTGACGGTGCTGCCCGCTGCATCTTGCAGCACAAACGTCGAATAAATGCTCGGATCGCTGAGCTGATCGGTTGGCAAAATGGCGAGCTGGTAATCCGCGATGAAGTCTCCAACCGAGCGGAAACCAATAGCGAGATGACGACCATCGGGGCTGAGCGCCAGATGTACCGGATTCACCCCTACCGAGTAGGTTTCCGTCACCGCAGACTCAGCGCCATCGGCAAGGTCGATGCGTGTCAGCAGTGCGCCCGATGGCCATGCGATCTGTACGGGGGCTATGCGTTCAATGTCGTCTGCGACTTCGGGGCGAGCTTCCACCACATAAATCGTTCGGCCATCCGGTGATGCCGCTGCGATTTGCGGCCAGGACATGACCGAATTCGAGACGATCACGTCTTTGGCAATCGTGGGTTTACCGTCTTCAGCCCATTTGATGAGCGTAAGTGTGTCACGCAGACCCTCTACCTGTTCCAGGCCATTGGTGGCATAGGCAGTCGCGGCCATATCCGCATCGGAAAGCGCGTACAAGAAGCGTCCGTTGAAAGGGTTCAACGCCGCCTCTGCGGGCGAGATCGGCGCTTGCGGCAGAAGAAGCGCGGCGTAGGTGACGACTCCACCCACGCCTAAAATGGCGACCAGCACCACTGCAATTCCGGCAATCCCTACCCCGCGTATCCAGCGGCGGGTAGGACGGATTGCGGCGTTCATGCTTTCCGTGACAATTTTGGTTTGGGGGGTCATGGTCGTTCGATACTCCTCTCCCTTACGGTCATGTGCTAGCTGCTACAATGCAGTCCCTTTCACGGTACTGGATCGTGCTGCCGCTGACATGTATCCCACGACAGAACAAGGCCACACCTGGGATGGATTGTGGTCTGCATCTGCCGTCATACACCAAAGGTTGAGGCGCATTCTATCGTTCGACTCATGTCCCGAAACCTGTCCTGTGTTAAGGTGAAAGACAAAGAACACAGGCTGGCAACGTCACTATGGATGCTTCTGAGCGCATCAGAATATTTTGCAGGCAGCTTTCGCGCAGCCCATCGGCAGGCGTTACGCTGGTACTGGGCGTTCTCACGCTCATCATGCTAGGGTTTGATGCTGTCATTCAGGAGAATACGTTGTCTTCGCTCACGTTCCTGGTGACAGCTTTTGTGGTCGCCCTTGTGCTGCTCATCGATTGGTGGACGGTTAGCCGAACGCAGCCCGGCCAGCCTCCACAACGGACATGGATGCCGTTTTTACTTCATGCGGGCTTGATTGAAAGCGCAGTGCTTGTCGATGGCTTGAACTATACGGCGATGCTGTATCTGACGATCCCATTTCCAGCGCGTTTCTGGCTTGGTCAGCGAGCCGCTTGGGGCAGCAGCATCCTGGTCTTCGCCTGGATGACCCTCAAATTCATGTGGTTCAAACCGGGATGGCCGCAAGATACCGCCGCGCTGAATACGCATGCGTTGTTCGCACTTGCGCTTATCCTCATCACGGTCATGGCCGAGATCGTCGCTCAGGAACGCGCCCAGCGGCGGCGGGCGGAAAATCTGCTTGCAGACCTCAAGCAGTCCCACAACCAGCTTGCGGATTATGCTCGGCGTGTCGCAGCATTAGCGACGGTGGAAGAGCGTAATCGATTGGCGAGAGAAATCCACGACAGCCTGGGGCATTCGCTCACGGTGATTGGCGTGCAGTTGGAAAAAGCGCTGCTGCTTGCGGAAGATGACCCTCCTGCTGCACTGAACGCGGTTCAAAACGCCAAACGCACCGTCGATACGGCGTTGGTGGATGTCCGTCAGTCAGTCGGAACGCTGCGACACCGCAGTATCCCGTTCAATCTGCGCGCCGCGCTCGATAGGTTGATTGCCGGAACGCAAGGGTTTGCATTCGACATTCACCTGACGATACAGGGCGACGAAGCGCGTTCGACCGATGTTGAACGGCACATTGTGTTCCGGGCAGTTCAGGAAGCAGTCACGAATGTACAAAAACATGCCCAGGCCAGCCGTGTCGATATTCAGATCGATTTTCGGGAAGCGTTCACGACATTGTGTGTTCAGGATGACGGTGTTGGGCTGCGCAGTGATCCGTTTACAGGGGGTGGGTATGGACTGCGAGGTATTCGGGAACGGGTAGAGACCAACGGCGGACAATTCCGGTTCTCATCCGGCGAAACGTGTGGCACGCGGCTCGACATTCACCTGCCTGCACCCACAAACCATCTGTTCGCTGTCGATAGGAGCGCATATGACCACTGAAGTATTGATTGTGGATGACCAGGAATTGATCCGCGACGGGCTTATGACCCTGCTTGAACGCCAGGAAGGGATCACCGTTGTTGGCACTGCTTCAAATGGGGTTGAGGCCGTTAAAAAAGTGGATGAATTTCGCCCCGATGTCGTGCTGATGGACGTGCGTATGCCGATTATGGATGGTATTCAGGCGGCACGGGCGATACGGGAACAGTTCCCGTCCGTATGCGTTTTAATGCTGACCACCTTCGATGATGAGGAATTTGTCCTGGAAGCACTCAAGGCGGGGGCAATTGGCTACATTCTAAAAAACATTCCTGCTGTCGTGCTTGGTGAAGCGGTACGGCTCGCCAAGCGTGGGGTCATGCAGATTGACCCCGGCGTGACAGAACGTTTAGTATCAGCGCTCACTGCGGTTTCTGCGCTTCCGCCGCCCATTACACCGCTGATCTCGGAAACCCAGCTCACAGAGCGTGAACGTGAAGTCGTGCAGCTCGTAGCCGAAGGGGCAAACAATCGTGAAATCGCACAGCGGCTGTTCATTTCCGAAGGCACAGTCAAGACGCACATTTCCAACATTCTCAGTCAGCTTGGACTGCGCGACCGCACGCAGCTTGCGGTATATGTACATCAACACGGGCGCGATGCCAAAAGCTGAGGTTTGATGTAGATGTGGATGCTGCGGGAACAGCGATGGTTCCCGCAGCGATTATGTAAAGGGTTAGTGTTGAGGGGGAAGCAGCACGCGGTCGATCACATGAATCACACCGTTGCTGGCGAACACATCCGCCTGAACGACTTGTGCGCGGTTGATGAACAATTCACCATTCACCAGACGTACACGCGATGGGGCGGGGAAAAACACCGGTCCGTTGATGTCGCTGAGCAGACCAATTGAACGCAGCGTTGCACCATTACGCGGTGAACGCTGTGCAGCAGCCGTCAGCGTCGCCGCGTCGAACGTGCCAGAGTAGATATGATACTGAAGGATATTCGTCAGAAGCGTCGGGTCGGACAAGAGTTCGTCAGCGCTCAGGTCGAGTTCGCTCAGCGTGACTTCAAAAGCTTCATCGGTAGGTGCAAACACCGTCAGGTTGAGATTGGGGTCTGCCAAGATTCCCAGGATGTCCGGAGCCGCTTGTACAGCGGCCAGCAGCGTATTGAACTCCCCAGGGGTGCTGGAAATCACAATATCAGCAATGGTTGGGTCTTGGGCAGAAGATTTGAAGGCCGTACCAAACATTCCGATCAGGACAATCACCAGCAGTAACACGCGCATCGTTCCGTTTTAACCTCTCGACTCGTTCTGATTGAGTTTCCAGTAAAACCAGCATCTACGGATGCAGTTCCACTTGATTATGTGGAAATAGGCAGTCGCACTCAAATCCAATACTGGAGCAGCACACTTATAGGAAATTTAGTTGGCATCGGGCAAGCTTTCAGGTCAACAGGCTTTATTTGGGGTAGGTGCGTACCTAACGGATAAGGATTATGACGGTTGACCTGACGCAATCATCGGCGGTTGACGAACGGACACAACTTCGCAACGTGGCTGAATGGCTGGAGACGATTCGTGAACTGCGCAAACGCCGTGCCGCCGAGCAAGGATACCCAAGCAACAAGCGGTTCACACAGGAAGAGCTGAGCCAAACGGTTTTCCCCAGTTACAAAAACATTCTGCTTGGCATTACCCGACGGCTGCCGAGCCGAGCAAGCCTGTTACGGATTGCTGAATATCTGGAATGCAGCTTGACGGAACGAAACGAACTGATGCTGACCGCACAGTACTTGCCAGAAGCACTGCAATTTACCGGTGCTGCTGCCGAAAATGCAGTGCGTGCAGCGGTCGAATTCACCCATACCGCGCCATTTCCTGCTTACGTCATCGCGCCCGAATGCCGTATTGCTGCCGCAAACGCACCGTTTTACACGATGAACGGCCTGAGTGATGTTGAACGTATTGCCGCTGCCGAACGTAATCCCCTGCACTTTTTGTTCAATCCGCTGCTTCCCATCCGCCATCTCATTACCCCTACACCTTTGATCTGGCAGCAGAACACGCTTAAGGCGCTGGTACTGTTCCGGCACATCACGGAATTGTTTCGTTATGAAGGTTGGTACGCCAAAATGCTGGAGCAAGCGGTGTCGCTGCCCGACTTTCCACAACTGTGGAAGCAGGCCGCTGAAAGTGACCCAAGTCACTTTAATACCGGGTTTTATCTGCAAGGTCACGTTCCCGATACCGCGCACCCCTACTGGGTACAGCTTGCCGTGATTAGGCTGACAGCAAGTTTGTTTCCGCTGATCGTCACCGTCATGCCTGTCGAATATCCGCAACCGGTACAATTACGATAGTGCAGATATATTGGAGCGGCAGTCCATTTTTCGTGCTGTAGCCTTTGCTTTTTGACGAAATGCACAACGGTTGTGTCACCTGGCGGATACATCTGCCCGTGAACCACCCCTTTCAACCGAAAGTCGTCAGCGCATGTACCCCGCCTAGCCCCACGCGAATACACCTTCAACAGGCGGACACCATGCTTCGCCAGGCTGCACGAGATTCAAGCATAATCCGGCAGGTATGATCACGTCCTCCCAGGCGTGGACGGGCAGCCCGTTGATCGTCCATAAATCCCAATGCATCGGGATCAGGGTGCGTGCGCCCAACGCGCCCGCTGCCTCGACAGCTTGCGGGGGGGTAAGGTAATACTGGATGCCGTCATGCACGCCTGCCGCCGACAAACAGGCACAGTCGATGCGATGCTGCATACCCGTTTGCCGGAATGCTGTCGCGGGCTGCGCATCACCGCCATGATATAAGCACCAGCCCAAAGCGCGTACCTCGACCACATATGCCAGCGGGGACTGCGAATCGGCATCGACAACGGGGAGTGCAGTAATGGTGAAGGCGTTTACCTGAACCTGATCCCCCGCTGCCAGTCGTATCACCCGCGAAGGCGGAACCCCAGCCTGCTCCGCGATGGCAGCGGCGGGTGCAGGCCCGAACACGCGGCACGAACCGATGGCGGCGATCTGCGACAGTGCCAGCGGATCGGCGTGATCGTCATGTTCATGGGTAAGCAGCACCCCATCCGCAGGCGGCAGTCGATCCAACGGCGACGGTTCGCGCCGCACCCAACCGATCCCGCCCGCCGGGGCGATGAACGGATCGATCAGCAGCAGATGCCCGTCCGTTTGCAGCGCAATTCCCGCGCCGCCCAACCGCCACAGCCGAATCGGGCAATCAGGCGGGGTTTGCAGCGCTTGTACCAGCGCATCCCCGGTCAGGATCACCATTCGCTGAAAGCGCCGTCGTGCGGGTCGAACAGGCGAGGCGTATCCCATGTACCATCGTAAGCTTTTTCTGCAACTGCCGCGTCATCGAGTTCAATCCCCAGGCCGGGCTTGGTCGGCAGGTCGATGTACCCGTCCTTGACCACGAATGGCGTTTTCAGATACCCTTCGCCCAATGAGACCTGTTCCTGACACAGAAAATTCGGGATACACGCATCGACTTGCAGACAGGCTGCCAGCGAAATGGGTCCCAACGGGTTGTGCGGCGCAACGGCGGCGTAATACACCTCGGCCATCGCCGCGATCTTGCGTACCTCGCTGATGCCGCCCGCGTGACACAGATCGGGCTGCACGACTGCCGCCGCCTGTTTTTCCAACACTTCGCGGAAGCCCCAGCGGGTGAACAGCCGTTCGCCCGTCGCAATCGGCGTTTTCGTTGTGCGCGCCACCCGCACCAGCGCATCGACATTTTCCGGCAGGACGGGTTCTTCGATGAACATCAAGTACAGGTCTTCGAGCGCTTCAATCATCCTAATCGACATGGCAGGCGACATACACCCGTGAAAATCGACCGCTAGATCGCAGTCATCGGGGATTGCTTCGCGTATAGCGGCAATACGTGCGACCTGTTTGGCAATATAGGCTTTGGTATCGATGTTCCGCACGGGCGATTCGATCCCCGTCTTGAGTGCGGTGAAGCCTTTGTTCACCAGCGCACGAGCATTCTGCGCCGCGTTTTCCGGTGTTTCGCCATAGCAGTGGGCATAAACCCGAATACGATCTCGGCACGCGCCGCCCAGCAGTTGATACACTGGAACCCCCAACGACTGCCCCAGAATATCCCACATGGCCTGTTCAATCCCGCTGATAGCGCTGGTGAGAACGGGGCCGCCGCGATAGAACGTGCCGCGATACATCACCTGCCAGTGATGTTCGATGCGGCGTGGGTCTTGACCGATCAGATACGCTTCAAGTTCTTTAACGGCCATTGCCACCGTGCGCGCCCGGCCTTCGACGATAGGTTCGCCCAGGCCGATCAGCCCTTCATCGGTGTGCATTTTCAGAAATGTCCAGCGCGGCTTTACAAAGATGGTTTCCAATTTCGTGATCTTCATAGCGTGTCCTTGTCGTAATCGGCGCTGTATTCAAACTGAGGACGCACGGACTCGTCCTCATCCAATGCGGCGTGTACCTGCCATTCGGGCGAGCGCGTCGTCATGCCGCCGTCGATCACCAGCGATGCGCCAGTGATCATCTTCGCGGCGGGGGAAATGAGAAAAAGAACTGCGTCGGCCAGATCGTCCG
This sequence comes from bacterium, assembly GCA_033764035.1. GTDB lineage: Bacteria > Chloroflexota > Anaerolineae > Aggregatilineales > Phototrophicaceae > Flexifilum. The sequence goes on from JANRJJ010000003.1 coordinate 450,352, forward strand.
GCGTGGTCAGCCGACTTAACGGATAAAATTGAAGCGAAGGTTCGTCGAGCGTTTCGCCCGAACGTTCGTAGGCAACCAGGCCAGGGACGATCACGTTGGCGCGAATGCCCAACATGCCATATTCCGCCGCAATCTGGCGCGTGAGCGCGACCAAACCCGCTTTGGCGGCGGCATAGGCAGGCGCGGTTGCGTAATGCACCATGCCATGTACCGACCCAAGATTGATCAGCGAACTCCCTGGCGGCATATGCGGGATCGCATATTTTGCGCCCAGAAAGGCAGCGCGCAGCGTGACGGCCTGCACATCGTCCCATTCCGCCGCCGTCAGCTCGGTGACGCGACGGCGAATATCGAGCGTCGCGTTGTGTATCCATACGTCAATGTTTCCCGTGCTGGCCGCCGCCTGCTGCGCCAGCGCTTCAATCGCGGCGGGCTGGCGCAGATCGACATGGACATATGCAGCGGCGCAACCTTTTGCGCGCAGCGCGGATTCGACCGCTGCGCCGTCCTGATCGCGAATATCACAAAACCAAATGGATGCGCCTTCTTCGGCCAAACGTTCGACCAGTCGGCGGCCTATATTGCGCGCCCCGCCTGTGATCACGACGACTTTTCCGCTTAAACTGCCGTTCATCGCTGTACTGCCCTTCGGGTTCGTCCGTGCATGATCATTAGTAGAACAGGCGCGGCAGGTAATCGGGCGCGTCGTCGAACGGCGGCAGATCGCCGCTGGCGACCGGGTACAGCCGCTCATGCGTGGTGCGGGCCGCCGTCGTGATCGCCGGATATGGGCGGTGACACGTATCGACCAGGCCGATGTTGTAGTTTTCGCCGTCGAAACGTCCCAGCGCCGATTGATCGTACAGCGTGAAGTAGTGAACCCCTACGCACCAGGGTTTCGCCGCCGCGTCCTCAATATAGATGCGGATCGCCTGCCCACGCGCTGCCTGATCGCGCACCCGCCCGATGCCAGAAGCGGGCAGTCCGGCATCGAGCGCGCCGAAATGCCATTCCCCAATCAGGATCGGGCGGTTCAGGCGGCTGCTGATCGATTCAAGAGCGGGATTGACGCGCACATCGTAGCAGTTCAGGCTGAACACATCGAAGTGGCGCATTCCATCGAGCGCCCAGTTAGGCGGTACGGTGTAATAGCGCGCTCCCAGGTTCAGATGGTTGGGATCGACGGCTTTGCAGGCTGCCGTGAGCGTCCCAAAATACCGTTCGACCAGCACCGCGCTGAATGCTTCCAGATCGGGCATCATTTCCGGGGTGGGGTGGTCGTGCCAGATGCCCGCTTCGACCGCCGCGAACGTGATTCCGGCATTCCAGGCGCGGTTGAGCGCGGTTTCATGCCCGTACTTCGCCCGCAGCCAATCCGCGAATGCCCGCCGTGACCCACAGGTTTCGGTGCTGTAGAGCATTCCCGCTGCTACGTTGTCGCTTGCAAACCCCCATTCCGGTTCATTCATGAGAAAGTAGCCGATCAGCGCCGGGTCGTCGCGGGTGTCGCGCAGTGCCTCCGCATATGCAGCGGCTTCTGTAGCAAAGGCGGGGTCATACACATCGGGAAAGTCGCGGAAGATCGGGCGCGAAGACTCAAAGTACAGGGGGCGCACATAGGGAACGCCCGCCGATTTCGCCGCGTGCCAGTCCGACCAGTTGCCGACCGTGTTGAAGCCTGCCTGTTTCATGTAAGCGAAAGCCACCGTTTGCCAGGCTGCATACCAATCGTCGCCAAATGCGCGGATCAGGTTGGCCGTCAGGTAGCTGAACGACCCCTGCCGGTGCTGATCGAATGTGTTGAAAGCAGGCGCATATTTGCCGTGCTGTTCCGGCAGCCATTCAAGCGCCATTTCCAACCCGGTGCAGGCGGTGTCGATCATCGGCACCACACAATCCAGCCCGCTCGACCAAAAGGCGTTTCCGTCCGGCGTGACCAGCCACCAGCGTGTTTGATCGTGGTGCGTCCGAAAAAACCCGGTCGCCTGGAAGGTTTTCGCCATCCAGCCGCCCCAACGATCAACACGAGCGGGCGGCTGGACGTGCGGCGCGGCGGCGACCTGCTCATGCAGGCGGGCGGTTACTTGTTCGGCAGAGCGGCTTTTGCCTTCCCATTCGCGGATCATGCTCTGCCCCAGTTCGTCAAGAAGATGCCCTTTTGGGAGCATTGGCGCATTCAGCGCGGGCGGCGGGGCGCTGCTGACGGTGAGCGGAGTCATAACCCAGGTCACGGGTTCATCCCCTTTGCGGCTGATGAACAGCCGCAATGTATCGACGTGCGCCAGATTTACCCGATCTCCCATCGTATAAGGTTTCAGCCAAGCGGCGGATCGTTCATACGCCCAGCGCTGCTGATGTACCGAATCGAGCGGGATGACCATGCGGGCGGAACACTGGTTGATGAGCGCGAACCCGAATTGAAAACAGCGCGCCCGCCCGCCTTCGTATAGGGCGATCACGAAACGGGCGGCTTCGGTGCCGTCGAGCAGAAAATCCGCCGTGAGAACGTGGCTTTCCGTCAGCGTTCCAGCGGGAAAGTGATAGTGTAAGCCCGTTTCGGCGGCATCGCTGGTATACCAGGTGCCATTCGCCAGCAGGGGCAGACGCACAGAATCCGTCCGCACTCCTTCCAGCACAGGCGCAGGCAGCGTGAAAACCGTCCCATTCACAATAGAAACCATCAACGTTATCTCCGCAGTGTGTTCAGAATACGGGCGCGTGTGACACGCTCAGGGCGGCGCTGGTGTCGATGTCGAACAGGAGCAGTTCGTCAACATCCACCCCTAGTGTGAAGGGTCGCCCTACTTCAAATGCCATGATGTCTACATCCGTCAGCAGCGCCGAGACGCGGCTCTGTCCTTCCAGTTTGACGACGACAATCGATTCGCCAAGCATGTCCTCGACCGTTTCCAGCGTCCCAGCGAGTAAAGGGTCGGTTTCGGCAGGGCGTGGCATGAACAGTGCCGACGGGCGAATACCGACCGTCACCATCCGTTTACCATAGGCATCCAGCATCGCCGTCCACGCGCTTGTGAGTACGACGCTTGAGCCACCGATATGAACGCGATAGCGGTCGTTTTCGCGGCGCAGTTCGCCCGTCACCAGGTTGATCGGCATCGTCCCCAGAAAGCTGGCGACGAACGTATTGACCGGATAGCGCATCAGCGTATCGACGGTGCCGATCTGCTGAAGGCGGCCCGCACTTAGCACACCGATGCGGTCAGCCAGCGCGAACGCCTCGGTTTGATCGTGCGTGACGTACAACGACGGGCGCTGTTTGCTGCGGTGTACTGCCTGTATATCATGGCGGGCGCTGAAACGCAGTTTCGGGTCGAGATTCGAGAGCGGTTCATCGTACAGGTAGGCAGATGCGTCTTTCGCCAGCGACCGCGCCAGCGCGACGCGCTGCTGCTCGCCGCCGGAAAGTTCGGTAATCGAGCGTTCCAAGTGGTGATCGATTTGCAGTTTGGCCGCTGCCGCACGCACGCGCCCGGCGACATCGTGTTTCTTCAACCCGCGTGCTTCCAGCCCATAGGCGATGTTCTGGTAGACGTTCATGTTGGGGTACAGGCCGTAATCCTGAAAGACCATCCCCAGGTTGCGTTCCCGCGACGGCAAATTGGTAATCTCTTTGCCATCCAGGTAAATCTGGCCGCTGTCGGGTTTTTCCAGCCCGGCGATCAAGCGCAGAATCGTGCTTTTGCCGCTGCCAGAGGTGCCGAGCAGGACGAAAAATTCGCCATCCTGCACCGTCAGGCTGACGTTATCGACGACAGCCCGCCCCTGCATCACTTTGGTCACATTTCGCAGTTCTAAGGTCATGAATGAACCTGTGCTTTCAGATAATCCGCCATCGTCGTACCAAGTAATGCGATCAGGATGGGGACGGCGAGAAAAATCCCCCCGATTGAAATCACCCCAATCAAGAGGCTGATCGCCGTCGCGCCGATGGGCAGCAGAGATGGCGCGGGGTCGCGCCACACCATCCGCGCCGCTTCCAGCGCCACGCGGACGGCTGACCAAGTGGGATACTGCGCGTGCAGTACGCCCCACCATAACATCGTCGTGCCGTAAAGCAGGATCGCCAGGCGGGCTGCGACCGCGATCCCGAACAATCCCCCTGCTTCCGCCCATGCCGAAACGGCGAACAGCAGTCCCATGCTGCCGAACAACGGGAGCAGTACGCGGAACGAAGGCAGGAACATCCGCTCAAGCGCTTCGCGTGCCACTTCTGGCGAGAGGTGATCATGATCCGCAGCATGGCGCGCCATCTGGTAGAGCCACCCGGTCGCCGGAATCAGGGCGAGTACGGTATAGAGCGTGAGCGCCGTCCGCGCCAGCGGTGGCAGGTCGAACGCGAACGCAACCAGCGCCGGGATGAGCTGGAGCGACCAACCGACATTGACCAGCACGACGCGCTCGACCTGCGCGGCGAAGGCCGCAAAAGGGGCGACCAGCGGGTGTGGACGATCCTCACGGACAAGGCCACTGTCATCCTGAAACGGCATAGTGTGCCTCCTCGCGCCCGTGCAGCAGCGATTCCTCCGTGTCGGCATCGAACAAAAGCAGTTTCTCCACATGGATCGCCAGCGGGATCGTTTTTCCCAAATACTGGGCAGGCAGGCGAACTTTGAACGACGCGGCGAAATCGACTGCGGGCTGTGCGGCGGTGCTGAGGTAGACGGTGCTGCCCGTCGCCATTGGCTCGATCACGTTGACGATGCCCTGAACGGTATTGTGTTCATCCACCGGGAACGCGGCGGTTTTCGGCGTGCTGAAGTCCTCCGGGCGGATACCCATGATGACCTTTTTCGCGTTGTACGCGCCGACCTTGCGCACGATGCGCGGCGGCAGCCTGAGCCGGAACGCCGGATGTACCGCAAACCATTCCAGGTTTTCCGCTTCCAGCCGTACCTCAAACAGGTTGATGCTTGGCGTGCCGATGAAGAACGCGACAAATTTATTGCGCGGCTGGCTGTAGAGTTCGTCGGGCGTGCCAATCTGCTCCAGTTTGCCGCCGCGCATCACGGCGATGCGGTCGCCCAGCGCCATCGCTTCGCTCTGGTCATGGGTGACATAGATCGACGGGCGCAGAAATTTACGGTGCAGCGCCAGAATATCTTCACGGGCGCTATGCCGAAGCTGCGCATCCAGGTTGGAGAGCGGCTCATCATACAGGTACAGTTCCGCTTCACGCACGACCGCCCGTGCCAGTGCGACGCGCTGCCGTTCGCCGCCGCTCAACTGGCGCGGCTTGCGACCGAGCAGATGCTCGATGCGGAAGGTGCGCGCCGCTTCAGGCACCCGTTCGCGGATCACGATATTGGGTACGTGGCGCGACCGCAGCCCATACGCGATGTTCTCATAGACCGTCAGGTGTGGGAAGATGGCGTAATCCTGAAACACCATCGCAATGTTGCGATCTTTCGGGCGAATTTCGTTCACCTTCACCCCATTGATTCTGATTTCGCCGCTGCTCACGGATTCCAGCCCGGCCAACATTCGCAGCGTGGTCGTTTTGCCGCAGCCAGATGGCCCAACGACGGCCAGAAATTCGGCTGGCCGTAAGCTGAACGAGACATCGCTGACTGCTGTTTTTCCTTCAAAATGCTTGGTTAAGTGTTCGACGACGATTGGATCGCTCATGATCAGTACCCAGGGTTAGCTAAAACAAATCGGGAATGGCGGGGGTAAGCAGGACGCGCTCACCAGTGGGTTCAAAAAAGTAGGCTTTGTCCCACTGCGGCATCACCTGAATTTGTGCGGTATGCGGCGTATCAAGTGGAACCAGCACATGAACGCGATGCGCGCCCAACGACCCGCTGACAAACGCCGCCTGTTGGGTCGGGATGCGTTCAATGGAGGATACATGCGCCGCAAGCCCCTGCCCAATCGCCCAGCTTTCGGCGCGCATTCCCAACAGCAGCGCCCCATCGGGAAGCTGCGCGGCGAGATCGGCGGGCAGCGTCCAGCCTCCTACCCCATTCAGATTCAGGCTCGCGCTGCTTTTGTGTACGGCCAGGAACACCATCGGCGGTGTGCCGATGAATTCGGCTACGAAGCGGTTTGCGGGCGTGAAATACAATTCGTCGAAGGTTCCCACCTGCTCCAGCACGCCGCCGCGCATCACGGCGATGCGGTCGCCCATGAAGATGGCTTCCTGCTGGTCATGGGTGACGTACACCGTCGTCACTCTGTACTTTTGCAGCATCCGCCGCATTTCGATGCGGGTACGTTCGCGCAGTTTCGCATCCAGGTTGCAAATGGGTTCGTCCATCAAAAAGACGGGCGGGCGGCGGACGATGCAGCGGGCAATTGCGACGCGCTGTTTTTCACCCCCGGAAAGCGTGGTCGGCATTTGCCCCAGCAGCACATCGAATCCAACGCCCATCAGTTCGGAGACTTCGCGTACATGCTGCTCCATCTCCGCTTCGGTGCGCTGGTGAACTTCAAAGAAGTAGCTCAGGTTGCCTTTGCCCTTCATCGTCGGGTAGAGCGCGTAGTCCTGAAACACCATGCCCACGCCACGCTGCTGCGGTTCGGTGCCGGTCACATCGTGGCCGTTGTACAGCACACGCCCGCTGGTCGGGGTTTCCAGCCCGGCGATCAGCTTGAGCAGTGTGCTTTTGCCACAACCGGACGGCCCGACAATGGCAATGGTTTCGCCATCCTCCAGCGTTAACTGGACATCGTGCAGGGCGGGTTGTACGCTTGCGTCCGGCCCTGTGTATTTCATCGAAACATGATCGAGCTGTACTTGTGCCATGAGCAATTAATCCATCACGCTGTGCGGCTCGCCTACCCAGATGCCGCGTCCGTTCAATCCCAAATACACCCGCCCGAACACCTGGCGGTCCCCGCGCAAATGCGAAATGCTGAAGATCGGCACATCGGGTGTGCTGATCAGCGTCCAGGCCGCGCCCGCGTCAACAGTGCGGTATACGCCTTCAACGCCGCCAACGATGCCCCACAAAAAGACCGTCGGGCGGCTGGCATTCGGAGCCGGGACACCCAGCGCGAACCGCCGCATTGCATCGTACCCGGTAATGCGCGTGAAGTTTTCGCCCGCATCCTGTGAGGCGTACAACCCGCTGCCCAACTGCACCCACACTTCGCCGGGCAAGGTTTGCACCATGCGGAATCCCTCATCAACCGCCCACGCGCTCACTTCTGGTACGCGCTCGGAAGGCGGAGGGATGGGGCGGCGCACGGTCGTGCTGCGCTGGAATTCATGAAGGGGCTGCCAGGTTACCCCGCCGTCATCGCTGCGAAAGAGTGTATTTTCCACCATCAGGTAAAAACGGCCTGGCGTATCCCGATCTGCTGCCAGCGGATGTTCGGTATCCCACAGGATGCCGACCGTCCCAGCCGGGATTCCGCTGCTTGGCTCCCATGTCGTGCCGCCATCCGCCGAATAGTAGGGGGACTGCCGCGACGGAATCCATACGATGCTGGCACCGTCGCTCGACAGCGCGATCTTGCCATGCATCGCGCCGGGGGGCGTGCTGGGGAACAGCATCCAGGTATCGCCGCCATCGCGGGAATATGCACCAGCGCCCGTGTTGTTGTGCCGTCGCCCAGCCGCTGCGACCAGATAAGCGGGTTCATCTTCGGCGTAGTCGATTCCGGTTACGTCCTGCACGCTAAAGCGCAGGATGTTGTGCAGTGCGTAATCGGTGATGCTGTGATGCGCGAACCCGGTCACATCCGCGACTCCGCTGATCAACGGCGCACCGTTCGGGGGTGTCTCCAACGTCAGCACGACGGTTTCTTCATGTCCAGCGGTGATGGTTGACCACTGCGACGGAAACTGCCCGATGCTGTCGGTCACCCACACGTTGTACCAGTCGGTCATCCAGACGCGGTTAGCCACGTGGGGGTCAAAGTTCAGGCTGGCGACTGCCGCGCCGAACATCTCTGGCAGGTACCAGGGCGCTGTAAAGGTCGCCTCATGCTGTATTTCGCGCCAGTTCACGCCCTCATCGTCGGTGTAGAACAAGCGGTTGCCCCAATTCGGGTTGTCCTGGGCGACCACGACACGCGCCGGGTTCGCCGGGTCAACGCTGATCGCGTTATAAGCCAGGTCGTCTTCTGGCGTGATGTTCGACCACACATCGCTCTGAAGCTTGAAAACGCCGGGGATGCCCGCAGCAGTGCCAATGAACGAGACATACAGCGTGCCATCCGTGGCGATGGCGGCGCGCTGTGGCGAAAGACCCGGCGGAATCGTTTCATCGATGAGCAGAGTCCAGGTTGCGCCTGCATCGGTAGAGCGGTACACGCCGCGCCCATACACGCCCGCGTAGATCGTCGGCGTTGGGCTGCCAGGGCTGCCGCTGTGTGCATCGAAGGCCACCCACAGCACCCCCGCGCCAGGGTGTGCGCTAAGCGGCAGCGCAGCAACCGTTTCCCAGGTCGAACCCGCATCACTGCTGCGCCACAGCCCTTCGCTGCGCGACCCGAACAGCACGATTCGTCCATCATGCGGATCGACCGCCAGGCGTTCGCCAACCCAGCGCCAATCTTCGTTTGCGCCGGATGAAGGTTCGATGTTCAGCCGCGCCCAGGTGGTTCCCCGGTCGGTCGATTTGAACAGGGCGGCAGGGTGCGCGTCGCCTGGTGACCACGATCCCCACGCGGCGAGCTGTTCCCGGCGGTACATGCCGACCACAACATACACCACGTCCGGATCGGACGGATCGAGCGCGATACTTTCCACCCCTGCAAAGTTATCGTGCAGCGCGCCAATGGTATTGGCGATGGGAATCCATCGTCGTTGTGCAGCGTCCAGCCGGTACGCGCCGCCCACATCAGTACGGATGTAGACCAGATCGGGTTCGGCATGGTGAATGACTAACCCGGTCACGTAGCCGCCCCCACCAATTGGGACGGTTGTCCACTGGTACGCGGCTTGGTGAAATGCAGAAGCGGAGGTTGATTGCTGTAAGGCCATCACAAACACCGTGAGTAAGATGAACAGGCGGGCGAACACTACTTCAAACCCCGGATGCGGATACCGCGCATCAGGTATTCCCGACACACGATGAACATGAAGAACACCGGGATCGTCTGCAAAATGCCCAAGACCATCATCCCGTTCCACGTCAGCCCGGCATTGAGAAGCTGTTGAAGCGACTGCGAACTGGACGCGGATTCGGGGCCGCTCATCGTCCCGGCGACGAGCATTCGCTGAATCAGCCCGTTGATGGCGACGGATGTTGGCACCGTGTCGGCGCTTTGTGTGGTCAGCATCGGCCACAGCAGCGCGTTCCACGACGCTTCAAATTGCAGCCAGGCGGCGACGGCAAATACCGGAACGCTCATCGGCAGGATGATCCGGCGAAAAATGTTGAACTCTGATCCGCCATCGACGCGGGCGGCCTGGATGATCGAGTTGGGAATGGTGTCAAAGTAGCCTTTAAACAGCAGGTAGTTGAAGGCGTTGAACGCCGCCGGGATGATGACCGCCCAATGGGTATCCCAGATTCGGAGGATGGGGAACGGGGTGGTCGTACCGGGTATCAGCGGCGGACTAGGGAGCGCGAAGGGAAAGTTGCGCGTAAGCAGAAACGCCGGAATCAGCGTGACCACGCCCGGCACCATCAGCGTACCGATGAAGAACAGGAACGCGACACGCTGCCGCCAGCCTTTTTGCAGTTTACTGTTGGCATAGGCCGCGAATGCTGTTACAGGGAGCGAAATGGCGATGATGCCGAACACCTGAATCAGCGAATTGCGGAAATACAGCCAGAAGGGTTCGCGCAGCAGGTCGCGTATGCGCTGATCCGCCGAATTGACCGTGACTACATTGAAGAACAGTTCCCATGCGCTGGTATCGATTTCCTGGGGGAGCAGGGTCGGCGGAAAGCGCATCGTCTCTGACCCTGATTTGAGCGACGTTGAAATCATGAATACGAACGGGAACAGGTGAAGCAGAATCCCCAGCAGCATGATGGCGACCACCGTCCACCATGCGACCCGAAGCTTGAATTGTTTGCGACCGACTTTTGGAAACAACATGCTGTCATACCCCAACCGGCGCTACACGTCCGGGTCTTCTTTGACAAATGTGCGAAAGAGAATGGTGATCGTCATAATGACCCCAAACAGGATGACCGCAAGTGCTGTCGCATCGGAATAGCGAAGCTGAGGCAGCAGCCCTGTGTACAGGTACATGACGACGGTTCGGCTGGCACCATTCGGGCCGCCGCCCGTCATAAGCAGGGGCCATTCAAACTGCTGAAGCGAGCCGATGATAGCGAACATCAGCATCAGCACGGTGATCGGGCGCAGGCGCGGCAGCGTGATCGTCCAGATTTTGCGCCAGAACGACGCGCCTTCGACCTCCGCCGCTTCGTAATAACTCTGTGGAATGCTTTGCAGCGCCGCCATGTAGATCAGGCCGGGGCCGAAAAACAGGATGCCGGGGAAGATCAGCCAGAACAACACCTGGGCTTCGCTGTTCAGGAAAGGCTGCGACGGCAAACCCAACCCAGTGACAATCGATTGGAGCAGCCCATATTGTGCGTTGTACATGTAACGCCACAAGACCGCGCCCGCGATAGGCGAAAGTGGCAGGAACCACAGCAGCATCATCCAGCGCATATGACGGCGGGGCATTTCCATCAGCAGGATGGCGACGAAAATCGGGATGATGAACGTCAGCACAATCGACAATGCCGCATATTGAATCGTCACGCCGAAAGCGCGCCCGACATTCGGGTCAGCCAGGATGCGGCGGTAGCTGTCGATGCCGGTGAAGCTGACCGCCCCACGCACCCGGCCATCGGTGAAGGCGAGCAAAAACGCCATCACCAGGGGGTACCATCCCCAGATCAACTGAGCGAGAAATGCAGGCACGACGAACAGGAATGTCGCCAGGCGGTTACGACGGGCGGGCTGAAGCGCAGTTTCGCCGCTGCCGCCCGTCTCATGTTCGGTGACGACCCCGACAGCAGCGGGGCTGCGAACGGTTTCTGTACTCATAGCAAAATCCCCACAAAGAAAATGTATCCTCAAGTTTTCGTCGGGTGCGGCCTCACATGCGCCGCACCCTGAACGAAAAGTGACTCAGCTTACCTGCTTACCCAATCACAGGGGCAATCGTGCTGTCGAACCAGGGTTTCCACACATTTGCGTAGTAGTCCGGCGCGTTCGCCTGCAAGTAGGCATCTTCAGCGGCAAAGTAACTGCGCGTCGCGTTGGTGAACACATCATCGGGGATGCTGGAGGTAAACGCCGCTGCTTCAGCATTGATCGAGTCCTGAGCGGCGGCCAGTTCGGTCGCAATATCGCCAACGGTTGGCTCGAAGGTCTGGCGCGAAAGAAAGTCGCCCCAGGCGAGCAAAGTCGGCGCGGGGTTGGTTTCAGCCGGGTAGAACTGCCAGTTTTCCGGCGGGTATGGCGTTGAAGCGGAGGCCGTCAGGTTATCGATGACAGCCGCGCCCCAGGCTTCAACTGGGCCGCCGGGAATCGAGTCGAAGCTGGTCAACCCGGTGAGCGTCGGGAATTCACCCCACACCCGTTTCAGTTCGTTGGTCGATTCCCAAAGTGCCTGCTGCTGTGCCGTGTAGCCTTCGCCCAGGTAGAAGTACTGGTACAGGCTGACAGCCGCTTCCAGTTCAGCGGGGCTGGCATCCGGGCTGAACGAGATCGCGTCGAGGAACGGAACCGTCACCCCCATGCGACCGGTGTTCCCACGCGGCTGCTGCACCCATCCCCAGGTTTCTTCAAACGTCTGGCCGAGATCGCTTGCAACCCGTTCCGGCGAACCTTCACCGACGCGGCGCAGGAAGCCGGGGTGCAGACCTGCCATCGCCACGCGCCCATCCAGAATGGCGGAGAATACGGCGTTATCGTCGTTCGATGCGTCGATGAATACGCTTTGGTCGCTGAACACCATGTCACGGAAGTCCTGGATGACCGATACCCAGCGATCCGACTGCGACGTGAAGTCATAACGCCAGTTCCATCCGCTCCCCGGATCGGGGATCACGGTCATCGTGCCGACTGTCGGGTTTTGCATGGCACCTTCGGCTTCCATGCGCCAGTTCAGCGCCCAACGCTGGAAGGCAACACCTTTGCGGTCGGCAGTGGTCAGCGCGGCTGCCGCTTCGCGCAGGTCGGCCCATGTCCAGTCGGGAGTCGGTTCGGGGACACCGGCCTGCGTGAACAGGTCGCGGCGATAGATGAACCCTACGCCGGGGTTGAAAACGGTCGGCAGCGCGTAAATGCGCCCATCAAGCTCCCACTTGCCCATCTGTTCACGCACATACGGCGCGATCAGCGTATCAATGCCGAGCGATTGGTAATACTCGCTCACATCGGCCACGAGTCCCTGAGCGAAAGCGGCACGGGTATTGGCGATATTGTAGTTCCCTAACACGGTGGTATGGAAGCCGGTCGGCGTGATGCCGCCCGCCAGGCCAGTCAGCAGGGTTTGCTGATCCCAAATGTTGAAATCGACCAGTTCGATGCTGACACCAGGGTTCTGGTCAAGCCAGCGCTGAAGAATATCGGCGTACACCTGCCGGGTGGGGTCGGCAGCGATTTCATCGGCGGTCGGCATCGGTTCCACAAAAGGCCAGCGGGCGGTGCGCAGGACGATTTGTTCCTGGGCCAATGCGGAACGCAGACCGAACAGCGGCGCATACCCCAGCACCCCGCCTGCACTGGCGGCAGCCGCCGCAGTACCCGCATATTTGAGAAAATCGCGGCGGGAAATTCCGGTCGGTGAGGAGGAAGCTTTGTCTTTTTTGAACATTTGCAAATATCCTTCCGAAAAACGATGCGTAAACGGACTTCTAACCCGTCGTTCAACGACGGATTCATCACATTCTAAGGTTGGTCATTTTTCAGGGGGGAGAACCTATCGGAATTGTGCAAAGAACTTGCAGTCGAAGGATAAACCGGGGTGCGTCCCGGTTCGATGCGGTGCGCCAGGGTGCCTTGTCCGTCCGAGATCGCTTAAAATAGAGCTACTCCGCTGGTATTCCGGCGGCCATGAACGCTTTTTGAAAGATATGCAGGCATTTCGATGTTCCAAAAACAAAGACGTTTTCCCACTATCGGTATTCTGAGCGGGTGGAGTGTTTACCACACGCAGATACATCCTTTTTTTGAGCATCTTCTCAATGCGGTGTCCCAGGCCGCCCGCCAGCACGATTGTAACCTGCTGATCGGCGGTTCGATCCTGCGTTATGCCAGCGCCAGCAATCAGGTCACGGCTTATGGCGGCTGGTTCGCCCCACCAGACATCAGCTTTCTTCCCATCGGCCAATGGAACACGGACGGCCTGCTTGTGGTCACGCCGCTGCATTCCAACGAGCGGACAACTTACATCCAGTCATTGATCAAGCAGGGTCATCCGGTGGTGTTCATCGGCAATGGCGAAAATGGTTCCACCGTGTATATGGACGCGCAAAGCGCCGTGTACCAGGCGATGCAGCACCTTGTCAATCATGGGCATACGCGCATCGCATTTATCGCAGGCGAATACAACCCGGATGGCCGAACGGACAGCGATGATAAGCTGGCAGGGTATCAGCGGTTCGTGCAGGAACAAGGCTTAGCCACCGATCCCCGGCTCGTCGCTTATGGTTTTCAGTTTGAACCGGGCGGCGCACAGGCCATGCAGCAGATTCTCGATTCCGGTGTCGAGTTTACGGCTGTCGTGGTCAGCAATGATGAATCGGCACATGGCGCAATCAGCACGCTTGAACGGGCGGGGCTGCAAGTCCCGGATGACATTGCCGTGATCGGCATGGATGACCACATTCACGCCCGCGCTCGTAAGCCGCTTCTGACGACGATCCATAACCCGATTGAGGAGATCGGTACGGAGGCCGTGTTACAGCTTCTCCGACAGATCGGCGGGCAGGAAACCATACCCCGCACCATTCGGGTACCCGCGTCCCTCACCATCCGCGAGTCGTGTGGATGTGTTGGACAGACGCGCATCCTGGAAAGCGCCCCGGCGCTGGAAATCTCGCTTGGCACGCCCGGCGTATCGATCCCGTCCCATTCCCGTGATGCCCTGATTACGGCAGCGACCTATGCCGTGATGGGGGGTGGGGCGTTTTTGTCGCTGGAAGAAGTTGCCCAGCACGCCGCTTTGCTGGTCGATTCGTTCTTCATGAGCATTCGCGCAAACAACCCGAAGCGGTTCTTGCAGGCGCTCGATGGATTGTGCCGTTATGCGTTTGAAAAAGACGATAGTGTGCAGCCCTGGCAGGAAGCGCTGACAGTGCTTCAGAAAAGCTTGCAGCCACATCCGCGCCAGCAGGTCGATTTTGCCCAGCAGTTGATCCATCACGGGCGTGCCGCCATCAGTCAGCATCTTGAATGGCGCGGGAACTGGCGAATGCAAACGCATATTAACCAGCTTCATCAGATGGCAGTCGTCGCAGACAAGCTGATCTCGTCCCTGACCATCGAACATCTGGTACAGGTGGTCACGAACGATCTCGAACCCCTGGGTATTCGGCAGGGGTGGATCGCACTGCTCAACCCCAGTGGTGATGATCCGGTGGGTGAAACGACCATCCTCGGCCTGAACGAACGGCACAACCTGATGTTTGCCAGCCGGGAATTTCCGCCGGAAGGATTTATTCGTGAAGCCGCGCCATACCGCCGGGTACTGCTGCCGCTGACGGTTGGGGATCAACTGTTGGGGTACGCCATTTTTGAAGCGGATAATCTGGCGTACTGCGGCGAACTGGTGCAGCACATTTCCGGCGCACTCCACAGCATTCGCCTCTACCAGCAGGCGACGAGCGGACAGCGGTTGGCCGAAGAAGCCAACCGCGTCAAAAGTCGTTTTCTGTCGGTCGTCGGGCATGAACTGCGCACACCGCTCAGCCAAATCATCGGTCTAAGTGGGCTGCTTGCGCATCATACACCAGAAACAGTGCCGGAAAGTTATATGCGCGACATTGCGCAGATTGAAGCGACGGCACGCCATCTGAATGGGCTGATCGCCGATGTCGTCGAACTGGGTGGGCAGCAAAACGGGCAGTTCCAGCTTCAGCGTGAAACAATTGACTTGCTGGATACGCTGGCTGTGCCATTCGCCACCGGGGAACGCCTGGCGATGGATCGCGGCTTGCAGTGGCAGGTGAACTGCCCTGAACAACTGCCGCCCGTCTTCGCCGACCCGACCCGAATCCGGCAGGTCGCGCTCAACCTGATGAGCAATGCGGTCAAGTTCACGCATTCAGGATCGATTACGGTGAGCG
This sequence comes from bacterium, assembly GCA_033764035.1. Taxonomy (GTDB): domain Bacteria; phylum Chloroflexota; class Anaerolineae; order Aggregatilineales; family Phototrophicaceae; genus Flexifilum. The sequence continues at coordinate 465,588 of JANRJJ010000003.1, forward strand.
TGAGTGCCGATGAGGACGAACTGACATTCGCTATTTCCGATACTGGCATCGGTATACCACTGGACGAACAGCAGCGAATTTTCACCGAATTTGCACAAAGCGAATTCACCCGTGTTCAGCAGTACGGTGGGATGGGGCTGGGACTCGCCATCAGCAAACATATCATCGAACTGCACGGCGGCACGATCAATGTGTATTCGGAGGTTGGGAAAGGCGCAACCTTTTACTTTACCTTGCCTATCTTGCCCGCTGCGCTGAATGCGAACAGCACCCTGCCTTACACCATCAGTACACCCCCTCTCGATACTGTGTCGCCAGAACTGGCCGTTGGTTCGCAGGCAAAGACCCTGTTGATCGTGGACGACCAACCGCAAAATCTCGAATTGTATGCGCGCATGATCGTACAGTATGCACCGCAGTACGATGTACTGCGCGCACGGAGCGGCGTACAAGCCTTGAACACCGCCCAACGCTACCCGATTGACCTGATGATCCTTGACCTGAACCTGCCAGACATGAGCGGCGCGGATGTGGTGCGCACGATGCGTGCCGACAGCCGTTTCGCCCGTATTCCGGTGGTCATTCTGACGGCACAACCGCTCGATGACGTGCAGAACAACTTACTGACCGCCGATAATGTCGTCTCGATTTTGCAAAAAGGGATGTTCACCAACGAAGAAGTTATTGACCATCTTAAAAGGGTGTTGGCGAAAGCATCCAGAGTGGGCGGCGAGTCGCTCCGTTTAGTGCGCGCTGCAATGGCGTTCATCCACGCCCATTACGCCCAGCCCATCACCCGTGAACAGATTGCACGCCATGTCGCCGTCAGCGAAGACCACCTGAACCGTTGTTTTCAGCACGAACTGGGATTTTCGCTCATGACCTATCTGACTCGGTACCGTCTAAGCCAGGCAAAAACCCTGCTGCTTGAAGGCCGGGTGACCGTGGGCGATGTAGCAAACGCGACCGGTTTTGGCAGCATCGCGTATTTCTGCCGTGTCTTTCGCCGTGAAACGGGCGTATCGCCCGGTGCGTACCGGCAGCAGCATTTCGCCGCTGCCCATACGCACGATCTCTGAACCCTGACCAGGGTTATTCGCTCGCTAACTGGTACACGCGCACATAATCCACCAGCATCGTTTGGGGGAAGACCGTTTGGTCGTTCGGCAGGCCAGGCCAGTTTCCCCCCACTGCGACGTTCAGCAGCAGGAAGAACGGTTTGTTGAACACCCATTCGTCACCGCCCAGATCGTCCGGTGTGAGCATGTGGTATATGTCGCCATCCACGTACCAGCGGATCGCGTCCTCATCCCACTCGATGGCATATATGTGGAAATCGGCGGAAAATGGGGTATCGCGTGTATACGACGCGCCGATGCCTTCGCCGCCGGAATAGCCGGGGCCGTGTACAGTCCCATGTACCGTATACAGTTCATGGCCGACATTTTCCATCACGTCGATTTCGCCGCTGCGAGGCCAGCTCACCGATAGAATGTCACCACCCAGCATCCAGAACGCGGGCCAGATTCCCTGTCCGCGTGGGATGCGGATGCGCGCTTCGACTCGCCCATAAGTGAACTCCACTTTGTCACGGCTGATCAAGCGCGCCGATGTGTAACGGCACGCCCCGTAATGACATTGTGCATTGGGGAGCCGCTCTTCCCGTGCGGTGATTGCCAAGTGTCCCTGGCCGTCATGGGCGGCATTTTCCACACGTTCGGTGTAGTATTCATATTCATTGTTGCCCCAACCACTCCCACCAATTTCATGTGTCCAGTAGTCGGCATTTGGCGGTGTGCCTGCTGCCGCGTCGAATTCATCCGACCAGATCAGCGTCCACTCGCGTTCGTTCCACAGGTTTTCGTTCGACAAATCCCGGCCTCCTGTTGCGGCGGGCGCTAATGCGCTCGGTTGCAGTGCGGCAGTTTCGCCCGCAGACCACACGATCACTGAATCGCCTTCTACCGTCGTCAACCCCACTTGATCGAACAAGATAGTGGATGCCCCAATGCCCGATGGCAGCCCGAAGGCATAGCCGGAAACCTGGTCGAGTCCCAGGCCGTCATCAGGTGCGCCGGGCGGCTGGTAATCGGTACGGCGCTGTAATGCCGCAAAAGGAATGGTAATCTGCCGCCATCCCGCAGCATCATCGATGAACCGGTACAGATAGCGTTCGGCGCTGTCGCCGGGGAAATCCCGATTCAGGTTGTCCGCCAGTTCAAACTGAAGGGTTCCGTTCGACCCAGTGCCGTACATCCAGAAGCTGAATGCATTGTAGTCACGCCAGTCCATGCCCACCCAGTCTTCGCCATCGGTGAAGATGTGAAAGAAACCGCCCCAACTGGCGATCTGGAAATCGACCGCTAAGACGGTATTCGGTACATCCGCCAGCATCGGAATCGCAAGTGGCGCATTTGGGAGAACCTGACGTGCCGAAAGGACGACATTGCCCGTCGTATCGCCCCAGGGGACAAAGCCGATTCCCACCCCCGCTGCGTCATACGTGATGGGCAGCCCGCTCTCAAAGTCATCGATGAGCCGTTCCAGCATGACAGGTTCACTCGGTGGAGCCTGTTGATCCTGGCCACTGACGCTGAATGTCCCGATCACGAACACCATAGATAATAAGAATGCCCGAAACATCAATATTTTCTCCCTTCGTCAAACGGTTGGCCAAAATAATCTGATTGCGCAGTTTTCAGCATAATGCCGACTCGAACAGATAGCCCAGACGCGCCGCTGTCAGCTAAACAGGCTGTCGGTTTTGTGCAAACGGGTTATGGGATCAAGCGGCGCTGATTCTGCCGTCGGTATTGGTACGGTGAAACCCCATACTGCGCTTTGAACAGGCGGTAAAAGTAACTGAGGGTGTCGAAGCCGTTCGCAAGCGCAACGGTGAGGATCGGCGTGTTGGTGTGGATGAGCGCATGAGCTGCATGAGTGAGCCGTAAGCGGTTGAGGTACTGCGAAGGGGTTACGCCGAGATAACGCCTGAATTCCCGTGCGATATGTTCGGGAGAACGCTGTGCCAGCGCGTACAACCCGCCCAAACCCCGCTCCAGGTTGCCGGGCTGCTCTACCTCCTGGAGAAGATCGTACAGCCAGGCAGGGATCGATTGATCGCGGGGCTGATCGTGCCATGCGAACCCTTCCGTGAACAGTTCAGCCAGCACGACGCGCACCGCACTGCGGTAGCTGTCAGCGTTCGTCCTAAGCGGATACGACAGCGGCAGCACCAGCCTGTGCAGCCGCGCGGTAATGTGATGACGCTGCGATGGGGCAAGCTGCATGACGGGCGGCAGGGACGGCTGCATGTAACGTGCGCGCCAGCCATCTATGGCGAAGTAGGTGAACAACGCATCCACAACGCTCTGATAGACCGCCAGGTTGGTCAGGATACAGCGGTCACTGCCTTCACGCTGATAGTGATGCTGATCCGCAGGCCGGATGAACACGAGCGCCCCGGCCTGAAGCGCGATGGATACACCGTTTACCACATGGGTGACGCTGCCTTCTTCAATCAGGAAAACCTCACAGAAATCGTGATCGTGCGGCGTGGTTGACAGATCATCCAGTGCCAGCCGGGCGCAGCGCGCCTCGGTGCGCGGATCGATCAGGTCAGCGGCGCGCAGATGCAAGACAGACAACGCAAGCCCCCAATTCGTGAACTCAGACATCAATAGTGTAGAAGAATCGGTCACCCCTGAGCAAGACAGAGAGGCATCAAGACGAATAGAGTCGAAGCATGGTCTGTTGTTCGGAAGATGATACAACGAGCCATTTTGCAGCAGATTGCAGGAGACATCCCCATGCTGAGACTAGATCAAAATGCGGTACAGTTTTTCCAGACGAATGGCTATACGCTCTTTCGTGAACCTGTCTTCAGCGAAGCGAAGTTCGCACAGCTTAAGACCATTTTCGAGACACTTTCGGCCAAAGCACAGGCTGTTGGCAAACGGATCGATGAGCTGGATGTGCCGCACTTCGAGGATCCACGCTTGTTCGATTACCTGTTGGCTGATGAAGTGCTTGACCTGGTGGAACCCCTGATCGGCCCCGATATTGGGCTGTGGTCGAGCCACTTCATCGCAAAAGAACCGTTTACAGGGCGGGCGACCCCCTGGCATGAAGACTCCGCCTATTGGGAAGGGCGTTTCGACCGGATGGATCAGATCGTCACCGTGTGGCTCGCCATTGACCCGGCGGATGAAGAAAATGGCTGTATGCGAGTGATTCCCGGTACGCATCATCACGGCTTCAGCGATTATGAAACCGTTGAAAGCCTATCGAATACGTTTGAACGGGCGATTCGCCCCGACCAGATCGACGAATCGAAGGCCGTATACTTCGCGCTTCAGCCGAATCAGTGTTCACTGCACGATGCCCGGCTGATACATGGCGCGAAGGCGAATACCAGCCCACGCCGCCGCTGTGGGTATACCATGCGTTACTTCTCACAGTCGATGCGGCTGAACCTGGAACATCCGTCGAACGGCACTCATCGCATCTGGCACGCACGCGGGCGCAACGTCGCGGAAAACCCGGTCGAAGCAGTGCCGACGGCTTAGGCCTGCGCCGCCGGAAAGTCTTTGAACAGGACAAGCACTGCCCCGCTGCTGCCTGGCATACAGCCTTTGAAGCGCACAGACATCATGTATCTGCACAGTGACCGATGATAGGTAGAGGACAGTCCTCTTTGTGAGACTGTCCTTTTTATCGCTCAAGCAGATGGTACGCCCGTACCCCGACCCACACCTGCTGACCAACAGTGAGTGACAGTGCGCGCGCTTGCGCCGAGGTCATAGCCGCCTGAAGCAGCGCGCCGGACGATCCGTTCGACTCTTCGGTCGTGACCAGCCGCACCCCTATTCGCACCACTGCCCCAGCGAATGACAGTGACTCGATCACGCCGGCACCCAGCATCGCCCCTTCGGCTGTATCGGGCGAGGACGACAGCGCAATTTCCTCTGGGCGGAAAAACAGGGACACAGCCTGACCACTCAGATGTTCGGTGTCCGGCGGTGCGGGCAGATGCGCATTGCCCACATGCACGACCGCCCCATTTCGCTGTGCTTGCAGAAGATTCGCCGTCCCAAGAAACGCCCCGGTGAAGGGGTGGCGTGGACGCTCGTACAGCGCACGCGGTGTACCGACTTCGAGCAGTTCGCCGCCTTCGATCACGCCGATCCGATCCGCAATGTCGAACGCTTCTTCCTGATCGTGCGTGACGAGTATCGCCGTCACACCCAGTCGCTGCTGAATCGCACGCAGGTCGCGGCGAAGCTGAACGCGAATTTTTACGTCGAGCGCTCCAAAAGGTTCGTCAAGCAGCAGCACGGTGGGCTGATACGCCAGCGCCCGTGCGAGTGCGACGCGCTGCTGCTGACCCCCTGAAAGTTCGTTTGGCAGGCGGTTGCTGTACTCACGCAGCTCGATCAGGTCAAGTAGTTCCGCTGTACGTCGTTCGCGTTCGATGCGCGGCTTTCGGCGGATGCTTAGACCGAAGGCGATGTTTTCAGCAACCGTCATATGCCGAAAAAGCGAGTAGTTCTGAAACACGAACCCGGTATCCCTTGCCTGCGGCGGCAGCATCGTCACATCGCGCCCATTGAGCAGAATGCGCCCATGATCGGGCGTGAGCAGGCCGGAGATCAGGCGCAGCAGCGTGCTTTTGCCGCTGCCACTGGCACCGAGCAGCACGAACAACTCACCCGTTTCAACATGAAGCGATACATCCCGGACGACCATCTGCGTCCCATACGATTTATGAATATGATCGATTTTGATGGACATGTGGTCAGTGTTTCCCTTCTGTCAGGCACGGTGCGCAATGCGCGTTCGCAGCCGACTCATCACCAGCAGAATGATCACCGAAAGCGCGCACAGCAGCAGCGAAACGCTGTACGCTGCGGTATCGTTCCGGTCCTTGAGCGCACGGAAAATGAAGGTGGTCGCAGACTCGGTATAGCCTTCCAGCGCCCCGCCGACCACCGATACCGCGCCAAATTCCCCGACCGTGCGTGCGAACGTCAGCACGATTCCGTAGAGTAGGGCAGTCCAGATTTCCGGCAGCAGTACACGGCGGAAGGTCGTCCAGCGGTTCGCGCCGATAGTATAGGCGGCATCCTCCGGTTCCGGTGAGAGCGACTCCAGCACTGGCTGAACCTCACGAGTGACGAACGGCAGCGCGACGAATATTTTGACCAGGACAATGGCCGGGTAGGCAAAGACGATGGGGACGAAGGTAGGCGAAAACCAGCCTTCACGTCCGAACAGGATCAACACTGCGAACCCGGCAATTGGGGTGGCGAATACAAAGGGGACATCCACCAGGAGATCGAACAGTTTGCGCCCGCGAAACCGCTGACGCACCAGCACCCATGCTGTGATCAGGCCGAAGAGTGCATTGACCGATACAGCAATCACGGTCAGCACAAGTGTGACGAGCAGTGCATGTTGCAGATTGGCATCGGTGAACGTATCAACGACCGCTTGCAGCCCATCACGCAGTGCGCTGTAGATGACGGTTGCAAACGGCACGATCAGCATTACGAACGCATAAAGCAGCACAATGCCGATCACAACGAATGCAGGCCAGGAACGGGGTGTCACTTCACGCATGGGGGCTACCCCCTGCAAGACGTCGCTTCAGCACCAGATCGACACCGATTGTCACGGCGAACGAGACGAACAGCAGTGCAGCAGACGCGGCAGTGGCGGCCTGGATGTTCCCTTCTTCAATTTGGGTATAGATGTACACGGTCGCTGTCTGCGTGCGCATCGGGATATTGCCAGAAATGATCACGACCGAGCCAAATTCACCGAGTGACCGCGCAAAGCTGAGCAGTGCGCCCGTGATAATGGCGGGGCGCAGCGCTGGAAAAATGACGCGGACGAAGGTCGTCCAGGGCGACGCGCCGATGGTATGCGCCGCCTCCTCCTGGTTCGGTTCCATCGCCAGCAGCACTGGTTGCACGGTGCGAATAACGAATGGATAACCGACGAACAGCAGCGCCAGCACGATCCCTGGTGCGGCGAACACCACGCGCAGATCGAACGTATCATTCAAGAACGCGCCTGCAATCGTCTGCGGGCCGTATGCCAGGACGAGCATTACGCCGATTACCAGCGTTGGCACGGCGAATGGGATGTCGATGAGCAGGTTGAAAAGGCGCTTACCGGGAAATCGGTATGCGACCAGGACATACGCCGTCAGTGTTCCCATCACGGTGTTGATCACGGTCATGATCAGCGATGTAACGATGCTCAACTGAATGGCGTTGAGAGTCTCCGGTCGTGTCAGGCTGGTCATGAACCGTTCTATGCCGAGCGCCAGGCCATTGGTGAAGATGACCATGACTGGCACGGCAATGAACGCCACAAGGTACGTAAGCGCCGCCAAGCGAAGTCCCCAGGTACCATAAGGTACCTGGGAAACTTCGCCCGAACGCCCGCGGGATAATTCAAGCGAGAGATCGGTCATGGATGGCCTACGGCGTACCGTAAATATCGTTGATTAACTGGATGATCGTGCCATTCTCACCGAAATAGAGCGGCTGCGCTTCCGCCCATCCGTTGAACTCGGCAATCGTGAACAGATCTTCGATCACTGGAAACGTCACTTCAGGATTCAGTTCGACGGTCACTGTCTCTTCCGGCGCGGTCTCGGTCGCGCTGGCTTCGACGGTCAACCCATAGTCCGCCGCAACGGTTGGGTTTACCGGGCGGAAACCCTTGCTGGCGTACACGCGCTGGGCGTTCTGTGTGAACAGAAAGTTCACGAATGCTTCAGCGACTTCGCGAGTGCCGTGCGCGTCCACATAGGTATCGACGACGGCAACCGGGTTTTCGATCAGGATGGTTGAACGCGGATAGACGACATCGAACTGACCGCCCGACTGAATGCCCGCATAGTATTCATTTTCATAGGTGATGGCCACATCACCGATGCCGCGCTCGAACGTCAGGAAGCTTTCGCGTGCGTCACGATCCAGCACTTCGACGTTGCTGATCAGCGCCCGCAGGTACGCATCCGCACCCGCATCGCCTGCTTCAAACCCCTCGACAAAGCCGCGTCGTGCCGCGCCAAATGCGGCGAGGATGTTCCAGCGTGCGCCGCCGCTGGTTGCAGGGTTTGGCGTGATCACTTCAATGCCTTCACGGGTAAGGTCTGCCCAATCGGTAATGCCTTCCGGGTTGCCCGGACGAGTGGCAAGCACTGCTACCGAGTGGGTGACGAAACCGTTGTTCGGTACGCGGGTCTGCCAATCCGCGCCGATCAGCCCGGCATCGACAAGGCGTGTCACGTCCGGTTCGAGCGCCAGCGCGACAATATCCGCCTCAAAACCTGCTGCGACCGCACGCGACTGCGTGCCAGACCCCTGGTACGATTCCAGAAAGCGGACGGTCTGTCCAGTCTGTTCCAGCCAATATGCCTGAAACAGGGGGATGATCTCGCCGTAAGCCTCACGCGGGACAGCATAAGCGACAAGCGTCAGCTCAATAGGGGGCGGGGCATCCTGTGCCGCCGACGGAGCGACAGCGACGGCAAATACGATGAGACTGAGCAGAACAAAACGAATACGGAAAATACGGGACATGGTTCGAACTCCTTCAATGCACGTCAATCACGAATGAACAGACACATCGGCACGGTCGTTTTCCTTACAGCGGGCCATTCCGCCGCAGCAGATCGATCCATACGGACGTACTCTCAGCATTTGACGCTGACCATGCATGTCTGGTCTCACCGCAGTGTTTCCTTTCGTGTAAGGCGAATCAGGCGTAAAGCCTTGAGTCATGCGCCGCTCTCCAATGGTTGGGGCAGATGAATGCCACATTCAGTTTTTGCTCGCCCGCTCCAGCGTCCGGCACGGGTGTCCTCACCAGACGCGACAGCACGTGTGCAGGGCTGGCAGCCAATACTGTAATAATGCTGATCGTGCAGCGCGTTATACGGCAGCTCGTATGCATGGATATACGTCCAGACCATTTCGTCCGTCCATGTGGCCAACGGGGCAAGTTTGAAGTTTTTGTATTTCGTGTCCCAGGAAACAATCCGTGTGTCCTGCCGCGCTGCCGATTGATCGCGTCGCAGCCCTGTGATCCACGCCTGATAATGGATGAGCGCATCGCCCAGCGGGGCGGTTTTACGCAGCGCACAGCAGTGATCTGGGTCACGTTCCCACAGTGCCGCACCGTGTGTTAGCGTTTGCTCCGCGACCGTCTGTGGTGGGCGAATGCGTGTCACTTTCAAATTGAAGTCCTGTTCCCATCGCTCGATCAGTTCGTTCGTTTCTGTAAATAACAGCCCGGTATCGAGCGTCAGCACGTTTGCCTGCACCCCCATGTCATAGAGCATATGCAGCATGACCAGCCCGCTTGGTTGAAAGCTGGTGACGAAGGCAAGGTCGCGTCCAAACGTTTCGACCGCCCACCCTAAAATGTCCTGAGGTGCGGCTTTTTCAAAGCGTTGATTCAAATCCGACAGATCGTGCATGATCGTCCTTTCAGTGTTTACCTGCGCTCAGCGCGACGGTTACCCATCTTTGCCTATCGGATATATCGGAAAAATGAGGCCATTTTCGTGCGTTATGGCCCTTCACAATCGCTGGTGAGCGGGTACAGCCCAAAGGTGAGTTCAAATGCTGTCATGGCGTATGGTCGTCTGCCTTCATCTTTCGACGTTCGGGTTCGCCAGCGGTTCTGCACCTTTGCATAAAAAAGCCCCGGATACATGCCGGGGCTTCATTTTCGCGGGAGCGTTCTACTCTCGATCAAGTATCCAGGCAGATCAAAGTCTGTGTTTTTCGCACAGACAACACATCGGCTTGGCAAGTACTGAAAAACGAGAGGCGATCACGGTTCACCTGAGTGTGTCGAATTCATGCAGTGTGAATCAAGACTAACTTACCTGATGGGCTTTGTCAAGTAATCGGCGAGTTGTATCCAGGTAATCGCTTCAAAATTGAGTGAGAGCTGCTGCCGAAAAAGTTTGCGCGCTTTCCAGCATCCCTTCTCTTGAATTTTCGCTGACAGCGCCTCACTCATTTTGATGCGATTGCTCTGCCGCTCATGTCCAGGTGCGGGTATCCCAGCGCCATTTTTCTTCGGTGACGAACTGGCGCATGTTGCGCGGCTTACGCCCCAACAGGTTCTCCAGGTCGGGCGAAAAATCCGAATTCTGTCCCCGGCGGGTGATCGTATATACGATGGTCATGAAGCCAATCACATCCCACTTCACGCGGCGGCGGAACAACCGCCAGGCGAACTGGAGCGCATTGGGGTTGGTGTAGCGAATCGGGCGACCGAACACATCGCTGAAGATGGATGCGACCTGCTTCATATCGATGTCCTCTGGTCCGGCCAGGAGATAGGCTTTGTTTTCATGCGGTTCCGGGTTTTTCATGATGTTGACGACGGCTTCGGCCACGTCGCGGGCATCCAGAAAGGTCATGGTGCCATTCCCCGCTGGGATGAAAAGCTCGTCGTTTTCGACAATATCCACCCCGTGTGTTGAAAGTCCCCGACACAGGTTTTGCATGAAGTAGCTCGACCGTAGAAACGTATAGGCGATTCCACTCGATTCGAGATAGCGTTCGACATGGTAATGCGGCACGACTTCCGAATCTTTGGCCGCCGTTACGTCGAGATACACGACATGTTTCACGCCGCGTTTCACCATTTCATCGATGAACGGGATCATCCAGCGCTTGACGTTGCGCGGCATGGGCAGCGGAAAAACGAGAAAAACCTTGTCCACGCCATCCAATACGGCATCCCAGGTCGAACGATCATCGAAATCGAAGTAGACCGCGGGCGCATCGTCGCCATACATGCGCTTGATGTTTTCCGGGCGGTGCGCGCCGATTCGGAATGGTATCGGCTTATCCTGCATCATCAGCTTGACGACTTCAGCGCCAACGTTGCCCGTTGGGGCGGTGAGCAGCAGCATAGAGTTTCCCTTCCTGGTAAACGATCCGACGAACATTCAGGCGGTGACGAACCGAGCAGCGGTTTTGGCGCGCACGTCGTCGAGCGATGCGCCCGGCATCACTTCAATCAGCCGCAGCGCCCCTTCTGCGAAAGCGAATACTGCCAGGTCGGTGATGACCATATCGACCGCACCAATGGCCGTGAGTGGCAGCGTGCATTCCGGCACCAGCTTAGGGCTGCCATCGGTATTGGTGTGCGTCATGGTGATGATCAACCGCCGCGTGCCGGATGCTAAATCCATCGCGCCGCCCACCCCCAGCAGCGGTTTACCGGGGACAGCCCAGTTCGCCAGGTTCGCACGCTCATCGACTTGCAGGCCGCCCATGATCGCCACATCGACATGACCGCCGCGAATCATGGCGAACGAATCGGCGCTGTCGAAATAGCTGCTGCCCTGAAGCGCAGTCACGGGGATTTTGCCCGCGTTCACCGGGTAATCGAGTGCGCCGCCTTCAGTAGGGGCTGGCCCAACGCCCAACATTCCGTTTTCGGTATGCAGGATGATCCCGTGTTCCGGGGTGATCAAGTCCGCCACGAGCGTGGGAATGCCCACGCCCAGGTTGACTACATCCCCCGGTTTGAGTTCGGCCAGCGCCCGACGTGCCATCTGCATCCGCGATGCATCCGCACGTTTGCTGCTCGCTTCGACCGATGCCGACGATCCCAGATCGTCTGGCGTAAGGGATGCCTGCACCAGGTAATCGACATAACAGCCAGGCGTATGAATCAGATTCGGGTCTAGTTCGCCAACAGGTACAATGTTCTCGACTTCCGCGATCACGAGTTCCGCCGCCATCGCCATCGCCCGGTTGAAGTTCTGCTCGGTCATGCGGTAGACCAGGTTGCCCGCCGTGTCCGCTGTCCATGCGCGGATGAACGCAACATCGGCGTGCAGGGCGGGGACGAACACATGCGCTTTACCGTCGATCAAGCGAGTCTCTCGCGTTTCGGCCAGCATCGTCCCGGCGCTGGTGGGCGTGAAAAAACCGCCGATCCCCGCGCCGCCCGCCCGAATCGCTTCGGCCAGCGATCCCTGGGGCAGCAGTTCAAAATCGATTTTGCCCGCTTGTGCCGCCGCGACCGCTTCCGGGTTGCTGGTGAAGAACGACCCAACTGCCTTGCGAATCTGGCCGTTGCGCAGCAGCCGTCCGCCGCCTAAGCCGGGTTCACCGACATTGTTGGCGATGTAGGTCAGGTCTTTGACGGGCGTTTCGGCCAGCGCGTGCAGCAGATGCACCGGGTTACCCGTCATGCCAAAACCGCCGACCATCAGCGTTTGACCGTCGCGCACCAATGCGGCGGCTTGCTCAGCGGAAAGGATGGGGACACGCTTCATCAGAATATACCCTCAGTTTCAGCGCAGCAGTTCAATGATCGTCGCTTCGCCCTGCCCCACCCCCACACACAGGGTGGCCAGTCCGTAGCGCAGCGTCTCACCCGCATCGGCGCGGCGGTGCATTTCATAGATCAGCGTAGTCAGGATGCGCGCCCCGGAACAGCCGAGCGGATGACCGAGCGCAATCGCCCCGCCGTTCACGTTCGTCTTTTCCTCGCTGATGCCCAGTTCGCGCAGCACGGCAATGGCCTGCACGGCGAAGGCTTCATTCAATTCGACCAAATCGATCTGGTCGAGCGTCACCCCTGTACGCCGCACGACCTTGCGTGTGGCTTCGACTGGCCCCAACCCCATCACACGCGGGTCAACGCCCGTCGTAGCGGAGCCGACCCAGCGCGCGAGCGGCTTCAGGTTGAGCGCGGCGGCACGTTCCGCCGACATTAACACCAGCGCCGCCGCGCCGTCGTTCAGCCCGCTCGAATTGCCCGCCGTTACGCTGCCGTCCTGCCGAAAAGCGGGTTTGAGTTTGCCGAGCTTGTCCAGTGTGGTTGAAACCTCGTAGCCCGACTCGGTCTTTTTGTAGAAGGGATGTTCGTCCGTATCGAACCGAATCGGGTCACCCTTCGCCTGTGGAACCATGACCGGGATGATCTCGCGCTGAAAATGCCCCTGGTTGATCGCATTTACGGCGCGCATCTGGCTTTGCAGCGCGAATCGATCCTGATCGTCACGGGTGATCGCGCCGCCGCTGATCTGCCCGGCGCAGCTCATGTCGTAGATGTTTTCGGCGGTTTCACCCATCGCTTCCAGCGGAAAAAGCGCTTCCATTTTCGGGTTGGGGTAGCGCCAGCCAAGCGTGGTATCCCAGGCGGTCACGTTGCCTGATGGCCCAAAGCCGACCGGGTTCTTCGGCATCGAGTAGGGCGCACGGGTCATGCTTTCCACGCCGCCCGCCACGTACACATCGCCTTCTCCACAGGTGATCGCCCGCGCCGCCGCATTGACAGCGCTCAACCCACTGGCGCACAACCGGTTGAAGGTGAGTCCGCCCACATGCTGCGGCAGCCCGGCCAGCAGCGCTCCCATGCGGGCGACGTTGCGATTGTCCTCCCCGGCCTGGTTCGCGCAGCCCATATAGGCTTCTTCAACGAGGGCGGGGTCAATCCCGGCGCGTTCGACTGCGGCCTTGATCACCAACCCGGCCATATCATCCGGGCGAATGTCGCTCAACGTACCGCGAATTTTGCCAATTGGGGTGCGCGCCGCGCTCACGATTACGACTTCTGTCATCGGTTACACCTCGTTCAGAACCTGATCGATAAATTGTTCTGCCATACCCAGGTAGGCCGCTTCTTCGCGCAGATGATCCAGCACAACGGGCGTTGCTGCCTTCAACACCTCTACCAGATGGCGTTTTTCCGCCAATGCGATGATCGATGCATCGCGCACCAACCGCTTGGCTTCAGTGCGCGGCATCTGCGCCGCGAGCGCCATTTCGACCGCTTCTGACAGCATCGTCCCATAGGTGGAGGTGACATTCGCTTGCATCTGCGTTCGATTGATCTGCATGGTCTTCAAAAGTTCCAGCAGATTGCGCAGTGCCGCACCCGTCAGCCCGACCATGTGCGGCAGTGTCAGCCATTCAGTCTGCCATCCGCCCGTCGCCCGCTCCTGTTCCTGAATCAGCGCGCCGTGCAAAGCCGACAGCAGCCCTGCATTCGTGCGCGCCGCTGCGATGATCGTCTCGCTCAGAATCGGGTTATGTTTGTGCGCCATTGCGCTTGAGCCGCCGCCGTCCGCTGACTCCTGAAGCTCCCCGACTTCGCTCTGCGCCATCAGGATGATGTCCTGGGCAATTTTGGCCGCGCTTCCGGTGACGAGCGAGAGCCAGCCCCCGAATTCCGCCAGGCTGTCGCGGGCTGTGAACCAGGCAATCGGCGGCACGCCAAGTTCGAGCGCGTCCGCCAGCGCGGTTCGCACCACAAGTCCGCTTTGACCAAGCGCCGCCAACGTGCCAACCGCGCCGCCAAACTGGATCACGAGCAGGCGCGGTTTCAATTCGCTGAGCCTGACATGATGCCGCAAAAATGGCGCAAGCCACCCTGCCGCTTTGAACCCGAACGTGATCGGCTGTGCGTGCTGGCTGTGCGTGCGCCCGGCCATCAGGGTATAGCGTTCGTGATCGGCAAGCTGCGCCAGCCGTTCTACTACCCGTGCAAGGCGTGTTTCCAGCACCGTCAGCGCTTCCCGCACCTGAAGCACGAGTGCGCTATCGATGATGTCCTGGGTAGTCGCCCCGTAATGGACATAGGCTCGATGCGGCGTATCGACGGCTTCGCGGATCTGTGCCACCAGGTCGATGGTAGGCACGCCGTCCTTACGCATCCCGACGCGCAGCCGTTCATGATCGACCGTGAGCGCGTCGATGGTGCGCTCAATGGCGTGCGCGGCTTCGGGTGGGATCACGCCCGCCGCGCCTTCGACCCGCGCCAGGACTTTTTCGACATGCAGCAAGGTACGGGTGAAGCGTTCATCCGTGAACAGCAGGTCGATCTCGGCATCGGTAAACAGTGGGTCGCGCAGCATTGGGGTTCCGTTACGGCTCGAAAAACACGGTCTCGTCGTCACCTTGCAGGTGAATATCCAGGCAGTAGGTCGGCAGGTCGTCGCCGGGCTGCCGCTGTGCGATCAGCGTGGCACGACGGTCTGCGTCCACCCGGTTCAACGTTGGGTCGTCGGCATTGGCGGCGGCTTCATCCGAAAAGTACAGGCGCGTGTACAGGTGGGTCAGCATCCCGCGTGCGAACACCCGAATGTTCACATGCGGGGACTGCTGACGCGCCGCGTCATACGTTACCCGGCCCGGCTTGATCGTCTTGAACAGGAATGTGCCGTCACGGGTGGAGGAACGCCCGAAATAGCGGAAATTCGGGTCGGCCAGCGCATGATCCGGATCGGCGGGGTGGCGAAAGTGACCGCCTGCGTCCGCCTGCCAGATTTCCAGCATCGCATCGGGGATCGCCGCACCATCACCGTCGATCACCTGCCCGGTGATCAGAATGCGCTGCCCGCGTGTGTCGTTCGTGACCAGAATATGCTGATCTGAACGGGTGAACAAGCCATCGTGGAAGAACGGCCCGACGGTCTGCGAAGGCGTTTGAATCAACGGCTGCCAGTCCATGTGTAACTAGGCCTCTTTCGTCTCGAATGGAGTCATCTGGCTGCCGTTCAGCACAACATCGAAACGGTAACCAAGCGCCCATTCCGGCTGGGTGACGCTGTGGTCATATGCGGCGATCAGGCGAGCGCGTCCGTTCGCATCGGGAATGCCGTTATAGATCGGGTCGAACGCCAGCAGCGGGTCGCCGGGGAAATACATCTGCGTGACCAGCCGCGAAATGAACGCCCGCCCGAAGACCGAAAAATGGATGTGCGGCGGTCGCCATGCGTTGGTGTGGTTGCGCCAGGGGTACGCCCCTGGTCGAATGGTGGTGATGCGGTATTCGCCGTTTGCATCGGTGAGGATGCGGCCAACTCCGCTAAAATTCGGGTCGAGCGGCGCATCATGTTGATCGAGCTTGTGCGTGTAACGTCCGGCGGCGTTCGCCTGCCAAATTTCCAGCAGCGCGTCTCGCACTGGGCGGTTGGCTTCATCGAGTACCCGCCCGGTGACGATGATCCGTTCCCCCAATGGTTCCCCGTTGACCACCCCATTCCGCGTCAGGTCAGCATCCAGCGCGCCGATCTCGTCATGCCCAAACACCGGCGCGGTGAGTTCGCTCAAGGTCTGCGGGGTGATCACGAGCGGCTTTTGCGGGGCGCGCTTGATAGTCGATTGATAATCGGGATGCAGATACGGCGGGTGAATGGCTCTATCCAGGGAAGTCAAGGGTTTTGAAGGATCAGTCATGGTCAGTCAGCTCCCGCTTTGCCAAAGAAAATGCGCTGTTCGCCGCCGGAACCCCGGCATAAATGGCGACCTGAAAGAACACCTCACGCAGTTGTTCCAAGGTCACGCCCGTGTTGCGCGTCGCCCGCAGATGCATCGCCAGTTCCGGTTCGCGCCCTAATGCCGCCAGCACCGCCAGGGTGAGCATGTGCCGCGTCGGGCGGTCGATCCCGCCGCGTGACCAGACGTTGCCCCAGGCCATTTCGGTGATGAAGTGCTGAAAATCGGAATCGAACGCGGTCTTGTTCGCTTCCGCCCGATCCACATGGGTATCGCCCAACACACTTCGGCGGATGGCCATGCCGCGTTCGTAGGCATCGCCTTCGCGCATGAAATCCCGGATCGCCGCGAAAAGCGATTCGGGCTGCTCGATAGGCGGTAGGTGTCCGCAGTCGTCGATCACGCGCATTTCCGCGTTGGGCAGCGCGGCGGCCAGCGTGCGAGCCGCATCAACGGTCACGCTGACATCCTGCTCCCCGACGATCACCTGTGTTGGGATCGTGATGTTCCCCACCTGATCGCGTATATCGGCATCGCGCAGTGCCACACACGTCCCGCTGTAGCCTTCGGCATTCTGACGGGCGAGCAGCGTCCGCCAGCCTTCCCATGCGGCGGGATTCTTTTCCCTGTAGTTGGGTGCAAACCAGCGCGCCAGGATGTCAGGGCTGATCGTGTCCAACCCACGTTCACGCACCAGCTTAATCCGGTTTTCCCACAGTGCCGCGCTGCCTATCCGTGCGTCGGTGTCGCACAGGACGAGCCGGGCGACACGCTGAGGATGATCGAGTGCGAATTGCATGGCGATCAGCCCGCCGACGGAAACCCCGCATAAAGTGGCTTTTTCAACACCCGTGTGATCCAACAAGCCGCGCAGATCATCGACATGATCGCGGAGGCTATACGGCGCGGGCGGCGCGCTCGACAGCCCATGCCCCCGCAGATCGTAGCGTTTCACGGTGCAGAATGTCGTCAGCAGCGGGGCGAGCGCATCCCACAACCGTAAATCGGTACCCAGCGCATGAATCAGTATCAGCGGTTCGCCTGCACCCGCACCGTCGTAATGAAGTGTGATCCCAGAAGGGAGCGTGAGAAAAGTGGCCATTTGCGTTAAATTAGTATTCAACCAAAAATTTCAAGCTTAAACCATTTTAGGATGACAGAATATTCTCGACCTGGCAAGCGGATTGTTCGGTATAGTCGAACAGTGCTGTTGTCGCGTATCGGCATGCCTTATACGATGAACGCAAAATATGTTTAAAAGGAATAGTTTCATGCTGGGGACAATCCTGAAAGCGGGTCAGGTATTCGCCCTGTTCAACGGTGAACGGCCTGAATGGGGTGTTAGCGACATCGCGCACGCACTCGGCATCGCTAAATCGAGCGCGCATGATCTGGTCGCGTCAATGGCGCAGATCGGCCTGCTTACCCAGGGCGAAGACGGACGCTATCGCCTGGGATGGAAGCTGGTCGAACTCAGCGAAATTCTGCTGGAAACGACTGAACTGCGCGCCGTCGCCCGCCCTATCCTCGAACGCATCAATGACACCTATCAGGAAACGATCCGCCTCGCCATCCTCGATCATGGCAAGGTGTGCTACGTCGATACACTCGATGGAATGCAGCCGATCCGCGTCGCGGCCAGCGGCCTGGGGTCGCACCTGTACCCGCATTGCAGCGGTGTAGGGAAAGTCCTGCTTGCGCATCAACCTTCTACACTTGTTGAGCGGACGATTGCCGAACAAGGCTTACCCCGTTTCACTGAATCGACCATCACCACGCTGGAAGCGCTGCGCGCCGAACTGGATGCGACCCGCCAGCGCGGATGGGGCATCGACAACGGCGAGATCATCGCGGATTTACGCTGCATTGCCGCACCGATCCGCAATCACAGCGGGCGCGTGGTCGCTGCTGTGAGCATGTCCGTCCCCGCCTTCCGCTTTGAACGGTCACAGGATGCGCTGCGTGGGGCGGTCATGCGGGCGGGCGATGAAATTTCACTGCATCTGGGCTACCGCGCTAAGGGGGTCGCATGACCTTTCAGTACCGCCTGCTGATCGTTGCCAGCGATGATCCGTATCCCGATTATCAGTGGATGCGCGACCATGACCCGGCGCACTACTCCGAAATTGAGGATGTGTGGGTGCTGACGCGCTATGACGATGTGGTGAATGCCTTTCAGAATCATCGCATCTGGTCATCGCAGCGGCGTGGCAACCTGCTGAACGATCTGCCGGAACGCATTGGTAAGACACTTGGCACAACCGACCCACCGAAACATACATTTGCCCGCCGCCTGGTCAACAAGGCGTTCACGCCGCGCACCATCGCCCAGCTTGAGCCGAAGATTCAACGGCTGGCGGGCGCACTGGCGGCACAAGCCCGCGAGATGAGGACGCTCGAATTCGTCTCGACCGTCTCCACCCCGTACAACGCCTCGCTGCTCGGTACCATGTTCGGCGTGCCGGACGCGGACTTCATCCAACTGCGCCACTGGCTGGATGACTTCTTTCTGCGCGTGCAGGTGCCGGAAGGCCAGGAACCGCCGCAGAAGATCGCCATGCGCCATCTGCGCGAGTATCTCTCTGCGCTGGCGGATGACCGCCTGAAACACCCCCAGGATGACCTGATGACGGCCATGCTGCAAGCGGAGGACGACAGCGGCCAGCGTCTTGAATACGATCAGGTGGTGGTGACGACGATGACGTTTCTCGTCGCCGGGTTTGAATCGATCAATAACCTGTTCACCAACATGGCGTATGGAATGGCGCTGCACCCGCATGTATACCGTGCGCTCAAAGATGACCCCGCTCAGATCGACAATTTCGTCGAGGAATCGGCGCGTTGGGATGCAGCAGCGCAGGGCTTCGTCCGTTCCCCACATCAGGATGTCGAACTGCACGGCAAAGTGATCCCCGCGAATGCGCAGGTGCTTCTTCACATCGGCGCGGCCAACCGCGATGAGCGTTTCTTTCACGCGCCCGACCTGTTCGATTTAAGCCGTGACCCGCGTGGGCATCTGGGCTTTGGGATGGGGATTCACTTCTGCATCGGTGCGCCATTGGGTCGTCTGATGACGCAGACGCTGTTCCGCGAAATGCTGGCGGTCAGCGAATGCTGGGATATTGATAAGGCAAACAGTAAGCGTGTGACCACGCCGAATTTTCGCGGTTTTTCGGCGCTCCCGCTCACCCTTTAACTTTTCTTACACGAAAGCACAGAATCACCGATGACATCCGAACTCAAGCGTTGGGCAAAAGAGCAGTTCAAGGGCGTGCAAAATCTGCTTTTCCCGTCGTTCACACCCGATCTATCGGCACTGGATGAGGACGGCATCCGCCATGATGTGCGCCAGACCATCGCACACGGATTTTTCGCCACTGAACTGACCACCCAGGCCGGGCTGACTTTTGAGGAAGCGCAGCGGTTCCTTGAAATTGTCGTCGATGAAGCGGGCGACCAACTGAAGGTATCGCCAGGGATCATCTTCGACTCGTTCGAGAAAGACATCACGTTTCTACAGTTTGCCGAACGGACGGGCGCGCATTTCGCCCTGCTTAGCTACCCGGCGACCTTTCACCCGCGCAGCCCCCAGGAAATCATCGACCGTACCCGCGAGATGTGCGAGGCGACTTCGCTGCCGCTGGTGCTGTACCCCAGCATGAAATACAACTTTGGCCGCTTTCACCCGTCGGGTTTTCCGTTTGAAGTCCTGGATCAGCTCGTCGAGATCGACAACGTCGTCTCGATCCTGGTGGCAATCACCGAACCTGCCTTCATATTCGAGGCATTCCGCCGCTATGGGGATCGCGTGCTGGTGCAGGTTCCCTGGGAACGCTGGTCGCCGCTGCTGGTGACGGGGTATGGTCAGCAGTGGATGGGACCGGGCGCGTATGAACTGATGCAATCGCCCGAAAAACCATATGTGGTGGACTATTTCAACCTGCTGCTGGCGGGCAAGGTCGATCAGGCGATGGAATGGTTCTGGCGCATCACCCCGGCACGCATGACGTTCGAGAATCAATTCCTGCCCACGCAGACGCTCGGCACGTATCATTGGCCGCTGCAAAAATATTATCAATGGCTGGTTGGCGGCAACGGCGGTATGACCCGTGAGCCTGTCATGAAAATGAACCAATTTCCGATGGAAGAAGCGCGTAATGCGGTACGGGCGCTCGGCATCGAGCCGCGCATGAACGATGAAGAATTTTTCATCGGGCGGAAGCAGTACGAAAAGCGAAGCAGTTAAAAGTTGAAAGGCGAAAGGGCCATTCCGTGTACCGGAGCCTTTTAGCTTTTGACTTCTACCTACGGACTCGAATTACGCTTTAGAAAGGGTGTTTGCATGAAGATCGCACGTTTGTTTCTGATCGGGCTGCTCCTGCTTTCCATGTCGGTCGCGTCGTTCGCGCAGTCGGATGATCCGATTCGCGTCGGCGTGATCCTCCCGCTCACCGGTGCGGCGGCTGCCGTTGGCCCGGAAGTGCAGTTGGGTGTCGAATTTGCGTTTGGTCAGATTGAGAATGAAATCGCGGGTCGCCCCATCGAGATCATTTTTGAGGATGAGACGGACGACCCGGCGCAGTCGGTGGCGCGTGCGCGTAAGCTGGTGGAAGAAGACGGCGTAGACGTGATCATCGGGCCGCAGTTGGCGCACACGGGCGCAGCGGTCAGCGCGTATGCGGAACAGGCTGGCGTGATTCATATCGCGCTGGGCGCAGCCGATGGCCCGGAGAGCGCGCATACCTTCTTCCCTGGTTCGGGGCGCGGCGATGCCTACCAGACGGGCGTATTCGCTTATGAAGAACTGGGCGCACGGACTGCCGCCGTTCTGTATGCCGATTATCTGTTCGGCCAGCAGAGCCGTGACGGGTTCGTCGAATCGTTCACTGAACTGGGTGGCGAAGTCACATCCGAACAGCCCGTCGGTTTCGGCGTGGCCGATATGGCTCCCTTCCTGGAAAACATTGGCGATGTCGATGTGGTCGCAGTGCTGCTGCTCAACCCGTCGGACTTCGCGTTCGTCCGCCAGTATCGTGAATTCGGCCTGGAAGCACCTGTGATCTTCATCAGCAACGCGCCCCAGGAAGCGCCGCTGCTCACACAGATGGGCGACGACGTGATCGGCATGTATGGCTCGTCATGGTACAGCCCATTGATCGACAGTGAAGAGAACGCGGCATTCGTCGGTGCGTTCGTGGAAGCCTATGAACGCCCACCGGGTACGGCTGTCCATGTCGCGTATTCCGCCGCGTCGATGTTCATTGCCGCTGCCGAAGCGACCGAAGGCGACACCAGCCCCGAAGCGATCACCGAAGCGATCCTGGCGCTCGAAGAACTGCCGAATCCATCGGGCGTGGTCACGATGGGCGAAGGCCGCGTCGCCATTCACCCGCACTACATCTTCCAGGTGGAAGAGATGGAAGAAGGGCTGTATGTATGGGCCCCGGTGACCACCTATGAAGCGGTTGAACCGCGCTAAACCCGTCCCTTAATCCGAACATGCTCCCCTTTCCATAACAGAAAGGGGAGCCAAAGGACGTTCATGACCACCCTACTCGATATGCTGATCGCAGCACGGCGCAGCGGTGACCTGATCGCGGAAGTGCCGCCGGAACTCAAGCCCGCAGCGCTGGATGATGCTTATGCCATTGCGGATCGGCTGGCGCAGGCGGTTTCCGGTGCGGTGGCAGGCTGGAAAATCGGTGCGAGCATCCCCCGCGCCTGGGAACGCCTGGGGCTGAACGAACCGTTCGGCGGGCGCATCTTCGCCGCCACCGTGTACGAAAGCCCGGCTTCGCTGCCGGATGTCCCCGGCACGCTCACCACAGGGGCGGAATTTGCCATGCGTATCGCCCGTGACCTGCGCGCCGATGAAACCTTCACCAGCGAATCGATCCGCGCCGAAGTCGATGCGGTCTATCCAGTGCTGGAACTCAACCGCCCGAACTACGCCGCGCCAATGGAAGTCGGCGGGCTGTGCCTAATCGCGGATAACGGGGTCAACGTCGGGTTGGTGCGCGGCGCGCCGATTCATCTGTGGCTTCAGGTCGAACTGTCACAGGTCAGCGTGGCGTTCCGCGTGAATGGGGAAGGCAAAACCAGCGGCACATCGGCTGACATCGGTTTCGACCCATTCGCGGCGCTGGCGTGGCTGGTGAACGACCGCGCCCGTCGGAGCGATCCGCTTAAGCAGGGGCAGATTGTATCGACCGGTGACTTGATTCTGAATGTGGAAGCCAAACGGGGCGATCATGTCGCCGCCGATTTCGGAACGTTCGGGATTGTCGAACTGCGCCTGTGACGCACTGTCAAAGCGCGCTACATTCGGAAAAAATGCTCCACTTTTGAGGACAGAATGCCGATTCTTCAGGAACGTATTGAAGCGAAATGGATTGATACCTTCATACACGAGTTCGAGCTGTGCGCGGTAAAGGCAGGCGATGCCGTCGCCATCCTGTCCGAAACGCAGTCGCGCCCGCTCAATGTTCACCTGGCGGAACTGGCGCTGCTGCGCATGGAGGCAAAACCCTTTCATATCATCGTCCCCACGCCGCCGCAGTTCGCGCCCGTCCCCGTGCGGTCGAGCGGCTACTCATTTGCGATTGAGGGGCTGCCGCATGTGATCGGCGCGCTTGCAGCCGTGCCATTTGTCGCAGATTGCACGGTTGAAGGCTGCGTGCATTCGCCCGCCGCGCTGGAAGTCCGCAAGAACGGCACACGGATGCTGTACATCAGCAACGATCACCCGGAATCATTGGAACGTACCCGTTCTGACGTGGGCATGAAGGCGCGCATCGCCACAGGGCGGCAGTTGATGCAGAACGCCCGCCTGATGCACATCACCTCCGCCGCTGGGACGGATTTACACGTCAGCCTTGAAGGTGCGATGATAGGTGGCAACCTGGGCTTTGTCGATCAGCCGGGGGGGTGGGCGAGCTTTCCCGGCGGGATACAAAGCTGTTTCCCACGTGCAGGCGCTGTGAACGGACGCATCGTGATGAACGTGGGCGACATGAATTTCACCTTTAAACGCTACCTGGAATCGCCCGTCACGCTGGTCATTGAAAACGATTTCGTGGTGGAAATTCAGGGCGGGTGGGACGCGGAACTGCTGCGTTCGTATTTCGCCGCCTGGGGTGACCCGAATGCCTACGCTGCATCGCACGTCAGTTGGGGGATGAATTTCGGCGCACGCTGGGAAGCGATGATGCATTACGACAAAGGCGACACCAACGCCACCGAAGGCCGCGCCGTTGCAGGGCAGTTTCTCTATTCGACTGGGCCGAATCCGGCTGCCGGACGGCATTCCAACTGCCACTTCGACCTGACTCTGCGCGGCTGCACGATTACGCTCGATGGGCAGATCGTGGTCGAAAACGGCAGCCTGAGCGAGATACTGCGATGATGCGCACCGAAATTATCCCTTCATCCCCCAAACTCGCCGCAGACATCTGCGGCGAAGGCGAAACCGTGCTGTTCCTGCACGGGATCGGCGGCAACCGGACGAACTGGCGCGCTCAACTGCCTGTGATCGGCGCGCACTTTCACGCCGTAGCGCTCGATACACGCGGTTATGGCGACAGCGAAGATTATGACGGTGAGGTCACCTTCGCGGATTTCTGCGCCGATCTCGCCCGTGTCCTGGATCATCTGGGTGCGACGGCGGTGCATCTGGTTGGCCTCTCGATGGGGGGGCGCATCGCCTTCGACTTTTACGGGCGAAACCCGGGTCGCGTGCGCACGCTCACGCTGGCTGATACCAGCTTCACCGCCCCGCCCACCCCTGAACGGGTGCAGCAGGCATTAGCACTGCGTCAGCAGCCTTTACTGGACGGCAAAACGCCCGCCGAGATTGCGCCGGAGGTGGCAAAATCGATGACGAGTGCGCACACACCGCCCGACGCGCTGGCGCGCATCATCGAAAGCTTATCCGCGCTGCACCGCGACTCATACCTAAAAACCCTCTCAGCCGTTGTGCCGTATGCAGCTTTTCCGCCGCTGGAGTCGATCCGCGTGCCAACGCTGGTGATCTGCGGGAGCGAAGACCCTATCGCGCCGCCGTCGCTGATGCGCCCGATGGCCGAAAAAATCCCCGGCGCGGACTACGTACAGATCGACGGTGCGGCCCATGTGAGCAATATCGAAGCGCCAGAGCAGTTCAACGCCGCGCTGCTCCCGTTTTTACTCAAGCACCGGGGGCAGCCATGAACACTCCCATCAATCGACAGCTCATCCTGTCCGCTTACGCGCATGACCTCCCCGGCGATGAACATTTCAGCCTGCGTGAAACCGTCATTCCTGTGCCGGAAGATGGACAAGTGTTGGTGAAAGTCGTCCTGCTCTCGATGGATCCCGCTCCACGTATGCGCATGAGCGGAGCCATCGGCGGGATGCCACAGCTCCCGCTCGATACGGTCATGATCGGGCGCGGCATCGGGCGGGTGATCGAATCGCGACATGCGCAGATTCCGGTCGGCGCAGCGGTGATGGGCGAACTGGGCTGGCAGGAATATGCCTGCATCGCCGGGGATGGGCTGCGCGTCCTCGACCTAAGCCTGGGCGCGCTGCCGGAACACCTGGGCGTGCTGGGCAATTCCGGCCTGGCCGCTTACTTTGCGGTGCGGCAGGGGCAGGTCAACGCCGGTGAGACACTCGTGCTGAACGCGGCGGCGGGGTCGGTCGGTTCGGCTGCGGGGCAGATCGCCCGCCTTCACGGGGCGCGGGTTATCGGCATTGCAGGCGGCGATGTACAAATGCGCTACCTCCGCGATGCATTGGGCTTCGATGCTGCGGTCGATTACCAGGCTGCCGATTTTCCCGCTCAGTTGGCCGCCGTACTGCCCGACGGTGTGGATGTGTTTCTCGATCTGGTAGGCGGAGATACGCACGATGCGGTTATGCGGCACCTGAACGTCCATGCGCGCATCGTGCTGATCGGGACGATTTCGAATTACAACCTGGCGGCGGGCGAAACGGATCGCGGGCCGCGTCATTTGCTCACCTGGATCAACAAGCGTGTGCGCCTGAGCGGGTTTCTGGTGGGCGATTATGCGGCGGAATTTCCCAATGCCATGCGCCAGCTTGCCGCATGGCTGCACGATGGGTCGGTCAAGTCCCGCTTGACGATGTTCGACGGCCTGACAAGCTGCCCCCAGGCATTCCGGGCGTTGTTCGGTTCACAATCGGTCGGTAAGGTGCTGGTCATGGTAGAGGATTCCCCCCATGCGTAAATGGCTGCTCCGCATTTTGATCGTGATCGGTATTGTGATCGTCCTGATCGTGGGTACGGCGGCGGTCGTGCTGGCCTCGTCACCACTCAACCGCACCTATACCGTCGATGTCGCTATGATAGACATCCCAACTGACGCTGAATCGATTGCACGCGGTGAACATCTGGTACAGGCCGTCGCCGTCTGCACGATCTGTCATGGGCAGGGCTTGGGCGGGCAGCTTGCGTTCGCCGATGAATTTCTGGGTCAGGTGCATACACCCAACCTGACGAGCGGTGCGGGTGGGGTAGGCGCAACGTACACCGATGAGGATTGGATACGCGCTATCCGGCACGGCATCAACCCTCAGGGGCGCGGTCTGATCTTCATGCCGAACGATTCCTACTTCTACCTGACCGATGCAGACCTGGGCGCGGTGATCGCTTACATTAAAAGCCTGCCGCCCGTCGATAACACCGACGCGGCACGTAACCTGACCCTGCCCGCGCAGGTGATGCTCACGCTTGGCGCTTCCGGCCAGGTGATGCGCACCGAACTGATCGACCATACCGCCCCGCGTGCGACAATGAGCGATGGCGAATACCTGGTGCAGATCGGCGGGTGTTCGTTCTGTCATGGGAATAACCTGGCAGGCGGCCAGGGACTCGAACCCGGCGCACCACCAGGACCAGATTTGACGCAGGGCGGCGTGCTGGATGCGTACACGTTGGCGGAATTTACCCGCGCCGTTCGCAGTGGTCAAACGCTCGATGGCCGCGTGATCGACCCAGTGTACATGCCCTGGGCGGGCTACAGCATGATGACGAACGAAGAAGTCGAAGCCATCTGGGACTATTTACGCGCACTCAGCTAATCGAAAAGGATACTACGTCATGCAGGCAGTACAGATCAAGCATTATGGCAGCGATGATGCGCTTGAACTGGTCGAAGTCGAGCGCCCCAACCCGGCAGCGGGACAGGTCTTGGTCAAGGTTCACGCCGCCGGGGTGAACTATTACGACATCAAAATTCGGGAAGGGTGGTTGAGCAGCTTCTTTCCGCTCAACTTCCCGCACACGCTCGGCAACGATTTTGCGGGCGAAGTCGTCGAAGTTGGGGAAGGCGTGACCGATTTCAAAGTGGGTGACAAAGTGTACGGCCTGATCACGGTGATGCATGGCGGCACGTATGCGCAGTATCTCGCCGTCGATGCGGGCATCGTCCGCAAGATGCCCGCCAACATTCGCTATACCGATGCTGCTTCTTTGCCGATGGCGGGGTTGAGCGGGCTGATCGTGGTGCGTAACCTGGCCGAACTTCAAAAAGATCAAACCCTGCTCTATCACGGCGGCGCGGGCGGTGTCGGCGTGATGTCGATCCAAATGGCGAAGCACATTGGCGCAAAGGTGATTGCCACCGCCAGCGCCGAAAATCACGAGTATGTGCGGTCACTCGGCGCGGATGAAGTGATCGACTACAAGACTCAGGATTTTTCGACCCTGTGCAAGGATGTCGATGCAGCGGTCGATCCGATTGGCGGCGATACCAACCTGCGCACTTTTTCGGTGATGCGGCGCGGCGGCAGGATCGTTGTCGTGCTGCGCAATGACCCAGTTGAATTTCAGAACCGGGAGCGCCTGTGCCAGGAACACGGGGTTGAAGTCAAGGTGCTGGCGTTTGATGTGTATCCCGAAGGGCTGGATACGCTGCGCGACCTGGTCGAAGCCGGGCATGTCAAACCGCAGGTGAAGCATGTGTTCTCGCTGCGCGAAGCGCAAAAAGCACACCAGTTGATTCAGGCACGGCACTTCGCCGGGCGTATCGTGCTGGAAGTCGAACACTAAACCGAAAGAACCGACGTTGAGGTTTATGAGCGGGGCGGGTATGGCTGAAGGCTCAAAATTTTCATTAAACGACAAGTACACGCAGCAGGAGGGGACGATCCTTCTGTCCGGCGTTCAGGCACTCGCCCGTCTTCCACTGGATCAGCGCAGGGCGGATCAGCGTGCTGGGTTGAACACCGCCGGGTTCATCTCCGGCTATCGCGGCTCACCGCTGGCGGGCTATGATATGGCGCTGGAAGGCATCGCCGACCTGCTGCGGGAACACCAGATCACGTTCATGCCCGGTGTGAACGAAGATTTGGCGGCGACGGCGGTACAGGGCAGCCAGATTGCCAACCTGTACCCGAACCCGAAATACGATGGCGTTTTCGGCATCTGGTACGGCAAAGCGCCGGGTGTGGATCGGTCTGGCGATGTGTTCAAACATGCGAATTTCACCGGGGTGGGGCGCAGCGGCGGGGTACTGGCGCTGGCGGGCGATGACCCTGTCTCGAAGTCGTCTACGCTGCCTTCCGCATCGGAAACCGCGCTGTTCGATGCCCACATGCCGATCCTGTTCCCCGGTTCGGTCGGTGAAATCCTGGAGCTGGGGCGCTTCGGCTTTGAACTTTCGCGCTACAGCGGGTTGTGGGTCGGCTTCAAGATCGTGACCGATATTGCCGACGGTTTCGGCAGTGCCAGTGTCCACCCCATCCATGATTTCGCGCGTCCGGACTTTCAGTACAACGGCAAGCCCTGGCAGCATGTGCAGGTGACCAACCTGGTCGCGCCGTTTTCGCTGCAAGTGGAACGAGAACTGGTCGAAGGCCGCCTGGAAGCGGCACGCCGCTTCGCCGCTGCCAACCTGATCAACCGCATCGTCACCCACACTGCCGATGACCGGATCGGCATCATCGCAGCGGGCAAGACGTATTACGACCTGCGCGAAGCGCTTAGCAGCGTTGGGCTGAACGATGAGGCGCTGAACGATTACGGCATTCGCATTCTGAAAGTGGGAATGCTGTACCCGCTTGAACCACACGCGATCAAGGCATTTGCACGCGGCCTGGACACGCTGCTCGTGATCGAAGAAAAGCGCGCTTTCATTGAACTGTTCGTCCGCGATATTCTGTACAACCTGCCAGATCGTCCGCTCGTGATCGGCAAGCGCGATGAGCAGGAACAGCCGCTCGTGCGCGCCGATGGCGAACTGGATGCTGATGAAGTCACACGGGTGCTGGCGAAAGCCCTGGCCGGGCGCGTGCCAGAGGGCGTATTTGCCGAACGAATGGCCACCTTGAAGGCGGCGGATCTCTCGCTGGCCGTCCCTGTGATCGGCAGCCAGATGATCACGCGCACCCCGTATTTCTGCTCTGGCTGCCCGCACAACCGCTCGACGGTGGTGCCGGAAGGCTCGATTGCAGGCGGGGGGATCGGCTGTCACGGCATGGTTCTGAGCATGGATCGGGATACACAGGGCATCACGCACATGGGCGGCGAAGGTGTGCAGTGGGTCGGCGCTGCGCCCTTCACGAATACCGCGCATCTGTACCAAAATCTGGGTGATGGGACGCTGTTCCATTCAGCATCGCTGGCGATTCGCCAGGCCATCGCTGCTGGTACGAATATCACTTACAAGATTCTCTACAACGGCGGAGTCGCCATGACAGGCGCGCAGCCCGCCGATGGCGCGATGGCTGTCCCCGAACTGACGCGGGCGCTGTACGCCGAAGGGGCGAAACACATCATCGTGTGCGCCGACGACCCCGGCAAATATCCGGCGGATACCCAATGGGCATCCGGGACGATGGTCTGGCACCGGGATCGACTGGAAGAAGCACAGATCGCGCTGCGCGAACGGACGGGCGTGACCATCCTGATCTACGATCAGCCGTGCGCGGCAGATTTACGCCGTCAGCGCAAGCGCGGGGAAGTCCCCGATCCGCCAGAGCAGATTTTCATCAACGAGGCCGTGTGCGAAGGCTGCGGCGACTGCGGCGTAAAATCGAACTGCCTGAGCGTCGTCCCGGTCGATACCGAATTCGGGCGCAAGACTCAGATTCATCAGGGATCGTGCAACAAGGATTACACCTGCCTGCAAGGGGACTGTCCGTCGTTTCTGAGCGTGATTCCATCGCAGCAGGAAAAAGCGCCGCGCCGCCTGAACATCACCATCGATGCGGATGAACTGCCGGAACCTGTGCGCATCGTGGGCGAGGATGTGAACCTGTATATGGTCGGCGTGGGCGGGACGGGCGTGGTCACGATCAATCAGATTTTAGGGACGGCGGCGCACCTGGAAGGCAAGACCGTTCATAATCTCGATCAAACTGGGTTGAGCCAGAAAGGTGGCCCCGTCCTTTCGCACGTCAAAATTGGCGGGGCGGAACGCTCGAACAAGATCACGGCGGCCAGCGCCGATGCCTACCTGGTATTCGACCTGCTCGAAGGCGGCAAAGAGAAAAATCTGCGCCATGCCAGCCCGAAGAAAACGGTCGCCGTCGTTTCGATGAGCGCGATGGCGACGGGCGAAATGGTGCGTTCCACATCGGTCAACTTCCCGCGCCAGCAGTTTTTGAAGCGCAGCATCGAAGACCGCACCCGCCGCGACCATAACCTGTACCTGGACGCGAACACGCTTTCGGAAAACATTTTCGGTTCGCACATGCAGGCGAACATGATCGTGGTCGGCGCGGCGTACCAGCTTGGGCTGATCCCGCTGCGCGCCGAAACCATCGAGGACGTGATCAGGCTGAACGGCGTTTCGGTCAAGACCAATCTGCTGGCGTTCCGCATCGGACGCAAAGCCGCCGCCGATCCGTCGTGGCAGCCATTGAGCGCGCTCAAGCGCGATGGCGATCTGGAGATCGCGCCAGAACTGAGCGCCGAAGCGCGCCAGATCATCGATTCCGTCGGTGCGGAAGGCGAACTGCGGCGGCTGCTCGAAATTCGCGTGCCGGAACTGATCGCGTATCAAAACGCGGCGTATGCCCGCCAGTACACGGCCTTCATCGCCCGTGTACGCGAAAAAGAGTCGGCTGTCACCGATGAAACGCGCTTCAGCGAAGCGGTCGCCCGGTATCTGTTCAAGCTGATGGCCTACAAGGATGAATACGAGGTCGCCCGTTTGCACATGCGCCCGGAATTCAAACGGGAGCTGGAGGCGCAGTTCGGCGCGGGCGCGAAAATAGCGTACAAGCTGCACCCGCCGCTGCTGCGGGCATTGGGCATGAAGAACAAGCTCACGCTGGGGCGCTGGTTCGACAGCGGGTACAGGCTGCTGATTGCCATGAAAGGGCTGCGCGGCACGCCGCTCGATATTTTCGGGTATGCGCAGGTGCGGCGTGTCGAACGCCAGTTGATCCGGGAATACCGCGCCCTGATCGACTCGGAGATCGGCACGCTTTCAGCCGATACCTACGAGCGTGCGGTGAAGCTGGCGGGCTTGCCCGATGTGATTCGCGGTTACGAGGACATCAAGTTAGCGAATGTGGAACAGTTCCGCCAGCAGGTGGAACAGGTCAAAAATGGGATGCCAGCGCACGCGGTTCCGTGAGCGGCTGTAGGAAGGGAACGATTGATGACCTCAATCCTGGATGTCACCGCGCTGCGGGCGGTACGCGAAGCGCTCGTCCGCGAACATATCTACTGCGAAAGCCATCAGGATGTCGATGGCGCGGTAGCGACGTTCGCCCGCGCTTCTTACGATGTCGTGCCGCTCGCCAATGCGCCGGACGCGCCGCATACCCACCCAACGGCAGCCGATGTGCATGAACACCTGTCCGGCCTGCTGAACGCCTTCCCTGACCTGGAACTGATCATCGTCACGCTGCATCATGCAGATGAGGCGGTGATCGTCGAAGGGCGCATGAAAGGCACGCACAGCCAGGATTGGGGCGACCTGAAGGCGACGGGTCGCAGGATGGATATGCGTGCGGCGATCTTCTACCGTTTCGAGGGTGACCAGATGGTCAACGAAACCGCCTATTTTGATATGGCGACGATGCTGCGCCAGTTAGGGGTGATGACATGATCGGGCTTTCGCGTGAACAGGGAATGCTGCAAAAGACCGCCCGCGATTTTGCCGAAACGGTCATCGCCCCGGCAGCTGCACAGATCGATGCCGCCGCGCATGACGCGATCACGCCCTGGGACGTGATTCGGCCTGCCTTTGAAAAAGGGGCGGCGCTCGGCTTCAACACGATGCTGGTACCCGAATCCGACGGCGGCGCGGGCGGGTCGTGTATCGATTTGTGCGTGATCATGGAGGAGATCGGCGCGGCGGATGTCGCGGTGGCCGCGAACTACTTCAGCCTGACCGCTTCGATGAACCTGCTGATCGCCCGCAGCGCCACGCCTGCACAGAAAGCGCGGATGCTCTCCGACGGGCGCGCCCTGTGGAGCGGCGCGCTCAGCGAACCGAATATCGCCGGGTCTGACCTGTTCTGCCCATCGTCGGAAGCAGGGATCGGTGTGCAGACATCGGCGCGGCGCGAAGGCGAGCAGTATGTGCTGCACGGGCATAAATCCGCGTTCGTGACCAATGCCGGCATTGCAGATGCTTACATCGTGATGGCGCGTTCGGATTTCAGCAAGCCGCCGTCACAGGGCATGACGATGTTCTACGTCCCTAAAGAAACGGCGGGCTTATCGTTCGGCAAACGCACCGAAATGATCGGCTGGAAAACCGCCCATCACACCGAAATTTACCTGGATCGCGTATGCGTCCCCGTCGAAAACCGCATCGGTGAGGAAGGGCAGGCGGGCATGATTTTCGCCAGCACGCCGGAAGTTTCGATTGGGCTGGCGGCGTGTTATGTCGGGCTGGCACGGGCTGCTTACGAATACGCGCTCGATTATGCCCGTAAGCGCGTCAGTTGGGGCAAGCCGATCATCCAACATCAGGCGGTCGCGCTTAAGCTGGCGGATATGTACGTGCAAACCCAATCGGCACGGCTGCTGGTGTGGGACGCAGCCAGCGCCTGCGCCACTGTGCCGATGCAGGCGGTCACGCTTAAAGCACCCGCCGCCAAAACCGCCGCCGTCGATGCCGCGATCCACAACGCGCAGAAAGCCGTCGAAATTTTGGGCGCATACGGGGTCACCCGCGAATACAAAACGGCCAAATTTCTGAACGACGCATGGATCGGTTATGCGTGTGATTTCACCCGTGATATGCTGCGCCTGGGTATGGTCGATTTTCTTTAAACAAGGGCTTTGATGGATGGAACTACAAGATGGGCTGCGTATTCTGCTCACCGGGGTGTCGTATGGGATGATCCTGTTCCTGATCGCCAGCGGCTTATCGCTGATTCTGGGCGTGATGGGCATTCTTAACCTGGCGCACGGTTCGCTGTACATGCTCGGCGCGTACCTGGGTCTGGCAATCCTGCCGGTGGTCAACAATTTCTGGGTTGCCGCCGCTGTGAGCGGGCTGGCGGTCGGGCTGATCGGCCTGATTCTGGAACGTGGGTTTTTGAGGCGGCTCTATAAACGCTTCAACGATCAGGTACTGCTCACGCTGGGGTTCGTATATATCTTCGGCAACGGCGCGCTGTGGATTTGGGGATCGTTCCCCAAACTGGGCGAAGTGCCACCCGAATTCGATTATTCGATCCCGATGGGCAGCCTGGATTTTCCCGTCTTTCGGCTGGTGCTGATCGGTATCGGCCTGGGCGTGGCTGCGCTGCTGTGGTATTTGCAGAACCGAACCCGTGTGGGCGCAGTGGTGCGGGCGGGCATGGACGACCGCGAGATGGTTTTGGGGCTGGGGATCAATTACGGCCTGGTCAGCACGGGGGTGTTCTTCCTGGGCGTGGTGATTTCGGGTATCGCCGGGTTTCTTGGCTCACCGCTGCGCGGTGCAAGCTGGGATATGGGCTTTCCGATCCTGATCCAGGCGTTGATCGTCGTGGTGGTCGGCGGAGTCGGGCGCGTTGAAGGCACTCTGGTCGGCGCAATCCTGATCGGGCTGATCGACTCGTTCGGGAAAATTCTCCTGCCTGAATTTTCGCTGTTCACGATCTACGTGGTGTTCATTCTGATTCTGCTGTTCAAACCTTCGGGATTGCTCGGTCGCGTGCGCTTCGGGACTGCCGCCGCGCCTTCGACCGATTTTCGCGCCGAAGCACGCGGTATCCCCCGCGATTTTCGCTATCCCTGGCAAAAGACACTGATCGCGGCTGCGCCCTACCTGCTCATCGTCGCATTTCTGTTCGCTCTGCCCACGTTTGCCGCGCCGTATCTGCGCTCGACGACCGTGCAGGTGATGATCTTCGCCATTTTCGCGCTCAGCCTGAATCTGTTGTTCGGCTATACGGGCATGTTCTCGCTCGGTCATGCGGCTTTCTTCGGTGTGGGCGCGTATACGACTGCGCTCCTGTTCACCCGCATGGACATCACCAGCTTATGGGTGCTGCTGCCCGCCGGGGCGTTGATGGGCGCACTGTTCGCGGCCTTGTTCGGGGTGATCGCGCTGCGTGTGCAGGGGATGTACTTTCTGTTCGTCACGCTGGCGCTGGGCGAACTGCTGGCAGCGGCGGCCAACAACTGGACGGAACTCACAGGCGGCAGCAACGGCATTTTCGGCATCGGCTACCCGTCCATCGGCTTCGATGTACGCATCCGTGCGCCTGAATATTTTTACATCGTCCTGATCGTGTTCCTGGTCTGCGCCGCCGCGCTGTATGCCATCAAGCGCTCCGCGTTCGGGCTGGCGCTGCAAGGTATCCGCGACGATGAAGGCCGCATGAAACATCTCGGCTATAACACCTGGGCATTCAAATACGCCGCGTTCGTGATCAGCGGGGCGTTCGCGGGCATTGCGGGGGTGCTGTTCGCACCGTCCGTCGGCACCGTCGTCCCCGGCTATCTGGGCGCACAAACCGCCGCCATCGTCATGCTGATGATCATCATCGGCAGTTCGCGGCTGTTCGGCGGCCCCATCGTCGGCGCAGCGGTGGTCACCTTCTTGCAGTATTACGTCAGCCTGTGGGCCCCTGCCCGCTGGCCGCTGATTCTGGGGGTGATCTTCGTGCTGTCGGTGCTGGTGCTGCCAGGTGGAATGGGCATTTACGTTTCGCGGGCGCTGCGCTGGCTCACGACGCGGCGGGCGGCACGTCAGCCCGTCGCCGTTCCCGCCCCGGCGCTGGCGGAACAGGTGCGTGAAGCATGACCACGACGATCCCCCCTGTAACCAGCGCACTGACACTCGCCCAAATCACCAAACAGTACGGAGGTGTGCAGGTCTTGAACGGGGTCACGTTCAGCCTACAGCCGGGCGAACGCGCCGCCGTGATTGGACCAAACGGCGCTGGCAAATCGACCCTGCTCAATGTGATCACGGGGGT
Source organism: bacterium (assembly GCA_033764035.1). Taxonomy (GTDB): domain Bacteria; phylum Chloroflexota; class Anaerolineae; order Aggregatilineales; family Phototrophicaceae; genus Flexifilum. The sequence goes on from JANRJJ010000003.1 coordinate 500,249, forward strand.
TACCCCGCCCAGCAGCGGCACCATCCGCCTGTTCGATGGTGACATCACCCACTTAGCGCCGTATCGCCGTCTGAAGTTGGGGATGGGTTGCGGGTTTCAGCTCAACCGCCTGTTTTACGGGCTGACAGTGCTTGAAAATGTCCAGCTCGCTATCAGCGGCGCGGGCAGCCTGCGCGAAAAATCGCTGCGCATAAGCGCGCCGGGGCGGGAAAAGGCGCGTGAACTGCTCACTGCGATGGATTTATGGAATCGCCGTGATGATCAGGTCGGCACGATTGCCTATGGCGAACAGCGCCGCCTGGAAATCATCTTCGCGCTGGCATCGTCCCCGCGCCTGCTCATCCTCGACGAGCCGACGGCAGGGCTGGCGCTTGCAGAGATCGCGCCGTTCATGAGCGCGATCCGCAGCCTGGCGCTTGAGACGGCGATCCTGTTCACATCGCACGATATGGATGTGGTGTTCGGCCTGGCAAACCGTTTGATCGTGCTGTACTTCGGGGAGGTCATTGCGGATGATACCGCCGATGCAGTGCAGGCCAACGAACGGGTGCGGGCGATCTATCTGGGAGAAAAATGAAGGCCATGCTCACGCTGAACGCGGTACACACCTATTATGGGGAAGTCCATATCCTGCGCGGCGTTTCACTCGCGGTTGCGGAAGGCCAGGTGACGGCGCTGCTGGGGCGCAACGGCATGGGCAAAAGCACGACCGTTCACACAATTATGGGCTTCGTGCCGCCGCGTGCGGGCGCGATCACCCTGAATGGTGCGCCGGTGCATGGGAAGAAGCCCAACGACATCGCTCAGATGGGCATCTCGATTGTGCCGCAGGGCAAGCGCATCTTTCCATCGCTGAGCGTGCGCGAAAACCTGACCGTCGCTGCCCGCCCGAACCGCCCGAACTGCTGGACGCTGGCCGATATTTTTCGGCTGTTCCCGGTGCTGGAAAAACGTCAGCACGTCGTTGGTACGGCGTTGAGCGGCGGCGAACAGCAGATGCTCGCACTGGCACGCGCACTCAGCACCGGGCCGGACGTGATCCTGATGGATGAGCCGTCGGAAGGGCTTGCGCCGATGCTGGTCGAACGGCTGGTCGGCGCGATTCATGAAATGTGTGGGCGCGGGATGGCGATTCTGCTCGTCGAGCAGAACCTCCCGTTTGCGTTGGCCTGTTCGCATCATGTGTATGTGATGAGCCGGGGCGAAATCGTCTACGATGCACCGCCTGACGAACTGCGCACCAATGAAACGATCAAAACGCAGCACTTAGGCGCATCGGTGTGATTTTAAGCGAAGGGAGATGGCACATGGACAGCACGACACAGCCTGAAAGCATCTCGGCGGCGCTCTCAACGCCGTATCCTGCTCTGTTCAGCGCGTTTCGCCTGAAAAACGTCACGCTGCGCAACCGCATCGTGATGCTGCCGCACGTCACGTTTTACGGCGGACACAATTTCACACCCAGCGCACGACATCATTATTACTACGCCGAACGCGCAAAGGGCGGGGTCGGCCTGATCGTGACTGAAAGCCAGTTCGTTCATGCGTCCAGCGCGGTGCATGGCTGCGTCGATGCGTCCAGCCTGGATGGAATGCGCCTTTGGCAGCCCACCATCGCAGCGGTACACGAACACGGCGCGGCCTTCTTCGCGCAGATTACCCACCACAGCATACAAGGCGCATCCGCCGACAGCTATCTCCCGCTGATCGCCCCGTCCGCCATCCCCGATGCGACCGTGCGGGAGGTTCCTAAAGCGGCGGATCGTGGCGATATGGACATGATCCGCGATGCGTACCGCGCCGCCGCCGGGAATGTGCGGTCGGTTGGCTTCGACGGGGTGGAACTCAAGGTCGGACATGATGGCATTCTGCGGGCGTTCATGTCGCCTTATTTCAACCGGCGCAGCGATGAGTACGGCGGCAGCCGCGAAAACCGTCTGCGCTACGTGATTGAAGTGCTGCGGGCGGTGCGCGCCGAAGTGGGCGAAGATTACCCAGTCGGCATCCGTTTTTGTATGGATGAATGTATCCCCGGCGGCTACACCTTTGAAGATGGGCTGTGGTACGCGGGCGCGCTGGCCGAAAGCGGGCTGATCGATTACCTGAGCAGCGACCTGGGGACATGGATGAGCGTGGATGCCCAGGTGCCGCCGATGAGTACGCCGCAGATGTTCATGCGCGACCATATCCGACAGTTGAAAGCGGCGGTCTCGATCCCGGTGATCGCGTTCGGGCGCATCAAACACCCACACGATGCCGAATCGATGCTGGCGCAGCGCGACGCAGACCTGATCGGCATGACCCGCCAACTAATCGCTGACCCGGAATGGGCAAACAAAGCGCGCACCGGGCGCACCGCGGAGATTCGCCCATGTGTGGCATGTAATCAGGAGTGTGTGGGGCGGCTGGTCAAAAATCAGCCGATTGGGTGCGTTCACAACCCGGCTGCCGGGCATGAGGAGACGCTCGGTATCGGCACGCTGAGCGCCGCACCTGCTACCAAGCGCGTGCTGGTGATAGGCGGCGGCGTGATGGGTTTGAAAGCTGCTGAAACTGCCGCGCTGCGCGGGCATCAGGTCATCCTGATCGAGCAAAACGAGCAGCTTGGCGGCCAGGTGGCGATTGCCGCACGAGCGCCCGGTCATGAAGAATGGGGCGAAATCGCCGCGCACCTGATCGCGCAGATCGCCCGTTTGGACGTGCAGGTGATGACAAACACGCCCGCCACTGTCGATACTGTCGCGGCATTTACGCCGGACGCGGTGATCGTGGCGACCGGATCGCGCCTCGCGCCGCTGCCGTTCGCGCAGAAAGGCGCACTGACCCTCCTCGACGAATGGCAGGTGATGCAGGGCGACGACCCGTGGGATGAGCGCGTACTGCTGCTCGATTTGGGTGTGCGCTTTGAAGGGGCGGCACTGGCCGAAACCCTGGTCGCCCGGCGCAACCAGGTGACCTGGATCGCACCTACGCCGACCGTCGGCTTCGAGATCGACCCGCCGACGCTGATCCCGCTGCGGCGCAGACTGGCCGCACACGGGGCGGCGCTCATCCCCGAAACGACGGTGATCGAAACCGACGATGATGCCGTGTTGACCCTCAATGTCTTTACGGGCGATGTAAAGCCGCTGGCCGGGTTCGATTCACTGGTGATCGCTGGAAACAAACTATCGAACAACGGGCTGATCGACGCGCTCAGGCCGCATGTCGCCGCCGTCTACGCGGGTGGTGACTGCGTTGCGCCTCGTCATGTGGCGATTGCAATCCGTGAAGGGGATCGGTTAGGTCGCACCGTGTAGGGGTACTTGTTCCTACTGAAAGTTCAGGACGATCTGTCAAGATCGTCCTGATAAATGAATTCCGAGAAGCAGACAAACAGGTATGGAGAACACATGGCACACGGGTTAACCTTCGAGCAGTTCAACATTGGCGATACCTACACATCCCAGGCGCGCACGGTCAACGAAAGCGACGTGTCACAGTTCGCTGGGCTTTCGGGCGATTTCAATCCCCTGCACACTGACGCGGAGTTTGCGAAAACGACCCCGGTTGGGCAGCGCATCGCACACGGGATGTTGGTCATGGCGATGGCGACGGGCATGGCGAACTGGACGGGCGTTTTTGAAGGCACGACGATTGCGCTGGCCGAACAACAAATCCGCTACAAGGGCGTTGTCCTGTTCGGGGATACCATCCACCTCAAGCTGACGGTCGCGGAGAAAAAGGAAACGTCAAAGCCGGATCGCGGCGTGGTCAAATTCGATACGGAAGTGATCAACCAAAAAGGTGCGGTTGTGATCGAAGGGCAATGGACTCTGCTTATGAAACGGGATGGGGCTTAACTGATGAAGCTTCAGCATAAGATTGCGATTGTGACGGGTGCGGGCGGCGGCATTGGCCGGGCGACCGCGATTCGCTTTGCGGCGGAAGGTGCATCGGTGATCGCGGCGGATGTTAGCGAAGAAGGCGTGAACGAAACCGCCCGGCTGATCAGCGAAAGCGGTGGGACGGCGCTGGCATGTGTGGGCGATGTTTCGCAGCGCGACGGCGCACAGGCGATTGTCGATGCGGCGGTGAATACTTACGGGCGTGTGGATGTTCTCGTCAACAATGCCGGGATCACCCGCGATGGGCTGACCGTGCGCATCAAGGATGGCGAAGTCAAAGCGATGAGCGATGATCAGTGGGACTCCGTCCTGAACGTCAACCTGAAAGGCACCTGGTTGATGGCCCAGGCCGCCGCCGTCCCGATGATCAAACAGAACAGCGGGCGTATCATCAATACCGCATCGGTGGCGGCGCTCGGCAATGTAGGGCAGGCGAACTATTCCGCCTCGAAAGCCGGGGTGATTGGCCTGACGCATACGTTAGCGCTGGAATGGGCGCGTTATCATATCCTGGTCAACTGCGTTGCGCCCGGCGGCGTGAAAACCAAGATGACCGATGCGATCCCCGAAAAAGTCATGGAGGGGATCATCCAGCGCATTCCATTGGCACGGTTTGCCGATCCGGGCGAGATCGCCGGGGTGCATACCTTTCTCGCCAGCGATGATTCGTCGTTCATCACCGGGCAGGTGATCTTTGTCGATGGGGGCGCGTCGGTCGGGGCATGAGCCAGCTCAAAAATACCTACATTCCCTACGGCGCGTACTGGTCAACGCCGTTCGTCAAATGGCAGGGGAATTTCGCTGCGCTGCACCCACTGCGGTTCGCGGCGGATGTCGCAAAGCGCGCCCTGGCTGACCGCGCAATCGATCCCGGCCTGTTCGATGGCTTTCAACTGGGGATGACCGTCCCGGCTCCGCATTCGCTGTACGGCGCACCCTGGCTGGCGGCGATGCTGGGCGCGCCCGCTGTGACTGGGCCGGTCGTCAATCAGGTATGCGCCACATCCGCCCGCGTGGTTGCCAATGCCGCTTTTGAACTGGAAGCGGGCGCAGCGAACGTGATCCTGTGCATCACGGCGGATCGCTGCTCGAATGGGCCGCAGATGATCTACCCGAATCCCAGCAGCCCCGGCGCGAAGCCGGAGATGGAACACTGGGTGTTCGACAACTTTGGGTATGACCCGTATGCAGGCGGGTCGATGCTGCAAACCGCCGAAAATGTCGCCCGGCGTGAGGAAATCACGACTGAAGAACAGCATGAAGTCGTGCTGATGCGCCATGCGCAGTATGCGCACGCGCTGGCCGATGACCGCGCCTTCCACAAGCGCTACATGGTCAGTCCGGTAGAGGTCAAGAACGAGCGCGGCAAAGTTACTGCCACTGTGACCGACGATGAAGGTGTGTTCCCATCCACGCCCGATGGCTTGGCGCGCCTGAAGCCCGTCCTGGCGGATGGCACCGTCACCTATGGCGGGCAAACTTACCCGGCGGATGGCAGCGTTGGCCTAGTGCTGACCACCCAGGAACGGGCGCGTGATCTCAGCCGGGATGCGAACATCACCGTGCAGGTCTTAAGCTTTGGGCAGGCGCGGGCGGAAAAAGGCTACATGCCCATTGCGCCCGTGCCAGCGGCACAGAAAGCGCTCGACGCGGCGGGCATCACCATTCGGGATGTGAGCGCGATCAAGATGCATGATCCGTTCGCCGTCAACGACATTTACTTTGCGCGGGCGATGGGTGTGCCGCTCGAATCGATCAACAATTATGGCTGTTCGTTGATCTGGGGTCATCCCCAGGGACCAACCGGGATGCGCCTGATCGTCGAACTGATTGAAGAACTGGCGCTTAAAGGCGGCGGCTACGGCCTGTTCACAGGCTGCGCAGCGGGCGATACGGGCGCGGCAGTCGTCCTCAAAGTCACCGGTTGATACAGGCATTGAACCACAGCGGACGCGGTCGGTCACGTTCGCTGTGGTTTGGAGATTTATTCGTGCGGGATGACCGCCGTCGCTTCGATTTCAACGCGGGCGCGATCTTCCATCAACGCCGTGACTTCGACCGCCGTCATGACCGGGAAATGCTTGCCCATGATCGCCCGGTATGCTTCGCCAAGCGCTTTCCCGCTGGCGATATACTCCTGTTTATCGACGATGTACCAGACCAGCCGCACGATATGTTCCGGCTGACCGCCCGCCTGTGCCAGTACACTGAGGATGTTCCGCAGCGCCTGCCCCGCCTGTTGTGCAAAATCATCCGAATGAAAATGTCCCGCCGCATCCCACCCAATCTGTCCGGCAATGAATACCGTCTGGCCGGGTGGTACAGCGATCCCGTTTGAATACCCGCGTGGTCGCGCCCATTCGGGCGGCTGCAAAATTTTCATCATGCCTGCTGCTTTCCGGCCTGCCATGCGCGGTCACGCAGGACGAACCGCTGTACTTTGCCCGTATTCGTGCGCGGCAGTTCGGTGATGAACTCGATGGCGCGGGGGTATTTGTACGGTGCAATCGTGTTCTTGACATGATCCTGCAACTGCGACACCAGTTCATCGCTGTGTGCCGTTCCCGGTTTGACGACCACATACGCCTTGACAATCGTCCCGCGTTCGGGGTCGGGCGCGCCTACGACCACGCATTCCGCAACCGCCGGGTGACGCATCAGCACTTCTTCCACTTCCGGCCCGGCAATGTTGTAGCCCGCCGAAATGATCATGTCGTCGCTGCGCGCCTGGTACACAAAATAGCCGTCTACATCGATCAGATAGGTATCGCCCGTCAGGTTCCAGCCGTTCTGGACGTAGATCGTCTGGCGTGCATCCGCCAGGTAACGGCACCCCGTCGGGCCTTTCACCGCCAGCCGGCCTGGCTGCCCCTGCGGGACTTCGTTCCCTTCAAAATCGACGATTTTCGCATGATAACCGGGGATCGGCTTGCCCGTCGCGCCCGCTTTCGCGTCCGCTTCAGTGTGCGAAATGAAAATGTGCAGCATTTCCGTCGCGCCGATTCCGTCGATCAAATCGATGCCGGACGTGTCTTTCCATAACTGGCGTGTGGCGGCGGGCAGCGCTTCCCCTGCCGATACGCACTTGTGCAGTGTTGGCACAGGAATGTTCGCGATCAACTCTGCCATTTTGCGGTAGAAGAACGGCGATGTGAACGTGATCGTCGCCTGCATTTCGCGGATCGTGTTGAGCATACTTTCAGGTGTGTACGATTCGAGCAGGATCGTGCTTGCACCCACCCGCAGCGGAAACAATAGCGAGCCGCCCAACCCGAACGTGAAGGCCAGCGGGGGCGTGCCGATGCAGCGGTCGTCCATCGTGATTTTGAGCGTGGACTTAGGGAAGCAGTCGCAGATCGCCAGCATATCGCGGTGGTAATGCATCGTACCTTTCGGCTTACCCGTCGTGCCGCTGGTGAAGGCAATCGCCACGACATCGTCCGCCGCCGTTTCGACCGCGTTAAACGTAATCGGCTTTTGCGCCATGTGCGCTTCCAGGCTGTCAGCGTCGCCGCCATTGAAGAAACAGACATGCGCCAGCATCGGCTGGCTTTGTGCCGTCTTGTGCAGTTCTTCGGCAAACCGTTTGTCGCACAGCGCCGCCGTGATCTGCGCCTTCTGTACGATCTCGTTCAGTTCTTTTTCGCGCAGCATCGCCATCGTGGCCACCACGACCAGACCCGCTTTGACCGCGCCGAACCAGGTCACGGCCAGCATGGGCGTGTTCGGGCCGCGCAGCAGTACCCGGTTACCAGGGACGAGTCCCCAGTCTTCCAGCAGGAAACGGGCGACCTGGTTCGCCTGCTCGTTCAGTTCCCGGTACGTCAGCCGGACGTTTTGCCCGATAATGGCGATGCGGTCGCCCCAACCGCGTGCGATAGCTCCATCGAGCAGTGCCGCCGCGCAGTTCAGGCGGTCGGGGTAGTGGAGTTCGGGCAGTTCAAAAATGAATTCCGGCATCTGGTCGGCGGGCGGCAGGTTGTCCCGCGCAAACGTATCGACATGAGCGGTGTACGCCATTTTTTACCCCTTCAGCAATTCACGGGCAATGATCAGCTTTTGCACTTCGGTCGCGCCTTCATAAATGCGCAGCGCACGGATTTCGCGGTACAGCCGCTCCACCACTTCGCCGCGTTTGACCCCCAACCCACCATGAATCTGGACGGCTGCGTCGATAACCTGCTGTGCCGATTCGGTCGCTATCATTTTGGCCATCGCCACTTCTGCGGTAGTGCGCACATTGCGCACATCACGGAGCCAGGCCGCCCGGTAGGTGAGCAGTTCCGCCGCTTCGACAGCCGCCGCCATCTCCGCCAGTTTCGCCTGTGTCATCTGCAAATCTGCCAGGGTGCCGCCGAACATCGCGCGGCGCTTGGCATAGGCTGCCGCTTCATCCAGCGCACGCCGGGCGAACCCGCACGCCGCCGCCGCGACCGACGCACGAAAAATATCGAGCGTGGACAGCGCGATCTTCATGCCCCGGCCTGCTTCACCCAACAGATGATCGACAGGGATGCGGCAGTTTTCAAAGCGAAGCATCGCCAGCGGGTGCGGTGCAATCACGTCGATACGTTCCGCAATATGCAGCCCCGGCGACGCGGCAGGCACAACGAACGCACTGATCCCCGCCGACCCGTCGCCCTCACCGATGCGGGCGAACACGGTATAAAAGTCTGCAATCCCGCCGTTGCTGATCCAGGTCTTGATCCCGTTCAGCACCCAGTAATCACCATCGCGTTCCGCGCGTGTTGTGAGTGCGGCAGCATCCGACCCGGCGTGTGGCTCGGAAAGGGCAAATGCGGCGATCAGCGCGCCCGCCGCCACCCCTGGCAGGTAGCGCGCTTTCAATTCCGGCGTGCCAAACAGCGTGATTGCGCCGCTGCCCAACCCCTGCATGGCGAAGGCGAAATCCGCCAGCCCATCGTAATAGGCCAGCGTTTCGCGCACGATGCACAGCGCCCGCGAATCGAGCATTTCCAGTGCGCCACCAAAGGCAGCGGGGACGGCATAGGTCAGCCAGTGATGCGCGCCCATCCGCGCAACCAGATCGCGGCACGCCTGATCGACCGCATCCCGGCTTTCGGCATGATCGCCGAGCAGATGTTCACGCGCCCAACGGCCTAAACGAGTCTGTAGCTCATGATGCGCGGGATCGAAAAAAGGGAGTAAGGTATCCATCGGCGGCGCTTAATTCCCCTCAAATACCGGCGATTCTTTGCGGACGAACGCCTCATAGGCGCGGCGGAAATCGCCCGTCTGCATACAAATCGCCTGCGCTTCGGCTTCCGCTTCGATGGCCTCATCAATGCTCATCGACCATTCACTGTGCAGCATCTTTTTGGTGATCCCGTGCGCAAAGGTCGGCCCGTTCGCCAGCCGCTCGGCGATCTCCGTCGCTTTCGCGTGCAGTTCGTCCGGCGGCACGATGTCGTTGAAGAAGCCCCAGCGCAGCCCCTCATCGGCGGTCATGGTGCGGCCTGTGTACAGCAGTTCGGAAGCGCGCCCCTGCCCGATGATGCGCGGCAGAATGGCGCACGCACCCATATCGCAGCCCGCCAGCCCCACCCGCGTGAACAGAAAAGCCGTTTTCGCGTTCGGGGTGCCGTAGCGCATATCCGAAGCCATCGCCAGGATCGCGCCCGCACCGACGCACACGCCGTCTACCGCTGCAATGATGGGCTGAGGGCAGGCGCGCATCGCCTTGACCACATCGCCCGTCATGCGCGTGAAATCGAGCAGTTCCGGCATGGCCATTTGCGTCAGCGGCCCGATGATCTCGTGAACATCGCCGCCAGAGCAGAAATTGCCACCTGCCCCGGTCAGGACGATCACCTTGATGTCCCTGGCGTACACCAGCCCGCGAAACAATTCGCGCAGTTCCGCATACGATTCGAATGTGAGCGGGTTCTTCTTCTCCGGGCGGTTGAGCGTGATCGTGGCGACTTTGCCCGCCGCGTTCCATAAAAAGTGCTGTGCCGCATAATCGTGAAACGCTTTTTTGGGGAGCAGTTCGGTCATCGTTCAATGATCCAGTTTCTCATGAAGCCCATCTTTCATTTTTGCCAGCAGGTCGGAAAGCTGCTGCTGCTCATCGTCCGTCAGCCCATCGAGCAGACCGCCCACCCATTCCCGATGTTCGACGGCCATCATTTCAAAAGCATCCTTGCCCGCCGTCGTCAGGCGTGCGGTGTATACCCGCCGATCCTGCTCACCGCTCATGCGTTCGACCAACCCTTCTTCGACGAGCTGATCGATGATCCCGGTGATGTTGCCGCCCGTCACCATGAGCAGGGTCGAAAGCTCGCCCATACGCAGCCCTTCGGGATAGCGGTAAAGCTGCGCCATCACATCGAAGCGCGGCAGGGTGATCGCGAACGACTCACGCAGCCGCCCCCGAATCGCGTTTTCGATCAGTTTTGTGCAGCCCAACAACCGAAGCCACAGCCGAAGCGTTCGGTTGTCCAGCTTGAGCGCTGTATCGCTGTGCTGATCGCTCACAGTTCACCTCCTGCCAGCACCAACGCCTGTCCATGCACCGCCGCTGCCGCTGGCGAAAGCAGCCATAAAACAGTCTCGGCCACTTCCGCCGCCGTAATCAGCCGCCCCTGGGGGTTGTGACTGACCAGTTCGGCGCGTGCCTCGTCAGGGGTGCGTCCGGTCAGCCGTACAATGTTTTCGATTGTTTCAGCGGTCATCTCGGTATCGACATAGCCGGGACACACCGCATTCACCGTGATGCCTTTGGCCGCCACTTCCTGGGCGAGCGCCCGCGTCAGGCCGATTACGCCATGTTTGGCGGCGCAGTACGCGCTTACATAGGCATAGCCTTTCAGCCCGGCTGTGCTGGCGATGTTCACAATCCTGCCGCTGCGCCGTGCAGTCATGCCGACGATGGCCGCACGCATACACAGGTATGTCCCGGTCAGGTTGACGGCGATCATCCGCTCCCACAGGTCGAGATCGGTTTTATGGAATGCTGCGCTGCGCGCATCGCCCGCGTTGTTGACCAGCACATCGACCCGTTCCAGCCCCGCGAACGCCGCCCGCACGGATTCAGGATCGGTGACATCGCATGGGACAGCGTGCGCGCCGATCTGCGCGGCGGTCTGGCGCAGCGCTTCGGCGGAACGCCCCAGGATCACCACCTGTGCGCCCGCCGCGATCAGCGTTTCGGCAATCGCTCGCCCAATGCCGCGAGTCCCGCCCGTGACAACGGCGGTTTGTCCGCTCAAATCTGGTGTCATAGCTGGACGAGCTGACCTTTCCGTTCCTGCAACCGCTCTAACTGGCGTTTGCCCGTGAGATACTGCGGTGACCATGCCGCATCGCCGTAACCCACCTCTGCAGCGGCGTGCAGCGTCCAGTACGGGTCGCTGAGGTGCGGGCGTGCCAGCGCGCACAGGTCCGCGCGCCCGCTGGCGATGATGCTGTTGACCTGATCCGCTTCGGTAATGTTGCCGACGGCCATCGTTGCAATACCGATCTCGTTGCGAATCTGGTCGGCAAAAGGGGTCTGGTACATGCGCCCATAGATAGGTTTCGATTCGCGCACTGTTTGCCCGCTCGATACGTCGATCAAGTCCGCGCCTGCCGCTTTAAACAGCCGGGCAATTTCGACCGCGTCTTCCGGTGTATTGCCGCCGGGAACCCAGTCATGCGCGCTGATGCGCACGCTCATTGGCTTATCGGCGCTCCATACGGCGCGCATCGCGCAGAACACTTCCAGTGGGAAGCGGCAGCGGTTTTCGAGCGTACCGCCGTATTCGTCATCGCGGCGGTTGGTCAGCGGCGAAAGAAAGCTGGCGAACAGATACCCATGCGCGCAGTGCAGTTCCAGCCAATCGAACCCGATCTGGTCGCCCCATTCAGCCGCCCGCACGAATTCTGCTTTGACGCGCTCCATATCGGCGCGGGTCATAGGGCGCGGAGTCTGGTTGTTCGGTCCGTAGGGGATTGCGCTGGCCGCGATCAATTCCCAGTTGCCTTCCGGCAGCGGCTCATCGATGTCCTCCCACCCCAGTTGAGTCGAGCCTTTCGCGCCCGCGTGACCCAACTGCAAGCCAATTTTGGCGGGCGTATATGCGTGTACGTAATCAACGATCCGTTTCCACGCACCGACATGTTCCTCCTTATACAGCCCGGCACAGCCCGGCGTGATGCGCGCATCCGGCGAAGGGCAGGTCATCTCGGTGAAGATCAGCCCCGCTCCGCCATGCGCCCGCGACCCGAAATGGACGAAATGAAAATCTGTCACTTCGCCATCGACGGCGGAATACATCGCCATGGGCGACATGACCACACGGTTGGGCAGGGTCAGCCCGCGCACTGTGAACGGCGTGAACATTGGCGGCGCGCTGTCAACTGGCGTGCCGCACTGCTGCGCGAACCAGCGTTCGTAGCTTTTCAGCCATCTCCCGTCACGCTGGCGCAGGCTTTCGTGCGAAACGCGCTGGCTGCGGGTGAGCAGGCTGTACGTGAACTGCTCCGGCTCGAAATCGACATATCGTTCGACATGTTCAAACCATTCGGTGCTGTTGCGGGCGGCATTTTGCAGCTTGAGCGCTTCGACGCTGCGCACTGCCTGATATTCTTCGAGCGCTGCCGTCACATCCGTATGGGTTTTCAGCACCCGGTCCAGCGTGATCGCATCTTCAAGCGCCAGCTTCGTCCCCGACCCAATCGAAAAATGAGCGGTGTGCGCTGAATCGCCCAGCAGCAGGATATTGTCGTGATGCCACTGCTCGTTCAGCACATGCCGGAAATTCAGCCAGGGCGATTTAAGGTGAGAAGCGTTGTTCAGCAGCGGATGCCCGCCCAGGTACGGCGCGAATAAGCGTTCGCAGAAGGCAATCGAGTCGGCGGCGGACATTTCACCCAGCCCGGCGGCACGCCAGACGGGTTCCGGCGCTTCCACGATCACGGTGCTGGTGTCCTCATCGAACTGGTAGGCGTGAATCTGAAACCAGCCCCATTCGGTCTGCTCGAAAGCGAAGGTGAAGGCATCGAATTTCTGCTTGCTGCCCAACCAGATGTATTTGCAATCGCGGAACACGATCTGCGGTCTGAATTTGTCGGCATACAGCGACCGAATACGGCTGTTCGCGCCATCCGACGCGATAATCAAGTCGGCATCTGCGAACCGATCCAGGTTGTCGATCTCGCTCGAAAATTGCAGATCGACCCCCAGTTCAGCGGCGCGTTCCTGCAAAATGACCAACAGGCGCATCCGCCCGATCCCGCTGAAGCCATGCCCACTGGTGCGGATGGCCTGTCCTTTGAAATGGACGAGGATATCATCCCAGTGATAAAACGCTTTTGCAATCGCGTCCGCTGATGGGCGATCCGCCTGCGCAAGGTTTTCCATGGTCTGATCGGAAAAAACCACGCCCCAGCCATAGGTATCGTCCGGGCGGTTACGCTCGTAGACCGAAATGTCCCAATCGGGGTGCGATTTCTTGAGCAGAATGGCGGCGTACAATCCGCCCGGCCCGCCACCCACACACACGATGCGCATACTGTAATCCTCTAAAAATCTATTTGCCATTCATGAAGATGACATCTAAAATGTTAAAGTCTAAACGTTTTAAATGTCAAGTGATTCGTGCCATGCTGCCGATAATCCGACGTATTCCGCTTGAAACGACGTTCGTTACCGTGTATGAATGGGGTACGCCCGATTCGGAACGCCCATCGGTGATCTGTTTTCACGCGACCAGTTTTCATGGTCGGTGCTGGGATCAGACGATCAAAGCGCTGAATGCGCATGTATACGCCGTCGATGCGGTGGGGCATGGCACCAGTGGCAAACCCACGCCGCCGCGTTCATGGCAGCAGTACGGTGCGGACGTGGTGCAGATCGCCCAGGCACTGGAACTAAGAGATGCGGTCGGGGTCGGTCACTCGATGGGCGGGAACATGCTCACGCGGGCGGCGGCAGCGCAGCCGGATGCGTTTTCCGCGCTCATTCTGGTCGATCCGGTTATTCTGCCGGAAACCCAATACGTGGATACCGACTACGCCATCGCGGATCATCCGATACTCAAGCGGCGCACCCTTTGGGACTCGCCCGATGCGATGTTCGAGCGCTTCAAAGACCGGGAACCATTTGCACGCTGGCAGCGCGATGTACTGCGCGATTACTGCGCGTATGGCCTGGTGCGCGAAGGCGATCAATACCGCCTGGCGTGTGACCCGGCGGTCGAAGCGCACATTTACGCCAGCACGCGGCTTGCCATCAACCGGGACATTTATCGGGCGGTCGAAGGGGTGCGCGTCCCGGTGCGCGTGCTGCGCAGTGCGGTTGGGGTTGCCACCAGCACCGACAACCTGAGCTTATCCCCGACCGCGCCCGACCTGGCAGCAAGGTTTGCCGATGGGCGCGATGTTCCGTTCCCGCAGTACACACATTTTCTGGCGATGGAAGCGCCGGATGTCGTCGCCGGGCATATCCGCGACATGATGGGAGTCTGACCAATGAAGATAGGCATTGTAGGTGCAGGGACGATGGGTGCTGGAATCGCCCTCACTGCGCTGTATGCGGGGCTTCATGTATGCGTTTACGACATTATGCCGGACGCGCTCGAACGTGCGCGCAGCTACATCACGCCATTTCTGGAGAAGAAAGGACTGCTTGATCGGCTGTCACGCCTGAGTACGACCGAATCGCTTGGTGCGATGGCAGACCGCGAGATCGTGATCGAAGCAGCGCTCGAAAATCGTACACTCAAGGCTCAGCTTCTTCAGCAGCTTGAGACGATTTGTACGGCCACGTGCATTTTCGCCAGCAACACCAGCACGATCCCAATTGCGGCGTTGGCGAATGCGGTCACATCGCCGGGGCGGGTGATCGGGATGCACTTCTTCAACCCTGCACCCGTGATGAAACTGGTCGAAGTGATCCGCACTGCGCAAACCGACCCCGCCGTCATTGACAGCACGTGCGCCCTGGCGCTCACGCTCGGCAAAACGCCGATCCTGGTGAACGACTCGCCGGGGTTCGTGGTCAACCGGGTAGCCCGTCCGTATTATCTGGAAAGCCTGCACATCGTCAGTGAAGGGTTGGCATCGGTCGAACAGGTCGATCAGGCATTGGAGTCGTTCGGGTTCAGACTGGGGCCATTCCGCCTTATGGACGTGATCGGCATCGATGTCAGCCTGGCCGCTTCGCAGTCGATCTATGAAGCGACTTTCCATGAGCCGCGCTTTCGACCGAGCCTGCTTCAGCAGCAGCTGGTCGAGCGCCGTTACCTGGGCAGAAAGACCGGACGCGGCTTCTATACTTATGCAGACGAGTCGGCTTCACCCACTGCTGCGATACCCGTACTGGGTTTCGACGCGCTGAGCGATGCGCTCCGCAATGCAGCCGGGGTGATCGGTACCGAAAATGATCCCGTTCACCTGGCTGGGCGCGTGGTCGCCCAGATTGTGAATGAGGCGGCATTCGCCGTCGGTGAGCAGGTGGCGGATATGGACTCCATCGATGTGGCGATGCGCGGGGGGATAAATTTCCCATTCGACGTGTTCGCGTGGGCGCGGACGTTCGGCTTTGACCGGATCACAGGCGTGCTGGATGGTTTATTCGCTCACTACCATGAAGAACGATACCGCGCAGCGCCCCTGCTGCGGCATTTATCACGGCGTGCGCCGTAAAGCGGCGTGCAGACCGTGCTATAATGCCGCGCAAGCGGTACCGTTTTTTCGTTGGTCAGTGATGTGAGGTTTCGGTTGTCCTCCAATTTTATCCTTCACTTTCTGCGCCGCGCGCTGTGGGTCTGCGCCGTAATGCTGATCGCCGTCATTTGTGCGGCAGGGCTTGTCTCGCTGCCGCTGTATGCACAAGATACGCCGCCCGCTGTGACGGCGGAAGCGGTGGGGCAGGCCAATCTGCGTGCCTGGACGGATACGACGGCGGCGCTTCTGGGCGAAATTCGCGCCGGGACACAGTATCCGGTGATCGGGCGCAGCGCTCTGTATCCCTGGCTGCTGCTGAGCGACCCCGCCACCGGGCAGCCACTCGGTTGGGCCTTTCGCGATCTGCTCACCCTGCGCGGTGACCTGGCCGCCGTCCCGGTGACGGAGATTCGCCTGGATCAAGCCGCACCAACCGTTACGCCTGCCGCACAAGTCACTCCATCACCCATCCCAACGGGGTTGGCCGTGTTCGGCCTGGTCACGCCGACCGTGACGGCTTCTGCGCCGCTTACATCCCAGCCAGACACAGCCGCACAAACCGAAGCCGTCGAAGCGGCAGTGCGCGGCATCGTGCAGGGCGAAATCAACATCCGCTACGAGCCAAGCGTCGATTCAGCGCGCATTGGCATTGCGAATGCGGGCGATGTCCTGTCGATCATCGCATGGCATACCCAATTGCCCTGGGTACAGATTCGTTATGAAGCCAGCCCGGTCGGTACTGCGTGGGTCAGCACCAACGTCGTCACCATTGAAGGCGATCTGTACGGCCTGCCCGCGATTAGCCAGGTTGTCTTCAACCTGCCTACGCTCACGCCTACGCCATCGGTGCTGGAAACTGCCAACGTCCTGAGCGCCGCCGCCGTCCCGATCAGCGAGTCGTTCCGCGCATTGGGCGGTCAGCTCTGGTCGATGATGCTGGACGCGGGCTTCGACCCGGCCACCAGCCGCCTGGGGGCGATGTTCGTGATGGATTTGCAGACGGGCGAAGCGGTCACATTCGGAAGCGATATTGCGTTCAGCGGCACCAGCGTGAGCAAAATCTCGATTCTGGCGGCTTTGTACGATCAGTTCGTCAACCCGCCGGATGACCAGACCGCGTATACCATTGCCGACGCAATGATTTGCAGCGAAAACATTTCCACCAACCGCATGTTGACGATTGCCGGAAACGGAAATCCCTATTCCGGGGCTGAAACTGTGAGCGCGTTCCTTCAGCGTATTGGGCTGGAAAACACGTTCATCTATACCCCTTTCGCCAACGATCCGTTCATCACCCCGCAGGCACCCCGCACCCGCCAGACCAACGCCGACCAAACGGCAGCGCAGCCAGACCCGTTCAATCAGATCACAGTGAATGAAGTCGGCGGCCTGCTCAACAGCGTGTATCAGTGTTCGGTCAATGGCACGGGGGCGCTGATCGACAGCGGCACGTTCACGCAGACCGAATGCAGCCAGATGATCCGCGTGATGAGCGGCAACCGCATTGGCAACCTGATTGAAGCCGGGGTTCCGGCGAATGTGACAATTGCGCATAAACACGGCTGGATCGACGATACGCACGGCGATGCGGCGCTGGTGTTCAGCCCCGGCGGGGATTATATCTTCGTGGTGGTGCTGCATAACCCGGTGTGGCTGAATTTCGACGAAAGTTCGACGCTGGTCGCGGAAATGTCGCGCACGATTTACAACTATTTCAATCCCGATGCGCCGATGACCGAAGTCCGCTATGAACAGGTGCCTGCAACGTGCGATCTGCTGGGCAGCCCGTTCGTTGAAGATTTGCAAGACCCGCTGTTCGGGCAGCCGTAACCTGTCGGGAACGTAACCCACGACAAGCCGCGTCCTTTCGGTGTTGCACGAAGCGCGGCTTGATCAGTGAAAATGTTCGTCCGGCAGCCCACCAAGCGGAAGAATGGCGGCACGTTGAAATGCAGCACGCTGTACGGCACGGGTTGAAAGGCCGCGCAGCCAATCAGTCAGCAGGCTGTGTATGGTTTCAATGATGGCGCAGTCATGTTCGTAAGCAGGCCTTTCGAGCATCTGTTCGCGCAGCATCAGTAAACGGCCTGTCATGTCGTCGGCGATGTGGCGCAGAAGGTCGAGCGGCGGCGGATCGAGCGCGATATACGTATGAATCAACGCCTCCAGCGCCTCCGTCGATCCTTCCGCCAGCGCACGTTCGAGCATGTTCATCGCTTCAAAGCGCGCATGGTGAAAGGTATGGTAAGGGTTGGCGTTGAACACGCCTTGATCCAGCATGGTCATGAAGGTTCTTCCGAAGGAGGACAAAGTCGGCGCAGATAATCCCAGGTATAAATGCCGGTATGATGCCCATCATCCCAGGTGGGCAGCAAAGCGTAATTGCCCACCATATCTATCGACTTTACGGCGTAAGACCGTTTCGGTTTCAAATCAAGGATGCTGTCGGGGTCATATTCACGTCCCATACGCTGATGCCCACCCCGGCACTCCACACACGGACACGCTTCGCGCAGTTCCGAAAGCGGATAGTGGCATACTGCGCCATCTGCCCATTGAATTTCCAGGTAACCAGCGGTCTTGTTGAGCGTGATCCCGGTTGGACGTACTGCGTTCGACATACAGCCCCTGCACTTTCCATACGTTTATCGTAGCATGACCCATTTTACCGAATTGCTTAAGCCTTACGAGAACCCCCGCTGGCCTATCCAACGTACTATTTCCCTACGACCGTGATGCGCCCTTAGACCCCGGCGTTGAATCTCCGAATCCGTCTGCTACAATCCCCAAGTCGAAGTCCATACCTGATGGAGCGATCACCCCTTATGCGCTTACGCATGATGTTGTGCCTTCTTGTTGCCCTTTTTGCCATCGTGGGCTGCCAGACAGAACCCCCGACGGTGGTTTATATCGTGATTTCTCCCACCCCCGATACCACTTCCGAACCCGTCCCTACCACGCCCGAAGTGAGTGTCGTCAGTGAAACGACAGCCGAACCTACGGCTGAAGCGGACACAGCTTCGACCGAACTGCCAATCTCGCCGAGTGCGACGGCTTCGCCTACGCCCGCCCGTACCGAACGCCCGGCGAATTTCCCCACGCCTGTCAATGCGCGGATTCAGGTGGTCGAACAGCTTTTTGAAGGCGGGCGCATGTTCTGGCTGGAACCCACCCGTGAAATCTGGGTGATGCGCGTGACTGCTGAAGGCGGCGGCACCTGGTCGGTATACCAGGATACATGGGATGAAGCGGTCGATCCCGAAAGCGACAGCGCGCTGACTCCGCCTGAAGGGCGGACACAGCCGATTCGCGGGTTCGGCAAAGTTTGGCGCGAAGTCCCCAACTTGCGCGATGAACTGGGATGGGCGGTCACGCCGGAATTTGGGTTCATCAGCGAATACCAGTACGTGGCGGGCGGCACTGTGGACGCGAACGGTCAATACACCGCTGGCCCCGGCTACCATGTCGTATACAGCCTGTATGGTGAACAATTCCGTTTCAACGAAATCGACAGCACATGGCAGTTAGGCGGCGCGTGATTCGGCTCTATAATCATGATGGCATGAATTTTGGCCGCATGACTCGCGACTCACGACAGGACGAATGACATGGGCAGTCCTCGCGGCTGGCAGTTGACCCCGGCACATCCGCTGGCACTTCAAATCGCGGCGGATGTGCGCATCAGTAAAACCGACTATACCGATGACCAGAGTTGGGAGCTTGTGCTGGGAAGCGTCGATTCGGCGGCACTGGCGCTGCAAACCCGCTATGGCGGGCGCGTTGGGCTGGCCAGCTTTGTCCCAATGTGGTGGGTGGACGGCCAGCCGATCTATCAGTACCAGGCCTACGCGCTTCCCCCGACGATCACGGCGTTTGCACCCGCTTATGTGGAAGCTCAGGCGCGAATTACGCCCCGCCTGGCGTTGAAAGCCGATCACTGGGTGATCGATTCGCACGCCGTTGGGGTGCGTTACACGGTGAAAAACCTCTCCCGCCAGCCCATCGACGTGCTGTTCGACCTGATCCCGTTTCTGGCGGCGGGCGGAAAAGAATTGAAAGCCACGCCGATTAAGCGGAATGGTACCCCAGCCGGGATCAGTCTGGGCGCGTTAGGGCGTTCCACCCCGTTGATCGTCCTGGAAGGCGGCAGTCCCTCTGCCGAAGCGGGCAGCACCAAATTGAGCATGTCCACACGCATACAGGCGAACGGATCACTGGCGATCCGCTGGCTGCACCTGGGCGACGAGTCCGCCGCAGCCGGGTTCATCCGCGCCGATGCACTGTTCAAGCTGAACTGGATGAGCGCCATCCGCCGCATCGTACAGCAGGCTGACCCCATTCCCCGCATCGAAACAGGTGATGCCGACGCTGACGCAGCGATCAGCTTTGCTTACCAGCAGTTGATGCAAGGGTTTATGCGCTCAACAGCGCGGTTTGCTCATCCATCGTTCGTCGCGGCACGCCAGCCCACTTGGGGCTACAGCGCGGCGGGCGATGGCAGCGATCATCCACGTGCGTGGAAAGGTCAAACCCCACCCCTGACCTATCTGACTGCGCTGGCCGCTGCGCCTATCAACCCAGCGCTGGCACAAGGGTTGGTGCGCAATTACCTGTCGATTCAACGGGAGGACGGCTGGATCGACTGGCGCGCAAGCCTGAATGGGCAGAAAGACGATCTGCTCTGTCTGCCGATCCTGTGCCGCCTGACCTGGGCGCTGTACCGCATCACAGGCGATGCGGCCTTTTTGCGCGAAATGTTTCCAGGGTTAGCGCGCTTCCTCAATCGCTGGCTGCGCCCCGACCACGATCAGGACGCGGACGGCCTTCCCGAATGGCAGTCCGAACAGCAGACCGGGTTCCCCTATATGCCCACGTTCGCGGTGGGACTGGGATATGGTCAGAATCTCGATATTCGCACTGTGGAAGCGCCGGATTTAGCGGCGTATCTGCTTTCGGAAGCGCTGCATCTGCAACAGATCGCGGCAGAGTTGGGTGACGCACGGCTGGCAGATAAGCTGCCGGGTGTGATCGACAAGCTCGGCGCGCAGTTAGACGCGCTGTGGTTCGGGGATAGGTATGCATACCGCGACCGTGACACGCATCTCAGCCAGGCGGGGAGCGCCCTGCTTGAGGAAGGCCGGGGCGATGAAGAACATCTGGTGGTGCATACCTTCGAGCAGCCGCAGCGTTTGATTGTCATCGTGACGGGCGGGGTCGATCATGTGCCGCGTTTGTCAGTCACTCTGCAAGGGCGCGGCGCGGATGGGCAGCCGCGCACCGAAAAGCTGGGCGACTCCGCGTTCGCCTGGTCGAATGGCCGGGGCGTTTGTACTTCAGGGGTCGTTTACACCGCGCTTGACAGCGTGCGCGCTGAGGGCTTGAGCCGGGTCTACAAAATCAGCGTGCGCACGGCAGATCATCAGCGGCGCGATATGGGCAGCCTGCTCCCGCTGTGGGCAGGCAGCCTTTCGGCAGAACGCACGGCTGCACTGGTTGGCCAGCTCACCGATCCAATGCATTTCTGGCTGCCTAACGGGACGGCGATGCTGTCCGCACAGGATAAGGCCTTCAACGCCATCAAAACGGGTGAGGGCGGCGGCATCTGGGGGTACTGGGTCACGCTGATGGGTGAAGCGCTCGTCGTTGGTGGGCAGCGTCAGGCGGCGGCGGACTTGCTCAAGCGGGTGATGGCCGTTCAGGTTCATGCGCTTAAGGCGCAGCGGGCGTTCAGCGAGTTCTACCATACCAGCGAACCGACTCCGCTGGGCGAACGTGGCCATCTGCACGGCATCGTCCCGCTGCATCTGCTCCATACCGTGCTGGGCGTATGGATACGTTCGCGGCGCGAAGTGCGCATCGACGGCGCGTTTGTGTGGGGGCAGCCGTACACGATCACTGCGTATGACGTGAACGTGAAGCGCGATGCGCAGCATACGGTAATCACCTTCCCATCGCAGTACACCGTAACGCTTCCGGCGGATGCTCCCCCCCAGCACGTGATTGACCCTACCGAGACCCGCCCGAAATCGGCATCGAGCAAGGACGCTCCATGATCCCCGATGCACTGCTGCATTCGATCCTGCTGGAACGTTCCAGCGAAGGCATCCTGATTGCGGATGCTGATGGTATCCTGCACACGGTCAACCCTGCTGCCGCTGCGCTGCTCGGTCTTGCCATCGGTCAATTGATCGACCGCGCCGCCGCCCAGGTATTCATCAAAAATGCGGCGCTGCTGGCGTTGTTCTCCCGGCCTGGCATCGTCACGCTCGATATCCGGTTGTTGAAAAAGCGTATCGCCCAGGGCAGCGGCTATCCACTGCCGGATGGAGGCCGCTTGATCACACTGCGGGATGTCACCGAACAGCGCGAACTCGATTCACGGCGCGAGTCGCTCGTGAGCGCGATTGCACACGATCTGCGCAATCCGTTGAGCGTGATCTATGCCTATCTCGACCTGATCGCGGCGGCGGGTGGGTTGAACCCGGATCAGGCCGAACACCTGGTTACTGCCCGCGCCACCACGACACGCTTGCAAGACATCCTGGAAGACCTGGTAGAACTGGCCTGGATCGAATCGGGAATGCCGCTGCGCTTTCAGCCGACCGCCTTTGGGGACATCATCGACCGTGCGATTGATACCCTGACGTTAAAGGCGCACGAGCGCGGGATGGCGTTCGCGGTTTCAGTGCAGCAGCCTATGCCAATGGTGATGGGCGATGCGGATCGGCTGTATACCGCTGTCGTCCACCTGATCGACAATGCGATCCAGTACAGTGAACCCGGTTTATTGATCGCAATTCATGCCTGGAGCGATGCGACAGAAGCGGCGATATCGGTCGCGGATCGTGGGTTCGGCATCAGCCAGGATGATCTGCCGTTGGTGTTCGACCGCTTCTACCGTTCGCGTGACCCCCGTGTGCAGGCGCTTTCCGGCAGTGGCCTGGGTCTGACCAGCGCCCGGCGAATCGCGCAGCGGCACGGCGGCAGCGTGACGGTGACCAGCACGTTGGACAAAGGCAGTACCTTCACGCTCACGCTGCCGGCGGTGGGCTAGCCATGCGGCGCGTCAAGGTCACGCTTCCTGCCACCATCACCCATTTGGGAACCGGGCTGCACAGCCTGGCCTTAGCGGTCGGGCTTCATGCGACCATCGAGATCACCGAACGCACCGATAGCGCCCTGAACGTGGAAACGTCCGGCGAAGATGCGGGGCGCTACGCGCTGGGGCTGCGTCACCCGGTGGTATTGGGTATGGCACGGGTCTTCCAGAAATTGGAGCGTGCGGTCCCCGGTCTGAACGTGCGCATCGAAAGCCACATCCCCGCCGCGCTTGGCCTGGGGCTGGAGACGACATTTTTTGTCGCAGGTATCATCGGCGCGAACAATCTGTTCGGCAGCACCTTCAAACGGGCGGATATTCTGCGCATCGCCGCCCACGTCACAGGCAGGCCGGATCAGGCCGTGACCGCGATGGTGGGTGGTATGACCGCCAGCATGATGCAGGGCGATGAAGTGGTCTACCGCAGCCTGCCGATTGCGCCGCTCAAATTGGTGATCGCGCTGCCGCATCTGCCCGGCTATGCCGATAAAGTGCGGCTGTCCGTGCCGGATCGTGTTCCGGTGCGCGATGCGCTGCACAACATCAACCGCCTGCCGCTCTTGATCGATGCGCTGCGCCAGGGTGATGTAGCATTGGCCGGGCAGATGATGGATGACCGGGTGTTCGCCCCGTACCGAACGCAGTTCATCCCGAACTTCGACGACATCGCGCAGATCGCCAGGCTGAACGGCGCGTCAGCGGTGACGCTGTGCGGGTCTGGCCCTGGCATCGTCGCGCTGGCAGCGAAGGATCATGCGCGCATTGCCGACTCGATTACAGCGGGGTTCGAGGACATCGGGATTCGTGCGCAAAGCTGGATCGTCCCGCTGGATACGCAAGGGGTCGTGTTGTCGGTTGCGCAAACCGG
This sequence comes from bacterium, assembly GCA_033764035.1. Lineage (GTDB taxonomy): Bacteria > Chloroflexota > Anaerolineae > Aggregatilineales > Phototrophicaceae > Flexifilum. The sequence continues at coordinate 523,773 of JANRJJ010000003.1, forward strand.
GTGATGCTGCCGCTGAATGATCCCGATCCTAATCCAAAAGGCAGGCGCGGACGGCACAACTTCTGCTAAGCTGCACCCGTACACCATCTTGAGTGAATATGCTGAACTGTGAGAAAGCAGCCCAACTATGATGCGTTCGCGCCCGCGTCGCGCTCCTTCGGATCGTGAAGTGCCGGATGTCCCCGTCAACTGGCGGCGGCTGATCGGCTACCTGCGCCCGTACCTGGGGCGGATGGCTATCGCGCTGGCCGCGCTGATCGCCAGTTCCGCGCTCAGCCTGGTTTTCCCGCTCGTGATTCAACAGGTGGTCGATTCTGTGCTGATCGCGGGGGATCGCACCCTGCTCGATCAAATTACGGTCGGGCTGCTGGTCGTGTTCCTGATCCGCTCCGTCACCACGCTGATCGAAACCTATCAGCTCGGCTACATTGGCGAACATATCGTAGTCGATCTGCGGCTGAACCTGTACCGTCACCTGCAAACGCTCTCGCTCGGCTACTTCACGAATACCCGCGTCGGGGAACTGATCTCGCGCTTGACCAACGATGTCACGGCCATTCGCGGGGTGCTGACCAACAATATCAACGTGCTGCTTCAGCAAACGCTGATCATGGTCGGGTCGATCATCGTGATGGTCGTCCTGAACTGGCGGCTCACGCTGTTCATCCTGGGGCTGATCCCGGTGATCGCGCTGATCGGGGTCGGGTTCGGGCTGCTGCTGCGCCGCACCAGCACCCAGGTGCAGGACGAAATCGCCGCCGCGACGACCGTGGCCAGCGAAACCGTGCAAAGCATCCGCGAAGTGAAAAGTTTCGTCCGCGAACCTTATGAAACCGAACGCTATGAAGGTGCGGTGGGGCGGGCGCTCAAGGCTTCGATGCGCATCGTCGGCATTCGCACAGTGTTCGGCCCGGTCATCGCTTTTGCCGGGTTCGGCGCTATTGCGCTGGTACTGTGGTTCGGCGGGCGGGAAGCTATCGAAGGCCGCTTGACGGGCGGCGAACTGGTCGCGTTTCTGGTGTATGGGCTTTCGGTGGCGGGCAGCCTGGGATCGCTGATCGGGCTGTACGCATCGTTTCAGGAAGCACTGGGCGCAACCAAGCGTGTCTTTCAAATTCTTGATACCCCGCCCGCTGTGACCGATGCGCCTTCGGCGCGGGTGATCGACACCGCCGAAGGCCGGATCACGCTGCGGAACATCAGCTTTCGCTACGATGACCGGCAGGAAGTGCTGCACGATATTGACCTGGAGATCGCACCTGGCGAGATCGTCGCGCTGGTGGGGCCAAGCGGCGCGGGAAAAAGTACAATCTTCAACCTGATCCCGCGTTTTTATGACCCGTCCGGCGGCGCACTGCTGCTGGATAACATCGATGCGCGGGAGATCACCCAAGCCAGCTTACGCGAACAGATCGGCATCGTTCCGCAGGAAACGCTCCTGTTCGGGGATACGATCCGCGAGAACATCCGCTATGGTCGCCTGACCGCGACCGAAGCCGAAATTCAGGCCGCTGCCAAAGCTGCGAACGCGCACGACTTCATCATGGAACTGCCGGACAAGTATGACACGCTGGTCGGCGAACGCGGGATCAAGCTGAGCGGCGGGCAGCGGCAGCGCGTCGCTATTGCCCGCGCTATCCTGAAAAATCCGCGTATTCTGCTGCTCGATGAAGCGACATCCAGCCTGGACAGCGAAAGCGAACATGAAGTTCAGGAAGCGCTTGCGCGGCTGATGGAAAACCGCACCACGGTGATCATCGCGCACCGCCTGAGTACGGTACGGGTGGCACACCGCATCGCCGTGCTGGAAAAAGGGCAGATCATCGAACTGGGGACGCACGATGAGCTGATGGCGAAGAACGGTCTGTACGCCAGGCTGTACACTATGCAGTTCCGCGAAGAAGATGCCGCCTTGTTTGAAGCGACCGTGACGGGAAAGTGAATGAGCGCACCAGCAATGGTATGGGCAGGTCGGCATGTGCTGATCACCGGGGCAACGGGGTTTTTGGGTGGCGCGCTGGCGCGGCGTTTGCTGGCTGAAGGCGCATCCATCCGCGTGACCGCACGCACGCCTGAAAAGGCCGCCGCGTTACAGATGCTCGGCGCACAGGTGATCCAGGCGGATCTCACGGACGATTCTACCCTCAGCGATGCAGCGGCAGGCTGTTCGACCGTGTTTCATGTCGCGGTCAGCTACGGTTCATATGATGAACAGCGGCGCGTCAACGTGGAAGGAACACGGGCAATTGCCCAGGCTGCCGCCCATATCCAGGTCGAACGGTTCGTCCATGTCAGCAGCATTTCAGTGTACGGGGTGAGCAGGCGCGGCACGATCACCGAAGATCATCCGCTGATGGCGAGCGCTCAACCGTATGGCGGGACCAAAATAGAAGGAGAGCGCATCGTCCGTGAGATCGGCAGCGCAGCCGGGATGCCCTACACCATTATCCGTCCTGGCATGATTTACGGGCCGAATGCCGACCTGTGGACGAACGGGGTCTTCAGTCTGGCACGGCGGCAGCCGACCGTTTGGCTGGATGACGGCGGCGGTTCTGCACACATGATCCATGTCGATGACGTGGTAGACCTCATGCTCACTGCCGCACAGCATCCGAACGCGGTCGGCCAAGCGTTCAATGGTTCGCCCGATCCGGCTCCCACATGGCGAGAGGTGTTCGGCCATTACGCCCGGCTGAGCGGTCACGACTGGCGTGCGTTCGCATTCAAGCCGCTTACGATGGCGGCGGCGGCGCTGATTGCGCTGGTCTCCCCGCCGATCAGTTTTGGGCGTGACCTGCCCGAACTGGCGGATATGATGTGCAGCACGGTCACGTTTTCCGGGCAGAAAGCGCGGGAACGGCTGGGATGGTCGCCGCGTGTGGCGCTGGCCGATGGCATCGCCGCTTGTGCCGATTCGCTGCGGGCGCGTGGGCTGCTGGCATGAACGAACTGCTCACAATCCTGGGGCTGGTGGTGCTGACTTCGGCGGCGCTTTTTCTCGGTTGGTGGCTGTTGATCGCTTCTGAGGGCGTGTACCTGGGACGGCGGGTTGTGGTTTGGCTGTACGATGTGTTCGCCCCGCGCTACGATGCCATCAAGCATTTTCGCCGTGAATACGATCACCGGTTTCTAGCACAGCCGCTCATGGCGCGAATAAGCCCCAATAAAGCGCCGCTGATCCTCGATGTGGCGACCGGGACGGGGCGGCTCCCGCTGGCGATGATCCGCCATGCGCATTTCGAGGGCAAAATCATTGGGGTCGATCTCAGCGAACCGATGCTGCGCCATGCCTGGCTGAAATTCATTGAGGAACGGCGGGTGATGCTGCTGCAAGCGCCCGCTGAACGGCTTCCGTTCGCATCGAATACGTTCGATGGGGTGTCGTGCCTGGAAGCGCTCGAATTCATGATCGATCACCAGGCGGCACTGGCCGAAATGGTGCGGGTGCTGAAACCGGGCGGCGTATTCCTCATCACCAATCGCATTAACACCCGCTGGATGCCCGGCAAAACCTATGACACTGAAACGTTCGTCGAACTGTTGTTTGATGCCGGTATCGACGACATTCATGTCGAAAAATGGCAGGTGGATTACGACCGGGTATGGGGAATCAAACCTGCCGAACCCTCGTCTTGAAACAGGCCGGGAAAGCCCCTACAATCCCGTTATGCTGCCGCATTTTTGCTGAATTCACCTAAAGGACACACCCCTTTTGAAACTGCTGCCGCTCGAACTAGCACGCACCGTCGAGGCGGCGATCCGTGCCGCGCAACAGGCGGGCGATCTGCCCGTTTTCGATGTGCCTGAAGTCAAAGTATCCGCGCCCAAACGCGCTGACCAGGGTGATTATGCCGCGTCGATTGCCATGCAATTGGCGAAAAGTGCCGCTATGCCCCCCGCGCAGATCGCCGCGAACATCGTGAAGCACCTGAAAACGCCGCAAACCGTCGGCAGCGTTGAAACGGCGGGCGGCTATATCAATTTTCGGTTGGATGAATGGTGGCTGCGCGCCCAGGTCGAAGCGCTGATCCACGAGGGGGCGGATGGCGCGGTGATCGATAATGGGGCTGGCAAACGCGCCCAGGTCGAATTCGTCAGCGCCAACCCGACTGGCCCGCTTCACATTGGGCGCAGCCGGGGCGCGATGGTGGGCGATGCGATGGCGCGGGTGCTGGAAGCGGCAGGATATGCCGTCGAGCGTGAATACTATTTCAACAATGCGGGTCAGCAGATGACCAACCTGGCGCACAGTATGCGCTTCCGCTATTTCGAGGCGCTCGGCCTGTCCGCGCTGCCCGATGACCTTGACGCAAAAGGGGAGCCTTACTATAAGGGCGCATATCTGGCCGATTTTGCGCAGGCGCTGGCCGAGCAGCACGGCGACGGCTGGAAAACTGCCGATCTGAAGGCGTTCAAGGAATACGCTGAAACCCGAATGTTCGCCATGATCAAAGCGACGCTTGAGCGCGTGGATATTCATCACGACGTGTTTTTCAACGAAAACAGCCTGTATGAAAGCGGCGCGGTGTGGGATATTCTGGCGCGGCTGGAGGCGAAGGGATATATCTACAGGGCGGCGCTGCCTGAAGTCGATGCGGCCACTGCCGATGCGGCCACTGCCGAAGGCGAGGATGCGGGCGACGGCAAAGGCGAAGCGACGTGGTTCCGCACGCATCGTTTTGGCGACAAAAAAGACCGTGTGCTGGTCAAGGCATCGGGTGAACCTACTTATACGCTGCCCGATATTGCCTACCACGTCAATAAACTCGAACGCGGTTTCGATGTATGCGTGAACATCCTGGGCGCGGATCATTTCATTCAGCATCAGGTAGTCAAGTATGGACTGCGTGCGCTCGACCTGGACGCGGAAAAAATTCATGTGATCCTGGTGCAAATTGTCCACCTGCTCAAGGATGGCGAACAGGTCAAAATCAGCACGCGCAAAGGCAACATTGAAACGCTCGATGACCTGATCGACCAGACGAGCGCCGATGCGGTGCGCTACATGCTGCTGGCGCGCAGCGCCGACGCGCAGATGAATTTCGATCTCGACCTGGCCGTCAAACAGTCGAGCGATAACCCGGTGTATTACATTCAATATGCATATGTGCGCTGTGCGGGTATTTTCCGCGAAGCGGCGGCACGCGGCGTGACCGACGAGGATGCAGACCTGGCGCACCTGGGCGCGGCGGAACTGAAGTTTTTACGGCGGGCGATGCAGCTCCCAGACGTAATCGACCTGGCAGCGCGCACTTTCGAGCCACATCAGGTCGCGTTCTACGCACTGGACATGGCAAATCTTTTTCACCCGGTATTCGATACCGTGCGGGTGCTGCACAGCGATGTGCCGCCGGAAGTTGCCAAAGCTCGGCTGCGCTTTTTCCGGGCGGCTCAGGTGGTGTTTAAGCGACTGCTCAACCTGATGGGCATGGCCGCGCCCGACCACATGTGATAAAACGATTCCACAGGAGAAAATGCGGATGGGACTGAAACCGGATCATTGGATACGCACGATGGCGCTGGAACACAAGATGATCGAGCCGTTCGTTGATGGTCTGAAACGCGAAGGCGTGATCAGCTATGGACTCAGTTCTTACGGTTACGATATGCGCGTGGCGGATGAATTCAAGGTGTTCACCAATGTATACAATGAAGTGGTAGACCCGAAAAACTTCTCACCCCAGTCATTCGTCGATATACGTGCGGATCACATCATCATCCCGCCGAATTCGTTCGCACTGGCGCGGTCGGTCGAATATTTCCGCATCCCGCGTAAAGTCCTGTGCATCTGCCTGGGCAAATCAACGTACGCGCGTTCAGGGCTGGTGGTGAACATCACCCCATTCGAGCCGGAATGGGAGGGGTTTGTCACGTTAGAGATCAGCAACACGACTCCGCTCCCCGCCCGCGTGTATGCCAATGAAGGCATTGCCCAGGTGCTGTTCCTGGAAGCGGACGAGGAATGCGAAGTTTCGTATGCCGACCGCAAAGGTAAGTACCAGGCACAGGTCGGGGTGACCCCGCCGAAACTGTAACCCGCATGTTTCGGCAGGGCTGTCACGGCGATTTCAGCGCCACATCGGGATTGATAAACCCGCGCAGTTGATGTACTCTGAATCGCAGAGGGCGGTTAGCTCAGTTGGTAGAGCAGACGACTTACATTCGTCCGGTCGCGAGTTCGAGTCTTGCACCGCCCACACCGATCTCGCCGCGGTACTAACGGATGATCGGCAGACCTTCTGCCGACACTTCTACCACCGAGACTTTAGAGCTTGTCCCCGGCACTGCCGAGAAAAAGTCGATGTTCGAGATGAACAAGCGGCTGCCGCTGAATACCAGGCTGGCAGGGTTGTAGAATGCATCGAACTGATAGCCGTTGTAACGCCCCACCAACTCACCTTCCGGCGACAAGATTTGCAGTTCACTGATCCAGTCGCTCGTCACATACAGATACCCTGCTGTGTCGATCTGAATGCCATCCGCGCCATTCAGCGCGTTGACACTGCCGGTTTCCGCGTCAATTTCCGCTCCATCTGCAAAAATGGTCACTTCGCCAGCGCTGCCGTCAGCTTCAATTGCGATGCGCAGAATTCGGCGGTACCCCGGATTGGTGACGTACAGGAAGGATTCGTCGGCATCGAACGCCAGGCCATTCGCGCCCAGGAAGAAGCCCGGAGTCGGTGCCAGCAGCGCATCCTCAACCCACACTTCCATGCCGGATCCGTCGCTGTTTACACGATAAACGATGCCCTGTTCACCATCCGCGACGTACAGCAGACCCGCGCTGTCACGCGCAATCGCGTTCGGTCCGGTGAACCCCATTGCCACGACTTCGACCGCATCCGTCACCGGGTCGATGCGCAGCAGCCGACCCTGATCGGTTTCCAGGTTGGCGAAACCGTCACCCGCGTCAGTCACATACAACCCTTCATCCGGCACATACAACATGCCTGTCAGCGCGATGCTGCCAACTTCCCCAGCCTGCACGGGAATGGTTTTGACCAGGTTGCCCTGGCTGTCCAGGACGCAGATATTCACTTCGTCCGCAAAGCTCAGGCCTTCCGCGGAAATGCCAATGCTGAGCGATGACAAGTACAGGTTGCCTTCGGGGTCAACCGCGATTCCTTCGGGCTGTGGGCAGTCTTCAGCCAGATTAGGGCCAAAATTGGTGATCGCGCCAAGCTGCGGCTGCGCTTCATCCTGAGCCATGACGAGATTGGCCAGGCTCAACAACAGGACTGCTGCCAATACGATACGTTTCATTGCACGAACTCCTGTGAGAATCATTCAGATTGAACGTTAGGGTTACTGCGCCGTCCAGCCGCCATCGACAGGCAGCACCGCGCCCGTCATGAAAGAGGCTGCACGAGAAGCGAGAAACACGACGACACTGGCAATTTCGTCAGGCTGCGCGACGCGACCCATTGGGTGCTGGCTGGCAATATAAGCAGCACCTTCATCGGTCGCGCCCATTGTGGTACGAAACATCTGCGTATCGACCCCACCAGGGGCGATCACGTTGATGCGGATGTTCGACCGGGCATATTCAAGTGCAGCAGCGCGTGTCAGGCCAATCACCCCATGTTTAGCGGCTACATACATGGCAGCGTTTGGCATTCCTACCATGCCGATCATGGATGCATTGTTGATGATCACGCCTGATTCCTGGTTGAGCATGGCTTGAAGCTGGTGACGCATTCCCATGAACACGCTGGTCAGGTTGCTATCCATCGTCTCATGCCACTGATCAACCGTCATGGTGGGCAGCGGTCCCACAGCGCCCAACACGCTCGCATTGTTGAAGGCCACATCCAGCTTGCCAAAATGCGAAATGGTTTGTGCAACCACACGTTCTGCGTCGGCTTCCTGGGTGACATCGGCCTGTATGAACACGCTTTCGCTGCCGTTCGCACGCAGTTCACGGGCAACAGCCTCACCTTCAGCGGCACGACGGCCTACCGCTACTACGTGTGCGCCGCGCTGTGCAAAAGCGACCGCCGCCGCTTTTCCAATGCCAGCACTTGCGCCTGTGACCAGCACCACTTGTCCTGCAAACTCTGACATCGATCCCCTTTCATGTTGAACACTCATTCCAGAATACCGGTTGGGCTTTCGGTCACGACAAACGCATCACCTCCTTTCGATTCTATACCGTTCGTTCCAGAACCTTGCCAGCCCACAAAGTCGAACAGGCTGCGCTGTCCAGAACAAACCCCCTTACTTTAAGGCATTCAACGCAGCAGCAGCCACATCATGCAGCATTGCCCGGTCGGGATTTACTTTGCCCAGTACCCGCATCCCCTGCACCGTATTGTTCAGAAGCCGCGCCATTTGGATTGCGTCAGCCGCCGCGTTGATGCTCCCATCCTGCTGGCCACGCCGAATCGTGCGCTCGAAGCTGGCTTCACCTGAAGCCAGGATAGCCTGAACCCGATGATGCAGCGCCTTATCATGGGGCGCTAGTTCGATGATGGTATTGACGACGAAACACCCTTTGCGCTTGGTATCGTGCGTGATTTCATCCAGCAAGGTATCAAAAAACTGATCGATAGCAGCGCGTCCCGTCATTGGTTCATTCAGCACGGCGAACAACGGTGCAGCTTCGGTGGCTTCATATCGGCTCAGCGCTTCGACGTACAGGGAATATTTGTCGTGAAAGGTATCGTACATGCTCCCACGATTGATCTCCATCGCGTCCAGTAAATCCTGGACGGATGTTGCTTCGTAGCCCTTGCACCAGAAAATTTCAAGCGCTTTGTCTACGGTTTTGGTGCGGTCGAATTCTTTGGGTCGTGCCATAGCGTGTCCTCCATGCCATCACGATACATGATTTGGAACGAACAGTCAAGAATGAATTTTGAACGTTTGAGTCAGCCGATGTGCAACTTTTCGGTCTGCAACCGCGTCTGAAGGCATGAAGATCAGCGCAGACATGGACAGGAAGGGAGCAAAACGATGAAGCTCAGGACGCGGACGGTGGTACTCAGCGTGATTGTGGCTTTGATCATGATCCTGGCGATCCACAGTGCAGGCGTACAGGCGGGCAGCCGCTACGAGCCTGCGCCAAGCGGAAGGATTCACATTCTCGAATAAGCAGCATCACAGGTGTTTCAGCGCGCTTTGGGCGGCAAAATACCCGCTCATGCCATGCACGCCGCCGCCGGGTGGAGTAGCCGAAGAACATAAATATATCCCCGCCATTGGGGTCGCATATGGGTTCGGCTGCCAGACTGGGCGCGTAAACTGCTGCAAAATATCCTGTGCGCCGCTGTTGATGTCCCCGCCGACGTAATTCGCATTGTAGGCTTCCATGTCATACGTGTTGCGCACACTGCGCGCCAGTACCACATCCCGAAACCCTGGCGCAAACCGTTCAATCTGGTTCTCCAGGCGCGCCAGCATATCCACCGTCGAACCGTTCGGCACATGGCAGTAAGCCCAGGCGGTATGCTGCCCGTGCGGAGCGCGGGAGTCGTCGAACAAGGTGTGCTGCGCCAGCAGTACAAAAGGACGTTCCGGGTGCGCGCCCAGCGTGACGGCGCGTTCATTGTGTGCAATTTCGTCGAGTGTCCCGCCAAGATGCACGGTGCCTGCCTGCGCAACGTGCGGGTCTTGCCAGGGGATGGGCGCGGACAGCGCGTAATCGACCTTGAACACCCCGGCTCCGTACCGATAATGGCGGAGCATCCACGCATACCACCCGTTCAGCCGTTTACCTGCGACCTGTGCCAGCGTGCGCGGTGAGGTATCGAACAGCACCACCTTTGCGGGCGGCAGTTGATCCAGCGATTCGATAGGATGATCGCATACGATTTCCCCGCCTAAATCGCGCAGATAAGCGGCCAGCGCATCCGGGATTTTTTGCGCGCCGCCGCGTGGGAACGCCCATCCCGCCGCGTGTGCGCTCAGTCCCAGCATCACGCCGAATGCTCCCGTCGCTACCTGGTCGAGCGACAGGATCGAATGGGCAGCCATGCCTGCGAAAGCGGCACGGGCGCGGGAGTCCTTGAAATACCTGCGTGCAAGTACTGCCGCAGGCAGCACGCCAGGCAGTCCGGCCAGCAGCAGACCCATCAATTTTTTAGGAGGAAGATTGAGCGGGCTGAGCAGTTCGGAAAACACATCGTCGGCTCGTGCGTTGAGCATTCCGAACAAGCCGCGATACGCCGCTGCATCGCGCCCCATGCCTGCCGCCGTCGCTTCGACGGAGCGGTGAATCAGCACAGCGGGTTCGTCGTCGAGCGGGTGCGCAAGTTCTACCGGGGGAAACACCCAGGATAAGCGGTACTGTTCAAATGGGACGGTTTTGAAAAATGGCGACACCAGGGTAAGCGGGTGAATGGCCGAGCAGATATCATGCACGAAACCCGGCAGCGTGACGTTCATCGAACGCACACCGCCACCGATGGTTGGCTTGGCCTCATACACGACGACTTTGCAGCCTGCCCGCGCCAGCGTGATCGCCGCCGCCAATCCATTCGGCCCTGACCCTACTACGACCGCGTCCACCTGTGTCATGTGGTTACACCCCATTCTGATTCTGCATACCAGTGTACGCTCAGTGGATGAGAATGAGGTGTATAAAGCCGCCAGTTCAGCGGCCTGTGCGGTAGCGGCGGGCAATTTCGCCTTTGGTCTGGTTAGTCGTGACGGTATGGCCTGGCAGCGGCGTGATACGCTCATGAATCGTGTCGATGATCCAGGTGGCCTGTGGAAAAAATGCATCCTCCAGTTCAGCGGGCGGCGTGATCCAATTGCGTGATCCGATCACGGCAATCGGCGCATCCAGCCAATCGAACGCCAGTTGGGTAAGCGTGCTGGCCAGCGTGTGCATGAACGATCCGCGTTCGCACGCATCACTGACCAGGATTGCCTTGCCCGTTTTCTCAATCGATTCGACCAGCGGGTCGGTGTTCAGGGGGTTGATGAAACGCGCATCGATCACTTCTGCGGAAAGCCCGAACTGAGACTCCAGTACGGCGGCGGCCTCTAGCGCACGGGTCAAAGCAGCGCCCAGCGTGATAATCGTCATATCGCGCCCTTCACGGCGGATCGCGGGTTCGCCCAACGGCACTTCGTAGTAATCAGCAGGTACGCCGCCCGCGACGAGCGTTTCCGGTTCAGCATACAGCCGCTGGCTCTCGAAGAAGATCACGGGATCAGTGCCGCGCAGCGCCAGGTTGAGCATCCCTTTGGCATCATAGGCGGTCGCCGGGAAAAACACTTTCAGGCCGGGGAGGTGGGCGGCCAGACTCGACCAATCCTGCGAATGCTGCGCGCCGTACTTCGCGCCGACCGACACGCGCAGCACGAGCGGCATATGCAGCACACCTGCGCTCATCGCCTGCCATTTTGCCATCTGGTTGAAAATTTCATCGCCCGCCCGCCCCATGAAGTCGCAGTACATCAGTTCCGCGACGACGCGCCCCCCGCTGAGGGCATAACCGACGGCTGTCCCCACAATGGCCGCTTCGCTGATCGAGCTGTTGAACAGGCGGTGATATGGAATCGCTTCGGTCAAACCGCGATACACCCCGAATGCGCCGCCCCAGTCGCGGTTTTCTTCGCCATAGGCGATCATCGTCGGGTCTTGGTAGTAGCGGTGGATCATCGCCTCGAACAGCGCTTCGGCATAGGTCACACATTTGAGCTTCGGCAGCGGCTTTCCGTCCGCATCCAACCCAAAGCGGAACTTGGCCTGGGTAGTCGTCAGGCGCGTTGCCTCAATTGGCAGCAGCACGTCCGGCGAGCGGTCATCCAGGCGTTCACGCACGGCATCGTTGAACATGAACCCGCCTATCGTATCGACGCGGGTATCGACACGGGGCGAGACTTCCAGCGATGTCGCCGCGTGCAGTACAGCCAACAGCCGCTCCACCGCCGCATCCGTGAACGCATCGAGTTCAGCAGCGGCGGCGTGGCCGTTATCAAGCAGGTAATGACGATACGCGACGAGTGCATCCTGTTCGCGCCACAGATCGATTTCGGTCTTTTCGCGGTAGCTGCTGGCATCGCTGGGCGAATGGCCGCTGAACCGATAGGTCACCGTATCGAGCAGGGCAGGCCCGCCCCCGGCCAGCAGCACCGCTTTTTTGCGGCGGGTAGCATCAGCCACCGCCAGCGGATTGTACCCGTCGATGCGTTCCGCGTGCATCGCATCCGGGTTTACGCCCAAACCCACCCGCGCCAGCACGCCGATTCCCATCGTTTCACCGACGGGTTGGCCGCCCATGCCATAAAAGTTGTTCATGAAGTTGAACAGGATCGGCAGGCCGCCGCCCAAGTCGGCATCCCACAGCGCCCGGTATTGATCCATCGCAGAAAACGTGATTGCCTCCCACACCGGGCCGCACGCCAGTGACGAATCACCGATGTTGGCGATCACGATCCCCGGTTTGCGGTTCACCCGTTTGAACAGTGCGGACCCAGTTGCAATCGGGGCGCTGCCTCCTACGATGGCATTGTTCGGCATCACGCCGAACGGTGCAAAAAAGGCGTGCATCGACCCGCCCATCCCCTGGTTGAACCCATTGGCACGGCCAAAAATTTCGGCCAATGCGCCGTACAACACGAAGTCGAGCGCCAGATCACGAATCGACGACTGCGCCTTGAGCGTCTCGACAACGCGCAGCAGCCGGCCATTCTGGGAACTTTCTAGAATGGCTGACAACGCCCCTTCATCGAGTCGTTCAATCGCGCTCAGGCTTTTGGCGAGAATTTCACCATGACTGCGATGTGAGCCGAAAATGTAATCATCAGGGTCGAGCGCCAGCGCTTGCCCGACGGCTGCTGATTCCTGGCCGATGCTCAGATGCGCGGGGCCGCGATGCTGGTACTCGATCCCGCGATAACTGCCTTCGCGCTTGATCAGGTCGAGCATGGTTTCAAATTCGCGGATGATCACCATATCACGGTAGATGCGCACGAGTGTATCGCGTCCATATTCGGCAGCTTCGCGTGCCGGGTCTGGCACATAGGCATTGATCGGAATGTCCGGCGCGGTCAAACGTCCCTGCCGCCGCTGTTCAGCCGGGTCAATCAGGATGGATTTAGGCATAGGTTCAGGTTCCTCTACAGCAGCAGTGCAGCTACAGCAGCAGTGCAGCATCTTTCAGGATTTCGCTCATGGTCGGGTGCGGAAATGTCATCTGTGTCAGGTCACGCACGCGAAATTCATCGCTGATCATCGCGGCGGCGCTGGCGATCAGGTCGCTGGCGTTCACGGATACCCACTGCACGCCCAACAAGCGCCCGGTGTCCGCATCTGCGATCAGCTTGCACAGGCCGCGCTTCCCTTCCGTTTCGGTTAGAAATCGCCCGTTGGCGTTCATCGGCAGGCGCGCCGTTTTCACATGCAGGCCGCGCCGCTTCGCTTCAGTTTCGTTCAGCCCGATGGCTGCCGCTTCGGGATAGGTGTACAGCACCTTCGGTACCAAATCCTCCCGATACCGGTCTGGGATGCCCAGGATCGTATTGGCCGCCACTTCGCCCATGCGAATCGCGCTGTGCGCCCACAACGAACGCCCGGTCACATCGCCGGCAGCGTAGACGTGCGGGAGGTTGGTACGCATATGATCGTCGGTGCGCACCCCATGCGCATCCACGTCCAGATCAAGCTGTTCCAGCCCATACCCGCTCACATGCGGCACACGGCCATGTGAGACAACCACTGTATCCGCCGGGATTGCGAACTCGCCCTTCGGTTCGGCACAGACCACCTGATCGCGTTCGATGCGCAGCGGACGGGACACGGTATGAATGGTGACCTGCTTGAGTTCATTTCGGATTACGGTCATTACGTCGGGGTCGAAATCGGGCAGCAGGGTGTCGGTTTCCGTCACCAATGTGACCCGCACCCCGACCAACGCGAAGATCGATGCGATCACAAAGGCAATCGCATCGCCGCCCAGGATGACCAGATTTTTCGGCAGCGTTTCCCGATCCATGATCCGGTTCACGCCGATTACATGCGGCTGTTCCGCGCCGGGCAGGTCGATGGTTCGGGGCGCGGCTCCCGCCGCCAGGATCAGCGTGCGCCCGGTGAACGGTGTCCCATCGACGGTCACTGTTTGGGGATCGGTGATATGTGCCGCGCCGTTGATCACCGTCACGTTGTGCTTGCTCATCTGGTAACCGATGCCGTCGCGCAGCATCGACACGATCCCGCGCTTGCGGGCGACCGCTCCACTGAGCAGGAAAGACGGCGCGCCGACCTGAACGCCAAAGCGTTCGGCCATCTGCACCTGGGCGAACAGCTTTGCGCTTGCCAGCAGCGCTTTTGATGGGATACACCCGTGATTCAGGCAGGTACCACCCAGGTGCGCCCGTTCGATCAGCAGGACACGCCGCCCCGCCGCGCTCAGGCGTTCGGCTGCCGTGTACCCGGCAGGGCCGCCGCCCAGGATGATCACGTCGAAGATGGAGTTGGTCATAAGGCCAGCATCACCTCAAACTGTGCGAACGCCTGCCCCACCGCCATCAAAAAGCGTGCGCCCGGCGCACCATCCACCGCCTGGTGATCGACTGTGAGCGACAGATGCATATGCGGGACGTGCTGGACACGGCCATCAAGCTCGATGGCCTTCAGGTCGATTTTGCCCACGCCCAAAATCGCCACCTGAGGCGGGTTGATCACAGGCGTGAAGGTTTCGACCCCCAGCGCGCCCAGGTTGCTGACCGTGAACGTGCCGCCGTTCAGGTCATCGGGCGATATCGTCCCGTCCTGGCACGCTGCCGCTAAGCGTTTCGTTTCCGCCGCCAGCGCTTTCAGGCTCAGGCTGTCAGCATGGCGGATTACTGGGACGAGCAGTCCACGCGGGGTATCGACCGCGAAACCGAGGTGTACGGCCCGGTACTGGCGGATCACCCCATCCTGCAAGGTGGCATTGAGCGCGGGGAAATTGCGCAGCGTCCGCGACAGCGCGTACAGAATCAGGTCGTTGATCGAAATTTCGCGCAGCCCAAGCGATTCGGCACTTGTTTTCAGGCGGGCGCGGTACGCCTGAAGCGACTGCGCATCCGCCGAAGCGGTGAGCGTGAGCTGTGCCGTCGTGTGCAGCGATGTCCGCATCCGCTCCGCGATCACCTTGCGCACGCCCTTGAGCGGGATTTCCTCAAACGCATCCGCTTCAGGCAGCGGAGCAGGCCGGGTGACTTGCATGATTTCCGGTGGTGCTGCCCGATCCGCCAGGGTGACGCGCCCGCCGATCCCGCTGCCCACCGTTGGGATGGGCAGTTCAGGCGCAGCATCGCGGGCGGCGCGGGTCAGCACAGGGCGCTGATCCAGTGCAGCGCGCACATCGCGTTCGATGATGCGGCGTTCCGCGCCCGTCCCGATGATCCCGTTCAGACCGATTTGCTGTTCCGCTGCCAGACGACGCGCACGCGGCGACGCAGCGATCCGCTCGATAGGGCGATTTGCGTTGGCAGCGCTGGATGTAATGGCAGACAGCGGTGCCGCAGCGGAATCGGCGGGTAATGCCTTCGCTGAATGTAAACCTGAAGCGACAGCTTTTTCCCCGGCATCTCCGATTAGTGCCATCGCCGTCATGACCGGAATTTCAGCGCCGACCGGGTACAGATGTTCCAGCATCACCCCATCAACCGGGCTGGCGACTTCAATCATAGCCTTGTCGGTTTCCACATCGGCAATGCCTTCGCCTGCCCGCACCGCATCGCCAACCGCTTTCTTCCAGGCGGTCAGTATACAGGTTTCAACCGTGTTGCCCTGCTTGGGCAGAATGACTGGGGTCGCCATATCATCACGCCGTCGGCGGCACCACCCCAACGATCAGCAGGAGATTGGCATAAACCCGCTGCTCCCCGGTGGCAATCACCAATGACACATCCGGGGTGCGCGCCAAATCGTAAAAAGGATAGCGGTGGTGCTTTTCCAGCGTCACGCCTGGCAGCAGCGCCCGAAACTCATCGTGAATCGGCACTTCACTGCCGTCATCCCGCACCATGATGTGCGCCGCTTCCACCGGAATCGCCGTGATCAGTCCTTCCAATACCTGGGTTGCAGAAAGCAGCCCCGGCATGTAGTTGAGGTAGACCCGTGCTGCTGACGGGTTGGCGCGGGTGGCAAACGGGTAATTGCCATCCGCGATCAGGATACCGCTTCCGTGACCGCTTTCGCCCAACACTTTCAGAATGTGCGGGTGTAACAACTGCGCTTTAAGCATACTGACAATCCTTTGTCCTTGAATCAGGGTTTTGAACTTGCATAACGAGCGTAGACAGGCTCCAGCGCGGCATATGTCGCTTCAAAAAGGGCGAATTGTTCATCGTACAACGTGCGGTGTGCGCTGTTTGGTAGAATCGTCTCGACGACGGGGTTCATTTGATCGATGATCGACGCATCCGGGTATAAACCAACCCCGATCCCGCCGATAACCGCTGCGCCCATGCTGGTGGCTTCTTCCAGCACGCGCAGCCGTACCAGCGGCACGCCCCATACATCTGCGAGAATTTGCGCCCAGAACGTGCTGCTTGCGCCGCCGCCGATCAGCCGGATTCGGTCGATTTCGCCCGCCTGCCCACGCAGCGCGCCCAAAATCACGCTCAGGTTGTAAGCTACCCCTTCCATGACGGCGCGCAGCATATCGGCGCGGGTGTGGCGGATCGTCAGCCCGAAGAAGGCCGCCCGCGCATTCGGGTTCCAGCGCGGAGACCGCTCCCCGGCCAGGTAGGGCAGAAACAGCAGTCCGTTTGCCCCCGGCGGTGACCCCGCCGCGACGATGTTCATCAAATCGAATGCGCTCACCCCTAATGCGCTGGCGGTCTGCGCTTCAATGGGCGCAAGCTGATCGCGCATCCACTGGTAGGATGCGCCCGCCGTCTGCATCGTCCCCATTGGCACGAACAGCCCCGGCACCACATGACCGAACGTCATGGTGCGCTGTGTCGGGTCGAAGAGCGGCGCAGTGCTGGCCGTGGCGATCCAGGCCGACGAGCCGACATAGCAGTACGTCAGCCCTGGCGCAATCGATCCCGCCCCCACCGAAGCGCACGCGCCATCCCCACCGCCGATCACGACCGGAGTCCCCGCCGGGATACCGATCTCGTCCGCAGCGGCGTTCAGGACTTCGCCCGCCACATCCACTGACCGCCGTATCTCCGGCAGTTTCGAGGGGTCAAGCGCGGCGGCTTGCAGCATCGATTCCGACCAAACGCCGCCCGCGAGATCGAACAGGTTCATCCCGCTGGCATCGCTCGGTTCGGTGACGAACTGCCCCGTCAGCCGGGCGATGATCGCATCCTTCGCGGTTAAAAATTTGTGGGCATCCGCGTAAATCTGCGGCTGGTGATCGCGCATCCACATGATTTTGGGCAGGGAATACGCCGCGCTCAGCCGATGCCCGGTGATTCGGTATACCGCGTCACGTCCGATGGCCTGAGCGATCTGGTCGGTCTGCGTCCCGGCACGCTGATCCATCCAGATGATCGCAGGTCGCAGCGGTTGGCCGTGCGCATCGACCGGGACAGCGCCCTGCATCTGCCCGCTGAAGGTGATGCACGCGACATCGCGTCCGAAAACGCCCGTCCGCGCCAGCAGGTGCCGTGTGGAAACGCACACCGCTTCCCACCAGTCATGAGGGTTCTGTTCCGCCCATCCGGTGTGTTCAAACTGCGTGGAATAGGCATGAAAAGCACTGCCGATCAATGTGCCTTCGCGGTCGTAGAGCGTGGCTTTGTTGCCGGTCGTGCCGAGATCGTGCGCCAGGATATAGGTTTTCATCGCGTCTCGCTCATGGGCTGGTAAGGCGGCACGGTGCCGCCGCTCTCGCTGGACTGGTACGCTGCCTCCACGACCGCCATCGTATGATACGCATCTTCCACACGGGTGGGGAGTACGTCGGTTTCGCCACGCACGAACCGTTGCAGACTGCTCATCGTGCCGATGAACGCATCCGGGAACCAGGACCCGGCAATATCAAGCGTCTGCCATATCGGGGTACGGTCAGTTTCGAGCAGCACATACTCGAATGTATCCGGCTTGCCACGTGGATAGTCCATGTTCAGGCCTGCCGTGACCATGATTGCGCCTTTCGAGCCTTCCCATTTGACATAGCTCTGTTCTTTTTCCCCGCCGTAGATATGACCGTGATTGGTCATGATGTTGGCGCGCACGGAATCACCGTAATCCATGATGATCATGCTGCGGGTGGCGGCGATCTGCGGCGCGGTGACGGGATGCTTGAGTGTGCGCGCATACACACGCGCCGGGTTGCCCAGGAACGACCGCATCAGATCGATATAGTGGATGCTGTGATACAGCATTTCGATGCGCGGCATGGGGAACAGATAGCGCCAGTTCGACCAGGGGGTATACACCTGCATCCGCACTTCAAGATCGACCACATCCCCGATCAACCCCTGGTCGATCATGCTGCGCGCCGCGATGATGTGCGGCATCCAGCGCATCTGAAAGTTGATCGCGGCGGTCAGATGTTTTTCGCGGCACAGCTTTAGAATCGTATCGGCCTGTGCCAGCGTTTCGCCCATTGGCTTTTGAATCAGCACTGCCCGACCCGGCGGCATCTCGCGCAGCACATCCACAATGGCTGAACCGGGGACGGCGACATCGAACACCGCATCCGGCGGAGCGTGCCGGACGGCTTCTGAAAGTGAGCTGTACAGCGCTGGCACGCCGAAGGTTTCGGCCATCAACCGGGCGCGTTCGGGGATGGAGTCATAGCCACCCACCACCGCAAAACCCGCTTTGCGATAGGCCGGGTAATGCGCATCGTGGACGATCCCGCCCATACCGATACTCACAATGGGGAGCGGCTGCGCAGGCAGTTCCGCTGTTTGCTGAACTTGAAAAGCGGTCATAAAAAGACTCAAATGGGTGCGGCTGCATTCCAAAAAACCTGCGCATGGCCAGGGCTGCCGCATCTCGATGTCCATCGAGATGCGGCAGCACGCGCACGACTAAATGCGGTAGAACGCCGCTGCATTCGCCGCGAAAATCTTTTGTTTATCGGCTTCGCTCAACGCTTTCATCGACCCAAGCGCCACATCTACCCAGGCGGCATAGGTCGTCCCGGCCATGCGGAACACGGGCGAATCGCTGCCGAACATCAGGCGGTCAGCGCCGAATGCCGCGATCATGTGATCGATGTACGGCTGTAGATCGACGGGTGTCCAGTTGAGCAGGTCCGCTTCGGTGACCAGCCCACTCAGTTTACAGCGCACGTTCGGCAGCGCGGCAATTGCGCTCAGGTCAGCGCGCCATAAATCGATAGACTTGTTCCTGATGTCCGGCTTGCCAGCATGATCCAGTACGAACTGAATTTCCGGGCAGGCCTGAGCCAGCGCCAGCGCATCGCGCAGTTGGTGATGGCGCACGCCAATATCGAAGGTGTAGCCGTAGTCCGCCAGCACTTTGACCCCGGCGATAAAATCGGGCTGTGTGGCAAACCCAGCGGCTTCGGATTGAATCAGCCGCCGCACACCGCGCACCATCGGCAGTACCTTCAACCTGTCCAGCCATGCCCGCGTCTGGTCAGCACCTTTTTCCAGCGGCGCGAAGGCGACAATTGCCCGGATGCGCGCATCCTGGGCGGCCAGGCTGGTCACCCATTCGGCCTCGACGATCCCCTGTTCGGCGATCACGTCGGCCTGCACGAATACGATCTTTTCGACCGTCCAGCCGTTCCCGCCCGCCGGAATCGTATCCGTCAGCACGGGCGCGTTGAGCATTGGAACATCATCGAGCCAGGCCAGACGCATCCGGGTTGGCTCCCAGTAGTGGACATGCGAATCGACAATCTGCATTCCCTACCCCTCTCCATGAGTTGAAACGAAGGCCGTTCGCGCTGGGCGGCTTATGTACCGCCACCTGCTGGCTGCCACGCCTGCCCACCAGGGTACACATAGGCCTGCAGACTGCTCGGTTTCATGGTGATGCTGTACCCCGGCAGGATAGGCGGCCTGTAGCAGCCGTTGACGATCACGCACGGGTCTAGAAAATGCTCGTGCAGATGATCGACATATTCGACCACGCGATCCTGTTTGCTCGCGCTGACGCTAATGTAATCGAAAATCTGCAAATGCTGTACATATTCGCACAAGCCCACTCCACCCGCGTGCGGGCAAACCGGGAGGCCGAACTTTTTCGCCAGCAGATATACGGCGATGACTTCATTCACCCCACCCAGGCGGCATGAATCGATCTGCACGAAATGAATCGCGTCGGCCTGCATCAACTGCTTGAAGATCACACGGTTCTGGCAGTGTTCGCCCGTCGCCACCTTGATCGGCGCAAGCGCACGGGCAATCGCCGCATGACCCAACACATCGTCCGGGCTGGTCGGTTCTTCAATCCACCAGGGGTTGAACCGGGCAAGCTGGCGCATATGGGCGATGGCCTGCGGCACATCCCACCACTGATTGGCATCAACCATCAGGTGGTTGTCGTCGCCTATTGCTTCGCGGATGATCGCGCAGCGGCGTATGTCGTCCTGCACATCGCGCCCCACCTTGATTTTGAAATCGCGCCAGCCCGCCGCCAGCGCTTCGCGGCACAACTGGCGGATTTTGTCGTCGCTGTAGCCCAGCCACCCTGCGGACGTGGTATAGGCTGGGTAGCCGTGCGCAATCATCTCGGCTTCGCGTTCCGCTTTCGAAGCCTCCACATCGCGGAGCATGGCCACTGCTTCATCTGGCGTGAGCGCATCGGTGATGTAGCGAAAATCGACACAGCGCACGACAGCCTCCGGCGAAAGATCGGCCAGCAGTTTCCAGAGCGGTTTCCCTTCGGCTTTCGCCCATAAATCCCACACCGCGTTGACGACCGCCGCCGTCGCCAGGTGGATTACGCCTTTTTCCGGCCCTACCCAGCGAAGCTGACTATCGCCCGTGATATGCCGCCAGAACGCGCCCATATCCGCCGTGAATTGTTCGAGCGTCCTGCCTTTGACCAGGTACGCAAGCGACTGAATGGCGGCGACGCATAGTTCGTTCCCGCGCCCGATGGTGAAGGTGAGGCCATGCCCTTCCAGCCCATCGACATTCGTCCGCAGGATGCAGTACGCCGCCGAATAATCCGGGTCGGGATTCATGGCATCGCTCCCGTCCAGGTGGCGCGAAGTCGGAAAGCGTATATCGAGCGCCAGCACATCGGTGATGGTGACTGCCATGTTTGCCTTACCCTTTGACTGCGCCAACCAGGATACCTTTAGCGATATAGCGTTCCAGGATGATCGCCATGATCACGATTGGCGTGACCATGAGCGTGACCAGCACGGAAATATTCCACCACTGCGGGCCGCGTGTCGCGTTCTGTGCAGCAACCAGCAGCGGCATCGTCTGCGTTTCCGCACCCGTCAGGAACAGCGCGAGCGTATATTCATTCCAGGCGAACACCAGCACGATCAGGAAAGTCGCGATCAGGCCGGGCAGCGCCAGCGGCAGCACGATCCGCCGCAGCACGGTGTAGCGGGATGCGCCATCAATGAACGCGCTTTCTTCCAGTTCCACCGGAATGCTGGCGAAGTAATCGCGCATGAACCAGATCACCAGCGGCAGATTAACCGCCGTATACGCAATGATCAGGCCGGCATGGGTGTTCAACAGCCCGGCCTGCTGGAACATCACGTAGATTGGGATGATCACGGCAATCGGGGGGAGCATTCGCTGCGAAACCAGCCAGAATGCAATATCGCTGTTGTTGAAGCCGCCCGCTTTGAAGCGTTTGCCGATTGTCTGGGCGATCAGCGCATACACCGCCAGCCCAATTACAATCGCCGCGAAAGGCGGCAGCCCCGCGCCGATGCAGATCACCATCAGCACCACACAGCCGATGAACGAGAGGATCAACCCAGGTTTCGGGCGGTACTCGAAGCGGTTCAGCGCATAGCTGGCCGCCGTGCCGATGATCAGAGCGCAGACTGCGCTGATTAGCCCGACGACAATCGTATTGAGGTACGGACGGATGACAAAGATGCCCTGTTCGACCAGCAGTTCGTTCCAGGTTTGCAGCGTGGGCTGAAAATCGATGAACGGGAGGTAGCGCGGCCCGGCCTGCACGTCGATAGGCTGTTTGAAAGCGGTGATCAACAGCCAGTACAGCGGGAACAGCACCACGATTGACCACAGACCGAGCAGAGCATAAGAGATGATCCGCCAGACCGGAGACGGCTTGAACGGGTTTCGCGATTCAAAAAAGCGCCCGGAATTTTTCGCCGTCCGGGGGGCGGGGTTGGGTTTTGCGGTGGCAGCCATCAGCTAAACGCCTGGATGATCCGTTTGCGGACGAAATTGACGAACACCATCGCCACAAAGGTGACGGTGAACAGGAGCAGGTAGGCAATGGCCGACGACTGGCCGAGATCGAGCGCCCGCCAACTGTTGTAAGCGTGCAGCGTGAGCGATTCGGTCGCTGTGCCGGGACCACCCCCGGTCAGGATGTTGGGCATATCGACAATTTTGAAGGTTTCGATCAGGCGGATCAGGATCACCGTCGTGCTGACCGGGACGATTTCCGGGAGGACGATAAAGCGGAACAGTTGGAAGCGGTTCGCGCCATCGACCAGCCCGGCTTCGATGGTCTCACGGCTCACCCCTTCCAGCGCTGCCAGCAGGATGATGAACATGAACGGTGTCCACTGCCATACGTCGCCAATGATCACAGCGAGCCGTGCGCTGGATGCGGATTCGACCCACGAAAAATCGGCCTGCCCGAATGCGATCCAGATCGGCCCCAATGGGCCTTGTGTCGTGTTGGTCAGCATTCGGAAAAGAAAGCCAATGCCCACTGGGGTGATCATCATGGGGAGCAGGAAAATGATGCGAAAGAAACGTTTGCCCGCAATATTTTGGGTGAGCAGCAGCGCCAGCCCCAAACCGATTCCATATTGAAGTGCCACACTGCCGAACACGAAAATCAGCGTGACGACGAGCGTCCCCGGCAGCCCTGTCCCGCTCAGTGTCGCGGCGATCAGCAGGGCAGCGCCGCCCGTGATCACAAGGGTGAGCAGGCGCATGACCAGGCCGAAGATGCGCCTACGCGGGCTGGTGACATAGCGGAACAGCAGGTACGCCATATACCCGCCCAGCAGCGCCAGCGGCAGCCACCAGATCGGTTCAATCGCCGCGATTCGGCCTAAAAAGTGACGCTGTTCACTGCCGAACAACAATTTTTCATAGTTGCGAAAGCCAATAAAGGTAATTTGAAAGCCGCCGCGCACGAACTGGAAACGCGACAGCGACAGATACAGCGACACGATCAGCGGGAAGATCGACAGCGCCAGCACGATGACCACCGTTGGCATGAGCAGCACGCTGGGCGACGCGGCATCCAGGCGTGACCAGATCGAAGGGCGCTCACGCGGGGTACCCATCGCGCCGACGGCGGCGGACAGGCGTTGAGGTTCAGCTTGCATCACGGTCTCCGGGGAACGAAAAAGAATGCCCCGGCGGGCAAAACCCAACCGGGGCGCAGCGCTTTATTGGACTGTTTTAGTTGCCACCCTGAATACCCAGCGTCGCCTGGTACACGGCAAGCTGCGCATCCCGACCGAGTTCGTCGCTGATTTCGTTCCAGCGCATTTCGATTTCCGCTGCCGCTTCTGCTGCCGTCAGTTCGTCGGCCAGGTAGCGGCTGATCACTTCATCCAGCACAACCTGCTGATAGCGGGCGTTCTGTGGCACACGCAGATCGAGCATCATGTTCGGGCTGCTCAGGCTGGCGTTGATCGCCCCCAGGTAGTTTTCGGCTGCTTCCTGGGTGAATCCGCCATCCAGCCAGGGCTGAAGGTCTTCAAACTGGCTGATGCGGTAGGGGTTGAATCCCGTCGCGCCAATCGTCACGTCGATGTTCGACTGTGCTGGCTGGCTCACATACGAGAGATAAGCATACGCCGCTTCTTTCACCAGCGGGTCAGCCGCTGCGCTTACCCCACCCGACCAACCGCCGAACGCCGCGAACGGCGCGTGGTTCACCCCATCGATGGCGAAGGGGCAGGTGGTTTCATCGCACGGGACGAGCGTGTTTGTCGCCCGATCCAGCACTTCGGTCGAGCCGGGCAGGATTACCGCGCCCGTCAGTCCGTTCACCATCGAACCTTCGCTGACCGCCAGCGACCCAATGTCGCCCCAATCGAGCGTGAGCGCGCAGCGCCCGGCCACCCACAGGCCGCGCGTATCGCCAACGCCGATGTTCAGTTCGTCGGCGGGACCAAAAGCATTGGTCGCCTTGTAGATTTCCAGCGCACGGATGAAGCCAGGGTTGTTGACCAGCGGCTGCAAGGTTTCGCTGTCGAAGAACCCGCCCTGGCTCGTCCCCTGGGTCTGGATGAAACCCGACGCAATCGACGAGATGAACCAGTAGCCCTGTTCGGCGCGCTTTTTGGCAATGCACGAGCCGTAATCGCCCACGCCATCGCCGTTCATATCCTGGCCGTTAGCCGCTTCGGCAATCGCCAGATATTCGTCCCAGGTACGGGGGGGTTCCAGCCCAAGCTGTTCCAGCACATCGATGCGGTAGTACACCATATGAAAATCGCCATCGAGCGGAATAGTGTACACGCTGCCTTCGTAGGTCGAGCTGAATTCGCGGAAGAACTGGCCGACATCTTCCCATGCCAGGGCTTCATCGGCTTCAACAAACGGCGAGAGATTTTCCAGGTAGCCCGGCACGATGTAATCGCCCATCCACTGGGGCGCGAATACGAACGCTTCATAGCTGTTCGTCCCGGTCGCCTGGTCGGTTAGAATCGACTGGTACAGGTCAGCGAATGGCACCGTGACGACGTTAATGGTCGCGCCCGTCATCGCCGCGAAAGCGGGCGCGTGACGCTGAAGCGGTTCCGCAATTTGAGGGCCGGTAAACGTGAGTACGTCAATCGTCACGCCCGCATATTGATCTTGTGCAAAAACGGCACTGGTGGCGAAAACGGCGACCAGCACGGTCAGGAACAGAATTAAGTGCTGCTTCTTCATGGGGTGAAGACTCCTAAATGGGTAATCATTTGAAAAGGCGTAACTTGAGCGGCTGACTAGACTATGTGCGCCTCACCTCCCATCTACCCCGGCACCGACTTGCGGAATGGATATGGTATCGGTACCATATGGTACAGTATAGCAACGCTTTTGTTTCTGCGCAACGCTTTCACGAAATATTCAGCGAGAACAGCATGGTCACGATACGCGATGTTGCCAAACGCGCCGGGGTCGCACCGATCACCGTCAGCCGGGTGATCAACAAGACAGGATATGTGAGCGATGAAACACGCGAACGGGTGGAAACGGCCATCGCGGAACTGCACTATATTCCCAACAGCCTATCGCAAAGCCTGCGCTTTAAAAAGACCAACACGCTGGCACTGATCGTGTCGGACATCACCAATCCCTTCTGGACGACCGTCACACGTGGGGTTGAAGATGCCAGCAGCGAAGACGATCTGAGCGTGATCCTGTGCAATACCGACGAGCAGCAGGACAAACTCGAAAGCTACGTCAACTTGCTGCTCCAGCGCCAGACGGACGGTTTTCTGCTGGTGCCAATCAGCCGCGATTCCGGCCTGATTCAGCGCATTCAGCGGCGCGGGGTGCCGGTGGTGGTGCTGGATCGCCCAGTGCCGGGTTCGGGTGCGGACAGTGTGTATGGCGATAGCGAAGGCGGGGCGTATGCGCTCGTGCGGTACCTGCTCGATCTAGGGCATCGGCGGATCGGCCTGCTGACAGGACCGCTCAAGATCGCCACCAGCGAACGCCGTCTGAAGGGGTATCAGCGGGCGCTGACTGAGTTCGGCATTCCAGCCGATCCTGGCCTGATTCTGGCTGGTGAGTTCAAACAGACATCAGGCTATGAAATGGTGCAGCGGATGCTGCGCACGGTAAATCCGCTGCCGACTGCGCTGTTCGCGGCCAATAACCTGATCGCGGTCGGCGCGATGCAGGCGCTTCATGAATATGGGGCGCGCGTGCCGGACGATATTTCGCTGGTCACGTTCGATGACCTGCCGCTGTTTCTGGGTGCGCCCTTTTTGACGCTGGCCGCGCAAGCGCCTTACGAACTGGGCTGGACAGCGGCCAAACGGCTGATCGCGCATTTGAAGGGCGAAGCCGACGATGCCCCGAAAGACATTGTGCTGCCTGTTCAACTGATGATTCGCGCATCATCAGCCCCGCCGCGCCGCGAAGAACGGATCATGCAGTCGTGACGTGAACCGTCGTCCCCCAGGGATCGCGCACGACCACGCTGTGTTCGTCCCGGTTGTATGGCCACCCGCCCGCCGCCAGTCGTTCGACCAGTTGCTCCAGGTCAGCCGTGTGGGGGACATGAATTGTCCAAAATTCAAGCTGAACGCTCGCTTCCGACGGCGCATGACCGCCCCGGCTTTGCCACATGTTCAGGCCGAGGTGGTGGTGATACCCACCCGCTGACACGAATCCGGCTCCTGGCCATGACTGCATGATCTGAAACCCAATCAGGCGTGTGTAAAAATCGACCGCCTGTGCTGAATCGCCTACGCGCAGATGCATATGGCCAATTTTCGTCCCATCCGGCAGCCCATTGAACGGCGGCGGATTTTCCCCAGCTTCGGCGAATAATGCATCCAGGTCAATCGGATCGCTGCCCATATCCAGGGTGTCGTTGGTAAAGACCCACTGATCACGCGGCTTATCCCAGTAAATTTCCAGGCCATGCCCATCAGGATCAGCCAGATAAAATGCTTCGCTCACACGGTGATCGGCGTAGCCCTGAAGCGGATAGCGAACTTCGGCAAAATGCAGAATCGTCCGGGCAAGGCTGGCACGGGTGGGCAGCAGCACGGCAATGTGATACAAGCCGGTCGTGCTGCCTGGCTGACGGCTCGCGCCTGCTTTTTCTTGCAGCGCGACCAAGGGGGTATCGATTCCCATCACGATCCGGCTGCTCTGTTCACTTTGATTTTGAGCCAGCGGCTTTAGGCCGATCACGTTTTCGTAGAACGTGCGCGACCTTTCCAGGTTTGCGACCGATAGCGTGACGAGGCCAAGCCGGGTGGCATCTGGCAGGGTAGTGGACGGGGTGAACGATGCAGCGGCGGGGCGGTTGATCGCCATGACTGCGACTCCTTAAGAATGGGTGTGAAATCAGGACATCATGATCTCTTGATGACTCCACACCGGGTACATCTTTCCTGGAAAGTCACGCAAAAACGGAGGGGCTTGTTTGCTCCCCTCCGCTTTGATGCCATGTATCACACTGTTGTGTCGTTCAGGTTAGTCTGAGCGCTGAAGCGAGGTTCTCAGCCGCCCGCTTCCTGGGTGCTGGTCGCGCTCGTGCTGGTATCCGCCATATTCGTACCGCTCATGCCACCCCGGAAGCGCTGATCCCAATCGCCTGTAGCGAGTTCGGTTGTGAAGAAGGATTCAAGTTCGGCACGAAGCTGCAAACAAGTGGGGTCTTCATCGGCAATCGCAGGGGGATTCAGGTATACAGACGGCGTAGTTCCGGTCGTACCCGTATCGGTGGAACCGGTCGTGCCGCCAGTCGAACCGCTGGCATCGGCGGTCGCCTGAGCCTGCATCGCATCGCCCGTCGAACCGGTCGTGCCGTCAGTCGAACCGCTGGCATCGGCTGTTGCCTGGGCTTGCGGTGCATCGCCCGTCGTCCCACCTGTAGTATTGCTCGTATCTGCCGACCCGGTGCTGCCTGCCGCATCACCTGCCGTATTGCCCGTTCCGGCTCCCCCGATGGTACTCTGCGGTGTCTGCTGATTCGGCGTGTTCCAGAACGCACCGTATTGGCCATATTCCAACCCGCTCATGTCCATACCGGACATCGACGTGAACCCGAAGTAGCGCTGTGCCAACCCTGCCAGCAGAACCAGGGTCGAATCGCAGTTCACGCGGGTTCCGGTGGAACCGCTGTCCTGTGCCAGCGCCGGGAGCGACGTACTCACCGCGAACACGAAGGCCAGACTTAAAGACCGAACGTTCCGTTTCATTAGCACACGCAGCCCCTCTCATTTCCTTCACAAAGCGAGAATGCTTGTCGACAAGCACTCTCAAGGTAACAAATCGTGAGCGGCTGTTCATCGGTACAATGGCGGAAACGTGCTTGGTTCACCTGACGACACAAAGGGATACCGAAGTATCCCCTTGTGACCTAATGCATTTGGGCTAATCGCCTACGTTTGGGCTAATCGCCCGCGTCGGCAGTACGGCGCGTCTGGAATGAGTCGGGCAGGTTGCGGGTTCCAACCACCCCACCAATGCTGCCCGCCACTGCCCCCAGCAGCATCGCCAGGAATACACCCCCGGCAACGGTCGCCAGGGTGTTGGTCAACTGTTCCCCAACTTCGCGGGCGGTTTGTTCAGCATCTTCACGCACAGTATTGAAGGACTGCGCCCATTGATCCAACTGCGCATTCGCTTCTTCCGGCGAAATTCCGGTACGCGAAGCCAGCAGATCGACCGCGTTCTGCCGCAGTTCCGCATTCGATTGATCGCCGCTCAGGAAGTTGAACAGCACCGTATTGAATTCCAGTTCCTGAAGCGAACTGAAGGTGTTTTCAGCAGCGGTAGGCTGTTCCGCGCCTTCTGTTCCCGCAGCGCCGGGCGCGGCCTGGTTGGGCTGCCCCGAAAGCGAGCGCGCATCCGCTGTAATCGCTTCACGAGTCAGACCTTCCAGGTTAAGCGAATCCGCCACTGCCGGGACTGCCTGTACCGCACCTTGTGTGAGCAGCGAAATGCTCTGTCCCACTGCGCCCGTCAGCCCGTTGATCAGGTTGCCAATCGACGTGGAGACGAGCAGAAAGGCCAGGATCGTAGCAACGCCCCATGACACCAGACCATGCAGCATCCCATTCGTCTGGTCGAAGGTATGCGCCAGGTGGCTGGCGACCCATCCACCCGCGAACAATGCCAGCAGCCCGGTTCCCAGGAACCAGAACAGCGCAGCCGTTCCCAATGCGGGTTCAATCGGATCGCGTTCCGTCAGCGGGTTGATGGTGGTTGCCCCAATGGCCAGACCAAGCATGTTCAGGCCTGCCATCACGACCAGCGTGACAACGACCCCGGCAATCACGGCTCCCCAGGAAATGCCCTGGCGATCCACAATGATGGTTTCATTTTCAACGACGGTGCTGGTGCGCGCTGCGGGACGGCTCCCGTAATCGCTGCGCGACGTGTTCATCGCTGTCATCGATCTTACTCCTTCAAATGGTTATACACGTATGCCCTGCCTTTAAGTGTGAAGAAAGCAGGTCAAACTAGAGAGGGTCATGTGACGGGATAGCATCTTTACAGGCGGGCGATTTCGTGGCGGTCACATGGCTATTCGGAACAGGTCATCTGGGTGGTTGTCCTCCCTTATGACGATCCGCTACCTGACCCATAAAAATAACGCCCTTCGGCGGATCAGCCAGATAACGCTGCACCATACAATAACGGAACAGGTGTGTACCCATTCATCAAGCGCAAGAACATTCCTATGAGTTCAGAAACACGCAGTGTAAATCCTATCGGCGTGATGGTGGTCGATGATCATGATATTGTCCGCATGGGTTTGCGGGTGATGATTGACCATGCGCCGGAACTGCGCTTCGTCGGCGAAGCCGCTAACGGCCATGAGGCGGTAAGCCATTATACCGCTTTGAAGCCGGATATTGTCCTGATGGACATGATTATGCCCCAGATGGATGGGGTCGAAGCGATTCGGATGATTCGCAGAGTGGACGAAACTGCCCGCATTATCGTCCTTTCCAACTATACGGAAGGCCTACTGGTACGTTCCGCTTTTGAAGCAGGGGCGATGAGCTATTTGGGTAAAGACGTACCTCACGAATTGCTGGTACGAGCCATCGTCGATGGCTTTGAAGGAAAACCCACACTTGCGCCCACCGCCGCTCAGGAATTGATTGAAGCACTGCGGAACACTGAAAATGCCGAATACAAGCTCACGCCATCCGAAGTAGAAGTGCTGCGGTGCATCGCGCAGGGGTTGAGCAATATCGAAATTGCGCAGAAACTCGTCGTCAGCACATCGACCGTGAAAAAGCATGTCAGCAGCATCCTGACCAAGCTGGAAGTCAACAATCGCGCCGAAGCGTCCGCGTGGGCAGTGCGCCATAAACTGGCCGATCTGTGACCCCGCTGCCGCGCTGTGGTAAAATGCGGACAGTAACAGGCAGTGGCGTTAGGTTGATACCCGCTTATGACGATAGAATCCCCAAATGATATTCAAGGCTTGCTCAGGGTCGGTCGCGTGGTCGGTCTGGCGATACAGGCGATGCGTGACGCGGTGCGCCCTGGCATGAGTACACTTGAACTGGATGCCATTGGCGCGGCGGTGCTGAAGCAGCACGGCGCACGTTCCGCACCCATCTTGACGTATAAATACCCTGGCAATACCTGCATCAGCATCAACGATGAAGTCGCACATGGTATCCCCACTGCCGACCGCGTGATCCAGCCCGGCGACCTGGTGAACGTCGATGTGTCGGCGGAACTGGACGGGTTTTATGCGGATGCCGGGTATTCACAGCCCGTCCCGCCCATCAGCCCGGACACGGAGCGGTTGTGCAACTCCGGTCAGCAGGCGCTTGAAATTGCCATCAACGCGGCACGGGCAGGGCAGCCGCTCTATGCGATTGGCAAAGCGGTTCAAACCTATGCCGATAAACAGGGTTACCGCATCATCCGTGAATTGAATGGGCATGGCGTGGGGCGCAAACTGCATGAAGAACCCCGCAATATCCCCAATCATTTTAACCGCACTGCGACTACCCTCCTGAAAGAGGGCATGGTGATCACGCTGGAGCCGTTCCTAACGCCAGGC
Source organism: bacterium (assembly GCA_033764035.1). Lineage (GTDB taxonomy): Bacteria > Chloroflexota > Anaerolineae > Aggregatilineales > Phototrophicaceae > Flexifilum. The sequence continues at coordinate 554,551 of JANRJJ010000003.1, forward strand.
AAAGGCAAAATCTATACCCTGGATGACAAATGGACGCTGAAAACCACCGATGGCAAAGTGGCAGTGCAGTACGAACATACCGTGATCATCACGAAGGAACGCCCAATTCTGGTCACAGCGGTGTAGGACGGCTGCCGCTCACGGCGCTTATGTCTTAACCTTGCGTTTATGAGAATCCTCATGCTATAATACCGCAACTTTTTGGGTTCTTGTCTTTCGTGGGAGTTAGGTCATCACTTCGCCAGAATCGCTTCGTATAAACAATCAAATCCGTGCGCGTGAAGTTCGGTTGATCACCGATACGAACGAGAACATGGTGGTTCCGCTCAGCGTTGCATTGCGCATGGCTGAAGAACGCCAGCTTGATCTCGTCGAGGTTTCACCGAATGCCGATCCGCCTGTATGCCGAATCATGGATTACGGCAAGTTTCAGTTCGAACGGCAGAAACGCGAGCGCAAAGCCAAAAAACAGCAGAAGGTGATCGAAGTCAAAGAAATCCAACTGCTGCCCAAGACGGACGATTATCATCTGCAATTCAAGGTGAAAGATGCGCGCCGCTGGCTTCTGGAAGGGATGAAGGTGCGGGTGCGCATCCGCTTTCGCGGACGCGAAATCACCCACTCGGAGATTGGGCGCGAACGGCTCGACAAAATTGCGACCGATCTTTCTGATGTTGCCACGATTGAGCAGCATCCGAAGATGGAAGGCAATACGATGCTGATGATCCTGACCCCTGCGGAAAAGAAGAAATAACAGCGCTTGGAGCTTATACGTGGGCAAGAAATACAAAATCAGAACACACAAAGCGACCGCCAAGCGGTTCCGCATGTCGGGTTCGGGCAAGATTATGCGTACCAAAGGCGGTAAAACGCACTTCCGCCGCCGTCGTTCTTTCCGGTCGAAGAACATGCTCAGCAAGTCGATCACGCTGCGGCACTTCAAGTCGATTCGCCGCATCAAGACGCTTGCACCTTACCTGGCTTACTACAAGGCCCATCCCCCGATGTAGTTTGGTGGGCTTTGTCATACCCTGATTCAACCATTCATGACCCGGAGCGGCACCCCGTTGCCCTCCGGGTCTTTATCGCAAGGGAGTTGAAATACCATGCGCGTCAAAACCGGCTTCACCCGCCGTCGTCGTCATAAAAAAGTCCTGAAAATGACCGCCGGGCAGTGGGGGACTCGTGGCCGCCTGTTCCGTCGTTCCAATGAGGCCATGCTCAAGAGTTTGTTCTATTCGTACCGTGACCGCCGTAACAAGCGCCGCGATCTGCGCCGCCTGTGGATCACGCGCATCAACGCAGGTGCGCACCTGCACGGCCTGAACTACAGCCGTCTGATTCATGGCCTGAAGCTGGCGAACATCGAACTGGATCGCAAAATTCTGGCCGATATTGCCGTGCGCGACCCCGAAACCTTCGGTAAAATCGCCACGATTGCCGCTCGTCAGTAGCCCCTGGGGATGAGCGGGGTCAATCCCCGCTTGTCCTTGATTGCACCTATGCTCACCTCGATTCAAAACGAGCGCGTGAAGCTCGTCCATGCCTTGCAAAATCAGGCCAAAACCCGCCGCAAAGAGCGTAAGGTTGCCCTGGAAGGCCGCCGCTTGATCCTGGATGCGCTCGAAAACGGCCACAAGGCCGATTTTCTGCTGTATGACCCTGCCGTAATCAACCCGCGTGATTACGACGTGCCGAAAAGCATCCTGATTGAAGCCGATCCCAGTGTGATACGTCACCTTAGCGATACTGAACAGCCGCAAGGCATCGTCGCCGTGTTCCCGATGCCGTCTGGCAAACTGCCGTCACCCCTCACCCGCACATTGATCCTGGACGACATCCGCGACCCCGGCAACATGGGGACGATTCTGCGCACGGCAGCGGCAGCAGGCATTGAAGCTGCGATCCTGTCGCCTGGTTCGGTCGATCCATATAACCCGAAGGTGCTGCGCGCCGCAATGGGCGCACAGTTTCGCATCGTAGTGGCGGAACACGGCTGGGACGCGATCCGCGATTACTGCCGTGACCTGCCGATCTACCTGGCCGATATGGTTGGGGATGTGCGCTATGATCAAGTGGATTGGTCGCAGTTTGCGTTGATCATCGGCAGTGAAGCGCACGGAGCCAGCGCCGAAGCCGAACAGATCGCCGCGCATACCGTGTATATTCCTATGCAGCCGAATGCCGAAAGCCTGAATGCTGCCATCGCCGCTGGTGTCCTGTTGTTTGAAGCCCGCCGCCACCTGCTGCGCTGAACGGCGGGCGCGCTATCCCTGTTTGCATCCCATTCAGGCTTGAAGCAGCTTCAGCACGGCATCGCCCGCGTCGGCGCGGGGCGCGGTCACTTCAACCCCATCTTTCAGCCGCTTGAACTTGACTGTTTCACTGCTCATCTCATCACTGCCCAGCAGCGCGACAACCTGAATGCCTTTTTTATCCGCATAGCCGATCTGCCGTCCAATCGGCTTATCCTGCATGAACAATTCGGTGCGCACCCCGGCGGCGCGCAGTTCTGCCGCGAGCCTCACCGATTCTTCTCGCGTTTCCGGGCTGAATGTCGTGACCAGCGTTTGCACGACCGTTCCAACGATGTGCGGCGGAAACAAACCGAAGAGTTCTACGACATCGATAATGCGTTCAATGCCAAGCGATCCGCCAGTCGTCGGAATGCTTTCTCCCCGGAATAACCCGACCAGATCATCATAGCGCCCGCCGCCGCCCACACTGCCCACCGCACCGTCCGGGATCGACACTTCAAAGATGGGGCCCGTGTAGTAACCCAGGCCGCGCACCATCGTGAAATCGAAGTCGGTGTTTTCCAACGGGACGCGCATCAGCGCAAGATGCGCTTCCACGTCGCGCAGTTCGCGGAGTCCTTGCTGTGCCGCCGGGATATGCCCCATTGTGTCGTCTAAAAACGTAAGCTTCTCGTGGCGCGGCACATCCGCCGTGATCATCGCCATGATTTTGGCGACGACTTCGGCGTTCAGCCCGCGTTTTTCCAGTTCATCGCGCACACCGTCCGCGCCGACCTTATCGAATTTGTCGATACTGCGGTACAGTTCGCTCAGTAGGTGGCCTTCCAGACCTGCATACTGCCCAATCGCGGTGAGCAGCTTCCGGTTGTTGATCTTCACCGCAAAATTGACAAAACCGAGCCGCCGCAGCGCCATCACCACCAGGCTGATGATCTCCGCGTCGGCATCCTGACCGGCTGCACCTGCAATGTCCATATCGCACTGATAAAATTCGCGGTAGCGCCCGCGCTGAGGCCGTTCCGCACGCCATACAGGCGACATTTGATAACGCCGGAACGGGAGCGTCAGCTCATTCTGGTATTGGCCGACCACCCGTGCCAGCGGCACGGTCAGGTCATAGCGCAGCGCCAATTCTTCTTTGCCGCCGGGGTGCTGTGCATGAAAGATCAGCTTTTCGGCATCTTCACCATACTTGCCCATCAGCGTTTCGTTCAGTTCCAGCACCGGGGTTTGCAGCGGCTCGAATCCGTACAGATGGAATACATCGCGCACGATGCCGAAGACATAATCACGCTTCAACATATCGGCGGGCAAAAAATCGCGCATCCCTTTGGGCAAACGCGGTTCAATTTTGGGTTTTGCCATGTACTTCCGCTCCTCAGCAATAAAAAAGCGCAGACCTGCGTCCGCGCTTTCGACAGCACCAAATGGACGAACGCCGCTTTACGTCGCTGCCTCATGGGAATGATGAACATGAACTGCGGTGCAGCGGCTCACGGCGGCATCCTGACTTTTCCTGATGAATGCCTAGTATAAAAGCGCAGCGTGCGCATTGCAAGCACGCCGCTCTCATCCAATTCAGGCTGTGACCGGGTGTGCAGCGAGCGCCTGTCCCAATACATCCCGGAACTGATCGTAATGCTGCCATTCATGATACAGACCAAGCAGAAACCGCGTCCTGGCGTTGATGTCGCCCCACATTTCTAACGCCCGTTCGCTGATGTCCTGCTTTAAATCGAAAAACGGATGATCCGGGAAAGCGGCCAGGTAACCCAGCCGTATCCGGCGGCTCTCTTCCAAACGCTGCACCGCGTGCGATTTGGTGCTGATGTCGCGCCAGGGCGTTTCGTAGCGCAGACGCGGCTCACGGGGGTAGGCGATTCCCCGCGCCAGCACCGATGCCACTGCCGCGCTTTCTTCGCTCGTCGCCGTTACATGCGCGACCAGATGCCCCAGCGACCAGCCGATCTTCTCTTCGCCTTCAATGGCATGGGGATCATCTGCCTTGGGGTCAAGCGGATCGAACGCGATGTGTCTGTCGTCGGTTTGGTCAATGATCGAACGCAGCAGGTCAAGGCTGGCATTCGTGGCGCGGCGCAGGTCTTCCACTGAAAATTGTTGGGCGAACTCGCCCAACTTGATCGTCTTTTGCTCAACTGGGGTGAAATCGATCAGCACGGCAAGGACTCCTTTGAAGCGGATACCACAGGCAAACAAACGATAAACCGCTATATTGACGCATCTGGCGCACAAATCTTCCCCGCTGTACAGGCTTTCGTTTATACCGGACGACTTTGTTTTCGTTTCGCGTGCCGGGTGGTATAGTGGTCGAAAAGTTCTGCGAACAGCGCAGTTATCCATCCGTGTACGTTTTAGTGAAATCTTGAAGGAATCCTTCATGCTTACCACCGTCGAAAAAATGTTGTTTATCATGCTTTCGGTGATCGCGGTTGGCGCGACGATTGCCGGGTTCAGCGATATGGTGCGCGTGATCATGCGCGGGCAGCGTGAACTGTACCTCGATCACCTGCCGCGCCGCCTGTGGACAGCGCTCCGCGTGTACCTGACGCAGAATACCACTCTGAAAACGCGCCGCCTGACCAGCCTGCTTCACTTGGGCGTGGTGTGGGGCTTCACATACTATTTCCTGATCAACGGCGCGGACTTGCTCGAAGGCTTCATCCCGGACTATCGCTTCCTGGAAAATGCGGGCTTGTTTTCCGATTTGTACCGTATCGGTGGAGACCTGCTCAGCATCGCGGTGCTGGTCGGGGTGACATATTTCATCCTGCGGCGTTTCGTCCTGCCCAACCGCCGTGAATTACAGTACCACGATAACATCCTGCTGCATCCGAAAGTCAAGGATGGAGCCGTCGCCCGCGATTCGCTGATCGTCGCTGTGTTCATCCTGATTCATGTCGGGTCACGGTTTCTCGGTCAATCGGTGATCATTGCGGAAACCGGCCCCGATCTGTTCCGCCCGTTCGCCACCGCCGTCAGCCCAATCTGGAGCGGAGTCAGCCCGGACGGACTGCGCCTGCTGGAGCATCTCTTCTGGTGGCTGGCACTGGGCGGGATCGTGTTGTTCACGCCCTATTTTCCCTACACCAAACACGCGCACCTGTTCATGGCACCACTGAATTTTCTCACACGCCCGCGCCGCACATCGTTGGGTGAAATGGAGCCGATCAACCTGGAAGATGAGACGCTCGAACAATTCGGCGCAAACAGGCTTGAAGACCTGACCAAGACCAACATTTTCGACGGTTTTGCGTGCATCATGTGCAACCGCTGCCAGGATGTTTGTCCGGCTTACGTGACTGGGAAAGAACTCTCGCCATCGGCTTATGAGGTCAACAAGCGCTACCTGATCAAGGATCAGATGAGCGAATTGGCGAATGGTGCGCCCAGCGCCACCCCGTTGATGGGCTTTGCCATCAGCGAATCGGCAGTATGGGCGTGTACCTCATGCGGCGCGTGCATCGATATTTGCCCGGTGGGTAACGAGCCTATGCTCGACATTCTCGATATTCGCCGCGATGCCGCTATGATGCAGAGCGCATTCCCCGAAGCGCTGGAAGTCGCCTTCAAAGGCATGGAGCGCCAGGGCAATCCCTGGGGCAACCCTGAAAGCCGCTTCAAGTGGGCGAACGGCCTGGAAATTCCCGTGCCAACCGTGGACGACAATCCCGATTTCGATGTGCTGTACTGGGTCGGCTGTGCGCCCAGCTATGACCCCCGCGCCCAGTTGACGGCGCGGGCGCTGGTGAAAGTCCTCAATCGGGCGGGTGTCAATTTCGCCGTACTGGGTGAACAGGAACAATGTACGGGCGATTCCGCACGCCGCGCCGGGCGCGAAGACCTGTACCAGGGGTTGGCACAGGCCAATGTCGAAACGCTCAATACCGTGTTTGATGACAAAGCGCGCCGCATCGTCGTCACCTGCCCGCACTGCTTCCATAATATTGGTAAAGAATATCACCAGTTCGGCGGGGATTACGAAGTCATCCACCACACGCAACTGATCGACGAGTTGATCGGTGCTGGCAAGCTGCCGCCCGAAGTGCGCATGGACAAGATGCCCAACGTCACATTCCATGACCCTTGCTACCTGGGGCGGCACAATGACATCATCGATGAACCGCGTGATGTGCTGACGGCCATCGGCGCATCACTGGTCGAAATGCCGCGCAGCAAACGCGGTTCGTTCTGCTGCGGGGCGGGCGGCGCGCAGTTCTGGAAGGAAGAAGAACACGGCACGAAAGCCGTCAACGTCGAACGCTATGAAGAAGCAGTGTCCACCGGGGCAGGGACGTTGGCCGTCGGCTGCCCGTTCTGTATGCAGATGTTTGAGACGGCGAAAGCGACCGTCGGCGGCGATATGCAGATCAAGGACGTGATCGAGCTAATCGCCGAACGCCTGCCGGAAACTGCACCCGCGCCCGCCGGGGATTGACGTATCGTTCTAATACGAAGGGCGCACGAAATTCCGTGCGCCCTGTTTGTTTCGCATCGCAAAACTACGGTCTACCCGCTGGAGTCCCGCGTGCCGGGCCACCTGGCCCCTGTTGTTGCGCTGTGGTTTCGGCGTTGAGATCGAGCGCGATCTCGAAGACCGCGCTGTATCCGTATTCGTTTTCTTCCGGGTCAAGCAGCAGCAGGTAGCCGTTGTTCCCATAAATGCCGTCGGTTTCGTTCAATGTATTGCGCATGCCTTTGGCCGCATACGGCGGTTCGGCATGAACGATGTCGGTCAGTGCTTCTGGGAAGAACAACTGCGAGGTGAACTCGTAGCCTGTCTCGTTTTCCCCGTTCACACGAACCTTGAAATGAATATGCACGGCGCGCCCCGGGTACCAGCCAGGGTAAATGGTGATGAACTGCGCCACCCCTTCCGCATCGGTCAGTTGATAGCCGCGTAAAAAGCTCGTCCCGCTGGTACCTTCACGGCTGACACCGGAATACAGCCCGTCCGCGTCACAGTGCCAAATATCCACCTGAGCATTTTCCAGGGGCGTGCAGCCGCCGCTCTCGATCTGGTATACGCGGAACATCAGGTCGAGCTGCGCCCCTTCACGCGGTTCCTCGGTCGAAGGCTCGACCCGTATATCCGACCGTTCGAGCAGGGTATCAACGAAGTATGGGCCTTCGGTCAGCGCCGGACGTACCACGCAAGCAGGGACAAACGGCGCACTGGCAGTTCCCGTCACAGCGGGCGTGGCTGGCACTGCCGTTGGCGTGGTGGTTTGAGCAGATATTCTGGCCGCGCCTGAACGGGTCACACCTGCACCGATCACCATAACGGCTCCTGCCCCGCCTAACAGTTTCAGGATTTCGCGGCGGCTCAGGATTCGGCCTACAGGCTCGTCGTCGTTGTCGGCTTCTGGCGGCAGTGCAGATTGAGTTGGTTTTGTGGCCATGTGCTTTCCTTCGCTGTGAATGTCGCATTTCAGGTTATGCGTCGATTGTGTATCGAATCTGTTGGCGTTGTGTAAACTTTTTTCCTGGGCTGCCAACGCCGCAAGAGCGAGTTGCACAAATGCGCTGGCAGCACCCAGAAACCATTGTATACTTTTCCGAAGAAACATCGGCAAAGATTTTGTGAAACATTGCACTATTCGCTAAAAATAGCCTTTCACTTATAGTTTATTCAGGAGTTTACATGTCACTAAACCGAACTGCGAAAGCCCATGCCCGGATCGATGAAAGCACGATGCTGGCGATGCACCGCGTCATGCTGCTGAGCAGGCGCTTGGATGAACGCGCCTGGGCGCTGCACCGCCAGGGTAAGATCGCGTTTCACATTTCCGCGATGGGACATGAAGCCGCCCAGGTTGGCGCGGCCTATGCCATTCAGCGCGGGGTCGATTACGTCCACCCCTACTACCGCGATCTGGCGTTGGTACTGGCCATCGGCGTGACCCCGCTCGATTTTATGCGCTCATTGTTCGCCACCCAAGGCGAACTGAGCAGCGGAGGCCGTCAGATGCCCAGCCATTTTTCCGCGAAACATCTCAACATCGTGAGCGGGTCAAGCCCGGTGGCGACCCAAGTCCCCCAGGCGGCGGGGCTGGCCTTCGCCATCAAATATCGCCAGCAGGCCGGGTTAACTGACCCGCACGATTCGGCGCAACCACGCCTTGCTCTCACTTCACTAGGCGAAGGATCGACCAGCCAGGGCGAATGGCACGAAGGTATGAACTGGGCGGGCGTACACAAGCTCCCCTTCATTTGCCTGGTGCAGAACAATATTTACGCCATCAGCGTCAAAATGGACTCGCAGATGGCCGTCGCCAATGTTGCGGATCGCGCCCCGGCCTATGGTGTGCATGGCATATGGGTCGATGGTAACGATCTGTTCGCCGTTTACGATGCGATGCGCGAAGCCGTTGAACGCGCCTACAACGGTGACGGTGCGACGCTGGTTGAAGCGAAAACCTACCGCCAGGTGCCGCATTCGTCCGATGATGACGACCGCAGCTACCGCACCCGTGAAGAAGTCGAAGATTGGAAGAAGAAAGACCCCATTCAGCAGGTGCAGCATACCCTGCTGCGTGAAGGGGTGCTAACGCACGACACCCTCGCGGAGATCGAAGCAGGGGTACGTGCAGAAGTCGATGCAGCGCATCAGGCTGCTGAAAGTGGGATGGATTACCCGCCCGAAGCGGCGTTAGGCGATGTTTACGCACCCACAGAGGAGCCGCTCTCATGACCAGCATCACGCTGATTGAAGCGCTGCGCCAGGCGATGGACGAGGAAATGGCTCGCGATCCGCGTGTGTTCATCACCGGGGAAGATGTCGGTAAGCGCGGCGGCGTGTTCCGCGCTACCCAGGGATTGTACGACAAATACGGCGCATCCCGTGTGATTGATTCGCCGCTGGCCGAACTGAGCATCGTCGCGGTGGGCATTGGCGCAGCCCTGGCCGAACTGCGTCCAATCTGCGAAATTCAGTTTGCAGATTTCATCCACCCGGCCTTCAACCAGATTGTGAATGAAGCCGCCAAGCTGTACTACCGCTCGAATGGTCAGTGGCGCGTCCCGCTGGTGATCCGTGCGCCTTACGGCGGTGGGGTGAGCGGTGCGCTGTACCACAGCCAAAGCGTAGAGGCATTCTTTGCGCACGTTCCCGGCCTCAAAATTGTCATCCCCTCCACGCCTTACGATGCCAAAGGACTGCTCAAAAGCGCCGTACGTGACCCAAACCCCGTGCTGTTCTTCGAGCCGAAACGCGGCTACCGGTCGATCAAAGGTGAAGTGCCTGACGATACCGAGTATACCGTGCCAATTGGCCCGGCACGCATCGCCCGCGAAGGCCGCGATGTGAGCGTGTTCGCGTATGGCATGATGGCTCATGCGGCAGCAGCCGCCGCCGAAACCGTCTCCCGCACCGATGGGCTGGATGTCGAAGTGATCGATTTGCGCACGCTGTTACCTATCGATAAAACGGCGGTGCTGTCATCGGTCGAAAAGACAGGCCGTGCGCTGATCGTCTATGAGGACAACCGCACAATGGGTTATGGTGCGGAAATTGCCGCAATCATTGCGGAAGACGGTTTTGAACTGCTCGACGCACCTGTGCGACGACTGGCCGGCCCGGATGTGCCAGCCGTGCCGTTCGCGCCGCACATGCAGGAATACTTCATGCTGAACGCGAACAAAATTGTGACCGCGATCCGCGATCTGGCGGCGTATTAGGAGGACGTGCGATGGCGACACAGGTCATTATGCCTCAGTTGGGCGAAAGTGTGGTCGAAGGCACCGTCAGCCGGTGGCTGAAGCGCGAAGGCGAAACCGTGCAGGCGTTCGAGCCGCTGCTCGAAGTCAGCACCGACAAGGTTGATACCGAAGTCCCGGCGGCAGCCAGCGGGGTCGTCCTGAAAATTATTGTCCGGGAAGGGCAGACGGTCGAACGCGGCACCCTGCTTGCGTGGATTGGTGAACCCGGTGAAGTCACAGACGATCATGCGCCTCCAGTGCGGGGACATGGCGATCATCACGCGGCAGACACACCGATCCCGGCAGCGGTTTCACAAATGACGGCTCCGCAGGCAGCTTATACAGGGCATGTGACCCCGGTAGTAGCGCGCATGGCGGCTCAGCATCAGCTTGACCTGGCGCAAATCGCCGGAAGTGGGCGGGACGGGCGCGTGACCAAGAAAGATGTAGAAGCGTATCTGGCCGCACAAGGGCAGCCGGCGGCACGAACGCCGTCCGCCTATGCCGCCGACCTCCCTCCTTGGGAGCGCCCCGGCAGCGGCGATCTGTTCAAATCGACGTTGGAAGATCAAACGCCTGATGAAATGACGGCGCACGCCAGCCCAAACCAGCGCGTTCACCCGGTCGAGCCAATCCCGCAGGTCAGCGAAGGCGAACTCGTCGCGCTCACGCCGATGCGCCGGGCAATTGCCGATCATATGGTGACCAGCCGACGCACATCTCCCCACGTCACAACCGTATTCGAAATCGACATGACGGCGGCGCTGCACCACCGCGCAACGCACCGCGCCGCCTTCTCACAGCAGGGAGTCAACCTGACGCTGACGGCGTACTTCGTGATGGCGGCGGTCGATGGGCTGCGCGCCGTACCCGCACTGAACGCCCGCTGGACGGACGACGGCATTTACCTGCTCCGTCCGATCCACATCGGTATGGCGGTCGCGCTCGATCATGGGCTGATCGTCCCGGTGATCAAACACGCGGGCGATCTCAACCTGCTGGGGACGGCACGGACGGTCAACGATTTGGCGGCGCGGGCGCGCACGAAAGCCCTGAAACCGGACGAAGTGCAGGGCGGCACGTTCAGCATCACCAATCATGGGGTGAGCGGCAGCCTGTTCGCCACGCCGATCATCAATCAACCCCAGGTGGGGATCATGGGCGTGGGCATGATGGAAAAGCGCGTCAAAGTGATCGACGACATGATAGCCATCCGCCCGTGCGCGTATGTCTCGCTCACATTCGATCACCGTGTGATCGACGGTGCGGCGGGCGATTCGTTCCTGCTCAGCGTGAAAAACAGGCTGGAAAACTGGACATGAACGCAGGCTACCGCTGCACGCCGTTCACGCTGCGATAGTCCACCGGGCGCTTGCTCAGAAACCGGGACTAGGATAGGCTGAACGGCAGTGAAGAGTTTCCAACAGGAGAGGCATTTCATGTTCAAACGACTTTGTGCCGTTCTGCTGCTCATGGCGGTGATTGTATTCACCGCTGCGTTCCAGACCATTTCACCCGAACCGGGTACCGAAAACCCGAATGCGAATATTTCCTTTCCGCCGCCTGTGTACGTGGTGCGCGGTGAGGTCGAAGTGCGCGGCACGGTCAACCTGCCCAACGTGGTTGGCTATTTCTTTGAAGTGCGCCCGCTCGAAGTGAGCGCCGAAACCGAAACCGAAACGGATGACGGCGAAGGCTGGCTGCCCGTCACCATCCCCAGCAATGCCGTGATCATCAACGATGTGCTGGGCGTATGGGATACCACGCTGTTCGCGGATGGCCTGTACGAACTGCGCCTGAGCGTGCGCAGCACGACCGAAGAGATCACATCGGTGGTCAGCCCGCTGCGCATCGAAAATGAACTGCCGCCCTTCCTCACGCCGGAAGCGCCCGCCGTTGAACCCACAACCGCCGCGCCCGTCGTCGATCCGCCTACTGCTGTCCCCGCCAGCACCAGCCCGACCGGGACTGCCCGTGTAAATGGCAACGTGCGCACGGGCGATACCACCAACTACCCGGTAATCGCCGCGCTTCAGCCAGGGCAGACGGTTCCGGTGGTGGGCCTGAGCAACACCGGCAGCGGCTGGTGGGTGGTGCGCCTGGCGGATGGCCGTCAGGGGTTTGTCGCGCCCAGCGTGATCGATGTCACGGGCGATACCGGCGCGCTTCCGCTGATCGCCCCGCCGCCGCCGCCCGTCGTGCAGCCGACCGCTGTCCCAACCGCGACCGCTGTTCCCGTCTCCACGCAGCCGGATGCCGCACTGAGCAACATCCGCTTTGATCGGTCGCTGCGCCAGGGCGAAGCCTTCCAGATTTTCGTCACAGTGAGCAATTTTGGCGGTGCAGCGCTGAATGGCGCGGTGATCGCGTGCAACTTCACGCCGCAGAATCAGCTTTTCGCGGCGACGGCAGGAACCGTCAACCCCGGCACGCAGATCGATGTGGCCATCACCGCCCGGCTCGACAGCGGCGGCGGCCAGAACACGACGGCTAACTGCGCGGCGGACGTGAACAATCTGATCGCAGAATCCAACGAAGGCAACAACTTTGCCAGCGTGACCGTGGCACTGGCCAACCCCTAACCCTCCCCTTTCCATCCGCTGAGCGGCTGGCGGCGCACCACACACGCAGCGAAAGCGCTTGTTTTCGCTGCGTGCGGTTTGCCTACGCAAACCCTGCGCATTCCGCATGACGGCTGAATTCACAGTCTCGCGATTCGTGCAAAATGCAAATTCAGCGATAATCGAGTCATGGTGCAGGCATTGAGATCGCGGAGTTATACAATGCGGGTCGCACGGTTCATCCTCATGTCACTGCTGGCAGTGACGATCCTTTCTACAGGGTCGCTGGCCGGGAATGCCTGGCAGCAGTCCGAACCCTGTCCAGCACTGGTGCAGCAGGCGCTCGATCAGTTGAATGCGGTATGCAGCCGCACCGGGCGGAATCAGATTTGTTACGCAAATTTGCGCATCGATGCCGAGCCGCAGTCCGACATCCGCGATTTCAGCTTTGAACTGGGCGATATTGCACCCATCCGCACGATTGCCAGTCTCGAACTTAGCCCGCTTGACCCCCTGCGCGGTGAATGGGGCGTAGCCCTGCTGCGCGCCCAGGCCAGTTTACCCGCGTCGCTGCCGGGTCAGAACGTGTCGTTCCTGCTGTTTGGGGATGTCACCCTGACCCCGGAAACAGTCGTCAACGAGAACGGTTTCCCGGCCTATGGCCGCGCCTTTCAGTTGGAAACCCGCGTCGGCAGGACGACGTGCGCCGAAACCCCGACCGATGGCCTGCTGGTGCAAACGCCGGACAGCGATCAGCGGGTCGCGCTCACGATCAACGATGTCAACCTGATTTTGGGTTCGACGGTGCTGTTCCAGGCCGTGCCGAACCAGGCCATGACGATCACCACGCTGGAAGGCGGGGCGCTGGCCGAAACCGACGACGGGATCAGTTTTGCCCCGGCGGGGTCGTTCATCGAAATTCCGCTGAACGCCGATAACCAGCCGTCCGGCGCGCCGAGCATCCCGCAGACGTTCGATGCGGCGGCGGTCGAAAACCTGCCTGTGGAGGGACTGCCCGATGAAGTCGTGATCGCCGAACCTGCCCCGGCGGAAGTATTGGAGATTTTCTACACCGAAACCATTGAGACCCTGCCAGAAAAAGCCGATGAAGCCTATGATGTGCTGGATATTCTGTGGCAGGATACGGTTGGTGACAGTACACCAAGCGGAGACACCAAGCCGGACGATGCGCGTTCGACCGGGACACCAGGCCGTCCCTCATCCGATGACGATACAGGGTCGGGCAACTTTCCCGGTTCGGGAAACGGCATCACGCCGACTCCGTTCGACAGGGACGACCGGGTGACCGTGACACCGACGACGGACAGTCCGCCCATTCTCATCCTGCCCACTATCACGTTTGAGCCGCCTATCCTGATCTTCCCCACCGACACGCCGCCTGCCGAAATCAAGCCGACCGACACGCCTCCCCCCACTGACGATACGTCGCTCGCGCTGCCCACGTTGGATGTCGCTATCGTCCCCACGTTTGACGCGAATGTGCGCATCGAACCCTCCCCGCCGCCGATTATTTCGTGAGCGGGGCGTTGGGTAGGGACTTAGGAGTAGGTTGGGGAAAGTCAACGAGAGCGGGCAATGCGGAACCAGGCTTATAGTTCCTGTAAAGGCGAAGTGCATCCAAAAACCCCGCCACTTTGACCATGCCCCGGCGCACAAATGCGCTATCGTAGAAGTACCGATAGAAAGGGGACAGGGATGACGGTGATCGCGGTGTTTGGCAGCGGTAAGATCGACCCGGATGAGCCGGAATATAGCGACGCACGCGAAATCGGGCGGCGGCTGGCGAGGGCGGGCTGGGCGGTGATGACGGGCGGCTATGGTGGGCTGATGCAGGCCGTCAGCCAGGGCGCACATGAAGGCGGCGGCCATGTGATCGGCGTGACAGCGGCACAGCTAGATGCCAGGCGGCGCGGCACGAACCCGTATGTCCGGGAGGAGATCAAGACGGCGACGGCGCGTGAACGGCTGATGCACCTGGTCATGAACGCCGATGCGTATATCGTGCTGCCGGGGGGAATTGGTACGTTTGCCGAACTTGCCAACGTCTGGGAAGTGATCCGCGTGGGCGATATGCCCGCCAAACCGATCCTGTGTTACAGCGAATTCTGGCGGCGGGTGGCGTTTGAACTGCTCACGAGCAAATACGTCACGATGGATCACTGGACGACGACGCGCTTTGTGGATACGCCCGATCAGGTGATGGACGTGCTTCACGAAACGCTGCTTAGCCCGAAAGAGGCTTCAGATGAACCCTACTTCCTCTCAAACGACCTATCAGCAGGTCCGGCTAGCGGCCTTGCGCCGTGAAAAAGACGGCTTTTTCAGGTCGCACCCACAGTCGCCACTTAGCCCGGCACAGCAGGCGCAGTTCGACGGCCTGACCTATTTCGACTTCAATCCCGCGCTCGATCTGACGATCACCGTCGAACGGTTCGCGGACGACGACTGGATCACGGTGGAAACCACCACCGACGATCTGCGCCGCTACCGCCGCTATGGGCGCTTCAGCTTCGATGTGGACGGCCAGACCGCCCAGTTGACGATCTACGAAACGCCGCATGGTTTCTTCCTGCCGTTCGTGGATGCGGGCGCGAACCGCGATACCTACGGGGCGGGACGCTACATCGACCTCGAACCGCTCGACGAGAACACGTTTCATGTCGATTTCAACGGCGCGTACAACCCGTTCTGCGTGTACTCGCCCGCGTATTCCTGCCCACTGACCCCATTCGAGAACCGTTTGTCCGTCGCTATTCGGGCGGGCGAAAAAATCCCGACGGGCGACTGGGTCAACATTCCTTAGGCCGCGTCCGGCTCAGGCGGTTTCGCCGCGCCCCGCCAGCCATTTCGAGCGGTTGGCGGCGCGGGCGATCTTGCCGCTGCTGGTCTTGATCAGCCATCCGGCCTCCACCAGGGTGACGTAGCTCACCGTGACGGTGGTGTGCTGGGCGACGCGCTGGCGAATCTGCTGGCTGATCGCCTTCTGGCTTTCGGGATCGGGGTCATTCACTTCCGCGACGACGGCGATCAGTTCTGTGCCTTCGCGGGCATCCGGCACGCCGAAAACGACTGCACGCCCCGGATGCACCCCGGCGACGGTGTTCACGACCGCCTCCACATCCTGGGGATACACGTTCTTGCCCGCATTGATGATCAGGTCTTTCGATCTGCCAACGATGTACACCTCACCCTCAACCGTGTAGCCGCGATCCCCGGTCAGGTACCACCCGTCGCGGAACGGTTGCAAGTCCGGGCGTTTGTAATACCCGGTCAGCATACTATTGCTCTGCACGACCAGTTCCCCTACCTGCCGATCCGGCAGTACCGCGCCGAAGTCGTCAACCGCACGGCACGCCGCATTCGGGATCGGCCTGCCGCATGACACGCGGATCGATGCATTCGGATGATCGGCGGGGACAGGTTGGGCTGTCAGCGTGTGTGCCAGCGCTTCCTGGTCGATGACATCGAGCGCGGGCGGGCTGCCCGGCGCGGTCTGCGTGACGGCGAAGGTATTTTCCGCCATCGCATAGCTGACCGCCAGCATCGATGGGTTCACGCCGATCCCGGCGAACCGTTCCGCAAACAGGGTATGGCTTTCGTGGTATACAGGTTCTGAACAGTTGATGAACATGCGCATCGTCGCGGCGGAAAGCCCGTCCAGGTCGCGCTGGCGGATACGGCGGGCGCAGTGGTTATAAGCGAAGTTCGGCAGCCAGCACAGCGTACCGCCATACGTGCTGATCGCCCGGAACAACATCGCCGGCGATTTCGCCCACTCGAATGGCGACATCAGGATCAGCGGGATACCCTGGATGAGCGGGAGCAGAAACCCGGCGATCAACCCCATATCATGGTAGAGCGGCAGCCAGCTTACGATCACATCGTGTTCGCTGAGCGCAATCGCATCGCTGTAGCTGGCGATCTGGTTGAGCAAGGCGCGGTGAGAAAGCGCGACCCCTTTTTGCAGCCCGGTCGTGCCGCTCGAATGCTGCAAAAACGCGATCTGTTCCGGGTCGGGCTGTATCGCATCATGAAGCGGGGTTGTGTTTCCCAACGCTGCCGACCCATAGACCGGGCAGGCGACGCGCTCCGCCAGCACCGGGGCAAATGCGTCCGTCGTGAGGACGCAGCGCACATCCGAAAAGCGCACCAGTTCGGCCAGATTCGCCATGTACAGATCGGGATCGAGCTTTTCGGTCAGTGTGGGAAACATGGCCGGGATTGCGCCAAGAATCAGCGCGCCCCAGAACAGGTAAATGCTCTCCAGGTTCTGCGTGTGCGCCACGATTACCAGGTCGCCTTCACGCACCCCCAATCCACGCAAGGCCGCCCCACAGCCGTACACGGTCTGCCGAAAATCGTCCCGCGTCACCGTGATCGGCGGCTGTTCGACCGACAGATACACCAACGCAGTGCGCTCGTCCGGCTGCGTCAGGGTGTGCGCATCGAGCATCGTCGTCATGGCGGCGCGGCTGGCGCGGGTGAGAATCGGCTGATCCGACAGACGCGGCTGCTGCATCAGACGTTCAACCCCCGCAGCACACGGGCGACCATCTGATCGAGCGTGTTCATCTTGGCGACGGTGAGATCGGGATCGGGGATGTATACATCGAATTCGCTTTCGACGTAAACGCCCAGTTCAGCCAGCGCGAACGAGTCCATCAGGCCGTTCGTGATGATGCCTTCATCATCGGCCAGCGCATATTTTTCGTCGCGGATCAGTTCTTTGGTGATAAAACGGCGCAGTTTCTCGCGGATTTCCTGTTCGTTCATTTCAGCCCCTGTGCGGCATAGTCCCATTAAATCTCGCCCTCAGAATAGACGCATCCGTTTTCAGCGTCAATGTTGGGCTGTGCAGCAGCACTATTTCGCTATTCCGGGGGATGTCGCAAACCGTATTCTTACATTAAAGTCATGAGCGCAGCCGAATTGGGCTGCATAATCGTAAATCTTCAACAGAAGGAACAAGCGAATGAGCAAAGGACTCCAGTTCGTAAGCCGTCTGCTGCTGCTGACACTGCTGACAATATCGGTCACAGGAGGGCTAGGGGCGCTGGCACAGGAAATGCCCGCCCTGGCCGTGACGGAATACACACTCGAAAACGGGTTGGAAGTGATTTTGGTGGAGGATCGGTCCGCGCCGACGGTAGTCGTCAACGTCACCTATCAGGTAGGCGGCGCGAATGACCCGGCAGGGCGCAGCGGGTTCGCCCATTTATTTGAACATCTGATGTTTGAAGAAACCGCGCACCTGGAAACGGGCGAACTGGATAACCTGGTCGAAACCGTTGGCGGTTATCTGAATGCCTATACAGCCATTGAACGAACGGTGTACTACACTGCGCTGCCGGCGCATCAACTGCCGCTGGCACTCTGGTATGAAGCGGATCGGCTCGCTTCGCTGGTGGTCAGCCAGGACAACTTCGAGAATCAGCGCGCCGTCGTGATCGAAGAATATCAGGAACGGGTGAGTAACTCACCTTATGGCGAAGCCATTCAAGACCTGTTCACCCTGCCATACACTTTCGCACCCTATCGTCAGCGTCCAATTGGGTCGGTAGCTGACCTGAACGCCGCAACCATCGATGATGTGATCGCCTTCCATGCGACTTACTACGTACCGAACAATGCGACGCTGGTGGTGGCGGGTGATATTGACGTTGAGTCCACACGCAGCCTGATCGACGAATTCTTCGCAGACATCCCGGCTCAGGCCGAACCGCCTGCGCTCACGTCCGATACCGCTGGCGAGTCCATCGCCAACCGTGTCAACATCGGTGACCCGCTGGCCAACATCTCCGCAATTCTGATCGGCTACCCGGTGCCGCCGCGCAGCGATGCCGACTTTGCCGCGCTGGAAGTGGCGACGCGCATTCTGGGGTACGGCGCAAGCAGCCGCATGGCCCAGGCGTTGCTTGATACTGGGCTGGCGCTCGATACGGGCGTGTTCACCGATGGCAACCGTGAAGAAAGCCTGGTCGCCACGTATGCGTTTGCCAACATGGGCGTGACGCTGGACGAGATTGAAGCGGTATACCAGGATGTCCTTGCCCAGATCATCGCGGACGGGCCGACGGCGGACGAACTCGACAAGGCGATCAACCAGATTCGCAGCGAACGCATTGTCTCGCTGGAAACGGTCGAAGGCCTGGCGGAAGCGGTGCAGGTCGCCAATTTCTACTTCGATGATCCTCAGGCGGTGTTCGGGGAGATCGACCGCTTTGCCGATGTAACGGTGGCAGATGTGCAGCGCGTGGTCAGCGAATACCTGACGGCGGAAAACGCGGTCGTCATTCTGGTGGAACCGGGTGAAGCCAGCACCGCTGCGGATACGAGTGCTGAAGCGACCGCCGCTGCCGAAGCCAACGTCAATGCTGCAACGAGCGCCCCGGAACCTGCGTTCGTGATTGCCCAGGCGGAGCCGCCGGAACCGCTGCCCATTCGGGAATTCGTGCTGCCGGAAATTCGCGAAACCACGTTGGAAAACGGCCTGACCGTGATCGTGATCCCGCGCCCGGAAGTACCGATCATCTCGGTGGATGTGTACATGCCGGGTGGTGAAAGCGCGGTCGCGCCGGAATTGGCAGGCGTTGCCGGCATGACCGCCGACCTGCTGACACGCGGAACGGAAAACCGCACCGCCCAGGAAATCGCGGCGGAAATTGAACAGGTGGGCGGTGTTGTCGGGGCAGACGCGACTCAGGATCGGCTGGCGGCGGGGGTGTTCGCGCTGCGTGAAGATGCCGAACTTGCCTTCGCGATTCTCAGCGATATAGTCTTGAATCCCACGTTCCCGGAAGCCGAACTGGAGGTCAGCCGCCAGCAGTTCATCACCAGCTTGCAGGATGTGTTCGCCAACCCGGACGCGCTGGCAGCGCGCACATTCACCCGTTTGGTATACGGCGACCATCCGTATGGGATCGTCCCTACCGAAACGTCGCTGACCGCCATCGACCGGGACGCGATTGCCGCGTACTATGCGGACCAGGCGAACCCAGCACGGGCCTTCATGATCATCACAGGCGCGATCACGCCTGAAGACGGGACAGCGCTGGCCGAACAGTATTTCAGCGGGTGGGTGTGGGAAGGCGACGACGAACTCGCTGCGCTGCCAGAGCCGCAAACGTCTACCGAACCGGGTATTTACCTGGTAGACCGTCCCGGCAGCACCCAGGCGCAGTACGTAATCGGCAGCCTGGGGATCAGCGGCAGCGATGAACGGCGCGACGCAGCGCGGGTGCTGAACACGATCCTGGGCGCTGGATTTACCTCGCGGCTGATGCAGGTGATCCGCGAAGAACTGGGCTATACCTATGGCATTTCATCGTCGTTCACCTATCCGGTCACGCAGGGGACGGTTAGCATTGCAACAGCGGTAGGCAACGATGTCGCCGCGCCAGCGCTGGAGGCCATTCTGGAGCAGGTCAATTTGCTGCGCGATGAAACCGTGCCGCAAAGCGAACTTGATGCCAAGCTGAGCGGGTTGATTGGCAGTGAAGCGCTGCGGCTGGAAACGTATCAATCGCTCGTCGATTTTGTCGCGGCGCTGCGGCTGCGCGGGCTGCCGGTGAGCGAGATTTCAGACCGCATCGTCCGCCTGGCCAATGTCGATGTCGAGACGATTCAGACGGCGGCACAAACGCTGATCGTGCCGGAAAATCTCCTGATCGTGGTGGTGGGCGATGCTGATGTGCTGGAAGCGCCGCTTTCGGCCATTGCACCCGTCACGGTTTTGGAAGCGGAATAAACCGTAGTATGCTGTCGCCGGGGGCAGGTGCGATTGCTGCGCCAGTCCTCCGGCGTTTTTGCTTCGATTATTCAGCGTAAGGATCAGGGATGTACCACGCCTTCTTCAAAAAATGCCTGCTGGGTTGCGTACTGGCATTCAGCCTGGTGATGGCCACCGCATCGACAGCGCAGCAGGCCGCGCCTTACCGCATCGTCGGCTATTATGTCTCGTGGGGCATTTACGCACGTGGGTATCTGGCGACCGAAATTCCGGCGCATATGCTCACGCACATCAACTATGCGTTCGCCAATTTCAGCGCTGAACGCGGCTGTTACCGGGGTGACCCAAACGCCGATACCGATGTGCGCTATGCGGGGCTTCCCGCCGACCTGGGCTTTCAGGGCAATTTCGGCCAGCTCATCCAGTTGAAGCGCGAAAATCCCGGCCTGCAAACCCTGATCTCGGTAGGTGGGTGGAACTGGTCGGTGCTGTTTTCCGATGTGGCGGCCACGCCCGAAAGCCGGGCGATCTTCGCGGAGCAATGCGTTGAATTCATGGTGCAGTACGGTTTCGACGGCATCGACCTGGATTGGGAATACCCCACCGGGGGCGGGCATCCGCTCAACCGCGAACGCCCCGAAGACCCGGAAAACTTCATCCTGCTGTTAGAGGCAGTACGCACCGAACTGGACGCACAGGCGGTACAGGATGGCCGTCCATATCTGCTCACGATTGCCGCCGGAGCCGGGGACGACAAGATCGATGGGCTGGACTGGTCGCGCATTCACCCACTGCTCGACTTCATCAATGTCATGGCCTACGATATGGCGGTCGCATCCAGCCCATTGACCGGGTTCAACGCGCCGCTGTACGATTCGTCGTCGGAACCCGTCGAAGGCACGAGCGCGCATACGGCCATTCAGGCGTATCTCGATCAGGGTGTCCCCGCCGATAAACTGGTGCTTGGCGTGGCTTTTTATGGGCGTGGGTGGGGCGCAGTGCCGCCAGAGAACAACGGCCTGCACCAGCCGCATAACCCGCAGCGCCTGCCCAGCGGCACCTGGGAGCTGCACAACTTCGATTATCAGGACATCGCAGAAAATCACCTGACCAACCCGGACTTCCAGCGCTTCTGGGACGATACCGCCCAGGTTCCCTGGCTGTACAACCCAGTGACCCAGGTCATGATTTCATATGACGATCCCGAATCGCTTACGGTCAAGGCGGAATACGTGCGCGAGATGGGGTTAGGCGGCGTGATGTTCTGGGAGCTGAGCGGGGACGATGATCAGGCTTCGCTGCTCACCAGCCTGTACGAGACGCTCAACGCCGCACGTTAAGGTTTAACCCGTTGTGTTGATGCGCCAGAACCTGGGCGGTGTGGCATACGCTATAATGCGGAATGTTAAAGCGAGCAAGAGTGCATTAGGGATCGCATCAGATGCAGACTTTCAGGCGGGTGGTCATAGCCGCTGCGGTGAGCGGAGGGGCGGCATTTCTCGCTGCGTGCGGCAGCATCCCGTTCGCTGATAATGCGCCTACGCTGACACAAGGGCCGCTGCAAACGAGCGAGATCACGCCGGAAGTCCAGTTGACGCTTCCGCCGCCCATCGAAATCACGCCAAGTGTAAGCGCACCAATCACGCTGCGGGTATGGCTGCCGGAACCGCTCGCCCCGGTCGATAATGAAGATGCCGCTGAACTGCTCTCCGAACAGATCAGCGGCTTTCTGGCGCAAAACCCCGATTTGCAGATCGATCTGCGGTTGAAGCGCCCGTCCGATGCGGGCGGCATCCTCGATACAATCCGCAGTGCCAGCGCCGTCGCCCCGGATGCACTGCCCGACCTCACGCTGATGCGGCGCAGCGACCTGGCTGCCGCCGTTGAAGGCGGCTACTTGGAAACGCTCGACACCCACCTGCCAGCAGGGTTTCTCGATAGGCTGGTTCCCTTCGCGGGGCGGCTTGGCCAGGTGGATGAGCGCATGTACGGGATTGCCTACGCGCTCGATGTCGTCCATGTAATCCATATGAACGACAGCCGTTCACCGGGCGAAATAGCTCCGCAGTCGTTCACGTTCGATGCCGTCTTAAGTTCCGGCCTGGTATTCATGTTTCCGGTCAACCGTCCGGCAGCGCTCAACGAAACACTGCATACACAGTTGATCGCAGCAGGCGCGTCGTTCGATTCGGACGGGGGGTTCACCATTGATGCGGCAGCGCTGGAAAACATTTTCGCCTTCTACGAACAGGCTGCGGCAAACGGCCAGCTTCCAGCGGCCAACCTGACCGCATCCGACCCGGCGGAACTGCTCACGCAGCGGGTGCAGAACGGAAGCATTCGCATGGTCACAGCCCGGCTGTACCGTGCGCTGGCCGAAGCTGATCCCGACCTGGCCTACGCGCCAATTCCTACCCTTTCCGGCACGCCTGCCACCGCTGCCGATGGCTGGATGTGGGTGCTGGTCACGGGAGATGCACAGCGGCAGGCCGCCGCTTCCCGCTTCCTGCTGTGGATGCTGGATGCGGAACGTCAGCGCCGCTACACCGATGCGACCGCCTATATTCCTTCCCTGATAGAAGCGTTGGAAAGTTGGGAAAACCAGGCTTACGCCGGGTTCATCGAGAGGCTGCTGGCCAACGCTGCCGCACCGCTGACCGGGAATGCTGTCGGCGCGGGACGGGCGATCCAAGCGATCTTCATCGAACTTTTGAGTGAAGAACTTGACGCACGCAGTGCCGCTGATGCGGTCATTGCCGCGCTCGATAGCTGAGCAGCACGTGTTTCAGGCGCTGCCCATCTGCGCGATGAATCCGTCGATCAGCGCGCCAATGCAGTCAGGCGGGGCGCTTATCAAGGCCAGTGCTGCCATTCGTTGGCGTGTACGCGCTTCGGCACTCAGATATTCCAGCGGCGAACGCCCGTCGATGCGCGCCAGCAGGCACGCCAGAACATGCCGCACAGCGCGGGTTTCGAAGCCGTGCCACCAGGGAAGATCGTCCACGACATGCGCATAGGTTGACCAGTACAAGTGCGCCGCATCGCCAAAATGGCTGCGCTGTGCCGCCAGGTGATTCGCTTTGCTGAGCAGGTGCGTCATCGAAAAGCCAATATCGAATGCTGGATCGCCAATGTGCATTACTTCATGATCGAGCAGGATCAGCTTACCGTGCCGCACCAGGATGTTTTTAGGGCTGTAATCGCCATGCACCAGCGTATGGCGTTCGCGCTCCATCGCGGCGATGAGCGACTCGATCCAGTCCTGAACGGGCGGATTTTGTGCGCCTGCATAGCGGTAATACGCTTCCACACGCAGCGTTTCGAAAAAGGATTGATCGCCAAACAGCGGCTCCAGTTCGGCGCGCCGCAGCCCTGATCCGCGATGAATACCGCCCAGAATTTGCCCGAACTGCTGCACCTGATTCAGATCTGCCTTGCCGGCCAGCAGCAGGCTTTTCCAGTTATCGTGTGGCTGTGGGATAGCCTGCATCGCCAGGATGTGCTGTTCGCGGTCTTCAAAGATGAGCGCCGGGATTGTGCCATCGGGGGTAAAACGCGGCAGCCATTCCAAAGCCAACGATTCAACGTGCAGGCGTTCAGGCGGGCTGAACCAATCGACCTGGACACGCAGTTTGGCCAACGCCTGCTTGATCACCCATGCCTCCCCAGTGGGGCGAGTCAGCCACACGGTACGGTTGGAAACCCCGCCAGACAGTGGACGCATTTCGAGCTGTTCATCCGCTGGAACACGTCCGGTCGCGGCTAGGTATGCGCGCAATTGGATGGGGTCTTCAATATCGATGAGCGGCATTGCGCGGCGGCTCCCGGTTGTGCCAGGTTCAAGGGTGCGCGTAAGCATACTGCTGCCTGGAAGGTGTGTCAAAGGCACGATGAAGCCGCACTGCGCTACAATAAGTGGCCGCACTGTTCCGGCGCGCATCCTGCACACAATGAGAGCTGCACATGGTCGAAATTCGCATTCTGCACACCCCCGCCGAATTGGAGACGATTGTCGATCTGGAACTGGCCGTCTGGGGGTTAAACCCCCGCGATGCCGTACCATCCGCACTGATGCATGTGATCGCGCTGCATGGGGGTGTCGTCCTGGGCGCATATGATGCGGATCGGCTGGTGGGGCTGCTGCTGGCGTTCCCGGCGCGCAGCACTGATACAGCGGAATGGCTGTTGTGGTCGCACATGACGGGCATTCACCCGGCCTATCAAAGCCGGGGGATCGGCGCAGCGCTCAAGCGGTTTCAGCGGCAGTGGGCGCTCGACAACGGGTATACGCGCATCGGTTGGACGTTCGACCCGCTTCAGCGCGGCAACGCCCGCTTCAATTTCGCGCTGCTGGGTGCGGACGCTGCGCTGACCGCCCAGGTGTACCATGTCAACTTTTACGGCGAAATGGACGATGCGATCAATCGCGGGCTGCCGTCGGATCGGCTGGAGGTGCGCTGGCATCTGGCGCAGCCGTCGGTGCATCCGGCAGATCGTGGGTTTGCGCCGTTCATCCTAAGCGCGACCGACGATCAATTACCCGAATTGCACATGCCCACCACCTGGGAAGACCGCTTCTACCGTGTCAGCCTGCCGGTGAATGTAGAAGGACTGCGCCGCGCTGCGCCTGATAAGGTGCTGACCTGG
This sequence comes from bacterium, assembly GCA_033764035.1. Lineage (GTDB taxonomy): Bacteria > Chloroflexota > Anaerolineae > Aggregatilineales > Phototrophicaceae > Flexifilum. The sequence continues at coordinate 579,486 of JANRJJ010000003.1, forward strand.
CGGCTGGCCGTGCGCGATGCCTTACAAGCGGCATTTGCGCACGGCTGCCAGATCGTAGACTTTATGGACGATACATATGTGCTTCAGCGGTTTGAACGCTGAACGCGGCTGGAACCGTTAACGGGCGGCGCGCTCGGTTCCTGGCGTGCGCAGAGTCCCGTACAGCAGCGGGTTCGGCATTGGCGGCGGTTCAGGGACTTCCCCCAGCGGGCGCGGGTTGTTCAGGAACTCGAACTCGCCTTTGCCATCTGGTGTCACGCCTGAAGCCCAACGACCCTGGCTGGCCGCTTGGCCATCGCTGTTGTTCCAGAACTGGTACGATACCTGCTGATGTTCAAGCGACTGTGGGAACAAGCCCGGCACAGGGATCGACTCCAAACCATCGGCCTGCACTTCGGCAATCGCGACCATCCATTGGTTCTGGTGCATGGTATCGCGTGCGATCATGAACGAGAGCATATCGCGCACGCCGCGATCTTCGGTCATGTTGTACAACCGCGTGACCTGCAAACGCCCCTGGGCTTCAGCCGTCAGGTTGTGATAAAAATCCGCGAGCAGGTTGCCGCTCGCCACCATGTAGCCGCCGCTCCAGGGAACGCCGACACTGTTCACCGGCATTGCGCCTTCCCCAGAGACGATGAGGTGCTGCGGGTTGATCCCGCCCATCACCGCCGCTACACCGGGGTTGGCGTTGACCATCGCTTCCTGTTCAGCGACGGGCGCGCCTTCCATCAAACGGGCGATCATCGTACACAGCATTTCGACATGACCAATTTCTTCGGTGCCGATGCCTAGCAGCATGTCGCGGTACTTGGCTGGTCCGCGACAGTTCCATCCCTGGAAAAGATACTGCATCATCACAGTCATTTCCCCAAACTGGCCGCCAAGCACTTCCTGAAGGCGCTTCGCATACTGCGGATCGGGGCGATCTGGGCGTGCGTTGTACTGCAAGCGCTTATCGTGTGTGAACATGCTGTATCCTTTTCCTCTCGCTGTGCCAACACTATCCCCCGTCAGGGGGCAAAAACCACGCGCATCACGTCATTGTTCTGATGCTTTAACATCTCGTAGCCCTGCTTCGCTTCTTCCAGCGAAAGCTGGTGTGTCATGATCACGCTGGGATCGATTTCCCCACGTTCCACCCGTTCCAACAGCGGGCGCAAATAACGCTGTCCGTGCATCTGTCCCATACGAAACGTGAGCGATTTATTGAAGGCCGCGCCCATGGGGATTTTGTCCACCAGGCCGCCATACACCCCAATGATCGAGACATTTCCACCTTTGCGGCACGCCTGGATGATCTGGCGCAGCACATGAGGACGGTCGGTTTCCAGGCGCATCGCCTGCTTGACGGCATCGTACATGCCCGGCAGGCCGCCCGCGTGCGCTTCCAGCCCCACCGCATCGATACACGCATCCGGGCCGCGTCCACCCGTCATCTGCTTCAACTGCTCGACCACATCGGCATCTTCACCGTAGTTGATCGTTTCGGCCTGGCCGAAAGTACGTGCCATATCGAGCCGATTCGGGAAGCGGTCGATGGCGATCACCCGTGCAGCACCGAGCATGTACGCGCTGCGCATGGCAAACAGGCCGACCGCGCCCGCCCCCCACACCGCGACGGTATCGCCTGGCCGGATGTTGCAGTACTCGGCAGCAGTGAACCCGGTCGGGAACGCATCCGATACGAACACGGCCTGGGGGTCGCTCACGCTGTCGGGGATCACCGCCGCGCCGTGATCCGCAAATGGGACGCGGATGTATTCGGCATGACTGCCTGCATACCCACCGAACGCATGGGAATACCCAAAAATCGCCGCGCCCGAATAGCCATAGGCGGTTTCGGCCAGGGCAGCTTTCGGGTTGGTGTTGTCGCACAGCGACCATAAGGTTTGCTGACAGTACCAGCACTGCCCGCACCCGATGATCGAACTGACGACGACGCGATCACCGCGCTTCAGGTGGTGGACTTCGCGCCCAGTTTCGACCACTTCGCCCATGAATTCATGACCGATGATGTCGCCGGGCAGCATTGACGGGATGAACCCGTCGTACAGATGCAGATCGGAACCGCAGATTGAAGTCAGGCGCACGCGGATGATCGCATCATGCGGATTCAGAATGGTGGGGTCTGGGACGTTTTCAACACTGACATGATTCGGGCGCTGCCAGCAGACTGCACGCATGGTTTATCGCTCCGGTTGATAAGACTGCGCGTCTATGCGCGAAGCCGACGAATTGGATGGGGCGGTGCTGCCGCTGTTTGCGCGCCCGCTGGGCTGGCCGTCGGTGGTGGCAATTTCCCCGGTTTCGATCCACTGTTTCAGGTTGCGCAGCGCCTCTTTGACCAATTGTGTGGGTTCTATGCCCAACAGGGTGGCGGCGGCAGTTCCCAATACCCCGGCAGGCGGTACGTATTCCGCCTCGACGTGGACTTCCGTTCCCCAGTCGTGTGCGGGCTTCAACCGGACTGCGCCTGCATGGGCAATCGGACTTTCACCCGCCGACCGCCAGCCGATCACCTCATTGGGTACATCGTTGATGATCTCAATTTCGGTGGTGAGCGTCTGCTTCGCGGGCAGGCGGATCACCCAACGTCCGCGTGTGGGGTCGAACACCTGAACATCCTGAATATGCGGCAGGACGCGGCGCAGATTGTCGGGTTCTTTCAAGACCTGGTAAATCGCTTCGGGCGATGTGTGGATCGTGATCGACGACCGCACATGTACCCCCTGCTGATGCGGCACGCTGGCGGCTCCCGCCTCCGATTGAAATTTTACGGCAGTGTTGATGCCGAGCCGCTTGTACAGCGGACTGCTGCCGACCATGCCCTTTGCCGCCAGAAACAGCCCGGCGGGGACGGCCAGCCATGCTCCCCCGCGCCTGAACACCCCGAACGCCACCAGTGCCGCGCCCGAAACCACATACAGATAGCGTTCCGGCAGGCTTAGATTGACGGGGGTATGGGCGATGCGCTGGCTTTGAAATTCATGCATCATGACCTATGTTCCTTTCGTATCAGCCGTGTTCGTGTTCGTGCGTCTGGGGTGGCGCAGTGTACATTTGCCCATCCGTCGTGAGTGAATTGGGCGCGTTCAAGTGCGCGTTCTCGTCCACACCCACGCGCAGACGGTACACCAGTTCGCCACCAAGCCAACCGCTGATCACGCTGAGCAGGCCGCCGCCGAACGAAAACACCAGCGCCAGCGTGTCTGGGCGGGCAGGATTCTCGCGCCGCAGCAGCCAACTGACGATGAACGCCGCCATCACGATGACGTTCAGCGCACCATGCACCGCCCCAACCCGTTTGGCACGGGTGTTGGCCGGGATGGCCGTCCAATCGCGCAAACCTGCCGCCGCCGCCGCTGCCCCAAACACGATGCCGCCGCCGATCATGTAATGACCGACGAAGGACCATTCACCGTCCTGATCAACCCATTGCAGCACATCAAACAAGACCGCCGTCCCGAATAAGCCCAATGGAAACACGATCAGTATAGGGTGCAGCGGATGCCCCACTACTTTGGTGCGGCTTTCCATATCTACAGCTCCTTCCGCGCTTCTGATGTACATGATCGTGTCTGAAACCGCTCAAAGGCATATGTGCCAGCCAGCATTTCAGCACTAGTCCTTTATAGGGATTTACAGCTAGCCAATGGAACGTGAATCTTTGTCCGGTTGACGCTTTGTATGGAGACAAAATGCCCGTATGGTGACGGCATGACGATCAATACTCAATGGGAACAGAAAGCCTTATGGAGCGAACCGACTCATTTTCCAGCCGTCGGATGCTGATTCGTGCGGGGACAGTTGTCGGGTTCGGCTTAGGCGGAATGCTGGACGGAATCATCCTGCATCAACTGCTGCAATGGCATCATCTGGTCAGCATTCCCGTCCCACCGAATGACCAGGCCGCGCTCGAACAAAACATCTGGTGGGATGGCGTGTTTCACGCAGCCATGTATGGAATTGTCGCGCTTGGCCTGATCCTGATGGTGCGGGCAGTATGGGAGTCGCGGTACAACGCGCCATTTCGCCCGCTGTTCGGCGCAGTACTGATCGGTGTGGGCATCTTTCATGGGGTAGACAGCATTCTCAATCACTGGGTGCTGCAAATCCATCATATCCGCATGGTGGAAAACTGGCTGATCTACGACCTGGGTTATCTGGGAATTGGGCTGGTGGCATTCGGCATCGGCTGGCGTTTGATTCGTACAGCGCCTCTGGCGCAGGAACGCGCATGAGCGTTCGCGCTATCTCTCAACCGCTGCGGCTGAGCGATCAACCGGATGCACTCGTCCCTATTCGCACAAAAGGCCGCTGCTTCGAGACATTCGATGGTGCGCCATTTCTATTCATCGGCGCGAACGATGCGGTATCGTGGCAGGGGCTTTCCGGCCTGTACAAACGGCGCAACCCGCAGGTGGTCGATGCGTATCTGGAAGCGCTGGCCGCCCAGGGCGCGACGATCCTTCGAGTGATGCTGGAATATGCCCAAACGACGGGCTGGTACTTCGAGAAACCCGCCGGGCGCTTCAACCCGATCATGGTGCGCTTCTGGGACGACCTGCTCTTGCGCTGCCAACGGTACGGGCTGCGGGTGCTGCTTACCCCGTTCGATACCTACTGGATGGCGCGCAGGTGGCATTCGCATCCGTACAATGCAATCAACGGCGGGGCAGCAGCGCATCAGGGCGCATTTCTGACCGACCCGGCAATATTTGAGGCGGTCGTGCGCCGGCTGCGGTTCGTGATCGAACGATGGGGCGATACGGGCGTGATCGCCGCATGGGACTTGTTCAACGAGATCGATCCGTTCTGGGGCGGCAGCATCGAACAGCAGACAGCATGGGTTGCGCGCCTATCGCTACAGGTGCGCGAAATTGAACAGCAAACCTGGGGATTTACGCGCCCGCAAACGGTTTCGGTGTTTGGTCCCGCGCTCGCTTCACCGTATCATGACCTGATTTTTCGTCATCCCGATCTGGATTTTGCCACTACCCACATCTATCACGGGGCAATCGATGATCCACACGATGTGGTATCCCCTGCGCTGGCGATGCGGCAGGCCGTCGAGTTTGGGGCAGCGTGTGCGGCAGATCGCCCGTTTACCGATTCGGAACACGGTCCGATCCATCTGTTCAACGATCATCGGCGTTTTCTGGCAGAAGCGTTTGACGATGAGTACGAACGCCATCTGATGTGGGCGCACCTGATGTCCGGCGGGGCGGGCAGCGGGATGCGCTGGCCTGCCCGTCACCCGCACATCCTTACGCCAGGGATGCGCCGTGCCTTCAAAAGCCTGGCGGATTTCTGCCAGCATGTCACTTGGGGACGCTTCAATCCTCAGCCCCTGGCGGATCGGCTGCATTACACCGCACAAAACAACCTGTGCTTTGGGTGCGGTGATTCCCGCCAGGCGATCTGCTGGGTCGTGTGCGAAAACTATACGGATGCACCCATCACGCTGATGCTCTACGGGCTGGAACCGGGGACGTATACCGTCGTCCGCTGGAATCCCGTCAATGGGTATGCGGAAGGCTCACGACATGAAACGGTCGATTCGTCCGGCTGCCTGGTACTGTTCAGCGAGCGCCTGCCGCACGATCTCGCGTTCGCCGTGCGGCAGGCCGCACCCGCTTAGCTCATCGCTCGCGTACCTGCCAGCGGGTTTCGCTTTCACCCGCCTGGGTGTTCACCCACCGCGCCAGCGTGAACAGAAAATCCGATAGGCGGTTGAGGTACACCAGCACATGTTCGTTGATAGGTTCATGCTGCCCCAGCGCCACGCACACCCGTTCGGCGCGGCGGCATACCGTCCGCCCGACGTGCAGCGCCGCTGCCGCTGGCGTGCCTCCCGGCAGGATGAAGTTTTTCAGTTCCGGCAGTTCCCCGGTCATGCGGTCGATGTCCGCCTCCAGCGCATCGACCGGTGCGGTATCGAGCCGTACCAGCCAATCGGCTTTGGCATCCAGTGGGGTCGCCAGGTCTGCGCCTACCGTGAACAATTCATTCTGAATGCGCGTCAGCCATGCATCGGCCAGCGCTGGCAGGCCGTGCGCCCGTGCCAGCCCGATCAGCGAGTTCAGCTCATCGACCGTACCATACGCTTCGACCCGCATATGGCTTTTCAAGACACGTCCACCAGCGAACAGGCTGGTTTCGCCGGCATCGCCCGTTCTGGTATAGATTTTCATGTGCTTTCAATCCTGTCTCCAATGCTGTGGTCACGATTGTAGCATTCGCACGGTGGGGGATTGAATGCATGGTGCTAGGTCGATCTCGGTCACCCGTAGGATGCAGGACCCTGAACGCCTGTGTACCCTGAAATCAAAAGCGGCGGCAGAGCAGGAAATGCGGCAATGACACAGGAAAACGGGGTGATCCTCACCCGTGCAGGGTATGAACAGCTTGAGCGAGAACTGGCCGATTTTGAATCCCGCCGCGCCAGGCAGCAGGAGGAAATTGACCTGATCCAGACCGATATGGACGAACAGTTCCCCGAAGAAGGCGCAGAATTTGAAGCGCGCATCATGACCGATTACCTGGACGAACGCATCGGCCATTTGCGGCGCATTCTGGAAGATGCCCAGGTAATCGACCAGGACCCGGATGCACATACGGTCGATCCGGGGGATCGGGTGACGGTGTGGGATGTGCGCGACCGAACCGAATACATCTATGACCTGATCGGTGGGGCAGAGGCAATGTATGGACGTGACGGGGTTTCTATCGATTCACCCATTGGACAAGCGCTGATCGGGCGGCACGTGGGCGATGTGATCGACGTGGAAACGCCCGAAGGCCCGGTACGCTGGGCGATTCGCCAAATCGAGCGCACGCCGAACGACTGAGGCGCTGTTTGCGGGTCAGCGGTTCATCCACTCGACGAGCGCCGTATACACCGGATCGACAGGCAGGGTGGGCGTACCCGGCAGCCACACACGCGGCAGGCCGAGGCTGAGGAACTGGACATAGTTGATGTTCCCCAGAAAAGGATCGTCACTCTCGAAAAGCATGGGCGGGGCATTCAGCGTATTCAACGCATCGAGCAGGGCTTGTGCAGGCTGGCCGTCGCGCTGCGCACGGCGTACATCGATCAACAATGACCATGCCGGAAAGCGCGCCAAATCACGGGCTTCCCGTTCTACGAGCGCATCATTGCCCGTCTCCTGGGCGATCAGCGCAGCCAGGAATCGATCTTCCAGGCGAACCACAGCGGTATCCCGCCAGAAGGCCGCCGCTTCAGCCGCCTGGCCTTCGATCAGCAGGTGCGCCGCCTGCCCATACGGGGTAAGTGGAAACGACGCGGCGACTTCAACGCGCAGCGGCGATTGCCGCCATGACCGGATCAGCGCGGTGTCGGGCTGTGCGTTCAGCAATTCTTCATACAGCCGCCGCGCCATAGTGGTATCGCCTACCTGTTCCGCCGCGATGCCCATCCCGTAGCGGATATACGGGCTATCCGGCGCGGCGCGGTAGGCTGCTTCATACGCAGTGAGCGCCGCCGCCCAATCGCCAGCCGCCGCGAATGCCACCGCCTGATTGTTCCAGTTGATCGCATATTCCGGGGCAATGCCTCCGGCACGTGCAAACGAAACAGCGGCGCGTGCATGATCGCCGCCCGCCGCGAATAGGAATCCCTGCTGCTGGTGATAGACCATGTTCTGTGGGTCAGCCTGGATCAATGGCATAAGCGTTTCGGCCAGGACTGCCGGATTTTCCATGCCAGCCGCCCGCTGTAATAGACCGACGTACTGGCGATACGCCAGCGTGTTGTACAACCCCGTTCCTACTACCACGATCAGCAGGATCGGCAGGCCGATGCGCAGGATTGCTCGCTGAATGCCGTGTGGTGTGCCTGCTGGTACGACAGGAAGCGTTGCCAATCGGATCACGATGAGCGCAATTCCGAAGATCGACGGCATCATGGCGGGAAAATCGAGCAGTTGATTCACGCCGAAACCGAAAGCACTGACACAGGCCGCAACCCTGAGCAACCGTTCCGACCGGGTGACGGTCTCTGCCGGGGCATTCAGGTTGCGCCACGCCGCACGGCCAATACCGTACACGGTGAGCGCCAGTGCCGCCAGGCCGATCAATCCCAATTCTGCCGCCACGTTGAGCGGCAGATTGTGCGCGTGGCTGTGCGGTTCGGTGGGCGGCGTGGAATTCAGGCGCGCCAGCCCGCCACCGAACGTGAACAGCCCATGCCCGGTGATCGGCTGCTCAAGCGCCAGTACGACCGCCGTTTCGTAGATGAACACCCGCAGATCGAGCGTGCGCCCACCCTGAGACAGGCTGCTTACGGTGATGCTGAACACCGCCACTATCAGCAGGATCAGCCCGGCGGCAGCGGCGATGAAAGCCGGACGACGCGCCAAATCGCGCAGCCTGCCCCGATGGTTGTATCCCCACAGTGCAGCGGTGAGAAGCCCCATCAGCACGGCGGCCAGCCATGCCGCCCGCGAAAACGTGACGGCGAGCAGGCCGACGGCAGCCACCGTGTAGACCGCCATGATGAGGCGGAAAAGCCCACGAGTCGTCAGCGCCCGCCCGATGCCAAAAGGGATCAGCAGGATCAGGAATGCGGCCAGCGTATTTGGGTTGCCGAACGCGCTCACCGGACGGATCACCTGGAGGCTGACTCCGTTTTGCAGCGCGCCTATGAACTGCACCCAGCCGAAGTACACCGCAAATGCCCCGACGATCAGCAGCGCGTCGTTCAGCACCGAACGCAGGCGCGGACGCTTGACCAGCACATCGCCCACAAAATACCACACCAGCAGGTACACCCCGGCGTACCACAACCCAATCCCAATCCGCCGCCAGTCAGATAGGTTGGCGAGCGTAGAGAGCGCCAGCGCCGCGATCCAGACTGGCATGGCTGGGTCAATGGGTGATGCGTCCCAAACTGTCGATTCACGCCCGCGCGCCGTCCGCACGATCAGCCAAAAAACCGCCAGCCCACCGCTAAGCAGCAGCGTGAACAGGCGCACGTCGGGGTTCAGAATCCCGTTGAACGTCCCACCGACCAGCACGATCACAATCATGGGAAGCGTGATCGCGGCATAAGTTGGAAGATCACGCAGTCGCATGAAGGTTCCTTTGAAAGCGCATCGATACCGGGAGGGTCAGCGTGCGTCGATGGGCGAAAGCGCCTGGGTGTACCATTGTTCAGCGGTGATCAGCCGGAAGATCGCCTGGCCGTTGTCACGCCTCCCCGCAGCGTGATCGTCCCAGAGCATTTTCACCTGTTCACGGTCGTACCAGCCCCGCTTGAGGACGGTATCGTGCAGATAGGTCTGCACTTCATCATGCAGCGGTCCGCGGAGCCATTGGCTGAACGGCGTAGGGTAGCCCAGTTTATCTTTGCGGTTGACCACCGCCTCCGGCAGGATGCCGTGCAGCGCCCGCCGCATGAATACTTTGGTCTCCGCACCACGAATTTTTTGGTGGGATGGCACGCCCAAAGTGAACTCCGCCAGCCGGTGATCGAGAAACGGGACGCGAGCTTCAATCCCGTAAGCCATGCTGTTGCGGTCTTCATAGTGCAGCAGTGCGGGGATGCTGTCGCGTACCAGCGATTGATACAAGGTATTATTGACCTGATCCGGGCTGTTCAGGTCACGGGTTGGAACGGCTTGCTGCCGTGCTGCCGCTGCGCGCTGCAAATCGGCATTCAGGACGGCGGTGGCATGGCGGCCATAGCGGGCATACGCCAGAATGCGTCCGCTCAGTTCACGCCAGTTTTGCGACGCGAAGAAGCGCGGGTACGCGCTTGATGCGAACCGTACCGCTTCCCCCACGCCGCGCAGCGGATCGCCCCGCAGCAGCGTTTTCAGGTATGCCGCCGCATGGCTGAGATAGCCCGCGAACAGTTCATCCGCGCCCTGCCCATCGAGCAGCACCGTCACGTTGCCATGCGCCAGCTTCATCACGAAATGCTGGCTGTACACGGTCGGCGTGGCCGATGGGATGTCCTGATGCCAGGTGATGCGTTCGACATGTGCGAGAAAATCCGCCGGGTCAGGCGTGATATGGTGCGAAATTGTGTGGAAGCGTTCGGAAACCAGGCGCACATAGGTGCTTTCGTCCAGCCCCTTGACTGGGTACAGCGAAGAAAAACTGTGCATCCGGTCGCCATCTTCGAGCAGTTCGGTCGCAAATGCGACAATCGTACTCGAATCCAGCCCGCCGCTTAAGCAGGTGCCAACCGGGACATTGCTGCGCATCCGCAGCCGCACTGAATCGCGCATCAGCCGCAGGAATTCGCCTTCGATGTCGCCATAATTGTACAGGCTGCGCGCCCGTTCCAGGTCAACATCCCACCACTGCACGGGCTGCCCGGCTGCGCCATCCCGAATCAACAGGTAACAGCCGCCGGGGAGTTCCTGCGCTTCCTGAAAAAAGGTGCGCGGCGCGTGGTACACACCTCCGTAGTGCAAAAACCACGCCAGTTGATCCATATCCGGGGTGAGCGGGGCGAACGGACGCAGCGCCTTGATCTCGCTGGCGAATGCGAACAGATCGCGCTGCTGCACGAAATAGAACGGCTTCACGCCGAATCGATCACGGGCGCAGAATAACTGCCGTTGGGGTTGATCCCACAGCGCGAAGGCGAACATGCCGACGAACCGATCCAGGCATTGCACGCCCCAGGCGCGGTACGCCTGTAGGATCACTTCGGCATCGCATTCGGTGTGAAAGGCATAACCGCAGGCGCGCAGTTCGTCGCGCAGTTCCAGATAGTTGTAAATTTCGCCGTTGAAGGTGAGCCAGTACGCCCCATCGGCATCGGCCAGCGTCATCGGTTCATGCCCGGTTGGGGAAAGATCGAGGATCGCCAGGCGGCGGTGTCCCAGGATCAAGTCCGGCTCAAAACCGACGGGTGCTTCGAGCGCCGGATGGACGATGTTGGCAGGCGTGTCCGGACCATTACGCAGGCTGTGCTGGCCGCTGGACGTGTTCAGAAGCAGATACCCTTCGCCATCCGGCCCGCGATGCCGCATCAAACGACCCGCTGCGAGTACGGTTTCAGGAAGCGCACGAGTGCCGTTCAGATGGTAAACCCCGACAATGCCACACATGGGGATGTCATCGCTCCGTATTTATGTGCCGTGAAAAGCGGGCAGAACCGTCTGCGCCATTGCTTCGATTCCATCCAGATCGTCCAGGTCGAGCCACTGGAGCATGATCCGTTCACAGCCCGACATTTCATAGGCGCGAATCTGCTCGATCACCTGTTCCGGCGTGCCTGCGATCATGCGTCCATCGCCGCGCAGCGCTTCGATTGTGGTATTGGCTTCGGCAAGATACTGTGCCTGCTGCGCGGCATCGGGGAAGAACGAGACTTTGGTCATCAACGACCGCTGAATCGCCTTCGGGTCGCGGGCGACGGCTTCGCACAACTTATTCAGAAGTTCGTTGCGTTCCTTGAACGTTTCCGGGCTGATGAACACGCCGTTCCATTCGTCGGCATAGCGGGCGGCCAGCGGCAGCGTGCGAGTTGGGCCGTTTCCACCGATCAGGATCGGCGTTTTGCGCTGGGGACGCGGCAGCAGCACCGCATCATCAAGCGAGAAATATTTACCCTGGTAGTGTACCGGATCGTCGCTGCGCAGCAGGCGCACTGTGACTTCCAATCCTTCTTCAAACATCGCGTAGCGCGTAGGAAAATCATAAAACGGGATGCCGAAATTGTGATGTTCGCGTTCCTGCCAGCCCGCTCCCAGCCCCAGGATCAGCCGTCCACCGCTCAGGTCATCGACCGCCGCCGCCATGCGCGCCAGCAGTGCCGGGTGACGAAACGTGATGGGCGACACCATCGAGCCGAATTCGATGCGCTGGGTCTGGCTGGCGGCATACGTGAGCGACACCCAGCATTCCAGCGACTCATGGTGCGGGCCGGACGCTTCGGTGAAATGATCCGAGCGGAACACAAATGCATACCCCAACCGTTCCGCCGCTTCCAAAATGTGCTGCCAACGTGTCCACGTCAGCCCATACTGCCCTTCAAGCATCAAACCGATCTGCATCATTTCTCCCGCATGGAAGCGCAATTCCCACCGACGAGCGCGGGTTAGTATAAACCATTTTCCGCGACTTGTGCGCACTGGCACATTCATGGCTATAATGAGCGCGATACGGGGACGCATGAACACCGTTCGTCATGCGCTGCCCGATGATTTTGTGCAAGGAGTCGCGTTTCGTGCATGTTGTGAATCGGGGTGTGCGCTTTTCAGTGCATTTTCAATTCGTCCTGCTGCTGTACAGCTTGTGCGCAGTACTGATCAGTGCATGTGGAGGTGCGCCGCCGGATGCCGGGACGGACGCAGCCACCCTCAGCACCCCTGTCGATGCCGGTACTGCTCAAACGATCCTGCCGACGGCCACGGTGGCATTGGATACGGCGGCGCTGCCACTCGATGGCAGCGGCCAACCGATTGTAGCGCGGGTGAACGATGCCGTTGTCACGCTGGAGGAGTACCAGCGAACCCTGGCGCGCTACCGCCAGCAGGAGTATTTATTTGCCGATGATGAAGCGCTGCGCGCCGCCGTGATGGGGACGCTGGTCGAACAGCGGCTGATCGATCAGGCAGCGGTGCAGCAGAACATCTCGATCAGTGATGATGATTTGAATCGTGAATTGAGCGCGTATATTGAACAGGCGGGCGGTGAAACGGGATGGTCAACCTGGCTGGTACAGAATGGCTACACCGATGCCGAATTTCGTGAAACGCTGCGCGATTCGCTTACCGTCAACCGAATGCGCGACCAGGTGACGCTGGTGGTGTTGGGGGAACTGCCCCAGGTGCGCGCTCGGCACATCCTGGTGCAGGATGAAGCGCTGGCTGCGCTGATCCTGGCACAAGTTCAGGCCGGGGGTGATTTTGCGGCGCTGGCGGCACAGCACAGTATCGACCAGACGAGCAAAGACAACGGCGGCGACCTGGGTTGGTTCACCCGTGAAGAACTGACCGATGAGACGCTGGCCGCAGTCGTGTTCGATCTTGAACCTGGCGCACTGGCCGGGCCAGTCCGTTCATCACTGGGCTACCACATCGTCCAATCGCTGGAACGCGGCAGCCGCCCGGTCGATGAGGCGAAACGTCCGCAGTTGGCACAGGTCTTTTTCGACCGTTGGCTGAATTCGCTGATTGAATCATCGGCCATCGAATACTATCTCGAAAACTGAGAGGGAACGGGTATGGGTCAGGGCAGCGCACGCATTTATAACATCCTCAGCATCGTCTTTATCCTGTTGTCTGCCTGCTGGTTGGTCTTTGTGCTAACCCGGTTCGTTGCGCCACCGCCGACGGTCGCCACGCCGACGGTCGCTGTACCAACCGTCGCTTTCCTGCCCACCGAAACGCCCACTTTCACGCCGACGATCACGCTGCCGCCCACTGAAACGTTCACCCCAACCGCGACGTTCACGGCCTCTAACACGCCGGAACCCTCGATCACCGCAAGCGTCACCCCAACCGATACCGGGACGCTTGCGCCGCCGACCGCCACCCCGGTCATCACGAACACGCCAGCCGGACCAGCCTTCAACCCTGGCCAGCTCCCCCCAAGCTTTACCCCGGTTACGCCAGGAGCCGCCGCCGCAACGGCCACACCGGAACTGGTATTCACTGCCGCGCCCGGCCAGCCAACCAATACCCTGTTCCCATCGATCACGCCATCGCTGCCACCCGCCGCGACCGATACCGCGACAGGTGTACCGCCCACGCTCACGCCGCTGCTGCAAGGCGATACCCCGTCCCCATTCCCGTTCGCGCTGCGCGAACCCTATACACTTACGCTCAATTTTGCCAATGCGACCGGGTGTTTGTGGCAGGGAATTGGCGGGCAGGTCTTCGATATCAACAACGCCCCGCTGACCGGAGTGCGCGTACATGTGTTCGGACCCGGTGTGGATACTTTCGTGGTGAGCGGCTCGAATACCCTGTACGGCCCCAGCGGGTTTGAAGTCGCTGTCGGCACAGGGGTCAGCCTGTCGGCGTATATCGTCGAACTGCAATCGCCCACTGGAACCGTGATCAGCGATCAGGTACAGGTCAACTTCCCGGCGCGCTGTGAACAAAATCTCGCGCTGGTCAATTTCAGGCAAACACGTCCATTCTAAAAAGGGGGGCTGGGGGTGAGCGCTGTTCTTCCCGTTCATCCCTGGCGCGCATAACCGATGTCCGACATCGAACCGAGTGGGTTTGCTCCACTGCCACAAGACATCACCAACGAGCCGTATGCACAGGAACAGGCGCGCAAACGCCGCACGCGGTTTGCCTACAATGTGCTGGCGCTGCTGTTTCTGGTCGGTGCCGGGGCTGTGTGTGCAGTCTATTCGTCGATCTGGAACGATCCATTTTCCGCGCTGAATCCGTTCCCACCGGATACGCCATTTCCCCAAGTTTTGACGGCGACGCCGGCAATGCTGCCCAGCGTGACCCCAACGACGACGCGCACCCCGCGCCCGACGGCCACGATCACCCAAACCCCAACGCCGACCACGCCCGCGCCAACGCTTACGTTCACGCCGATTAGCCTGGAACAATTGCAGTTGGGGACTCCTGACGCGCCCGCAGACCCGAACACTGATGCAGGTGAACCAGCGGCCACGCCATCAGCTTTCGCACTGCAAAACCGCGTGATCTACCTGACCAATCCGGATGGGCGCGGCGGGTGCCGCTGGTCGAGCATCACCGGAACCGTTACCGATGGGTCAGGCGGTGCCATCATTGGCTACGGCGTGCGCGTGGTGGGCGGCGATGGCATTGACCAGACGGTAGCGACAGGCAGCGTACCGAGCGCTGGCCCAGGCGGGTTTGAAATGCTGCTTGGCACGGTCGCCGTCGATGCCGAATACACCGTACAGTTGATCGACCCATCGGGGAATCCAGTCAGTCAGGCGTATCCGGTCAGCACCCGGTCAGATTGCGCGTTCAATATTGCCGTCGTGCGGTTTCAGGCCGCGCCCTAAAGGGCGTGACGACGGTCGAATCATGCATCACAATGTATGGACATAGGAAACAGAGCAGTGTCTCGGTTGCGCTGGCGCTCAACCGCCCACTGGAAGGGTGCATTCGCCGTTGGGGGATTCATGTGCCTGGCGGGGAAGAACCGGGTCGCTTCAGAACCTCGAAAACGGCATTACGCGCTGCACGTTTCGGTTGTTCTGCGGCTGTATGCGCTGCCGTTGACCCGTACCACGTTTCAACAAGACATCGCAGCCTGCGAAGGTACTTCGCCTGCCGCCGTGTTTCGCCCCAAGTGCTGTGCGGGGTTCTGCATCGGCTTCCGGCAAGAATTCGGACGGTGAAACTTCCAGTGCCGCGCGGCGGACGGTATGAGCCGTTGACCAGCTAAACCCGACACCCTCAAGATAACCGGCACATCGTCCGGGTCAGTTTCCACCAGCCCGGACGACGCACGTCGTAGCCCTGTACGATTCACACGTTTGGTGCTTCGTTCAGGACGTACCGTTTCGCTGACATGTTTGGCAGCCAACGTCATCACCTCCGGTTAAGCCGATAAAAGTCGTGTGCAGGGGAATGTGGTTTACCAACCGTTTCGCTCACCTGCCACGGCATACAGCGTACAGGAACTTCGTTTCAGCGTCAAGGGGTCAAAAGAGTTCATAAGCGCGTTTTTACGGATGTAACAGGTTTTTTGCACTGTTCAAGTACGCAAAATCTGTTACACTGATCGTGATATGGGGGTGAACCAGTTTCGATGCAGGTTGGCCGCTGCCGAGTAGCGCGAAGGCGTACAAACACACGCGAAAAGCAGCCATCAGACAGGCCGCCGGGCAGACTGCCGGGCAGTACGGCACACCTCCACAACGCATGGAATGTGAGCATGTAAGCGCAATCCATTTTCTCATCCCGCCTTTTGCTTTCCTTCACGCCTGCGCGTTACAACCTGCGGCCATACGCGGAAATTCGCAATGGACAGCCTTTATGAATCGCGTTAGTCGCATTGCAGCAGTGATCGGCATCGCCGGGTTGATCGTGGTCGATTCACAGGCGGCGGCCAGCTCTGCCGACGTGAGCAACATCACGTTCACAGCGGACGATGGCACCACGATCAACGGTTATCTGGCGCAGCCGGAGGGCGATGGGCTGTTCCCCGGCGTGATCATGGTACATGAATGGTGGGGGCTAAACGCATAAATCGTTGAGATGGCCGAAAATTTTTCGGCAGAAGGTTACGTCGTACTTGCGCCAGATACCTACCGGGGCAGCGTCGCATCGACCGTCCCCGGCGCGCTGGCGCTGCGGCTTTCTGCCGACACGGTGCGGGTGGAAAGCGCTATGATGGCCGCATTTGCATACCTGGCTGAACAGCCGAACGTTGATCTTGACCGTATCGCGGTGATGGGATTCTGTTTCGGCGGCGGGGTAGCGCTGCGCCATGGAGTTGAAAATCCTCAAATTGCCGCGACGATCAACCTGTACGGCGACGTGATCGATAATCCGGACGATTTCGGCCCGCTGCTCGATTCAGGCCGCCCAATACTGGGCATATTCGGCGCGGCGGATCAGCAGATTCCCGTAAGCGAAGTCGAAGCGTTTGAAACGGCGCTGGAACAGGCGGGTATTCCCCATACTGTGAACGTCTACCCGCCCATGCCTCATGCGTTCGTGCATCCCGGCAACATCGGCGAACCCGGCGAACCTCAAAATGCCTAGCGTGCAATTCTCGATTTTCTGGCTGAACAATTGCAGGTGGAAAAGGTCTGAATGCCACGCACAGGCACAGGCGGCGGAATGGCCTGTGCCTGTAGGGGAACATTTCGCTAAAACGTCAGCACCTGATAGCCCTCGCTGAGCAGTTTCCGAAAACTGGGGTGACGGTCGAATTCGTCGATCAGCGTCATGCCAGCCGCCAGTACGGGGTCGCGCACCTCATACGAGAGCGCGCAGTAGCTGCACACCCCCGCAATATGGCTGCGGAGCGCCCGGAACAGAAAATGATACACGCTGTCTGGTTGGGCGATCTTCGCGGCGCTGTACGTGCCACCACCATCGAAGATCACTTTGACCTCATCGCCGCAGTTCTTGAACTCCAGCGCGGCTTCGAGCGCATTGAACAGGCGCGATTCGCTTTCATCACTGTCACTGATATTGGCGTAGATCACGATAGCGACTTTCATTTCCGGCACAAGCTCCGTTTACGAAGAAGGCGAATGATTTCACTGCTCGAAACGATTGTGTACCGCACAGGCCTTAAAAAACGATTACGCCGCGTGCCACATCGCCCGACAGCATATCGGCATACGCCAGGTCGATTTCGTCGAGCGTATAGCGGCGGCTGACCAGCTCGTCCAGTTTCAGCCTGCCTTTGGCATACAGGTCGATGAGCAGCGGAAAATCGCGGCGCGGGCTGACCGAGCCGTAATAGCTCCCCTTGATCGTCTTTTCCTGCCGCACGATCACCGCGCCGGGCAGGTTGGTTCCACTCCCCATCGGGCTTAACCCCACCAGGGTGAGCATCCCGCCGGGGCGTACCGCTGCTAAACTGGCTTCCTGTACGGTGGGCAGCCCCACCGACTCAAAGACCTGATCCGCGCCGCGGCCATCGGTCAGTGCGAGAATTTCGGCCAGGGCATGATCACCCGCTCGCACAAAATGAGTCGCACCGAAACCGCGTGCAATTGCGTCTTTTGCCGGGGCGGTATCGACGGCGATGATGGTGCTGGCTCCGCACAATGCCGCCGCCTGAATGATATTCAAGCCAATGCCGCCTGCCCCGAACACAACGACGCTTTCACCGGGCGCGACATGAGCGGTATACAGCGCCGCGCCGACTCCCGTCGCCACTGCGCACCCCACCAGCGCCGCCGATGCCAGCGGCACATCTTTGCGGAAGGGAATACACGCCTGTTCCGGGACGACCGCATATTCGGCAAATGTCGCCAGGCCGCAGTAGTGGTAGACCGGGCTGCCGTTCAGGCGACTTAAACGCGGCGTGCCATCGAGCATCACGCCTTTCCACAGCGGTGCGGTGAAGGTTTCGCACAAGTTTGGCTGATTGCGCTGGCAGTAAAAGCATTCGCCGCAGTCGGGAGTCCAACTGAGAGCGACATGATCGCCCACCTGGACGCGGGTCACGCCTTCGCCAATGCTTTCGACCACGCCCGCGCCCTCATGCCCGGTGACGACGGGCATCGGCTGGTGGGTATCGCCTGTGGCGACATGCCAATCGCTGTGACACACCCCGCTCGCCGCGATCTTGACGCGCACTTCGCCTGTGCGCGGTTCGGCCAGCTCGACGGTTTCGACGACAAACTGACGGTTTGGCTCCAACAGTAAAGCGGCTTTGATGCGCATCATCGTCCTCAGTCGAAATCGGTTGGCAGGGTGGGGTTATGCAGATGTTCGAACCAGCGGGCGATCTGCGCCGCCGTCACCCGCCCAATCGACAAGTCCAATCCGGCGATCTCGTCCGCCCCGAACCAGCCCACATCGCCGGATTCGACATTGTGTTCAAAGATCGTGCGTTCGTCACTGACCAGTTCGCACAGAAAAAATGCTTTGTAGGCATGAAAAACGAACGCCGGGTGACCGTGACGGTTCCGGTCGTACAGCGCCAGCAGTTTGACGGCGCGCACCCGGTAGCCCGTTTCTTCCCAGACTTCGCGCACGGTCGATTCCGAAGCGGAGTCGCCCACATCCGCCCACCCACCCGGCAGCGTCCAGCGCAGGCCATCGAGCTTTTCCTGCACCAGCAGAATTTTCTCGTCCCGGAACACCACACCGCGCACATCGGTTTTCGGGGTGGCATGGCCTGCCTGGGCGCTGAACATATCCTGAATGTGCGTCAGCATATCGACCGAACCCCTTTCATTCGCTGCGCTGCTTTCAGTGGCCGCGTTGCTTCCGGTGGCCGCGAGTATTTCGGCGGCGATCCGTTCGATCTGCTGATAACGTTCCATATCGAACGGGTGATTGAACTGCTCTGCATAGTAGCGACCAGACTGCGCGAGCGCTTGCAGCCGCCGCACCCAATCGAGCCAGTTTGGAACTGTCATGCGTTCACATCTCCTAAGGCTGTGCGGGTCACGCTATCCGGTCACACATGCGCTGCCTGCCAGCGCACGGCCATCGATCAGCAGCGCGCTTAGAAAGCCCGCACTCACGATTACCTGATCGTTCTCAAATGGACGCAGCAGGCGTGCATTCGGCTGCGTAGTGCCTTCTCCACCTGCATACAGCGCCACCTGGTCAATCACCTGACCATCGGCGGGGTGAATCGCGCTCAGCACCCCGCCGCCATCTAGCGCGAACAGGGCGCATCCACTGCCCACACCCAACAGCGGCGGAATCGCCCGCAGCGTGACGAGAAGTCGTTCGCGCCAGCGCAGCGATCCATCTGCGGCATATGCCAGCAGTGTACCTGAAGAATCCCCGGTATAGATGTATACATTGCCCATGCGGTCACCCGTGATTTGCGCAGTTGCCCCCGGTGGCGGCGCAACCCGCGCAAAATCGGTCACAGCGAACCCTTCATTTTCGGTGCCAATGCGGCGGATGAGGCTGCCGTCCAGTATCGCCCATGCGCCATCGGGCAGTGGATAAGCACGCGGCATGAACACAGTGAGCGGGGTCTCACTGATGACTGCGCCGTTCCCATCGATCAGCCGCCAGCGCGAACCGTCGGCTGCGCGCAGCAGCATCGCCGCGTGTGCGTCCCGCCCGATGAAGGAAACTATCCGCGATTCGCTGTCCGGCGCGGCGATTTCCCACAAGACATCGCCCGCAGCGCTGTAAGCGTACACACGTCCATCACGCCGAACGGCCAACAGGCGGTCGCCGATGGCCGTCAGCGCCACTGCATCCGTCAGCGTCCACTGCGCCAGGTAGCGCCCGCTTTCGGCGGTGAAGAGGTTCCCACTACGCGCCAGCACCGCGATGCGGTCGCCGGGCAGCACAGCCACATGCGTGATCGTGCTGTCGGCGGACACGCTCCATAAGCGAGTGCTGTTGGGTGCTGTTACATCAAGCGTCGATTCGCGGGCGACCGCTGCGCCCCCGGTGCTGAGGACGGCAGGCGGAATGCCCGGCGCACGGGCGAACTCCAGCGAACCATCAACCAGGCCGCGCAGCCGCGCCGACCAGTATGCCGTGAACTCCAGTGGGTGTTCCCACCCCAGTTCAATCGGATTCACATCCACATAACCGGGGCCGCCTTCAAACGCCAGGATGCGGCGAATTTCATAATGAAGATGCGGACGGCTGAGCGACGGATCGCCAATCACGCCGACGATGCCGCCGCGCTCCACACATGCGCCGACAGGTGGAAAACGCACCGCATCGGTTTGGATGATATGCCCATAAAGCGAATACACGATTCGGTTATCGGGCAGGGTATGTTCCAGCACCACCACGCCCAGTTCGGTATCCCATTCTTCGGGGTTGCTCACTGTGACCACCCCCCGCATTGAAGCCCGCACGATTTCGCCTTCACGGTTGAACGCCAGGTCGATTCCGGCATGGTTGCCACCCCACCGGCTGCGAAAGCGTGCGAAATCATCGAATCGACGTTCGACCGTATCGCTGATGTCGAGCGGCAGGTCAACACCATCGACGATACCGCATGGTGCGCCAGAAACCGCCTGTGCATCCACCTGCGTGTTTGTGAACGTGATGCTGAACAGTGCGCCACACAGCGCGATCAGAAGTAGGGTTCGGATGTGCAAGTGTGATACTCGATGATGGGTTTATGGAATGGGCGTTTCAGTCGTTTCTGGTACATCGGTCAGTTCAGGCATTTCAGCCTCTGGTTCGGCGGCATCGAACAAGGGGGTGTAAACCGGAATCAGCGACAGATCCGGTGGGGTGCTGAAAAGATTGGCCGCGCCCCAACCTGCCGTCCCTTCAAAATCGACATACAGCCACACCGCATCATCGGTACGCGCCAGCAACGTCACCCGGCTGTTGAAGGGGATCACCCGAATCGTTTCGGATTCACGCACTGGTTCAGTGTGCAAACGAATGTTGAAACGAGCGCGCAAAACCTGTGACGGCGAAACGAGCATCTCCCCCTGGCTGTCCGGCACACGCACCGGCAGCGTGTTCGGGTCACCTTCTACCTGCACCGTGAAAAAAGCGACCCATCCTTCGATGGTTTCATGTTCAATGAACAGCCAGTCGTTCAGCGTACTGCTGCGTGCTACAGCCACCGCCCGGTCGTTTACATCGAGCGTGCCAGTACTTTCGTATTCGATGGCGGGACCAGAGCGCACGTTCACGCGCCCATAGGCAATCACCGTCACATCGCCCTGCACGTTCGGGTTCGGAATCGCCGCCTGAAAAATCGGCAGTTCGTCCACGCTGCGGCCAGGTTCCAGTGCCGCGCTGAAGCCGGGTATCCAACCGCTCGTCCCCGTCTCGCTGATGACATGGAGCCACTGTGCCGCATCGCTTTCGCGCTCGAATACCTGCACGATGTCATCCTGTGCCAGCCGACCCAAAATATCGAAGCGGGTATCCGGCCCCTGGCGTAAATTCGTGGTTTGGTACACGACGGCGGGAATCAGCACTTCGGGCAGCGGCGTTGGGGTCGATTGTGCGGCGAGCGGGGAGAACGGAGTCATGCCGAACGCAGCCGTAAGCATCATGCTCACGATGCACCTGTGAAGGACAGGGGTTAACCATTTCATGCTCATAAGCGCCGCATTATACCAGATGGCAAACCGCCAAAGCATCGTGAAAATAGCTCCGCTGGTCTGTACAGCGCGTTCGATGGTTTAAGCGTATGTAAAATCTGCAACACGGCTCGCGCTGGCCGCTATACTACCGCTCAACATTCGCCAAGTATGAGGCGCTGTTCCACTTTATGACAACTGTACCCTCCGTGACAGGCCGCCCGGCGCGGCGCGAACCACGCGGCCTGTTCAATAGCCGGCGAGGCAGGGTGCTGCGCGAAAACCTGATCGCGTACCTGCTGCTTTCACCCGCTATCGTGTTGATCTTCACCTTCGGCCTGTTCCCGGTTGCGTTCGCCTTTTTCGTCAGTGTGCATCAGTGGCGGCGTTTTCCGGGCGATTACGTCGGGATCGACCAGTATGTTCGCGGCCTGGGCGATGCCGCGTATGTGATCTTTTTCTGGCTGGCGCTTGGTGCATTCGCATATGGAGCCTGGTCGCTGCTGCGGCTGTTCCGGTTGCCAACGCTGTCGGAACGCGCCCGCGCGGCGGCCTACCTGCTGCCCGGCGGGGTGGGTGCGGCGGCGGCGCTGCTGTTCCTGAACTGGACGGCTATCCTGCTCCCGCTGATCCTGAACATCCCGCAGCGCATACGCGGGCAGGAGCGTGTACAGGGGTTGTTCCTCAGCGAACTGGCGGCGAGTTTTCAGTTTCCTGAAGCCGTGAATGCCGGCAGTACTTTCCTGATCGTGCTGATCGCGGCGGTCGTCCTGACCCTCTTCTGTTGGCGCGTGATCAAAGGCGCGAACGCCGATTCGTACTGGCTGTGGGCGTTGATCGGCTGTCTGTTCGTGGCAGTCGCCGCCCTGATCCTGCAAGTGACCCTCAGCGCGGTCAGCGATGCGGTTGAAACCGCCCGTGCTGCTGGCACCGAGCTGCCGATCTGGTCGCAGATCATCCTGATCAGCGCCGGGGCGGGGATGCTGGCCGCTGCCTACTGGGTATGGGGACGGGCGATGCGCGCGGAACACAGCAGCGGGCTGATTCTGAAAGCGCTGGCGGGCGTACTGCTGGCGGCGGGCGGCCTGATCCTGGTCATGGAACTTCCGCGTGCGCTGGCTTCTGCCGATGATGACATGCTCAGCGGCTTCGGAATCACGATCATGTTCGTGGTTGGCACAGTTCCGCTGCAACTGGCGATTGGCCTGTTTCTGGCCGTGCTTCTTTTTCAGAATATCAAAGGCAAGGCGATGTTTCGCGTGGTGTACTTTCTGCCGTACATCATGCCCTTCGTAGCCACGTCGATTGTGTTCGGCATCCTGTTTTCGCACCGTGCCGATTCGCCCGTGAACAACCTGATCAATGCGCTCGGCATTCCCGATCAGAAGTGGCTGCTGGAACCGCAGGGCATTGGGCGGCTGCTCCTGGGGGATGGTGCGGGCATCCTGGCCGGCCCAAGCCTGGCGCTGATCGTGATCATGCTGTACACGGTCTGGACATACATCGGCTATGATGCGGTGGTTTTCCTGGCTGGGCTGGGCAATATCCCGGTTGAACTGAACGAAGCGGCGCGCATCGACGGCGCGAATGGCTGGGCGATCTTTCGCCACATCACACTGCCTTTGCTCAGCCCGACCACGTTTTTTCTGTCGCTGATCGCCATCATCGGGACATTTCAGGCCTTCACCCAAATCTGGATCATGCGGTCGCCCGCGGCAGCCAACAGCGTCGATACGATAGGCGTGTACATTTTTGAAACCATCCGCAGCACCGACCCGAATTATGGCTATGGATCGGCGCTTTCGTTCGTCCTGTTTGGCGCGATCCTGATTTTCACGCTCGTGCAGAATCGTATTCAGGGAAGGCGGGTGTTCTATGGCTGATGTGCAGATGAGCCGCCGGGCGGCGCTGCCGCTGCCTGCCGATGTACAGGCGGGACCGCGCCCCCGCAAACCGATCAACTGGGGGCGCATTTTCACCTATGCAGTGTTGATCGCGGGTTTGCTGCAAGCGCTGTTCCCGTTCCTATGGATGCTGAGCGCTTCGCTCATGACGTTGAGCGAAGTCACCTTCGGGCGGTTGTTCCCATCCAATCCGCAGTTTGGCAATTACGTCGATGCGTGGAACACCGCCAATTTCGCGCAGTTCATGTGGAACAGCGTGCGCATCACGCTGATCAATATTCTGGGGATGCTGCTGCTGTGCGTCCCGGCGGCCTATGCCTTTGCGCGGATGCGCTTTTTCGGCAAGAATCTGCTGTTCGGCCTGACGCTGGCCACGCTCATGATCCCGGATGTGGCGACGTTCATCCCCAATTACCTGACGGTGATCTGGTTCGGGCGTTTAAGCGACAATCTGTTCAACTTTCCCTGGCTGAACAACTGGCCGTCGCTGACGATCCCGTTTATGGCTTCGGCCTTCACGATCTTCCTGCTGCGCCAGTTTTTCGCGCAAATTCCGGATGATCTGTGGGATGCGGCGCGCATCGATGGGGCGGGGCATGTGCGCTATCTGTGGTCGGTAATCCTGCCGCTTAGCCGTGCGCCGCTGATGACGAGCGTGGTGTTTGCGTTCATCGGCTCATGGAACTCGCTGCTGTGGCCGTTGTTGGTCACGCAGACCGACGAATGGCGACCCGTCGCCGTTGGGCTGACCAAGTTCGTGACCAGCGATGCGCCAACCGCCCTTCATTTACAGATGGCGGCGGCGGTCATCATGATCATCCCTATCCTGATTCTGTACTTCTTCACGCAGCGCCATTTCCAGATTGGGACGGGGATCGGGTCGATTCAATCGAAGTGAGCGCATATGCGGGGAAACGTCATCGTCACCCCTCCCATGCCAGCCGCCCGCCGACAACTGTCTGTTCGACCCGGAGACTGGGCAGTACATCGGCGGGCGTGGTCAGCGGGTCGCCGCTCAAAATCGCCACATCGCCCCATTTGCCCACGCTGATGCTGCCGCGATTGGCGTGGTCGCCGGACGCAATCGCGCCACCCATCGTGTAGGCGTACAGCGCTTCATAGGCCGTGATCGCTTCGGCAGGGGCAATTGGCTCCCCGAACGGGTCTTTGCGATCCAGCGCGGCTTTGATTCCCAACAGTGGATTATCATCCGGCACAACGGGCGCATCCGAACTGAACGCCACTGTCAGCCCGGCATCGATCATGCTGCGCACCGGGTAACAGCGCGGAAAAAATGCGTCCGGTAAGTAGCGGCGGTAGGTATCGCCCAGTGCGGGTAAAAACACGGTCTGCGGCACGGCGATCACCTGTAACGCTCGGCAGCGCGCCAGGTGACCTTCAGCGGGCAGGCCAAGGTGTTCGATTCGGTGGCGCAGCGGAAGCGGTTTCGCGGCGTGCAGCCGTTCATACGTGCGGATCACCTGTTCCAGCGCCACATCGCCTATTGCATGGGTAGCGATGCGAAACCCGTTGGCGTGCGCTTCCAGCATCAGCTCGAACAATTCATCGTCATCGAAGCGCAGCACCCCACGAGTCCCCGTCACCTTATAGGGCTGGCTGATCGCCGCAGTCGCGCCGCTTAATCCGCCATCGGCAAAAAATTTTACGCAGTCGACGCGCAGTGTGTCGCTCAGGTACTTTTCAGGCAGCGGCAGTGTATCCGTGCCGCCGTCCGGGCGGCGAATCGGCAGGCCGTTCACACGCACCGTCAAATCGCCCCGCGCTTCGAGCAGGTGATACACCCGCATATGCAGCGGGGTCAGCAGCGGATCGGTTGCGCTGGTGATGCCCAAGCGCAACTGATGCGTCATCGCCGCCCGAATCGCGTTCGCCATCGTGTCGTCGCCCACATCGGGGATGGCACGGGTGAGTAATCCCATTGCCGTCTCTTGCAGCAATCCGGTTGGCGTGCCATCGGCAGCGCGCACGATCACGCCGCCTGGGGGATCGGGCGTTTCCGCCGTGATGTTCGCCAACCGCAGCGCTAACGAATTGGCGACGATCATATGCCCACAGGTACGGGTGAGCGCGACCGGGTGAGCCGGCGCGGCCAGGTCGAGATCGGCAGCAGTGGGGTGGCGCAGTTCGGGTAAAGAGGCTTCGTTGTAGCCGCGCCCGGTCAGCCATGTCCCCGGCGGTACCTGGGCCGCCCGCGCATGAAATCGATCCTGAATCGCCTCAATCGATGGAGCTGCCGCGCCGCGTGCATCGACCTGCACGGTGAGCAGTAAGCCGAGCTTCCAAATGTGGACATGCGCATCGTTGAAACCTGGGATCAGCGTCCGTCCGGCCAGGTCGATCCGCTGCGTATCCGGCGGCAGGGAACCGATCTCGTGTTCCAGGCCGACGAATGCGATCCGTCCATCAGTGCCGATCAGCACTGCATCGGCGCTTGGGGTTGCGGAATCGAGCGTATGAATGATTCCGTTTGTGAACAGCAGCGGTCTGGTCATGATCGGTCTTTCAGGTTCCGTTTTCTCATCATGATATGCGATCTCAAGCGACTTGCCATGCATTTTGCCGATTGCCCATTATAATTGCGGTGCAGTGTGTCCCTGCTCCCACGACAGGATTGATCACCATGCCTATTCGCGTTGGTAATGCGCCTGTATCATGGGGCATCTACGAATTTGAAGCCAGCACCCCGGCGTTTCCATTCGAGCGTGTGCTGGATGAAATCGCGGAGGCGGGCTACGCGGGGACAGAGCTGGGTCCCTGGGGGTATCTGCCGACGGATCCCGAAGTGCTGCGCGGCCAGCTATATCAGCGTCACCTGCGGCTGCTTTCGGCCTTCGTGCCGCTTCCGTTTGTCGATTCGTCCGCGCTGGAGGCGGCGGAAGCCCACGCACTTGACGTAGCGCGCCTGCTGGCGGCGCTCGATGCGGCGGTGTTGGTGCTGGCCGATGCGAACGGCGCGGTTCCCGAACTGGTGCAGCGCGCCGGGCGGCGGATTGGCTCGTTTCTCAGCCGGGAAGCCTGGGACAGCTATGCGGCGGGGGTGAACCAAATCGCCCGGCGCGTTTATGATGTTTATGGGCTGAAAGTCGTCTTTCATCATCACTGCGGCGGGTATGTGGAAACGCCGGAAGAAATCCGCCAGTTGATGGATCGCGCTGATGCGTCGTTGGTTGGTCTATGCCTGGATACCGGGCATTATCATTACGGCGGCGGGGATGCAGTGAAAGCCATCGAAGAATACGGCGAACGGGTGCGCTATCTGCACCTCAAGGACTGCGATCCGGGCATTCGCAGACTGGCGATTGATGAAAAGATGGATTATTTTGCGGCGACGGCGGCGGGCGTGTTCTGCGAACTGGGCGCGGGCGAAGTCAATTTTTCCGGCGTGCTGCGGGCGGTGGACAAGATCGGCTACGACGGGTGGGGCATCGTCGAACAGGACATCCTGACCGATGATGCGGACGCACCGCGTCAGTATGCCCGGCGCAACCGTGATTATCTGCGCACGTTAGGGGTATAGGCTGGCACGAGTGAGGTTAACCCAGCGGCTGCGATATGAGGCGGTAATGCTATAATGATCTGCGTCTAAAGCGTGTCCGTTTAGGGGCTTTGAAAGCAGATGAGCCAGTCCACACTCATTCCGGTCAAGGAAGCGATCCGTAGTGCCCGGGACTATATGCAGTCAGTGTACAAAGGCGAACCCATTACACACCTGCTGCTTGAGGAAGTCCGCCTTTCGGAAGATGAGCGGCACTGGGAAATCACGTATGGGTTCGATACCCAGCGTGAGTATCGGCATGGCATAAACCGACTTCGCACCACCCGCAGTATCCTTGACGGGGATTTTCAGGACTCAGAACCCACACCAAAGTTTATCCGTGAATACAAGCTCATCGTGATCGACGCACACACGGGTGAAGTCGAGCGAATGCAAATACGGACGGTATGATTGCGGAGTTCGATGCCATCTTTGCGCACTACCGCAACCGGGGTTTACTGATCGACAGCAACATCCTGTTGTTGTACCTGGTGGGCAAAACCGATTCGACAGACACATTTCTGGCCGATGCAAAACGTAACCCTTGCGGCCCAGATGATTTTGCAGCTTTGGAACTGATCGTCGAAAAATTTGATAGACTGATCACGACACCTCATATTTTCACAGAGGTGCATAATCTGCTGCAACCTGAAAAAGTAAAGCGTGCCGTTTATCCGGTGCTGGAAAAGTACATTCAAACAGCTTCTGAGGTTCAGGTTTCGGCTGCCGATGTGATTGAAACACAAGAATTCCGTATGTTCGGGCTGACAGACGCGACCATCATCGCAGTGATTGCATTACAAAACTACCTGCTCCTCACCGATGATCTGCCTCTGTACAGCTACCTGTACCAACGTGGCGTTCCAGCCATCAAGTTCAGCCATTTTCGAGATCGGTTTTAGGTCAGGCATGTCTCACAAGCGTGTACTCGATATACAGGCACACAAAGCCGGGCTGCTGCGCGTATTGCAGCCTGTGATCGATGGCGGCCTGGGCAAAGACGAGATCGATAGGCTGGTGCGCGTCGTCTCGAAACAGACAGGCGTAATTTACGGGCGCGATGAACTGATCCGCGCTTACCGGGCGTTCACGGCCAGCGGCGAACTGCCGCCCTTCAACCCTGCCGTGATCGAACAACTGCGCATGAAACCGATCCGCACCAGTTCCGGCGTGACCCCCGTCACCGTGCTGACCAAGCCGTTCCCCTGTCCCGGTGAGTGTATTTTCTGCCCGAACGATGTGCGAATGCCGAAAAGCTACCTGAGCGATGAACCGGGCGCACGCCGTGCCGAACAGAACAGCTTCGACCCATATTTGCAGACGTTCACGCGCTTACAGGCCTACCAGAATATCGGCCACCCCACCGACAAGATCGAGATCATCGTCCTGGGCGGGACGTGGAGTTTTTACCCGGAAACCTATCAGCTATGGTTCATCCGGCGCATTTTCGATGCGCTTCACGACTTCGGCGCGGGCATCGACCGGCGTGGAGAAGTCGATCACGCACTGCGGAACGCCTCACAGCTTCACCCTGAAAGCAACACCGCCAATGTCGTCATTCACGGCGCGGCGATGGCGCAGACGTACAACCAGGCTGTGCAGCAGGTGTACGATGACGAAATGCGCCGTTCACGCCAGGCCGCCGCCAGGCTGAGCGCCGGACTTCAGGCGCGTTCACCCATCGACGAAATGGCCACCTGGGAAGACCTGGACGCGGCGCACCGCCAGAACGAAAGCGCGCCGTGCCGCTGCGTGGGGCTGGTGATCGAAACCCGCCCGGATCACATCAGCGAAGCCGAAGTGATCCGCATTCGGCGGTTGGGCTGCACCAAAGTCCAGATCGGCTTTCAAAGCCTGAACGATACCGTGCTGCGCAAGAATCGGCGCGGGCATACCGTCGCTGCGACGCGCCGTGCCGTCCGGCTGCTGCGGGCGGCGGGGTTCAAAATTCACGCGCACTGGATGCCGAACCTGTACGGATCATCGCCCGAAGCGGACATCGACGATTACCGCCTGATGTTCAGCGACCCGGATTTTCGCCCGGACGAACTGAAAATCTACCCGTGTTCGCTGATCGAAAGCGCAGAGCTGATGCAGGTGCATCAGGCCGGGCTGTGGAACCCTTACACGCACGATGAACTGCTGCATGTGTTGGTCGAATGTTTTCGCATCACGCCGGAGTACTGCCGCCTCACCCGCGTGATCCGCGATATTCCCGGCACGGATATTGTGACGGGCAACCGCATGACCAATTTCCGCCAGCTCGTCGAAAACACCCTGGCGGCACGCGGCGAAAAAGGGCGGGATATTCGCGCTCGTGAAGTGCGTTTCGACCCGGTTGATGCGGCATCGCTCACGTTGGATGAAGTGTGGTACGACACCGCGTGGGGACGCGAAGCCTTTTTGCAGTTCATCACGCCGGAACGTGCGGTTGCTGGGTTTTTGCGGCTGTCACTGCCCGATCCGGCTCATCCGCCGCTGGTGGATGAATTACGCGGCGCAGCCATGATCCGTGAGGTGCATGTGTACGGGCAGTCGGTCGAACTGGGCGAACAGTCACGCGGGAAGGCGCAGCACGCCGGACTTGGCACGCGGCTGATTGAACGGGCGGCGGCGCTGGCACAGTCGAACGGTTATGCGAGCCTGGCGGTGATCAGCGCGGTAGGAACCCGCGACTACTACCGCAAACGCGGCTTTGTCGATGGCGAACTGTACCAGAATCGGGCGCTGTAGGCGGGCGCAAAGATCGGGCGGTGTGGTATTATCAAAGGCGTTCACAGAGGGTTGGGTGACTTGTGAAGGCACGCCGCGTCGCTGAGGAGCGAACATGGATTTATTGAATACTGCTGACCGCGCCCGCCGCAATCTGCGCATCGTGCTGCTGGCCGTCATCCTGGGAACACTGCCCCTGTACTGCCTGGGTTTTCTGCTGTGGGGGTCTGCGCCGCGCCAAACGGTGATCCGCACCGCCACCCCAACGGTGAACGCGATTAGTTCGCCAGGCGTGATCGCCACCACGCCGGGGTTCGCATCGAACACGCCGCTCGTGCTGCCGACGCAGCCGCTGGTGAACACACCCGGTCAGTTCATCCCAACTCTGTTCGTGCCGACCGTGATCCTGCCGCCCACCTCGATTCCAACGCTGTTCGTCCCCCCGCTGCCAACCCTTGCGCCTTCGCTCACGCCGATCACGCCGAGCGCCACACCCATCACGCCGACGCTGACGAACACCAGCCTGCCCCTACCCACCAGCACGCCGACCTTTACCCTTCCGCCGCCGACGAACACGGCAACGGTGGTGATCATCCCACCGACGGAGACACCCACCCCCACCGCGACCGAAACGCCGACCGAAACGCCAACGGTGATCCCGCCGTGATACGGCGGTCGATCTCCCTCATGATGATGATATGGAGCAGTGATGACATTTGACCTGAAGGCACATCTGAAGACACTGGTCGAAGCCCATGCGCCGAGCGGCCATGAAACCGCAGTGCGCGACCTGCTGCGCGATGCCTGGAGCAGCGTGGTCGATGAATTTCAGCAGGACAAACTCGGCAGCCTGATCGGCATCAAGCGGGCGACGAAACCGACCAACCCGCCGCGAAAGATCATGCTGGCGGCGCATATGGACGAAATTGGCATGATGGTCGGTGGCATTGTGGATGGCTTCATCAAGCTGCACAACATCGGCGGGATGGATAACCGCCTGCTGATCGCCCAGACAGTGCGCGTACATGGCAAACGCCCGCTGTCGGGGATCGTGGTTGCGCCGCCGATGGAGCTGGTCAAAGCGAAAGATGCCGGACGCTACCCCACCTTGCAGGAACTCGTCGTCGATGTCGGTCTGCCGCACGACCAGGTGATCGACCTGGTACAGCCGGGCGACCTGATTACGGTGGACGCGCCGCTGATCGACCTGAACGGGACGCGGGTTGCTGGAAAAGCGCTCGATGACCGGGCGTGCGTTGCGGCGGTCACGGCCTGCCTGCACGAGCTTCAGCGTTTGAACCATCAATGGGATGTATACGCAGCGGCGACAGTACAGGAAGAAGTTGGACTGAACGGCGCACGTACCGCCGCAAACCTGATTGCGCCGGATATTGCCATCGCGCTCGATGTCACATTTGCACCGCAGCCGGGCGTAGACCAGGATTCGACTTGTGAAATGGGCAGCGGCCCTGGCATCGGCATTGGCCCAAATTTTCACCCAAAGCTGTACGACAAAATCCGCGAGACGGCTAAACGGCACGAGATCAAGCTGCAAGACGATGTGATCCCCGGCGCAAGCGGCACCGATGCCTGGGCGATTCAGGTTGCACTGGGCGGTATTCCGACGGCACTGCTGGAGATTCCGCTGCGCAACATGCACTCTGCCAACGAAACGGCGGACTTGCGCGACATTGAGCGGTTAGGCCGGGTGCTGGCGCTGTTCATCGCTGATCTGGACGGCGATTTTATGGCTGCCATCGAATGGGAAATGCCCAAACCAGCCGAAGCCAGCGCGTAAACGCGGCCTGTGGGTCGGTGTTTCGTCACAATGTCTCTGTTTTTGACATACACGAATAGGACATTCATGCTGGCTGAAATGGGGGCGGGGATGGCGCACAGGCGCGGTATTCATTGCGGCACGGCTGCACTGCTGAACACGTTCGACGCGATGGGCGTGACCGCCCCGCACAGCGGCCAGCCGTTCACCGAAGCGCTGCTGCTGGGGCTGAGCGGCGGTCTGGGGGCAGGCTATATCCTATGGGAATTTAAAGCCCACGACAGCGCTACCCTGGTGATCGGCTTTCGGGCGCGCTGGAATTACGCCGTCGAATACATGACCGGGTTGTGTCAGCGGCTCAATATCCCCGTCGAAATACTCGAAGCCGGCGGCAGCAAAGCAGCGCTCGCCAACCTGAAGCAGACCTTAGCCAAAGGCTATCCCGCGCCCGTGTGGGCGGATAAACCGAATCTTCCCTATCATGGGCTGCCGGAACGCCTGAAAGGGTACAGCCTTCACATCGTGGCCGCGCAACGTCTGACGGACGATCACGCCGAACTCTACGATCTCGCGCCTGCATTATGGACGGTCACGGCTTCTGAACTGGCGGCGGCACGCGCCCAGGTGCCGAGCAGTAAAAATCGTGTCCTCAGCATCGACCCACCATCTGCACCGCTCGACTTGCCCGCAGCAGTAGGCGCTGGCATTCAGGCGTGTATCGATCATCTGAGCAGCGACAGCGAGTCTTTCAGCCTGCCCGTGATCCGAAAATGGGCGAAAACGCTCACCGACTCGAAAAACAAGAAGGGCTGGCCGAGCGTCTTTGCAGGGCGTAAAGGGCTGCTCGATGCGCTGACCTCCGTGTATGAAGCCGTCGTGTGGGATCAAAGCGACGGCACCGGATTGCGCGGCCTGTATGCCCAGTTTTTGCATGAAGCAGCGGACATCATGGCGGTTCCCCGCCTGCATGATGCAGCGCAGGCTTACCAGGCGGCAGGCGATGCCTGGCGCGCTTTTGCAAATGCCGCCCTGCCAGGTGAAACCGGAATGCTGGCCGACTCCCGTCGCTTGATCGATGCGCGCTACCAGGCGTTCTTCGCCAACCAGTCAGGTCAGGTACGCGAACACGTCAGCGCATGGGAAGTGCTGCGCCAGCGCGCAAATGCCGCTTTTCCACTGGACGACTCAGCCGTGCGCGACTTGTTCGCGGATATGCAGGCGCGGTTGGAAACCGTGTACAGCGCTGAAGTGACCGCGCTTGAAACACTCAAAGCCAGCCTGTGACATGCTGTATGACTGAAACCGTCAGCGTTTCCCCATACTTTCAAGCGTTTTCATGGCGGCATTATGCCCGGTGATCCCGCTTACGCATCCGCCGCGCAGCGCACCCGAACCACACAGGAAAATGTTCGGGTATTCGGTCTCCACGCCCCACGTCCCGGCCTGGGCGGGATCGTCGGCAAAAATCCACGATTGATCGTTGTGGAAGATATGACCACGCGGCAGCCGCAGTTCATGCTCCAGATCGACCGCGCTCTTCGCTTCAATACACGGATTCCCGTTCGCGTCGATGGCAAGACATGTCTCCAGCGGTTCAGCCAGGTAATGATCGATCCCCTCCAGATACAACTGAAGCGCGTGCGCCCGTGCCGCGTCCGGGTTGGCAGTGAACAGGCGGTGCGCCGCGTTCACTCCGTACAGAGTCAGCGTGTGGTATCCCTGGGCGGCCAGTTCAGGCGCAAGGATTGACGGATCGGTCAGGGTATGGCAGTAGATTTCACCGGGGATCGGGTCGGGCATCTGGCCGGTGATGGCGCTTTGGTATGAGGCTTGCAAATTGGTGTACGTCTCGTTGATGTGAAATGTTCCCGCAAAAGCGAGCGCCGGATCGATGTTCGGGGCGGCCAGCGCGGGCAGCCGTTTGACCACCATATTGATCTTGAACGCCGTCCCTTCATTCGCCGCAATCGGCCTGTGATCGGGGATCAGCCCTGCCATGACCGAAGGTGCAGCATTGATCAGCGCATAACCCGCACTTACAGTGCGTTCGTGGTCACCCTGGCGGTATACGATTTCAACCCGCTGACCGGGATGCACCGTCGTGACTTCAGCACCCGTATTGATCTCTGCGCCGAACTGCCGGGCGATGCGCGCCAGTTCATCGGTCAAGCGCCCCATCCCACCAACCGGGACGCGCCATTCCCCCGCTTTATTGCCAATCACGTGATACAGGAACGTCCGGTTTTGCTTGAGCGATTCATCATGCGGGTGCGACAGCACGCTGATCGAGGCATCGGTATACACCATGCCGCGCACGGTATCATCATGCACATGCGCTTCAATGGCTCTGCCCAACGGCGCTTCGATCAGCATCTCCCAAATCGCTCGTTCTTCCGGGGAGGTGAACAGCGCCTGCATCTGTGCGCGGCTGATGAGCGGTTGCAGCATCGAGTCCCATACTTTATCGGCAAACACGCTGACCTTATCGTAAAACGCCCGATAGCCGCGATATTCATTATCGCTCCCAGTGAAGTCACAAAATGCCTGGGCGGCGTGCGCTGGGTCGCCATTGCTGAGCAGCAGCGCCTTATGCACGCCGTTTTCCTTCACCGGACTGACGCACGCCGTGCGGCGCGGACGTGCTTCCAGTTGCACGCCCAATTCTTCAAGGATGCGGTATGGGAACATGCTCAGCAGGTACGAATAGCGCGAAAGCCGGGCCGCTACGCCTGGAAAGACCTGGGCGCTCACCGCCGCGCCGCCCGTCACCGCTTTGCGTTCCAGTACCAGCACTGAAATCCCGGCACGCGCCAGGTAAGCCGCTGCCACCAATCCATTGTGTCCCCCGCCGACGATCACCGCGTCGTAGTGTGTTTTCTGCGTCATCGCGTTTGCTGACCCCGTGTATCCTCATTCATCCTGACTGAAATTATAGGCGGCGATGCGGAGCGGTGTAAAATTGCGTTTTCGGCACACCCGTTCAGGCGTGTGAGTGATGAGGGACAATCAATGGGGATCGGATACGGCAGACAGACAATGACAAGGATTGCACGATGGGCAGTGGGGATCACCGTGATCCTGATGACCGCCATGCATGGACTGGCACAGCAAACCGATACGGTAACGTATCCGTTGGATGATGAGTACCAACTTGCGTTTCCAACGAACTGGCAGGTATCGCCCGAACAGCCGGGAGTGCTGTATGCGAGTACGGATCGCCTGGCGATGGTGGTGTTCTCCCCGACGGTGATGGATGACCTGATCGCGCCCGGATCATCGCTGACCGATGCCCTGATCGATACCTTTCAGTTCGTCAGCGGCGACCCGATCACCTCCGAACAGGTGCAGACGGGACAGGTGAGCGGACGTGATTACGTGGTGGCTGAAACACGGCCTGTGCTGCGCGACACACCTTACAGCGGGCGCTATTTTGTGATTCGCATGAGCGACGGTGCATTCGGCGCGGTCAACCTGCTCATCATCACGGGTGAAGCGGACGATTACACGGCTGAGATCGAGTCGATCATCTCGACGTTCGATGTCATTGAACGTGCCGCCGTTGACGCGCCGTCACAGTCACCGGAAAGCCCGACAGCCAGCCCGGAACCGGCTCCGACAGAAGCCGAGCCATCGTCCACACCATCGCCTACCGTCGCTGCCGGGCAGATCGTCCCCGTAAGCGGCTCCGTGACCCTCAGCATCATGCCGAGCGACGCAGAAGCGACGTGCAGCGCCGGGTTTGCACCGCTGGAACAGGTCCTGACGGTCACCCAAATCGAAGGCGTTCTCGTTGCGCCGGGAAATGGCGATACGCTACACTTGACCTTCAGCACGGCAGGCAGTGGGGATGCCAGCAGCGCGTCACGCCTGGAACGCACACCGGATACCAACAACTACACTGGGACAATCCGATTTGGCGGATGGTCGGTGGGCGTGCGGTTGATGCTGGTGGCTGCGGAACGGTTTGAAGGCGGCCCCACCAGCCCATTCGTGATCGAAAACCTGGATGGCTTCACCGGGACGCTGCTATGTGTCGATGCGGCACGGATTACCATCCGCGTGACGACAGTTTCATAAACATGTATTTTGTATATTCATTAAGGTTGAGGACGCGGCGAGCGTGATCAAACCATCTATGCGGCTGTTAAGGATATTCTTGTTCGGCGCACTGTGTAGTATCCTGTGCGGCACTGGTTCTGAACAGGCATTGGCGCAGGCTGCCACTAAAGCGATTGCGCTTTCCGACCGCTACATCATCCGCGTGCCAAATGACTGGACACCGGAGCTGCTCGACGATGGTTCGACCGCCATCTATGGCAGCGGGTGGGCAGTGTTCGTGTACGCGCCGGATGTGCTGGCGCAAAACATCGAACGTCCAGCCGCTATCGATGCCGTCGAAACGCTGCGTATCGCCTTTCCGCTGTATTTCAACGAACGTCCGCCCGTCGCCCGCAGTATTGAACAGGTGATGATTGAAGGGCGCGAGGCGGCGCTATACAGGACTCAGCAGCCGATTGAGGGGGAAGACTTTGATTTTCACCTGTATGCAGTGCAGTTGAGCGATAAAAACTGGGGAACCGTCCTGTTCGTGGGCGCGCCGGGCGTGCTGAATTCCCAGGCAGGAACCGCTGAACGCATCCTGGAGTCGTTCGATGTCGAAGCCGGAATACTGCGCGCCGAGCGCGCCGAAGCACGCGGCCTGAACCCGTGTTTCGTCAGCGTTGATGCTGAAAATGCAGCCCGGCTGCGGGTTGGTCCCGGGGAAAATCGTACAGCGGTTGCCTTCCTGCCCGCTGGCGGCACATTCGATGTGACCGGGCGCTTTGAAGACGACGCGGGGAACATCTGGTATCAACTGATCAAGGCTGAAGCCGCGCCCCAGTCCGCCGCCGCTGAAATCTGGGTGTTGGCCGATGAAGTCGAAAGCCAGGGGGATTGTGACGTGATCGGTCAGGCAGATGCGCCGCCCGTGATCCCGATCCTGAACGCGCCGCCCGCGCAACTATCGGGAGGTGAAAGCGTTGTCGAAAGCGCGCCAGCGGTGACGGGCATCATCCCGGTGAGCGGTTTCTACGGGGTCGATTTTCTGACTGCCAACGTGGATATTTCCTGCCAGGGAACGACCTCTGCTCAGATTCCTGCCAGCGAGGTGTTCAGCGGCGGCATTGCCAACACATTGACGGTGTTGAGCGGCGGCGCACAGATCGATTTCGGCGGCGATATATGGACGCGGGCTGGCGATACGTATGCTGGCGATGTGCAGTTCGCGCCGGGTTCGGAAATTCCCAACGGCGTGGTCTTCCTTACCGCCACACGCACGACTGAACTGCGCGGCACGCTGACGAGCAATTACACCATCGACGGTGTACCATGCAGCTATACTGTACCTATCCGCCTGCGGCGGCAGTAGACCGCCATCGCGGGCCATGTTTTCAGCACAGGGATCGAGCAGCGTGACAGGGAACGGACACTACTTAAAAGAACTTTCGGAAACAATTGGCCTGAGCGGGAATGAGGATGCGGTACGCGCCGTCGTGCTGCGCGCCATAGAAGGCCATGCCGACTCGATCCGTATTGACCCGATGGGATCGGTCACAGCGATCAAGCGCGGGACGGGTGAAAACCCACTGCGCGTGATGATCGCCGCGCATATGGATGAAGTCGGGTTCATGGTCATGGGCTTTGATGGTGACGGCCTGATTCGCTTCACCGCAATTGGCGGGCTGGAGGATCGCCTGCTGCCCGGTTTGCGCGTCCGCATTGGCGATCAGCAGGTGCGCGGCGTGGTGATCTGGACACCGATCCACAAGAACCGCGAACAGACGGTCGCCAAAATCGCCAGCCTGCGCATCGACATCGGCGCGACGAGCAAAGACGAAGCCCAGGGGAAGATCAAGCGCGGCGACCGGATCGCCTTCGACAGCGAATTTGTCGAATTGAGCGATAAGGTGCTGCGCGGCAAGTCGTTCGATGACCGGGTGGGCTGCTCGCTGCTGATCGATGTGCTGCGGGGTGATCATGCCTACCCGGTCGATGTGCTGGCCGCTTTCACCGTGCAGGAGGAAATTGGGCTGCGTGGGGCGCAAGTAGCGGCACGGACGCTCGACCCCGATGCAGCGCTGGTGCTGGAAGGGACACGCGCCAACGATGTCCCGAACCCACTGGACGAACCGGATGAAGCAAACGAACCGAACCCGACGACTCGCATGGGCGCTGGTCCAGTGCTGACGGTGATCGATGCCAATATGATCGCGCATCCCCGTTTGCTGGCGTTCGCACGGGCAGCGGCGGAAAGCGAAGGCATCCCATACCAGATTAAAGGGCGTGCAGTCGGCGGGACGGATGGCGGCGCGATCCATGTTGTCAACGGCGGCGTGCCAACCACCGTAATCTCAATGCCGTGCCGTTACATCCATACGCCGTCGGCGCTGCTGCACCGCGATGATTACGAACATGGACTGCGCCTGATCAAAGCGATCCTGAACGGCTTGCGCCGGGATGTGTTATGAGGGGAATGGGCTGGAAACCCGAAATGATCAGGCATTCACACATAAAGTTTCCCAACATGCTTCACACAGAAAGGCGCTGACGTGAAAGACTTGATTCAAAAACTGGTGGAAGCCTGGGGCCCTTCGGGTTATGAGCATCAGGTCCGTGACCTGATTCGCGAAGAAGCCGCGCCCTATGTCGATGAAATGCGCGTAGATGGGATGGGCAACCTGATCTGCCGGGTGGGCAATGGCGACAAAAAAGCCGTGATTGCGGCACACATGGACGAAATCGGCGTGATGCCCACGTTCGTCGAACCCAAAAGCGGCTATTTGCGCTTCACCAACCTGGGCGGCCTGCTGCATACATCGATGGTGGGCGCACGAGTGCGTTTTGAGGATGGCACGGTCGGCGTGATCTGCACGCACGATTATTTTGGGGCAGGCCGCACCACCGTCACCGACCTGAATGATTTTTTCATCGATGTAAGCGATGGTGAAAGCGAAAACGGCGGCAAAATTCCGGCAGGCAGCCCGGCAACGTTCTGGCGCACGCTGGAGACACGCGGCACCCGCCTGATCTCGAAAGCGATGGATGACCGAATCGGCTGCGTCGTCGCGCTCGAAGCGATCAAGCGCCTGAACCGGAACACGCCGAATACGCTGTACTTCGCTTTCACGGTGCAGGAGGAGGTTGGGCTGCGTGGGGCGAAAACCGCCGCATTCGGGCTGGATGCTGATGTCGCCATCGCCCTGGATGTGACGGCGACGGGTGATTTTCCCAGAAACAGCAAAATGGATGTGCGGTTGGGCGGCGGCGCAGCCATCAAAATACATGACATGGCGCATATCGTCCCGGCGGCAGTGCGGGACTGGATGATCGCCCGTGCTGAAGCTGATGGTATTGCGTATCAGCGGGAACTGCTCACGCTGGGATCGACCGACGCGGCAGCCATCCAACTAACCGGGACGGGCATCCCCAGCGGCACGATTTCGATCCCGTGCCGTTTCGTGCATACTGTCAGCGAAACCGTCGATGTGCGCGATGTCGAAGCGTGTGTGCGTCTGCTGGTGGGGCTGACGGCCAACCCGATCACGCTGTAGGCTGAAAAGCCGCCCGGCGCAGAAACCATGAAAAGACGCAAGGAACACGGCTCCTTGCGTCCTTCGCTCACGCTTTAACCGACGCTTTCACCAGCGGCACTACCTCACGAGCGAACACTTCCAACTGCCGGATCATGTCATTGCCCACCCCCCAGAATACGAACGTATCCAGGCGTTGTTCTTGGTGCAGGCCATTCAGATAATCCGCCCAATCCTTGACGGTTCCAAAAAACGCGCCTTCTCCCAACCCCGTGGGAACGCTGGAATGCTGCCCGTAATTCAGGATGCCCATCACGTTGTAACCGCGCCGAATCGCATCCGGGCTGCGACCCATTTCTTCTGCGCCTTCGTCGATGCGCGCATTGAACGCGGGCAGTTCGCTCACCGGGGTGTACGTATTCGAGACGATCAGCCCGTCACCCATGCGCCCGGTAAGCCGCAGCATTTTGGGTCCATAGCCGCCCACCCATACGCGGATCGGGTGCGCGGGTGCTGGTCCCGCCAGTACCCCTTTAACGCTGTACATATCGCCCTGGTACGTAAATGGACGGCCAGGGTTTGCCCACATGCCTTTGAGGATGTGCAGCGCATCCTCGAAGCCTGTATACGCTTCTTTAGGACTGCGCGCCGGAACCCCCCATGCTTCGATGGCCTGCCAGAACGCGCCCGCGCCCAGCCCCAGTTCAACGCGCCCACCTGTCAGCACATCGAGCGAGGCCGCCGCTTTGGCCAGCATCGACGGCAGGCGCAGCGGCAGGTTGGCGACGTTAGTCAGCAGATGCACCCGTTCGGTACGCGCCGCCAGATAGCTCATCAGCGTCCACGTATCGAAGAAGCGCTTTTGATACGGGTGATCCTGAATGCCAATCAGGTCAAGCCCGTGTGTTTCGGCCAGTGCCGCAATCTGCAAGCTTTCGGCCAGTTCATCGACTGCCGGGTTGATATTTGCGCCGAACAGAATGTCGTGATTCATCGCCTACCCCTATACGCTGTGTTGTCTACCTGTAAACCAATGCCTTATAGCATTAGACCAGGGGTGCTGAGCCTCCCTTACGCCATGCCCGACACCCCTGCCGAACGTAGGGCGTTCTGCTGGTTTGAAAATCCGTACTTGTACATCGCTCATGCTTGTGCTTCACTTAAATGCGAATTTACAAACGTGAGCCAAACCGATGTCCAGCAGCCAGGTCAACCGCCGCACCCGTACCGACGACTTCGCGCTTTTATCGCAGGTTTCGCAGATGCTCACGTCGTTAGACCGTGACAAATTGCTGGATCGTGTGATCGAAGTGACGGCGGCGGCACTGGATGCGCATGGGGCAAGCCTGCTCATCCCGCCGGACGCAGAGGGCGACTGGACAAACGTCATCTTCCGGGAAGAAGGTGGCAAGCTGGTCAGCCTGGGACGGGGCGATGAAGGCATCAAGATTGCGCGGCGCGTGCTGGATCAAGGCTTGGCCGGGTGGGTAGTGCGCAACCGAAAAGCAGCCTTAATCACGGATACGCAGCAGGATTCGCGCTGGCTCACCTTTCCCGACAGCAATTCAGGCGCACGGTCGGCGCTGTGCGTCCCGTTCGTGCAGAATGACCGGGTGCTGGCCGCCCTCACGCTGATTCACACCCAGCCCGGCCATTTCGATGACAACGATTTGCAGTTG
This sequence comes from bacterium, assembly GCA_033764035.1. Classification (GTDB taxonomy): domain Bacteria; phylum Chloroflexota; class Anaerolineae; order Aggregatilineales; family Phototrophicaceae; genus Flexifilum. Next base: position 620,340 of record JANRJJ010000003.1, read on the forward strand.
ATGACCATCGTCGCCAACCAGCTTACCGTCGGCCTGCGCAATGCGCAGTTGTTCAACCGGATGCTTCAGCAGCGCCAGCAGCTTGAAGCCGTGCTGCGGGCAATCCCCGACTTTATGTGCGTGCTGGACGAAACCGGGCATATCTTGCAGGTCAACGATGAAGCGGCGCGTATCCTGGATATGGATGGCGATGCCGATAACCTGATGGGCAAAACGATGCGGTCGCTGGCACACCTGGATACTACCCTGATGCAGATTGCCGAAATCACATCGTCGCCCGCTCGCATTGGGCAGCACTGGTCGTTTGAAGTCCGTTCCGAACAGCAGCGCAAGGATTATCTCGCCTCGGTTTCAGTGTGGAACAGCGCCACGCTCAATATGCCCGACCGTGCCGGATACGTGGTGATCATGCGCGACATCACCACCATGCGCGACCTTGCCCGGTTCAAAGACGAGATGCTGCGTATGGCTTCGCACGATTTGCGCAGCCCGCTGGCGTTGATCGTCGGGTACGTCAACCTGGTGGCGATGGATACGACCGATAAACCGGAAATTCAGGAATACCTTCAGGTGATCGAACGCTCCACCGGGAAAATGCGCGGTTTGCTCGATGATCTGCTGCGTGTCGAACAGATTCGCAATTCACCGCTTGAATTGCATCAGCAGGTCGATTACCGGGCGCTGATTACCACTGTGCTGAACGATATGCGCCCGCTGGTGGACGGAAAGCAGCAGGATGTATCGGCGGAATTGCGGCTGGATGACCTCCACGGCATCCGCGTTAACCCGTTCCTGATACGGGAAGCGATGGAAAACCTGATTACCAACGCGATCAAATATACGCCGGAAGGCGGCAAAATTCGCGTCAAGAGCTACCGCCAGACCGACCGTCTGTACTTCATGGTTGAAGATACCGGCATCGGCATCCCACGGGATGTGCTGCCGCGCCTGTTTCAGTCGTTCTTTCGCGTCCACCAGCCCGGCACCGAACGAGTTGAAGGGCGCGGCCTGGGTCTTAGCCTGGTCAAGACGATCATCGAACGGCATCAGGGTGAAGTCTGGGTTGAAAGCGAAGTCGGTCACGGCAGCACCTTTGGCTTCTGGATTCCGATCTAGCCGCGTTCCTCATTAACCCTAGCCATCCAAGCCCATACACGCATGTGGTCCGAATACAGCCCTTTCTGTTGACAGCTTCGTACTTTCATGGTATTTTACCATCAGGTTAATTAACCAGATGGTAAATGAAACAGGCTTCCCTGCATGGCGACCGATACTGATACCCTGAATGCGACTTTTTTTGCCCTATCTGATCCTACGCGCCGTGCTATTCTGGCACGGTTGGCAAAGGGCGAAGCGACTGTGAAGGAATTGGCAGAACCCTTCGCCATGAGCCTGCCCGCCGTTTCCAAACATATCGCGGTTCTGGAACGTGCGGGTTTGATCACCCAGGGACGCAATGCGCAGTGGCGACCCTGCACGATCAATGCGGCTCCGCTCAAAGAGGTGGCAGAGTACATCAGTGCGTATCGGCAGTTATGGGAAGGCCGTTTCGACCGTCTGGATAGTTATCTGACTACGTTAAATGAAGGGGAGAATGAACGATGACACAATCTGGCGCGCACAATCAGGCTGATGCCCGTAGCTTTAACATCGAACGGGTCTTCAATGCTCCACGCGAAAAGGTGTTCAGCGCCTTCACGCAGTGTGAACATCTGATGCACTGGTGGGGGCCAAGTGAATGGCCGCTTGCGCACTGTGATATGGATTTCCGCGTGGGCGGTTCCTGGCACTATGCCATGCGCGAAACCGCGACGGGCAACGAAGCGTGGGGGCTGATTTTCTACGACGAAATCGACGCGCCGCAGTTCATTCGCTACCGTGACGTGTTTTCGGATGCCAACCGCACGATCAACACCGAGTTACCTGAATCGGCATCAACCCTTCATTTCTACGCTGAAGGCGATAAAACCCGCGTGGTCAGCAGTACAGTGTATGCAACTGAAGATGCGCTGAAGCAGGTGCTTGACATGGGTATGGAAGAGGGCGTACAGCAGACGTGGGATCAACTGGACGCATACCTATCACGCTAAAGTGAAAGTTGCACGAACGGATTCCCCACAAGCCTGAACCGGTATCCCGTTCATGTGACCACGTTCGAGCAAGAAAGTACCTGCTCGAACGTGGTTCTGTACGATGTATTTGAGTGCGATTTTACGACCCTGATCTAACCGCGTTCGGGTTCCCGTGTGAGCGTCACACGCCGCCCCACCAGCACCGCGATGATGATCGTCAGCACCCCAAGCGGCAGCGCGATGTTCACCGGGACGAACCAGCCAGGCAGTTCCGGCGCATTCGGGTAAACGCCGATCTGGAAGGCGGTCGGTTCCACATTCACGGGCAGCTCACCGATCACGACTGCCCCATCGAGATAGCCCGGCGCATCGAAGGCATATGGGCCGACGAACCACGCGCCGTCCTGATAGATCGGAACCGCTTCCAGCCGTACTGTATCTGGCCCATCTTCGATGGTTTCGGGATTGAAAATCACAGCATCGAGCGTGAGCGCGATGGGTGTGTTGGCGGGTGCAGGCGCTCCGTCCGCGCCTGTGAGGATGAATTTGAGTATCGTCCGGCGCATCAGCCGTTCACCTGTGATCGTCAGCCAGTACTCATCACCGACAGGCAGCGCGTTCACAAGCGTTTCTTCTGCCGAACGCGGCAGCGTGTAATCGACGGCAGGCGGCGCTGTATCTGCGGACGGTGCATCCTGTGCGGCAGCAGCAGTCATGCTTAGAACCAGGATCAGGCAGAGGAGTATCAACCGAAGCACGTTTATGTCTCCACCGCACGCGGTGCGGACGTGAGCGTCATGAAGTAGGCGATGAACGCGCCAATGAAGCCTGACTGAATCACCGAGCCGATCCACACATACGGTGTGAACCAAACCCCGCCGTAAATTCCTGTGACGATGAAAAACAGGTAGTATGTCCCCCACAGTGCCAGCGGCATCAGCAGACCGAACAGGCGAAGCGCTCCCCGTTCACCCGGCTGCGGACGAATTACTGCATAAAGCGCATCGGTGAGAACACCAGCGATCAGCATGATCGGGATCGCAGTCACATCCTGGCCAATCAGCAGCAGAAACAGCATGTACAGCGTATACAGCAGCGTCACCCACCCGAACGGAAGTCGAAAATGCACGGCCAGCCAGATCACGAAACTTGCCACTGCGCCTGTCTGGATGAACTGCGACATAATGCCGAGCGTGTAGTTGTAATCGTCCAGCGTCGCATCGCGGAATGCCTGTAAAGCGAAAGGCTGGCTGCCAATCACGATTGAAAACACGATGATCGTGGTGATCGCGCTCAGCGCTAATGCGGTGCCGATCAGCGCGGGCAAAAATGCGCCAAGTGTCGAGGGTTCCTGTGCGCGCCGCGCCAACAGCGCACGAGCGGGGGTCATGGTGATGATGAACCAACCGATGAACAATCCGGTATGGCTTGGGCTGAGCGTGGCTTCGAACCCGGTTTCAAAACCGAACAGCGCGTGTGTGATCAGATCGACCACGCCGGAGATGCCGAAGATCAGCAGGCCGAACGCACCCAGACCATACCCACGCGGGAAGCTGTGCATCCAGGCGGTGCGGCGGCTGAGCGCGTTGAACTGGATGTACAACAGCAGAAGGCCAAGCGCCGCGCCAGCGCTGTAAAACAACATGTGAAACGGGTTCAGCACGCTTTGATCCGGCCCGAAGGTGGCGTGCGACCAAATATCGAGCCACAGACCGAATGACATGAACATCGCGAGGATCACGAACGCCCAATCCAGCGCACGGGTCGAAAAGGAACGGGCAGCGGCGTGAGGATCGCTGCGCAGTTCCAGCAGTGTCAGGCTGTCGCTCACCAAACTGCCAAGGCCGGGACGGGCGCGTCTGACCGGTAATGATGAATCGCTCATCGAACTTCCTTCCGTACATGATGTAAAGTGCGGACAGACATCATCTACGCTTTCATCGATGCAAAGTTGCTCGTCCTCACAACACTGAAGGGTGAGCCGCGAAATGCGCTGCCGCACATTCGAGTTTTATGTTAGAGTAGTGACATGGCGTTGTTCGCACTTGATCAAAGGCTGATGTCCAGTGACTGACCACTCGCAGCGCGATGACCGCACGCCCGACCCGATGCGTTCGCCTGTGCGTCCTACCCCGCCGCAGCCATCGAGCGGAACCTCACAAACGCCGCGTCCCGCACCAACGGTTCCCAATGCGGCCAGCAGCGGCGAGTCGGTTTCGCATGATCCGGCGGCTGCGCTGAACGCCATTCGCAGCAAGATGGAATTGGTATCGGATGAATTCGCCCAGGGGAAGATCAACAGCGTACAGTTCCATGTGATGTACCGACGCTACAGCGAACAGCGGACGATCATCGAAAAACTGATCGAACGCGATCCTGAAGGCGATGCCTGGCAGCGCGTGATGAGCGTGAAAGGCCAGACCGGGTTTTTGCGCAGCCAGTATGAAGCCCAAGCGCTGTGTTATGCCATCTTCCGGGCGGGCAGTGCCAAGCCGATCCTGACTGGGGGCAAAGCTCCTGCCGATGAACCGATGCTCGCGGCGATGGCGGCTAAACTTTGGCAGCTTCCCAAACGCCCTAACCCCGGACTGGCGCGAAAAGCGCTGCCGACATCGCACTGGATCATCGTGGCGACGGGCGATCACGCGGCGACCTTCGCGGTGTTTTCTATCGAGCCGTCCAACGCCCAAGCACGGCTGGTGCGCGACCTGCACGCCGACTTTGAACGAGCGAATGCAGCAGCTTTCGCACGCGATCAGATCGTACCCGAACGGATGGTTTTTCCTCAGCGGGCGTTGGGACAGGGAACGCTATAGATTCGTCATGGCGCGTTAACTGTTCGAGGCCGTTTCAGCGTTTTGTGCCGTTGAGGGATCGGCAGGAGAGAGCGTGAGGCCTGATGGCGGAGCAGGTTCGCTTTCCTCTTCCAGCGTCGGCGCGATTCCCGGCAGCGGCTTGAAACGCGCCAGATTGGTCACGCACACACCGCCGCCCATTGTGAAGGCCAGCACGCCCCGCGTGTTCAACGCAACAGCGCCTAAAGCACCCGTCGGCGCGGCTGGACCCGGCATGATCTGCAAACGCCGCGCATCAGCCATCAAATCGACCCCGAAACGCTGGTGGGTTGGGGCAAGCGTTTCGCCATTGTAGAATCGGATCACATTCGCATCCAAATCGGTGGTGACGAGCAGTTTGCCATCGGCTGAAGGCCGCATGGTGCCAAGCGTATAATGCGGTTCCATCACCTGGCGCATGGTTCCGCTTGCGCCAAATACGCCGATCTGCCGCCCATTGGTCACAAATATGGACGTGCCGCCGCCCGCAACCGCTATATCGGCGCGCAGTTCAGGATGTAGTGGCATCCCCGTCCCAAACGTACCAATTTTGAGATGCTGTTGGTACAGATGTAAGCTTCCCTGCATATCGAGCGCGGCGACCAGCCCAAACGCTCGATCCATATCGACGGCGGCGAAATCGGTCACGCCGGGTTCGATAGGAAGCGGGTGTTCACGTCCGCCCACCTCGAAGAACAGCTCGACTGCGCCCGTGCGGTACAGACGCATCTCGCCATCAGGACTGGAATATACGGTCAGCCCAGCAGTGCGCACCAGGGGCAGAAACACACCGTTGGAAGCCGTGAGCTGTCGTGCCAGGCTGCGCCAGCCTTCGCTGAAGCGGTCAACAGGTTGGGTGGGTTTTTCAAGCAGTTTTTCGCCGCGTTTTGACCCGGTTTGCAGGTCGAGGAACATGATTTGGTCGGAAGTCAGCCATGCCGCCAGCACGGAAGGTTTTCCGGGCAGCAAATCGATCCGGCGGATGGGTCGTTCACTGAGGTAGACACGCCATGCCATAGGCTGTCTCGCGTTCGCTCAAAAGGCGGCGGGATGGTCGATAATTTTATTTCCTTAACGATTACCTTAGCACCCTTTTGGCGCAAACACAACGCTTTAACACGATTTCCGGCAAACCTTAACGGCGGGATCGCGCACATCGTCCAAACGTTAATCACCGCGCAGAATCACGGATCATCCGTGAAATCCCCAGAAAGCGGCGAAAGGTTCGACGTGGTGACCACCAGCGGGATAGTGAACGGATCGCTTGCGTCGAAGCTGCCTACCCAGATGCGCAGTTCCCCGGCTGCCCCGCCCAGCAGATCGATCAACGGGTTTGCAGCTCCATTCCAGTCATCGGCACAGTACCAGCGTCCCTGGGCATCGGCGATCACCAGCGTGGTATCGAACTCTGGCGGCGCGGTCGTGAAAATGCGCAGAAACGGCAGTCGCTCCAAAACGGTGAGGGTAAGCGATGGCGGTTGGTTATAATATCCAGCACAGGGAACCCCGGTATTGAGCGCGATCACGTCCACTTCACCGCCGCCGCTCACGGTGACGCGGAAGGGATCGTCCGCTGAATTGAACTGGACAGGCGGCGATGCTCCACCCAGGCCAGTCAAAGGAAGACTCAGCGGCATGGTGCCGGGTGCGGTCGTGGTAGCGGGGTTGACCAGGTTCAGTTCGGTGATGTATAAGCCGCCGGGAACCGCCAGACCCCGGTTCGTTTCATTTGCCAACCAGATCGCGTAGCGGCCTCGTGCTGGGTTGTTGAATGTGATCGATGGATCAGGTTCATCCGGCGCAAAACTGCGGTTACAGTGCCAGCGGCCATCGGGAGCCTGCACGACTAACGCGGGGTTCGGCATGACCGTATTCCCCGACTGCGCCGATACGAAAAAGATCGTCAGGCGTGTCGAGCGGCCTTCCCAATCCAGTGTATAAGCAGGATGTGGCGTGGTGAACCCGGCACATTCCCCTGTGCCAGACCCACCCAACGAACCGCCACCGATTTCGCTGCCAAAGATGATGGCTTCAGCATCCGCCTGGAGATCGAACGCCGGGACATCGAGCGAACCGCCCGCTTCCGCATACGTCCAGAACGGATCAGGCAGAAATCCCGCCCGCAGGGTTTGCGATCCATAGATGGAGTCGAGTTCTCTATCCAGGTACGTGAGCGGGATGGGGGTCGGCATGACGTATTGTTCCGGCACAGGCGTTGGCTGAGCCAGCGGGACGATCACGCTGAGCGAGTTCGGAATGACATCGGTACGCCGGGTGATATACAGCGCCCCATACACGGGCTGATCGTTGTGCGAGCCGATCCAGATCGTATAGCGGCCTGCTGGCGCTGGCGCGATGTCGTATGCCGGGGCGTTTACCCCATAGCTGTTGTCGATGCAGCGTATCTCGCCATCCGGCATCCGCACGATCATCATGGGGTCGCTGGTCACCACATCCGCCACAAAGATCACACGGAGCAGAGGAAGGCCAGCGCGAAGTTCCAGCCCAAAATCGGGCGCGACCCCTGTAAAACCGGAACAGTCCTGCCCAACCACCGCCGTGCCAATATCGACCGGGCCGCCGCCTTGTATCAACTGACCACGATACGGGTCAGGGGCAAAATTTTCGCCCAGGACTGCGCCGCCATGCTCCGGTGGCAGATCAGGATCGATCAGCGGGGATTGGGCGGCCACACGGAAAGCTGTCCAGAAGCCGACGCACAACAGCATCATGAGCAGTGCGGGCTTCACGAACCGAACCTTTGTCGTTTCAATCGTCACCGTTCCTAAACATTTGATGCGGCCAGGCTCCGTCACTACAATCGACACATTCAATGTGTGGTGTACCCGAAAGCTGGACGATGTACGCACCAGTTCGCTTCGATTTCATCCCGTACCCGTTGTGGCGGCGGCAGGTACGTTCGGCAAGGCTGCGGCCTGTTTATCGAGCGGCGGTGAACCTGCTCACGCAGAGCAGCCAACCACTCGATGGGCTGATGCAGCCCACAGCACGCACGCCTGCTTTGCTGGCCGATTATCTCACACGCTGGCGGTTATTGCCCGATGGAATGCAGGCGGCGGATGTGCGCGATGCGCTGGCGGCAGGCGAAGTCAATGCTGATCCCGTGAAAAGCCTGGACACACTTCCACCCACTGCCCAGACCACGCCGCCATCTGCACCGCTGCGCCTGCCCGCCCAATGGGAGCCTATCGAAACGGTCCTCGTCAGTTTTCCGGTGCTGTACCCGCCTCTATGGGCGACCCATGCCGCCATGATCAAGGCGATCTGCGCGGTGGCGCGGGTCGATGTGCTGATCCCCCAAGCGGCATGGGCGCACCCGATCCGGTTGATCCTGCGCGAGACATTCGGCGTGAACAATTGGAACAACATCCATCTGATCGCCGCACACGTGAACGACATCTGGGTACGTGATTATGGGCCAATGGTTGGGTTGGATGAGCAGGGGCGGCAGGTGGCGGTCGATGCGCGTTTCGCGCCGCTCTCCGCGACCTATCCCCAGGATGCAGACGATTCGCTGCCCACCCGCTGGGCGGCAGCGCGTGGGATGCCCGTCCATGCACTGCCGCTCTTTACGGAAGGCGGGAACTTATGGTCGGATGGAGCAGGGACGTTGATCATGAGCGATGAACTGGTCGAACGCCACGCGGAGATGGGGCTGACGCTGGCACAGGTGGAAAGCGCCATGCACCAGTATTTTGCGTTCGATACGCTGATCCTCACGCCGCACCTGTGGCGTGAAGAAACAGGCCATGTCGATCTGGTCTGCAAGCTGGCCAATGCGGAAACGCTGCTCGTCGGTGCGCCCACGCCTTTCCGCAATGCTGAACGGCTCCGCGCTGCCGCTGATCAACTGCGGTCAGTCACCAACGCGGCGGGGTCGCGCTACCAGGTGATCCCGCTGCCCATGCCCCAGGTGTACCTCAATTGGGGGATATACCCGGTTTGGCGCAGCTACACCAACGCGCTCACGGTCAATGGCCGGGTGCTGGTTCCCACTTTCAACATTCGTGAGGATGAAACCGCGCTGCGCATTTACGAACAGACAATGCCTGCTCATGCGATTGTGCCTATCCCATGTGCGGCGGCGGCCAACGGCGGCGGCGCAGTTCACTGCCTGACCAAAGATATTCCGGCGGCACAGGCCTAAGCCGATTGTGGGTCTCACCAATTCCTTAGGCCAGGATGATCCTTACAGGGTAAGACGATGGGTGTAAGCCTGCTCCATACATGCACAGCTCGTTCAGCCTAGTATCCTGAGGGTTTCCATGCGTGGACTTCTATTGTGCATCCTGCTTTTCCTCTCCGCCTGTTCCCCCGCTCAAGAGAATACATCCACTCCAGCCGCCCAAGCGCCTGAATCTTCCAATGCTCTTGTCGGTCCGCCTGTACCAGCCGCAGAACGTCCTGCATGGCAGACCTTGCCGCTGACCAACGCCCGAACGGGCGAAACCTTCACGTTTGCCGATTTTGCCGGGCAAACCGTCTTTGTCGAACCAATGGCGACATGGTGTACCAACTGCCGTCAGCAGCTTGGCCATGTACGCAGCGCCCGTGAACAGCTTGGCGATTCCGTCGTGTTCATTGCGTTGAGCGTGGAAACCAACATTGCATCTGCCGATCTCGCTTCTTATGCGGACGATCAGGGCTTCGATTGGCAGTTCGCCGTGCTGACTCCCGAACTGCTGGGTGAGCTGGTGAACACATTTGGCCGCACCATCAGCAATCCGCCGTCCACACCCCATTTCATCCTTCGACCGGATGGCACAACGACGACGCTGTTTACCGGAATCAAGTCGCCTGACGAGATTATTGCTCAGGTTCAGGCAGCAAACGGCGCATGATCGGCCAATATCTGGAAGCTTTCATCCTGGGCAATCAGGCGATCCTCACCAATATTTGCCTGCTCCCGCTGTACCCAGGGCTGGTCGCTTTTCTGGCCGGGAACAGCAGCGGTTCGCAGCCAAAACCTGGAACGCGCTGGCTAGGGCTGCTGGTGCTGGCAGGCATCCTGACCATGATGCTTATCGTCGGGTACCTGCTGTTTGCCTTCAACCAGTCATTTGGGAACGTACTGCCCATCCTCCTGCCCATTATCTATGGGGTGGTGCTGGTGATGGGGGTGTTGATGCTGCTGGGTTACAACCCGTTCGCCCGGCTGAGTTCGATGCAGGTTCCTATATTCCGCAACCGCTCCCTGACAGCTTATCTTTATGGGTTGCTGCTGGGGCCGATGACCCTGCCGTGTACCGGGCCGCTCATCACCAGCGCCTTTCTGCTGGGGGCAAATAACGTTGCCGCGCTCGCTGATGGGCTGTTGTACTTTCTGTTTTTCGGTCTGGGCTTCGGGTGGGTGCTGGTCGTCCTGCCATTTCTGGCGGGTGCGCTGCAACGCCGGTTCACACGGTGGATCACCACCCATTACAAGCCGCTCACCCGGTTTTCTGGGGTACTACTGATCTTCATCGCCGTGTTGGGTATCTTGACGGAGGTGCTGCCGAACATCGCGTGATTTGGGCAGGGTTCTCATATACCCACCCATACTCATCCAATCACCAGCCGATACCCGACCCCCGGTTCCGTCAGGATAATCGCCGGGCGGGTGGGATCGGTTTCGATTTTCTGCCGAAGCTGCGCAAAATACACCCGCAGGTAGTGGGTTTCGCTTTCGTATTCACGCCCCCATACCTCGCGCAAAATCTGGCGGTGCGTCAGCACCTTACCCGCGTGCTGGATCATCAGGCGCAGCAGGGCATACTCGGTCGGGGTCAGCTTGACGGCTGTACCCGCCACCGTGACCAAGCGCCGCGTCAGATCGACGACTAGCCCGCCCGCTTGAAATATCTGTGGGGCAGCGTCGGGCGCGGCATGGCGCAGCGCCGCCCGAATGCGCGCCAGCAGTTCATCGGTGCTGAATGGTTTGGTCAAATAATCGTCCGCGCCCGCATCGAGCGCCGTCACCTTATCCTGATCGGTATCGCGCACCGACAGGATGATGATCGGCGTTTTCGTCCATTCGCGGATGCGGCGCAGCACGTCCAGGCCATCCATATCCGGCAGCGACATGTCCATAATGATCACATCCGGGCGAAGCTGCGCCGCTTTTTGAATGCCCTCCGTACCATTGGCGGTTTCATGCGCCTGGTAGCCCGCCGCTTCCAGGCTGATGCGCAAAAAGCGGCGGATTTGAACTTCATCATCGATCACCAGCACATGCAGCCCTTCAGTCGTCATAGTGCCGCCTCCTGCACGGGCGGCGCACTCCCGTTCAAGGGCAGACGGACGGTGAACCGTGCGCCGCCTTCGGCGCGGTTGATCGCGGACAGTGTTCCGCCGTGCGCTTCGACCAGTCCGCGGCTGATCGATAAGCCTAAGCCTGTGCCGCCCGTCGGCGTTCCCGGAAGGCGGTAGAACTTCTCGAAAATATTGTCGATTCTGTCTGCCGGGATGCCGTCGCCGTGATCGTCGATGTGAATCAGGATCGCGCCGCCGCCTTGTGCGACATGGATACGAATGGGGGTGCCGTGCGGTGTGTAGTGACAGGCATTTTCCACCAGGTTGACGATCACCTGTTCGAGCAGGACAAAATCGACCTGGATCAGCGGAATATCGGGCGGCACTTCAATATGAATCAGGTGTGCCGCGTCACAAGATTGAACATGGCTGACGGCCACGCTGATGATTTCGCCCACATTGCACCATTCGCGCTTAAGCTGCAAGCGTCCGCTTTCCAGCCGTGACATATCGAGCAGATTTTCGACCAGCCGATTCAGCCGATCCGCCGCGCCGTCGATGTCGTGCAGCAACGCCGCCCGGTTTTCATCGGTCTGTGCCGTCATCAGCCCACTGGCTGCCCCTTTGATCGCGGCAATTGGCGTGCGCAGTTCGTGCGAAATGGAATTGAGCAGCGTGGTATACAACCGTTCCGATTCATGCAGCATGGCCGTTTGCTGTGCGGCTTCGTCAAGCAATTCGCGTTCAATTACCAGTGCAATCTGGCTGATGAACGTCTCCAACAGCGCCGCTTCATCCGCCGATAACCGCTGATCGCGTTTGAAACGCAGGCCAATCACGCCGACTGTGCGGTTTGGGGTGAGCAGTGGAAAGAACTGTGCCGATGCGAGCGGCAGCGTATCGGTGAAGCGCCCAGCGGGCTTATCATGCTCGAAGGCCCACAGTGCGACGCTGCGTTCTTTGTCGTCAAGCTGCACCGTGCTGCACACATGCTCATGCGGGGATAATTGACCACCGTTCGGAAGCAGTACGGCCACGTCTACATTGAAAATGCGCTGAATCTGTTCCACCGCCGTGCGCAGCACGTCATCCATGCTGACAGCGGTCGCCGTCTGGTGCGCCAGGGTATACAGCGCCAGCGTGCGGTCAGCCATGTAACGGGCAAGCTGTTCCTGGGAACGGATGCGCGCCGTCAACCCACCCGCGAACAGTGCGACGATGAAGTACAGAAATACCAGGATTACATCCTGGGTTTCTGAAATAATGAAGGTAAAGCGCGGCTCGATGAACAGGTAGTTCCACGAAATCGCGCTGATCGTCGCGGCCACCAGCGCTGGACCGCGCCCAATGTAGATCGCGATCAGCAGGACGGCGAGCAGTTCGGTCAGCCCAACCGCTTGATAGCCGATGTGGGGAAAGGCAGCGACCAGCAGCAGATCGAAAATAGTCACCAGGACGATGATCAAAGCGCCAAACAGGTACGCCCGCAGCGGTGACCGAATACGCGGCGCGGGCAGCAGCACACGCGGGGTGATGCGTGTGCTGCTCTCGCTGACATCGCCCGTTACGACGTACACATCGATGTCGCCGCTGGCGCGAATCACCCGGTCAACCAGCGAACCGCCCCGAATCAGACGTTGCAGCGCATTGTGCTGCGGCTTGCCAATCACGATTTGTGTCACATTACGCTGATGCGCCAACCGCAGCAGTGCGCTTGATACATCCTGCCCGGTAATGGTGATCACTTCACCGCCCAGGCTGCGCGCCAGTGACAGGTTGCGCGCCAGTTGATCTTTGGCTTCCAGCGTGCTGAGCGGCGCAGTAGCGACATACACCGCGAGCCATTCCGCCTCCAGATTGTAAGCCATACGCCGCGTCCAGCGGATCAGCTTTTCCGAAAACGGGCTGGAACCGACCGCGACCATCAGCCGTTCGCCCGATTTCCAGGGACCAGCGATCCGCTTGATCGCCATATAATCCTGAAGCTGATGATCGACGCGCTCTGCCGTCAGGCGCAGCGCCATTTCGCGGAGCGCGGTCAGGTTGCCCACGCGAAAGAAGTTGTTTGCGGCGGTTTCGATGCGTTCGGCGGTGTACACCTTGCCTTCCGCCAGCCGCTTACGCAGATCGTCCGGCGAAAGATCGATCAGCTCGATCTGGGTAGCGAGATCGAGGATCGAATCCGGCAGGGTTTCCACTACGCGAATCCCTGTGATCTGCTGGACGGTATCCGCACGGCTTTCAAAATGCTGCACATTGACGGTCGTCCAGACATCGATGCCTGCTTCCAGCAGTTCGATCACGTCCAGGTAGCGTTTGGCATGGCGTGCGCCCGGCGTATTCGTGTGCGCCAATTCATCGACCAGCACGAGCTGAGGCGCACGCGCCAGCACCGCATCAGTATCCATTTCTTCCAACAGCGCGCCGCGATACTCGGTTTTGCGGCGTGGGATTAGTTCCAGCCCAGCGACGAGCGCTTCGGTTTCGGCGCGGCGGTGCGTTTCGACATACCCGATCACCACATCGATCCCGTCCGCCTTGGCCTGTCGTGCTGCTTCAAGCATGGAGTAGGTCTTGCCGACCCCTGCCGCCATGCCGAGGAAGATTTTCAGTTTGCCGCGTGCCTGCGCGCTTTCATCCTTCTGAATGGCGGCGAGCAGTGCATCCGGGTCAGGGCGTTGATCGTCGTACATGGCTCATCCTTTGGGGCGGCAGGGTGAAGCCGTCCCCATCCCTTTATTCTAGCCCATCCAATGCCAGGTTGAGCAGCAGTACATTCACACGCGGCTGCCCGAAGATGCCCCACTGCGGCCCTTCGGTATACCGCGCGATCAGCGTCTCCACTTGTGCGGCATCCAGCCCGCGTGCCGCAGCCACACGCTCCACTTGCAGCGCCGCCGCTTCCGGGCTGATATGCGGGTCAAGCCCGCTGCCCGATGCGAACAGCAGATCGGGCGGGATCGGCGCGTCCTCAGGAAGATTGTGAGCGGTGCGCAGCGCGGTCGCACGTTCCGCCACCTGTTGGGCAAGTGTGGCATTCGTCCAGCCATAGTTGGTTGCGCCGGACGAAATGAGCGAACCGGGCGCTGACCCTTGCATGTAGCCGACGGCGGATGGGCGCGACCAGAAATAAGCCGGGTCATCCGTGTTTTGGCCGATCAGCGATGAACCGACGACCTGCTCATCCTGCACGATCAGGCTGCCATTTGCCTGGTTCGGAAAGACCAACTGCCCAATCAACGTGACGACCAGGGGATAAATCACACCCGTGATCAAGGTCATAAGGATGAAGGCGGCGAGCGCCGCTCGTAGTGATTTCATCATGATAGCGCGTGGCTACTCCTGTTCCTGTTCTTGCGGCGGCACATCCGGATGCGCCTGTAACCATCTCCGGTCAGCGTCGAACCATTCCGGGGTGGAGTTATCAATAGGACGCAGCGCTGAGGTGCGTTCCAGTGCTGGATGGAGCGCAAACGCCAGCAGCGCTGCGCTCAACACCCCCAACCAGACAAATTGCAAGAGAAAATGCAGCTCTTGCGAGACGGGAAGCCGTGCTTCAATCAAGAGTGCCGCGCTGGCAGCCGCCCCGGTACCGATCAATCCCAGATATGGCGATTGCATGAGGCGTTTCATGATCACGCTCCTATGCCAAACCAATGGCGGATATGAAGAGGTCGATCAGTTTGATTCCGATGAATGGCGCGATCAGCCCACCAACGCCGTAGATCACCAGGTTGCGCCCAAGCACTGCCGCCGCGCTCATCGGCTTGTAGCGCACGCCGCGCAGCGCCAGCGGGATCAGCGCGACAATGATCAGCGCGTTGAAGATGGTCGCGCTCAGGATCGCACTTTGTGGGCTGCTCAACCCCATGATGTTGAGCGCGGCCAGCGGCCCGGTTTCGTCGGGCGCAGCGGCGTACACGGCGGCGAACAGCGCCGGAATGATGGCGAAATACTTGGCCACATCGTTGGCGATGCTGAATGTGGTCAGCGCGCCGCGTGTCATGAGAAGCTGTTTCCCGATCTCGACCACTTCGATCAGCTTGGTGGGGTCGCTGTCCAGGTCAACCATGTTGCCCGCTTCACGAGCGGCCTGTGTCCCCGTGTTCATCGCCACCCCAACATCAGCCTGTGCCAGTGCGGGCGCGTCGTTGGTGCCGTCGCCTGTCATGGCGACCAGGTGGCCGTCGGTCTGTTCCTGGCGAATACGCCGCAGTTTGTCCTCCGGGGTGGCCTGCGCCATGAAGTCATCCACACCCGCTTCAGCCGCAATCGCAGCGGCAGTCAGCGGGTTATCACCCGTGATCATGATCGTGCGGATGCCCATTGCCCGAAGCTGCGCGAAGCGCTCGTTGATCCCGCCCTTCACGATGTCTTTCAGCTCGATCACGCCCAGTACGTCGCGTCCTTCGCTGACCACCAGCGGCGTGCCGCCGCGCCGGGCGATTTCATCGACGCTGGTGCTGACGGGCGCAGGAAATATCCCGCCAAGCGCTTCGACATGCTTGCGCACCGCATCTGCCGCGCCTTTGCGAATGCTGCGGGCGGGCAGTCCATCGGCGGCGGCGAAGTCTGCACCGCTCATGCGCGTTTGCGCGCTGAACGCAATGAATTCGGCTTGCAATTCGCCCAATTCCCGCCCACGCATGTTGAACTTCTGTTTTGCCAGCACCACAATCGAGCGGCCTTCCGGGGTTTCGTCGGCCAGTGAACTCAACTGCGCCGCGTCTGCTAACCGTTCTGGAGCCACGCCCGGTGCAGCGATGAAGTTCGTCGCCATCCGGTTTCCCAGCGTGATCGTCCCGGTTTTGTCGAGCAGCAGCACATCAATATCGCCCGCCGCTTCGACCGCTCGACCGCTGGTGGCCAACACGTTGCGCTGAATCATACGATCCATCCCGCTGATGCCAATCGCGCTGAGCAGGCCGCCAATCGTGGTCGGGATCAGGCAGACCAGCAGCGCGATCAGCACGGGAACGGTGGCCGTCGTTTCAGTCAGCGCGCTTTCCGCTTCGCTGTAGGCGGCAAACGCCCGTAGGGTGACCACCGCCAGCAAAAAGATGATCGTCAGGCCAGATAGCAGGATCGTGAGCGCGATCTCGTTGGGCGTTTTCTGGCGTTTTGCGCCTTCCACCAGCGCGATCATGCGATCCAGAAAGGTGCTGCCCTGCTCGGAGGTGATGCGCACGACGATGCGGTCGCTCAAAACGCGGGTGCCGCCCGTCACAGCGCTGCGATCCCCGCCGCTTTCGCGGATGACGGGCGCGCTTTCACCGGTGATCGCGCTTTCATCGACGCTGGCGATACCTTCGACTACCTCACCATCGCCGGGAATTGCATCGCCCGCTTCGCACACCACCAGGTCATCCCGCTTGAGTTCGGCGGCAGAGACGCGCTCCTCACGGCTGTTATGCAGCCGCCGCGCCATCATCTGCGTGCGCGTCTTGCGCAGCGCATCGGCCTGAGCCTTGCCGCGCCCCTCGGCCATCGCTTCTGCAAAATTGGCGAACAGCACCGTGAACCACAGCCACAGCGCGATCTGCACATTGAACCCCATATTGGCGGATGATCCCACCAGCACATCGCGCACGATCAACGCCGTCACCAGTACAGCGCCGACCAGCACCACGAACATCACCGGGTTTTTGATCTGCTGGCGCGGGTCGAGCTTACGAAACGCATCGACCAGCGCACGCCGCAGAATGCCCCCTTCAAACAAGGGACGAGGCTTTACCGCTGCTTGCTGCATGATACAGATTACTCCTTTAGAAAACGCGCCCGTTGAGCGCGAGCAGTTGTTCGACAATCGGGCCAAGCGAAAGCGCCGGGAAAAAGGTGAGGGCGCCGACGATCAGGATCACCGCAATCAGCAGCACCACGAACAGCGGCGAATCGGTCGGAAATGTCCCGGCAGACGGCGGCGCAACTTTCTTACCCGCCATGCTCCCGGCAATCGCCAGCACCGGCAGAATCACGCCGAAACGCCCGATCCACATGGCAATGCCGATCAGGGTGTTATAGAACGGCGTATTGGCGTTCAACCCGGCGAATGCGCTCCCGTTATTGGCCGCGCCAGACGTGAAGGCGTACAGAATCTCACTGAAACCGTGTGGTCCGGTATTCGCCCGGCTGCTTAACCCAGCTTCGGTGGTCGTCCCCAATGCGGTGAACAGCAGAATTGCCGTACTGGGCAGGAGGATCGCCAAAATTGCCATCTTGACTTCGGTCGCTTCAACTTTCTTGCCCAGGTATTCCGGTGACCGTCCCACCATCAACCCGGCGATGAACACCGTCAGGATGACGAACACCAAAATGCCGTACAGCCCTGCACCCACGCCGCCGAAGATCACTTCGCCCAGCATCATGTTGAGCATGGCAATGCCACCTGCCGCCGGGCTGAAACTGCTGTGCATCGCGTTCACTGCGCCGTTGGATGCTGCCGTCGTCACAGCACCCCATAGCATACTGTTGGCGATGCCGAAGCGTGTTTCTTTCCCCTCCAGGCTAAGGATGCCACCCCATACCGGGTTTGCGGTGTATTCTGCGGCCAGCATGATGCTTAGCCCCACCAACAACAAGATAAACATCGCCGCGAAGATCGCCCAGCCCTGCGAACGACTGCCGACCATCACCCCGTAGGTGTAGGTGAGCGCCGCCGGGATGAGCAGGATCGAAAACATCTGCAAGAAATTACTCAGCGGTGTCGGGTTTTCGAACGGATGCGCACTGTTGATATTGAAATAGCCGCCGCCGTTCGTCCCCAACTGTTTGATCGCGATCTGCGATGCCGCCGTGCCTTGTGGCAGCATCTGCGTCTCGCCGTTCAGCGTGATTGCTTGCACAGGCGCACTGAAGTTCTGCACCACGCCCTGCCCAATCAGGATTAAAGCCAGCACCAGGCTGAGCGGCAGCAGGACATACAGCGTCGCACGCACCAGGTCAACCCAGAAATTGCCGATGGCTTTTCCTGAACGCCCAATCAGGCCGCGTGTCAGCGCGATCACGACGGCGATTCCGGTTCCTGCGCTGACGAAATTCTGTACCGTAAGCCCGATCATCTGCGTGAGCGTGCTGAGCGTGATTTCGCCCGCATACGACTGCCAGTTGGTATTGGTGACGAAGCTGGTTGCGGTGTTGAACGCCAGAAAAGGTTCGACATTCCCCAAACCCGCCGGATTGAGCGGTAGAAACCCCTGCACAAGCTGCAAGACAAACAGAAAGGCGAAGCCGATCAGGTTGAACAGGATCAGCGCCGCCGCATATGCTTTCCAATCTTGTTCAGCGGTACTGTCCACGCCAACGATGCGGTACAACCCATTTTCAACAGGGCGCAGTACGGGCGAGAACAGAGTGCGTTCTCCCTTGAATACGCGCGCCATGTACCCGCCCAGCAGCGGGGTACACACGATCAACAGGCTCAGATAAACGACAATCTGAACGGCCTCAAGTACGGTCATGGTTAGAAACGCTCCGGGTACAGCATGGAATAGACGAGATAGACCAGCAGCCCAAGCGCCACCAGCCCGACGATCACCAGTTCAAGCGACATGCATTTTGCCCTCATGTTGAGATGAGGTAATCATAATGCAGTTTGAATTAGGGGCGGGTCAGAAATGAAAGGGAAAACATCAAAAAAGTATCAAGGCGCAGGTCGAGCCGAACATGTTCGACCTGCGTCATGACTTCCGTATCCAGGTATGGGACGCGGGGTGATGCCGCTCACCGCTCAGATTAAGCGTGGATGGGTGCGGCGCTGACGGATTGCATTGTAAATGCCATCGGTTCAGAAATTGCCGCTTCGGTCGTGGCAGCTTTGCGCCCGGCGACCCCATAAGGCAGGCACACGGGCGTTCCGGTCGCCGGGTCGGTGACAATATTGACGCGCACGCCGAATACGTCGGCCAGCAGGTCGGGCGTGAGTATCTCACTGGGTGCGCCATCAGCGCGAATCTGCCCGCCGTTCAGCACGATCATCCGGTCGGCATAGCGCGCCGCCTGGTTCAGGTCGTGCAGCACCAGCAGGATCGTCATCCCGCGCTCACGGTTGAGCTGTTCGACCAGTTCCAGCACCTCTAATTGATGGCCGATGTCGAGAAACGTCGTCGGTTCGTCCAAAAGTAATATTGGCGTATCCTGCGCCAGCGTGAGCGCGATCCAGGCGCGTTGGCGTTCGCCCCCGGACAAACTGTCGAGCGCACGGTGCGAAAACGCCGTCATATCGGTCAGCTCCAGCGCACGGGTGATCGCCTCATGATCCTGATGTTTCAACATGCGCAGTGCGCCGACATGGGCGTAACGCCCCTGTTCGACCAGTTCGCGCACCGTCACGCCATGCGGCGCGCTGGGTCCTTGGGGAAGGATGGCCATCTGCCGGGCGATCTCTGTCGTTGAAAGTGTATGGATCGCTTTACCGTCGAGCAGCACTGTACCCGCGCTCGGCTTGAGCAGCCGCGCCAGCGTCTTGAGCAGCGTCGATTTGCCCGATCCGTTCGGGCCAACCAGCGCAGTGATGCCGCCGTGCGCAATTTCCAGCGAAAGCCGCTCGATCACGGCGCGTTCCAGGTAACCCACGCCTAACTGCTGAGCGGCGAGGGCAGGTGTTGATAGGGTCGTCATAAGGCGTGCTTTCGTCTCAACAGCAGAACCAAAAAGAAGGGTGCGCCCAGCAGTGCCGTGACCGCGCCGACGGGCAGCCCGGCGGTATCGGGGATGTCCAGGCCGGTGATGATCCCGATCCAGCCGATGGTGAGGGTGCGCGCCAGAATGTCCGATCCAATCAGCAGCGCAGCGGTCAGAATGACGCTCATCGGAAACAGGCGGCGCACATCCCCGCCGACGATGCGCCGCGCCATGTGCGGGCCGATCAACCCAATGAAGCCGACCGCCCCAACGACGGCCACCGCCCCCGCTGTGAGCAGTGATGCGGCGAACAGCAGGAACAGCCGCGCCAGTTCGACGCGCTGCCCGATGCCGCGTGCAACTGAATCGCCCAACTGCAAAACATTCGCCAGCCCGGCTGAAACCAGTCCGATTGGGATAGCGATGAGCGCAATCGGGTACAACGTCTCCCAATGAACCCACACGCGCCCGCTGGTCGATCCAACCGTCCAGCGGATGATGCGCTGAACCTGGTAATCATCCGCCCACAGCAGCAAAAGTGAGGTGAACGCACTGCACATGCCCGCTACCAGTACGCCCGTCAGCACCAGTCGAATCGGGTCGGTACCATTGCTGTAGCTCAGCAGATAGGTCAGCGTCGCCGCCGTCATCCCGCCTATCAAGCCGACCAGCGGCAGGATCAAACCGCTGTCGGCGCTTACGCCTGCACCGAACACGATATAGATCACAATCGCCAGCACGCCGCCGCTCGAAACGCCCATCAGACCGGGTTCGGCCAATGGATTGCGCGTGACGGTTTGCAGAATTGCCCCTGCCAGGCCAAGCATCGCGCCCGCCACGATTGCGACCAGCGCACGCGGCAAGCGCAGCCCCCACACCACCTGACGATGCAGTGGGTCTTCTGCCTGATCAACCAGTGCTTTGACGATCTGCACGGGCGAAAAATCGAGCGTACCGACGGCGATATGCAAAACGATCAGCAGCGCGATCACGCCCAGGCTGAGCGCCAGGAACAGCGGGAAGCGCCTCACCGCGAACGGACGCACATCCGGGATGATGTTGGCGGACTCATGAACGGTATCGAAGGTCGCCATGATTTACGCAGTCCGCCGTATGAACAGGCGGCGCAGCAGGAACAGCGCAATTGGTGAACCAATGCCGATGGTGATCAAGCCGACGGGAAGTTCCGCCGGGCTGAAGAGTTCACGTGCCAGCAGGTCGGCGCTGGTGAGCAGCACCGCCCCCACCAGCGCGCTGATCGGCAAGACCTGGCGTGCGTCCGTCGTCGCCAGCAGCCCGCGCACCATGTGCGGGGCAAGCAGCGCAATGAAACCAATCGGGCCGGCTACCGCCACCACCGCCGCCTGAAGCGCGATTGCTACCGTGAAAATGAGCGTGCGCGTCCGAAAGACGGGCAGGCCAAGCCCTTCCGCCATATCGTCGCCCAACTGCAAAAGGTTAAGGGGGCGACCGAAGCACAAGGCGATGGGGAGCGCAGCCGCGATCCACGGAAGCGCTAACCGCACATCGTCCCAGTCGCGCCCGATCAGGCTGCCGACCAGGTAACTGTACAGCACACGGATTTCATCCGGCGACCCCAGCACAATCACCGCCGTGATCAGCGCGCTGAACAGCGCCCCCAGCGCCGCGCCGATCAGGATCATCCGTACCGGGTCCCGGGTGATGCGCGTCGCCAGCAGGATCACGCCGCCGACGGCCAGGCCGCCGATGAGTGCCAGCACGGGCAGCATGCCGAATGGCACGGCAATGTTGAAGATCACCACCACCGCAACGATCAGCGATGCGCCCGTCGAAACGCCGAGCAAGCCGGGTTCGGCAAGTTCGTTGTTCAGCGCATCCTGAAGCATCGCCCCGGCGACGGCCAACGCCGCGCCCGCCAGCGCACCGAGCAGGAAACGCGGCAGCCGCACCTCCCAGATCACGATTCGCGGCACCCGTTCGCCACCGTCGGTAAAGACGATGCGCAGCACCTCTTCCGCTGAAACAGCCGTGATGCCTAGCATCAGCGCCAGCACGCCAATGCTGAACAGTGCTGTCAGCAGCACGAGCGCCACCACACCCACCCGCGAAAGGCGGGCGGGGCGGCGGTCACCTGGTGACATGGGTGGCGAAAGGGTTGCAGACACCTGCACGGTTACGAGTTCCCTTCCACAATCTCCACTACCTGCGCATCGGTGAGCGGCGCGGGGAACACGTCGGGGTAAATCAACGGCATGTAAGTATCCAGAAATTTTTGAAGGGCAGGCAGGCTGCTGGCAATCGGGTTTTCATACCCTGGCGTGCCAAGTACCCGTCCGGTTTGTACCGCACGCAGTTCACCCCACAATGGATTGTCTTCCAGTGCCGCGAGCATTTCGTCGCGGCTCACGCTTGACCAGTTGTTCAGGATGATGACATCCGGGTCGAGTGCAAGCACGCCTTCAATCGTGGTTTCATAACCCCAGTACTCGTCTGGGGATGCTTTTTCCCAGTCACAGCGCCCCATCGTGTTCAGAATTTGACACAGTGGGTCGTCGATAGTGCTGATATAGAATGCGCCATCGTCCATCGCACCGAGCTTCAGAATGGAGACATCGCCCGGCGCGAGCGCCTGATACGCCTGGTAGCGTGCATCCAGCGCTGCGATGGCGGCTTCTGCTTCATCTTCCATCGCAAAAAGCGATGCCACATTGCGCAGGTGATCGTAAAGTTCTTCAAGATTTCCCGGCTGCGGCGGCAGGTAAACGGGGGCAATCGTCTCCAATGCCTGGGCTTCTTCCTCGCTAGATGCCATGATTAGATCAGGACGCAGCGATGCCACATCTTCGACATCGACTGAATCGCCGTAGGCGACCTGGTGAATTTCAATGCCGCGCCCATCCAGATAAATTGGATCATTCAGCATTTCAGGGTTCGCCAGCACCCCGACAGGCATAATGCCGAGCGTCGCCAGCATTCCAAAATTGCCGTTGTACAGCGCCACCACCCGTTCAGGCCGCTGATCGAACGTGAGTTCACGCCCTTGGCCATCGGTCACCGTGCGCGGATACTCTGCCGCGTCCTGTGCGCTCACCGCGACACCGATCAGCGCAGCGATAAGCAGGGTGAAAAGGGAGAATACCCGAATTTTCATGATGCCGGCTCCTGAGCATATTTCTTGGACATATAAGCGAGTAAGCGCGCAGCGCGGTCTTCAGGCTTGCGCAGCACGCAGGTTGAACAGTAGTCCGTGCCACTTTCAGATACGGTGTAGTAGCGGCAGCATCCGCCGCGCGCCCGGAACGTCTCGCAGTGTCCCGCGAATTCCAGTGTGAAGTAGCGCGTTTTGGAAGTCTGCATAGGCGAGCCTGCCGCCTTGATCAGCGCCATCGCTTCGGCGCGGGCGCGTTCACCATCGCCCAGCCCTTCACCAAGGTGCTGAAACAGCGCGGCAAACGAGTCTGCCACGAGACACCACAATGCATAGCGGCTGAGGTTCGTCCGTGCATACACGGCTTCGACCAGCGGCGTGAAGTGGCTGACGAGCGCGCTTCGCAGATGTTCGCGCAGTGCTTCGGCATCGCGCATGATCTGCGCGTTAGGATGCTGACTGTGTGCATCATCAGGTAGGCAGGCAAACTGCCCACTCACGAAGCGCACTTCGAGCCGGTCGGCTTCGCCGCTCTCGCCTTCGTAATGCCATGTGTAGCGGCTCCAGCGCAGCGCTACCTGTTCGAGCGAGAGATCAGGCACCCGGCCTTCAGCAAGGTAGGCGGCGATGGCAGCAGCGGGGAGATACCAGGCGTATTCGCCCAAAAAGTATGAGCCTTTGGTGCGCGCGTCCATGTGTGGATGATTGGCGGCCTGCCGTGTGAGCGCGTCCGCAAGACGCTGCGAATCGGGCTGTAACAGCTCGGATGCCAGGAACCATCCTTCGGTCAGTGTACCGAAGTCAGCGATCAAGTTTTCGTCAAGCGCCGTCACCCGCTGCAAGGCAGGCGTGAGCGGGTGAATTGCCGACAGGTCAACAGCGTCCATTCATTTTCCTTATCCGTAAAATAGCTTCTGACCCGCTGGCGAACAGTAACACGATGAGAACTCGCCTTGTGAAAAGCAGTACAAGGTATCATAAAGATGTGCAGCACGGAAATCTACGCAAGCGGTCAATCGCTAAATTGCAGGGTGATGGATGCAGTCAGAAGGGCAGGTAAAGAATGTTTTGGAATCGGTGTCAATTTGCTATATCGATGTGAGGATATTGTGCTGATACACAGGTTAAATTTTGCGCTGCAATTCGATCCATGGGCATTGCATCAACATCGTTCTCGCCTGACACCGTCCCTCACCCTGTTCCACGCAAGCGGGTAGAGGGATTAGAACAGGGTATTTTCCCTTTCTCCTGGCTTGCTGGCGAACGGAGTTCGCACGGGATGACGGATTTTGATGCGTTTGCCCTGTGAGTCGGTGAAGGGTCTCTTGCTAAGCACCGAATATTGTGTTACACTTCTTATATCTTTGATGCGGACGGAAAAAGTGGGTGACCCCCACTTTTTTAGCGTTTACAGGGTGCTTCGGGTCCGCCCGAAGGTTTGCCATCCCTCAAATATACGCACGGGAGTTTAAAGTCAACCTACCATGAAAAGCGAGTTTGAACTCGTCTTCAACGAAATAGCCGAACAACGCGCCCTGCCGCGTGATATTGTGCTTGATGCACTGCGCATCGCGCTCGTTTCAGCGTACAGGCGTGATGCCAGTATTGGCCAATCGCAGCACATTGAAGCCGTGATCGATGTCAACAATGGGCGGCCACGCATCATCGTCGAAAAAGAGGTCGTCGAAGATGTGCAGGATTCGCGCACAGAAGTCGATCTGGAAACCGCACGGTTTTATCACCCGGAATGCAACCTGGGGGATATGGTGCTGGTGCAGGCCGAAATTCCGATGAAGAAGTTCGGGCGTATTGCCGCGCAAACGGCCAAGCAGGTGATCCTGCAAAAAATACGCGAAGCCGAACGGACGACCCTCTACGATGAATTTGCCACCCGCGAAGGCGATCTGGTCACCGGCACGGTACAGAGTGTCAGCCCGGACCGGGTTATGCTGAGCCTGGGGCGGGCAGAAGCGGTACTGCCACGCGCCCAACAGATACCAGGCGAACGATACAAGCCGCACGACAAAGTGCGTGCGTACATCATGGAAGTGAAAAAGACTAACCGCGGCCCGCAGATTGTGGTCAGCCGCAGCCATCGCAATATGCTGCGCCGCCTGCTGGAATATGAAGTGCCGGAAATTTATAACGGCCAGGTCGAAATCAAGGCGATTGCGCGTGAAGCAGGCTATCGGTCGAAAGTGGCCGTTTCCGCCCAGCAGGACAATATCGACCCGGTTGGTGCGTGCGTTGGAATGCGCGGGATTCGTATTCAGAATATCGTCAAGGAACTCCACGAGGAGAAGATTGACGTTATCGAATGGAACCCGAACAACGAGATGTTCATCAAACAGGCGCTCAGCCCGGCGCGTGTAGCAGGTGTCTATCTGGAAGATGACCCGGATACCGGGCGCACTGCTGTTGTGATCGTGCCGGATGATCAGCTTTCGCTGGCAATTGGGCGTGAAGGTCAGAATGCCCGGCTTGCGGCCAAGCTGACGGGCTGGCGTATCGACATCAAGAGCGTGACCGAAGCGATTAGCGAAGCGCTTGACCAGCCGAACACGCCTGTGATGAAAGAAATCAGGACGCAGTTCCCGGATATGCTCACTGAAGTGGAACGCATCCGCGAAAAGAAGCAGGCCAACCGCACCGTAATGCCGGAAGAGTACCAAACGCTCACCCGCTTCACCGAATTCATCCAGCGCCGCCTTTTGGCACAGCGTGAAGCAGCACGGGCGCAGCGCCAGGCCCAGATCGCGGCGATTCGTTCGACCATCCCTTCAGCCGCGTTCAACATGCCTATCGAATCGCTCACGATTTCGCAGCCAATCAAGGATTCGTTGAGTGCGCTGGAAAGCGTGGGCGAAATCATGCTGCGCTACCTGATCGATGAAAATCGACTGCGGCAGATGCTGTCGGATGCTCCGTCGGATGCGATGCGTCAGCTTCAGGCCGCGCTCGATGCGATTGTGTTCCCGGATGAACCGCCCGCACCGCCCGAAACCGTGATCGCTGCGCCCGATGGCACAGCCATCCAAGCCCTGGATGGATTTACCGAAGAAGCCCATAGTGCTGACAGGTTCGCGCCGCAGCCTGTCGGAGTCCGTGCGCCTTATGTTCCCGATGCGGATTTCGACGACGATGAAGATGACGATGGAAACAAAGGTGGCAAGAAAGGCAAGAAAGGGAAGAAAAACCGCCAGCTCGTGTTCGATGAGAAGTCCGGCGGGATGGTTGTGAAACGCCAGCGTAAGGGGAATCGCGGTGGTTCCGGTTGGAATGAGTGGGAAGAATAAAGCCGATGCCAGCACCAGCAGGCCAGGGCAGCGGGTGAAACATACCCCTATCCGCACCTGTGTGGTGTGCCGTGAAAAAACGGGTAAGCGGACGCTCACCCGCGTGGTGCGTACCGCCGATGGCGTGGTGATCGATCCGTCTGGCAAAATGAATGGACGCGGCGCGTATCTGTGTGAACAGGAAAGTTGTTGGGAACGGGCTGTGAATACCGATATTCTAGCCAAAGCGCTCAAGACTCAACTCAGTGCAGATGATCGCCAGCGTTTAAACCAGGCGAAATTGTCGTCATGAACGCTTATCTATGGCGCATGAGACAGCAGTACTCAGTGAATAACAAGGCAATGGGTTAGGCTGTGCCGCTGTGCCAGCCTGACCCCTATGTCTTTCAGGGAGGTCAGGATGGCACAAGAAAAACAAGTCGTATTAGTCCCCGATTTTGTCACAGTCCGTGAACTTGCGGAATTGATCAGCGCAAGCCCGATTGAGGTCATGAAGCGCCTGATCGCCAATGGGATCATGGCATCGATCAACCAGCAGATCGATTACGATACGGCGGCGATTGTCGTCGAAGAGATGGGGCATGAGGCGCAGTCCGCCAGTGCGGTTGCCGCCAGAGCGGAAAAGGAACGCCGTGCTGCCGAATCGACACAGACATGGCGGCGCGTATACGCGGATGAAAAGTCGGAGAACCTCGCCCGTCGTTCACCCATCGTCACTATTCTGGGACATGTCGATCATGGCAAGACGACGCTGCTGGACACCATTCGCAAAGCGAACGTGGCCGAAGGTGAGGCGGGCGGGATCACCCAAAAAATTGGTGCGTACCGCACCAGCCACAACGGACAGCCGATCACGTTCATCGATACCCCTGGTCATGAAGCCTTCACTGAAATGCGGGCGCGTGGCGCACAGGGTGCAGATATTGTTATTCTGGTGGTCGCCGCCGATGACGGCGTGATGCAGACCACCCGTGAGGCGCTGAGCCATGCACGGGCGGCGGGTGTACCTATTGTGGTCGCGCTGACGAAGGTCGATAAGCGTAACGCCAACGTGGAGCGCGTGAAGCAGCAGTTGAGCGAAAACGGCCTGACCCCGATGGACTGGGACGGCGATACATTTGTGATCCCGGTCGCGGCTGTCAAGGGTGAAGGCATTGAAGACCTGCTGGAAGCCATCACGCTGGTTTCGGAAGAAGCTGATGTCGTTGCTAACCCGAAAGCGCCGCCATCCGGGACAGTGCTGGAATCGCGGGTTGACCCGAATCGTGGGGTGCTGGCAACACTGCTGGTGTTCAACGGCACGCTGAATGTCGGTGATGACATCGTAGCGGGCCAGGCACAGGGTCGCATTAAGGCGATGTTCGATGAAAAAGGCAAGCCGGTCAAGACCGCGCTGCCTTCCACCCCGGTGCTGGTATTGGGTCTGCACGACCTGCCCCAGGCGGGCGACTCGTTCGAGAAGGTGAAGAACGAAAAAGCGGGCCGGGTGATGGTTTCGGAACGCAAAGAAGCATCGAATGCGCGCAAGGTCGTGGCATCACGTCCGGCGCTTTCCCTGGAAGACATCTTTGCTGCCGTGAAGGGCGGCGAACAGAAAGAACTCACGCTGATCCTCAAGGTGGACGTGCAGGGATCGCTGCAACCGATTGTCAGCCACCTGGAGGAGATGAGCGGCAAGAATGCCGAAGGAATCAAGGTACGCATTCTGCTGGCTGAAGTGGGCAACATTACCGAAAGCGATGTGATGCTCGCTAGCGCGTCGAAGGCGATCATCCTGGGCTTCACGGTAGAAGCCGACAGCGCAGCTCGCCGGCTGGCTGAATCCTACGGCGTGGATATTCGGCTGTACAACATCATCTACAAGCTGTTTGAAGACATCGAACTGGCGCTGGAAGGGATGCTTGAACCCGTCTATGCCGATAAAACCATTGGCACGGCGGAAGTGCGGCAGATTTTCAAGATCGCCAAGATTGGTGAAATCGCGGGCAGCTATGTGCGTGAAGGCGAAATCCGCCGCAATGCGAAGGTGCGGGTGAAACGGGGCGGACAGGTGTTGGCCGAAGGATTGTCCGTCTCGAACCTGAAGCGTATGCAGGATGATGTCCGCGAAGTGCGCCAGGGGTTTGAATGCGGTATTTCGCTGAATAACTTCAGTGCTTTTCAGCCGGGTGACCTGCTCGAATTCTACGTTTCGGAACGAGTCAGCTAACGACGCTCTAAATGCGCTGCAACTGTGAAGCGGTGGGGGTGTGGCTCACGCTCCCACCCTCACCAGCCCGTCATCAACAGGCCAAGTAAAGGGCGACTGAACCGCATGAGTATCAAACAAGACCGTGTTGGCGGGCGCATCCGCCAGATTTTGAGCGAACTGCTGCTGCGCGAAATTGCCGACCCACGACTTGCCGGACTTACGATCACCAAAGTGGAGCTTGATCCCGAACTTCAGTTTGCGAAGGTGTGGGTGAACGCGCTTGGCGAAGAAGAACGCGAAGCCGAAATTCTGCTGGCGCTGCAACACGCCAAAGGCTTTCTGCGGCGTGAGGTGGGAAAGCGCGTGCGGCTGCGCAAAACGCCTGATCTTCAGTTCAAATGGGATTCCAGCCTCGATCATGGCGAAAAGATGCACCGTCTGATCGAAGACCTCGACATTGCCCCGGCTTCCCCCCAGCCGCAGTCCGGGTCACCGCCGCGTATTGGAGCCGACGACGAAGGATGACGACCACTCCAGCAGTCAAGACCGATTGGGCAGCGGCGGCGCAGGCAGTACAGACCGCCGACCGTATTCTGCTGGTCACCCACATTTACCCGGATGGCGATGCTATCGGTTCGCTGCTGGGCGTGGCGAATGCGCTCTGGGCGCGGGGCAAACAGGTCGATACGGCTGTCGATGGCGGCGTACCGGACTTCTTGCAGTTCGTGCCACATGCCAACCGTGTGCTGCCCGCGCTGACCAGCGGCACATGGGACGTGATGATCTCGCTCGATTCCAGCGATGAGGAACGCACGGGCGAATGCGGCGCATATGGACGAGCGCACAGCACCACCGTGATCAACCTGGATCATCACCGTACCAATACCTTTTTCGGTCATATCCATCTGGTCGATTCCGAGTCGGTCTCTGCGACCGAAGTCGCTTATCACTGGTTGACCCATATGAACGACCCGATCACGCCGGATGTGGCAATCCCGCTGCTGACCGGGCTGGTCACCGATACCAACGGTTTTCGGGTGAGCAGCGTCAAGCCTTCAACTTTGCGGCTGGCTCAGGTGTTGGTCGAAGCGGGCGCGCCGCTCAATCAGATCATGGCACGCACGCTGAACAGCCAGAAATACATCACCGTCGAAATCTGGAAACGGGTGCTGCCCACCGTGCAGCTTGCCGATGGCGTGATCAGCGCGGAAGTACGGCAGGAACATCTGCGCGACCTGGGGCTGACGGAAATCCCTGAACTGGGGCTGGTAAGCTGGCTTGTCTCCGTTGATGAAGCAGGTATTTCGGTGGTGTTCAAGGAAAAGGCCGATGACACCATCGAGATCAGCTTACGGAGCAAACTTCCCTACGATGTCGGCTCGGTCGCGCTGACATTGGGCGGCGGCGGGCATAAACAGGCTTCGGGCGCAACAGTGCGTGGTTCGCTGGCCGATGTGCGGGCATTGGTGCTGCCGCTGCTGGTGAATGCTGTGCGTAATCCTCTAAGCGGCTGATGGACGGCGCATGTTCGGGTTCCTGAACATTGATAAGCCGCTGGGGTTGACCAGCCATGATGTCGTGGCGCGCATCCGCCGGGTGCTGAAGCTCAAAAAGGTAGGTCATGCCGGGACGCTTGACCCGCTGGCCAGCGGCGTGCTGGTGATCTGTGTGGGCGGGGCTACTCGGCTAAGCGATTACGTGATGCACAGCACCAAACGCTACCGGGCGCGCATTCACTTCGGCGTGACTACGACCACGTATGATGCGGAAGGCGAGACCGTCGCCCGTGCGCCCGCCGATCATCTCACCGAATCAGACATCCACGCCATCCTTCCCCGCTTTCAGGGCGACATCGACCAGATACCGCCGATGTACAGCGCGATCAAGCAGGATGGGCGCAAATTGTACGATCTGGCGCGTTCGGGCGTGGAGATCGAGCGACCGCCGCGCCATATCACAATCCACGCGCTGGACGTGATCGCCTGGTCGCCGCCGGAAGTCGTGATCGACGTGACGTGCAGCGCCGGGACGTATATTCGCAGCCTGGCGTTCGATATGGGGCAGGCGCTCGGTGTCGGTGCGCATCTCAGCGGGCTGGTTCGCACGCGCAGCGGCAGTTTTGCCCTGGAAGATGCCATCACGCTTGACGCGCTGGCGGCCAGCCCCGCGCCAGAACTCTGCTTGCACACGCCTGCCCAGGCGTTGAGCGATTATCCATCGCTGGTGCTGACGGCGGCGCAGATCGACGCGGTGCGGCATGGTCGGGCAGTTGACCTTGCTGTGGATGCGGAAAGCGGTATGCGGATGGGTTACAATGCGCGGGGAGACTTGATCGCCATTCTGGAGGCCAGCGGGGGCGTGCTGAAACCTTCCAAAGTGTTTGTCGAAAATATTCATGACGACGTGTAGCTTACGAGGAAATCTGCGGGTATGCAGCATCATTACGATCTGAGCGCGGTCAACCTTACCCAATCGTCGATGGTCACGATTGGCGTGTTCGATGGAATGCACCGGGGACATCAGCATTTGATCCGGGCATTGGTCGAACAGGCGCATTCCGCCGACATGCTGGCCGTTGTGCTGACATTCTTCCCGCACCCGGATGCAGTGCTGCACGGCATCATCGGGCGCTACTACCTGACCAACCCGGAACAGCGCGCCCGCCTAATGGGGGAATTAGGCGTTGATCATGTGGTCACCCTGCCGTTCGATCAAGCGTTCCGCCAGATTCGCGCCGCGCAGTTCGTGGATTCGCTGGTAGCGCGTCTGAACATGCGTCAGCTTTCCGTCGGTTCGGATTTTGCGTTGGGCTACAAGCGTGAAGGGAACGTCGATTTTCTGAAAGCGCAGGGTGAAGCAAAAGGGTTTCTCGTGCAGGCGGTCGATCTGGTGCAGGGCAATGGCGACAAGATCAGCAGCCAACACATCCGTGAAGCACTGACGAACGGCGATGTGGAACAGGCGCGAGCCTGGTTGGGACGCGCTTACAGTGTGAGCGGTGAAGTGGTACACGGCGAACAGCGCGGACGCAGAATCGGTTTTCCGACCGCGAACGTGGCTGTGTGGGGTGAACTGGTGATCCCGGCGGCGGGCGTGTACGCGGGCTGGGCGTGGCTGGACGGAGAACGCCATGCGGCGGTGACGAACGTCGGCTACCGCCCCACGTTCGATGGCCAGGGGATCACGGTCGAAGTCCATATTCTGGATTTCAACCGTGAGATTTACGGCCATGATCTGGCCTTTACTTTTGAGACGCGGCTGCGAGCCGAGCAGAAATTCGACGGTATACAGGCGTTGATCGCGCAGATCGCCCGCGATGTGCAGGCCGCCCGCGAATACCTGGCTGCCGCACCTTAATTAACCGGAGTCTATTCGTCCTCTTTGGGGGGGCGGTAGCCCAGGCGCGACATCATCTTTTCGTCTTTGCGCCAGTTTTCCAGCACCTTCACGCGCAGATCGAGAAAAATGCGCGCGTCCGTCATCGTTTCCAGTTCGGTACGCGCTTCCATGCCGATACGCTTGATCATCTCGCCGCCTTTACCGATCACGATCCCCTTTTGTGAATCGCGTTCGACGTAGATCACGGCGCTGACGTAGTGCGTCCCATCCGGGCGTTCCTGATAGCTCTCAATATCGACGGCAACCGAATGCGGAATTTCCTGTTCGGTGTGCAGCATGATCTTTTCGCGCACAGTTTCCGCCGCGATGAAACGGAGACTGGCCTCGCTCAATTGATCTTCCGGGAAGTAACGCGGGCCAAGCGGGAGCAGTTCAATGATCTGCGCCAGCAGGTCGGGGACACCTTCTCCCGTGACGGCACTCACCAACTGCCGTTTGGCGGCGAACGGAAACAAGGCACTGTTGGCGACCGCATATGCGGTCAGTTCATCCCCGCTCAGCAGATCGGCCTTGTTCAGCGCCAGCACCACGGGGGTTTCACCGTGCAGTTCTGCGATGCGTTCGGACATCATGCGTTCAGCGTCACCCGGCGCGGTGCTGACTTCCAGCAGCACCAGGATCAGATCGGCATCGCGGAATGCAGATTCGGCATCCCGCACCATCATTTCGCCCAGTTTGTGCTGTGGGGCGTGCAGGCCTGGCGTATCGATGAACAGAATTTGTGCGTCGGGCGTGGTGTAAATTCCCAACTGACGTTTGCGCGTGGTCTGCGGTTTTGGGCTGACAATGGCGATCTTTTCGCCCACAATGCGGTTGATCAGGGTCGATTTACCCACATTCGGACGACCGACCACCGCCACCATTCCGGAACGATGATGTTCGCCCCAGGAATCATCAAATACCGTGTCGAGATCGTTTGTACTCATACTCATGTGCCGTCGTCGATCACGGTAATGGGGTGTCCGGCTTCATCGCGGTGAACTTCGATGGTGTGGCCGCTCGCGCTGTGGCTGCCATGCCCATGATCATCTTCCAACGGCTGGTTGATGTCGTCGAAATGGTCGAACGGGCGCGCTGTGAAGATCCATGCGCCAATGCCGGTGACCATCATCGCCAGGCCAATCACGAACACCATGCCGATGACATAAGAATTCGCATCAGGCTGCACCACCCCAACGCCCAGCGCCAGGATCATGAGGACGATGCCGATCCCGCCTGCCATCGCCAGGCCAAACGAAAACGGTTTTGCGGTTCTGAAATTTTTGTCGTTGTACACTGCGCACGCCTCGTAAAGGGGGTGGGAAACGATCCCGGACTCTTGAAAGTATCCTGTACTCCCGCGCATAATGGGAAGGGTTCAGGCCATTGTGCATAGCTATGACTGCTACCATTGTGCCGCCATGTACGCGGCGCGTCAACCCTGATACTGTCCAGCGTGATGAGGATACGATGACACAACTTGGCAAAATACGGGTGCTGCTCATCCGTCATGGACAAACGGCATGGAACGCTTCTGGCCGCTGGCAGGGCATTACCCAGGTGCCGCTGAACGATGTCGGGATCGCCCAGGCGCAAACGCTGGCAGAACACCTGAAAGACCGCCGAATCCGTAAGGTGATCGCCAGCGACCTCACCCGTGCCAGCCACACCGCCCAGTTCATCGCGGAACGTCACGGCCTGAAGGTGATCGAAGATGCGCGCTGGCGTGAATTGAACATGGGGGTCTTCCAAGGGCTGACGTACCCCGAAATTCTGGAACGCTACCCGGCAGAAGCCGAAGTGATGAAGCATGATTACATGGGGTTTGCTGCGCCGGGGGGGGAACCGCGCCGTGACCTGCAAGCACGGGCGTACAGCGCATTCATGGACGTGATCGCTGACCAGGTAGAGGATGCGGGCGAAGGCACACCGGAAATCGTGATCGTTTCCCACGGCGGGACGATTCGGTCGCTGCTGCTCAAATTGTTCGATGGTGATGAAGCGGCGCATACGCCGCTTGAAAACTCGTCGGTCACGATCATCGAGTCTGACGGCGAAACCCATACGTTGATCGGCGCAGCGCTGATTGAACACCTGACCACCCTACCAGGCTTAGGCACATCGCGCCGCGATGATACCTGAGCCTTAAACGCTGATGAAGCGGGTTTTACACGGCTGATTCGGAGTGCTATCCTAATGCCCGTGTGTTGTATTTTTCACAGTTCACCTACGGAGCAATCAAATTATGGGCCGCAGCAAAATTACCATCGTCGGCGCGGGCAACGTGGGCGCGACATGCGCGCACTGGCTTGCCAGCCGTGAAGTGGGCGATGTGGTGCTGATCGATATTGCGGGCGATCCGCCCGGCAATGTTGCCAAAGGAAAGGCGCTCGATTTACAGGAAAGTTTCCCGGTTTTGAAATACGACGTGGCGATGAGCGGCGGCGCAGATTATGAACTGACCGCTGAATCGGACATTGTGGTCATCACGGCGGGCGTGCCGCGCAAAAAGAAACCGGACGGCACCTTCCCAAGCCGCGATGAGCTGGTGCAGACGAATCAGGCCATCGTGGGCGATGTGAGCAAAAAAGTTGCCCAATACAGCCCGAATGCGATTGTCGTCGTGGTCAGCAACCCGCTGGATGCGATGTGCCATGTCGCGCTGCACGAAACCGGGTTCCCATCGCAGCGCGTGGTCGGCATGGCGGGCGCGCTCGATACTGCTCGTTACAAAGCCTTCATCGCTATGGAACTGGGCGTGAGCGTGCGCGATGTGCATGGAATCGTCCTGGGCGGTCATGGGGATGAAATGGTGCCGCTCCCGCGTCATACGTCGGTCGCCGGGATTCCGCTGACCGAACTGATGCCCCAGGACAAGATCGACGCGATCATCAACCGCACGCGCAAGGGCGGTGGCGAAATCGTCGGGCTGATCGGCGTGAGCGCGTGGTATGCGCCGGGCGCGGCATCGGCAGAGATGGTGGAAGCGATTGTGCGCGATCAGAAGCGCGTGATCCCGTCGGCAGTGCTGCTGCAAGGGCAGTATGGCTACGATGGTCTGTACATCGGCGTGCCGGCGGTATTGGGCAAGAACGGCGTGGAAAAGGTGCTTGAAATGCAGTTGAACGACCAGGAAAAGGCGATGCTCGAAGTGAGCGCGAATGCCGTCCGGTCGGTTGTCGGCGTTCTGGGATACTAATTCGCACAAAGCGGGGCGGATGGGGAATTTCTGCTCGATCCGCCCCCAATCTTTTAACGCACGTCAATCACCCGGCCTTCGGCGGCGCGCACCAGCCGATCCCACAGCGCCGCGCCCAATCCTTCACGCGGAAAGGCGCGGATCAGGATGACATCGACGTTCAGACGGTCGATTTCGCGCAAATGCGCGAACAACCCATGTCCGATGCCCGCAAGATCGCCGCGTGACCCCAGCGCGACCACTGGCACGCCATCACCCCGAAACGCATCCGCCTCTTCATCCGGGGCAAGAATCCCGACGCGCACACCCTGCAACCGCAGCGCTGCACTGTGATCGCGCATGTAGCGGTTGACTTGCTCCACGTCCCCAACCAGCAGGTACAGCGCAGCATTCGGCGCATAATGGCGCAGCAGCTCACCGGGCGAATCGGCGGTTTCATCAGCGGCGCGGAACCGTTCGCGCACCTGGAGATTGGGGATCACCGTGCGCAGTGCCTCCAGTGTCACCCCCCCAGGCCGTAGGATGATCGGGACGCTCCCGGTCAGGTCAAGCACGGTCGATTCCAGGCCGATCCGTGCCGCGCCGCCATTCAGGATGACATCGACATGATCTTCGAGATCGTGCAGGACATGCGCGGCAGTCGTGGCACTGGGTCGGCTGAAGGTATTCGCGCTGGGGGCAGCGATGGGTAAACCCGCCGCTTCAATCAACGCACGCGCGACCGAGTGATCCGGCATTCGCACGGCGACCGTTGTGCGTCCGGCGGAAACGTTCGCCGGGATCAGATCGGCGCGCCGCAGCACCAGCGTGAGCGCGCCCGGCCAGAACTGCGCCGCCAGGGTGTAAGCGAGCGCTGGCACATCAACGGCCACCCCTTCCAGCGCTGCAACGGATGCAATATGCACGATGATCGGGTCAGTCGTCGGGCGCTGTTTGGCGGCGAAAATGCGCGCCACCGCGTCGGCATCGGTGGCCTTCGCGCCCAGACCATACACGGTTTCCGTAGGAAAGGCCACCAACCGCCCATCCCGAATCGCCTGTGCGGCAATGTCGATGATCCCCGGCGCGGGCTGATGCGGATCGACCGGGTAAATGCGCGTGCGGGTGACGTAGCTCATGTGCCACCAAGCGCCGCCCCGATGAAGGCAGGATACCCGCGCACGAATTCCTGTAGGCTGACC
Source organism: bacterium (assembly GCA_033764035.1). Classification (GTDB taxonomy): domain Bacteria; phylum Chloroflexota; class Anaerolineae; order Aggregatilineales; family Phototrophicaceae; genus Flexifilum. Next base: position 656,492 of record JANRJJ010000003.1, read on the forward strand.
GCGCCCCGCCCTTCAAGCTGGATACGCTCTGGCGCTAACAGGCCGTCGCCTGTGCCGATCACTACCTGGCCGCCGCGTTCGATCACCATCCCAGGTGCAGCAGTCCCGTCCATCAGCGACGCACTCAGCACTTTGAGCAGTTTTCCGTCCCAGGTGGTGAACGTCCCTGGCCAGGGGGTGAAGGCGCGGATCGTCCGTTCAATCTTTTCGGCGCTTTCCGTCCACATAATGCGCCCCTCATCCTTTTCGATGCGCGGCGCAAACGTGGCAAGGGCATCGTCCTGGGACTGCGGCTGGATCGTGCCATCGAAATAGGCGGGTAGGGTTTCGATCAGGAGTTCCGCACCCAGTGCGCACAATTTATCGTGCAGCGTTTGCCCGGTTTCGTCGGGCGCAACCGGGATGGCCCGTTTGCTCAGCATCGCCCCGGTATCCAACCCGGCATCCATCTTCATGATCGTCACACCCGTTTCGGCATCTCCGGCACGGATCACGGCCTGAATCGGTGCCGCGCCGCGCCAACGCGGGAGCAGCGACGCATGAACGTTGATCGACCCATACGGCGGAATATCCAGCACTGCCTGCGGGAGTATCTGCCCGAACGCCGCGACGACATAGGCATCGGGTTGCCACTGCTTGAGTTCGAGTATCGCGTCCGGGCGGCGGATTTTTTCCGGCTGAAAGACTGGGATATGCGCGGACTTGGCCACTTGTTTGACCGGAGATTCCTGCATCTGACGGCTGCGCCCTGCCGGACGATCCGGCTGCGTGACCACACCGATCACCTGATGATTCCGGATCAGGGCTTGCAGGATCGGCACGGCAAAATCCGGCGTTCCCATAAACACGATTGTTGCCATAGGGCGCTTACGAACCCCACAAAACCGCACATGATCTTGTGCAGTTTGCCAAAATTCAGGATAATGAGCGCATTCTAACGGAAATATCTGTCGATGTCATCTGCGACTAAACGCTGGATTACCGCCCCGAAAGGAAATCCAGAGTATCTGAAACGTTTTTCCGGCATGAGTCCCGTGCTGGCGCAAGTGCTGTTCAATCGCGGTTATACCACTCCTGAAGAAGCCGCCCGTTTTCTCCATGCCAGCACACTGGATACAGGCGCGTTTCTGACTCTTAAGCGCAGCCGCGATGCGCACATTGACCGTGCAGTATCACGCATTCGTGCGGCTATTGCCCGCAAGGAACGCATCATCATTTACGGTGACTTCGATGCCGATGGGGTCACATCGACGGTGCTGCTGGTTCAGGCGCTGAAATCGCTGGGTGCGGAAGTCGCCCCATACATCCCGCACCGGGTTGATGAAGGGTACGGCCTGAACGCGGATGCGATGCTCAAGCTGGCGCGCAGCGGGGCAAAACTGGTGATCACGGTGGACTGCGGAATCCGGTCGGTGCAGGAAGTCGAAGATGGGCGGGCGTATGGCCTGGACATCATCATCACCGACCACCATTCGGTTGGGCCTGAAATCCCGAATGCGCTCGCGGTGATCAACCCGAAGATGGAGGACTGCGCCTACAGCGAACCGATGCTGGCGGGGGTGGGGGTGGCGTACCGGTTGGCGGAGGCGCTGCTCACCGTTCATGCGCGCTTCAGTAAAAACGGGGTGAAACCCGTTGACCCGGATCATTTGCTCGACCTAGTGGCGATTGGCACGGTCGCTGACCTGGCTCCGCTCAATTCGGTGGAAAACCGGGCGCTGGTGCGGCGCGGCCTGGCGATCATCAACGCCAACAAGCGCCTGGGACTGAACGCATTGATCGATGTCGCACAGCTCAAAAGCGGGGTGATCCGCGCCGAATCGATTGGCTTCACGCTGGGGCCGCGCATCAACGCCGCCGGACGGCTCGATTCTGCGATGGAAGCGTATCATCTGCTCGCATCCGGCGATGATCAGAAAGCGGTCGATCTGGCGCTCAAGCTGCAAGCGCTGAACACGCGGCGACAGGAACTCACCCGTGAAGCACAGGAGACTATTCGCACGCAGATTGAAGCGGCGGGCGAAAGTGATTCGCCGCTGATTTTCGCCTCACATGCCAGCTTCCAGCCGGGGATCGTCGGGCTGGTGGCCGGGCGGCTGACCGAAGAATTTTTCCGTCCGGCGGTGGTCATGGAAGAAGGCGCGCACGAAAGCCGCGCTTCCTGCCGCAGCATTCCGCAGTTCGATATAACTCGTGCGCTCGATCAGTGCGCATCGCTCTTGGTACGGCATGGTGGCCATGCCCAGGCCGCCGGGTTCACCGTCTTGAACGAAAATATCGGCGCGCTGCGCGAACGCCTGACCGACATCGCCCGCGAAACGCTGGAAGGCCAGGAACTGCGGCCTACGCTCGAAATTGACGCGGAACTTGACCCCGCGCTGATCAACCTGAACCTGACGGAAGAATTACAACTGCTCGAACCGACTGGACACGGCAACCCCACGCCCGTGTTCATGTCACGCGGTCTGCGTGTGATTGAAGTGCGCCCAGTGGGGAAGGAAGATCGGCATCTGAAGCTGAAGCTCGCCCGCCCGAACCAGGCCCCGCTCGACGCTATTGGGTTCAACCTGGGCGAACGGGCGGCGAAACTCTCGAACTGCGTCGATGTCGCGTATCAGCTTGAGGTCAACGAATGGAACGGGACACGATCCGCGCAGTTGGTGTTGCAGGATGTGCGCCCCGCTGGAGAAGACTTGTGATGCGTCGTCTGTTCGCCGCACTACTCGTGCTGTGCCTGAACGCGAGTGTCATCGCACAGGACGGCGGCAGTACACCTTCTGTACGCTTTGCCGCTTCCAATCCGTTCGGCGTGATCGAAGGCTTCTGGCTGCCGGACGATGTGTGCGCAATGGGTGCGGGCTGGGAACGTATCATCTTCGATTGGGGGCAGCACCAGCCGGAAGGCCCGGAAAGCTGGAATACGCTCAACGTCGATGAACGCTGGCTGGCAGCGGCGGCGGCGTGCGGACGCGAAGTGGTGGCCGTGGTGAAGAATACTCCGGCCTGGGCGACGGACGGCCAGCCGGGGATCGGCGTTCCACGCGGGCTGTACCTGCCCATCGACGACCCTGGTAATGTGTGGGCTAACTTTATGCGCCGGGCGGCGGCATTTTATGCGGATCGCGGCGTATCCCGTTTCATCATCTGGAACGAGCCGGATATTGAAGCGGGAACGTATGGCTTCGAGTTCGCTGGGACATTGGACGATTACGCACAGCTTTTAAAAATCGCGGCGCTGGCTGCACGCCAGGGCAGCCCAGACGTGCAAATTCATATCGCCGGAACCACGTACTGGCACGATGTCAACCAGAACCGCCGCCTGTACGTGGATCGGCTGCTGGAGCGCATCACCCAAGACCCGGAAGCTGGCGCGCACGGCTACTACTTCGATGCCGTCAACCTGCATATATATTTCCGCACCGATACCATCCCGCAGATCGTCGGCGCATTCCGTGACCTGCTCGCCCGCTATGGCATGACCGGTAAGCAGGTGTGGATCGCAGAAACCAACGCCTCCCCAAATCTCGATCCACTGTGGCGCGTGGAACGTCCGCAGTGGCAGATCACGCTCGAACAGCAGTCGGCGTTTTTAGCACAGGCAGCGGCGCTTGGACTGGCTTCGGGTGCGGATGCCATCGGCGTATACAAGTTCTACGATTGGTCGATTGCGCCAGGTGAAGAAAGCTTCAGCCTGATCCGTGCCGACCGATCACGCCGCCCCGCCTTCGAGACATGGCGTATGGTGATCGACCAGTTCGGCGGGGTGACGGCGGCAGACGCGCTGCAGACGCCCTATACCGATCTGGTACGTCTGGAACGTGCCGACGGCCAGACGATCTACGCAGCCTGGGCGCGCACCCGCGCACCCGTGCTGCTAAGCATCGCCGCGACGGCGGACGCGGGCTACATGGTCGATCAGGTTGGTGCTATCATGAATGTGCGCCCGGTCAGCGGTGCATACATGCTCACCCTTCCGGCGGCAGTGTGCCACGAACATGACGGCTGCCCGCGTGAAGTCCCGGTTGGCGGTGCGGTCACGCTTTTGGTACAGCCGCACGGCAGCGCAGCGATCATCGAATACACCTCAGCGGGAACTGTCCCGCTGCACTTTGAGACGGAGTAGGAGAACGCGAATGGCGGAAAATGCAGCCCCCCGGCAGTTCAGCTATGGTGGGCAGGCGGTCATTGAAGGGGTGATGATGCGCGGCGCGCACATTGCCGCAATTGCAGTACGCGACCCACAAGGAAACATCGTCGTGCATGAACAGCCGCTCAATGCGACGCTGTATCGCGGACGCATTGCCAAAACGCCATTTCTGCGCGGGTTGGTCGGTCTGTGGGATGCGTTGGGGTTAGGGACACGGGCGCTGTTGTGGTCGGCAGACGTAGCGGTGAAAGCCGAAGATGAAAACATCAGCTTCACCGGCCCGGTGGGGTACGCAACGCTGGCGGTCTCGCTGCTGATTGGGGTAGGAATTTTCTTCCTGCTCCCCACGACTGCCGCGACGGGCATCGAACAGCTTTTCGGGCTGCAAGGATCGCCGTTCCTGGTCAACCTGATCGAAGGCGTGATCCAGTTGGCGCTGATCGTCGGATACATGTGGCTGATCGGCAGGCTGGACGATGTAAAGCGGCTGTTCGGCTATCATGGCGCGGAACACAAGACGATCAACGCTTATGAAGCGGGCGCGGAACTCGTCCCGGAAGTCGTGGCGAAATACCCGATTGAGCATCCCCGCTGTGGGACGGCGTTCCTGCTCACGGTCGCGTTCGTCGGCGTGCTGGTGTTTTCGCTGCTGGGTCGCCCGCCATTTCTGCTGCTTATCCTCTCGCGCGTGATCCTCATCCCGGTGATCGCAGGCATCGCCTATGAAGTGATCCGCTTCACCGCCAAAAACATCGATCACCCACTGGTCAGGATCATCGTCGTGCCGAACCTGGCGCTGCAACACCTGACCACGCGCACGCCCGACCTGAGCATGATCGAAGTGGCGATCACAGCGTTCAAGCGTGTGCTGGAAGCCGAACAGCGCGCAGCAGGACAAGCGACGGGCGAAAGCATCCCCACGCCCGAAACCTCAACCCCGGTGACCGCCTCCGCCGCCGGGGACTAAAGCGAAAAGAACGTTTGGCAGGGTGACCGTGCGCGGTCACCCTTTTTACTTACTGTTATTGAACGGACAGGGTTTATGAAAAAAGTGATCCTGATTACAGGCGCATCGTCCGGTTTTGGGCTGCATACCGCACAACTGCTTGCGTCACGCGGGCATCACGTGTATGGAACGCGCCTGCCGCATGAGGACTTTCAGGATGAACGTTTTCATGTGCTGCCGCTCGATGTGACCGACGTGGAATCGGTACAGGTATGCGTCCAAACAGTGATCGCGGCGCAACGCCGCATCGATGTGCTGGTCAACAACGCCGGGATCATCCTGTTGGGTGCGGTCGAAGAGACCACGCTCGACGAAGCCGCCCGCGTTTTCGACGTAAATTTTTTCGGGGCCGCGCGCATGATTCAGGCCGTGCTGCCTTTCATGCGAGCGCAGCGCAGCGGGACGATCCTCAATGTGACATCACTGGCAGGGTTGATCGGCGCACCCTACCAGGGCTACTACGCCGCGTCGAAACACGCGCTGGAAGGGTTGACCGAATCGCTGGTGTATGAACTCAGGCCGTTTAACATTCACCTGGCGCTGATTGAACCCGGCATCGCCCGCACCCCATTGGCCCGCCATAAGCTCATCGCCCGGCAGCCGCTCACCGCGTATGACGGGGTGCGCGACCGGGTGATCGCCCGTTGGGAACATTTCACACGCATTGGGGTTCCGGCCAGTGCGGTCGCGGCGGCGGTGTGCCGCGCCGTTGAAACCGATCCACCGCCGCTGCGCCAGACCATCGGGGTTGAGGCACTGCGGGGTGCTTTCGCCAAGCGGCTGCTCCCCTTCAGCAGCCTGGAAAACGGGGTGAGCGAAGCCCTGCACGTGGTTGAACCCCGGCACATCGGTCAGCGGCAGATGTGGCGAGCGCTGCGCGTGCTGCCCGCGCTAGGGCTGATCGGTGTGTGGCTGTGGCGCAAGCTTGCGCGCATGAACGATGTAGAGCGGGTCGGCGGCGGCAAACAAGCTCCGTGAGCCTTCTTTGCGCACCGCTTGTAAATCCATCCATGCGCCGGATTCTTCAAAATAGCGCGAGACGAGCGCGATATGCTGATTGTCCGTCAGCGACAGCCAGACATTGACCGCTTTGGTGGGAAAACAGCGGTTTGAAAACGAGACGATGAAGATGCCGCCCGGCTTCAGGACGCGGTACACGTCCGCAAAGACATCGAGCGGGCGCTGAAGATACTGCACTGATACCGTGCAGACTGCCGCATCGAAGCGGCCATCTGCAAATGGAAGCTGGGGATGTTTGTTCAGGTTTTGCACAATAACTTCGCTCAGTTGGCCGTTATCGCGCATCTCATCGGCATTCATGCCCAACCCCACCACTTCGGAAAAGCGCATACCCGACGGCAGGTGTGAACGCCAACTGCTCATCAGATCCAGGATCGCGCCGTTCGGCGGGAGCAGACGTGCGAACTGATCGGTCAGCGCCCGAATTGCGCCGTCGTCGATATGCACGACTTTACGCGGCTGGGCATAGAAAAACGCATCATCGGACGTATCCTGCTTGGTGAAGTATTCCGGTGGGAATTGAGTGGGCATATTCGTATCCTGCACGCCTGTACTGACAATATGCCGTGCAGTGTAGGCGGTGATGCATTCGCGTGCATGAGTCCCACGCTAGAGGACGATGAATGCGTTTTGGTCACCACGGATGAACCGCTGCCTATCCCCTTGAAGGATGTTATACTGCCCGCCAAAGTTGTCACCATGAGGGTAGACATGCCGTCGCGCCGTTATTTTCCGGGCTTGAATGCGATACGGGCCTATGCCGCGCTGTGTGTCCTGGTCGGCCACACGGTATGGAACCCGGCCATTCTGTTCGGTGAGCCGCTCATTGCACCCTGGCTGGATACGTTCGTGCTGAACGGTGGCACTGCTGTCACGTTGTTTTTCGTCCTGTCCGGTTTCCTGATCACACATCTGCTGCTGGAAGAAAAGCGCGCCACTGGCACGATCTCGATTCGGAATTTTCAAATTCGGCGTGTGCTGCGCATTCATCCGTTGTACTACGCGGCATTGTTCGGCGTGTTCATCGTCATGCCGCTGCTGTATGGGGAACGCTACCACTGGCCGACCACAGAGCCGCTGAGCCTGATCCTGGTGTTCGGGTTCATGGCGAATGTGCTTTCAACGCTGGTTCCCACACAGTTATTCCTGCTTGCGCCGTTTTGGACGCTGGCCGTCGAAGAACAGTTTTACCTGCTGTGGTCACCGCTGATGAAATGCATCCGCCGCCCGCTGAACCTGATGTTCGGCGTGATCGTCGTGCGCTGGTCATTCACCCTCCTCCTGGAACTGTCGCTGCTGCCCATCACGGATCCGGCGTTGGTTCAAAATCTGCTGACACTGCTGTACATGACGCGCATCGACTGCATGGCCGTCGGCGGGATCGCCGCCTACTTTGTGTTCACCAACCGAATGCAGTTAGCGTTTCACAACGTGGTCTGGTATGGCGCGCTTTTCATTTTCGGCGTGGGCGTAATGCTCCCTATCGAAGATACGCAGCTCAACCAATTCCTGTATGCGCTGGCCTTCGCAGCATTGATCGTCAATGTGGCGTGTAACCCTAAGCGTGGTCAACTGCGGGCTTTTCTGGAACGGCCTGTATTCCTGGCACTGGGCAATATGTCGTACTCGATCTATATGATCCATTCGTTCATCATATACATCATGTGGCAAACGCTGCGCGGAACCGACCTGCCCACCCCTGTGTACGAGGCAGTGATGCATATTTCCGTGTACATCATCACGCTGACTCTGGCCTATGCATCGTACCGCTGGTTCGAAACCCCGTTTTTACGGCTCAAACATCGGTTCACCGCCGAACCCGTGCAAAAGACAGCCCGCCCTGCAACGGTGGGCGATTGAACCTATGCTAAGGCGCACACAGCGCCTCACATGGGATTCCATCCCGATCCCGGTCAAGCCGTGTGATCCCGGCGGCAAGGCACGCCATCGCCTGTTCGCACGTCGTCAGCGTGGAACACATCGCCTCCGCTGATGGACACAGCGCCGGGTTGACATTTTGCAGATTTGGGATCGGCTGGCTTTGTGGGCCGGTTGCGGGCGGCAGTGTCGGCAGCGAAGTCGAAGTCGCCAGCACGGGTGCTACCGGGACGACGACGGCGCTGTACACGTAGCCGATGCCGTTCTGCCACTCGACGCGATACCAGACCGCGTTGCCAAAATCGACATCTTCCCCGTATACCAGCGCGTTCACCTGCACCTGTGTATCGGCAGGGAGGACCGCGATCTCGCGGCAGGCGCGGTGTGGGCAGTCCCGAAGCGACCCCGTACCGCGCACCGCGAAGAACTGCGGCGACATCTCGATCACGGATGGCGGGGATGTGGGCGTTGCCGATGGCAGCAGCGTTGGCGTGGCCGTCATGTACGCGCCCAGCGTGGCGTTGAGCGCCGTCATCTGCGCGCGGGCTGCTTCAAGCTCCAGGTCACGGGGGACAGTGGCGGTGAGCGTCGGGGTCAGCGGGGTGGGCGTGAACGTCGCTGTCGAAGTGGCCGTCATCGTCAGCGTGTGTGTTTCAGAAGGTATCAACGTCAGCGTGGCTGTTTCAGTCGAAACTGCCGTCGCGGTCGGAAGCTGCGCCAGCGTCGGCACGATGATCACGCGGGCGGGCGGCGTGCAGGCCGCCAGCACGATCAGAACAATCAGGATAGGAATGCAGCGGCGGGCGGTGAACATGGCGATCCTGGGACGTGAGCAGCGTTCAAAACCTGACAAACTCGTCGGTCACTTCATCATGATAGCGTACCGAATGGTTCCGCAACAAAAGTCCGCTCTAGCCGTCACCGTCGGACATGCGTTTCAGTTCATACAGCTTGGTCAGCGCTTCAATCGGGCTGAGGTCGTTCACATCCATACCGCGCAGCGCGCTTAAAACGGGGTGCGGCGCTTCGCTGAACATGTTCAACTGGGCGGGATTATGTTTGCGCTGTTTCTGCGTCGGCAGTTCAAATGTACTGCCGGTGTTTTCCAGCTCCTTGAGCAGTTGGCGGGCGCGGTCGATCACCGGGCGCGGCATTCCAGCAAGCTGCGCCACATGCACCCCGTAGCTGCGATCTGCGCCGCCCGGCAGCACCTTGTGCAAAAACACGATGTCATCCCCATGTTCGGTCACGCCCACGTTGTAATTGCGCGCACGCGGCAGGATATTGGGCAGTTCGGTCAGTTCATGATAGTGCGTGGCGAACAGCGTCCGGCAGTTCAGGCGCGGGCTGTTGTGAATGTATTCGACGATTGACCTGGCGATTGCTAACCCGTCATACGTCGATGTGCCGCGCCCAATCTCGTCCAGAATTAAGAGGCTGCGGTGCGTGCTGGCCGACAAGATGCGCGCCGTCTCGATCATTTCGACCATGAACGTGCTGTAACCCGCGTGAATTTCATCCTGTGCGCCAATGCGGGCGAAAATACGATCCACCACGCCGATGGTCGCTTCATCCGCCGGGACAAACGAGCCGATCTGCGCCATGAGCGTGATCAAGGCCACCTGCCGAATATAGGTCGATTTGCCCGCCATATTCGGGCCTGTGATCAGATGCACCCGCGACATGCTGTCGAAATGGGTATCATTGGGGACGTAGCGGACTCCGCTGCCCAGATTTTTCTCAACCACCGGGTGACGGCCATCCTTGATCACCAGCAGTTCATCGTCGGTCAGCACCGGACGGCTGTAGCCTTCACGCACTGCCACATCGGCCAGCGATGCGAACACATCCAGAAAGGCGATGGCGCGGGCGGTATTCAGCAGTTGGTCGCTGGCTTCGCCTAACGCACTGCACAGTTCATAGAACAGGCGGCGTTCCACGCTCAGGATTTGTTCTTCGGCGTTCAGCACCAGCGTTTCATATTCTTTCAGTTCGGGCGTGATGTAGCGTTCGGCATTAACCAGCGTTTGTTTGCGAATATAGTCCGACGGAACTTTTTCGGTATTCGCATGGCTGACTTCAATGTAATAGCCGAACACTTTGTTGAACCCGATCTTGAGCGACCCGATTCCGGTACGCTTGCGTTCCTGGGGTTCAAGCTGGGCAATCCATTCGCGTGCGCCGCTGGTCGCGTGCAAAATGGCATCCAGTTCTTCGGAATACCCCTCACGGATGATTCCAGTATCGTTCAGGGTGGCGGGCGGCTCATCGTGGATCGCCCGGTGAATGTGACTGACCTGATCTGCGCACGGGTCAAGCAGATTGTGCAGCGATTTCAGTGCCGGGAACGGTGCGATCAGCGCCTTCAGCGCCGGAACCGCATCCAGGCTTTGCCGCAGCGCCAGCAGGTCGCGCGGACCTGCCCTGCCCATCAGCAGGCGGTTCGCCAGCCGCTCCAGGTCGCTCACAGTTTTCAACTGCGCCCGAATTTCGGCGCGCAGCACTTCATCCACCGCGAAAATTTCGACCGCATCCAGCCGCGCATTCAGCCGCGCCAAATCGAGCAGTGGTTGATTGATCCACGCCCGCAGCGTGCGTGCGCCCATCGCGGTGATTGTCCGGTCGAGGATACCGAGCAGGCTCCCCTGTGATTTGCGCGAACGGAGCGTTTCGGTCAGCTCCAGGTTGCGCCGCGTGAACTGATCCAGCACCATGAAAGCTGCCGTCGAATAGGTGCGGATACTCGTCAACTGGGCAAGGCTGGTTTTCTGGGTCTCGCGGAAGTATTGCAGCATCGCCCCTGCCGCGCCGACCGCACACGCCAGGTCTTTCAGGCCAAAACCATCGAGCGTGCGAATTTTGAAGTGGGTGAGCAGCGCGGTTTCGGCATTGGCACGCTCGAAGCGCCAATCCGCTGTCGCGGAGACATGGACACCCGCCGGAAATGATACGCCGCGTTCGACCCATGTCTGGGGGAGCAGGACTTCGCTGGGCTGCAAGCGCGCCAGTTCTTCGAGAACCTGCACAGCGGCATTTTCACCTTCAATCTGTGTGGCACAGAACTCGCCCGTCGTGATGTCGGCATAGGCCAGGCCAACCGTCGTCCAGTGACCGTCCGCATTTCCCACCGGGCAAAGTGCCAGCAGGTAATTGGGCTTATCTTCTGAAAGCAGTTCCGGCTCGATGATCGTGCCGGGCGTGATCACACGGGTGACTTCACGTTCCACCAACCCGCGTCCGTTTGGTTCCGTCACCTGTTCGCAAACGGCGACATGGTAGCCCTTTTCGATCAGCCGGGCGATGTAGGATTCGACCGCATGATACGGTACGCCCGCCATCGGCACCCGCTGATCCTTCGCAACCGGGCGGCTGGTCAGCACCAGGTCGAGTTCGCGTGCGGCAGTGTTTGCATCATCATCAAACGTTTCATAAAAATCGCCCAGCCGGAACAGCAGAATACAATCGGGGTACTGGCGCTTAATATCGAGATACTGCTGGCGCAGCGGCGTAAGCTGGGTCATTTTGTTATACTCAGGGCCGTTTACGGTTCAGGGATGGTTTGAACACATATTCTAACAAGCACGGCGGTTTTGAACAATCGCAGATGAGGCGGCAAATGGCAAAGTCTATCGTCATCGGGGTCGATTTGGGTGGGACACGGCTTCGGGCGGCGCGGCTGGATGAAAACCTTCAGGTGTTGGGACGTGACGAAGTGCTGACCCAGGCCGATGAGGGCGCAGAAGCCACGATTGAACGCATGAAGAACCTGATTGCCCACATGCTCCCACAGGATAATACGCCAGTCCTGGGGATTGGAGTCAGCGCGCCGGGGCCTGCCAACCCGAAAACGGGCGTAGTCGTCGCACCGCCCAACCTCCCCGGTTGGCACAATGTCCCGCTGGTCGATATTCTGCGGGCGCGCTTCGGGCTTCCCGTCTACCTGGGCAACGATGCGAACGTCGCGGCGTTAGCCGAAGTGGTGCGCGGCGCTGCACGGGGCGCACGCAACGCCATTTTCATTACGGTGAGTACCGGAATCGGCAGCGGGATGATCATCGATGGCAAGATGCTGTTAGGGCGCGATGGACTGGCGGCGGAAGCGGGTCATATCGTGATGATCGTCGATGGCCGCGTGTCATCGCTCGAAAAAGAGGCGGCAGGCCCGGCACTGGCGCGGCAGCTTCGGGCGCGCATCGCAGCGGGCGAATCTTCGGCGGCGGTGGCCATGGTGAACGGGGATTTGAACGAGATCGACGGGAGCATCGTCGGGCGGGCGGCTGAAGCGGGCGACGCAGCAGCGCTTGCAGTGGTCACGCGCGCCGGGCAGATACTCGGCCTGGGCATGGTCAGCCTGCTGCACCTGTTCAACCCGGAAATTCTGGTGTTCGGCGGCGGCGTGAGCAATCTTGGTGACCTGCTGTTCCGCCCAATGCGCGACACCATTCAAACCCACGCGCTCGACCCGATGTACTGGCGCGACCTGCGCATCGAACGGGCGGCATTGGGCGACAACGTGAGCCTGGTCGGTGCGGGCGCACTGGTGATTACCGAAGGCGGCGTGGGCGATGTCCGAAATGTGCTGCAAGAACTGGAAGATGCACCGTAGCGGTTGGTGCTTCCCTATCGCGCTTCTTTTGGCGCTCTAACGCAAATCTATTGGCTGCATGGTTGAATCAGCAGCGATCTCTCGAAGGGATTCGACCATGCTCACGCTGTTAGATTTTCGTGTTCGCCAGCGCGATTTTTTGCTCGAAATTGCCCGTGCCATTACTGAACAGCTCGATTTGACCGAAGTCCTCCGGCGTGTGTTGAATGCGTCCGTCGTGATGCTCAGCGGTCAGATTGGGATGATTGCGCTGCGCGATGCAGCCGGGGCATACCGGGTGCGGGCGACGATGGGAGTCGAGTCTGCGCAGATGGGTGTGCTGAACGATCACTTTGTCGATCTGGTAGCGAGCCTCAACGACAACTTCGATTACAACCTGATGAATACCAAGCTGAGCGAAATGGCGGCGGCGCTCGATTCGCGTCTGCGGCAGTCATTCGCGCTGCCATTGGTATTTGCGGATGAACCGCTGGGAATGCTCATCATCTTTCGGGCGTATCGCGGCAGCGCCACCCCGGATGATGTGCAGGTGCTGCAAAGCTTCGCAGACCAGGCGGCGATTGCCGTCCACAATGCGCAGTTGTACGAACGCATCGATCATGAGCGGCGGCGGCTGGCGGCGATTTTGCAGCACAGTGCCGACGGTGTGATGATACTCGACCCTGACCTGAACATCACCAGCTTCAACCGTGCGCTGGAACGCCTGACCGCGTGGCGCACTGAAGATGCCGTCGGTAAGCCCCAGGACGAAGTGATCATTTGGAAGCGTGTCAAGCTGCCAGACCTGAAAGCCGCGCTCGATGAAGGATGGGCGGCGCGCCCAACCGATGCACAGGAAACGCTGTATGTCGAAGGCGACCTGGTGCGGCTGGACGGCCTGACACAGAGCGTCGCTATTCTGTACGCGCCGCTGTTCGGCGGCAATGGACGGCTGGCGAACATCATCGCCAATGTGCGCGACATCACCAATTTTCGCCAGGCGCAGGAAATGCAGAATACGTTCATTTCGACCGTTTCGCACGAACTGAAAACGCCCGTCGCGCTCATCAAAGGCCATGCGGCCACGCTGCGGCGTGATGATGTGACGTGGACGGACGAGATCGTGCGCGAATATTCGACCGTGATCGAGGACGAATCCGACCGTTTGACCGAACTGATCGAGAACCTGCTCACCGCCAGCCGCTTGCAGGCCGATCATCGGCTGCCGCTGATGCTCGGCGATGTACAGATCGATCAGGTAGCGGCGCGGGCGGTCGAACGTTTCAGCACGCAGACCACGGCGCACCAGTTCAGGCTAAATTTCCCGCCTGCCTTCCCGGTCATCCCCGGCGATGAAACGCGCCTGCGCCAGGTGATCGACAACCTGCTGAGCAATGCGATCAAGTATTCGCCGGATGGTGGCGTGATCGAAGTGGGCGGCAGGGTGCAGCCGCACCATGTCACCGTATATATCCGCGACCAGGGGATCGGCATCAAAGAGAGCGATCAGGATCGGGTCTTCGACCGTTTCTACCGGGTCGAGGACAAGCTGAGCCGCCGTACCCAGGGAACCGGATTGGGGCTGTACCTGGCAAAAGCGATCATTGAAGCGCACGGCGGGGCGATCCATGTCGAAAGCCAGCCCGGAACAGGTTCGACATTCACGCTGTCGCTGCCCACCGCCTGAACGACCGTAGGCAAGTGACCACGTTCGTCCTACAATGGAACGAAATCCAACTAAAGGAAAGCATATGAGTGCAAAACGTATCGCGGTGCAGTGTCCGAACTGTAGAAACACCGTCAATGCTAGCGTTCGGACGATTGTCGATCCGGCAGAAGACCCCGAAGGCAAGATGCAGCTCGTTTCCGGCACGCTGAATACCGTGCGCTGCCCGAACTGCGGTTCACCGATTGCGATGGCTTCGCCAGTGCTGTATCACGATGCATCGAAAGACCTGTTGGTGAGCTATGTGCCGATGGAACTGAACATGCCGCGTCAGCAGGCCGAAAAAGCGGTTGGTGACCTGATGCGCGAACTGACGGCGCGCATCCCACAGCAGGAGATGCGCGGATACCTGTTCCAGCCCAAAAGCGCCCTGACCATGCCCGGCCTGATCGAGATGGTGCTGAATGCCGACGGCGTGACCAAAGAGATGATCGAAGAACAGAAAGCCCGCGCCCGGCTGGCTGAACAGTTCATCCAGGCTCCCAACGAGCAGTTAGAGGCGCTGGTGCGCGACAATGACGATAAGCTCGACAGTCAATTTTTCTCGACGCTCACGCTGATGGCACAACGCCTGCTGGAAGAAGGCCAGCGCGACCTGGCGCAGCACATCATGCAGACGCAGCAGGCGGTGATGAGCCTTTCCAGCTTTGGCCGCGACCTCATGGAACGGTCACGGGTTCAGGAACAGGTCGTGCAGGAAGTCGCCGCCGAAATTCAGGCGATGAACGTGAACCCGGCAGGCGGCGTTTCCCGTGACGATTTCATGGAACTGGTCTTAAAGTATGCCGACGATGAAGATCGGCTTGAAGCGCTGGTTGGGCTGGCTCGTCCGGCATTCGATTATCAGTTCTTCCAGGATTTGACGCTGCAAATCGGGCAGGCTCCCGCCGAAGCGCGGGAAGGTTTTCAGAAAATGCGCGATCATCTGCTGGCGCTGACGGCGCGGGTGGATCAGCAGATGCAGATGGAACTGCAAGAAGCCGCCTCGCTGCTGCGTACCCTGCTAAGCAGCCCCGACCCAGATGCACTGCTGGCTGCCAATCTGGATATGCTCGATGATACGTTCCTGGCCGTGCTGCAAGCGAACATTCAGGAAGCCGACCGCGTGGGTGAAGCCGAAGCCTCTGCCCGTTTGAAAACCCTGTATCAAAAGGTCGTAAACGCGCTGCGCCAGACCATGCAGCCTGAACTGCGGTTCATCAACGATCTGCTGGCCATGCCCGACGACGACGAAGCGCGGCAGGCGGTGATTGAAGGGGTGGGGCAGTATGGTGATCAACTGCTCGATCTGTTCGATGCGGTTGGGCAGGTGTTAAGTTCACGTGGGGAACCCCAACTGCTCGAACGGCTCGCGCTGCTGCGCGATGCCGCCGAAACCGCACTGCACGACGAGTAAGCGCCACAAACCCTTAACATGTAGGGCGCATTCAGCAGGTGCGCCCTTTTTATTGTCAGGTCGTGCGCATTTGCCGGAAGGATGCATGACGCTGCGGCGGCTCCAACCTGACGGATTCCCTATGGAACCGCTGCGGTCTGGCAAGTTGTCTCATTATTGTGTAATCTACTGCGTCGATTCGTCCGATGCGTTTCAATCGGACTCCATCAACAGTTGACAAGTTCTATATGAGGCTTCGACTCTATGCACGAAATCGCTCCTAAAGCGCGGCACAGCGCCCGTTTTTCCATGAGCATTCTCCTCTGTTTCGTCACCCTGTTCGCCGTGTTCGCCGTCCAGTTTGGCACGGCAGAACCCGCAGCGGCGCAGCAGGCCGTCCCCACCTCCACCCCGGCGGATCCATTCACCCAGGCATTCAACGCCGTGCGGCGTGCGCTGGAAGAGAAGTACAGCACCGACCTGACCTATGTCACCCGTTGGGAATTCGATGAAGCCAACTTCACTGGCGGCATCACGAGCTGTGTTGACCTGGGCGAAGATGAACAGCCGATCACCCTGTACTGGGGCTGGCGCTTCGTCATCACGTCGCTGAGTAACCGCACGTTTGAAGGGCGCGCCAGCTTTGACCGTTCGGTCATCATTGCCTGTGACCGTGTAGAAGCCCCCCAGACGACGGCGGCCCCTGAAGCGGCGGTCGATCCGAACCTGCCTGCGCCTGTCGCTGGCAGTGGGGCGACGGGCAGCTTTGAACTGGGCGGCCATGTGCTGGAACTGAACTCCAACACCGTTAGCCTGATGCGGCGCGCCCGGATGACGTGGGTCAAGAAGCAGTTCCGCTACCAGCTTGGGCAAGACCCCAGTGCCGCCGCGGGTCTGATCCAGTCGGCACGGTCGAACGGCTTCCGCATTCTGCTCGGCATTGTCGGCAGCCCCAGCGAACTGGGGGCAAACTACGATAGCTACATCAACAGCTATGCGCAGTTTGTGGCCGGGGTCGCAGCCCAGGGCGCGGATGCGATTGAAGTGTGGAACGAGCCGAACATCGACCGCGAATGGCCTGCGGGTCAGATCAACGGGGCAAACTACACGCGCCTGTTGGCCGCATCATTCAACGCGATCAAGAGCGCCAACCCGAACACTATCGTGATTAGCGGTGCGCCCGCGCCGACGGGCTTCTTTGGCTCGGCGGGTTGTGGCACGGGCGGCTGCAATGACGACGTGTTCATGCAGCAGATGGCGGCAGCAGGTGCGGCCAGTTACATGGACTGTGTTGGTTTGCACTACAATGAAGGTATTGTTGCGCCAAGCCAGACCGGCGGTGACCCGCGTGGCAGCTACCCCACCTACTTCTTCCAATCGATGCTGGCGCGTGGCTACAATCCCTTTAGCAAGCCTGTGTGCTTCACCGAACTTGGGTATCTCTCGCCCGAAGGCTTCAACGACCCACTTCCGTCGAGCTTCGCCTGGGCGCAGAATACCAGTGTCGCTGAACATGCCGCATGGCTGGCTGAAGCGGCATCGCTGGCTGCCCAAAGTGGCCGCGTGCGCATGATGATCGTATGGAATGTCGATTTTCCGTTCTACACGGCCACTGACCCGATGGGCGGCTACGGGATGAATCGTCCGGGTGGCTCATGCCCCGCATGTGACACGTTGGGTGCGGTGATGGGCGGCTAGTGCCTGCCTGAAAGCAGCAACAGTTGAGGGTATCTCGTGTGAGATGCCCTTTTTACATCCTGTTCGTTTCACAATGTCGCCCCTCATGTACAAAGCTTAATGCAGAATTAGCGCGAAAGCATTCACACTAAAGGGGTAGATTGTACGGAGTTTCACAGGAACATCGTTATGAATAACGCGGTAGGGTTTCGCGCCGCCGTTCGTCCGCGCCACTGGGTTTTTGTTCTAGGTGCAGGTGCGCTCGTCGTTTTGTTCATCGGCGTTAAACACCTGCTTTACCCCGCTGATCTGCGCCTAACCAGCCTGAAAGACATCGTGCAAGTCGAACTGCGCTTACAGATTGTGTTCGCGCTGGGCGCGGTCGGTTATCTGTATTTGCTGCGGCGTTTTCACCCCGAACGTTTTCAGTTTTTCGATGCAGCGGGTAATCTGCGCGCCCGTGCCGATGCTGCGCCGCTGTTTGGCATTCGGCGGGGTGATTCATGGCTGCACATTGGTGCGGGAACGGCACTCATCAGCCTGACGCTGACCGGGTTGTACGCTTATGTGCAGATGCTCAACCGTACCCTGCCTGCACCAGAGGTCATGATCCCGTCGATGCTGTTCGCAGCGCTTCTGGCGGCGGGCAGCGCCTTCACCGTCACGGCGATCACCCGGTTTGGCCTGGTGGTATGCCTGCACCGCACCATTCCAAACGGCTTAATCTGCCTGGTGAGCGCGCTGGTGTTTGGGCTTCCGCAGGTGTTCGCGCTGCAAAGCGGATGGCTGTCCGCACTGCTGGCGTGCCTGATTGGGTGGCTGGCGACCCGTTCAATTCTGGAAACACGCGGCACGGTGTGGGCGTGGATGTTGCAGTTCAGCCGCGATTGGGTGCTGTACACTGCCTTGCTGTCGATGCTGCGGTGAAACGCCGTGCGGCGGTTAGCTAAGCCAAAGTGCGAAAATTTTTTGACGCTATGAGGGCTGTTTCAGGCGCACTTTGGTTTCAGCCACGCACCCTAATACCGCTGCAATTTCCACCCCGGTTTGTGAATTTGGTCCACGCACAGTTGAACTGATGGTCAACAGTTCAAGTGCTGCCATAAGCTCGTCCCGTGCCGCCGGGCTGAGCGCTCTCACCTGCTCGATGATTTCTGCTACCGACATGGGTTTGTCCTCCTACCAAGCTCCTCTCTTTCTATTCTACCCTGCTCAATCAGGATGAAACCCGGTACAGGATGAGCGATGGATGATGCCACGCCGAAGCCGTGACCATGAAGCCATCACGTCCCCACCATACAGGCCGTTCAATCGTGGCGACCCATTCAAGGCGCGCCTCATAATCCGCTAAATGATCGCGGATCATGGCTTTATCCGCCTCTGCGACAATATCGCTGTATTGCACCTCGTGATACCACGAATCGGACACGACGACATATTCGACACCCTCGTCAATCAGCGCATCGAGCGAAGGCAAATCGCCGGCGAACGACTGCGACCAGCGGTAATGGGCATCGTCCAGCGGCACATTGTACGGGCCGTCAAGATGGATGCGGGTTCCATGTGGCACGTGCTGTTCAATCCAGGCCTGCATGATGTACCGCGTGTCCGTTTGCGAGAGCAGGCGCACAAGCTGCACAGATAGACTGAGTGGGATGGCGATGACAGCCGTGACCAGCAGTGCGTGAAGCGCCGGACGTTTCAAAAACTGCCGGACGTAGGCAATGGCAATGCCAGCCCACAGGGCGAAAGCCGGGATCACTGGGACGAGCAGCTGATCGCTGTGCGATGGCCGGGCTGTATTCAGCACCACCAGGCTGTACGGGATCAGGTAAACCAGCAGCAGCAGGGTGATCAGCCAGGTGGAGTTGTGCGATACAACGGGTTTGCGCTGCCGCCATGAAACCCAAATCCCTAACCCCACCATGATGAATGCGGGGATGCCCATGCCAAAAAGTGCGAGATAGCGATACTCGTACAGCACCCCTGAAGACGTGGTGAAGCCCATGCCTTCGCCGAGCGCATACTGGCGGTAAATGTAGCTGAATTCGGATAGGAAGAACTCCGTATCGAACAGCACCCAGGGGGTTGTTGCGATGAACAGCACAGGCACAGCCAGCATCGCAAGGACAGCCACCAGGATCGATCTACGGGTGGGCTGACGAAGCATCAGCACCCCTGCTGCCGCACCGACGAACAATACAACCGCCGCAGCGTTGTAGCGTGAGCCAGCGGCCAGTCCCACGGCAGCCCCCGCAGCGACGAGCATCCACTGCTTTTGAGGGTGGTAAAGGGCGGCAGTGCTTGCCCAGATTGCAGCGGCGCTGAACCCGGCGGCCAGGCTGGAAGTGGTCGAATAGTGGGCGTGCTGCACAAGCGGGAAAGCGACCGCCGTCAGCAGCCCTGCCGCAAGTGCTGCGCCGCGTCCCCCGACCAGGCGCGCTGTCGCGTACACGGCGGCAACCGCCAGCAGACCCCCAAACGCAGAATACGCCCGGCTGATAACGTACAGCGGGAATGGGGTATGTCGTCGTTCGTTGATGCCTTCCCATCCTTCCAGTGACATCCCGCGCCCGGCATCGGAAACCAGAAATGTGAAGAAATTCAGGTTATTCAAAAGGGAGGGGTTGTGGAAGAATTTCGGGTTTAGCTGCCCGGTGACCACCATCCGCAGTGGGCGGGCAACGAATAAATGTTCGTCCGGGTGAACGGCGACATTTTCGTGAATCGTCCCACGTGCAGTATCGGTCGGGGTGAAAAGCGGGTCAGGTTCCCCAAAAGTGATGCCCAGAATACGCAGCGCTGCCGCAAAAATCAGCAGTGTGACTACAAAAAAACGTTCGCCATTGCGCATGGTGATCTACTCCAATGGCGCGACGGCAAGCCGCAGGCTGCTGCCGGCGGTCTGCGCATCCTGCGGTGAAATGGGCAGCCGCTCCAAAGACGGCAGACGGTACAACCCCACCAGGATGCTGTGCGGCTGAGCGTCCGGCAGTGACAGCGAATGCGAATCGAGAATCGTGTGGGTGGGTTCCCATGCACTGGTGGGATAGCGCCCTCCTGCTGGGCTGCTGTCGCTCTGCGCGATCACGGTTCCGGTCGCATCGACGAGATGGACGAACACCTGAAAATCCTCAGTGAGCGCTGAGTCCGACCGCCAGTACAGATCGACTGTGAGCAGACCGCCGCTGTTGTTCATGTGAACCGCTTCGAGCATAATCGACTCTCCAAAGCGACGGTCGATGCGCACTGCATCCGAAGGCACAGCCGCGCTCGGTGGCGGATTCAGGACGAGGGGTCTGAACGCGGTCGAAAGCGGAATTATCGCGGTATCCTCCAGCCGTGCGACCAGGATTGCGTTGATCAGCTCTCCTTCGGCTGCAACAGGCAGCAGCGCTTCAACGCGCCTTAGCCCGCCGGGAACTGGATTCACCTGAATATCCAGCCCAGCATAGTACTGACTACTATCGGGCGATACGATGCTGAGGTGGAGTGTGCGCGGTACGTAACGGGGCAGCAAACTGCCGACGAGCGCCCGCACACGCACTGCATCATCCTCTCGAAACGCCTCCAGGCTGACCAGCATCAGGTTCGATGCGCCGACCAGGGTTTGCAGCGGCGCGGTCGAATCCTCCGTGGCAGGCTGTGCCTGCCCATCGCGCAGCAGATGATAGGCCTGTGCGGCAATATTCTGTTCGTCGCGCCATTCATCCGAATGCATGTGCGCGCGCGGGGCAACCCAATCAGGATCGGTCGCCGGATACAGGATGTTGAGTGCGCCTTCAGTGTCGTGCTGCATCAGCCGCACCGCTGCAAGCGAGACCAGATCGCGGGGTTGAAGGCGTGCAGGCGTGATCGCGCTTAGCCAATCTGCCGCTGCCTGGTATTGTGCGCCCGTCATGATCATGGCGGCGTGTGTGCGTATACCATTGGGATTATCCCACTGATTGAGGCGCTGCCATACATCCGGGTAGCGTTCGCTCACCGCGACGATGCGTGCGATATGTTCAGGTGTGAGTGTGAAGAAGAACGACTCGCTGAGCAGGGTGCGTGCCGCGAGAACCTGGACAGCGGGTTGTGGCACGTCGAGCGCGTCCAACAGCAGATCGCGTCCGCTTGCCTGCTCTCCAGCTTCCGCGTAGGTGTGCGCTAGTGCCTGCTTCAGCAGGGGAACGTCAGGTCTGGCCGCCGTCAGGTGTTCCCATAGGGGGCGTGCCGCCGCATCATCGCCCATCAGCAGCCGCGTCATTGCAGCGCCATAAGCGGCCAGCAGGTCTGTGCCGTTCACCCATGCCGCCAACACTGACTGCCAGGGAACCGGATCAGCGCCGCGCGCCATATGGAATTGTCCGTCGGCCCAGCGGGGTTGATCGGTTTCCGCGTAGCGAATATTCATCTGCCTGAACTGCGCATCGTTCAGGGTCGTTTGCAGGCCAGGGTTGACCGTGAACACCCACCAGCCCGACGATGCAAGCGCAAGTGTGAATCGCTCTGGGTCAAGCGCCAACTGTGCCGCCGATGGGTGATCGGCGGGGATGACGATCTGCTCGATGTGCGCGGTTTGTAAAAATTCGATGTCTTGTGTATCGATCCAGGGCGTTTGCAGGGCGAAAAAGCGGCTGCTTCCGTTCACTATTGGGCGAGTGCTTTCCCATCCCTGCACCCATACACGGGGAAAGGTTTCGACCAGAAACGCGCTCGTGCGCTCATCGGCCAGGATGCGGGTCGGTGCGTTGGGGTCGAATGCCGCCGCGTAATCGGTCAAAAACTGAGAGTCCGCTCTGGTGATACCGCGCACACCCTGGAGCAAATTGATCGCTTCCGCACGATCCCGCACGCTGGCCGCTATAGGGAGCGGCTCAAATACGAGCAAAATCCCAGCAAACAGAAGCGCGCTCACCGCGCCAAACGAAAGCGGACGCAGCAGGCGAACCCGCGTTAACCGATCAATCGTCCAACCGATGGCAACACCCAGCGCAATGCCAACTGGCAGCCCGAATGCCAGGCCACCGATCAGGTTGACGGTCGCTGCCGAGCCGAACACCTCGACTGCCAGCGGGGTGATGCCGGGGAAAAATGAGGTAACCAGGACGGTAAACGTGACGGCGAACAGAAATCCACCCCCTGGCGTTCGCCACACCGCGATAGCGGCCAGCCCAATCAGTGCTGCGATGATCATGAAGGGGTGATTGAACCAGACACGCGGATCAACGATAAACGTATCCCCAATGACTGGCACATTAGGGAGCGATACGAACGAAATGCCCTCGATGACGGGTACTTTTTCGGCTGTGCGCAGCCTCTCAAGAACTGCACGAGAGTCCGTCGTCGATGCCACTTCAGATAAATAGACCGCACCGCTTAATGCAGGCTGCACATACATCTGAATGGGCAGCAGGGTAAAGCTCAACAGCACCACAACCAGCGGCAGCGCAGGCCGCACACGGATGCGCGGGTTTGCCAGCAGCCAAAAGGCCAGCAGCCCGAAGGCGATCACTTCAAAGACGAAAATCTGGCGTACCCGCATCAACGCCAGGGCATGTCCCAGCAACAGGAGCGGAAGCAGGCGGGTCAGCTTCGGACTGACGAGATAACCGACGAGCGCCAGCAGTGCCAGCGGCAGAATCAGCACCGTCGAAGCATTGCGTACCGCGTGCATGTAAAAGACGGTACCGCCGAAATTGAGCGTATGTTCGATGGAGACGAAGACGAATGTATCAAGCGTGAGGGCAGCGAACAGCGCTGTCATCGCTGCGCCCCACGCTGCATAATCCACGCGCCTAAACAAGCGATGTATTGTCGCAAAGGTGGTGAGCGGAATCAGCATCACCAGGCTTGGCGTAATCGTGTGCCAGATCAACCAGGCACCGCTGAGTCCGCTCGTCCATGACCAGGCTGCGTGGATATACGTCCATCCGTCCAGGTGCATTCGGTTGCCCGCCTGGGCATTGGCTTCAAGGCCAAGCCAGCGCAGCGGTGTCGTCAGCGTATCCGGGTTGCTGGCAAGCCAGGTGACCTGGGATGCGTATATAGTCGGGACTTCCATATCGAAATGGACACGGGTTCGCTGGATACCCAGGTAGAGCAGCAGCAGACACGCGAATGCAGTCAGCACATAGTACGGCAGATCGGCGCGCCGCTGCGACGAACGACTCTTAACCTGTTGGGGCTGTGCGAATGCAAGCAGCAGCATGAAACTGTGAAGCAGCAGGAGGTAGATGGGGATGCCAATTCCCATCGCACGCAGCACCCCACCCATGACGATAGTCAGCCCGAAGCCAGTTCCAATGGATGTGATCAGCGATGTAACAGGGTGTTCATCTGTGTGGATATGCAGGTATCGGCTGAGCAGCACCCCCGGCAGCAGCACTTGAAACCCCAGCGTGAGCGCAAAGGCAAACAGGGTCCCATTCAGCCCAAATGACTGCCCAGCGGTAAGTACTGCGGAAAGCAGCACAAGGAACGCATTGGTGAAGCGAGAATGCACGTGGACCCTGAGTGTCTATGTACGCCATAAATTGTGAGTCTATCAGGCGGCAAATAGTCCGTCAACGGCGCGGGACGCATCGTCAAAAAAGTGCAACTAATGCTGTCGTTGGGTTTATTGTAAAAGCCAGGCTTGTCAAAAAGGCCAATTTACGTTAGGGTAACGCAGACTTGATATATGAACCTGTCAGCGGAACCTATGACCATTCCCCTCTACGAGCAGCTTTACAATCACGTCCTGGAGTCTATCCGCACAGGCAAGTTCCGGCAGGGCGACCGTGTACCTTCGGAAGCGGAACTGGCAGAACAGTTCAAGGTCAGCCGCATCACGTCGAAAAAAGCGCTCGAAATGCTGGAACAGAACGGGTTGATCAGCCGCATACGTGGCAAAGGATCGTTCGTGAGTGCGGGCGGTGCGCCCGACCATGCCGCGCTTATGCATACGGAAAACGGTTCGTCCGCCGCGTACCAGCTCATCGGCGTGGTCGTGCCGGATTTTTCCGATGCATATGCACTGAAGATGATCCACGCGATTGAAGAAACCTGCGCGCAGCACCACCTGTTCATCGCCATCAAACGCACCTATGGTTCACAAGAAACCGAAAAAGCAGCGATTCAGGGGTTGATCGCGCTTGGCGTGAGGGGATTGATCGTGTTTCCGGTGCATGGCGAATATTACAACCCGGAACTGCTGCGGCTGGTGGTGAGCGGCTTTCCAGTGGCATTGGTGGATCGGCATCTGAAAGGCATTCCCGCATCCGCTGTATACACGGACAATGTGAGCGCTAGCCGTCAACTGACGCTGCATCTGGTGGATCGCGGTTTGCAGCATATCGCATTCATTTCGCCTCCTGCTGAAAATACGTCCACCATTGAAGAACGCATTGAAGGGTACCGTGCCGCCCTGGAAGCCCGTAAGCTGGTTTACCAACCGCATTATGTGCTTTCTACGCTGTATTCAACGCTGCCAACCACGTTTCATGCAGAAAATATCCGGCGCGATGCGGATGCGCTGTACGCCTTTCTGACCAACCGCCCGCAGCTTGAAGCTATCATTGCATCGGAATACAACCTGGCGCTCCTGGCGGCGAACGTACTGACGACGCATGGGTTAACGATGCCCATCGTGTGCTTCGATTCGCCCGATATGCCCTTTGCGCCGCCGCTGTTCACGCATATCCGCCAGAATGAAGCGTTGATCGGGCAGCGTGCCGTCGAAGTGCTGATCGCGCATATGGCAGGTGAACAGGCGATGCAAACCATCATTGTGGATTTTGAGTTTGTGCAGGCGGATGCGTTGGCTTCTCATTAAATACTCATCTATTCAAGTTGACATGTAGTTATACCAACTATACCATCTAGGCTACCTGACAAATTAAAAGACCTTTTCCTTTGTCTTGATTGCCGATGATGATCTCTTTAGCAGATTACCCTGAATTATCCCGTGCTGTGCAGGCAGGTGAAAAGTCGCTGAGTGCGACCCCGACCCTTGCCACGTTGTTCCGGCGTTGTTATCTCAACACGTTGGAAACCACCATCCAGCCCTTGGATGATGGAACGACGTTCGTGATCACGGGCGATATACCCGCCATGTGGCTGCGTGATTCGGCTGCACAGGTGCGACCCTATGTACGGTTCGCGGGGTCAGACCCAGTGGTGGCGGCGATGGTGCGCGGCGTGATTGCACGCCAGGCGCGCTATCTCAACATTGATCCGTATGCGAATGCATTCAACCGTGCGCCGGATGGCAGCGGACACCAGGACGACCGTACCGCTCAGAATCCCTGGCTTTGGGAACGCAAATACGAACTTGATTCGCTGTGCTACCCGGTACAGCTCATCCAGGATTACTGGCACGCCACCGGCGATACCAGCGTCTTTACCGACGAGGTGCGCCTTGCGTTCAATCGCATACTGGAGGTGATTGAATGCGAACAGCACCACGACCGCGATTCGACCTATGCCTTTGAACGTCTCAACTGCCCCCCCAGCGATACGCTTCCCTTCGATGGACGCGGGACTCGCACCAATTTCACGGGTATGAGCTGGTCGGGGTTCCGCCCCAGCGATGATGCGTGCAAGTTCGGCTACCTGATTCCATCGAACATGTTCGCCGTCGTGATCCTGAACCATATGGCGGCGTTCGCACGCACCCAGTTTCAGGATGCGCCTATGGCGGCGCGCGCTGAACGGCTGCGCGACCAGATCGATTTTGGCATTCAAACTTATGGTATCGTGCAGCATCCCCGTTTTGGGGCCGTCTACGCTTATGAAGTCGATGGGTACGGCAACGTCAATCTGATGGACGATGCCAATGTCCCCAGCCTGCTCTCTATCCCATACCTGGGCTACCGCCCTGCCAGCGACCCGATCTACCAGAATACACGTCGCTTTGTCCTCAGCAGCGAAAATCCGTACTACTTCACGGGTTCTCATGCGCACGGCGTAGGCAGTCCGCATACGCCACACGGTTACATCTGGCATATGGCGCTGATCATGCAGGCGCTGACCGCACTTGATTCCGATGAAGAAAGCAGGCTGATCGACATGATCGCCAATACCACAGGCGGTACCGGGCTGATGCACGAAAGTTTCAATCCCGATGTTCCGACCGAATATACGCGCTCCTGGTTCGCCTGGGCGAACAGCCTGTTCGGTGAACTGCTGCTGACGCGCACTGAGCGCCGCCAGGTTGCGCAAAAGGCAGGGATACATGGTCGCTGAAACGCCCGCTTCCAGCCGTCTGCTTGTGCCGCGCACGGCGGATCGTAAACACGGCAGCCCATTCCGCAGTGAAAATGTGATGGGGTTACTGTTTGTCTCCCCATCCATTTTCCTGTTTCTGATTTTCGTACTGCTGCCCGCAATTCTGGCGCTGGTGCTGAGCTTCACCAACTACGACATCCTCACCCCCATCGAATTTGTCGGCTTTCGCAACTACGAACGCCTGCTGCGCGATACGCTGTTCTTCACGTCGCTGCGCAATGTCGCCCAGTATGTCGTGCTGTTCGTGCCGCTCATGATCGCGCTGTCGCTTGGGCTGGCGCTGCTGCTCAACCGCGATGTGCCGGGGGTACGACTGTTCCGCATCCTGTTTTACATCCCGGTCATTACCTCACCGATTGCCGCCGCGACGATCTGGACGATGATGCTGCACAAGGACTTCGGCCTGATCAATCGGGGACTGGCGCTGATCGGGATCGATGGCCCTACGTGGCTGTTCGACCCCGATTACATCCTGCTGGCAATTGTGCTGGTCACGTTGTGGCAGGGCGTAGGCAGCAATACCGTGCTGTATCTGGCGGGCTTACAGGGCATCCCCCGGTATCTGTATGAAGCGGCGATCTTAGATGGTGCGGGGCGCTGGCAGTTGTTTCGCTTCGTCGTCTTCCCAAGCTTGCGTACCACAACCTTTTTCGTCCTCACGCTTTCGCTGACAGGCGCATTTCAACTGTTCGATCAGGCTTACGCGCTCACCGGAACAGGCGTGGGCAACAGCACGCGCACGCCGATTTTTCACATCTGGGAAACCGGATTCAACCGGCTGCGCATGGGGTATGCATCATCGATGGCGTTCGTGCTGTTCCTGTTGATCTTCGCGATCACGCTGATCAATCTGCAACTGAACCGCCGCCAGGCGGAAGAATTAGGGTAGACGACCATGACGGCTAAACATACGCCTTTTACGATTGCCCGCGAAGCCCTGTATTACGCCGTGATGCTGATCCTTAGTGGTGTGTTCGTGCTGCCGTTCATCTGGTCGGTCAGCACGTCGTTCAAACCCGACAACGAGATTTTCTCCGATACGCTCGTGCTGCTGCCCGAACAGCCAACCGTGCAGCACTACATCGATGCCTTTACCACTGTGCCATTCGGGCGCTACCTGGGGAACTCGCTGTTTCTCGCCGTAATCGGCGTGATCTCGAATCTGTTTTTCGGGTCACTGGCAGGGTACTCGTATGCTCGGCTGCGCTTTCGGGGCAAACAAAGCTTATTCCGTTTGCAGCTCATTTCACTGATGGTGCCGGGAATCGTGACGATTATCCCATCGTACATCATTCTGCGCTCGTTTCCGTTCGCGGGTGGCAATGACTGGCTGGGTCAAGGCGGCTCTGGGCTGCTCAACACCTATTGGGCGATTTTTCTGCCGGGGGCAGCGGGGACGTTTGCGGTGTTCCTGATGCGCCAGTTCTTGCTCACGCTGCCGTCCGAACTGGGAGAAGCCGGGCGCATCGACGGATGCAGCGAATTCGGTATTTTCTGGCGCATCTACCTGCCCTTGTGCCTGCCCGCACTGGCCACGCTCGGCCTGTTCACCTTTCAGGGCAGTTGGAACGCTTTCCTATGGAACGTAATCGTGTTAAGCGACCCGAATCTCGCCACCATTCAAATGGGTCTGCAATCGTTCACCTTCAACAACCAGACGGACTACGGTCCGCTCATGGCGGCATCGGTGGTCGCCACCCTGCCAATGCTCATCCTGTTCATTCTGGCACAGCGTTACTTTGTCGAAGGCATTTCGTTCACTGGCACCAAGTAGTGCCAGCAACCAGCTTAAGAAGGGGGTGATGCCGGGGAAAAAGGTTCGACATTCGGATAAACGTTCTCGTCAGGTAAATGCGGCTGCTTGAATTTTAGGAAAGGGTTTCACGATGCGTAAATTGAAATTGTTTGCACTACTCGCGCTTTTCGTGCTGGTTGCGTCGGTTGCACCAGCGATGGCACAGGAACGGGTCGAACTCACTTTGTGGGGCGACTGGACGGGCGAAGGCGAAAACCAGATGAATACGATGGTCAACGCCTTCAACGAAAGCCAGGATCGTATCACTGTGACGTATGTCCCCACGCAGGACATCATTACCCGGTTTTTGACCGCCGCCACGTCGGGCGAATCGCCGGATGTGATTGTGTGGGATCGCTGGCGCACTGCGCTGTATGGGCCGCGTAACGTGCTGCTGCCCATCAACGATTTTATGGAGCGTGATGGTCTGACTTCGGATCAGTTCTTCACCGAAGCGATCCGCGAACTCTCGGTTGGCGACACGGTCTATGGGCTGCCGCTGACAGTCGATGCGCGTGCGCTGTACTACAACAAGGCGCTGCTGGAAGCTGCCGGAATCGCACCGCCCACCACCTGGGAAGAGCTGCGCGAAGCCGCCATCGCGCTGACACAGCGCGCCGAAGATGGCACGCTGGAAGTCGCCGGGTTCTCGCTGTCGGATGTCGGGCTGTTCAACATGTATGTCCAGCAGGCGGGCGGTTCACTGTTGAGCGAAGATGGCCTGACGACCAACTTCAATAACGAAGCAGGTCTCGCCGTGCTGAACTACTGGAATCAGTTGATCAATGAAGATGGCGTTTACGAACTCGGCTTTGAAACCGGGTTGGGCGAAGGCACGGATGCATTCGTGACGGGGCGCGTCGCCATGCAGTACAACGGCCCCTGGATGCTCAATTTTTACAAGAGCTACGGCGATGAACTCGAATTCGGCGTGGTGCCGCCGCCCGCAGGCCCGAATGGGGATACCGGGAGCGTGATGGGCGGGTTCGGCCTGGCAATTTCGGCAAGCACGGACTACCCCGAAGAAGCATGGGAATTTATCCGCTGGTGGGTAGCCACGCCGGAAAACGCGCTGCTGTGGGCGCAGACCAGCAATAACATTCCTGGTTTGCTGGAAGCGCTGGAAGACCCGTACTTTGCGGAAGACGAATACCTGTCGGCCTTCATCGAAACGCTGCAAATGGCTGAAATTCGTCCGCCCGTCGCCGGGTATTCACCGATGGAAGTCGATGCGCTGATCCCGAACCTGCAATTGTTCATCACAGGCGACCAGAGCGCCGAAGATGCGCTGCGCAATGCTCAGGAACAGGGCGATCTGCTGTTGGAAGAGAACGCGCTGTAACGCACAGTTTTACAATAGGCTGTGTTGTGCCTACGGCACAACGGACGAAGGACGACTGCTGTATGCGGTCGTCCTTCGCGCTAAGGGTTTCAGGTGAGGTGATCAATGGGCGCGGGTTGCCAGCGATGGATGAGATGGCTCGTGATCGGGTGGGTCGTCGCCCTGTCGTGGGTGGCAGTGGCACAGGAGGACGAAGCGGTGAGCCGAGTGGCAGACAGCGTTTCGGTCTTGATGGACTGGTATAACGCAGAGACGGGAACTTTTGAGAGTACAGGCTGGTGGAATTCTGCCAACGCGCTGTACACCGTGATCGATTACATGGCACGGTCGAACACCCGCACCTACATCCAACAGGTCGAAAATACCTTCGCACGCAATCAGGCGGGCGGATTTCTGAACGAGTTTTACGATGATGAAGGCTGGTGGGGTCTGACGTGGCTTCACGCCTATGATCTTACTGGCGATGTGCGCTATCTCGACATGGGGCGCAGCATCTTTGCCGATATGGTCACCGGGTGGGATGAGACCTGCGGCGGCGGCGTGTGGTGGACGAAAGAACGGGGGTATAAAAATGCGATACCCAATGAACTGTTTCTGACGCTCGCCGCCAAACTTTATAATCGGACTCAGGAAGCGGACTATCTCGATTGGGCGCAGCGCACCTGGGCATGGTTTCGCGAATCGGGCATGATCAACGATTTGAGTTTAGTTAATGATGGCCTGGAAAACTGCGAAAACAACAGCGGCATCACCTGGACGTATAACCAGGGGGTGATTCTGGGTGGGCTGGTCGAACTTTACCGGGCAACCGGCGACGACAGCCTGATCGTGCAGGCACAGGCGATTGCCGATGCCGCGATCACGCTGATCGTTGAAGATGGCATATTGCGAGAGCCGTGCGAACTTGCCTTCAACTGTGGCGCGGATGGCCCACAGTTCAAGGGGATTTTCATGCGTCATCTGCGGTCGCTGTACGATGTGACTGGGGAAGAACGTTATTGGGCGTTCATCATGACGAACGCCGATTCGATTTGGGAACACGCCCAGAATGACGCGGGTCAGTTCGGGTTACGCTGGGGTGCGCGCTTCGACCGCGCCGACGCAGCCCGCCAGTCATCAGCACTGGATGCACTGCTCGTCGCCATCCCTGCACATGAAACCGTTTAGAAAGCTGTTGAAGCCGACAATATCGCGCTCATCGCGTGCATGATCAGTGAAGACGGCGAATATTTGATTCTAAGGCTGAACCTGCCGATGTGAGGTCGGCAGGTTCAGCTGTGTTTTGCCCCACACGCAATCAAGACGATCCGCATTGCACGGGAAGGCAGCATTTTCCTCAGGCTGAAGTCAATTTGTTTGAAAATGCGCTATCAGGAGCAGCGGATCCATCGACTCCAGAGAGACATTAATGCGTATTTCAATCAGCATGTCGTCGCCGACAAAATGGCAGACGAGCGTATGGAAAAACGGAGTTTCGATCAGCCGGACGATCACGGTGAACACGTCGTTGGCTGTCCATGCACCGCTGGCCACAATTGGAGTATGGTCGAACAGCAAGGGCTGTCGGAAAAGGGCAGTCGGCTCGCTTCGCTGCCACCTGTCGTAACCACAGAGGAGCTGCTCCTGACCAGACGCTGTTTTCACGGTGATTGTGCAATCGGCGGTTGCAAAATGCAGGGCGACCGTTTCAATTCCAAGGGCATTGACATCGACTGCATACATCCGCCCGGAAATCTGAGGCGCAATCGAAGACGCTGTACCGGTTTGTACGGGCATCATGTGCAGACTGGACAACGCCGTCGAGAGCGCATCGTGGGCTGCGGCATCAGGGGGCAGTACGTTGGGCTGCATGGCTGGAAGCAGAATTTGCCAGACCAGGTTTAGCGGCTGCTGCATGTCGAATACATCGATGCCGCTGGTCATGACAAGGACAGCATCCTGTTCGGGCATGACGACACAATACTGGCCGAACACGCCGTCTCCCCGATAAGCGTTGTGACGGCAGCGCCAGAACTGGTAGCCGTAACCCTGAGACCAATCGGGTTGTACACCATCACTGTTAGAAATCTGGGAGGATGTGGCTGCTTGAACCCACGCTTCAGGAAGCACTTGCCTGCCCTGCCAGCTTCCTTTTTGCAGGTAAAGCTGACCAAATTTAGCAATATCCTCCGTTTTCAGGCTCAACCCAATACCGCCTGCCGTGATTCCCTGAGGCGAATCCCACCACGCCGCATTCATAATCCCCAATGGGCCAAACAATCGCGGTTTCAGATAATCAACGAGCTTGATGCCAGTTGCCTCTTGCACAACGGCAGACAGCATATAAGTTGCCCCAGTATTGTAGACAAAGTGCGTTCCTGGTGCATGAAGGACAGGCACTTCAAAAAAGCCCTTGATCCAATCGCCGTCAGGTCGATCCACCATATACGACCAGGTATCGACGGCCTGACCCGTAGACATTGACAGCAAATGGCGCACGCGCATTGAGGCTAATAGCTCATTCACATCAGCAGGTCTGTAATGTGGGAAAAAGCCGAGGACGGGATCGTCAATCGAGAAGTACCCTTCAGCGACAGCAAGCCCGACAGCCGTTGACGTGAAACTTTTGCTGAGCGAGAAGAGCGAATGCGGATACTCGTGTGCATACGGCGACCACCAACCTTCGGCAATGACGCTGCCATGCCGCAGCAGCATAAAACTATGGATTTCGTGAATTTGGCTATCCAGTGCTTCGATAAATTGAAGAATGGCAGAGGAAGCGATCCCTTGTTGTTCAGGTGAGGTGCGCGGTAAATCGACATTGTTGCTGACCGCCGAGGCCATTATCATGACTCCATAACTGCTGATATGCAGCGCTAAACCTGTACAGCTTTAAAAACCCTGTCTGACCCGTCAAAGACCCCATTTTACATCGCGGTTCATATGAGGAACAGGTTTTACTGCTGGTTATTCTTGCGCTGGGTAACAGCAGAAATTTGCATTGGTGGCATTGTAGTGAAAATGGGGTGGCGAAAAAACAAAAGCCACCCCAGAGGATGGCTTATGTTCGAATTTGGTCTTGCATGGTGGACAGTAGAGGACTCGAACCTCTGACCACTCCCACGTCAAAGGAGTGCTCTACCAACTGAGCTAACTGTCCATTGTGGTGGAAAGTATAGTACAGGCTGCACCTTCAGTGCAAGTGTCAGATCGAGCGAAAACGACGTTTGAGCATGACGCTGTGGGTGCGCCTGGCAAACTGAGCGGGACGGGCGGAAGCGGCCACGAGAGAATGCCTTCATCATCATGTGGCTGCTTCCGTTCGCCACTTCTTGTTTTCGCCTCATCATGTGCGGGAACGGTGTGACCTCGTCATCGCCTGTGTGCAGCGCCCAACTGTTGTGTGCCTAATCTTGAGACAAGATTCACCATCAACAACGCAAACGCCGCGGTTAAGGACCCACTCCCAAGTATCAACCAGAGGAGCTTAAGCTGTTTGAAAAGCAGCGCCCACCCTATCCAGAATGGTTGTCCATCACTAACCAGGGAAGCGAGCAAACCTATGTTCTCCAGCCAATCCCATAGGATACTTAGCAGGGCAAAAGCAGGCAATCCCCATGCCAGCAGGCGGGCAGGCAGCTTCCAGGTGTTGAGTTGCAAAAACAGGGTGATCAGTACAGCGAGTGTAAGCCCTGCCAATACTGGGAACAGAAAATCATAAGCGCTGAAGAGCAGGTAAGCAGTACGTGCATCGCCTGTATAAGCGGGCAGTTGTTCAAGCAGTCGATTCGATGTCAAATCGTTTTGAGTGTCGAAGGTCGGTACGCCCGACAGCGCCTGAAAGCGCGATTCAAGGCTGAACAGTAGGAAAAAATTGAGTCCGTTGAGCAGAACGATGGACGCTACGAGCCAACCACGTTGGGAAAGATGTATCAGTCGCCGCATGAAGTAGGTAATCACGAAGCTTCATCCTGATCAATGATCAATACAAGCTTGCCGCGCGTGCGTTTGGTCTCAATCTGCTGATGCGCTTCGGCGGCTTTCTGAAAGGGAAAGGTTTTTTCGACCATCACGCGCAGTTTGTCCTCTTCATACCACTGCCCCAGTCTTTCCAAATCGCTTCCACGCGGCTTGACCAGCAGGGACTTCAGCTTACGCCGTTGAGGGTCGAATTTTGCACGCAGCAGCGCAAGTGGGTTGCCGTAGCCAAAATTAACGGTGACCATGATGCCCCCCGGCTTTAAGACCGTTTTCCACTGAGCAAACGACTTTACGCCTACCGCGTCAAACACCACATCATAACGGGATACAGTGCCGGCGGGGTCATGCGTGGAATAATCGATAACGGTATTTGCCCCAAGCGACGACACGAATTCCAGATTACGAGTACTGGTGACTGCCGTCACGTCTGCGCCAAGCACCCGCGCAATCTGTACGGCGAACGAGCCAACCCCGCCCGATGCTCCGTTGATCAGCACCTTGCATCCAGGCGTAACATGCGCCAAATCGCGCAGCGCCTGAAGCGCGGTCAATGCCGCACAGGGAATTGCCGCTGCATGAATGAATGACATCTGGGACGGAATTGGAGCCAGTGCCGCCGCATCAATGACTGCATACTGCCCATAGCCTCCCATAGTCATGTTTGGCAGCATCCCGTACACTTTATCGCCTACTTGAAACCGCGTGACTTTGCTGCCTACTTGATCGACAGTGCCAGCAATATCCAGCCCTGGCACAAAGGGCAGTTTGAGCCGCAGAAAGTTTTTCAGCGCGCCGCTTCGGAAGAGCGCATCACCGGGATTGATCGCCGCTGCCGTCACCTTCACCCGAACCCTGTCTGGTTTGATGTCAGGAACAGAAATCGTGAGTTCCTCAAGTACGTCGGCTCCGCCATACTGTCGAAACCCGATTGCTTTCATAGTCTCCATCATGTTCCTCGCTTGACCTACAAGTTGGTAGAAAATCGCTTCAAAAAAATGCGAAACTCAGTTTCGCATCGTTCCAGATCGCTGCCGCCGTTAGCGTGCCAGCCAACCATCGAGCAGCATATCGACAAGCTGTCGCCCTAGTCGCTGCTTCCAGCCAGACGGGTACTTGCCGGGAATGCCATGCGCACTCTGTGCCAGGGTTACCAACGCCATAGCCGCCGTATTGAAATCGTTCAGACGGATACGATTGTGTGCCTGTGCCTGTTGAAGCATCTCGATCAATGGGGTGCGCAGCGCATCATATGTTAGATTCATCAATCGTTCTGCCTCGTGTGGATCGATCTCCGGCAGGTCGGAAGCTACAATCCGGCCAAAATCGACCGGTGGTGTTTCGGCAAACCAGTCAGCTACAGCGTACATCTGCATTCTGAAATCATCGCCTGCGTCTGCAATAGCTTTTGTTAACCCCTCCTTATGGCGGTTCAGACTGCGCTCTACAACCGCAATATAGAGCTGCTCTTTGCCGCCGGGTACGTAATAAAACAGCGACGCATGACGCATCCCGACACTATCAGCGACATCTCGCAGCCTGACAGCCGTATAGCCTTTTCGCATGAACAGGGCTTCGGCTGCATCGAGAATGCGACTGTGAGTTTCGTTCACTGGATCCGTCATGTTTCAACCTACAATTTGGTTGAAGTGTATTGGACTATTGTTTCGGTGTCAACATGCATTCATGATGGTCTCACGCAATCCAGCCTCCCCCACGCCACTCCACACATCTGAGGATCGACCCTAATCGGCAGCGCTGTCCGTTTGCTGAAAGGTGAGATTAACAGCGTAATCCTCTCCGGCTGGCGGAGGCCGATGTTCGCGCCCATACGGCAGCCTAATAGTGAAGATCGTCCCATGATTTACGACACTGCTCATGCTGATCGACCCGCCGTGCAGTTCAACAATCGCCTTAACAATAGCCAGCCCCAACCCCGCTCCTCCGGTTGCCCGGTCACGCGATTGATCCGCTCGAAAAAAGCGATCAAAGATGTGAATCTGCGCTTCCGGTGGGATACCCACCCCCGTATCCTGGACTTCCAGCACCGCAGCGCCTGGATCGGCGCGCAGCGTGACCGTCACCGTACCGCCGTCCGGCGTATGGGTAAGGGCATTCTGGATCAGGTTGGTCAGCACCTGGTTCAGGCGGTCGGGATCGCCCTGTACCGTGATGAGCGTTTCGGGTAGGTTAGTATTGAGAGTCAGCGCGCCCGCCTTCGCCAGCGCATTGAATTGTTCTACCCGCTGCTCGACCAGCGCTTGCAGGATGATGGGCTGGCGGTTAAGGGTAAGCTGTCGGGCTTCCGCCTGCGCCAAAAGATGTAAGTCGCTCACCAAGCGCCGCAGCAGTTCGACCTGATTCGCCAGTACGCCGATCTCACTTTTGTCGAGCGGGTACACGTCGTCGAGCAGCGCTTGCAGGTTTGCGCTTAAAACGGAAAGCGGCGTGCGCAGTTCGTGGGCTACATCCGCCAGCATATTGCGACGCAGGCGTTCCGCACTTTCCAGTTCATCCGCCATTTGATTGAATGCGGTAGCAACTTCGCGGATTTCACTGGCACCGCGCACGGCTGCGCGTGCGCTCATGTTGCGGCTTCCGAAGCGACGTGCTGTCTGAGCCAGTTCGCTAAGCGGACTCGTCAACTGACGGCTGGCGATAATGCCCGCGACGACGCTAAATGCGCCGCCGATCACCAACAGTACCAGCAGCCCATTTGTCCAGCGCGCCAATGGGAAAGGGGGGATTGTTTCATCGCCCATTTGCACAGGGACATTTTCGACTATCAGATACCCGCGCACTACATCGTTGACGACGATGGCGATATGGTTTCCGTCTTCAAGGTCAATCGGCTGCACGGTTTCAAGAATCTGTGCGTTTAAGCCGCCGTCGTAAAGCACGTTGCCAGCGGCATCGGTAAACAACAGGGCGATGCCCGGATTTGTGAACAAGCGCGGCAGGATGCGGTCGGTTTCGGCAAGGAGCGTGTTAATGCCCTGCCAGGATTGACGCGCCGCAAAATAGCGCTGTAATCGATCCACCAGGCCATCAGGCGTGCGCAGCCCGTCGATAATGACTTCTTTAG
The DNA here is from genome assembly GCA_033764035.1 of bacterium. Classification (GTDB taxonomy): domain Bacteria; phylum Chloroflexota; class Anaerolineae; order Aggregatilineales; family Phototrophicaceae; genus Flexifilum. The sequence continues at coordinate 693,337 of JANRJJ010000003.1, forward strand.
GGATGCCGCTCCCAATGACAATAGTGGTCGATGCCCAGAAAAGCGCCCCCCCTAACAGGATCACCATCGTGAAAATGATGCTGAGGCGTACCCACAGCGCTTGAGCGGTTTTCACGGCTCGCCCAATCGGTAACCGATGCCGTAGACGGTCTGCACATAGACCGGATTGTTCGGGTCTGACTCGATCTTCTTGCGCAGATTGCGGATGTGACTGTCCAGAGTGCGTTCGGTCGTCTCATAATCGTAGCCTAGCCGCTTCTGCACCAATTCACTGCGGGTGAACGGCACGCCCACCTGCGAAATCAGCGTCGCCAGCAGGTTGAACTCGGTTGGGGTTAGTTCGACCGTTCTGCCGTCCATCGTGACATGATGGCGCGGTACATCGACAACCAGATCGCGGTAGCGGTGGATGCGTTCGACCCCGTTTTTCTCTAAATCGATGCGGCGAAACGCCGAACGGACACGTGCGAGTACTTCGCGGGGATTGAACGGTTTGGTGATGTAATCATCGGCACCGAGTTCCAGCCCGACGATCTTTTCGGTATCTTCAATGCGCGCTGTCAGCATGATGATGTGCGTATGCGCCAACTGGGGGTTGGTGCGAATGGCACGGGTGATCTCCAGGCCATCCTTGATCGGCAGCATGATGTCCAGGATGATCAGTTCCGGGTGTTCGCGGTTGAGGACGTGCATCGCTGAACTGCCATCGCTGGCGGTGAAAACGATAAATCCTGCTTGTTCCAGATATGCACGCACCACGCGGACGATTTCCTTGTCGTCATCCACCACAAGTACGCGCTGCTGAGCATTGTCTGCCATGATGTGAAACTCCTCAGTGTTTAGGTCAAGAAATGTCTCTGATTGCAACCTTACCTCTCATACGAGGTAAGGTTGCTGAAGGGATCTGTTGACAGCTTAGGCTACTCGCACCAGGCGACGCACGTCTCACCGACGTAGCGGCTCACTTCGCTGACCACGCCATCGACAGCCTGGACAATCAAGACGGATTGGGTAAGTTCGCCCCCTGCGCCTGCATCCGGGGTGTATTCACCTTGTGCGCCGATATACGACTCGGTTTGCAGCATCCAGTCCTGAATATCGCTGGTTTCCGCACCGTTTTCACTGATCGCTTCGCGTACCAGATACACCGTATCATAGTAAGCGGCGCTCTGTGGCAGTGGCTCCTGATTGTAGCGGTCGGCAAAACGGGTGCTGAAATCACGGGATGCCCAGCTTTCCGCACTGCTCCACCAGTTGACCGGCCCCACGATTTCGATCCCGTCGTACACATTCTCACTGACGAAATTGGGCGTGAGATAGCCATATACGAACAGCCCATCCCATCCGGTCGCATCCAGCGCGGCCAACAATGCTGCTGCGCCCGGTTCGCTTGACCACACCACGACCGCCTGAGCATTTGCGCTCACAATACGGTCCGCAAGTATGGTCATATCGAGTTCATCGACCTCATGTTCCAGGTTCAGCACGACTTCGCCATCGTCCGAGTCGTTCACGCCGTCCTCGAAGGCATCGATCCCGTCGCGCCCGTAGTCCGTATTCACTGCAACCGTGACAAAGCGGGTCAGGCCACGGGTATCGGTCAGGTAGCGAGCCGCTGCCGCCGCCAGGCTCTCATCGGTCGCCCGCATTTGGAACACATAATCATCGGCTTCGGTCTGCGCGATCTGTCCATTGGTGGCGGAAACGAACTGCAATACCGAAGCATTTTCGGCGGCGTTCAGGTTTGGCATCACCTGCCCATTATAATCTGGCCCCAGCACGACCTGTACGCCGTCTTCAGCGGCTTCGCTCAAGGCGGCTTCGGCTTCTTCGGCGGTAGTGGCATGGTAGACATTGAGCGAGAACACATAGCGTGTATCGCTGGGATCGACCGCGCCACCGTGATCGTTGATCTCGCGGATCGCCAAACTGACCGCATCTTCAATCGATTCGCCAAGCGCTTCATTGTCGCCGTTCACCGCCGTGATCAGGCCGATTGAAAAAGTCGCAGTCTCGCTCACATCCTCCGCCGAACTATCCGCCAGGAAAGTGTCTGGGCAGGTCAGGCATTCGCCATCGGCATACTGTGCCGCTTCCAGGTATACGCCGTCCTGCCAGTTCATCAGGCGCACGCCGTCGGTCTGGCCGGAAACGTAATCCCCCTGCACCCCGTCGATCTCGGTGCTTCGGTTCAGCCCACTTGTGATTGAACTAACCGTCGCGCCATTCGCATCGACTGCGCTGGCCAGCAGATAGACTGCATCATAATATGCTGCCGACGCAGCGTCCGGTTCGGCCTGCCAGCGTTGGGTATACGCTTCAACGAAGGCTTGGCTGTCAGAGTCGTAAGCGCTGGTTGACCACGCCTTGAGCGTGAACACCTGGCTGGAGTCAATGTCTTCCAAAAATGCCCCATCGCCGCCGCCGAACACGATCACCCCATTCCAGCGGGTATCATCAAGCGCTTGCAGCAGCGCTTCCATCTGATCGTCACGCGCCCATACGAACAAGGCATCCGCTTCAGCTTCGCGGATCGTGTCGGCCTCGCTCTCAAACTCACTGCGGTCCGCGTCAAATGTGATGTCGCTCACCACCGCATCATCGGCCAGGATGCCCATCACCGCTTCACGTGCTGCTGTACCCGCGTCGGTATCGACCGTGAGCAGCGCGATCTGGTCGAAAGCGCGGATGTTCGCCAGATAATCGGCTCCCGCTTCCGCCAGCGATTCCGTCGAAGCGGAAAGCAGGTAGATCGATGTACCATCGTCCGCGCTGGCATTGCCCAACAGCACCGGGACATCGGGCGTACCCGCATCGCTGATCGCTTGGGCCAGCGTGGGATCATCCGGCCCCAGGATGGCAACAGCATCATCGCTCAGGGCTTCGTCGTAGGCTTCCAGCACTTCCGACTGCGTATCCGCCTGGTAAAAGACGATCTCGAAGCCGTAGTTCGTGCCATCTGAAGCGATCACGCCATCATCTTCGTTGATTTCTTCTGCTGCCAGCACTGCGGCCTGGTACAGCAGCCCTTCACTGCTATTGGCCGTATTCGTCGTGCCAATAAATGCGACGCGCAGCATTTCGTCGATCCTGCTTTGTGCGCTGATGCCGAGTATGCCGAAGGCTGCCACAATCACCGTCATCACGGCGGCGATCCCGATTTTTCTACGTCCGTACACACGATTCCCGTTCATGTCGATGTTCTCCCGTTGTCCGCTTATTCGTAGCGGAGTGCTTCGATAGGTTCCAATGAGGCGGCCTGGTTTGCCGGGTACACGCCGAAGAAAATGCCGACCAACGCCGAAAAACCCAACCCCAGCCCAATTGAACTGAGCGAAACCGTCGCCGTCAGCGCGCCCGTCGCATTGGCGATCAAGGCCACGCCCACGCCCGCCGCTACGCCGAAGATGCCGCCCAACATGCTGAGCAGGATCGTTTCGATCAGGAACTGCTGCAAGATGTGCGACCGGCGTGCGCCAATGGCCTTGCGCAGGCCAATCTCTTTCGTCCGTTCCGTGACCGAAACCAGCATGATGTTCATGATGCCAATGCCGCCCACCACCAGCGAGATGCCGCCGATTGCACCAAGCAGCACCGTCAGAATGCCCGTGATTTGGCTGGCCGTCTCCAAAAGCTGCTGCTGGTCGGAGACGTTGAAGTCGTTTTCGTCGTCCCCCGTCAATTCATGTTCACGCCGCAGCACGGTTTCAATGTCCTCTGTCACAGCATCGGCATCATCGCCGTTGATCAGTTCGACCACGATGCTGGACACATAGTAGTTGCCGCTGCCCGTTGCACGCGCATCAAACAGGTGCCGGTAGCCCGACGTGAGCGGCACATGGATTTGCAGGTTGGGGTCGTTGCCAAAGCCACCATCCTGTTCACCCAACACCCCAATGACTTCAAAGCGCTGTCCGTCGATACGAATGTATTCTCCGAGCGGATTCAAACCGCCGAACAGTTCTTCGGATGCGCCACTGCCCAGCACGGCAACCATCGACCCACTGCGGTAATGCCCGCTGGTGATATACTCACCAATATCGATGTCAATGCTGCGCACGTCGGCATAATCTGCGGCCACACCCAAAACCGATGCGTTGTAGTTGTTCTGCTCGGATCGCACGTCCAGGTTGGTGCTGTACTGCGGCAGCACCGCGCTGATGCCTTCAACATCCTCCGCAATCGCTTCAGCATCCCGGTAGGTGAGCGTTTCCTGGCTGCCGCCACCCGGCCCACCGCCCGGTCCAAACCCCCCGCCCGCGCCAGGCGATACGGTGATCAGGTTCACGCCCGTGCCTTGAATTTGCTCGGTGATCGAACTGGTTGCACCCTGCCCAACTGAGAGGAGCGCCACCACCGAACCCACGCCGATGATCATGCCCAGCATGGTGAGGCCGGAACGCAGTTTGTTGCCCAGCAGCGCCCCGACTGCCACGCGCAGGTTCTGGGTCACGCTAATGCTCGACCGCTTCTTGTAAGCTTCAGCAAGGATCGCTTCGGCATTGCTGTCGTCGGCATCGAGTTCACGCGGACGGCTGATGAACAACTGCCCGATCAGACCGATTGTGCCAACCAGCCCAATCCAGAAGCCGATAGTCACCGTATCGATGAAATTGATCGGAATGGGCAGCAGCGCATCAATAGCGAAGAAGGCGACATAGTACGCACCTGCTGCCAACCCCACCAGGAAGGTGACCGCCGTCGCCAGCGTGTTGAAGCGTGGTTTCCAGGCAGCCAGTCCCATCACGGCCAGCGCGATTACCGCTGCAATGGGTACCAATACCCGCAGAGCATCGGTGGGCATGGTACCAAAACCACCGCCGAAGCCACCGAAGCCACCGGCACCGGTAGGTTCCTGGGTGGTTGTCCCAGTGGTTTGCCCATCCGACGGCGTTTGCGATGTGCTGCTGGTGGGCGGTGTGAAGCCCTCCGGCATTTCCATCCCTTCAGGGGCTTCCATGCCTTCAGGAAGCTGCTGCATCTGTGATGGGTCGAAGCCTTCGGGCAGTTCCATCCCTTCGGGCAACTGCATCTGGGACGGGTCGAAGCCTTCAGGCAGTTCCATCCCTTCGGGCAGCTGCAACTGTGACGGGTCAAAACCTGCTGCACCGCCTGTGCCGAACGATGACCACGGTGACAGGACGACATACGCAAACAGCATGACCAGCGCAAAGACGGCGACGAACAGGTTCTTGTAGAACGGTTTGATGCGTTCTCGCAGTGGCACTTGCGCCGCCGCTTCAGCGGTTGTGGTGTTCATTGACGACCTTTCCATCGCGCATACTGATCACGCGCTTTGACTGATCAGCGATTTCGGGCGAATGCGTCACCAGGATCAACGTGATTCCCTGCTGTTCGTGAAGCTGGCGGAACAGCGCCATGATCTCCTCACCGGTTTTGCTGTCGAGATTGCCTGTCGGCTCATCCGCCAGAATCAGTGATGGGTTGTTGATGAGCGCCCGTGCAATGGCGACGCGCTGCTGCTGTCCACCGCTCAGTTCGTTCGGGCGGTGGTGCAGTCGCTCGCCCAGACCGACCAGTTCGAGCGCGGCTTTGGCACGCTGATCGCGTTCACGAGCGTTTACCCCGGCATATACCAGCGGCAGCGCGACATTCGCCTGTGCCGATGTGCGCGCCAGCAGGTTGAACTTTTGAAAGACGAAGCCAATCCGGTAATTGCGAATATCCGACAGCCGATCCTGGCTCATTTTGGCAATTTCAACCCCGTCCAGCTTGTAGCTGCCGCTGGTCGGTTTATCGAGCGCGCCAATGATCGCCATCAGCGTACTTTTCCCCGAACCGGATGGGCCGACAATCGCCACCATCTCGCCGCGTTCGATGCGGACTGATACGCCGCTCAGCGCATGAATTTCTTGATCGCCCATCGTGTAGATTTTCGTCAGGTCAGTCGTCTCGATCACGGGTGGCACGCTTGCCCCTGGTGACACGTCTTCTTCCATGAGCGCTTCAATGTCGATGACGGATGTCTGCTTGGTTTTAATCATGATGTCTCCTCCTGGGCGTGCCGCATCAGCCGCCGAAGGGGCCGCCAAAGCCGCCCGGCTGCTGGGATTCTTCTGCCGGAATGACAACCTGTGCGCCGACTTCGATTTCACCCGTGATCACGGTGAACCCATCAATCGTCACGCCAGTCGTCACGCTGACCTGCTGTTCCGCACCATCGACCAGTACGCTTACGAATTCGTTCGTCCCGGCGCGCTGGATCGCTTCGGTCGGCACGACCAATGCATCCGGCTGGCTGCCCAGGATAATTTCAACATTGGCGGTCATGCCGACGTAGATCGGCAGGTCTTGCCATGCTTCTAATGCGACGCGCACATCGTAAGTGACTACGCCGTCGGTGGTTTCGCTGACTGGGGCAATACGGGCGATTTGGCCGTCGAGCGTGGTGTCTTCCAGCGCATCCGGGCTGACAATCACGGGTTGTTCGACGCTCAACAAGGGAATATCGAGTTCATCGACCTGAAGATCGACGTAGAGCGTGCTGGTATCAACCAGCGTGATGACGGCAGCAGTTGAGGTGACCATGCCTCCTTCAAGAATATCGACTGATGCAATCACGCCATCGAATGGGGCGACCAGTTCGGCATCCGCCAGCGCTGCGCGTGCGTTATCGAGTTCAAGCTGCTGCTGCGCAAGCTGCGCTTCCGCCGATGCAATATCTTCAGCATCGGCGCCGGCCAGCAGCGCATCCAGCGATGCCTGTGCTTCGTCAAACGATGCCTGTGCTGAGGCGAGCTGAATTTCGTATTCTTCAACCGTCGTGGTGTTATCACACTGCGCCTGTGCCACCGACAAATTGTCGAGCGCATCGCGGAGCGCTTCGCCTTCGGTCGAATCGGCATCCGGGCGGAAGGTTGCATCCATCTCGTAACCCGCCGTCACGTAATCATCGTAGGCCGCCTGGGCATCATCGACGGCGCGCTGACGGGTGGTAACATCGGCGCAGTTGATCGTGACCGAATTGGGCGCTGACGCTAGATTCTGCTGGGCCTGCACAAGCTGTGACTGCGCCGAAGCCAGCGCTGCACGCGCCTGCGCTTCTTCGGAAGCCGTCGGCGGTGCGATCAACTGATCGTAATTCGCCTGCTGCACCACCAAGGCCTGTTCCTGTAGGCGAATTTGGTACTCCAGGTCGCTGATACTCAGACGTGCCAGTACATCGCCTGCCGTCACGGTATCGCCTACGTCAACAGCAACGGTTTCTACCGTCCCCGATGTGCCGAAGCTGAGCGAAATCGTCCGTTCCGCCGTCACCGTTCCGGCGCTTTCGATGGTTTCGTTGAGCGTGCGGCGCTCGACAACCGCCGTTTCGATGTCCTGCGCGGCCACGCTCGACAGTTGATTGTCGGTTAGCCCTGGAAAGATGAGGGCAGCCGCAGCAGCCGCTGCCAGCACCAGCCCGCCGCCAATGATCCATTTCCGCATGAGGTTTCGTCTCCCATTGAGTGAACGCTTACGCTCATTCTGCCTGGGAGTTGTGGAGAACCTATGCAGGGCGCTTTCAGCTTGTGCAGAACTTTTACACCCGTGTCTTGCCAAGCAGTTTGGCGAGTCATTCACCAATGCCGCGCTGGAGATCGATCCGTCATGCTGTTAGAATCTTCAGGTTCGACTGAACGGTGTCAAAGGGGGAAGCGTGGATCAGCAGTTGTGGAACGTCGAACTGCACAGTCATACGCAATGGTCGAAAGACTGCATTGTCTCGCTAGAAAAGCTGGTGTCCGTTTGCGCGGCACGGGGAATCGACCGAATTGCCATCACCGACCACAATACGGCGGATGGGGCGCTGGCGATGCAGAAAATCGCGCCTGATCTGGTGATCGTCGGTGAGGAGATCATGACAACGCACGGGGAACTGCTGGGCTATTTTGTGCAGGAAAGTATCCCGGCTGGCCTTTCACCGCACGAAACTATCCGGCGGCTGCGCGAACAAGGCGCGGTGATCAGCGTGTCGCATCCCTATGATCGGCTGCGCAAAGGGGCATGGGAAGAAACCGACCTGCTGGCAATCCTGGATCAGGTCGATGCCATCGAAATTTTCAATGCGCGCTGTTTGTACCGCCAGGACAACGCAAAAGCCATCAATCTGGCGCGGGAGCGCAATCTGATCGGCACTGTAGGGTCAGACGCGCACACACGTGGAGAATATGGGCTTGCGACGATGCATATGGAGCCGTTTGAAGGCGCGTCCAGCTTTGTGGAATCGCTGCGCGCCGCACAGGGTCATACGCGGCTGAACTACAGCCACCCCGTTGTCCATGTTCACAGCAAAACCGCGAAATGGGGTAAAAAACTGGGGCTGCGTTCTCGCCTGTGGGAAGGCGGCTGATGATCCGCTGGAAATGCTCAGCGGATAGCGGACTCACATCCGCTGAGCATCTTAAACGTCGCCTAAACTACACCTGGGCTACGAAGTTGTAGCCATCACCTTCCGCGACCACGTACCCCACACCAGGGAACGAGAAATGGTAACCGATCACCTTTATCCGGTCGGTCGCAGCCATGTCCAAAATCGAGCGGCGCGATTCGACGGCTGCGTCGGGAACGGCATCGAAGCCTAAGTACCATTCGGGGTGCTGAAGGGAGATTACGGGATGAGTAGCGGCATCGGCAATGCTCAGCACCGAATCGCTGCCACTGGTGAACATGATCGCCGTGTGGCCGGGCGTATGCCCTGGTGACGGAACCGCAGTGAACCCCGGCAGAATTTCGCCTTCCGTGTACAGGGTGAGCTGGTCGCTTGCCTGGGCAGGAGCCAGGAACCCATTGGCCGCAGCGATCAACCCGTCGATCTGTTCGTTTCCGGTAACCCCATTCTGCAAGAAATCGAATTCCGCCTGTGGGAAGTAGATGGCAGCATTCGGATAAAAGATACTGCTGCCATCCCCCAAGCCGAACAGATGATCCGGGTGGAAGTGCGTCAGCACCACGTCGGTCACATCCGCCGCCGCAATGCCGAGTGATTCAAGGGTCGGGAGCAGACGGCCCGCCGTCGGCGGCTGGCTGGGGTCAAGCGCGTTCGCGCCTACGCCCGTATCGATCAGCACCACACGATCCCCAGTGCGCACCAGGGTAATATTAAAGGTCGAAAGCACCGGGCTGGGCAGATTATTCGCTTCCATCAGCGCGGCAACTTCTTCAGGTGGGGCATTGACGGCGAAGAAAGTCGGGTCGAAGACTGTATTGCCATCCTGAATCACGGTCACTTGGGCATCGCCGGCGGTGAACGTGACGAATGCGGATGGGGTTGGGGTGTAGCCAGCTGCATTTTGTGCCTGTACAGTCTTGGCAGCCGCGCCGAATACCCCGCCAAAACCGACAGCCAGCGCACCAGCGCTCGCGCCCTTGAGCAGCTCACGACGCGACAGTCCCGTACCTTTGCTTCCCATATTACGCATGTTGAGTGTCTCCACGCTACTTTATGCTGGATTGGCACAAGCGTGCCATTGTTACAATATGGGAAACTTTGTTTAAGAGTCAATCCGCGTTCATAGGCTGCTCACGAACCTGACTGCCGCAGCGCACGACCCGCCGCTTGCAGTGCAGTCCCACCAATATCGGCAGCCAAACCCGCATCACCGCTGCCTTCCAGCACCACCGCTACCGCAGCGGCATCGCGCCCACCCAGCGTGGCAAACCCAATGAACCATGCCAGCGTGGTATCGCCCGAATACGCCAGCGCCGTATGACCGCCAATGTCGATATTCGGGCGGCCCGCATTCTGAGCCGCGCCTTCTGCGACGGCGGCGCGCATCAGGTCTTGCAGGCGGCTGGCCGTCTCCAGCGTAGTGAACGGGATCGTCGGCGCGCTGGGAAGCGTTGCCAGCCATGAATCGCTGTCCGGCGGGCGTGTGCCAAGCAGCAGCGTTGGATAGGGCGTGTTGCCATCGTTGATCAACGATGCCGCGATCATGACCATGCTTAGTGGGGTGACAGTCTGTTCACCCTGCCCAAGCGCATTTTGTAGATAGTTTGCGTCGTCGATTTCGACAGGCGCATTACTCAGGGGATCACTGGTAGAGACGGCTCCATCGATGAGGGGGCGTAGGTCGAGTTGGAAGGTATCGAAGGTCGCTTGCAGCACCCCGGCATCGATGTTCTGTGCAAAGGCTGCAAAGGCCGTCGGGCAGCCAAAACTGTATGCTTCCCGCAGGCTGAGTGAGAGCGGCGGCAGCCGCACCGCGCATTCAAGCTGTAAACCATCGAGCGCGTAAGGCTGTGAAGCACTGCGGTATTCAACATCGAGCGGTTGATCGAGCAGCAGCGCAGCCGCGATCAACGGCGTTTGCAGCGCGGCACCGGGCTGGTAACGCCCTTGCAGCACCCGGTTGAAAAAGGGATTGCCGGGGTCTGCCGTCAGAGTATTCCAGTCGGCATCCAGCCGATTGGGATCGAATGTGGGCAGGCTGACCATGCTCAGAATTTGTCCTGAAGGGATCGCCATGACGACCGCCGCGCCCCGCTGTCCTGCCATCGCCTGGGCGACGGTACGCTGCACATCGACATCGAGCGTGAGTTGTATATCCGATCCAACCTGGGGGCGATGCAAGAGCTGTGCGGTCAGTGCTTCGGATAAATTGATCGGGCGGTCTGCGCCACGCAGCGCCGTATCAAATGCGGCTTCAAGTCCACCTGCCCCGTAGCGCTGACTGAAGTAGCCAAGTGCGCTGGCTGTTTCCGGGTACAGATACACCCGCCGCATGGTGTTGTCCTGTTGAGGAAACGAACGCACGAGCGCTTCACCGCCCCGGTCGAAGATCGCGCCGCGCCGCACTGCCGCATCCGCCAGCACCCGGCGCGGGTTATCCTCCCGGTCGAGCAGTGCATCCGGCCCGGTCACCGCCCAGTAAGCGGCGGCCAAGCCAATCCCCATGAACATCAGCAGGAGTGCGATGAGCAGCCGGTGCAGTTCGCGTCCAAAAGCCATGACCGCTACACCTCCCTGGCCGAAAGGCGCAGCAGCAGCCCCGTGATCAGAAAGGTGACCACGAGTGAACTGCCCCCATAGCTGAAAAATGGCAGGGTCACCCCGGTCAGGGGAATCAGTTTCAGCACCCCGCCCATGATCAGCAGGCTTTGGGCGGCAATCAGTGTGCTTAACCCCACTGCCAGCAGCGTTTGATAGGGTTTGCCACGCTGCCCAATGGCGATGCGAATCCCACGTGTGCTGAACACCGCCAGGCACACCAGTACCGCCAACGCGCCGATCAATCCCCATTCTTCGGCCAGCGCTGCATACATGAAATCTGAATGCACAACCGGGATGAATCCCGGCGCACCCTGGCCGATGCCCTGCCCGAAAACGCCGCCCGCCGCGAACGCCATCAGGCTTTGCACGATTTGGTAAGCGCGCCCTTCCGCCTCCAGCCAGGGGTTCCACCAAATATCGATGCGCAGCCGCACGACAGCGAACAACTGATACGCGATCACACCGACCGCGCCCAGCATCAGCACGCCGCTGTAGACGATGAACGTATATCCGGTGGCCGTGTACAGCAGCACCAGAAACACGATGAAAAACAGCGCCGCTGTCCCCAAGTCTCGCTGCCACACCAGCACGACTACGCACAGGCCCCACATCAGCGCGATTGGCCCCAGAATGCGCGGTGAAACCGTGATGCGTCCGCGCCCGGTATGCAGTCCTTCGGCGCGCAGGGTGGGGTATTGTTCCGCCAGGTAGCTGGCCAGAAATACTACCAGGATGATCTTCAGCCCTTCGGAAGGCTGAATGTAAAGCGACCCCAGTGCAATCCATAATGCCGGCGCACCGAAAACGCCTTCGGGGTCGGACGGGTTGATCCCAACCTGAATGGTGACGGCCAGCACCGCCAGCCCGCCGAACAGGAGCAGATACCGGAACGCCCGCATCAGCCGCAGTAAAGCCCGCGTCCAACTGATCGCCAGCATTCCGCACAAGGCGACGATCAGCCAGATGCTTTGACGATCCGCAAATGGAGGCTGCAAGCGGCTGATGGCGATAATGCCCCAGCCTGCCATGAACATTGCTAATGGAAACAGGAGCGGGTCACGGTCTGGGAGCCGCCAGTTCAGGACCAGATGCCCAAAAACGGCACATGCACCCCAGGCCAGCCCATGCCAGAAATCAGCGACATCACCGCGTAATATCCACAACGAAAGTGTGTTGACGAGCAGGAAAAGCGCGGCGATCACCAAGAAGCGCCGCTCTACGCTGTGCGCCTGAAGAATGCGTCCCGGATCATCCAGGACAGGGGCGCGGCGCAGTTCGCTGATGAGCGTGTTAAGCATCTGGGTACAGGTGACCGATGATGGGGCGAAGGCGGCTGAGGGTTTCAGCCGGAATCCTGGCGCGATCCGTCATAACTGCATCGTTCAGCGCGTGATGCGCCGGGTAATCGACCGCCGTATCGAACCGTTCGACGGCATCGGCGATGGCCTGCTGCGCCAGGGACAGATTTTGATGCATGACCGCGATCACTTTATCGACCGTGACGGGCGATTCGCTGACGTGCCACACATCGTAATCGGTGACGTGCGACATCGTGGTATAGGCAATCTCCGCTTCACGAGCGAGAAATGCCTCTGGGCAGGTGGTCATCCCAATGATGCTGCACCCCCAGTGCCGGAAAATATGACTTTCGCCGCGTGTGCTGAACCGGGGGCCTTCAATGGTGATGTAAGTCCCGCCCTCATGCACGGTTCCCCCTGAACGGCGCACGCTTTCCGCGACATGCGCGCCCAGCTCGGCACAAAACGGGTCTGCGACCGAAACATGGCCGACCATCCCTGTATCGAAAAAGCTGCGGCCACGCTCCGCTTTTGTAAAGTCCACCAACTGATCGGGGATCACGATATGACCTGGGGCATAGTCCTCCCGCAGCGAACCGCACGCATTCACCGCGATGATGAAGCGCACGCCCAGCATTTTGAGCGCCATGATATTCGCCCGGTAGGGGACGGTCGATGGCGTGTAGAGATGCCCAATGCCATGCCGGGGCAAAAAGGCGACCTGTTTGCCGCGCAGCGTACCGATTACGATCTCGGCACTTGGTTTGCCAAAACTCGTTTCCATGTTCACGGTGAACACATTGCTGAGTTCCGGCATTTGGTACAGCCCGGAACCGCCGATCACAGCCATTTCAACCTGGGGAGTCGTCATTGGGTGTCCTTTAGTAAAGTGAACGTGCGTCATTCCAGTTCGATCCGAAACTGGTGACTGCCCACGCCAATCAGATCGCCATCGGTGATGATGACCGGTTGATTGACCTGCATTCCGTTGAGCAGGGTGCCGTTCCGGCTGCGGCGGTCTTCCAGCCACCATGCGCCACCGCGCAGCGCAATCAGCGCGTGTTCCCCGCTGGCGAACGTATCTTCAATGCGGATCGTATTGGTGGGCGAACGTCCGATGCTCGTTAGCGGCAGCAGCGGATACGATTTTACCTGTTCCAGTTCTGCTTCCGCGGCTGGCCTTTCCACCAGCATCAGCTTGCCGTAACTGCGGCGTGTGGCCTCTGCCTGCGCCGCTGCGCCGCGCACATCCCGCCACAGCACCCAGAACAACGCCCCCATGAAGGCCAGCAGCAGGATGCTGCCCACAAGCCGCAGCAGGAATAACGCGGTCTCGTTCGTCACGCTTGCTTATCCATTCCTTGCCGCTCATCATGAATGCAGGGAAGCCGCAACCCCGGTTTGCCCATCCAGAGGCGCATCCTCAATATACACGATCTGCGTCTTGCCAATGCGGATCACGTCCCCAGGCTGCAAACGATGTTCGCGGATGCTCACGTCGTTGACGCGGGTTCCCGACTGACTGTTGCTGTCGAATACGGTGTAATGCCCAAAGCGCAGGCGAAGCTGCACATGATGGCGCGATACATGCTGGTCGTTCAGCACAATGTGGTTATCGCGGCTGCGCCCAATGTTGATCAGCGGGTCTTGCAGTGTGATCACGCGCGTTCCGTTGATCACCAACTGCGGGTTGCGCGGCTTGTGTTCTGCGGGTTCCGGCCTGGCGATTTCCAGGCTTTCCATGACGGCAGTACGGTTCTGTGAAGGATCACTGTGCAGCGCGATCACTTCAAGTTCGGTGGGGTCGAAGGCATGATCGCCCACCAGTTCCACACGCGGCACACTGTTCAGGCGGTAATCGGCAAACAATGCCAGTTCGATCAGGTGTTGGCTGAGAATGTGCGGCAGCGATGGCTGTTGTTCCAGCAAGCCCGCGCACACGCCCGGATCAAGGTGAATGACATACTGATCCGGCGCATACGAACGGGGATCCGCATCGTCTGTGGCGCGCAGATGGTCTTCCATCGCCCGCGAAAGCCGCAGCGCGATGTCCTGTGGGCGGATCGTTTTGCCGAACAGGTGCGTGAACGCACCTTCGATCAGGCGTTCTAGCTGCGCTTCAAAGCGCGAGAATCGGTCGCTCATGAGCGGAAGTATAGCCAAGACTGATCGGCATCACAATGTCAGCCGCCTGGTTGAAGCCCGAACGGAGAGCAAGCGTAGTCCAGCGCATGACCCGATGCAACAAAAAAGGACGCATCACTGCGCCCTTTTTCTCTGTGCCTGTAATCAGGAGTGCCAATTGCCCATTCCGTTAGAACCGGGCGATAAAGCGCGGTTCATCCGGCACGTTGTCCGTCCACACATCGAAGATTTCGATGGCCGCTTCCTGCTGTTCGCGCAGGTCGCTCAGGTAATCTGCAACGGCCTGTTCGCGTTCGGCTTCCACTGTATCGGCGCTGGCAGGACGTTCTTCACGGCCCCGCACCTGGATGATGTGATACCCGAACTCGGTTTCCACTGGGCCAACCAGCGTGCCGATTTCAGCGGTACGGGCGGCTTCGGCAAATTCAGTCACGTAGTTGCTGATCGGGGCCCAGGTATATTCGCCGCCGCGCTGTGCCGACCCCGTATCGGTCGAAACCGCACGCGCCAGTTCCGCGAAGGATTCGCCCGCATTCAGCGCTGCCAGCACATCCTGTGCTTCCGGCTCAGTTGCGACCAGGATATGGCGCAGACTGACGAACGTCGTCGTATCGCTTGCGGTTTGCAGCACGTCCTGTGCCAGGGCTTCGCGCAGGGCAAGCGATTCAAAATAGACATTCAGCACCTCATCCCCCACGCCCGCCGAACGCCGAATCTGATCGAACGTGCTGGAACGGACATTCGTCAATTCCTGGGCGCGCTGTGTCGCATCCGGCGTGTTGGTCGGCGTGGATGACGGTGCGGCGGTCAGCGTTGGAGTGGTGGTGAACTCCGCCGTTGGGGTGATGGTAGGGGTGAGCGTCGGTGTGGGGGTGATGAACGGCGTGGGCGTGGCCGTGCGCGTGGGCGTGGCGGTTGGGTCGCCCGCAAACGCCGCCGGATCATACCCCAGATACTCATTGATCTGCGCGTCGATCTGGTCGCTGGTCACGCTGATCCCGCGTGTGGCCGCTTCCTGGCGCAGCAGTACATCTTCGATCATGCTGTCCAGCACGGTCAGGCCAAGTTGATCGCTGGAACCGTTCAACTCCTGCCATTCCGGACTTTGGCCAATCTGTTGATTGATCTCATCATCGGTCGCGCCTGCCGCCCGCAGGAATGCAATCTGGCTGTTCACCGTCTCATTCAAGAGCGCCCGTTCCAGGCGCACGCGGCTGCGAAAATCGCGCACGGTGATCGTTTCACCGTTCACACTGGCCACCACCTGGTTCGGCGTGATCAGTTGATCGAACACGAAGGTGATACCCAGGATGACGGCGATCAGCACTGCCAGCGCGGTCACGCCCAGAATGATGTAACGCTGAACGACCGCTTCACGTTCGTGGCGCGTCCTGTATTCGTTCAGCAGCCGGGGCTGCAAACGGCCACGCAGCGATTTGGATTCACTTGATTCCGGTTTGGGCGCGGGCTTCAGGTCTCCGACTTTGGGTGCGCCGGTGGTTTGGTTGCGTTTGCTCATGGCGTTTTCGCTTGGTCGGCGCGCTTAGTCAGCGAGCAGGATGTAAGGCAGCAGTGCCAGGTGACGCGCCCGCTTGATTTCGCGGGCAAGTTCGCGCTGGCAGCGGGCGCAGTTCCCCGTTTGACGGCGCGGTTTGATCTTGCCCGTTTCGGTGATGTACTTTTTCAACTGATCGACATTTTTGTAGTCGAAGCATTTCCCTTTTGGGCAGTAGGCCTGCATCCGCATACGCCCACGCCCAAAAGGACGATCCGGGCGGTCTGGGCGGTCGGAACGGCGGCGTTCGCCCCCTTCTTCAGTACCTTCGGGCGCATCCGCACGCGGCGGACGGGGATCACGGGGTTGGTCAGTCACAGGGTATACTCCATCATGGCTACAGCAGATTTCCGGTCGAATTGCATAAAGCGTGCGACGACGGGGGCAGAAAAGAACCGCTTAAAAAGCGTAGTCATCCCCGCCGCTTTCGTCGTCGATAAAGTCGATGTCGGCCTGCTGCGCACGGCGATCCCCTAACAGGATCATTTCGTTGGCGACGAGTTCGGTACGAAAATGCTTTTTGCCCGTCTCATCTTCCCAACCGCGTGTCTGTAAGCGGCCTTCGACATATACTTGCTGATTTTTGGTCAGGTGTGCCTTACAGATTTCCGCCAGGTTTCCCCAGGCCACCACATTGAACCATTCGGTTTCTTCGCGGCGTTCGCCTTCAGCGGAAACCCAGGTGCGCGATGTCGCCACGCTGAAACTGGTGACGGGTCGCCCACTGGGGGTATAACGCATTTCAGGCTCACGTCCCACGTTCCCAATGATGATGACTTTGTTCAGACCCCGTCCCATAAGACCCACGATTCTTTCCAAAAATCAGACGATGCTGGTGCTTCGATGTACAGGGCGCTCGGTTATTCGTCTTTACGAATCACCAGGTAGCGCAGCAGGAACGGTGACAGGTTCATGTTGCGTTCAATTTCGCTTAGCGCGGTCGGTTCAATCTGCGATTCCATGATCACATAATAACCTTCACGCTGCTTGTCGATTTCGTAGGCCAGCTTGCGCCGTCCCCAGCGGTCGATACGCTGCACCTGCCCAAGTTCGCCCGTTTCCACCCACGCCCGCACCTGATCGACCGTATTATTGATCACGCTTTCGTCGGTGTTATCCAGACGGACGATAAATGCGACTTCGTATGCTCGTTTCATTGGGGGTCTTCTATTCTCCTTTCCCCGGGTTTGCCCTGTGGTGTGCCTGATGTGCTGCACGGAATGCAGCGTTGCCGTCAAGAATGCGGCGCGCACGGTACAGAGCGGAAAGCATCACGACATGAGTCCGGCCTTTGCGCCGGACATCATACACCGATCATCCTACCTGATCCGTCAGGCCGGATCAACGGTCGATTCCGCCGCACGTTCCAGCATCAGGCGCGAACTGGTCAGGCAGAGCGCGATGACCAGCCAAAAAAGGGTGATGGC
Source organism: bacterium (assembly GCA_033764035.1). GTDB lineage: Bacteria > Chloroflexota > Anaerolineae > Aggregatilineales > Phototrophicaceae > Flexifilum. The sequence goes on from JANRJJ010000003.1 coordinate 710,755, forward strand.
CGCATGAAAATCGAGCCGGAAGAAATACAGGTCAGCCGTTGAGTTGATCAGCACACCGATCAGCGCTGTGTGAAATCCCAGGTGAATTGCCCGTACATCATCGTGCGCATGTCCCTTCCGCCAGGCGTGCAGCCCATAGGCGAACACACCCAGGATTGCCAGCGCGAAAACAGCCACCCCCACCAGCCCGATCTGATTTGCCATGATCAGGTACATGCTGGCGACATCGGTATACAAGGTGGCAACGGGAGTCCCTGTGAACCCAACGCCCGCAAGCGGATACTGGGCAATCAGCTCGAAGGCATCGCCATACTCCCCGATGCGCATCTGCGTCGCCAGGTCTTGCGCGGTGAACGCTTCGACAAAGCGCACGATGTAATCCTGAGTTTGCGGCAGCACGAGCAGCGCGCATACGCCAAGCACGATCAGGGTCAGGTAGCGGCGGTAGCCCTGGAATAAACCAATGAAGGCCAGCCCAAAGCCGAACGCCAACGCCGAAGCGCGCGAAAACGTGAGGACGAGCGCCAGCACCACCAAACCCAGTACCCCCCACGCCAGCCAGCGGAATCGCAGCACGGGCTTACGGGCGAATACCTGCGGCGCGATCATCAGCGCGGAAATGACCAGAAACCCACCGAGCGCGTTCGGGTCAACCCAGGTGCCAATGGCGCGTTCAGCCTGTGCCGGGTCGTCTTCCAGGTAGCGGATTACCCCGCCGTTCGGGTAGCCAAAGCGCACCAGGCGCAGCAGGGTTCGTTCTGCCGTCGCATCGTTCATCCCATACAGCACGACGGCGATCAAGGCCTGCGCACCGACGGCCAGCATGATGACCAGCACCAGCCGCCGCAGCAGCCGCAGATCGCGCAGCAGATCGACAAGGATGAACGTCATGCTGATGCTGAGCAGGGTTTCTGCGAACTGCCGCAGCGTGGTCGAGTTAGGCGGCGCATATTGCAGGCCAAGCATGAACGCCAGGATCAGCCAGCCGATGTACAGCGCGATCAACGGGTGTACGGGCGTGAGCCGCAGCCCAACTCCACGTTTGCCCGTCATCCACTGAGTCAGGTACACGACCAGGAAGGCGAGCATGGCCGCATCCATGAAAGTGGGCGTGAAGCCGATGCGAAAGGGCAGTGTGCCGAAGGGGAGAAGCGCCATCACGCCAATGATGCCGTACAACGCGGCTTCCACACTGGTTAGGATATACAACCCGGCCAGCAGCCCGAACACCAACCCCAGCGCGATCAGTGGATCAGACGCGGCGATCAATAACCCTATCAGCCCGCCTATCAGCCCGATTCCCAGACCGATAATGAGCGCGTACAGGCGGCGGTCGGCCTTAGCCACCCACTGTTGAAGCGCGTTTGCCTGCTGCATATGCAATTCCCGTCCCTATCATCACGATCACGACTGCAAGCCATGTCACCCCGCTGATCACCGCGCCAACGCGGTAAGTCAGCGGATCGTAAATCAATGTTACCGTATGCGCACCCGCAGGGAGCGCAACCGCCGAAAGCGCGCCATACGCCCGCAACATGGGTGTGGGTTCGCCGTCAACCGATGCGTGCCAGCCAGGGTAATCGACCAGTGCAGTGGTGAGTACGCCATCGAATGCGCTGTCCGTTCGGATTTCGATCCGTTCCGGCGCAAAGCTCACCACCTGTGCTGTCGTGTACAGCGGCGCAGCATCGTTCGATGAGACACCGGGATCGGCGTTCAGGATCGCCAGGCGGCGCGGGTCGATACCGGGATCGCGCAGCAGATTGACCGCCGCACTGTCGTTCGGCTCGACATAGTAGCGGTGCAGCACTGCCGCGAACGGGCGCGGATCGGTCAGGCGGTGCAGGTTGATCGACCCGAGTGCGTCCTGACCCGTCCCCACGATGGTGGAAGGTACAGGAAGTTCGTCCCAGTCGGTGAACACATACCGCACGGCGAACAACTCCCAGGCGCGCTGTTGGCGCAGATCGGTTTCTACGATCAGCCAGGCGCGTTCGAGAAACAGTGGGCTGATCCCGCGTATATCCTGCACCCCGTAGAGCGATCCATAGTTCGCCATCAGGCCGCGTTCACCGTCCACACGAAATGGCGGGTCAGGATCGCCCAAGACCTGGGCGACGAGCGGCGGCGCGGTCATGGAAAGCTGCGTTTCGGGCGGCACGGGGTCATATGTCGCAGGCGAGTCCATATGGGCGGTGAACAGCTCCAGTGCCAGCAGCCCCGCAAGGCTCCACGCGATGAGTGGGCGCTGCGGCTGCGCGATCAGGTTGGGCAGCAGCAGGTAGACCCCACCCACGATCAACGCGGCGAATACCACCGGGCTGATTGCCGCGCTGTAAGCGCCTGGCGACCCGATCCAGGCGATGAACATCAGCAGAGTAACGGCCAGAAAGCCGATCAGCGTGCGGTTCAGCCATACGCGCAGTCGCAGCGCCGCCGCGTAATCGCGGGCTTGGTCGGCGCTCGCTTCCCGCCCGGCCACAGGTAAAGCGGCGGCTCCCAGACCTGCCAGCACCGCCAGACTGCTCATGACCAGGAAAGCGGCGCGTTCCTGCCCGCGAAAGAAGCGCAGACCGGGCAGGACGTTGTACAGCAGCGGATACAACGGGCTGTTCCCGCCGAAGCTCCACAGCAGGGCGAACAAGGCCACGCCTGCCCAGAACCACGCACTTTGAACGCGGCGCATCATGGCGAACAGCGCAAGGATTACGCCCACAACGCCGATGTGCAGCGGCGAATACAGGCTGACCACGCCGGGAAATGCGAACTGCACCACATCCTGAATCGGGAACCCGTTGGCTTTCGCGTCGTAGCTAAAGCCGGTGCGTGTGGTCAGAGTCAGGTATTCCAGGCCGGGGATCAACTGCACAGCGGCCAGCCCGAACGCCAGCCCGCCGAACAGCGCGCCGCCCACGATGAAGACGATCCACGAATGCCGCTGGACGTACACACGCCATGCCCACAGCGCGATCAGCAACCAGGTGATGAAGAAACTGGTCTGTGGATGTCCGGCCATCCACGACAGCCCCAATGCTGCCCCGGTAACGACCAACGGCAGCGGGCGAAATCGTCCACCCGCCGCCCACCATACGCCCGTCATCGCCAGCGGCAGCCAGATCGCCGCTTCAAGGATGGCGAGTTGCAGCGGCGCATACCCGGTTGTAAAGCCGCTGTAGCCGACGATCAGCGCGCCGATCACCGAACCTAACATGCTGTGTGCGTACCCGCGTGTGACCACGCGCATGAAGCTATACATGAACAGGGTATATGCCAGGACATGCGCGGTCATCTCCAACTCAAGGGCGTGGTAGCTCCATCCCCCGGCAAGGTTTGAGAGCGCAATGGTGACCAGGCGCGGCGGATAGAATACTGCCGCCTGGGTATCGGCGATGAACGGCAGGCCGCCGTTGTTGTACGGGTTCCACAGCGGGATTTCACCTGCCGACCAGCGCGCCGCCTGATACCCCGCAAAGGCGACGAACTGGCCGGAAAAATCGCCCTGCTTCAACGATGCCTGATCCGCTGTAATGGGCGTGAACAGCCGCCAGAAGAACAACAGCCACAGCCCAATCAGGAGCGCGACCGCCGCAAGATCGGGCGAAAGGCGCTGCTTCATCAGGTTCCCTCATGCGGTAGAATGCGAATGCGGCTCAGGTAGGCGTAATCGGTCGCCATCCCGCCATCGGGTGTGGTCACGCGCAGGCGGTTGAAATTTCCCGCTTCATCCTGGATGTACAGGCCAATTTCGACCTCGTAAATGCCGGGCGGCGCAGCCGGATCGACCGTGAGCGTGTGCGTATCTTCGATGATAGCGCCATCGACCCATGTCGATGTAGGGGCAGTCCACCCGGCGGGCTGCGCATCCGAACCTGCGTAAATCCGCAGGGTGGCCGAGTCGATGATATGGACGAACACGACGTAATCCTGTGCTATCGGTCTCAGCCGCCGCCAATACAGCGTCACCTCAATCTGTTCTCCTGCTTCCGGGCTGAGATCGCTCATCGCATAGCCGATCAATTCGGCCTGGTCGTCGAATTGTTTACGGGTCGGGTTAGGAACGTCGAACGCGCTGGCGCGGGGCAAGATTTCGACGCTGCCCAGGGTATACACGTCGTCCGCACCGTAGCGCAGGCGCTCCCCCGTCACCAGGTCGTACCACCCGGCGATGACAGTCACCTCCATCGGGGCGTAGGCGCTCGATGGCACATCGACCGCGACGAAATTGCGCCAAGCGTAGCCCGCCGCCAGGTCTGCGGTCGCAAGCGCACCGCTGCCCGGATACACATCGCGCTGGCCGATTACTACGCCATCGGGTGAATACAGATGCACGAACAGGCTCCAGTTGCGGGAAAGCGCCGCTTCGACCTGCCAATCGATGTTGAGCAGGACGTATGTATCTGGCTGCACTTCCGGCGTGAGGATGTCCGCGCCCATTAGACTGATGCGGCCATCTCCGTCCGGTTCCTGATAGGTCGCAAGCGCCGCGCCGGGCTGGAACGCGATAGGTTCCGGGCGGGCATAAGCGGGCTGAATCACCGTAAACGGAGCGAGCGCAGCAATTGTGAAAAACCACGCCGCCGCGCCGCCTACCATCACGGCTTTGGCTTTTTTGGGAACCCACCACGTCCAACCGACGGCCAGCCATACGCAGATCGACGAGAGCGCACCGAAGATCAAGCGCCCCTGGGACGCGGGAGTTTCCGCCGTCCAACGCAGATACGATAGGAAGGTGAGCATGATCCATGCCAGCGTGACCGACGCTGGCAGCCATTGCGTCAGCATCCAACGGCGGCGGGTGGCATTTGCAAACAGAAACACAACGGCGCTGAGCAGCCCGAATGCGCCGATGCCGTCAAACACCGTGTACACGGGTGCTGGCATGGCGACGTTCACGCCGCCGAAGAATCCCCAGAACGCCTGGGTGAAGCTGTAGCGTTCCGTCCACAATTGATCGAAGCTGGCGGGGATGGCGCGCCGCCCGACAATATCGAGAAATACGTTCAATCCCGTAGGGTCGCCGTACAACTGCACGTTGCGCACGTACCACCAGCCCGCAATCGCAATCGTGAGCGCGCCCGATACCGCGCCGCCGATGATCAAGGGTCGCCAGCTTTTCGCCCGCACGCTCACAATTCCCAATGAGAAGGCGATCAGTGGAATCAGCAAGCCGATGTTTAGCTTCGCCAGCAGTCCCATCCCGGTCACCACCCCAATGACCCCGTAGTCACGCAGCGGCGGCGCATCGCTTCGCTTGACCAGCCGCACGATCAACCATGTGAGCAGGTTGCCCAACAGGTTGGAGGCATTATCGTTGTTGACCGACCCGCTGATGAACAGGAACATAGGCAGAAAGGCGTTGAACGCCATTGCTCCCAGGTGGATCGTCGGCTGGCCGGGGAACAATTCTCGCGCCAGCAGGTAGGTGACGATCACCGTTCCCATGCCCAGTAGTACCGAAAAAAACCGGGCGATGTGCGCCGCCAGCACCGTGCCGCCCCAGGGCAGAGCTTTCGCGTCGGCGCGATGTACGATCATGTTTGCATTGCCGTCCGGCGGCAGCGTGCCAATATCGGCATGGGGGTTGATGCGGCGCACCGTCTCTAAATCCGACGTGTCGATCCCGGCGGTGAGCAGGGCGGCGGCCAGATAGTAGAGCGGCGGTTGGCTGCCTTCCTGCCGCCATGCCGTTTGGACGGCTGCATTTTGTACCGGAAGTGTAAATTGGTTCCGCGCCAGCGTTTCGACCATCGGGTAATGCCAAAGCTCGTCAGAGGCTTCAAACAGCGGCGTGACTACGCTGTAGGTGACTCCCAATACCCCGTACAGGCTCAGGATGGCAGCGAAGATCAGGCGATGGATGCGGCTCAAACCGATTCACTCCTTACGATGTGTGTGTTCGGCGCGATGTGCGCGAAATACCCGGCGGTATCGCGGGCGATACCTGTCCACCCGAACTGCGTGGATAACGCGGCTGCGCCCGCACCGAGGTGGGCGCGCACGTCCGGGTTTTGGTACAGCATTTCAAGCGCCGCGGCCAATGGCTCTGCGTCGCGGGGAGGGGTCAGCCAGACATTTTGCTGATGCATCAGTTCAGGAATCGTGACGTGTGGCGTAGTGGAGACCACCGGGCGGCCATAATGCAGCGCCGCCATCAGGCTCCCGCGCCGAAACGATGCACCATCGTGGAACGGCAGTGCGACCACATCAACGGCGCTGAGCCACTGCGCGACGGCGAAATCATCCAGGAATCCGGTACGATGAACTGCCGCCTGAAGCCCCTGGCGTGCGATCAACATTTCGATCTCACGCTGATAGGCGGCATTGCTGGGATCACTGCTCCCGCCCGTTCCGCCGATGATCACCAGTTGTGCCGGGGTACCGCCCGCGATCAACCGGGTCAGCGCTTCGATGAGCGTATTCAAGCCTTTACTGTGGTTGACCAGCCCGAAAAAGCCGATCAGGTACGCATCATCCGCAAAACCATGCTGCGCCCGAAACGCATGACGGTCGAATGGGGTGGGCAGCGGCGGGAGGATGTTGCTGCCAATCGGGATCAGGCGGCAGTCGATCTGCTGATCGTGCAGCCGCGATTGATCTTCATGGTTGGTCACGATCACGCCATCAGAGGCGCGGGCGAGATGCAGCACGACGTGATCACGCAGTTTGCCTGCTTTCGGAAACAGGTACGGGACGCGCAGATCGTGAAACGTGGTCACAAAGCGCACATGCCGAAATGCAGCGTGGATCGCGTTCGGCAGGAAATGCACGAATGGCGACATCGCATACGCCGCCGTCTGAAATTGCAGATCGATCACGTCCGGTCGAGTCGTCTCGATCCAGCGGCGTACCAGCGGCCACGCACCCGGAGTCCAGCGGTCAACCTCCGCCTGAACGTGCGGCGGATGCTGCGCAGCGGCAGCGCGTAGGCTGGTCAGGGTGGAGGTTGTGTGTCCCTGTGCCATCAGTTCTGCCGACAGAATCGACGTGAACGCCCCCAACCCGCCCTGCATCGGCGGATATTCGCCCGTGATCAGCCCAATTCGCATGGCCGCATTACTTCCTCAACCCTGAACGGATTACCTGCCAGCACAGCCGGACACGTTCACGGCGCAGCCCGCGCTTGTGGCCAATCAACCCCTTGCCCGCTTCGATGCACAGTTGAATCGCATAATTGAGCAGGATGTAGCCACGCAAAAATTCGGCCTGCAATACGCCGTGATGTTTACGAAAGTACAGAACCTTGCTCGATTGATACTGAATATGTTTGAAGGCGGGAACCTGTTGGGTACTTCCCCCGCCATGATGTACGATCCGCGCACTGCCGATGTAGACGATCTGCCAACCTGCATCGGCGGCACGGCGGCACCAGTCGGTCTCTTCGGAAAACATGAAGTAAGCTGAGTCAAGCCCGCCGATCTGCTCATACACGGCGCGGCGTGCCATCAAGGCGGAACCTTGCAGCCAATCGACCCGGTGCGTGTGAGCGGCTGGCGGCTGATCGACCGGGTAATGGCTGGGCGGATACCGGAACAGGTGCGGCGCGACCCATAGACTTTCGCGTAATTCCAGCGCCAGCGACGGAAAATACCGCCGTGTCGATTGGTAGCTGCCATCCGGGTTCAGGGTGTGCGGTCCGACGATGCCCGTTTCAGGATGTCCATCCAGGTACGCGATCATCTGCTGGAGGGCATCACCCATGATTTCCGTATCGGGGTTGAGCAGAAACAGATAATCCCCGCGTGCGGCGCGTATGCCGATGTTGTTCCCACCCGTAAACCCGACGTTATCCCGCTGTGGCAGCGGCATGATTTGTGGATGCAGGTCACGTGGAAACGTGCGCGCTAACTGCGCCATTGAATCGTCGGTACTGGCCGAATCCACGACGATGATCTCCAGCGGGATCGTCCCTGCGTTGTCCAGAATTGATTGGATACACCGCATCAGCAGCGCCGCGACGTTCCAGTTTACGATGATGATGCTCAGGCGCGGCGTGGCATTCATGGCGCGTTTTTACCCGGCAGGTGAAACAGACGCTCGGCGTTTTCGGTTGTGATTTGCGCCATTGCGTCGAACGGCATCACGTGCAAATCGGCCAGGCGCTGCACGATCAACGGAATAAAGGCGGGTTCGTTGCGTTCCCCCCGGTGCGGCACAGGAGTCAGATAGGGCGCATCGGTTTCTACCAGGATACGTTCCAACGGCACACGGGCGGCAATGCGGCGCAGTTCATCGGCATTCTTATAGGTGATGGGGCCGGTGAAGCCCAGGTAGAAACCAGCGGCGATGGCGCGATCCGCGATGGATTTTGGAGCGGAAAACGAGTGCAGCACACCGGGATTTTCGCGCATCGCGGGCGAGAGCGTCGTCACCCATGTTTCAAGGATCGACATCACATCCTCGTGCGCGTCGCGGTTGTGAATGATCACAGGAAGTTCCAATGCAGCGGCCAGGCTCAACTGCGCCTCAAAAGCCTGACGCTGAACACGTTTTGGACTGGTATCCCAATGATAGTCCAGCCCGATCTCACCAATGGCGACGACTTTTTCACGCCGTGCCGCCTGTTCGATCCAGATTAGATCATCCGGCGCGAAAGCGGCGGTGCTGTTCGGGTGAATGCCTGCCGCCGAAAAGATGCCCGTATGCTGCTGTGCTAATGCGTGCGCGGCTTCCGTCGTCATGCGGTCAACCGCCGGGATGATGATGCGATCCACATACAGCGCTGCCGCAGCCCGAATCGCGCCGTCCCGGTCGGCATCAAAGCCGTCGAAATTCAGGTGACAGTGCGTATCGATCACGTCTACAGCCGATGCTCCGTTTTCAGCAGGTCAATATCGGCCTTGACCATCATTTCGATCAACTGCTCGAAGGTGACTTCCGGTGTCCAGCCAAGCATCGTTTTGGCCTTGCTTGGATCGCCAATCAGCAGATCGACCTCAGCAGGGCGCATGAACTTCTCGTCCTGCACGACGTAGCGCTGCCAATCGAGATCGACACAACCGAACGCAATTTCGACGAGCCGCTGTACCGAATGGGTTTCGCCTGTGGCAACGACATAATCTTCGGGGGTGTCCTGCTGAAGCATCAGCCACATCGCGCGCACATAATCGCCCGCGAAACCCCAGTCACGCCGTGCATCCAGGTTGCCGAGCCTCAGCTCGTGGGCTAATCCCAGAACTATTTTGGCGACGTTATACGTGACCTTGCGCGTGACGAACTCGATCCCGCGTCGTGGGCTTTCATGATTGAACAGAATGCCGCTGGTGGCGTGTAAATCATAGCTTTCGCGGTAATTGACGGTGATCCAGTGGCCGTACACTTTTGCCACCCCATACGGGCTGCGCGGGTAAAAGGGCGTGGTTTCTTTCTGCGGTACTTCCTGCACCTTGCCGAACATTTCGCTGCTCGAAGCCTGGTAAAAGCGCATCTCCGGGTTTACCGTGCGCACCGCGTCGAGCAGGCGGGTCACGCCCAATCCGGTCACATCGCCTGTAAAGACGGGCTGCGCCCATGACGTGGGGACGAAACTCTGCGCAGCCAGGTTGTACACTTCTTGCGGGTTCGCTTCACGCAGCACGCCGATCAGGCTGGTCAGGTCGCTCAAATCTGCGGCGACCAGGTGAACTTTGTCCTGAATGTGCTTGATGCGCTCGAAGTTGTACGTGCTGGTGCGTCGTGTCACGCCATAAACCTGATACCCCTGCTCCAGCAAAAATTCGGCCAGGTACGACCCATCCTGCCCGGTGATGCCTGTGATAAGCGCACGTTTTTCGCTCAATCGATTTCCTCCCGCTGTGTGGGGCGGTTGTGCAACTGCCTGGTCTATTCGACAAAAAGAAAGTCCTGCGGGTTGCATTCACCGCAGGACTTCGATGTTGCTGGACGTGCAGCCCCTAATCGCCGGATTCGTCGTTCGGTGAATCGGTCGGTACGCCGCCGATGCCGACGACTTCGCCGCCCGTCACCGTTCCGTTTGCGCTGGCATCGCCCACAATTTCGAGCGTGATCACATCGACAGTACGATCATTGTAGGTCACGCGCACGTATGGCACGGCCACCCATCCGATTTGCCCCTGGTAATCGACCTGGAGCCAATCACCAGCGGCATTACGACCCTGCACCAGCAGCGTCGTACCGTTGGGCAGCAGCGAGAGCGATTCCGACTGCGCATTATCGCGGCGGCGAATATGCAGGTTCGCGCCTGGCTGCAAGCCCGTGACAGTGGCAATGTTGACATTGCGAAGGGGGTTCGCAGTCGGTGCAACGCCCGCCGGTGTGCCGCCCAGTTCGCCCGCCCGGTTGCGCGGGATCGTCGGCAGTTCGCGCAGCTTTAAAAGCACGTCGTCTTCATCGCGCACTTCAAGGAACTGCGCATTCACCCACGCTGTGATCAGCCCACCGTCGGGCGTATCGTATTCAACGAACAGCCAGGTCTCGAACGGTACCAGGTCGTCATCTTCGCCCAACAGCGTGGCCGGGTCGATGAATGGGGTGGGAGTCGGCGCGCCCTGTGGGGTTGGCGTGGGCGTGAAGAAGGTCGCATCTTCCGGCGCACCTTCACGACCCAGGATACGGAACACCGTCCCGGAGGGCGCAAGGCCAAGCGAAAAAGCTTCCGCGCTGGGGTACAACCGCAAATGCAGATTCGCACCGGGGTCTAGCAGCACGCGGGCGGTTGGCCCATCGCTTGGCGTTACTGCCTGGGGCGGTGCTGCGGTCGCCTGAGCCTGCGGTTGCACGGGTTCAGCTTGCACCACTTCGGCGGCAGTAGCCGTTGCAAACGCAATGTTCGGGTCGGTAGTGGGGCTGCCTTGTGCCTGAACCGTCGCATCCGCCGCCGTGGTGAGCGGCAGGCTGACCAGCGGGAGAGTCAAGACCTGATCGCCGTTTTCGCCTGCATACACGATGGCATCATAGAAAATACCGCCGTAAATGCCGGTCGCGCCGAATTCGGTCGTCGATTCGCCAGCGGCCACCAGGATATCGGTGCGTGCAGGCGCAAGCGAACTGGTGCCGAAGTCGTTGGCGGCCAGGCTGGTAACAATCGATTCGCCACCCGTCAGCGCGGCGCTGGCGGCAGCTTCCGGTGCGACATTGGCCAGCGTGAACGCGGCTTCGCCCGCCGTGATCACAGCAGGTTCGCTGGTGAAGCCGGAGAGGACAACCCCGTTCGCTGCCGCCGAAGCGACAATTGTGCTGCGCGTGTTCGCGGCAACCGGGACGCTCGCGGTGACCAATGCTGCGTCCTCGCCCTGGGCGGTCACGCTGAATTCGTAATCGCCAGCAGGCAGCGCAATATATTCGGTCGCCGTGCCGAAGGCCAGTGCCGGGATCACTAGCGCACCATTGGCGCTCACATCGACGGCTGGTCCGCCTTCAACGGCATGAACGACGCGCACATACCCTGCTGCTGTATCCCCTGCCAGGGTTGGGGCAGACAATACCAAAACATTCGGCTCAGCGGCGGTGCCATACGCGACGACAATATACGATGTCCCCGTGCTGAGCGCGAACGCCGTTTCCGGCAGCACGGCATCGTCGATCACGCCGCCCGCCGGGATCACCACCAGGTTGTACGCCTGCGACGGAATATCGAGCGTCCCATACGGCTGATCGTATTGCAGGTTCGGGATGACCGGGCGGCCATCGGCCAGCACCACATCGACGGCGGGCGCATCCGGGATCGCGTGGATAGCCGTCAGGCGCGCGCGACCGAGCGGCAGCGGATTCAGATCGTCCTGGAAGAACGTGAATTGCAGCGATTCATCCGACGATACGATCCCGATCACGGCCTGATCCGCCGCAATATCGAGCGTTTGCGTCCACAGCGCGTTGGGCGCGCCAGCGGCGGTCACGTTGATCTCATGCGTGCCGGGGGCAATCGCCAGGTAAGGCGTGGCTTCACCGAAAGCAAGTCCCCCGTACACGAGCGTTCCATCGGTATACACATCGACAGCGGGCGCACCCGCCAGCGCATGAACATAACGCACGGCTGCATTTCCAGCGGCCTGGGCTGATGCGCCCATCGCCCCGACCAGCAGCAGAACAGCCATCATCAGTGACAGCTTTTTAAGCATACCCCTTGCTCCTTCGCTTGTTGTAGCAAATAAGACCGCACGATCCCCGATGGATAATGTCGGTTTACGTGCCTTCTTCCCACTGGCTCAGGTAGCGTGATTGTTCGGGCGTGAGTTCATCGATACGGACACCCATCGCCAGCAGTTTCAAACGAGCAATTTCGCGGTCGATAGCTTCGGGCAGCGTATACACATCCGGCACCATCGCATTTTTGCCGCCCTGCTTCACCATATATTCAGCGGCCAGCGCCTGGTTGGCAAAGCTCATATCCATCACGCTGGCGGGGTGACCTTCGGCGGCAGCCAGGTTGATCAGGCGGCCTTCGCCCAGCAGGTAGAGCGGACGGCCTTTCACACGGTATTCTTCCACGAACGGGCGTACCAGTTTGGGATCGCCATCGCTCATGGTGCGCAGCGCCGGGATGTTGATTTCGACGTTGAAATGGCCGCTGTTCGCCAGGATCGCGCCCGGTTTCATGCGTTCAAAGTGCGTGCTGTCCAGCACGTTGATGTCACCCGTCGCGGTGATGAAGATATCGCCCACGCTCGCTGCTTCTGCCATCGGCATCACACGGTACCCATCCATCACGGCTTCGAGTGCGCGCAGCGGATCGATTTCCGTCACGATTACGTTCGCGCCCATGCCTTCCGCACGCGACGCAATCCCGCGACTGCACCAGCCATACCCCGCCACGACGACGGTGCGCCCTGCCAACAGGATGTTGGTCGCCCGGATGATGCCATCCAGGGTGCTTTGGCCTGTGCCGTAGCGGTTGTCGAACAGGTGCTTCGTGTTACTGTCATTGACGGCGATCACGGGAAAGGCGAGCTGGCCATCCGCCGCCATCGCCCGCAGACGAATCACGCCTGTAGTGGTTTCTTCAGTGCCGCCGACAATATGTTCGAGCAGTTCGCGCCGGGTTTTGTGGATTGTCCCCACCAGGTCGGCACCATCATCCATCGTGATATGCGGCTGATGATCCAGCCCCGCTTTAATGTGTTCGTAGTAGGTATCGTTGTCTTCGCCTTTGATGGCGTAAACGGGAATTTCAAACTGGGTAACGAGCGCCGCCGCGACATCATCCTGGGTCGAAAGCGGGTTCGATGCGCACAGCACGACATCCGCCCCACCCACTTGCAGCGTGTGCATCAGGTTGGCCGTTTCGGTCGTCACATGCAGGCACGCCGAAACGCGCACACCTTGCAGCGGCTTTTCCTGGGCGAACCGTTCCCGGATGGCGCGCAGCACGGGCATTTCATTTTCTGCCCATTCAATTCGATAGCGGCCCCCAGTAGCGAGGTCGAGGCTTTTCACATCGTGTTCAACAGTCATGCGTACTCCATTCAAGACGAAAATCACCAGCGTGGTCGTTGTGCTTGGTTCAGCCTAAACGCGAAGATTGTAACACAGATCACAATGGATCAGGACACCCAGTGATCGAGCAGCCCGCCGTCATCGAAGGCGGTGCGGAACCGGGCGACGAATTCTGCCGGGGTGAAATGATGATTCTGTGTCCCTACCTGTTCCAGGGTGTAGGTTGCGCACAGCGCGCCCATTTCGCCGCACAGCCGCAGCGGGAAACCGAGTGCCAGCCCGGTGACGAGGCCAGCACGGTACGCATCGCCGACCCCAGTCGGTTCCTTGATCTGGTTGGTTTCAAACACCGGGACTCTGATGTATTCATCGCCTACGTAAATGGCCGATCCATCCTTGCCATGTGTGACGATCAGCACTTCGATCATCGAGCGCAGTTGTTCGAGCGAATACCCGGTTTTCTGGCTGATGATCATCTGCTCGTAATCGTTCACCACCATCATGTACGCGCCCGCCATACTTTCAAGCAGTTCTTCCCCGTTCAACCGGGCGACCTGCTGGCTGGGATCGTACACGAACTTGATGCTGCGTTCACGGCATTCGGCGCAGTATTGGCGCATCGCCTGGGGATCATTCGGGGAGATCACCACCAGGTCAGGCACGGTGGGGCTGGCATCGGCGATGCGGAAGTTCTTCGCGTAGCTCATCGCGCCGCTGTAAAATGAACCGAGCTGATTGTTGTCGATGTCGGTATTGGCGAAAAATGAGGCCATGTACACGTCATGGATGTGCTGCACGGTGGACAGATCGACCCCGACCCGGCTCAGCCATTCCGCATAAGGTGCAAAATCCTGCCCGACCGTGCCAAAAAGTTTAGGCCGCTGGCCCAGAAGTCCCATCGTGTAGGCAATGTTGCCGCCGTTCCCGCCGTAGTGCTTGGTCATGTTTTCGACCAGAAAGCTCACGCTGATGCGATTCAGGTGATCCAGCAGCAGCATATCGGCAAACTTACCGGGAAAGAACATTAAGTAGTCATACGCGATGGAACCCGTTACAATGATGTCCATATGCGGGACGATTCCTGTGATCGGCTTGCAAAACCGTGCGGCAGTATACCAACAAGTCGTTGAATTTACAGTGTGAATCTTGCATGAGCGACCATCCAGCGTTGACCCGCAAACGCCCATATGGACTGGATATTGAAGGCATTCGGCGCGGCTTTTACAGCGATGTCTATTTTGAAAATGTAGTACGCATCCTGGAACAGCTTCAGCGGCAGAAGACCGTGTATCAGGGCGATTTTCCGCGCATTCGGCCTTCCCAACCGCTGCTGATAGGTGACCTAATCGTGGAAGTGCAGGTGTTCAACCGCCGTGCGCCACACGCGCTGATCGCTGGGATGCCAGCGGCACTGGCCGTACTGCGCCATGCGGTTGGGTATTGGGATGGGGATCAGTTCATCGAAACCTGGCCGGATGTTGAAGTGGAAGCGGTGGCCGATGGTACGATCACCCTCTACGATCAGAACCCCCTCAATGTGTGTCCGGTGCTGAAAATGCGGGGCCGCTACCGCGATTTCGCCCTGCTGGAAACCGTGCTGCTCGGCATTCTCACCCGCGCCAGCCGCATTGCCACCCATGTGTACGATACCATTCAGGCCGCAAACGGGAAACCTGTGCTGTTCTTCCCGGCGCGCTTCGATCTGCCCGATGTGCAGGCGCTCGATGGTTATGCGTATTCGGTCGCAGTCACTGCATACAATGCTGCCTTCAACAAACAAATGCCAACACAGGTCAGCACGGCGGCACAGGCTTCATGGTGGGGTGGGCGCGCCAGCGGTACCATCCCGCACGCGCTGATCGCCGCGTTCCTGGGCGATACTGCCGCCGCGATGATCGCGTATGCCGAACACATACCGCTCGACAGCCCGCGTATTGTACTGGCCGACTTCAATAACGACGTGATCGGTGATTCACTGAGGACGATGCGCGCTTTCTGGGAGCGTTACAGCGCAGCCTATCGCCAGCAGGACGCAGACGCGATGCGCCGTTGGACCCTGCACGGGGTGCGCATCGATACCAGCCCGACTGTACGCGACCAGGCGATGGCGGAAGGCGAACCCGCCGGGATCAGCCCGCTGCTGGTGCGCCGGGTGCGCGCCGCGCTGGACAGCGCTCATACCGCTTGGCAGGTGCCGGACGACCTGCACGATGCGGCAGTGGCGTTCTGCCAGGGTGTCAAAATTGTGGCGACGGGCGGGTTCAACCGTGAGCGCATTACGGCGTATGAAGCGGAAAACGTCCCCGTCGATGTGTATGGCGTAGGGTCGCGCTTTCTGCGCAATGACAGCGAGACGAACACCGATTTTACGATGGATATCGTGCGCGTGAAGGTCGATGGCGCGTGGGTAGACATGGCAAAAACAGGGCGGCGCGGCAATATGAACCCTGATCTTCACCCGGTCGATCTGGGACAAGTGGAGGATGTGGTATGACCGACGATGGTCACGATTTGCCTGTGAACCCTGAAAAACGCCCGCGCAAAGATGCCGATAAAGGGCGCGAACCCCAGTTCATCCCTGGGCGGGGTGGAGCGCGTATGTTTTCGCGGGCGGCATTGGTCGAAAAAGTGGAAGCCCAGTTCATCGCTGAATTCGGTGTGGAATCGCCAGCCCTGGCTGAAGCGGATACCGCCGCAAAACGCCTGCGCTTGATTCTTGATACCCTGAATTATGTATTCGCGGTCAATTCCATCGACGTGGGCGCTGAAGAAAAAGCCCATGTCGTGCAGCAGGTCTACAGCAATCTATTCGGCTATGGCCCGCTCGATGCGCTTTTTCTCGACGACCGCGTGACCACGATCTCGCTAGACAGTGCTGAAAAAGTCTCGGTGCGCTATGGCACGTCCGCGCTCACATCCCTGGGAACGGCGTTCGATGATGCCGGACATGTGCGCCGGGTGATCCAGCAGCTATTGACGGATGCCGGGGCGGAACTGCGCGACGATACCCCGATTTTGGAAACCGGATTGTGGGTCGATGATCGTCCGGTGCGCATTAGCGTGGTTGCGCCACCTTATGCCCTGGAATTGAGCGCCGATATTCGCCTGCATCCCCGTGCGCCGCTCACGCTGGACGATTTGGTCAGCACGGGGTTCATGAGCGCTGAAGCTGCACAGCTTTTGCGCGAACTGGCGCATTCGCGCTACGGCTTCTGCATCGTAGGAGAACCCGAAAGCGGCAAGACCACGCTGCTGAACGCCTTACTGCCGCATCTGCCACAGGCCGATACAATCTTGGTCGAACGGGCGGCGGAACTGCGTCCGCCCTACGAAACCATGCGCCGCTATGCCGCTCGGTGGAAGCGCGGGGATAGTGAAGCGGTCACATTTGGCCAGCAGATCGGCGCAGCACTGGAAAGCGGCCCGGCGTGTGTGATCCTGGATGAGATTCGGTCGGATGAGCCGGACTCGATTGCGCCGCTGCTCAGTGATACGCTTCAGGTGCGGCAAATCTGGTCGATTCGCGGCGTGCCGGACTCGAAACGGCTGCAAAGCGCGCTGGGGATGCTGGCGCGCCGTGCGAACATGAGCGCGGGCGAAGCGGCGGTGCATCGGCTGTACCAGCAGCTTCCCTTCGTCGTCACGGTGGCACGGGTAGGCCATGCCGAAACAGGCATTGCGCTGCGCTTGTTCAGCGTTGCGGAATGGCAGTCACGGATGGATACTGATTATCCTGATTATCGCTTGTTGATGCAGTTTCAGGATGGCGAAGCGCGCCGCACCGATGCGCCGTTCGCTCGCTGGCTGGTTGGCGAAGACAGCCGTTGAAATAGCACCATATCGCCTGAAGATGGGACGTGATCGAGATGCTGCCCGAATATTATGCGCCTGAACAGGTAGGACAGTTGTACGCGCCGAGGGTTGGCGCTGTTGCGGAAATGGGCAGCCATGCGGGGTTGAAACGGGCTTCTGATGATCAGCGGCGAATGATCCTGCTGCTGGTAGATGCCCAGATTGATTTCATTCATGAAGACGGCGCGTTGAGCGTGCCAGGCGCAGTAGCCGATACACGGCGCACAGTGGAATGGATTTACCGGAACATTGGCAGCCTGACCACGATTGCTGCATCGCTGGACAGCCATGTCCCGAATCAGATTTTTTCACCGACCTGGTGGGTCGATGCGCACGAACAGCATCCCATGCCGTATACGGTGATCCGCAGCAGCGATGTGAAAAACGGCCTGTGGCGGCCTGTCTATCAGTCCGCGTGGTCAATCGAATATGTCGAAAAGCTGGAAGAACAAGCGCGTAAAGAACTGATGATCTGGCCGTATCATACGCTGATCGGCACGCCGGGTCACAGCCTGTCACCCTCGTTGTATGAAGCGATTGCCTACCACGCTGCTGCCCGCCAGACGCAGCCAACCTTTCTCAGCAAAGGCATGATTCCCGAAACCGAACATTACTCGATTCTGGAACCGGAAGTGAAAGTGCCGAGCCAGCCCATGGGTGGGCTGAACGCGGCCTTTCTGAACATGTTGGCGGGCTACGATGTGGTGTACATCGCGGGGCAGGCGAAGAGCCATTGTGTGCTGGAAACCGTGCGGTCGATGATCCGCTACTACCAGAATCACGCCGAACTGATCCGCAAGCTGCACCTGCTGATCGACTGCATGTCGTCGGTGGCGCACCCGACGATTGATTTCGATGCGATGGCCAACGAAACCCTGCACCGCTATACCGAATATGGGCTGAGACTGGTAACATCCGCAGACAGCATCGTGTGACGCGAATCAAAAGCGGATAGGATTGCCCTATCCGCTGTGTGACCTGTGCTGTGCCAAAAGCTTGTTTAGCTGTTCGCTTCTTGGACGACCGCCGCAAGCACCGAGAACGGCACTGCGCCGCGATTGAACGTCGTCCCGCCCGACGCGATCCATTCGGCATCGCCGTTGTTGTAGCGCACCATAACGGCAGGTGTTCCGCTCACCTGGTTGGCCGTCCCGAAATTGATGTCGGTCGTCACCTGAGTGGCATCCCGCGAACAAGCGAGAATCTCGCTGTAATTCAGGCCGACGCTCTGCACGGCGCTGCGAATGCCATCATCGGTGAAGTAGCGTCCGGTTCTGGACAGTTCAAAGTAGCGGTCGTACATCTGCCAGAACGCGCCGGGCTGTGCTTCATCGACACATTCGGCGACCTGGCCTGCGAAAACAGTCGTCTGGCCGCCCGCCGTCGGGAAAATGCGGAATTCAAACCGCGCCTGCCCGGTGGCCACATATTCGGTGATGAACCGCTGAACATCGCCGTGATAGCTCATACACGCCGGGCAGCCAAAGTCCGCGAACTCGATCACGGTGACCGGTGCATCCGGGTTGCCAATGATGAATGCGCCATCGGCGGTGCGGGTGGGGTTCATCTGCGAATAATCGAGCGCCTGCACATTCGCATTGCCGGAAATAGCGATTGCCGCCACGAACCCGATCACGGCAACGACGACAACGCCGCCGATCAACAGCAGCATCTGCCGCTGATTCGGGGTCTGTTTTGCGGATTGAGCGGGGGTATTTGCTGCTTGTCTGGTGGCCATAACCCTATACCAAGCTCCATAGACACGAAAAAGGTACCGATCATTGTAGCGGATGCAACTCGCGTCCTCAACGACGGGTTGTAAACTCTGTGTAAACTGTAATCGTTCATAATCACAAACGGAGGGACATTGATGCATATCGTGGACATCATCGCCAGGAAACGGGATGGGTTGACGCTTTCGAGCGACGAAATTCAGGCATTCATCGACGGGTATACCGCCGGGACGATTCCCGATTACCAGGCGGCAGCCTGGCTGATGGCGGTGTTCATTCGCGGGATGACTCGCCAGGAAACCATCGACCTGACGCTGGCAATGGCAAACAGCGGCGACGTGCTTGACCTGAGCGACATCAACGAGTATTCGGTCGATAAACATTCTTCGGGTGGGGTGGGCGATAAAACGTCGCTGGTCGTGCTGCCGCTGGTCGCGTCGTGTGGGGTGCCATGCGCCAAAATGAGTGGGCGCGGCCTGGGTTTCAGCGGTGGGACGCTCGATAAACTGGAAGCGATTGCCGGGTTCAACGTCAACCTGACGGGCGATCAGTTCCGTGAACTGGCGAAAGAGAATGGGATCGTGCTGGCGGGGCAATCGGCCTCACTGGCTCCCGCCGATGCCAAGCTGTACGCGCTCCGCGATGTGACCGGCACAGTGCCAAGCCTGCCGCTCATCGCCAGCAGCATCATGAGCAAGAAAATTGCAGCGGGCGCGAACGGCATTGTGCTGGATGTGAAATATGGCAAAGGCGCGTTCATGGCGACGGTCGAAGAAGCGAGGGCGCTCGCGCAGATCATGGTCGAAATTGGCATGGGTGCTGGGCGTGATGTCGTCGCGCTGATCTCGAACATGAATCAACCGCTGGGAGCGGCGGTGGGTAATGCGCTCGAAGTCCGCGAAGCCATTCAGGTATTGAGCGGCCAAACGCCCGCTGAAGCGAAGGATTTTGAAGCGCACTGCATTATTGTCGGCGCGCATATGCTGCGGCTGGCCGGACGCGGTTCCCAGTACCAGGACGTGGCCGAAACCGAAGCAATGCTGCGGGAACGGCTGGAAAACGGGGAAGCATTGGGCGTGTTTCGCCGGATGGTCGAAGCGCAAAGCGGCGATGTGCGCATGGTCGATGATCTTTCCCTGCTGCCGTCCGCCCGTCTGGCCATCCCGGTGACGGCACAGGCCAGCGGCTATGTGGCCGACATCGACGCGCTTCAGGTTGCCCGCGCATCGTTCGACCTGGGTGCGGGCCGCGAGAAAAAGGGCGATCCGATTGATTTGGCGGTTGGGGTGTATGTCCCGGTCAAAGTGGGGCAGTGGGTCGAAACGGGAAGCGTGTTGGGCATGATTCACGCCAACGATGAAGCCAAAGTAGAACCCGTGCGGGCGCTGCTGACCAGCGCCTTCACGTTCAGCGCTGCCAAACCCGCCGAACCCGCTTTGATCGACGGGATCATCAGCAGCGTGTAACAGAGCGCGTGGTTTAGTTCAAGGGCGCACTGCGATCAGTTCACCCCGCTCGGTGTACTGATAGGTGTACAGCGGCGCGTCTGCCCACCAGCCATCGCTGAAACGAATCCGTCCGTTCAGGCCGAAGTATTGGGTTGCGGCCAGCATACGTGCGGCCTGGGCGCGGTCGGCGCTGTATGCGGCAGGGATGGCAATCCGCACGGCATCGTACACCAGCATCGAGAGCAGCCCCGGCGGCGGCGCAAACGGATCGCTCGCTTGAATGCGGTTCGTGTAGTCAAGGGTGGGCAGGGCAGCCGCACTGACGATGGTCACCCCTTCCAGGTCTGGACGCAGTGCGGAAAAGCCGGGCAGTGCCAATCGTTCGTCGGCAACGAATGGTGCCGGCGCAGATGCCGCTTGCACGATGTCGGCGGTGGGCGACAGCGTGATCCGCGTGGGCAGCGCACGATTGGAAAGCTGAAACACCCTATCCCGCACAGACGATGCCGCCGCATTTCCCACGATCAGTGCGGGAAGATCGCCCAGCGCGTGCTGAACTTCATGCTGCGCCGCAGCCTGACCGACCAGTAGTACGATGATTGTATCGGGATCATCGGCCAGCGCGGCGGCGCGGTCAGCGGCAGTTTGCGCGCTGCCACCATCATCGACGGGCAGCAGATCGACCGCGATACCCCCATCCGCCAGTGCCAGACGCGCTGCATACAGCGCATCGTAACCCGCTGCACGGTATCGCCCTTCAAACGCCGCAAGCAGTGCGATACGCGGCGGTGCAGGTGAACGGACAGCGGCACACGCATTGAGCATCGCCGACAGCACCATCAGCGCCGCCAGTGCAGCGCGGCTTAAAAGCATGAGTTCGCCAGATGCTCATCGAAGGTGCGAGCGAAGTTGTGGTAACCATCGCCTGTGCAGCGCGCCTGAAAGTAGAAATAATCGCTGACGGCGGGCTGTACGGCGGCTTCAATGGCGGATAAACCGGGATTGGCAATCGGCCCCGGCGGAAGCCCAATAGAAAGATAGGTGTTGTACGGCGAAATCGTATTCACGTAGTCGGCCTGGGTGATGCGCGGCCACCACGTCGAACCGTTGAAGCCAATTCCATACTGCACGGTTGGGTCGGCATCCAGCTTCATGTTGATCGCCAAGCGATTGCGATACACACTGCTGATCATGGGATGTTCATCCGGGTGAACCGCCTCGCGCTGGATGATCGATGCAAGGGTGACGGCTTGGAACAAAGTCAGGCCATCGGCAGCCGCTCGTTCGGGCAGGCGAGCGGCCTGCACCCGCGACTCAAAGTTGGTGAGCAGCACTTCCACCAGGTAATCAGGCGTGAGGTTAGCCGGAAGCTGATAGGTATCGGGAAACAGAAAGCCTTCCAGCGAACTCCCCGGCGGCAGACCTGCCCAGGCTGCGAATGCAGCGGGGACATCCGCTCCAATGCCGACGGCGTTCAGAAATTCCCCGCCGGAAAACCCGAAAAACGGGGATGCATCGATCTGCGCGGCGATTTCTTCAATCCGCCAGCCTTCCAGAATCCGAAATGCGAACTGCCCGCTGCCCGAATCGGTCAGCATGGCGGCGATCTGCGGGATCGATTGTGCCTGGTTCAGGAAAAACGTCCCTGCTTCCAACTGGGTATCCAGGTTGTAAGCACGCACGTAGTCAATGAACAGTTCAGGGTCGCTGATCAGCCGTGCGCCTTGTAAATTCTGGGCGATCAGGCGCGGGGTATCGCCTGCATTGACGGTGAAACGCACGGGTGATGTATTGGTGCTGACGGTCGCGTTCAGTGCGTCTTCCTGCCCGGCCAGCGAGAACCGGATCAGCGAAGCCTGGACATAATCCACCGGGTCACCATCGGAAACAATCCACAACGCCAAACCTGCAAAACCCACGATCAGGATCGACGCAAAGGCGACCAATCCTAGTATCTGGAGCGTGCGTACCAAACCTGACTCCTTGAAGCAAATTCGTCCTGAACACTACTCTGCACTTTTTTTGCCCCTTATTCAGCAGACGGTGGTGAATCGTCGGTTGGGCGTACTGGCAGCACCGCCAGCCCATCGCGCAGCGCATCCAAATAGCTTTGCAGCATCACCCGCGCCGCCAGATCGTCAATCGGGTCGCGGGGCTTGCGGCGGCGCTGGCGTGCCATTGCTGCTGCATCGACACTGGTCAGTTGTTCATCCCAGAAGGTATACGGCAGCATCGTCGTTTCAGCAAAACGCGCCGCCCATGTTTTTACTGTATCCGCCTGCGTATGCTGACCTTCGGCGGCACGTTCTTCATACGGCAGCCCGATGATGATTGCAACGGCGTTTTCTTGAGCGGCGATCTGGTTGATCGTGGCGAAATCTTCCCGTTTCGATTTGCGCGTGATGATCGTCAGTTCGCGGGCGACCAACCCCGTCGCATCACTGACCGCCACCCCTATACGCACCAACCCATGATCGATGCCGATCAGTTTACCGATCATGCGTCCCCCTGCACAATCGTAATCCGCATCGGCAGCAGTGGCATCCGCCCCAACCATCCGGGTGTGACCGTGATCTGCGGCGGGGTATCCTGGGTCAGTTCAAGCGTGCTGGCCAGGAAACGCTGGGCTTCTTCGACGGAAATACCCGCCAGCCGTTCTTGCAGCAGCACGGTATCAACCTGGGATGCGATTACCCCGCGTGCTGTCATGCTGAACGTAACGCGACCCGCAGCATCCAGCGCGACATCGCCGCCGCGCACATATTCAATCGTGTTCAGGTCGATGCTGCGCCCACGCGGGATTTGATTCGAGAGCTGCACATAGGCGATTTGTTCGGCAAAACGCGGATCGACCGCCGTCGCTTCGACAATCGCCCGCATGGTGAGCGATAAACTCTCGCTCGCTTCTTCTGCTTCTGCGTCGAAGATCGTCCAGTCGTCGCGTTCTTCGGTGATGCGAATCGTTTCCGGGATGATGAACTGATCTTCGCTGATGCGCGGCACAATTTCAGCATACGCCCGCGCCTGAATCTGCTGGCGCAGAATGTCGAGCAGGCGCACACGATCCGCTTCGGTGACCACCCGCACATCGCGGCTGGTACCGCCATACGTTGGAGCCAGATTGCGCACTTCCAGCGTATTGGCCAGCGCGCCAATCACCGTGTTGATCAGCCCAACGCCAATATCGTTGCCGATCTCGCCCGCTGATTCCGGAATGGCCTCAATCGGGACTTCGATCTGCAAGCCCACCCCACCCGCGACCAGTGCGGCCTGGGTGGTGCGAAAGATGATCGGCGTTCCTGCACTGGTGCTGACGAACGTCCCCGCCGGAATTTCGACAGGTGCGCCAGTGGTGTTGATGAATACGACCGAACCCAGGGCAGGCGTGGCCCCTAAACTGCGCACGCCGCTGGTTTCGATGCCCGCTCGTTCTTCAACTTCCACCCGCAGCGTGACGGCTGGAATCACGCGGTTTTCGACATCGATCTGCCCGGATGCGACTGCCGGGTCTGCTGTGATCAGGGTATTCGCGTCCACTTCAATGCGCGTGGTCAGCACGACGACCGTTGCGGTCGGCAGGACAATCAGCCCAACGGCGGCGCTTACAATCACCAATACCAGAAGGATGACCACGCGAACTGCCAGGCGCACGCGCCGCTGTCCCGGCGAGACATCCTCCACGCGCAGGCGGCTGGCAACAGGTGCGAGTTCATCAACGGCGGGCTGGTCTTTTGGGCGTTTGTTGCGGCTCGTGAATGCTTTTGAGCGCCCCCGCTGCCAGCGCCCCCGCTGTGCGCCGCCTATCGTCTCGAAAGCGCTGATGTTCAGTTCGGCTGCATGGCGCGCCACGATGGGATCATGCGTGACCAACGCCAGCTTGACGGCGGATCGCACCGCTTCGCGCTGAATCAGCACCAGATCGAGCTTGCGCGTGAGCGTCGTCCCCTGTTCCGGCCACACCAGCAGCACACTGCGCCCGCGCAGAAACGACAGACGATCCCGCACGGTGGTCGCATCGTCCGTCGTTTCCAGTTGAATCAGGTCGATGTTGGCGGGCATTCACGCGCACCATTCATACATCAGCCACGGGGTGACCAGCACGATCACTGCGCCCCATTGACGAGCAGCGACCGTGCCAGCTCCAGGGCATCCGCGACTTTGGAGGCATCTTTGCCGCCTGCCTGAGCCATCGTCGGGCGGCCCCCACCCCCGCCGCCAATGACCGCCGCGATCTGCTTGATCAGGTTGCCCGCGTGATAGCCCTTCTTCGTCAGGTCATCGGTGACGGCGACGACCAACTGCGGCTTATCGTCGGACACGCTGGCCAGTACCATTACCCCACTTTTGACCTTGTTACGGAACCAGTCCGACATCTCGCGCAGTGTTTCAGCGGCCACATCGTCGATGCGCACAATCAGGGTGTCCATCCCGTTCACATTGCCGAGATTGTTCATCAACTGGTCGAACTGGCCTTTGGCAATTTCGCGCTGCATCGTGGCGATTTGCTTGCGGGCGCTGCTCAATTCCTCCTGAAGCGCGCTCACGCGGCCTGCCACATCGTCTGCGGTCGTTCCCACCTGGGCGGCAATCTGGTGCAGCGTTTGCAACTGCTGCTGCACATATTCGACCGCTTTATGCCCGGTCAGCGCTTCCACACGGCGGATGCCTGCGCTCACGCTGCTTTCCGTTGTCACGATGAACGTGCCGATTTCGGCGGTTTCCCCAACATGTACGCCGCCGCACAACTCGTAGCTGAAACGGTCGCCGTCTTTGGCGATGGTCACAGTGCGCACGCGGTCGCCGTACTTCTCACCGAATAAAGCCATCGCGCCTTCAGCCCGCGCTTCCGCCAACGCCTTTTCGACTGCGGCTACCGGGTAATTGTTCAGGATGACTGCGTTCACCTGCGCTTCAATACTGCGAATTTCGTCCGGGGTGACTTTGGCATCGTGCGCGAAGTCGAAGCGCAGCCGATCTGGCGCGACCAGCGAACCGCGCTGCTGGACATGCGTCCCCAGCAGGCCGCGCAGCGCCGCATGTAATAAATGCGTCGCAGTGTGGTTGCGCGTGATGTCGCCCCGGCGCATGGTATCAACAGCAGCGGTGGCACCATCGCCGTCTTTCGGCTGGCCTTCGACCACTTCGCCGACATGGACGATCAGCCCACCGACTGGGCGGCGCATGTCTTCCACTTCAATACGCCAGCCGTCGCCTGTGATCACGCCCGTATCGCTGACTTGCCCGCCCGCTTCCACATAGAAGCCCGTTGAACCCAATACCACTTCGACCTTATCGCCTACGATAGCGCTGGTCACACGTTCACCGTCCTGGAACAAGGCCAGCACACGATCCGTGACCTGGGTGCGCGTGTATGGATCATACGCCACGCCGTTTTCGCCCACCGCGCCGGATTGTTTCAGCGCCTTCAGCGTGTCATTGTACACATCGGCGGATGCAATCGTCCCCATTGCTTTACCGCCGCCGCTGGCGAGCGCGTGCTGTTCTTCAGCCAGCGTAAACCCGGCTTCATCGACGCTGTAGCCGCGTTCTTCGGCAATATCCTTCGTCACCTGAATCGGCAGACCGAGCGTAGCCTTCAGGTAAAACGCCACATCGCCCGAAAGCTGGCCGCCTGCGGGGAGCGTGGAAAGTTCACCCTCCAGTTCTGCCAACCCACGATCCATCGTGCGGCGGAATCGTTCTTCTTCCTGCGTGATCACTTTTTTGATCGCGTCGGCACGTTCCACCAGTTCGGTGTAATGGCCGCCCATGATCTCGATGACTGACCCCGCGACTTTTGCCAGGAACGGTTCAGTGAACCCCAGCTTCGACCCGAAGCGTGATGCGCGGCGGATCACCAGGCGGCACACCGAATCACGGCCTTTCGCGCCCGGCAGCACGCCATCGGCAATCAGGAACACCGCGGCGCGCACATGATCCGCGATCACGCGGTAGGCGACGATGTTCGCTTCGCGCTCCTGATCGGTGTGTCCGGTCAGCCGCTGAGTCGCCTCCATGATGGGTGTAAACAGATCGGTTTCATAGTTCGACTTGACCCCGTTGACCACGCTCAGAATACGTTCCAGCCCCATCCCGGTATCGATCCCGGTTGCGGGCAGCGGCACATCGAATGCGCCTGTATGTTCAGGATCGGGTTGGGTACGGTTGAACTGCATGAACACCAGGTTCCACAGCTCCAGGAAGCGATCATCTTCATCGACCAGGCTTTGAATGATGCCGTCTTCGCCGCGTTCGGGGTACTTGTCCCAGTGCAGTTCACTGGTAGGGCCACACGGCCCAGTGTCCGCCATCTGCCAGAAATTGGTCTTTGGCCCCAGCCGCGCCACGCGCTTGGGATCGACTCCCAGTTCTTCCGTCCAGATGTTGTACGCTTCATCGTCGTTCTGGTACACCGTGAACGCGAGACGTTCCGGCGGCAGGCCGTAGCCTTCGGTCAGCAGGCGGTAGGCAAACTTGATCGCATCGCGCTTGAAATAATCGCCAAAGCTGAAATTGCCGAGCATCTCGAAAAAGGTGTGGTGGCGCAGGGACGGCCCAACGTTTTCAAGATCGCTGTGTTTGCCCGCCACGCGCATACACTTCTGTGAAGTGGCAGCGCGGGTATACGGGCGCTGATCCAGCCCCAGGAACACATCTTTGAACTGCACCATGCCCGCGTTGGTGAACAGCAAAGTAGGGTCATTGCTGGGGATAAGCGAAGAACTGGCGACGGGTTTATGCCCCATTTCTTCAAAAAATTCGAGAAACGTCGCACGCGCTTCGACGCTGGACATGGGTTTCATCAGGCAGGCGATCCTTACCAGGTAAAGTCAATGGTGATGAAAATCATTATAACGGCGGTGCGTCCCGTTTTCTAGCAGGCGGCGCGCCATGCACCACACGATTGGGAGGTGACGGCGCGCTCATGATCCGGCGGCGCATCTGCTATAATCGCCGCTGCAATGCCCATTTACGAACACGAACTCCATTTTAGGAAATCACCATGCCGACGATTGATGAGCAGGTCGAGATTTTGATGAGCGGCGCTGCCTATGGCGACGACCAGACTCGTGAACACATGAAGCGTGAACTCAAGGAACGCCTGACCGAAGCGGAAAAACAAGGCCGTCCTTTGCGCGTGTACTGCGGCTATGACCCGCGCACCAGCGATCTGCACCTGGGGCATACCATCACCATGCGCAAACTGAAGCAGTTTCAGGATTTTGGGCATGATGTCACGTTTCTGATCGGCACGTTCACCAGCCTGATTGGGGATCCGTCGGATAAAGACAAGGCCCGCGAACAGCTCACCGCCGAACAAGTGGACGAAAACGCCCGCACCTACGCGGAGCAGGCGTTCAAAATCCTGAACCGCGATCTTACTCGTGTGCGCCGCAATGATGAATGGCTGTCCACGCTCGATTTTGCCGATATTATTCGGCTCGCCAGCAACTTCACCGTGCAGCAGTTCCTGATCCGCGAAAATTTTGCGCGGCGGCTTGATGGTGGGCAGCCAATCTACCTGCATGAGATGTTTTATGGGCTGATGCAGGGTTATGATGCCGTCGCCCAGGAAGCGGATGTGCAGATCGGCGGCCAGGATCAGTTGTTCAATATCCTGGTGGCCGGGCGCAAACTGCAAGAAGCCTTAGGCCAGCGTCCCCAGGTGGCGATCATCATGGGCGAAAGCCTGCCCGGCACTGACGGCGACATCAAGATGAGCAAAAGCCTGGGGAACCATATCCCGCTGCTGGCTGCGCCTTCGGATATGTTCGGCAAGGTGATGAGCATCCCCGATAAAGCGCTGCTGATTTACCACAAGCTGATCCTGGGGTGGTCGCCTGCCGAACTGGATAAGCTCGACAGTGGGCTGCGCGATGGCAGTCTGCACCCGAATGAAGTCAAAATGGGGTTGGCGCGGGCTATTGTGTCTATCTTCCACAGCCCTGCCGACGCGGAGGCGGCTCAAAAGCGATGGGATGAAGTATTCCGTTCCGGCGGCCTGCCCAGCGAGATCGATGAACAACCGCTGGTGGGGGAAGAAAAACTGGTCGATGTGCTGCGCCGCCTGGAACTTGTCCCCAGTGGCGCGGAAGCGCGCCGCTTAATTCAGCAGAACGGCGTGCGCCTGAACGATACTATCATCACCGATACCCAGGCGACGATCACACCGGATCAACTGCCAGCGGTGCTGCAAGTGGGGAAACGCAAGTTTGTGCGGCTGATCAACGGCGCGTGACGGAACCAGGGCAGTATGCGCAGTCGAACGGCGTACTGCCCTTCAATGCCGGGTCATGCCGGGGCTACCAGCAGATAGATCGCTGTCACGCTGAGGACGATCAGCATCAGGCGTTCAAAGGTGCGCTGGTTGATGCGGTTGATCACTTTGCGGCCTGCCCATACCCCAACCGGGAGCAGCGGCAGCACCCACGCCGCCCGCAGCAGCACGTCGATGTCCATCAACCCGGCGGCGACCAGCGGCGGCAGCTTGATCAGGTTGACGAGCGCAAAGTACAGGGTCGTCGTCCCCACGAACGCCAACGGCGCGATGTTTTGCAGCAGCATATAGATCGTGAACGGTGGGCCGCCCACATTGGCGACGGCGGAACCTGTCCCGGCGATGAAACCCGCCACTGTTCCATGCCAGTTACGCGGTTGGTAGGCGATGCTGCTCAGCCGATCCGCAAGCAGACGGTAGCCCACGAAGAACAGCACGAACAGGCCGAGCAGCCGCCGCAGCACATCATCCGGCAGGTTGGCGAGCATGAACGTGCCGACCAGGATACCGACCACCGACGTGGGGAGCAGCAGCCGGATGTAGTGCATATCCCACTGCCGCCAGTACACGCGCAGCGCAAACAGATCCGCGATGATGAGCATCGGCAGCGCCAGGCTGATCGCATCGGCAACGGGCATGACCTGGCTGAGCAAAGGGGTTGACAACACGGCCAGAACCGCGCCTAACCCACCTTTCGACAGCCCGATCAACAGCGCGACGAAGGCGACGACCGCAACAAACTGAAACTCCATACACTAATCGACTTTCCGCTGACCCTTTTCACGCTGCAAGCATACAGCGCGAAGCCGTTCGGGTAAACGGTCATGGATCGTCATGGACTGGTGCAACGCCGTCAGTACCGTGAAGGGGCAAATTACGAACGCCGAATCCACGTCAGGTATTCGCGCATTTGCAGGTCGGTATTGCGGATTTTCATCGCCAGGTCTGCGGCCAGGTTGCGCATCAGCCGGTAGCCCAACTGTGGATACGAATCGCACAGCACCATCAGCCGTTCACGCGGCAGGCTAAGGACGCGCGTATTTTCCGCCCCGCTGCGCGCCCGTGCCGACCGCAAGCCTTCATCGACCAGCGCCACTTCACCGAAGGACTGCCCGCGCCGCAAAATGGCTATCGTCTGAATGCCGCCTGCTTCACCCGTCCCCAAAATCGACGGATCGATCTGGATTTCCACTTCGCCATCAGCGATCACGTATAATTCGGTGCCAGGGGTATTTTCTTCAAAAATCACGGCCCCCGCTGCATAGCTTTGTTCCGTACAAATCGAAGCCAACAGTTCGAGTTGGGTGTTGGTCAAATCGACAAAAATATCCGCCTGCCGAAGCGTATCAACAAGTGTCATGCGGCGCGCTCCTGGTGTATGTCTGGGGGCTGCTCGTGTAAAATTAACCTTGATTCTAGCACAAGATCGCACTGGCACGCTTGCGCCTGCACAATTTCCGCGAGAAAGGTTGACCGCCCATGACCGACGACTATACGATTGACGAGCTGATCAGTGTATGTATTGCGCGGCAGGTTGTGGACGGCGAAATTCTGGCACAAGGCATCAACACCCCGCTGGTGATGGCAGGGTTGATTCTGGCGCAACTTACCCATGCGCCGCATGTCAATTTCGCATCGGCCATTGGCCAAAGCGTATGCCAGGACTATGCGCCGTTGGGGGTAGGGCGCATCGAAGATTTCTGGCTGGGGAAGGCGCTTCTATATACCGGGTTCGTCACCGCGTCGGCAGACCTGCTGCCCAAGTTCAAGCCGAAAGAGTTTTTGCGTCCTGCCCAGGTCGATGCACAGGGCAGCACGAACAACATCGCCTTTGGCGACGATTACCATCGCCCGCGTATGCGGCTGCCAGGGACGGGGGGAATTCCCGATGTCACGCCGGTCAGCGAGCATCTATGCCTGTATGTCCCGCGTCATTCCAAAGTCACGTTCGTCGAAAAGCTCGATTTTCGCAGCGGCATAGGCGGTATCGAAGGGCGCACACGCGGACGCGGGCCGCAGTACCTCGTGAGCGACCTGGGGCAGTTCGATTGGGCGAACCGACGAATGCGCGTGACCAGCGTGCATCCGGGGGTGACGCTGGCACAGATTCAGAAGAAAACGGGTTTTGAACTCGACACTGCGCCAGACCTCCACGAAACGCCGCCGCCCAGTGCCGAAGAAGTCCGCCTGCTGCGCGAAGTCATCGACCCGTTAGGTGTGCGCAAACTGGAAATGCTGGGCGGCAGCGCCCGTAAAGACCTGCTGCGCGCAATTCTGACTCGTGAAAACGCGCTGTAAGCAGGTTATCCGCCCAAAGTCCACGCGCCCACAGTGCGGAAGCGATCTGCCGGGCTGCCCAGGTATCCCAATTGAATCCCCTGTAAACGCGGCGTAGTCACATACGTGAACACCGGGTAGTACAGCGGGATCGCAATCGCCCGGCTGACGAACTCGCGTTGAAAACTGCGGTAATGTTCCATGCGATTGATGCCGGATGCATCGCGGCGCGCCCGTTCGAGCAGTTCGCTGACGGTGCGGTCGTCCGCGCCGCCGTAGTTTTCGCCGTCCGGGTATTCGCCCTGGTGCCAGAAGGCGAACGGGTCAGGGTCGGTGCTGCCGCTCATGGCATATTCCACCAGTGCAATATCGAAATCGTGCGCTTCCAGCCGCGCCTGATATGCCGTCCGATCCACTGTTTCAACTGTGACAGCCAGATTCAACTGGCTCCATTGGCTGGCAATTTCACCCGCCAGGCTGACCAAAGCCGGGTCATCGGGCGTGAGGATCGAAAAGCCGAATAACAGATTATCGGGCAGCGGTTCCGAGGTGACTTCTGCGGTTTCGGTGCTTTCCGCCTGATCCTGCCGCTGGAACCGTTCGGCGGCAATCGCCAGCAGTCGGCGGGCTTCGTCGGGGTTGTAAGGCGGGTAGCTCAGAGAGGGGTCATGCGCCCATGACCCCGGCACAATCGGGCTGTTGGCCAGCACCGCTGCATAGTTGAATGCCCGGTCGATCATAGCGGCGCGGTCAAGGCCAGTTTCCAGCCCAATGCGCACGCTGCGTTCGCGGAAGTAGCGGGTATCGTCGTCCACCCAGTTGAAGATCAGCACGCCCAACGTCGGTTCCAGCCCGTTCCACGATGACAAACCGCTGTCGTTAGCGGCCAGAAACAGCGCACGACGGTCATCGCGGCCTCGGCCTGCAATGCCGTCGGCGTTCCCCTGCTGCACCGCCTGCAGCGCCGAATCGAACGTATCGTACATCTGAAACCGGATGCGGCTCAGCGCGAAAGGCTGTGCCTGGCCTTCGGGACGATCTGCGTACACCGGAGCCGCACGCAGATCGACCGCTTCAATGCGGCTTCCATCCGCGGACCGGATGGCTTCCAGTTGATACGCGCCCGTGCCAATGGGCGAAAGGTTGAACGGATGAGCGGCCAGCGCTGCCGCGTTCGTGCCGCGCAGCACGTGTTCCGGCAATATGCCGATGCTCACCTTATCGAGAAATGTCGCCAGCGGCTGTGTGAGGCGGAAGCGCACGACAAAGGGTTCCAACTGCTCGGTTTCGACGGTGCGCCAGAAACGACCCAATGCAGAGTCGCCCGAAAAGTCCGGCGAACGCAGAACCGACATGGTGTACAGCACATCTGCTGCGCTGAATGGGGTGCCATCCTGCCACAGCACATCCTGGCGCAGGAAGAACGTATATTCCAGCCCATCGGACGAGATCACCCAACGTTCGGCCAGCGCGGGACGGGCTTCGCCGAATTCGTTGGTGCGCGTCAGCCCTTCAAAAATCAGCGCGGTAATGTCGCGGTCAACCGGGTTTAGCGATGCATACAGCGGGTTCAAGCGCTGGACTGCACCCACCAGCGCCTCACGGTACGTCACCACACCATCCGTTGTGGGATCGATCACATTCGTCACTGCCGATGGCTGTACAGAGGCGGTTTCAGGGGTTTGGGTGGGTGAAAGCACTGCAATGTCTGCTGCGTTGGTGGGCATCAGGGTAAGCGTCGGCGTGGGCAGCGGGGCGGGTTCGCTGGTGCGGACGATTAAGGCAGCGGCGAAAAGTGCCAGTGCCGCGAACATGGCCAGCACCTGCCAGCGGAAACCACGTAACATATATCACCCTTGTTCAACATGAAAAGGGATAGCGTTGGCGAACAACGGTCAGCGAACTCTATCCCTACTGTGCGAATTGGTGCGGAAAAACGCGGGGCGGCGGCTTAGCGGGTATAAACGACCGAGAGGATACAAATCGATAGGAACGCAATCGACAGCCCGATGGTCAGTTGAAACAGTGTCTTTTCAAGGCCGCGCCGGGTACGGGTGATGCCGCCCATTTCGCCACCTCCCAACAGGTCGCCCAGGCCGCTGCCTTTGACCTGCATCAGAATGATGACCACCAGCACGACACCGATCAACGCGGATACAATTTGCAAGGCACGATCCATGCCCGTTAACTCCTACAACTGTTCTACAGCGGTTCACAAAACGCGGGCAGTATAGCCGAACCCAATGGGCTTTGCAATCCACACCCGCGTTCTGGCTGCCGGTGACGCTTCCTTGCTACGGAGTCAATGCGCCTTCTCGCAGGATGGTTGACTCCACAGGTTCGCCTTGCAGGTAGGCAACAGCCGCGTCCAACTGCGGGTCGGCAGGGTCGTTATAGACTTCGGGCGTGAATTCGATCAGGATGTCCGGTGTAATGCCCTGATCCTGTATCCAGCGACCGTTCGGCGTAAGCCAGCGCGCAATCGTCAGGCGCAAGCCGCCGTCGTTGCCTAACGGTTCCCACAACTGCACCGTCCCTTTGCCCAATGTCGTTTCCCCGATTAGGGTGGCCGCTCCGAAGTCTTGCAGCGCGCCCGCCAGAATCTCTGACGCGCTGGCGCTGGATTCGTTGATCAGGACGACAATTGGCACATCAATGCCAACAAAACGACCTGTCGCCGTAAAATCGACCGTTTCCCCTTCCCCAAAATCCTCCCGCACGATCACGCCTTCGCGCACGAACGCGCTGGTGATGTCGATGGCGCTTGTCAGGATACCGCCGGGATTATCGCGCACGTCGATGATCAAGCCTTGACGTTCGTTGACGTTCAGGGTTTCAAGCGCCGCGTAAAAATCGTCTCGCGCTTCATCGGTGAAGGTGAATAGGCGCAGGTAGGCAAGCTGACCATCGGCGAGCAGTTCGGTTTCAACGTTTGGCTGAATGATCCGTTCACGGATCACGGTAAAATCCAGGATTTCATCGCCACGCTGTACAGTCAGTTCGACGGGCGTTCCGGCGGGGCCGCGTACACGGGTGGCAAACTCGACCTGATCCCAGGTTTCAATCGGCTCACCATCGACGGCGACAAAAACATCGCCGGGGAGCAGTCCTGCTTTGCCAGCGGGGGCATCGTCCAATAAGCCGACAATCTCAATGGCTTCCGTGTCGGGGTTGGTGGTGATGACCACACCGATCCCTTCAAATTCATTTTCAAGGTCGCTGGCGAGCAGCGGATAGGATGCGGGATCCATATATGCGCTGTAGCGGTCGCCCAGGGCTTCGATCATCCCGTCCGCCGCGCCGTCGATCAGCAGGGTGGTATCGACAGGATCAATGTAGCGATCCTGAATCAGATTGAATACTTCATACACAGGCGCAAACGCCGCCTGTGCTTCGGGCGAAAGGCGCGTCCGTTCAGATTCCTGTGCGGCGGTGGTGCGGCTCATGCCGAAGGTATAGCCCAGACCAAAAACGAGCGCAATCCCAAGCGCAGTGGTCAGGTGGCGAATGCGCGGGTTGCGCAGCATTGAGGCGAACATGTGCTTCCAACACTCCAGACTGTGGTTGGTGCTATTATTACACGACTTTCCCAATTGAGGGCATGAAGGCCGGATGAACACGCCATTTTCACCAGGGATACAGGCTGCGCTGGCGGCATTGTCCCACTTTCGGGCAGACGGTATTCCCCTTACGGCTTACGCCGGGCGCTGGATAATAATACTTAGGGGACACTATCCTGTGCTGGAAGGGGCGCTGTACCGGCTAGGCCACGCGGCGGCATGGCGCGATACTGCCGCTGCGCTGCGCCACATCTACGGCGACACTGCCGTTATGGAGCGGCCAGATACGGCGCTGGCGGCGGCTTTGTTCTGGTTGCTGCAATTTCCGGATCACCCGCTGAGCGCACGCCAACATGCGTTACAGGCCGATCCCCATGCCGCATTCACCGCATTGCTTATCGACATGCTGACTGTTGAAGGATAAGTTGATCATGGTTGTTCCGCAGTTCGTTTCCCTGGCTGAAGCCGTCGCCATCGTACAGGATGGCATGATCCTGGCATTCGGCGGCATGACGATGTACCGCCGCCCGGTTGGATTTGTACGCGCCCTGCTGCAACGCCAACCCCGGCCCGCAAACCTGACTTTGGTCAACTTCACGGCAGGATTCGAGTCCGATCTGCTGGTAGGGGCGGGGTGCATTCGCACTGTGCGCAGCGTGTATTTCGGTCTGGAGTCGTTCGGGTTTGCGCCCATGTTCACCGAATGGGCAGGACGTGGGGCGGTCGAAGTGCTGGAAGAAACCGAATCCAGCCTTGCCAGCGGGTTTCGGGCGCAGATGGCGGGGGTGGGTTTCATGCCATCGCGGGCCTGGATGGGAACGGATTTACCCCGTCTGCGCCCGGATGTGCGCACGGTGGTCGATCCGTATACCCACGAAACCCTGATCGCCTTTCCGGCGATTCGCGCCGATGTCGCCGTAATCCATGCGCTGGAGGCGGATCAGCACGGAAACATCAAAATCAACAACAATCGCGGCGTTGACCTGGAACTGGTGTGCATCGCCGATACAGTGATCGCCACCGTCGAACGCATCGTTGAAAACGTTGTGCCGAGCCTGGATGGGTTCATCATTCCCAAACCTGCTGCTACGTTCATCACCCACGTCCCGAAAGGCGC
Source organism: bacterium (assembly GCA_033764035.1). Lineage (GTDB taxonomy): Bacteria > Chloroflexota > Anaerolineae > Aggregatilineales > Phototrophicaceae > Flexifilum. Next base: position 746,409 of record JANRJJ010000003.1, read on the forward strand.
ATATCCGACAAGCTGCTACCCGGATTATCCCATCGCGGGTGGTGAATTGATGCGCTATACCGATGCGTGCAGCGCGGGCGCGTTTGATGCTTATCTGGAGTCGTTTCTGAACGATGATCCGTCCTCAAGCGCCACCACCCAGGCCGATTCGACCGTCAGCCATACCGAGTCGCCGGGTTGAAGCGCTCCAAAATCGCGGGATCGGGGGTAGAGGATCAATGTGATCTGCGCATCCAGTACGACGGCAGCCCGGCAGCGATCACCCTTGAAGGTAAGGGTGGTCAGCACACCAGGCAGCGCGCCGGGAACCGCTGTCGGTGTCAGCGTAAGACCATCGGGGTGGAGAAGGACGGTTTGCGTCCGCGCTTCGACCGAAATGCCGATCAGCCGCGCCTGTTCGGGAGTGATCAGGTTGTGCAACCCTAAAAACTGCGCGGTGAATGCGGTACGCGGATGATGGTACAGTCCTAATGGGGTGTCAATCTGTTCGATGCGCCCGCTGTGCATGACGGCGATACGGTCGGCAACTGCAAAGGCTTCAGCCTGGTCGTGCGTGACGTAGACCGCCGTCGTCCCATCACGCTTCAAAATCGCCCGCAGATCGCCGACCAAGCGTTCGCGCAGTGCCGCATCCAATGATCCTAACGGCTCATCGAACAGGATCAGTGGGGGACGGGGCGCAAGCGTGCGTGCCAATGCCACGCGCTGTTTTTCGCCGCCCGAAAGCCCGGTCACGTCACGGGTGTCAAACCCGGACAGCCCAACCAGCTCCAGCACTTCAGCCGCCCGCCTCAGCCGTTCGTGCCGGGGGATGTGCGCCATGCGTAGCCCAAACTGTACATTGTCGGTGACGTTCAAATGCGGAAACAGCGCGAAATCCTGAAAGACCAACCCGAATCCGCGCTCATGTGCCGGGACGGCGGCTAATGATTGTCCCGCCCAGCTTATGCCGCCGGAATCCGGCGCTTCCAGCCCGGCGATCATGCGCAGCACCGTCGTTTTGCCGCTGCCGCTGGCACCCAACAGGCACATGATCTCGCCGGGCTGCACGGTCAGGTCAACGCCGTGCAGGACGGTTTGCTGACCAAAAGTTTTGGTCAACCCTTGCAGCACCAGCATCAGAATTCTCCAATGCCGAGCGTCCGAAACCGCTCGATAGCAATAAAGCTAAGTCCACACGCGCCCATCAGCAGGGTACTCATCGCCATCGCCTGGCCGTAATTGAGCGCCCCTGGCTGACCGAGCAGCCGAAAGATCACGATGGGCAGCGTGGGCGCATCCGGGCGGGCGATGAACAGCGATGCGCCGAATTCGCCCATGCTCACCGTGAAAGCGAAAGCCGCGCCGACGAACAATCCCCGGCTGATCAGCGGGAGATCGATGGTACGCCAGACCATGAATGGTGATGCGCCCAATACTGCTGCCGCGCCGCGTACCGCCGGGGAGATGCTGCGCACGGCAGGTAACACGCTGCGCACCACGAACGGCAGCGCGACGAGCGTATGCGCCAGGGGGATCATGAGCGGTGATGCCCGTAAGTTCAACGGCGGTTCGTCGAGTGCGACGATATAGCCGAACCCCAATGTGACGGCACTCGTCGCCAGTGGGAGCATGAAAACCGGGTCAAGCCAGCGCCCCACCCAGGTTCGCCGCCCGTTGAGGAAATACGCGGTGAGTAGTCCCAAAACAACGGCCAGCAGGGTGGTAATCGCCGCATACGTCAGCGAATGCCCCAGTGCCTCCAGCGGCGGCGCGAACAGTACTGACCCGCGTGTATTGGTACTCAACTGCGCGTAATATGCCGTCGTGAATACGCCATCGTTCGTCGTGAAAGAACGGATGACCAGCGCGATCAGCGGTGCGAACTGAAAGATCACCAGCACGCCCAGGTTGAGCGCGACAAAGCCTTTTTCGCGCCAGCCGTGCGGTGCGCGTGCGGTGCTGCGCGCCGCTTGCAAATCGACCGCGATTCCCCGTGAAAGGTGCGCGTAGACGAACATCAACGCGAACATGAAGCCGATTTGTACCAACGAGAGCGCCGCCGCCGTCTGTAAATCGAAGAGGTTGCGTGCCTGGTTGTAAATTTCGACTTCGAGCGTGGCAAACCGGATGCCGCCCAGGATCAGCACCACCCCAAAGCTGGTGAACGTGAAAATGAACACCAGCGCCGCCGCTGCCAGAATCGCCGGGCGCAGCGCGGGCAGCCGGATACGCCACCACAGCGCCCACCCGTGCGCGCCCAATACCCTGGCCGCTTCATCCATGCGCGGGCTAAGGCTCGCCCAATAGCTGGCGATGAGGCGCATCGCGACCGAATAATTGTAAAAGACATGTGCGATCAGGATGATGCCCAGCGTACCTTCAAGCTGGATGGGCGCGGCTTGCACGCCAAACAGCGCGGTCAACGCCTGGTTGACCAGCCCGTCCTCACCCAACAGTGCGCTGAATGCAGCGGCCACCACCACAGTGGGCAGGACGAAGGGCAGCGTCGCCAGCGAAAGCAGCACCCGCTTACCGGGAAAATCATAGCGTGCAAACATATAGGCCGCCGGAAATGCCAGGCACAGCGTCAGCACAGTAGAAGCGGCGGCCTGCCCAGTGGTAAACAGGAACGTGCGCCAGTAGTAATCCGACCCCGCAATGCGCCCGAATCCGCTTAAATCAAGAGTCCCACCCGGCGCAAGGCTGATCCCCAGGATGGACAGCAGTGGGTAGAAGAAAAAGACTGCAAGAAAGATGAGCGGCAGCAGAAGCAGCGCGCCCCTGAACTGCCGCTCCACAGCGCGAAACCCCGCACGCGGGTTCACCGCAGTACCGCTTCCGTCCAGGCGCGTATCCACGCCTCACGGTTCTCGTCGATCTCTGCCGGGTCGATCAGGATCGGGTTTTCTGGGACAGCCGCATAGTCTGCGAATACGTCGGGAAGGGATGCGGCAGGATTGACCGGAAAGACGAACATTTGCAGCGGCACATCTTCCTGAAATTCGACGCTGAGCATGAAATCGACCCACTGCTGCGCCGCTTCGGGTTGGTCGGTGCCGTTCAGGATGCCGACGAACTCGATCTGACGAAAGCAGGTGTCGTCCGCGACGACTGCGCCCGTCGGCGGGCGTTCCGGTGGGGTTTCGGCAAAAAAGACTTCGGCGGGTGGGCTGCCGGCATAGCTGACTACCAGCGGACGATCCCCTTCACCCCCTGCCGCACCGCTGAACTGGCCGTAATAGGCATCCGTCCAGTCCGGGCTGATCAGCACGTCGTTGGCGACCAGTTCGCGCCAGTAATCGAGATAGGTGTAGCCATCCGCATCATCGCCAAATACAGCAGCCGTCGCCATCAGAAAAGCCAGTCCAGGCGAAGAAGTCGCCGGGTTCTGGACGACCAGCAGCCCGCGATAGATCGGATCGGTCAGGTCGGCCAGGGTAGTGGGAATTTCAAGCGCGTTCGTTTCAAAATAGGCCGTATCGTAATTCAGGCACACATCGCCATAATTGATCGGCGTGACGCGGTATTCAGGGTCGAGCGCGAACTGTGGATCAATGGCCGCCAGTCCATCGGCCTGGTATGGCACGAACAAGTCATTGTCGAGCGCACGGCCAAGAAATGTATTGTCCACGCCGTAGAGAACATCGCCCAGCGGGTTTTCACGGCTCAGTATCGACTGGTTGACGAGCGCGCCCGCATCGCCCAGGCGCAGCACTTCGATACGAATGCCAGTCTGTTCGGTGAACGCATTCAACACCGTTTCCGAAACATTGAAGCTGTCGTGCGTGACCAGCGTGAGTACGTCCGCTGCCTGTCCGCTGACCTTGAACGTTGTGACCGCCAGCAACACCAGCAGTGCAAACCATCGCTTGATCATGGGAGTTCCATCCTTTCGTGTTGATAAAAACACCCCTGCCAGGAGTCCGGCGAGGGGTGCGAATGGAATCACCATCGTGTGCAGCTCCCTACGCCGGCATGATCCGGATCAGGTTAAAGGGTCGGCGCGGCGTTACGCGCCCTCTCAGCCCACATGCGCAGGCTCCCCCGTGAACGATTCAATTGTGGTGAACAGTATAACAAGCCTTCGGTTACACGTCCAGGTTGCGCACACTGCGGGCGTGCGTTTGGATGAAGCGGCGGCGCGGTGGGACCGCGCTGCCCATCAGCATGTCGAAAATGCGGTCGGCTTCGGCGGCATCGTCGATAGTCACCTGCAACAGGGTACGCCGCTGCGGATCCATCGTGGTTTCCCACAACTGATCCGGGTTCATTTCGCCCAGCCCTTTGTAACGGCTGATCTTGAGCCGATCCGGGTCTTTGTAGCGATGGAGCGCCCGCGCCAGGATATCGGCTTCCGGCATACCGGCCTCACCATAAATGTATTCGGATTCTTTGCCGTTCACGATGCGGAAGATCGGCGGTTGGGCAATATACAGATGTCCGTTGGCGATCAATTCCTGCATATGGCGGAAGAAGAATGTGAGCAGCAGGGTACGGATATGGCTGCCGTCCACGTCCGCGTCTGTCATGATGATCACACGATGGTAGCGCAGCCGCCCAATGTCGAAATCTTCGCTGATGCCCGTCCCCAACGCGCTGATCAGCGCCTTGATTTCGTTGTTGTCGAGCATCTTATCCATGCGGGCGCGTTCAGTGTTCAGAATCTTACCGCGCAGCGGCAGAATCGCCTGGAAATGGCGGTCGCGCCCCTGCTTAGCCGAACCACCTGCGCTGTCACCTTCCACAATGTAGACTTCGGCATTTTCCCCATGCTGCGAACAATCCGCCAGCTTGCCCGGCAGCGTCGAACTTTCGAGCAGGCTGGGGCCGCTGCGCACCAGGTCACGGGCTTTACGAGCCGCTTCACGGGCGCGCATACTGGTCATACACTTTTCAACGATGCGGCGGCCTTCACGCGGGTTCAGTTCCAGAAATTCATTGAATGCTTCCGTCACTACCTGCGAAACTGCGCCCTGTACTTCCGGATTGATCAGCTTGACTTTCGTCTGACTTTCAAATGCCGGGTCGGGATGCTTGATGCTGACAATCGCCGTGATGCCTTCCAGCGTATCACTGCCGGAGAAATTGGCATCTTTGTCTTTCAGCAAACCCGCTTTGCGCGCATAGCGGTTGATCACCCCTGTGATGGCCGCACGCAGCCCGGTCAGATGCGTACCGCCATCGGGCGTATTGATCGTGTTGGCGAAGGCAAGTTCGGTCACCGTCGCGGCATCGGTGTACTGGAATGCGACTTCTACGCCAATCGAGACGGGCTGCTTGCCTTCAGCGGTGATTTCGACATCGCGTTCGGCCATCACCACTGGGTGCAGCGCTTCACGATTGCGATTCATGTAACGCACAAACGAGCCGATCCCGCCTTCAAAGTAGAAGGTGGTTTCGCGGGGGAACGGGCGCACCCGTTCATCACGCAGCGTGATGGTGACTTTGCGCGTCACATACGCCATTTCGCGGAAGCGCTGCGCCATCGTGGCAAAATTGTATTCGTTCAGCTCCATGATGGTGAAGTCCGGCTTAAAGGTGATGACGGTGCCTGTGCTTTCACCGTCGTCCAATGGCCGCACCCGTTCGACATCCGTAATGGGCTTGCCAATGCGGTAGGTTTGCTGCCACAGATAGCCTTCGCGGTACACCTGAGCGACCAGTTCTTCGGAAAGCGCATTGACTGCCGAAGCACCGACCCCGTGCAGGCCACCGCTCACCTTGTACGCGCCGCCGTTGTCATTGTTGAACTTGCCACCTGCGTGCAGGTCGGTCATGACCATTTGCAGCGCCGATACCCCGTACTTACTGTTGATGCCGACGGGGATGCCGCGCCCGTTATCCGCTACCGATACCACATTGTCATCGCGCAGCGTGACGAGAATATGATCGCAGTACCCGGCAAGTGCCTCGTCAACGGCGTTATCGACAATTTCGTAGGCGAGATGGTGCAAAGCACGGCTGTCTTTACCCCCTACGTACATGCCAGGACGCTTGCGTACTGCTTCCAGCCCTTCAAGGCGCTGAATAGCATCTGCATCATACTGCTGCTGAACAGCGGGTCTATCCACCATGCTTCATCCTCGCAGGTCTGCTCTAGATATGCGGAACGCACAAATGTGCTAGGGGAAACGGCAAAAGTACATGCACAAATTCCCCGGCTTTTTCTCTCAAAGGTTCATGCAGTTACTTCATTAATTATACACTAGTCTGGCGGTGGATACAATTCTCCATTCAATGGGGTGGCCTACGTGGGGCTGCTTGCGATTTTTTGGAGGCCGTACTACAATGACTCCAGCTTGGGCAGCGCCCTCGTAGCTCAACCGGACAGAGCAACCGCCTTCTAAGCGGTAGGTTACAGGTTCGATTCCTGTCGAGGGCAAATTCCTGCGTCAGTCCATAATGGCTAAATAGACCGCCGTCGTTTGTGCCTCCACTTCGCGCCCCGCCTTGCGCACATCTTCCTGAAGTTGGAGGAAATGGGCGGCAGCTTCACTGCGCCGCCCCAGGCGGGCGAACAGTTCCATCAAGCCGCGATGTAAATCTTCGCGCACGCTGTTTTCTATCAGCGCCCTCTGGTACAAACCCAGGGCGTGTTCATAGCGCCCTTCACGGATGCGGTCAGCCGCCAGCGACATCAGCGCTTCCAGAAAACCCGCCTGAAAATCGCGGCGGCGGTCGATGATCCATGCGTCCTCATGACCTTGCAGAAAGGGGCCTCGATAGGTATCGATAGCCCGCTGCCAGGCGAGAAGCGGCTGCGCAGCGGCAGGGTTACGCCCTTCCATCAGGTACCCTACAAAATTGATCACGTCGTAATGGACATCCAGGTCAGGGTTAATGCTGTAGTATCCGTCCTCATGCACCAGCACATCCATATCGAGCGCTTTATGCAGGCGGCGTTTGGTCACATGAAAAACGTTGACGGCCTGATCGTTGTCGAGTTCCGGCCAGAAGGTCTGGCAGATTTCCGACCGCGTGATCACCGGACGATCCAGCGCGAAGAAAAACAACAGGCGTGGCAGATGCCCTTCCCATGCATCGATGATTTTATCGTTCAAAATCACAAAGCCGGGACCAAGGGCGTAGACCTCCAGGTGCTGGTTACCGCGCTGCGCCTCGTAAAAATGGTTGCGAATCACCACCTCATCGCGGATCATCAGCGCCCGCCCCTGCGCAATCATTGAAACCCAGGGCAGCCGGGGAAGGGTGCGGCTGTTGATCACCAGATGGCAGTGTTCGGGCAGCATGGGCGACAGTTTTTCGATGAAATATTGAATATCATCGGCGGTATCGCTGCGGTCGTACTCATCCAGAATCAGGTAGTGATCCGTCGTCGAAAGTTCAGCCAGATCGTGGACGAACGCTTGCAGCAGCTCATCCAGGTTCGCGGCGGCATTGGGCAGAAAAGGCAGGGTATGGCGGCCAAACAAAGGGTGCTGTCCGGCGATGTCGTGCGTGATGCCGGCCATGAACGCATTCAGGTTCACATCGTCATGCCCCAGTGCGTAATAAAACGTAAGACATCGGGGATCATTCAAGAGATGGGCGACCAGCATTGTGCGGTAACGGCTGGTGGGATGAAGCAGGATCACACGGGTTTTTTGAGCGTACTCGATGAAGGTATCATAGGCGGCGGCGATAACACGGTGCAGGTTCATGAGATTGAACGCTCCCGGAGCGTGAAAAACGGCTATCCTCCACAGAAACCAGCCTAAAGCCCGATGGTGTGGGTAGGATCGTGATAACGTATCGCTTCAGAACATTGTCTAACAGTGTACTATTCCTGGACTTACATTTCAACTCACGAGAGGAACCGGGTGAACACACGCGACAAACAACACTTGAAACCCCCGCGTCCGCTGGGACTATCGCTGGCAATTCTGCTCAGCATTTTTCTGTTTACGGTACTGCCGCTGGCGCAGCTTTGCGTACTGTTCAGCATTCAGTACCGGGCAAGCCAGACCCGGATCACCGACGCGAACGGGGCTGAAGCCATCGCCTTCGGCGGTAACTTTGGCGGCATTTCCACCATCATGGTGATCACCCAAGCGGTGTTAGGGATTGTGTTTCTGGGGATCGCGATTTTCGCGTGGCATGGGCGACCCACATCGATTCGGCATGTAATGAACGGAAGTGTGCTGCTGCTCACGCTGTTTTACGTATGGGATAACCTCGCGGCGCTGTTCGTTCCAACCGCCCTGGCAGGCGGGATCGATTCAGGTGCGGGGCTGCGGACGGCACTGCAATGTGTGCGTCTGTTTGCGAATTTGCTCATTCCGCTGTACACGCTGTGGTACATGAACAGAGGGCCAGCGCGAGCATTCTTTCAGGGACACTACCGCCCCGCTCCTGCTGAACCCCCTGCACAGCCATGATTTAGCTATTGGTGGGTTGGCGCGCCTGAATTTCTGCCTGAACCAGTTCGCGGCGCAGCGTTTTACCCACCGCCGTCTTGGGCAGCGTCTCGATGAAGGTGTAGCGCGTTGGAACTTCACAGCGCGACAAGAATTTGGAGACGTGGGCGATCAATTCGTCCGGCGTGACCGTTTGACCGGGACGTACCACGATCCAGGCTTTCAGCATTTCCTGGCCTGGTTTTTCATCATGCGGCACGCCCGCAACAGCGCATTCCAAAACGGCGGGATGTTCGGCCAGCACTTTATCGACCTGCACCGGATACACATTGAACCCGCCGATCAGCACCATATCTTTTTTGCGGTCAACGATGTAGAAATAGCCGTCCTCATCCATCCGTGCAATATCGCCTGTGTACAACCAGCGCTTCCCATCCATTTCGCGGATGGCGTGGGCGGTTTCGTCCGGCATATTGTGATAGCCGACCATCAACTGCGGCCCACTGATGATCAGTTCGCCAATTTCACCGACGGGCAATTCCGTCACGCCATCGTCCAGGCTGACGATTTTGCAGTCTACATCGGGAAACGGCAGGCCAATCGATCCGGTACGGTTTTCTCCCTGGACTGGGTTCGCGTGGGTCGCGGTCGGGGTTTCGCTCAGGCCGTACCCTTCAAGCAGTTTTCCGCCGCTCAACGCTTCAAACTCGCGTTTGGTCGATGCAGGCAGGGGCGCGGAGCCGCTCATACACAGCCGAATCGATTTCAGCGACGCGCTGCCGCTGCGCACTGCCGGATGGTTGTTGATCGCGTTGTACAGGGCTGGTACGCCCATGAAGATCGTCGGCTTGAACGTGTCGATGGTTTCCACCAAATCGGTAATGTCGCGGGCGTTCGGCACCAGGACGATGCGCGCACCCAGGCTCATGGCAAACCCGACGACTGTCACCATCCCATATGCATGGAAAAAGGGTATCGCGCCCAGGAAGATCGCTTCACCTGCCGTATCGGGCGCGTTTGCCAGCAGCAGCGAACGTGACTGGTACACGTTGGCGACGACGGCCTTATGCTGCGATGCTGCCGCTTTGGAAACCCCCGTCGTGCCGCCCGTATACTGAAAGATCGCCATATCCTCACCGGTGACCTGAACGTCCGGCTTGCGCCCGGCATACGTCGTCAACACCTGCTGGAACCACACATCGCCCGGTTGCAGGCTTTTCAGTGCATGGCCCATCTTTTTTTCTTTGGCAATCGTGAACAGCGCCCGCGCCAACGGCGGCAGGTATTCCTTAACATTGGTGACGATCACCGTTTTCAGTTTGGTACGTGCCTGGATCGACTTGATCATGTCGTAATACAGCGTCAGGATCACGGCAAATTCTGCGCCGCAGTCATCGATCTGAAACTGCATCTTTTCCGGCGGATACGTGGGATTGGTCGCGGCGACCACGCCCCCCGCTTTCAAAATCCCATAATAGGCGATCATGAATGCGGTGGTGTTCGGCATGACCAGTGCGACACGGTCACCCTTTTTCAACCCCATGTCGATCAACCCGACGGCCAGCGCATCCGATGCCGCATCGAGCTGACGGTACGTCATTTCCTGGGCAATGCGGCCTGCCACTGGCACGCGGGTTTGTGTGACCAGCGCGACATTGTTGGGGTATTTGCGTGCCGATTCGGTCAGGAAATGGTGCAGTGGGGTGGTAGGGTAGGGCAGCAGCGAATGCGGTACCTGCGGATCGTAGTGCTTCAGCCAGGGGCGGTCAGCGTAAGTAACCATCTATATTGCTCCAAACCAACAAATTTAATCAAATATCGATTTAGTTTACGGCATGAGTGGGATGCTGTCAAAACATTCGTGCCTCATCCGTCGTGGGTGATGTCATCCCCCCAGGCGCGCCATTCCGGCGGGATAGGCACCACACGGCCCGAACGATCCACACAGATATGCTTTGTCGTGCCGGTCACGAGCGTGTCTCGTGACGCAGCATCACACACTTCATACCCAAACACGACCTGACGGCTTTTCATGGTTTCGATCCAGGCACGCACCACCACGACCTGATCGTACACGGTCGGGCGTATATACCGTACCTGAATCTCCGACACCATCAGCATCCGTCCTTGCTGCTCAAATTCCGCATAACTGTGACCGCGTTCACGTGAATAATCGCTGCGTGCTGCTTCAAACCAGACAATATAGTTAGAATGATGTACAACGCCCTGTGCATCGGTTTCGGCATAACGCGCCCGAATGATGGTTTCGGTGGTAAATCGGTTGGAAACGGTCATCTTGACTCCATTCTGACAGGAAACGGCACGATAACCTGATGCGTTTTGCCCTGTTAGACAACACTCATGATGGGCGATCATAATGTGCAGCCATAGAACTCACCAGCCCCAAAGGAGCATGACGATGATTCGACCTGTAATAATCCTGCTGCTGTGTCTCAGCCTGTTCATCCTTTCGGCGTGTGGCGGCGGTAATGCGCCGGCAGCGACCACCGTTCCGCCGACTGATGCTCCGGCAGAAGCCACTGCCGAAAGTGCTGACAACGCCGAACTCCCGGCGGAGGGCGTAACCGCGACGGTCAGTTTCCCGTCCACATCGGCGCGCAGCGGCCCGGCGACTTCGTTCGACGCGGTGCAGCAGGTCAGCGTAAACCAGGTCTTCCCCGTGATCGCCCAGACGGGAGAAGGCAGCAGTACATGGTATCTGGTCGATCTGGGTGAAGGTGTCCTGGGGTGGCTGTGGGCGCGGGTCGTGACCATTTCGCCCGCCGATGCCGTCATTGAACCCGCTGCGACGGTTCCTGCTCCCTGAATATACCGCTTGCGATAGGGTATGGGGATCGGTCATCGCCATACCCTGCACGGCTTCAGCCTGGTTGATGGCGGCGGCGCAGTTCTTCCTCGACCGCTTCCAGGGGAATATCGAGCTGCGCCATCAACACCAGCGTGTGATAGAACAGATCGCTCAGTTCGCCAATCTGCGCAGTCCGATCCTGTGCCAGTGCCGCGACGATGACTTCAGTGGCTTCTTCCCCAACTTTCTGCGCAATGCGGGGTGTTCCGGCCTGAAACAACGTCGTGGTATAGCTGCCTTCACGCGGCGCGGCTTTGCGATCCGCGATGATGGTTTGCAGGGTGTACAGCATCGATTCGTTCATGCTGATGACGGCTCCAGTTGACGAAAAAAACATGATACTGCTCCAGTATGGCAGGCTGGCCCCGCCGGATCGACCAGAATCAGCAGCGTGTCGCCGTCGCAGTCTACGCGCACCTCGCGCACTTTCTGCACATGCCCTGAAGTTGCGCCTTTGTGCCAGCGTTCGGCACGACTGCGGCTCCAGAATACGGTTTCACCGATCTGAAAGGTTTCGGCCAGCGTTTCGCGGCTGACATACGCCAGCATGAGTACCTGCTGGGTCGTCGCATCCTGCACAATCGCGGGAATCAAGCCCTGCGCATCCCACTTGAGAACCTCAAAGCTGGCATGGGTCAGCGAGTTCATACGCGCTCCCATCCACTCAGCCGCATCGGTATCCCTTCGGCCTGCAAATAGTGCTTCAGTTCACCGACGCGCAGTTCGTTGAAGTGAAACAGGCTGGCAGCGAGCGCTGCGTCCGCCCCGCCGCTGGTCAGTGCGTCGCGGAAATCCTCACGTTTGCCCGCTCCGCCGCTGGCGATCACCGGGATGGAGACGGCACTACTCACCGCGTGCGTCAGTTCCAGGTCATAGCCCGCTTTCGTCCCATCTCTGTCCATGCTGGTGAGCAGAATTTCACCTGCGCCGCGCCGCTCGACTTCTCTTGCCCAGGCGACGGCTTCCTGCCCGGTGGAAACCCGTCCACCGTTGACGTGGACAATCCATTCATCGTCTACCCGCTTGGGGTCGATTGCGACGACGATGCACTGGCTGCCGAAAGCCCATGCGCCCTGGTCGATCAAGTCCGGGTTTTTGACCGCCGCGCTGTTGATCGAAATTTTGTCCGCGCCCGCCAGCAGTGTTTCGCGGATGTCGTCAATCGTGCGAATGCCGCCGCCCACACAGAACGGGATAAAAATGCTGTCGGCCACGTTGCGCACCATGTCGAGCGTGGTCGCCCGGTTTTCGTGCGATGCGGTGATATCGAGAAAAACCAGCTCGTCCGCGCCTTCCCTGTCATAAACGCCCGCCTGTTCCACCGGGTCACCTGCATCGCGCAAATTCAGGAAGTTCACGCCTTTCACCACGCGCCCGTTCATCACATCCAGGCAGGGGATGATCCGTTTTGCCAGCATCATTGTCCTTCTTTCGTGGGTTGTGCCGCTGCAAGCGCGTCTTGCAGTGTGATCCGCCCCTGATACAGCGCCATCCCAATCACCGCGCCCGCGACTGTGCCGCTGTGCGCCAGTGCTGCAATTTCTTCAACGGTCGTTATCCCACCAGACGCGATCACGTTCAGCCCGGTTTCACGCCCCACTGCGATAGTCGCATCAACATTTGCGCCGGACAAGCCACCATCGCGGCTGACATCGGTGAACAGGGCATGACGGATGCCGCGTGCGGCCATCTGCTTGCCCAGGGCGGTTGGGGTGATTTCGCTGTTCTGGTGCCAGCCGTGCGTCGTCACCCTGCCATCGCGGGCATCCAGCCCTACGCAAATACGCTCCACCCCATATGCCGCCAGCGCCGCTTCGACAATTTCCGGCTGCTGTACCGCCACTGTCCCCAGGACGACCCGTGCCGCGCCCGCGTCGATGGCGTGCTGAATATCAACCATTTGCCGCAAGCCGCCGCCGAACTGCACCTGGACGCTTTCATGCGCCACTGCCTCCAGAATGCGCAAATTGTCGTTGGCAGTCGCAAAAGCGCCATCCAGATTGACCATGTGCAGCCAGGCTGCGCCCGCATCGATCCAACGGCGCGCCGCTGCCAGCGGGTCATCGCTGAAGGTCACCTGTTGGTTTGGGTCGCCTTCGCGCAGCCGGACGACCTTCCCGCCGCGCAAATCAATAGCCGGGTAGATGATCATACGCCCATCTCCAGGAAGTTGGTCAGGATTTGCAGGCCAGTCCGCTGGCTTTTTTCCGGGTGAAACTGCACCCCATAGATCGTCTCGTGCTGGATTCCGGCGGTCACGGTCAATCCGTAATCGGCAGTCAGCACCACATGTTCGGCATTAGCGGCGATGCAGTGATAACTGTGGACAAAGTAGGCGTAGCTGTCGCGGTCAAGCCCGTTGACGAGCGGCGAATCGGCGCGTTTGACGGCGAGCTGATTCCAGCCCATATGCGGCACTTTGTACGGCAGGTCTGCCGGAAAGCGCGTCACATGGCCGGGGAGCAGGCCGAAACCCTCGTGCATCCCCATTTCGTCGCTGTATTCGAACAGGAACTGCATCCCCAGGCAGATTCCCAGGTAGGGGACACCCGACAACACCGCATCTTTGATCGGCTGAATCATGCCTTTCTCTTTGAGCTTCTGCATCCCCGCGCCGAACGCCCCGACACCGGGCAGAATCAACCGGGTTGCACCTTTCAGTTCATGCGGGGTGCGCACGATGCGCAGACTTTCCACGCCCAAATAATCAAGCGCGTGGATCACGCTGCGAAGATTGCCCGCGCCGTAATCGATCACTGCTAACATGCGCCGTTGAATCCTCCACATAATAAAAAACCCCGCACGGGTGCGGGGTCATGGTGAACAGAAAAAAACGTATTCAGCCGTGTGCCAACACCGGTTTCAGCGGGTATGGGTGTGCGTGATGGTGCAGGTGGCTGGCAGGCTGAATCTTCATGCTGGGTTGATGGCTTGGCTTGGCGATATTGAAATGGCAGTATAGCGACGCGCTGCCGAGTTGTCAACGTGTGCGGGGCGGCTACAATACGACCGTTCAGCGCGTTTTGCACCCGTGAAACAGTCGGGTAAAGGTTGAGGCTTTATGCAGCAGTTTGTGATTGAAGGCGGTCACCGTTTAACAGGATCGATGAAGGTGGGCGGGAACAAAAACGCTGCGTTGAAGATGCTGCCCGCGTGCCTGCTGACCGAAGAACCCGTCACGCTGCGCAACATGCCGAACATTGGCGATGTGCGCACGCTGATCGAGATCATGCGCGGAATAGGCGTGCAGATCGATTGGATCGAAGAGGCTGCGCTGCGCGTACACGCGAAAAGCCTGCACAGCACCCAGGTTGATGCAGCGCTGGCCGGGAAGCTGCGCGCCAGTTTCGTGCTGGCTGGCCCCATGTTGGGTCGTATGGGGTCAGTTTACCTGCCCATGCCTGGCGGGGATGCGATTGGCGAACGGCGGCTGGATATGCATATACACGCACTGCGCAAACTGGGCGCGGTGGTCGAATACGACGGCGAAGCCTTCACCATGCACGCAGATGCACTGCATGGTGCGGATATTCTCTTCATCGAAGCCAGCGTGATGGCGACCGAAAACGCGATCATGGCGGCAGTATTGGCCAAAGGCACGACGATTCTGCGCAATGCCGCCAGTGAACCGCATGTGCAAGACCTGTGCAACATGCTGGTGAGCCTGGGCGCACATATTGACGGCATCGGGTCGAATCGATTGATCATCACCGGGGTGGATCGGCTGCGCGGGGGTGAAGCTCGCGTTGGGGCAGACTTCATGGAGGTTGGCAGCTATATTGGCGCAGCGGTGATGACGGGCGGCGAAATCCTGATCCGCGATGCTGATCCGCTGTATCTCGACATGATCGCGTTGGTATACGGACGGCTTGGTGTGGCGGTTGAAGTGCGCGGTCAGGATATTTTTGTCCCGGCGGGGCAGCGCATGAACATCGTCGCTGACCTGGGAAACCGCTTACCGATCATCAAAGCACAGCCCTGGCCTGCTTTCCCGCCCGATCTGATGAGCATCGCACTGGTGATCGCTACCCAAAGCGCGGGGACGGTCATGTTTCATGACTGGATGTACGAGAGCCGTTTTTTCTTCACGGATAAACTTGTTCGTATGGGCGCACGGATCACGCTGTGCGACCCTCATCGTGTATTGGTACAAGGGCCGACGGCGCTCAAAGGCGTGGCGAACATCACCAGCCCGGATATTCGTGCGGGGATGGCGCTGCTGCTGGCGGCGCTGGCTGCAAAGGGCGAAACGCGCATCTCGAACATTCACCAGATCGACAAGGGCTATGAAAATGTTGAGGCGAAACTTACCGGGTTGGGTGCAAATATTGTGCGCATCAATGTAGGGGAACTGAACTGAGCAGTACCCGTCACGATGATGACCCGCCGCGAACGCTCCGTACCCGCGCATCCCCTTCGCGGCGGGTCATGCCGATGCTGTCCAGGTGTTCCAGCAGGCCAATCGCATATTTGCGCGAAGTCCCGAACTGATCGCGCACCTGGGCGGCGGTGACGCTCCCATGTAGGTCGAGCAACTGCTGAACGCCATCTATCAGGGCATGGTAGGCTGCTGCGGTGAACATCACGTCCGGCGCGACCTGGACGATCTCGCCTAGGGCAAGCAGGGCGAAATAAATATCGCTGCCGACTGCCGCCATCCCTTCTTGTACGGAGGGCGGCGTAAAAGGAGATGCATTCATCTGGTCGAGCAGTGAATCGACAAGGGTTTGCTGTGTGGCGTTAAATTGAATGATATGGCTGGTGGCAGAAACAAGGGTGGCCGCTTCGCGGATGCCGTCCAGTTCAGCGATCAAGGCGTTAAACACGGCCTGGCGAATGCCTAAGCGGCTGCGCAGTTCTTCACGAGGGATTCCGGCCTTGAGTGGGAATTCGTGATGAAAGGCGCTGACGATCTCGATCAGCGATTCGCGCCAATAGCGCCAGCGCCCCGCCGCAATCAGCGTTTGATCCGGCAGCAGCACCACCAGCTCTTGATCGAGCGCCGCCGTCAGCGCACTTTCAAAGGTCGTCCGATCCAGCCCGGTTCGGGCGTGCAGCGCCGCCCGCTTCAGCGGTTCGGGCGCGTCGGCAGCCTGGGCGAGCCGCTGTTCCGGGGTGCCGTCAGCGCGCAGTCTCAAACGGTCGGTCACGTCGGCCTGAAATCGTTTCCAGCGCTGCGGCGGGTGCGGGTCGATGATCACGCCGCCGCCAATCGTTTCACCAGGGGAGGGATAGCGCACAATGAAGCGCGCACCTGGCAGCATGGCAAGCGGTTGTTCGGTGCGTATCTGTATCCAGCCATCGGCTCCGGGGGGCAGCGTCTCATGATCGAGCAGACGAACATGCCCGGTCGCTTCGCTGGTGCCGGTGAAGACTTTGATTTCGGCGTTGTGTTCCAATGGGCGCGATGCGTCGGCCAGGTGCCGAAAGTGCGCGTCGAACAGGCGGGTCGGTACGATGATGCCGGGATGACTCAACACCATGCCGCGCTGAATGTCCTGGTGATCGATCCCCGCGATATTGACGGCGGCGCGGCTGCCGGGGAGCGCGGTTTGCAGCCCCTGCTTGTAGCTTTGAATGCCGCGCACCCGTCCTCGAATCCCGGAGGGTTGAAGTTCGATTTCATCCCCGACTTTGAGCAAGCCGCCATGCAGCGTCCCGGTGACGATGCTGCCAAACCCCGGCATGGTGAATACCCGGTCAATCGGCAAATGCGGCGTGGTGTAGCTTTGCTCGACGGCGATTCCCGATAAAACCTGCTCGATAGTGCGGTGCAGCATGTCCATCCCATCACCGTTGAGCGCAGACACCGGGATCATCGGCGCGGTGGCCAGCGTGCTATGCTGTAATCCTGCCCGCACTTCTTCGGCAATCAGTGACAGCCATTCTGGATCGTCGATCATGTCCACTTTGGTGAGCGCGATCAGCCCATGTTCGATGCCCAACAAATCGATGATCGCCAGGTGTTCACGGGTCTGCGGCATGATACCCTCATCCGCCGCGATCACGAACAATATCGCGTCGATGCCGCCCACGCCCGCCAGCATGTTTTCGATGAAGTCCCGATGGCCGGGAACATCGACCACGCCGACGGTTTGGCCGCCGCCCAGCGTGAACCAGGCAAAGCCGAGATCGATGGTCATTTCACGGGCTTTTTCTTCAGCCAGCCGATCCGGATCGATGCCCGTCAACGCTTTGACGAGCGTGGATTTGCCGTGATCGACATGGCCTGCGGTGCCGATCACGCGCATGACCCGGCGGGGAGAGGAATCACGAGAAGGCATGGCGGCTGCGCAGCGGTTTTACGAACGTTCGGATGATTTGCTGCTGTTCGGGCTGCCATTCTGGGATGCGGGCGGCGTGGGCAGCGCGACACCGGTATCGTAGTCCATCAACAGCTTTTGATACTGATCGCGATACAGGTTGGCGCGGTCGCGTTCCAGGTTCCACAAGCGATTGATCGCATCCTGAAGCGGTGCGAAATACGCCTGCATTTCCGCCGACTGCTTGACGAACCGCTCGAATTCTTTATCATGCAGCCGCCAGACTTCATCGTTGGAAAGGTTGAAGGCTTTCCAGCGCTTCTGGTCTTCAGAGCGCCAGTCGTTCCATTCGGTACGGAAACGTTCTTCGCTCAGGCGCTGCATTTCTGCCACTTCGTTGATACGCCGTTCCAGCCGATCTCCGATGCGTTGGAAATCGTCGATGATCTTCTTCATTTCGCGGTAAGCTTCCGCCCACGTCTCGAAACGTTCCATGTTGCGCTGCATCGCGCTGTTCTGGTCACCGAACTGCTTGATCAAATCATCGACCTGGCGATCACGCTGCTGCATCAAGAGCGTTTGCTGGTCGATGAACTGCTGCATCTGGTCACGCCGATCCCGGTCACCTGCCTGGACTTCCTGAATTTTGCGCTCGTTGCGCAGCGACAGGTCTTCGATCAGCGCCAGTTTCGGTTTGGTGCTTTCCAGATTTTTGCGCACTTCCGGCAGCTCGGATTCGAGTTCACCCAGGCGGCGCGCATCTGAACGGCGCTGTTCTTCCAAAAACGCCAACCGCCGATCCGGGTCTTCCAGGCGCTTGAATGCTTCATCGACCCGCTGCTGCAAAGCCGCGACCAGCGTCGCCAGCCGATCTTTTTCTGTGCTGATCGCCGGGAGTTCGGTCGTCTGGCGTTCCAGGCGAGTCAGTTTTTCGGTCAGTTCGCGCACCGGGCGGTTGACGGCTTCACGGGCCAGTTCATTGCGGCGGTCGAACTCACGTTCGGCGGTCAGGCGCTTGGCTTCTACCCCTTCGACCATCTGCTGCATTTCTTTGCGCAGTTGGTCAATGATTTCCGCTTCACGGGCGCTGGCCGTGACCTGGTTGCGCAGATTGACCTGATCCGATTCCATGCTGGCAATGCGGCGCGTCAGGCCGTCCATCACTTCCTGCTGCTGTGCAAGGCGTTCTTGCAGGGTTGCAATCGTCGCTTTATCGCGGCGGCGTTCTTCGTCAAGCCATTCGATCAATCGCGCCGCTTGATTTAAATCCATTGGCTTATGTCCTCTTTTTGTTCGCGGCTGTTCAACCAAATTATAACACAGCGCGGCCAGACAAAAACGCGCTATAATGACTTCACCAATGACCGGGTGAGGGCAGGCGATGGGGTTTCTGAACCGCGAAGCGTTGGAAGCTGAAGAAGCGCAGCGGTTGGCTATTTATGCCTTGTCCAGCCGGGAAAGCAGTGGCCGCATGTACCCCGAAGCGGAGCCGCGCTACCGCACTGCGTTTCAGCGTGACCGGGATCGCATCATCCATTCGGCGGCCTTTCGGCGTTTGGAGTACAAAACCCAGGTTTTCGTGAACGATGAGGGCGATTATTACCGCACCCGCCTCACGCATACGCTCGAAGTAGCGCAGTTGGGTCGCACGATTGCCCGTGCGCTGCGCGCCAATGAGGAGCTGGTCGAAGCGATTTGCCTGGCGCACGACCTCGGTCATCCCCCGTTCGGCCATGCGGGGGAAGATGCGCTGAATGCGCTCATGGGCAATCACGGGGGGTTCAACCATAATTACCAGAGTTTCCGGGTCGTCACCCTGTTGGAGCAGCGCTACCCACAGTTCCCCGGCCTTAACCTGACCCGTGCCATGCTTCATGGTATGGCCAGCCACCATACCAGCATTGATCTGGCGAAAGCGGCTGGACTGGAGACGGGGTTACGCGGCAGCATTGAAGCCCAGATCGCCAATTTCGTCGATGAACTGGCCTACAACGCGCACGACCTGGATGATGGGCTGCAAGCGGGTCTGCTCATCCCGCGTGAACTGAACGCACTCGCGATCTGGCGTGAATTGTGTGATAGGCTGAACTGGCGCGGTGAAGTCGTCGATGAAGTCAGCCGTCATGTGTTCATCCGCGAACTGGTCGGCCTGCTGGTCGATGATGTACTGGCCACGACGACTGGCCGTCTGGAGCGCGCGTGTCCGCAGAGCAGTATCGATATTCAGCGGCAGGCGGCGGATGTCGTGGCGTACAGCGAACCTGTTGCCGAAATGAACGCGGCGCTGAAGGCGTATTTGTACGAGCATATGTACTACAGTTTTCGGGTGGTGCGTATGAAGAAGCGTGCTGAACGCTTCATCGAGCAAATCTTTCTGACGCTGATCGACGACCCGCGCCAACTGCCTAAAGAGTGCCAGCAGGATATTGAGGCGATGGGCGTTCACCGCGTGGTCGCAGACTATATTGCCAGTATGACAGATCGTTCGGCTTTGTTAGAATACCAGCACCTTTTTGATCCACTCACCAGGCCATGAGAATTCATAAGTGAGCCGGCATGTCGAATGAAACCGTCTTAAACAACCGCTATCGCCTGGTTGCCCAACAAGGTTCCGGGGGTATGGCCGTAATCTACCGTGCCATCGATCAGGCATTGGGCCGCACCGTTGCGATCAAGATTTTGCGCCCCAGCCTGACCAACGACCCCGCGTTCCTGGCGCGGTTCAAAAATGAGGCGCGCAGCGTCGCCAACCTTGCCCATCCGAACATCGTGACCGTACATGATGTTGGCCATGACGACCAGACGCATTACATCGTGATGGAATTCGTAGAGGGTCAAGACCTCAAAAAGATCATCAAGATGATGGGCGGGATGCCGCCGGATCGCGTCCTGAACCTGGCAATTCAGATTTGCGGCGGGATCGGTTTTGCGCACCGTGCCGGGCTTGTCCATGCCGATGTGAAACCCCAGAACATCCTGGTGACGAAAGACGATGTCGTCAAAGTGACGGACTTCGGCATCGCCCAAGCGCTGAGCGATGCCACACCGGGCGAAAAACAGTCGGTCGTGTGGGGCAGCCCACACTACTTTGCGCCGGAACAGGCCAAAGGAGAACGCCCAACCCCTGCATCGGATGTGTATTCGATTGGCATCGTCCTGTTCGAGATGCTGACTGGGCGACTGCCTTATACAGGGGCAAACCAGCAGGAATTGGCGCTCGCCCATATCCGCGACCGTGTACCGATGGTGACCGAAATCAACCCGAACGTGCCGCCGAGCCTGGCCAACATCGTGTACAAGACGATGAGCAAGGAAGGCGAACAGCGCTACCGGATGGCCGACCAACTGGGACATATCCTGAGCAGTCTACGCGAACGCGGCAGCGCCCAGACCGTGACGAACATGCCCGCCGCCCGCCCGCCGATGCCGCCGAATATCGCGCCGACCGTTCCCAATCAGCCCGTGGTGCCGCTGCCGCCCACCGCGCCGCAGTATATACCACAGGGAACGCCGCCGCCGCGTATGCCCGACCCTCAGCCGACTCAGCGCGTCGATCTTGCGCCGAATGCGCCCGGTGTGACCATGCCGGGACAACGCCCAATGGGGTACCCACAGCAGCAGGGGTATCCTCAGAATGCGCCGTATTACAACCCGGCACCCAACACACTGCCGCAATCGACCCCGCCACCGGGGAGTTCGCAGCCGTATTACTCTCAACCATACCAGCCGCCGCGCACTGAGACGGTGAGAAGCCTGGATATGGTCACGATTGCGCTGGCGATCCTGGCATTTTTGTCGGTTGCGTGCCTTATTCCGCTGTACATTGCCGTGATCAACGCCCGGCTGTAAGCGGCACATGCTCCCGGAACGAGAGGCGCACATCACGCCTCTTTAGTCACTGTCCCGTCATCGAAGGCACACTGGGATACACCTTGAACGAATCGATCTCGATCACGGATGCGCCGTCATCGCTGCCGATATAAATGCCGATTTGTCCGTCATCGAAGGTGCTGTCGGTGACGCGCACCACCCGGTTGTTGTTCACGTACCCGGTGAACGTATTGCCGGTAATTTCGACCGTGACGCGGTTGGATTGCCCCATCGTGCGCACATACTGGCTGGGTTCCCAATTGCTTTCGGTACGGCGCAGTTCCGTCCACTGCCCATCCTGCCGCACCCAAATGCTGAAACGCCCCAGGCCATCGACGGCGAACACATTGTAATTGTCTTGATCCTGGTAGCGAAAGACCACGCCATATGCGCTGGCGCTTGAACTGGAATCGGCCAGCGCTCCGCGCAGTTCGATGCCGACATTCGCATATGGCACTTCGGCATAGATCACGCTGACTTCTGCCGTGTTGGAGCGGTCCAGGGTCAGTTCATAAATGCCGTCCGGCGTGATGCGCTGTGAAAAACCGCCCCTCTCACCTTGTATCCACAAGTCATTCAACGAGTCGTCCGAGTCGAAATCGGTATTAAAGTAAGGTTCGTTCGCGGTGATTCGATTGGCGGCGGGCCGCATCTCGGTCATGGATCCGGCGTTGGTGGTGCCATTAGCCGTGAACTGATCGCGCAGGATGACCACCGCCGCGCCGATGATCAACACTGCGGCCAGGATCACGCCGAACAGAAAGGCAAATGAAGTCACCGCCGCCTGCTGAATGGTTTGGGTGGCGCTGGGCGGCAGTGGGATATTCGATGCTGACGGGGAAGGAGTGTTGTAAACGGCGGCTCCGCTGCTGTTCAGAAAGGAGGGCGTATTCACATTTTGCGGAATGGACGGGGTCACGCTGTTCAACGCCATTTCGACCGCTGGATCGACCCCGATAATCGCCTTTAAATCGGCCAGCATTTCCTGGGCGGTCTGGTAGCGGGCATTCGGGTTTTTCGCCAGCGCTTTCTCGAAATAGCTGTCAAACGCGGGTTGCGCGACCCCCAAAATGCTTGACAGCGACGGCGGGGCGGTGTTGATGTGCTTGATCATGACCGAAACCGCCCCGTCATCTTCAAACGGGGGTTTGCCCGCCAGCATCTCGTATAGAATGATGCCGAGCGAATACAAGTCACTGCGCGCATCGCCGGATTGCCCGCTGGCCTGTTCGGGCGACATATACAACGGTGTGCCTGTCGAAATGCCATCCTGGGTCATGCGGCTGCCGTGTATCATCCGTGCAATGCCGAAATCGGTCAGGATGGCGCTGCCCTGCTTATCCAGCAGGATATTGCCCGGTTTCACATCGCGGTGAACCGTCCCCTGGGCATGGGCATAACCGAGCGCGCCTGCCACATCGCCAAAAATCTGCAAGACGCGCTCCAGCGGCAGCCGCTCTTTGCGGCGGTTGAACTCCTCCAGAAATTCACGCAGCGTCTGCCCGGCGATATACGACATCACCATGTAGTACATCGGAAAGCCATTGCGCTCGATCACATCGAAATCGTAGACCTGGACAATATGTGGGTGGCTTAGGCTGGCCACAAAGCGGGCTTCGCGTAAAAAGCGCTCTTTCAGCGTAGGGTCTTCAGCCAGATGATCATGTAGAATTTTCATGGCGACAGTGCGTTCCAGGGTCGTGTCCCAGGCCTTGTATACCCGCGCCATGCCCCCGGCACCGAGTCGTTCGCGCAGTTCATAGCGGTTGATTCGGTTGTTTGCGATCTCGTTCATGTGTTTACCTAAAGAGATGCCCCGCGCCTGCTTCTATTGTATCGATCATCCCGCAGATTACCGTGAACTTGTTAACGAACTATCACCTGCCAAGTGGTCAGCACGAAAAAATTGGTGATGCTATACTGCCTTCATGATGATACGCTACTGAGGACGACCTGATGGGCGCTCCACTTACCAACCGAACCGAACGCTTAGCACGCATCGAGCAGCTTCTGGTACGCAGCACACGCGGAATGCGGGCGGTCGAACTTGCCGAAGCGTGCGGGGTGGATCGGCGCACGATTTACCGCGATATTTCGATGCTGAACCAAGCAGGCGTACCGATCAATCAGGCGTATGGTCATTTCTATCTGGATCGCGCCCTGTACCGCGCCAATATCCGCCTGAACAGCGAGGAAACGCTGTCGCTTTTGCTAGCGGCTTCGGTGGTGCTGCGGCAGTCCCCGCAGGCGAACCCACTGCTCGTACAGGCCGCTCAGGTACTCGCACACACACTGCCTGCCGAACTGACCGAACATGCCGAATACCATCTCGCCTCAAGGCTGTCCAGCCAGGTTCAAGAGGTTGTCGCTTCCGTGATGCGCGCCTGGATGGAACGACGAGTGATCAAGGTGCGGTATCTGCATCATTCTGGCAAACAGCGCGTCCTCGAATTCGCCATCTATTTGGTAGATGCCAAGCCGAATGGTACGCTGTATGCTGTCGGGCGTGATATGCAGCATGACCGCATCTGCCGTTTGAAGCTGGAACGTGTGCAGCGGGTCAAACTTTTGGAACGGTTTTATCAGCGACCCGCTGGCTTCGATTCACGTATTTACCGGTGGCAACTGCATCATGCTGCCGTAGGCCAGGAATCGACCACCGTTTTTGAAACAACGGATTGATCGCTTTTTTTGTCCGCCGTTCATGAATATGGGTAGGAATTCCAACGTGCGCATCCGGTTCACCCTTTTGTTCAGCTTCATGCTGCTTTTTGCAGCCCTGCCTATTGATGCCCAGGAACGCACCGTTTTCTGGGAACGATGGGATGTCACCATCGACGATGTGGACACCACGCGCAATCAGTTCCGCGTCACCGAAGCTTACGACCTTCAGTTCAGCGGGACGTTTCAGTTCGGTTCGGTGGTCATCCCACTGCGCAATCTGGATCGTATCGATCAGGTTGCGGTGTACCAGGATGGACGAGCGCTGCGGGCGGCCTGTTCGCGTGCAGCGGGGACGTACTGTGTCACACAGCAGAATAATGAGATCAGCATCACCTACTACTTTTTAAGCCCAATCACCAATGGGCGGGAAAGTTTCCGTATCGAATACACCGTGTACGGCGCGCTGCGCATCTACCCCAGCGGCGATCAGTTGTGGTGGGATGCCATCCCCGAAGAACATTTCGGCTTCAGTATTGGCGCAGCGGGCGTGACGGTCGAACTGCCGGAAGGCTATGGACCGCGAGAAGGCGTTGACCCGGTGGAAACTTACGGCGTGCCTGCCGATGTGCAGGTGCGCGGCGAAACCATCACCGTGACAGCACGCTTCCCAATTGATGGCAACGACAGTTTGTCGGTGCGCGTTCAGTACCCGCACGACCCGAATGCCGTGCCTTCCGCCTGGCAGTCGGCGTTCGATCAACAGCGGGCGTACCAGGAAAATGTGGAACCGCTGGTCAACCTGGGGTTGATTGGCCTGTCTCTGCTGCTGGGGCTGGGGCTGCCCTTGTTCATCTATACCCGCTTTGCGGCCAGTGGACGTGACCCAAAAGTGGGGCCTGTGCCGAGATATCTGGAAACGCCGCCTTCCGATCTGCCGCCTGCCATCGTGGGGACGCTCGTTGATGAAAAAGCCGATCTGCGCGATGTCCTGTCCACCATCCTTGACCTGGGCAACCGCGGTTACCTGGTGATTGAAGAAAGCCAGACACAGGGCTTCATGGGCATAGGCAAGACGAGCAGTTTTGTATTCAAACGCACAGATCAACCGATCACCGAAAGCGGTCTCCGTTCGTTCGAGCGCCGCCTGCTCACCAATCTGTTCCCTGGGAACACGATGGAACGCACGCTCGATTCGCTGCGTACCGTGTTCTATACCGTAATTGCCGCCATGCAGCAGGACTTGTATGCCGAAATGGTCAATGAAGGGCTATATGCGGTCAACCCCTATGCACGACGCAGCCAGTGGAATGCCTATGGCACGCTGATGCTGGTGGTGGCGTTCGTCGCTGGTTGGTTCATCGTCGCCCAGTCCGGCGGCGTATCACCGTTCTTCCTGGGGCTGCCGATTGCGTTGGGCATTGGTGCAGTTGCAGCCTTCATCGCTGCGCCGTCGATGCCTGCACGCACGCAAAAAGGCGCGGAAGAAGCTGCCAAGTGGAAAGCGTTCGTCGAATATCTGCGCAATCTGGAGAAATACGCCACTCTGGAGAATGCGGCGGCACATTTTCAGCAGTATCTCGCCTATGCGGTCATGGCGGGGGTTGATAAAGCGTGGATCGGCCATTTTCAGCGCACGTCAACGCCCGTCGCCGTGCCGACATGGTATTTCCCAACGTATCTGGGACGGTATCGCGGCGGCTACCGTGCCGGGTCGCCGCTGCCGCGCAGTTTTTCAGCGAGCGGCGACCCTGGCGGGCTGCCGGGAGAACTTGCGCGGGCAGGTGGAAGTGGGTTCAATCTGGATGATATTTCAGGCGGTATTGGTGACGGGCTGGAATCGATCTCCAACGGCCTGACCAATATGCTTGAATCGGCGGGACAGGTGATGACCAGCACCCCTCAGCCGCAGTCATCGTCATCCAGCGGGCGCTGGAGCAGCGGCGGGCGCAGTTGGAGCGGTGGCGGTTTCCGGAGCGGTGGTGGGAGCGGCGGCGGCAGTCGCGGGTTTGGTTGATACGGGCAAAGGGGAACTGCGATGAACACGAACCGTCTGATCGGCATTATTTTGAGTGTGGTTGGCCTGGGGATTGCCCTGCTAGCCGGGCTTTGGCTGGCGCTGCAAGTGAGGGATGAAGCGCTTTCGGCATCTGGGGCGCTGGTGGGGGCAGTCCTGGCATTTATCCCGGTCGCGCTGTTGTTGGGGTTCGGCATTTACCTGTTTCTGCGCGGTGGCACCGAAGCCAAAGAAGAATCGACCATGCAGCAGCAGCGACAGCTTCTCGATATTGTCAAAAGCCGGGGACAGGTGGCAGTTGCGGATATGGCGGTAGAGATGAACGTCCCCGTGGATACGGTCAAGTCGATGGTGCATCAGCTTGTCGGCTTGCAGGTGTTCAGCGGCTATGTCAACTGGAATGATGGCGTGCTGTACTCATCAGAGGCCAGCAAGCTTCGTGAACTGACCAAGTGCAATAACTGCGGCGGCGAGATCACGCTGGCGGGTAAGGGGACGGTGGTCTGCCGCTTTTGCGGTACGGAATACTTCCTGACGTAATGCCTGGTCGGTTCCCTCAAACGTTGGGGGACGTGGGACAGTCGTTTCGCCATAGGGTAAAGAGGGTACTGTGTTCCTGTCTTCATGACTAAAGGAGTTATCGCGTGTCAGACCTGTACAACAAGATTGTCGATCAGCGCGGCGCGTTCGAGCGGTTGATCGCCCGCATTCCTGGCTTCAGCGGCTATCTTGAAAAGGCCAGCCGCCGCACCGCCGACCGTATGATGCGCGATTACGTCGCGGGGCGTGTGGCACAGCGCGTGCGCCGTATGGCCGATATGGAACGCCGCCTGCTCGACCTGAAAGGTGGGCTGCTGTACATGAGCAAAACAGCCCGCGTCAAAGCCCGTATTCAGCTTTACCACGACAAAATCAATGCGGCTACCCCTGGCTATTCCGGCTTTATGGATGCGATCAAGATTGAAGAGGCCGAACTGGAACGGCTGTACAGCTTTGATGAAGCGCAGATGCGCTATGTCGATCAGCTTGACGGCGCGCTCGATAAGCTCGATGCCGCGATCAAAGTACAGGCTGGCCAGGCATCCCCAGATGGCGCACTTTCGATTGACGATGCCCTTGCCACTGTGGAAGCCGTGATTGAAGAAGCCTTGCAAGCATATGCGCTGCGCGATGAAGTGATCGCTCAGCTTGGGTGAACACACCAGGACTGCTGTGGGCTAGGCCGCCATTGAACTTTCTTATAGTCAACCATGCATAGACTTTCAAGGAGCCATGATGCCTCGCATTATCGATGTTATCGACCATCCTATCGTTGGCGATGAGGAGCTGGTTTACCGTGAACCCCAGCAGGGAAGCGGTGATTGGCGCATGGGATCGCAGGTCATTGTAGGGGAAAGCCAGGCTGCGGTATTCGTGCGCGGCGGCCAGGTACTCGATGTGCTGCGGGCAGGTCGCCATACCTTGTCAACTGCCAATCTGCCTATCCTCTCCAGCTTGATCGGACTCGCGACCAGCGGAAGGACACCCTTCACCGCCGATCTGTATTTTGTCAACCTGCGTGACCTGCCTCAGGTGGGGTGGGGGACGAACCCGCCCATCCTGATGGAAACGCCAGGACGCGGGTTAGGCGTGGTACTGCTCACCACGCACGGCGTGATCGATATTGGGGTGGATGATCCGGCGCTGTTCGTCAAGCAGTATGGAATGAACCGTCCACAGGTGCGCCTGAGCGACATTCGGGATCGTATTCAAAGCGCGTTGTTGGGCGAAATCACCGAACTGCTCATGAAATCGGGCGCGCAGAGCGTCCCGGAAGCGAATGCGCTGCTGGGCGATCTGGAAGGCGCGATGCTGGTGAAACTAAACGAGAAGTTTGCAGCGCTGGGAATGCGTATCAAAGCTTTTGAATCGAAACAATTCACAGCGAAAGCCGATGTCTCGCTCGATGAACTGCGGCTGTATGTCAACCTGGAAACGTATGAGCGCGTTCAGCGCTTGATCATCGCGCAAAAAGCGGCAGAAAACACGGGTGCTGGCGGCGCATTGGCCAGTGCTGGGGTTGGTTTTGGGGTGGGGCAGCAGCTTGGAACGACCATGAACCCGGATATGGCCGAAATGCAGCGCCAGCTTGCCAACCAGCAGATGATGATGCAGCAAATGATGATGAACATGATGCAGAAACAGGCAGGCGCGCCCTCTGAAAGTGGTGATGCAGCCCTGCCACCAGGAACGGGGCCGCAAACCGCAGCCGAAGTGCAAGCGCTGCTGGATGCACTCGATATGAAGCTGGCGAATGGCGAGCTTTCCGAAGCGGCTTATAACCGGCTGGTCGAAAAATGGCAGAAGCGTCTTGAGGAACTCGGCAGCTAATCAATGACGATCTGCCCAAGCGTGTAGCTGTCGCCGTATGGCGATGGCAGACGTGTACCGTCTGCCGGGTCGTACAACCCAATGACCAGGTTATACTGATCCGCTGGAACATCCGCTAGGGAGATGCTATACACATCGCGGAGAATTTGACCAGGCTCCCACAAGGTGGTCGCGGCACGACCATCCTGTGGAGCCTGGTCATCCTGCGCCCACAGTGGGGTTCCCGTGCGCGGATTGACAGCCCCGACCAGGTGAAGGAACACGTGAAGCGGCTGTTCAGTGGTGCGTAATGGCTGCCAGTAGGCCCACACGGTCAGAGACCGATCTGGTTCCTGAAAGACCTGCCAACCGTTGAGAAGCCGTACTGTGTCGTCAAAGTTGACGATAGGCAAATGATCGCCCACAACGTGCCAGGCACGGTATTCCTGTGCGCGTAACCCACCGACATTCACGCTGCGGGTGCGCTGTAGGCGGTCATGCAGCCATTCAGTCACGACGCTTCGGTTTGTCCAGGCGGGGGGCGCATCCGCGATGATCCAGAGCGACTCATGATCGGCGGCAGCAGTCGCCAGCGACGAACTTATTTCTGCGGCGGATTGACGTGGATTTGCAGGCAGGCGCAGCGGATCAGATGGCAGTGCATATCCTTCATGATAGAACGTGTAAGCTTCATCGGCGGCTAACTGAATAACCTGCGCCTGTCTGTCCAGGTTTTCGCTCAGGAATGCGGCCAGCATCCGCCAGTCTGGAGCCTTCCTATAGTCAGTATAGAAATACTGAACATTAGCGATAATCATCACCCCCAGCAACGCAATACCGACCAATGCACCTAAATGATTCCGGGTGACAAGATAAGCACAAATGACGATATAAACAGCCGACACAAACAGAATGTAGCGCGGGGTAAACACATTCAGCCGCAAAGACACCAGCGTGATTAAAACCAGAGGCAGAATACCCAATGCACACAGAAGCAAACCTCGACCTTTGAGACACCGCACGACTGTGATCATCCCAACGACAAGCACAGCACAGGCAGCAACCCACAACCAGGACAGCGACGCTTGTAAAACCTCACCAAACATGAGCGACGGGACAAACCATGTCAGCAATTTGTCCGGCTGTGCAGAAAATGTCGTCCCGGTATAGCCACTGCCAAACAGCAGGCGTGCCTGAAGAAACCAGGGCGCAAGCGTCAGGGCGACCAACACCAACACTATGAGTCCACGTAGTACAACACGCCGCTGTGGGCGATAGCGCAATACCAGATACGCAGCAAAAATTGTCAGCGCAAAAAGCTCCAGGTAATACATATACGCTGCCGCCACCGCCGCGGCATAATACAGCGCCCAATCGACTGGTCGATCCCGATCTATCGCTCGTAGACCAAGCCACAGCGCCAGAGGACTTAACACCGCCCACAGCGCATAATTGCGTGCATCCTGAGCGTGCCATATCTGATAAGGATGAACAGCCCATAAAAAGGCAGCACAAAGTCCCACGCGCACGCCCCCAAACCGTTTACCAAGCGCATACAGCACTGCAATACCGATCACGTTGACGAGTGCAGGCAGAAAGCGCACCGCGTATTCACCTGTACCTGTGAGCTGACCCCAAAGGTGAAACATGATATACGCAAGCGGCGGCTGCGGATCGACGGTGGCAATGCTGCGAAAGGTTTCTGAAAGGGGTTCGCGCAGCCAATGAATCACGGTGAAGGCTTCATCACCACGCAGAGGAACACGGTTGATGTGATGAAAGCGCAGTGCTGCCCCCAACAGGATAAAGCCCGTCAGAAGCAGCCATGTATGCATTTTCGAGAACGTGCGCATCAGGAAACGCTACCGTTTGAGTGTAGCCGCCTCAAAAGCAGCAATTTGTTCTGCCGAGAGGACATCATGCTTTTTGTCACCGGAATGCCGTGCTTCTTCGCGCAGATACTCTTTGAGCGTTAGCACATCTTTTCCATCGGTGAACACCACCGGGACATCCGACTGCACCACATCTACCCGCGCCCTGGGATCGACAAATACGATCACAGGCTGCACCGCCAATCCCGGCGCAATACCAGCGAGCTTGGCTTCAATATGCGCCGCCGCACGCTGCGCCTCATCGCTAGGATTGCCAATGCCATCGAAACGAAAAACGCTGAACAGACGGTTGAGCGGGCTTTTGTACGATTTCCATGCACTGCCTTCCACGCTGTAGCGCCCGTCCTGAAACCGGGTGACCAGGGCATACACCCCCCGCGGCGTGATCAACACATGCCGGGCGGGGAAGTGAAAGTAGTTGTACAGCACACTGCGGTTGCTAATTCCCTTCAGATTCTGGCGGATCATCTCTTCTGGGCGCGGCTGGCGAATCCACAGGTTAGTGAACCGTACCGACACCATCGATGCGATGAAGGCCAGCGGCAGCAGGATCGACGGCAGAAAAACCGTCAGAAAAGTATTGTCCGCCGTTTCGGGGTTCGAGATCGTTTGGGTGCTGATGATCAACCAGGCGATCAGCACCCCAAAGCTGCCGAAGAACAGGTACTGCGCGATCTGTTTCATGCGCCGGATCAGGGCAGTGTTGGTTTCAATGCGCATGGACTCTCCACACTATCGATTATGCGCCCGGCACAAAATAGCTGATATTGCCGCCGAAGCGGATTTCCGCACACACCAAATCGCCAAACCGTTGGGTAGGCAGAATACGCCACGCACGCGGCGCACCATAGGCATTTGCCAGAACCGCCGTCGCCAGGTCTTCGGCAGCCGGGCGCACACAGTGCGTTACCCCAACGTTCAAGCGCTGCGCCGCCACCACACCATCGTCTTTAAACAGCACGATGTCGTACAGTTCACCGCGCCGCACATAACCGGGTGGGTTAGCCGGAGCCAGGAACGTATTGGTGAGCAGTTGACAGTGTAAATTGACACGATCCTGATAGCTGATCGTTTCATCCTGAGTATCCCAAAGCAGGTTTTGGCACAGGGAGTACGGCTGCATCACCGCCAGGTTCGCATCGACTGCGCCCGCGCTCTGCACCGCATAACCGCCCGCATCCGACCCGGTGATTTCAGCGGTGATACGCGCCTTACCGTTCAGGTTCAGGTTGACGGGTGCAGATCCATCCGCCGGACCAAACACCTGAGCAGAACCGAGATTGTTCAGGTCGAACAGCCCCCCCGGTGTCCATGCCCAATAGGTGAGGACGGACGATCCTGACCGATCCGCGAAGAAACGGAAATCAACCGGGAGCAGGAAACCGATCCACACGGCAGGCTGCGTCACGGTGACCGGGTTGGTTAGCACCGCACGAAATGACCCGGCAGCGTTGATGGTGAAGTTTTGGGAAGCGATAAGCTGTGCATCGACCGGGGAACCCCCATTGGCATCCTGGTAAATCACCAGTGTGACGGGGGAAGTTGATCCGGCTTCTACGGAAATCGTGACCGCATCGATCACTGCCGGGACATTCACCCCGAAATTGCGCAGGTCGAACCCGTTCATCACCAGCGTAGGTTCACCCGTAATGAACCATGAGGTATTTCCTGACCCACTGTTGACAGTCAGGATGGTTTCGCCAGCGGCAGCGGGGGCAGCACTGAATGCCAGTGCGATCCATACCGCCAGGAGCAGCGAAAACACGACAGAACGTTTACGCATGGTGCAATTTCCTTCCTCACGGGTGAACCCGATCATAGACGCGGCTATTGTAGGGGGTGGAGCAGGGATGTGCAAGCTTAAGACCGGAGGCTATAATCGCACCCCTGACGTGTAAAGCAGCAGGATTCGGTCTACAGATGCAGGAATTCATCATTCTCGGTGTCGTCATGATACTGGCGTTAGGGGCTTACTGGTCGCTGGTTATCTTCCCGCGTCAGCGCGATTTTCAAAAGCAGCAGAAGTATGTGCAAACGCTGCAAGTGGGCGATGAAATGATCACGTATGGGGGTATTGTGGTGCGTGTGATCGCCATTGATGCCGATCATGGTACGGCAGAAGTCGAAATTGCCGACGGTGTGGTCATTCGGATACTGACAGCGGCGCTGGTGCGGCCTTATGACCGCGAAGAACTCGCCCGGAGTATTCGCATGGCACGCGGCGAAAGAGCGGACGTTGAATAGCGCCCGGCGGCACTTTCTCTGGTTGGGTTTCATCCTGGTACTGACCGCCTTTGCAGCCTGGGTCAGCCTTCCAGACACGACGGGTATTCGCCTGGACAGCAATAACGACGGCGAACCGGATATCGTGCTGAATGTGCAGCAAAGCCTGGGACTTGACCTGGTAGGCGGCCTGCGCGTACTGCTGCAAGCCGAATTACCACCGGGTTCCTTTACCGTGCAAGATTTACAGCAAACAGCCAATAATGTCGCCAGACGTGTCAATGCCTTGGGCGTGACGGAACCGACCGTTCAGCTTCAGGGGGCGGATCGGCTGCTGGTCGAACTGCCGAACGTGACCGATCCGGATGCAGCCGTCAACCTGATTCAGCAAACGGCACTGCTCGAATTCATCGAGATGACCGGTCTTAGCGGCGACATCCGGGCATTGGAAGGACAGCGCCTGCTGACGACTGAACAACTGCGCATTTATGAAGCGCGCCGCGCTGCATCCGGTGATACGGCTCCGCCACCCGGACAGGTCAACCCGCGCACCGGGCAGCCTTTTGCGACGGTGATCACGGGTGCAGGGCTGCAATCCGCGGCTGCCCAGTTTCAAAATCAATGGGTGATCGCATTTGAACTCACGCCAGATGGAACCGCGCTGTTCGGTCCTTTCACAGGCGCGAACATCGGGCAACCACTTGGCATTGTCCTGGACGGTATTCTGCTGTCCGCACCGATTATCAATGCCAGGCTGGATGGCAGCGGCGTGATTGAGGGCGACTTTGACGAAGCTGCTGCGCGGCAGCTTGCGTTGCAGCTTCGCTCTGGGGCGCTGCCTATCCCGCTCCGCGTTGAAGGCGCGGAGACTGTCGGCGCAACCCTGGGGCAGGAATCGATCCGCCTGAGTATTCGTGCGGGCGTGATCGGCGTAGTCGTCATCCTAATGTTTCTGGTGATCTATTACCGTGTCCCCGGCATCGCCGCCGCACTTGCGCTGATGGTGTTCATCCTGCTCAATTATGCGGTTTTCAAGCTGATCCCGGTCACCCTGACTCTGGCGGGAATCACTGGATTCCTGATTTCGATTGGCACGGCAGTCGATGGCAACATCTTAATTTTCGAGCGCATCAAAGAAGAATTACGCGCCAGCCGCCCGCTCGATGAAGCGCTGGAAACGGGTTTCGAGCGTGCCTGGCAGTCGATCCGCGAATCGAATACCTCTACCATCATCATCTGCGGCATCCTGTTTCTGTTCGGGCTAACGCCGGGTGCGTCCATCGTGAGCGGTTTTGCCATCACACTGGCGTTGGGACTGCTGATCAACCTGTTCACTGCCGTGATTGTGACGCGCACGTTCTTGCATGTGCTGGTCATGGTGCTGCGTGCGCCGCTCGAACAACGCCCATTCCTGCTGGGCGTGTAATGCAAAGGACACCACTTTCGTCATGTTCACGCTCATCGAAAAACGGCGCTATTTCTTCCTGTTCTCCGCCGCTGTAATCATTCCTGGCCTGTTGATCATGGCCTATTCGTTGTTCACAACCGGAAGTCTGTTCCGGCTCAGCAATGATTTTGTCGGCGGCAGCATCTACGAACTGCGCTTCACCGAACCAGGCATGACCGAAGTCGCCATCCGCGATGTATTCGCCACGTTTGGGGATGATACGCTTACCATTCAGCAGCTTGGCGCAGCGGATGAATACCGCTGGTCAGTGCGCGGCGCGTTCCAGAACGCAGCCACAACCGAAGGCATCATCCGTGCGCTTTCGGCGGTCGTACCGCTCGATAGGGACAGTTTACGCATTGAGCAGGTATCTGGCACTATTGGCCTGGAAGTCACCCGTGCCGCGCTGCTTGCGGTGCTGGTGGCGGCGCTGGTCGTGACAGGGTTCATCGTGATCGCTTTTCGGCAGGTTCCCAATGCCTTTCGCTACGGCGCGTGCGCCATTGCCGCCATGATTCATGATGTGCTGGTGGTGTGCGGGATCATGTCGTTGATGGGACTGTTGTTTAGTTGGGAAGTGGATGCACTTTTTCTGACCGCGCTGCTGACCGTCGTCGGCTTTTCGATTCAGGATACGATTGTGCTGTTCGACCGCATCCGCGAAAACATCCCAAAACACCTGGGAGAACCTTACGAGACGATCATCAACCGCAGTATCCTGGAAACCATTCACCGTTCCCTGGCGACACAGCTCAACGCCTTTTTCGTGATGATCGCGATTCTGCTGTTCGGCGGCGAATCGGTGCGTCAGTTCATCGCTATCCTGTTCGTGGGGCTGTTGACCGGGACGTATTCATCGATTTTCATCGCGGTTCCGCTGTTGGTAGCGTGGGAAAAAGGCGAAATTCCTGGTCTGCGTCCGACTCTGGCGGCAGGAACGGAGTAACACCATGCGTGCGCTCATTCTGGACGACGAACTGCATTTCGATCCCCACTATCCGCACCCGGAACGCTGTGCCGGACAAGCGCTGATCCGCATTCACAAAGCGGGCATCTGCAATACCGATCTGGAACTTGCAAAGGGCTACATGGGTTTTCACGGCGTACTCGGACATGAATTCGTGGGTACGGTGATCGACGGCAGTGGGCAGTGGCTCAACCGCCGGGTCGTAGGGGAAATCAACGTCGCGGATCACACCTGTGATTTATGCCAGCGGGGGATATACACGCAGTGCCGCCATCGTACCACCGTCGGAATCGACCGTCACGACGGCGGTTTTGCCGATTACCTGGCGCTGGATGAACGCAATCTGCACTTCGTGCCGGATCATGTTACCGATGACCAGGCAGTCTTTACTGAACCGCTGGCCGCCGCCTTTCAAGTGCTAGAAGCGCTGCATATTTCCCCACGAGACCGCGTGATCGTGATCGGCGCAGGCAAGCTGGGTCTGCTGGTCGCACAAGTCGTGAAGCTGACGGGCGCGGCGCTATCCGTCGTGGCAAGGCGCGAACGGTCCGCAGCGCTGCTGCGTCAGTGGGGTATTCATGCGGTCAGCGCCGCCGACGTTCCGCCAGGGCGGGCGCAGATCGTGGTCGATTGCACGGGTACACAGGCAGGCTTTGGGCTGGCACTGGATTGGGTGGAACCACGCGGTGCAGTGGTGCTGAAAAGCACCTATGCAGGGCTGCCAACCATCGATTTAACCCGTGTAGCCGTCAACGAAATTCGCGTGATTGGCAGCCGCTGCGGACCTTTCGAAGCGGCGCTGCGGGCGCTGGCCGACCGAACGGTCGATGTCACGTCGCTGATTGATGCAACCTATCCGCTTGACCAGGCAGAAGCCGCGATGAAGGCCGCCGCTGAACCAGGCCGCCTTAAGGTGCTTCTGGAAGCGTGATGAAGAATGATGAACCAATGCCCGGTTCGCTTTCCAGCCAGATCGTGCCGCCGTGCGCTTCAATGATGTGTTTGGCAATCGCCAGTCCCAGACCCGTCCCGGAAACGGCATTCGCGCTGTCGTTCACGCGGAAAAACTTCTGAAACATCTGCTTCTGGTTTTCTTTGCTGATGCCGTATCCACTGTCGGCGACCTGAAGCTGGATGAACGGTTCATCGTAAGCCGTGGTTCGGTATGACGAGACGATGATCGTCCCGTAATCGCGGTTGTATTTGACTGCATTGGTGAGCAGGTTGAGCAGTACCTGCTTGATCTTGCCGCGATCCGCATTCACAGCATACGCGCCCAGGTTACGTTCAATCGTGATCCCACGTGCCGCCGCCTGCGTTTCGATCACCTCAATCGACTCGTTGACCAGTTTCCCAAGCTCGAATGGCGCAAGTTCGAGCCGCACACGTCCCGATTCCAGCCGCGCCAGATCGAGAAACTCGCTGGTCAGGCGGATCAGGCGCTCGGTTTCACCCTGCATCGTATAGACAATATCGTCACGCTTCTCAAAAGGCAGGTCGGGACGAAGCAGTAAGGCGACGCTCGTCTTGATGGCTGCCAGTGGGGTGCGTAGTTCATGCACCATTTCCGACATGAAGTCGCTTTGCTGAAACAGGCGTGCATTTTCGATGGCAATTGCAGCCTGGCCTGCCAGGGTATTGAGCAGGCGCACATCTTCATCCGTAAAGCGCGTGCCATCACGCTTATTGATCGCTTCCAGCGCGCCGATCACCTTATTATGGGTGCGCAGCGGCACCGCCAGCATATTGCGGGTGGTGAATTCCAGTTCGTCATCGACCTGTTTGAAAAAGCTCGGTTCCTGCGATACATCCTCGATTACACGGCCTTCCCCGTGCGTGACCACCCATCCGGCGATGCTGCCTTCAATAGGGACGATGATGTCCTGCATGACCGTAATATTGTTGGCATTTGAAGCCTGCTCGAAACGCAGTTCGCCCGTCACGGGGTCGAGCAGCAGAATCGAAACCGCTTCGGTATTGGTCAGTTCATGCGCCGCTGCGATGATCATGCGCAGCAGCGTGACATGATCGCGCATCGAATTCAACTGCTGGCTGATTTCGATGATCCGTTCGTAGCGGCGCAGACGCTGACGAAAACTGGCGATCTCCGCTTCCAATTCCGAGCCGTTCACCGCACCCAGGGTCGTCATCCGTCCCTCTCCTGTACTGTTTCGCGTGGTAGGAACTACGGCGTTTCGCGGTTGACCATCAAACGCCCGATATTATGAAGGTCTTCAGCCAGCTTGATGATCTGGCTGGAGACAATCGCCGTCGGTTGCAGCATGACAACCGGGACGTTGGCGATCAGCGACTGGGTGGTCAGTTCCGAAGCCAGTGAGATATTCGCCCGCACTTCGCGCCCCAGAATACGTTCGACTTCGTTCCATGAAAGTGGTGACCCCGATGCCGCCCGGTTCACAATCACGATATGCGTGGCGCGGTGCTGGGGACGTTCAATGTCGATCTCCATCAGTTGGTCGCGTGCCATCGCCAGTGTGGTCGTAATGGGGTCAAGCACCATGATCAACTGATCCATTTCACGCTGTAAGCGCATGAACAATGGGCTGGTATATGTCCCCAGATCGGTCACAATCGGCGTTCCCATTCCACGCAGCGCCCGCACGACAGAAGCAGCGGCTTCCGGGTGGGGAGCGAGCTGCGCTTCTTTGGCATGAGCCGACGACAGCAAAGCGCGCAGCCCGGAAGAATGGGTAGCAATTTCGGATTCAATCGTGCGCGGGCGAATTTCTTCGGGCGGCTGCGACAATACGTTCGCCATACCCTGCGAATCGCCCAATCCCAATGCCAACCCCAGGCTGCCCATGCCCAGGCGGAAATCTGCAATGATCGGGTCCTGACCCGCCAGCAGACGCGACGCGGCCAGATTGAGCGCAATCGTCGTCGTGCCAACACCACCTTTTGCACCAAAAATGCCAATCGTGATTCCGCGCCCAACTTTGGTCTGGCGCTGTGCCGCGCTGCGCAGCAGGATCGCCCGCACCCGCGAAGCCAGTTCCGCCGGATGCGTCGGCTTGGTCAGATAGTCGTCTGCACCCGCTTCAAACCCAGCCACCTTGTCGTCAATGAGGGTTTTGGCCGTGAACATGATGATCGGAATCAGCTTGGTTGCATCGTTGCGGCGCAGACGGCGGCATACTTCATAACCGTTCATGTCCGGCATCATCACATCCAGGATGATGAGGTCGGGCTGCTGTTCGGCGGCTCGCTGGAGCGCCTGGTTTCCCGTATTGGCGGCTACGACATCATATCCATTCCGCTGGAGCATCAAGCCGATCAGCTTGAGGCTGTCCAGATCGTCATCGACTACGAGAATTTTTTCAGCCATGCTTAAAGACCTGTACTGTAATGCGGCGGAGAAAACAAAAGTAAAGGCATCGGTTTACTAAAGGATGCATAGATAATGGAAAGTCTAGCACGCACGTTTATGGGACGCAAGCAAGGCAGGCAATTGCATTGAGGGAAAATAGAGCTATATTATCAGCAGGATTGCGCGTTCCAGCGGCACGGTTTGAGGGTCAGGGATGGCGGCAGAAGAAAGCATGGCGGCAGAAGAAGGCGGAACCCCGAATATGAACGGTTTGCTCGATGCCGTGCTGAACAGTGTCAGTGACCCGATGCTGGTACTCTCGCGGGATCAGCAGATCATCATGGCCAATTCAGCAGCAGAAGACCTGTTCGGACTGAATTCCCTCCCGGCTGCCGTTGACAAGGCGCTGCCAGTGTCACTGGCCGAATTCATCACCCTGGGCAAACTCCTGCCGGAATGGTCGCCCGATGAAGAAAAGACGTTCATCCCGCGCCTCCATGCCGTATCACCCGAAACCCACACGACGGACGATCACATACTGGTGCTGCGTGATGTCTCTCAGTTTCGCAAGCTGAGCCGCAACCAGTATGAGTTCATGCGCATCGTCTCGCACGATCTGCGGTCACCGCTCACAGCTATGCAGGGGTTCGCCAACATGCTTGAATTGGGGCTGGTGGGCGAAATCAACGAGCGCCAGGGGCAGTTCATCGAGAAAATTCTGGCTGGCATTCAGCAAATGACAGCGCTGGTGGAAAACATCCAGGATGCCGGGCGTTTCGATCCCGAAACCGGCTTTTACGAAATGATGCGTGCGCCATGTGACCTGATGGATTTGGTTGCAAAAGTGGTGAAAGAACATCTGATCCCGGCGGAAAAACAGGAATTGACCATTGCCAGCGTGATCGCCGATGACATTCCGATCATCAGCGCCGATGCGAATATGCTCGAACGCGCGCTAAGTAACCTGATGGATAACGCGATCAAATACACGCCGAACGGCGGCAAGATCGAAGTCCATTTGTACATCAGGGAAGACCAGATACGTCTGGAAGTCCGCGATAACGGCCTGGGGATCAGCCCCGAAAATCAGAAACGGCTGTTTCAACGCCATATCCGCATCGCCCGGCAGGAACATAAACGCATCAAAGGGAGCGGCCTGGGGCTATTCATCGTGCGCAGCGTCGCGCAGCGGCACGGCGGGGAGGCATGGGTCGAAAGCACAGAAGGGCAGGGAAGCAGCTTCATCATCAGCCTGCCCGTGAATGGGCCTAACCAGATTTTCTAATTTGCCCGTATAATGGCTGCATCGACCAAACGTTCTCTTTTTGTGTTGAAAACATGCCTATTCGTCAGCTTCCAGAGTCGGTCGTCGCGCAGATCGCGGCGGGCGAAGTCATCGAACGGCCTACGTCAGTCGTCAAAGAACTGCTCGAAAATGCGATTGACGGTGGGGCGCGCAGCATCCATATCGCTATCAGCGGCGATGGCCGCCGCCTAATTCAGATTGCAGACGACGGACACGGCATCCTAAGCGATGAAGTCGAACTCGCTTTTCTGCGCCATGCCACCAGCAAACTGACCGATGCCGACGATCTGTACCGCATTCGTACACTGGGGTTTCGCGGTGAAGCACTGGCCAGCGTCGCATCGGTCAGCCAGGTACAGATGAGTACGCGCCATGCATCCGAAACGATGGGGACATGGATGCAGTTGGAAGGCGGGCAGATCGTCGGGCGGCGCGCCGCTGGCATTCCATCCGGCACGACAATCCGTGTTGAAAATCTGTTCTTCAACACGCCCGCACGCCTGAAATTCCTGAAAGCGGAAACGACAGAAAAGCGCCAGATCGCCAGCGTGGTCAGCCGCTACGCGATGGCGTACTCACATATCCGTTTCGTTCTGGAGCAGGATGGCCGCGAAGCGTTCCGCGCTGGTGGCAGCGGCAGCCTGGCCGATGTACTGGTCAACATCGTGGGGTTAGACACATTCAAAAATATGCTGGAAGTGGATGCGACGACCGACGATTATCAGGGGATTCGGGTATACGGCTTCACTTCGACTCCCAGCCTGCACCGCGCAGACCGGTCACGCATTACCCTGTTCATCAACGGACGGTGGATTCAGGATACCGGGCTGACTCATGCCGTCGTGCAGGCTTATCACACGCTGCTGATGACTGGGCGATACCCCATTGCCATGCTGATGATCGATCTGCCGCCGGAACAGGTCGATGTAAACGTGCATCCCACCAAAGCGGAAGTTCGGTTTCAACATCACGAGACGGTGTTCAGCGCGGTGCAGCGGGCAGTGCGGCGCAGCCTGATCGAACATGCGCGTGTCCCCAGTTTTCGCACCGCCCGCCCCCACGCCACCGATACGAACACCAGGGAGTGGGATCGTCGTCGGGGTGTACAGATGGACATGGAAATTGGCCTGAACGATCCGGGGCAGCCTGCCGTGCGCCAGCACGACTCTGCTTCAGGGGAAGCGGACGACCCTACCGCTATCCCAGAGGGATTGGGTGCGCCGGCACGCCCACGCACCCTGCCGCTGCTGCGCCTGGTGGGGCAAATTGCGGCTAGCTATATCATTGCTGAAGGCCCCGCCGGGCTGTACCTCATCGACCAGCATGCGGCGCATGAACGGGTGCTGTACGAGCAGTTTTTGGCGGAATACGAGCGTCAGCAGACGGTGACCCAATACGCGCTCGAAGCCCAAACGCTGCATGTGTCACCGGGTGAAGCCCGGCTGATTGAAGCCCACCTGGAAGTGCTGGCATCGCTCGGTTTTGGGCTGGAAACCTTCGGGCCGAACCTGTTCATCGTGCGCAGCGTGCCGGGGATGCTGGCAGATGGCGATCCGGTTGAGGTGATGACGGCCATTCTGGATGATTTAGAGGCGGGTGAACCGCCAGGCCGAAAAGCGATTGAGGACAAGATCATCCTCCGTGTGTGCAAAAC
Organism: bacterium; assembly: GCA_033764035.1. Classification (GTDB taxonomy): domain Bacteria; phylum Chloroflexota; class Anaerolineae; order Aggregatilineales; family Phototrophicaceae; genus Flexifilum. Next base: position 787,594 of record JANRJJ010000003.1, read on the forward strand.
GGCTGCCGTCAAAGCCGGGCAGGTTCTCAGCCTGGAACAGATGCAAACGCTGATCCGGCAGTTGGAGCGGTGCAGTTCGCCGCTGACCTGCCCACATGGCCGCCCGACGTTGATCCACATCAGCAGCGACCAGCTCGCCCGCGAGTTCGGACGGTTAGGGGCGGGCTGAACAGCGCATGTCCAGCCCATTCCCAATTAGCGGCTTTGCCATGAATACGTGCGCCATGCGCCTTCCGCGCCGACGATCACATAGGTGCCTTCCGGCGTGCGCGCCGCAACCGATACCCGCCATTGTATTTGATGCGTTTGGCCGTCTGCCGGAACCAGCGCATCCGGCAGCAGATAATAGGTGCTGCGGGTGACATCCTGGTACTGCGTGCCGGCGGTCATATCCTGAATTTCAACGAAATACACTTCACTTGACCCCAACACCCCAACGCTGATCCATTGAAGCTGGAACGTTCTGGCAGGCGCTGCACCGTTCTGCGGCGGGAAGACCAGCAGCGGGGCTTCATGGGTGGGGGTAGGCGTGGGGGTTTCGCTGCCCGATGGCGTGGGCGAAAGCGTGGGCGTAGAGGTAGGCGCAGGCACATTGACCTGTTCGCCCACGCGCAGCAGCACGTTACATTCCGGACCACCGCTTGGAATATCGAAGTTGCAGCCGAAAAAGCCTAACTGCGGATTCAGGGTAGCGACAATGCTCAGCGTGGTCTCAAATTCCTGGACACAGCGCAAAATCGAATCGTTTTCTTCGATCACGCAGGTGGTCATTTCGGCATCTTCGGGCAGACTGACCTCCGCAATTGCGGGTTGGGCTGTCTGAGTCTGATCGAAATTTTCCGGCGTAGGTGTAGGTGGCAGCAGCGGAATGAAGATCGTCGAGCCAGGACTTGGGAGCTGATCGATACTGCGAATGCCAGGGTTGAGCCGCAAAAATTCCGGGATCAGGGTATTGATCTGTGCGCCGCTGTAATTGAACGGCGGGTTGAGCAGGATGAAATAGAAGGTGTCGCCCGGTTGAATCACGTAAGCCAATGGACCGGGTGTGGCGCTGGGTGTCAGGGTCGCGGTCGGCTCTGATGGGGTGGGAGTTAGGGTGGCCGTCGCAAGCTGTGGGCGCGGCGAAACGGTTGGCAGGGTGGGATCGGTAGGGGTAGGCGCTTCGACAGACGGTGTAAGGGTCAGCGGTTCCGGGGTGATCTGTAACGTTGGGGTGGCCTGGGGAAGGGAACTCAGTTCACAGCCTGCTGCCAACCATGCCAGCAGAATCAGGCTGCACCCCACCGCGAATGACCGAAAACTTAGATTCATCAATTGGAGGCTCCGGTGGGAGTAGGGACAAGGCGACCTTCCCAGGTGAACAAACGCGGCGGCGTGGTAAACCGGGCGCTGGCCGGGTCTTGGTTGCGCACTACGCTGACCGTCCATTCGTATTCATGCCGCTGTGAACCCTGCCCTTGCACATTTTCAGGGACTATATAATACAGTTGGCTGGTAAAGGCGGTATGCGTAGTGCCGGTCGTTAGGTCACGCACAGTGACGAGATACTGTTCATCCACCGCCAGCGTCCCGGTTGGTACCCAGCGCAGGGTGATCAGGTCGGTTCGCACGAACAGCGCCCGGTTGCTGGGGCTAAGCGGGCTTGGCGCGTTGAAGGTCGCAGTTGGGCTTGGGGTAGGCGTTTCACTGCCCGATGGCGTGGGCGAAAGCGTGGGCGTGGGTGCAGGGGCGGGGACGCGCATCTGCTGCCCGGCGATCAGCAGCACCGTGCAGGTTGGCCCCCCCGTGTCCAGGCTGTAATCGCACTGCGAAAACGTGATTTCCGGGTTCAACTGTGACAGCACTTCGGCACTCGTCTGGTACTGATAAGCTATAGCGACCATGTTTTCGTTCGATACGACAGTGTGCCACATCACGCCGGGGAGCAGTGTTTCGGTCGGCGTGGGCAGGTTCGCCAGATTGATCTGGTCGATGATGGCCGATTCAAAGCTGGCATTATCGTCGGCTGGCAGTGCGGCATTTGCCACACTTGCGGGGGTTTCCGCATCCGATGCTGCATTGGGATCGACTGTGGGCGTAGGCCAGGGAATGTAGATAAGCTGCCCGGCGATCACGGCTTCGGGCGCGGATAGGTTGTTCAGTTCAAGGATTTCCGCCAGCACATCCTGGCTGCGATGCCCGCATTCGACCGCCAGTGAGATGAGTGTATCGCCCACTTCAACGCGCCGTTCACACGGGCCAGGCGTGAAAGTGGCCGTCGCAGTCGGCGGGGCAGGGGTGACGGTGGCCAGGCGCGGCGTGGGAAACGGCGTATTCGTCGCCAGAATGAGCGCGGGCGTATCCGCCGCGGGCAGCTCGTCGGTACGCTGTGCTGCTGCACCGCTCACAGGGGATGGCGTGATGTTCGCAGTATTGTTCGGCTGACCAGGGCTGAACGTGCTAACGGCTGCGGTCAATACCACAGCACCACAGAGAAGCAGGGCGCACAAAAGCGCAATCGCCGTCAGGTTGACGCTTGCCCCACGCACCGAAGCCGCCTCCAGCAAGTCAGCTTCGCCATAACGCTGGTCGTAGCCAGACTGCCCGCGTGCCTTCGCATTCGGCTTTTGCGTGTCCACGTCGGCCAGAGATGTGCCACATGTGCTGCATACCGCCGCGTTGATATGGCTCCGCGTGCCACAAATGGGGCAAATTTTGTAGGCTGGCGATCTATTGGAGAGTGTCAATCCACGCCCTTTAACATGCTCGTTCAGCGCAGGGCATTATATCACAAGCTTTTGCAGGGTTTGCCGGACGTTTCACCCGCTATAATCATCGATAGATTGGCTGTGCAGCACACAGGAGCAGCGTGATGTCAACATCTATGGCAAAAAAACTGGTGGCTTACCATATCAGCCGCTTGAAAGACAAAAATGCCGATGTACGGCTGAAGTCGATTGAAGAACTGGCGCAGCTTGCCGACCCGGAGTCACTGCCGGCGCTTGAACAGGTTTTCAAAACCGATCCCGAAGAACAGGTGCGCAAGGCAGCACGCGAAGCCGGGATCAGCATTTACACGGCCACCAAAAGCACACAGCAGTGACAGAGGGGCGCACATTGCCGATGCGCCCCATTTCTCAGCGGCTGTTATGGGCAAAGCTGCCGAAGACGATCCAGAATTTGCGCAAGCGCAGCGTCCAGTGAAGCTAGTTTTTCGCGTTCCTTCGCCACCACGTCCGGGTTTGCACGGCTGGTAAAACCCTCATTGTTCAGCATCGCCTTCGACTTTGAAACCTGCTGTTCCAGCCTGGCTTGTTCTTTGCCCAAGCGCTCGCATTCCGCTTGCAGGTCGATGAAGTCGGCCAGCGGCAGGTACAGCGTGGTATCGCCCACTGCCACCGAAGCCGATTCACCTGGCGGGTTTTCACCCACTGCCATGACGCGAATCTCGCTGACGTTGCACAGGCGGGCGAACAAATGCCGATACGCATCGACCGCCGCCGTTCCGGTCACCCACGCCGTGATTTTGCGCGAAGGTTCGACGTTGTATTCCTCACGCACGTTGCGCACGCCGCGAATCAGATCGATCAATGCCGACATCTGCCGTTCTGCTTCATCATCCAGGTAGTTTTCATCGCTCACAGGCCATTGTGCGACGATGAGCGCCTGCCCCTGATGCGGCAGATACTGCCACGCTTCTTCCGTCACGAACGGCATGAAGGGGTGAAGCATCCGCAGACATTGATCGAGAACGTACACCAGGACACGCCGCACCTGCTGTTTTTCTTCCTCTGTACCCTGGTAGAGCGGATGTTTCGACATTTCGATGTACCAATCGGCATATTCGCCCCAGATGAATTCGTCGATCTGCCGTCCCGCTTCACCATACTGATAGGTATCGTACAGGCGCGTTACGGTGGCGATCAAACGGTTCAGGCGGCTGAGTATCCACCGTGACGGCAGGTCGAGCGTCGTATGCGGCGGCACGCCTGGCGGCAGTTCACCTTCCAGGTTTTGCGTGACAAAATTGGCCATCTGCCAGATTTTGTTGACGAAACGCCAGTTCCGTTCGACTCTCGCCGTGTCCAGGTTGATGTCGTTGCCGGGTGTGCTGCCCGTGACCAGCGCAAACCGCAGCGGGTCAACGCCATACTGATCGACGATTTCAATCGGATCGATCACGTTGCCCAGCGTCTTGCTGATCTTACGCCCGAATTTGTCGCGCACCAGCCCGTGCAGATACACCGTCGTGAACGGCGGCTGATCGGTGAACCACAGTCCCAGCATGATCATGCGCGCCACCCAGAAGAACAGGATGTCGTAGCCCGTTTCCATCACCGTAGTGGGATAGAAGCGGCGTAAATCGGGCGTTTGTTCCGGCCAGCCCAACGTACTGAACGGCCATAACCCGCTGCTGAACCAGGTATCCAGCACGTCCTCATCAGGCCGCCAGCCCGTCACATCACCAGGCGGAGGGGTCGTGCCGACATGGATTTCACCGTTCGGGCCGTGCCAGGCGGGTATACGATGCCCCCACCACAACTGCCGGCTGATGCACCAGTCTTCGATGTTCTCCAGCCAGTGATAGTACACTTTCTCGAAGCGTTCCGGGACAATCGTGATTTGCCCGCTGCGCACGGCTTCCAGCGCTTTTTCGGCCAGCGGCTTGATCTTCACAAACCACTGCATACTGAGCATGGGTTCCACGACTTCACCGCCGCGCTGCGAACGCGGCACGACCATCGTATGATCCTGCACGCGAAGCGTGATCCCCTGAGCCGTCATATCCGCCCACAACCGTTCACGCGCCGCGAACCGCTCCATGCCCACATACGCGCCCGCCTCCGCGTTCAGGGTGGCATCCGGGTTCATGATGTTGATCATCGGCAGGTTGTGCCGCCGTGCGATCTCGTAATCGTTGAAATCGTGCGCGGGCGTGACCTTCAGCGCGCCCGTCCCAAATGCCCGATCCACGTAGGCATCGCCAATCACCGGGATTTCGCGGTTGATCATCGGCACGAATGCCTTTTTGCCGATCAAGTGCCGATAGCGTTCGTCCTCCGGGTGGACGGCGACCGCTGTATCGCCCAGGATGGTTTCCGGTCGTGTGGTGGCAACAGGCAGGTACTCACCGCCTTCCACCGGGTATTTGAAGAAGTACAGCTTGCCGTTTTCTTCTTCCCGTTCCACTTCAAGATCGGAAACAGCGGTTTGCAGCCCCGGACTCCAATTCACCAGCCGCGTCCCACGATAGATCAGGCCTTGCTCCCAAAGCCGCACGAACACATCCCGCACCGCGTTCGACAGCCCATCATCGAGCGTGAACCGCTCGCGATCCCAATCGCAGCTCGCCCCCAGGCGGCGCAGTTGACGAGTAATTTCTCCGCCGTATTTTTCTTTCCATTCCCAGGTACGGGCCAGAAATGCCTCACGCCCAATCTCATGACGGCTGGTGCCTTCTTCGCGCAGCAGTTTTTCAACCTGTAGCTGTGTCGCAATCCCAGCGTGGTCGGTTCCCGGAACCCACAGCGCCGCTTTGCCTTTCATGCGCTCGTAGCGGATCATCACATCTTCGACCGTTGTGAACAGCACATGCCCCACATGCAGCGCCCCGGTTACATTGGGCGGCGGCATACTGATCACGAACGCTTCGGCATCCGCGGGAGCCGTTTCGGGCTTGAACCAGCCATTTTCTTCCCACCAGCGATACAACCGCGATTCTGCCTCTTTGAAGTCGAAGTTCTTAGCCATCTTGTCTGGCATGGTTAGACTGCTCCCTGAACACCCATGTCACTTCCTGAAATTGAACTTGTACACCTTGTTTTCGGAATTCTTGCGCGCAACCAGCACCCGTTCCCACCGATCCGGCTGATCGCTGACCGATTCGAACCCGGTTTCCAGCAGCACGACTTTCACCTCATCGGTAGACAGCGGACGGTAGATCACATGGCGCTTGATCGCTTCAAAATGTTCACCTTTGCCTTTGACGATGAACAGATTTTGCGTAGCGATCACGGGCGGCCCATCTTCCCATTCCCAGACATCGAAGGTGATGAATTCGCTTTTGTCCTCCAATTCGTGGATGAACCCTGGCAGGAAGCGCGGGCGCGATTCCATGAACGGAGCGAAATCACGCATCCCAATCACCAGCAGCCCGCCGGGGCGCAGCAGCGCATGAAAGCTCTTGAGCGCCGCGACGATCTCGGAATCGAGCAGCAGATGGGGAAGGGCGTTCCCTTTAGAAATGACCGCGTCGAACGGTGCATCGACTTTACTCGCCAGTCCCAGAAAATCGGTCTGCACGAACGTGATTTTGTCGGACACCTCGTATTCAGCGGCAATTTCGCGGGCGCGGGTCAGCATTCCACCGCTGGGGTCTGCCGCCGTCACATCGAATCCCAGCTTAGCCAACGGGATCGCCTGTGCGCCCGCGCCGCACGACGCATCCAGCACCCGCGTGACCCCCTGGTTACGGAAGATCGACCGCAGTCCCAGACCTTCGCGCTCCATCTGCGTCGCCCAATCCCGAAAGAACAACGTGTAGTGCTGGGCGATTGCATCATAAAATGGGTTGGTATCGTTGGTCACGTTCACACCGTTTTCTCCGCCATTCCCCCTGAACCCTGACAATAAAAAAACGCCCAATTCATCACAAGGACGAATGGACGCTTCGCGGTACCACCTTGTTTTTCCACGCACGATAAGCGAAAGAGCAGGCACTTCGCTACAGCACGGGAACACTTGAATGCGATAACGGGCATGACCCGGCGAAACTTACTGAGGTTCGGTTCCGCTGCTCCTGAGCGACTTTTCAACGACCCCGCATGAGCAGGCTTTCAGCCAGCGGCCTGCACTCTCTGGCACCGGGATGTTCGTTTACTGCTCTCCATCGACGCAGTTCACTATAGGGTTGTACGGGCAGTATAACACCGAAAAAATTTAGCGGTCAATCCCCATAAACGGTCACATCGGCACGGTTGACCAGGCTGCGAATACGATCCGACACCATATCGATGGCTACGGTATTAAACCCACCCTCTGGAATAATCACATCTGCGTAGCGCTTGCTCGGTTCGACAAAATCCAAATGCATTGGGCGCACAGTAGCGATGTACTGCGCAATCACCGATTCAACCGTGCGCCCACGTTCGATCAGGTCACGCTGCAAGCGGCGGATGAAGCGAATATCCGGGTCGGCATCGACATAAATTTTGACATCGAACAGTGGACGCAGCGACGCTTCGGCCAACACCAGGATACCTTCTACCATGATGATGGGCTGAGACGCGATGAGCTGCACGTTTTCCGTGCGGCGGTACCCCGCGTAATCATAGATGGGGATATTGACCGACTGCCATGCCTGAAGCTGCATGATGTGGTCGCGCATCAGGGAGGTTTCAAAAGCGTCCGGGTGGTCGTAATTGATATTTCCGCGTTCCGCCAGCGGCACATCGGAATAATCTTTGTAATAGGCATCGTGTGGTACGTAGGCAATGTTGTGCGTCCCTACGCGATCCAGAATGGCCATTGCGATTGTCGTTTTGCCAGACCCCGTTCCACCCGCAACGGCAATTGTAACCGGGCGGCGGTGCGCTTCCACCATGTTCACTCCAGCGACCCCACGTTAAAAAAAAGCCCGCACAGTGAACCTGTGACGGGCAGTGAAGCCACCGAAGGGATTTGAACCCTTAACCTCACGCTTACGAAGCGTATGCTCTGCCGTTGAGCTACGGTGGCGGACTGTTCACAGTATAGCGGCTTACTTTTCCCCTGGCAACCCCCGAATCAGTGACGGAAATGCCGCACATTGGTGAATACCATCGCAATATCGGCACGGTCTGCCGCTTCAATGACTTCGTTATCCCGAATGGAGCCGCCCGGCTGGATGATGGCACGAATACCCGCTTCGGCGGCGGCTTCCACGCCATCGGCAAATGGGAAAAATGCATCTGAGGCCAGCACCGCATTGCTGGCACGATTCGCCGCTTTGCTGATCGCCAGCTTCACCGCATCGACGCGGCTTGGCAGCCCACCGCCAATGCCTAACGTGGTATGGTCATTGGCAATCACAATAGCATTCGATTTGACGTGCTGTACCGCTTTCCAGGCGAACCGCAGCCCAGCGATCTCTTGTGCCGTTGGGGAACGCCGGGTCACGGTCTTGAATCCCGTCCCGTCCGGGTCGCCCATATCGAGCATCTGCACCAGCAGCCCCCGATGAACCGAACGGACTTCAAATTCTCGTCCGTCGTAGAACGATGGAATTTGCAGCAGACGACAGTTTTTGCGTTTTTCCGCGAACAATGCCTGTACCGATGCGCTGAATGCAGGCGCAGCAATCGCCTCCAGAAACAGGCTGCCTAAGGCTTCCGCAAACGCATCATCGACTATCCGATTGACAGCGATCACGCCCCCAAATGCCGACACCGGGTCGGACGCGAGTGCTTCGGGATAGGCAGCGGCCAGTGAGCTGGCGGAGGCAATGCCGGCAGGGGTAAGGTGTTTGACGATCACGACAGTTGGCTCGGTGAACATGCTCACAGTGCGCCAGGCCGCATCCAGATCAAGAATATTGTTATAGGAGAGGGTTTTACCGCCTAACACCGTCCCGCCCAGCGGATCGGATTTTGCGCCCCGGCTGTAATACGCGGCGCTTTGGTGGGGGTTTTCGCCGTACCGCAGTTCAGCGGCCAGGCTTGCGCCTATGGAAAGATGAGCAGGAAGGGAGGCATTCGGTTCCGCCAGCAGGGAAGGGGTGCTGTCCTGCGCCATGAAAGCGTGAATCGCCGTATCGTAATCACGGGTAAGCGCAAAGGCTTTGATGGCCAGGTCGCGCCGGGTCGCTAAATCGACCTGGCCGCTGTGTTCAAGCGACTCCAGGATGGCAGGGTAATCGGCAGGGCTGGAGGCTGCGATCACCCGAATGAAGTTTTTGGCGGCAGCACGCAGCAGCGCCACGCCGCCAATATCGATTTGTTCGATGGCATCCTGAAGGGTAATGTTCGCCCGCCGCACCGTTTCCTGAAACGGATACAGGTTGCACACCACCATGTTGATGGGTGCATACCCGGCCTGGCGCAGCGCTTCAAAATCGGCCTCGTGGTCACGCGCCAGAATGCCCGCATGAACTGCCGGGTGCAGGGTTTTTACGCGCCCGCCCAACAATTCTGGGACTCCCGTTACCTGTTCAATCGATGTCACTTCCAGCCCTGCATCGCGCAGCACTTTTTCGGTACCCCCGCTGGCGACCAAATCCCATCCGTACTGCACCAGTGCAGCGGCAAATTCAACTAAACCCGTTTTGTCATGAACGCTGATCAGGGCGCGCGGCATGGCTTAACCTTTACCAGTGAAGTGAAATGCGTTGTTGAAAGTTTATGCAGCGGTGGATTATAGCGCAGTGGGATATGAATCTCGCATTTGACTTCAAACATCGGTTGCCAGAAGGCGGCAGGGTTCGTTACAATGCGAAAATCAAGCGAATTACGCAGCAGGTGCGCTTATGGACACACAACAGCTTCTCCAACTGCGCGACGAAAAGGCACGTCCGCATCTCGAGCAGTACGCTCCGGTCTGGATCGTCGATCAAAAGATCATCGACGAAGATCAGGCCGTGCAATTCAATGCCATATTTCAGCATAACCTGTACGGATGGGTCAGCCGCCGCTATCGTTACGATGGCTTCAACGATGTGCTGTACCACAAAGGACAGCGCACGATCAGCGAAGAACAAGCGCTCACGTTTCAGGAGCAGGAACCGTATCTGGCTATCGTGGTGAACGATATTCCTAACGCCTATGGCGGCTGATCTCAAATGAGTGCTGCAAGTGAAACACGGATGTTGAGACCGAACGTAAAGCGCTATGACACGTGCTGAGAAATTCCTTTGTGTACTCTACGCGCTCATCGCCGTCGTTGCGCTTGTCGCTACGTGGAGTAACAATCTGTCGTTCATGCAGCAGCCAGAGAACCGCAGCCTGATCAGTTGGTATCATGCGCTGTATGTCAATGCTGCTGCTGCCTCATTCACCAACGACCTCCTGCTTTTTGCCATTGCGGGTGTCTTTTTTATGGTGGTTGAAGGTCGGCGGCTGCACATGCGCTTTATCTGGGTTTATGTGCTGTTATCGGGGCCGATTGCCATCAGTGTGATGTTTCCGCTCTTTCTGATTGCCCGACAAATTACCTTGTCGCGGCATCGGCACATAGATTAACCTCAGCATTACACCGCACCGTTGAATGCAGGATGAGGGCGAGTTATCGCCACTCATCCTGCATTCAATCGTCAGACTGAAAACGACTACTGTCCGACCACCGGCAGCCGTTCGACGCGGTTATTGAATCCGGTAAAGACGGGTGTCATCAGCGAAGTCAGTACCCAGCCTGTTTGCCCATTGTATGTCACCCGTAACCATGCGCCGCTTTGGGTGCGCGCTTCAGCCCGCAGTTCCGTGTTGAACGGAATGGTTCCCAATGTGGCAGCTTCAAATTCGGGCGCGGCCCGCAGGTTGGTATTAAAGCTCGTCGCCACGCGCACATCGAGCGGGGCGGGGGTACGAGTTGCGGTAGGCGCAGGCGTAGGCACATTTCGATCCACAAAGACGACGGGAACACTGGCAAAATCGCCGCTCACGCTGACCACGAAAAACGCGACCCATCCGATCTGACCTTCAAAATCGATCTGAATCCATTCGTTGTCTTCGGTGCGCCCGGTGATGTCGGCGATATTGCCGGGGTTTAGAAAGCCGAGCCGCCCGAATTCACTGCCAGGACCAAGCCGCACATTGATCCGTCTGAAGGCGGTGATGAAGGGTTTCCCGGTGAGATCATTGGTACTCACAAATGGCAAGCTCGGCGCTTCGAGTGCGGATGCGCCTGCCGTTGTATCGGGCGCGCTCACAAGCTGGCGGTTGATGATTTCCAACGTGGACAGATCGCCCGTGACGGTGACCGTGAAAAAGGCTACCCATCCTTCCGTACCGCCAAACGGGACGAGCAGCCAGTTGTTTTCAGCATCGCTGCGACCCAGCACGGGGACGATATCGCCGCTTTGAAGCTGGCCAAGTGTGTCAAACTGCGTCCCCGGCCCTTGGCGCACATTCACGGTCCGAAAGGATTGAGCGGTGACCCCGGTACTTTCCTGTCCCCAGGCAGCGATATTCATCAGTAGAACAAGGCTCAGCACAAGACCCCAGTGCCATTTGCGCATGGATGTTTCTCCCAGATGAGCAATACACTTTGAATGATTCGTCCTGCCATTGTAAACTGAGGCTCTATTTTACCGATAGCGTACCCGCGTGAACAATCGTCGTAATTTCCCACCGAAAACCGCACGACCGACCTATGACTGCGTGCTTGAAACCGTTGAAGGGCTGGAAGCACTGGCACATGATGAGCTGTTAGCGTTTCTGCCACGCTTGCAAGATGCACAGGTTACCGTTTCCCCCAGCATGGTCGCGTTTCCATACAACAGCGATCTGCGCCGCCTGGCCAACCTGAAAATAGCCCAGGCTGTGTATCTGGCCGAACGGTACGCGGTTCCGCGTCCAAAAGCGCTGCTGGGCGATCAGCACTGGCGGCGGTTCATGGCGCAGATTGAAACCGTGCGCCTGCTGCACGATGATTCGGTGTTCAAATCGTTCACACTTTCGGCAGCCGGGACGGAAAGCAGTGTGATGCAACGCATCCGTCAGGAAATCGCCGCTGAAACCCATCTGCCGGAACATGACAAGGGTGATTTGTGGATACGCATCCTTCCAGCAGCGGGCGGTGGTTGGCAAACGCTCGTCCGGCTTTTTTCCAGGCCGCTGGCCACGCGGAACTGGCGTGTGTGCAGCTTTGAAGGGGCCTTGAATGCGACCGTCGCGGCAGCGATGAACATGCTGGCCGGAATCGAGCCGCACCAGGCGTACCTGAACCTGGGCAGCGGTTCTGGCACGCTGATGATCGAACGGGCGGCGGCGCAGGCAGAAACCATCATCGGGGTCGATCATGACGCTGGGGTGATGCAGTGTGCTGCCCAGAACATCACGGCCAGCGGTAACCATTCACTGGTACAGATAATGGCCGATTTGCGCACGCTGCCATTTTCATCAGCCCAATTCGATGCGCTCACCGCCGATTTACCCTTTGGACAAAAAGTCGGCAGCCACGCCGACAACAAAACGTTGTACCCGGCTGTGCTGCTCGAAGCGGCTCGTGTCGCCCGCACAATGTCCCGTTTTGTCGCCATCACCCATGAAGTGCGTCTGATGGAAAGCCTGCTTGCAGACAGCCCACATTGGCAGCTTGAGCAAACCATCAGGATCACGCTGCGCGGACTTCATCCACGCATTTACGTGCTGCGGCGTACCAACCACATCATCTGATACGGCGCGGCTTCCAGCGCCAGCGGGGTGAGGACTGGGCGCTCAGTTAGTAGATCGACGGTATCCAGCGGGTCAAACCCTGCCTGGCGCAGTGCATCAATCGACGGCGACTGCGGCTTTTCGCTGAAATTCGCCAGCACAAGCAGTTGTTCACGCCGGACAAAACCAAGCAGATGGCCGTTGCCTACATCAATGAAGCGCGTCTGGCCGTTGGCGAACTGAGGGGTTCGCTTGCGAATGGCGATCATGCGGCGCAGCGGTTGAAAGATACGGCCTTCGATGCTGTCGTCTTGCGTGCGCCGCAACCATCTTTCAGGATCAGCAACGGGACGGTGTACCCATCGGTTATCCTGTGCGGTTTCCGGGTTGTTCGCATAGCTGTAGTCGTTCAATGTCCCCAGTTCGTCGCCCAGGTAGATCAAGGGGATGCCGCCCGCACTCAGAATCACGCCGAACATCATCAGGATGCGGTCGATGGCAAGCTGAATCAGGCTGTCGTCGTGGGCCTGAATAGCAGTTTCCAAGCCGGCCAGCGATGCCAACGTGCCGGAAATGCGCATGTCCATTGTGCGCGGGTTGAAATTGAAGGGAAGCCCGGCTGCGAAACTACCCGGAAAACGTCCCGTGTAGAACAGGTTGAGGAAATAACGGTGATCGTACCCGTTGATCCCGATCTCCGCTGCATCTTCATCGGCAAAGCCCCACCCAATATCGTCATGCGAACGCAGATAGTTGATCCAGGCGCAGTCAGCGTTCAGCGCGAAATGTTTGTTCATGGTGTGGCGGAACAATGCAGTTTCACGGGTCGCCAGCGCTTCCCAGATCGATACCATCAGAATGGGATTGTAGGAAAGCTGGCTTTCATGGCCGCCAATGTAACTGCGCACATCGCGGGGATGGACTATCGCTTCGGATTTGAACAGCAGGGATGGGCAGACGATCTGCACCGCAGCGTTCAACGCCTGGATGATCCAGTGCGCCTGGGGAAGGTTCTCGCAGTTCGTGCCTAATTCCTTCCAGACAAACGGGACGGCATCCAGTCGCAGCACGTCCACCCCGCGGTTGGCCAGGAACAGGATTTCGCCCAGCATATCCCGAAATACTTCAGGGTTGCGATAGTTCAGGTCCCATTGAAAAGGATAAAAAGTTGTCCATACCCATTTTTGCATGTCCTCCCGAAACGTAAAGCTTCCTGGCGCATGTTCGGGAAAAATTTCACGCAGATGCCGCTCGTATTCATCCGGCAGCGTTCGGTCGTCAAACAACCAATAGTACGCCTGATACGTTTTGTCGCCCGCTTGTGCCTTGCGCGCCCATTCATGTTCATCGGAGGTGTGATTGAAGACGAAATCCAGCACCAAACTGATTCCATGCGCTCGAAGATCATCCGTCAGGGTTTCGAGTTCAGCCATCGTTCCCAACGCCGGGTTCACGTCCCGAAAGCTGCTCACCGCATAGCCGCCGTCATTATTGCGTTCAGGCACCTTGAACAAGGGCATCAGATGCAGGTAAGTTAAGCCTAGTTCCTTAAAGTATGGGATGCGATTTCGAATTCCTTGCAGGTTCCCTGCAAATCTATCGACATAACAGACCGCGCCCATCATGGTTTGGTGCTGAAACCAGGCAGGTTCGCTTTCACGGGATGCATCGAGTTGGCGCAGCGCTGGTGAGCGTTCAAGAAAAGCCCTCGCAAGCCCATGTATGAGCTGCTCGAACTGATAGAAAAAATCGTATTGATCGCCATACAGTTGATGAGTCAATCGAAACAGCGGTTCCAAGTGTCTGTTCAGGCGTTCCAGAAACACGTCACGATCTGGGGTGGCTGGCAGGATCGGCAGCAGGCGCGGGGTGATTCGGCTGAGCGTCAAGGCGGCATGTTCAGCATACCAATCGGTCTGATGTGCCATTCTGAATTCCTGGTGCGTGTGGAAGCTGCTAGTTAAGTGAAAACGGACCTTCTTCGCGCACTCGCTCGGTTGACAGCAGCAGGTCGAGCAGCGTTGTTTCTTTACGGTAACGCGGGTGCAAGCGCTGGATCAATTCAAGGATAGTCTGCGCAGCGAGTAATTCCTGCTTTTCTGGAACCGAAATGCGTAGCACCGATGCAGAAAGGTAAGCGAGTTCAACCGGATTGTGGGGGATGCGGTCGGTGTCGAGTTCTACGTTTTCGGCGCGCCCCAACAATTTGAAGTACCGCTCGACCCAACGGCGCAACCTGTTACTGGCGCGCTGCGTTTCAACATTCACGCCCATGTCAGTTGAGAGTATCTCAACCACGCCCTGTAAATAGGGCTGTTCATGGTCAAGCTGCAAAATACGGAAGCGTTCATGGCCGACTGCGACGATATTCATGCGCCCATCGTACAAGCGCTGGTGTTCGGTGATCACTGCCGTGCATCCAATCAGGTGTGGCACGGCTTCTCCGCCAAATCGTTCGACTTCTTCGCCACTTTCCAGCGCGACCACACCAAAGGGCTGCTGTTCTTCGATGCAGCGGCCAATCATCAGGCGATACCGTTCTTCAAAAATGTGTAACCGAATCGGCGTGGTGGGGAACAGTACCGTATTCAGCGGGAACAGCGGCAGCTTATACATGCGAGCGTCAGTTCAGATAGGTTGGACGGTTTCACTACTATCTTGATTGTACTCAGAAACCACACATGCTGACACCACTTCCGGCGTGACCTCTCGTAAACTTCTAATGCATATGCCTGTCATCGACCTTTGTAACTGCGGGTTGCGGCGCAGTAGATGTCCTCGTCCGCGCTTTACTCGTGATAATGCCTCTTATCACTAAGTAACCACGCTGGCGCACAGCGCTAGTTGCTGTGCGCCAGCAAGTGGACTATCGAGTATCCAGGCGAAATGGATTGAAGTCGGTATTGCGGTCGAAAGCGTCCTCGTGTTCGGCTCGCTTCAAAGCCTTCACAATCATCAGCGTCAGCGGTGTAAACAACACTTCGATGGCGACCTTGAAAAGATAATTGGTCACCACCAACGAAACAAATAACGACCAGGGAAATACCCCGATCACTGTTGCGACGAAAAAGAAAATCCCGGTATCGACGATCTGCCCCACCAATGTACTGGAAATGGTGCGCATCCAGATATGTTTTCCCTGCATCGCCACTTTCATGCGTGCCAGCACATAGCTGTTGGTGAACCCGCCGCACAGGTACGCCAACAGGCTTGCGACGACTAACCCGCTGATGCCACCCAGAATACTGTTGTAAGCGTCCTGCCCGGCGTACTGCTGCCAACTGGACTCCCCTGGCAGCGCCCCTGCCAACCATACGAACAAACCAAGCAGCGCGGTCGATAAAAATCCAAACCAGATCACGCGGCGTGAACGTTGGTAGCCATACACTTCCGTCAGCACATCCCCAAAGATGTAAGCAATTGGAAAGACGAGCGTTCCAGCATCGAAAATCAGGGCGATTGACCCGAACGAGATTCCAAAATCGATGATTTTGGCGCTGCTCAGCAAATTACTGAGCATCAGGACTGTGACAAACAATGCTACAATCAGGTCGAAAACCTTGTAATCGCGTCGCATAGCGGCTTACCATCGCTCGTTTGGTTGACCAGGTGAAAGCATCATTGTCGCACTCCCGCATCGAAATCTCAATCACAAAGTGATGAAGCAGCCATGACACAACGCACCTATCCACTCACGTTTCGTCCTGAAGAAACCGCGTTCGTCATGCAGTGCTGGTCAGCGGGGGTATCCTGTTCGCTGGTCGGCGTGGGCAGCGTGGGCAAATCGAACCTGCTTAAACATATTGTCTCACAAGAGGTGCAGCGGCATTACCGCGGACCCGATGCAACGCTGTACATCCCTGTCATCATCGATGCCAACCTGATGATCCCACTGGCGGCGGATGCATCTGAACCTTTACGCTGTTGGGCTGGATATGAACTTTTGATGCACCGTCTCTACACGACACTGCATCCCTTCGATACCATTCCCCAGGAAACAGCGGAGCGATTCTACGATTTGTATCAACTGCTGCACGATGGTACTAATCCTCTGTATGTTTCGATGGGGCTGCGCTATTTCGAGCTTGGGCTGACGCTGCTGATTGAACAGGGATTGCAATTCGTATTTCTGCTCGATGAATGCGAAGAATTCCTTTTGCATCTGCCGCCGAAATTCTTTCAAACGCTGCGCGGTATCCGCGATATGCATAAGCGGAGCCTGCTGTTCCTGACATTCTCGCGTGCGCCGCTGCCCATCCTAGTTGAGCGGATGGGGATCAACCCTGCCGCCGCTGAAGCTTTTCTGGAACTGCTGACCGACCACGTCTATTACGTCGGCCCGTACAATGAAGCGGACGGCAGCGCGATGCTTCAGGAATGGCTGAGCCGCGAAAAACGTGAAGTCTCGCTGAACACACGTCAGCAGATCGAACAGGTGACGGGTCGCTATGCCGGACTGCTGCGGGCAGTCATCAGCATTTTGGACACGCCCCCGCCGCTGGAATGGCAGACATCGACGCTCGATCAGTTATGTAAAGCGCTGCTCATGCGCCAGGTCGTGCTTACCGAATGCCGCACCCTATGGGCTAGCCTGACACCGCCTGAACAGTATGTCCTGAAGGCCGTCGTGCGCCTGGTCGCTTATCAATCGACCCCGGAAACCGAACAGATCGTCGCGTTGTTGATTCAGAAACGTCTGCTCAGGCTCGACAAACATCAGCAGCGGCTCGATATCATGCCGCCGCTGTTTAATGCCTATGTGCTGATGAATCCTGACTGATATGGCATTCGGATACGTAATTCCCGCTGAAACCTATCGCATTGAAACGCTGGTGGTGAACTCGCGCTTCATTGCATCCGTTGCCTATACGCCTACAGTCGATGATGCCAAGGCCTTCATTGCCCAGGTGCGCAAAGCCATGGCCGATGCTTCGCATCATGTGTATGCGTACAAGGTGGGATACGGAAACTCGATCATCGAAAGCATGAGCGACGATGGGGAACCCGCCGGAACCGCAGGCCCGCCCGTGATGGCGGTGCTGCGCGGTGTCGATATAGGCGATACCACCGTTGTCATCACGCGCTACTTCGGCGGTACGCTGCTTGGAACAGGTGGTTTGGTACGCGCCTACACCGAATCCGCGAAAGCAGGACTGGCCGGGGTGGCGCTGCAACGCAAAATCGACCGTAAAACCGTCGCGCTCGAAGTGCCATATCCCTGGTTTCAGCAGGTGCGCCGCCTGTATGAACCGCTTGAAGCGGTGGATATTCAGGAAACATTCGAGGCGAATGTGATCATTACGGCAAAGTTTCCATCGGACAACACCCGCAGCTTTATCGATCAGGTGATCGAGATGACTGCTGGCGCTGTCCATCCGTTCATCGTGGATTAAGTGGACGGTAGTTCTGTGGCCGCCCCTTGTGGTGAAGCAGGCGCAGATTGTGGAAGCATCACAGGATGGGTGCAGGCGAAGTAAGCCCCTCCCAACACCACCCGAAAATCGACGGTGCGGTTGGGGTTGGGTTCACGGATCACCTGTTCATCGCTGACGCGCAGCGTATCCTGAAGTGCCTGTAAGCTGCTGCCTTTGCGCTGACCCGTGTAATCATAAATCACGGTCGCCGCCTGGTAGGGATGCTGGTCACTCTCAACGGACGGCACAAACCCTTCCCATGCCAACCGTTCAGCAGCCACGCGCCCGAAGGACCGCACCCCGCTCCCGTTGACAATTTCGACATTGGCGTGTTCGCGGGCCAGTTCACTTTCGGTCGGCGGGCGCATCATCTGTGCTTGCAGCGCAGCAATCGCATCATGGTTGGGCAGCAGAATGCTTTGTCCGTCGGTCGATTGTCCAAAGCTCACTTCAATGTTCGCCCGGAAGGTATAGGCAGCGATGCGGCTGGTATCAAGCGATGCCGCTAGGGGGACAAATTCAAGAATGTCGCCTGCGGTCAAATCGGTTTGAACCAATTCTGTCACCTGGGGAAATACATCCGCCATTTGATCCCACAAGCTTAAGGCACGGACACGCTGCCAGATCGCCCGCATAAGCACCTGCTGCCGTCTGCCCCGGTCAAAATCGCTGCTGGTACGGCGGCTCCGGGCATACCACAACGCCAAATCGCCATCCATTGTATGCAGCCCAACGGGTAGGGTGAACATTTCCCAGTTTTCTTCAATCTGCGGGTCAAGGTCGGGCGTTTTCAGCCGCCAATCCTCAATCGCACAATCGACCGCGACTTCGACCCCGCCTAAATCATCGATCAGCCGGGTGAAGCCCGCAAAGTTGATGCGCGCATAGTGGTCGATCTCGAAACCGAGATTGTGCCGAATCGTCTCGATCAGCAGCCCAACCCCATTCCCATCTATTTGTTGACCCGAAGCATACGCCGTATTGATCTTGTTCATCCCAACCGCTGGGATATACACCCACAGGTCACGTGGAATCGACAAAAAGCTGGCGGTCGCGGCGGTACGGTTGACCGAGACGATCATGAGCGCATCGGTACGTCCATTGTTCGTACTGCTGTCGGTATCCGCGCCCATCAGCAGGAAGGTCAGGATGTCATAGCCGCTTTCATTAGCAAGCGGCATGGGGGCGGTCGGCGTATCGGCTTGATCCTGTGCATAAGCGCCGCCCGCCAACGCGACGAAACCCATGACGATCAGGAATCGCAGCAAAACGCCGCTGTTCTTGGATGCATCGCGTTTGAACACCATTATTGTCCTTGTCATAGAATGTCGTTTTGCAACTTGCAGGGTACAGTACATGACCATCTTCCGATGAAATGTTGAAACAAAATCGACGGAAGTACGACGCATGTGCGCCGCTCTCCCGTCGATTTGAACTATTCTGAAGGCGCAGATTGCTCGAACGCCCGTCGTGGAGGAAACCTTACGCCTGATCGCCGCGATACGTGTTGATCAGGTTCAACATGCTGCGAATGGCGACCGGTTTGCGTACATAGCCATTGCACCCGGCATTGACATATTCATCAGCGTAGCCAAGCGTGTCATACGCGGTGATGGCGATGATCGGTTCTTCCACGCCTTTCTGACGCAGCAGCCGGGTCAATTGAAGTCCGTCGATGCTGCGGCTCCCAAGATGCAAATCCATCAGGATCAGGTCGGCAGCACCCGGCGTGACGGCGCTAAGCGCCGTTTCCGCATCGTTGAACGTGATCAGTTCATCCTCGTTCATGTGGCAAATGCGTTCGATCAGCGCCACATTGGCGAGATTGTCCTCAATATAGATGATGCGCATCGTTGGCTTGTGTCCTCGACCGTGAACTTAATATGTAAAGATGATGGGTACATTGGCAATGTTGCCCCGGAACAGGACGAAATTCTCATCCACCCACCCGCGCCCGAACGCACCTTCCACCAGGAACCAGTTGCCATCGTCGGAAATTCCAGCGGGCCTAACCGATTCACCGCCGATGAGTACGGCAACGACCGTGAAGAATCCCCCCGGCCCGCTGCGCACGTTCAACGCGCTGGTGTTGACGATCAATTCCGGTTCAGACAAGGTGGGCAGTGGCAGATTGACGCTGCTGGTCGTCATTGTATCGCCGCCCCCACCCCCGCCACCCGTCCCGGTTCCCATGCCGATGAACAGCGGCGTGACCAGCGAAAGGGTACCGCTTTGCGGTGGAGAAGACAGCACAGGGACGAACTGAAATTCCCCACGTGGCAGCGTGAATTCCCCGAATACCCACCCTGCCCCGAACGGCGTTTCGACCAGGAACCAGGACGCATCTTCATTTACGCCGATGACTGGGACGGTTGTGCCGCCAACGAGCTGGGTCAGTACTGAATATTCGGGACCGGGACCGCTGCGCAGGTTCAGAAAACTGACGTTGACAATCGTCACCGGGGTTGCGAGTTCCTGCGCCTGAACGGCAGCGGGCAGCAGACCAACCATGAGCAGGACAATCCATGAGACCAGTGTGCGGAGCGCTGAGCGCTTGAGGTTCATTCCCATCTCTCCCTGATGCAAACATGAACACAGTATAGGTGAAAAATCGCGTCTTTGCCTAAAGTTATCCAGATTGAGGCTGTGTATGCGCTCACCCGTTAGTACTTTCCGGTTGTCAGCAGGTGGATGAACGGCGCACTTGCGTAGGGAACGCGGCTGTCAACAAGGGCAGATTTTCCTTTATGCTGTGGTCAACTGCTGATCCCGATCTGGTTTCTACGTTCCAAAAAGGTCATATCGCTATGCGCGTGCTGAAGATCGCCTTTCTGTCTGCCTGTTTCATGTTCGGTTTTTTCATCATCCCCAACACTTTTGCCGAATGCGCCCCTGAAGCGCCATGCGCTGAAGCCGAAACCGGTCTGGATGATCCGGTCATCCTGGCCTATCCCACGCCGGATGTTCGTCAGCTTGCTCCCAATACCCCGCTGATTTCGGATCGCCTGTATCAGCGCGTGTTAGACCGGGTGGACATTCACGATGCGCCTGGGGGCAATATTGTCGGTTCACTGGATGCAGGCTTCAACTATTTCACCACCTGGTCACCAGAAGGCGAATGGACGCGCATCAACCAGGATCAATGGGTGCGTACCGAACTGCTGCGCCCAACGACTCCATCCAACTTTTCCGGTGTGCTGCTGCCTGAAACCCTTCAGTACCCGATGGCGTGGGTGTTGGTGAATGTTGTCCCCAGCCGCTCCCCCGGCGCAGAGCCGACCCCCGGCGACCTGGCGTTTTTGCGCTACACCAAAATCAACCTGTACACCACAGTGGTCGTGGACGGATGGGAATGGTATCAGGTTGGCATCGATCAATGGATCGAACAGCGCAATATTGCCCGCGTGCTGCCTGTGGAACGTCCAGCGGAAGTCGATACCGAAAAATGGATTAGTGTCGATCTGTATGAACAGGTCGCAATTGCTTATGAAGGGGTGCGCCCAGTCTTCGCCACGCTCGTTTCATCCGGCCTGGCAGAGTGGCCAACCAATGAAGGGGTGTTCCATGTCTATGTGCGTTACCCCCGCACCATCATGAGCGGCGCGGAAGGTCAGCCTGACTTCTACTATCTTGAAGAAGTTCCCTGGACAATGTACTTCGATGGCGACATTGGGCTGCATGGCACGTACTGGCACGATGGGTTTGGTTACCGTCACAGTCACGGTTGCGTCAACCTGTCTATCACCGATTCGCACTGGTTATACGATTGGGCTTCCAGCGAGATCGACCTGACTATCCCGGCGGATACAGGCGCGGCGGTCTACGTCTACAGCAGCGGCATCTACCGCTGATACAGCTTTGCGCCCGATGGGAGGCCGAAACCGTGCCTCCCCTTACATTTACACATCAGCAGCCCGCACATTTAACTTCATCGCGCTTTGAACCTTTGCAATTCCGGTCGCCCTCATTATGATTTAGCCTCATGCTCTGAAGCACTCCGCTTTCTGAATGGAGATTTTTGTGCAAATGCCCCTCTCTGCTGCCGAATTTGCGCAGCGGCAGCACCATGCACGTCAGCTACAGCGGGTTTCGGCCTTGCTTGAAGATCACCTGGCGCAGTATGGCTATGCGCGTATCGAACTGCCGCTGGTGCAGGATGCGGAACTTTTCTTGACGAAAGCGGGCGATCAGATTGTCACCCGGTTGTTCACCTTCGAGCGCGGCGGACGGGTGCTGGCGCTGCGACCGGAATTTACAGCCCCCGCTGCGCAGCTTTACGCCGCTCAGTTTCCTGCCGGAACCCAGGTCGCCCGCTGGCAGTTTCACGGCACTGTCTTCGAGGACAATGCCCGCTCCGTAGCGCATTTTCAGCGCTTCACCGTCGGCGCAGAACTGATCGGCCAGCATGGTATTCACGCTGATGCAGAAATTATGGCGATGGCCGTCAAGGGCTTGACCCGCCTGGGAATCGATCAATGGGTGCTGACTATCGGCCATATTCAACTGCTGCACAGCTTGTTAGCACAGTTCAATCTCGATCAGCGTACACGGCGCTTTCTCGTAACCCATTTGCCGCAGTTTGCACAAGGCGAAGCAGGTGCAGCGCAAGTCACCGCCAGCCTGGACACCCTGCTCATGGGAATCCCGGACGGCGGCTCAGAGGTGCTTTCGCTAAGCCAGGGTGAAAACAACGCGCTGGACACCCATTACATTCTGGATGTACTGCTCGATGCGACACAGCGCGGCGAAACGATGGGTGGCCGTACTCGTGAGGACATCGTGCAGCGTTTGCTGCACAAACGCAAACGCGCCGCTGAACGCAGTCAAATCATGGCTGCGGTGGATTTTCTGAAGCGTTTCAGCGTCATCGATGCGCCGCCGGAAAGCGGGTTCGCTCAACTGCGGGCGCTGATTCCAGCGGATGATTCCACATCGCGCCATCTGCTCGATACCTGGCAGCGGTTGGTCGGTTACCTGGAGTCGTATGGTGTTGCTCAGGATCGGATTCGGCTGCGCCCGGCGCTGTCGCGTACCTGGGATTATTACACGGGCATCCTGTTTGAATTCGGCCTCCCTGACGGCCAGCAGTTGGGCGGCGGCGGGCGTTACGATGAACTGGCGCGGTTGGTGAGCGGCCTTATCGATCACGATCTGCCGTCGGTTGGTTTTGTGTATTATGCCGATGTCATCGCCGCTTATACGCAACCGCCCACTGCTCGCACCCCGGTAATGCTGATCGCGCATTCTGCCGCATTGAAAGAAAGTATTCGCTGGGCAGAAGCGCTGCGGAGCCTGGGCGCAGATGTTGTACTGACCGATGCGGACGCGCTCCCTTCCTCTGTACATGCATCCGTGACCGACACCGGGGCGCTCGGCTTCGACGGGCAGCAGTACCTGTTTGAACAGGTGGAGGCTGTCGCGCACATTCTGAAAGGTTGGCAGGCATGACCGAAAACCGCGTGACGCTGGCGCTGCCCAGCAAGGGCGCTATCGCTGAACCCACACTGTCGTTTCTAAGCGACTGCGGGCTGCGGGTGGATAAGCCGAATCCCCGTCAGTACACCGGGAACGTTCCGGCGCTGCATGGGGTCAATGTCCTGTTCCAGCGCGTGACCGATGTGGTGTACAAAGTGGCCGATGGCACCGCGCAGTTGGGCATCACCGGGCTGGATGTCGTCCACGAACACCCACATGACGATCTGATCGTGATTCACCCCACTCTGCGCTACGGCTACTGCAAGCTGCTGGTCGCCGTGCCGGAATCATGGGTCGATGTCGAATCCATGCTCGATCTGGCTGAAGTCACGTTCGATTTCAGGGAACAGAAGCGGCGTAATCTGCGCGTGGCGACGACGTACACCCATTTAGCGCGTGAATATCTGCACAGCCGGGGTATTCATCATTTCACACTGGTGAATGCCGAAGGCGCAATTGAAGCCGCCCCCACCATCGGCTATGCCGATGTGATCGTTGACCTGGTGCAGACTGGGACAACGCTGCGCGAAAATCACCTGAAACCGCTGCCGGATGGGGTGATCGTCGAATCGCAGGCGTGTTTGGTGGGGAATAAGCGGATGCTGCGTGCTGATTCAAGGCTGCTGCAAACTACCCAGACCATGCTCGAATACATCGATGCGGCCTTACAGGGACGCGAATATGCTCAGTTGACCGCCAACATGCGCGGCGAAAGCGCCGAAGCCATTGCCGAAAAAGTCGCCGCCAACCCCCTGACACGCGGGCTGCAAGGCCCCACCATTGCGCCGATTTACCCGGTTACCCATGGCACAGCGGTTGAAAATGTCTTGTGGTACACCGTCACCGTGATCATCCATAACCGCCATCTGCTCGAAGCGGTCGAGTATTTGCGGCAGATTGGCGGGACACAAACGACGGTTGCACCCGTGCGCTATGCTTTTCTGGAAAGCTCCCCCACATTCGCCCGCCTGCGTGAAGCGCTGGCGTGAAAGCAGGCGCTCAGCCGAGCGCCTGCTCCACCTGATCGAGAATCTGATCGATTCGACTGCGCTTTCCCTGGCTCTCCGCGCCCATCTCGACAGCCAGCGCCAGCCCCAATAAGCTGATCGATGCGGGGAATTTACGTGCATCGGTCAGGTTCATCGTCAGAAAGGGGCAGCAGAACAGCGCCGCTTTCAAACGGGCGCGCCAATCAGCGCGCAGCCAGCCCCGCGCCTGCAAATCACCCAGCAGCGGAGTCAGCACACGGTCGATTTTGCTGCGCAGGAACATCGCCCGTACCGGGTGATGTGGATAATCATGGGTGACGATCCAGCGTTCGCCCTGGTCATCCAGCGCGATGCGCAGCCGTGCCGCCACCGCATCAGGATGATACATCCACGCGGCGAAGACGTTATGAAACAGCGGCTTGGTCAGGTCGAGCAGCGGATCGTGCCGCCCTGCAAATGCCGGGTCGAAGTAGAGCAGCCGCGCAGTTTGCCCGCTCCCTTGCAAGAATACGTTGCCGTTGTGGGCATCGCCATGTCCCACGATTGCAGGCCCGGCCTGGGACGGTTGCAGCAGGTGGACAGCACGCTCGATGATCCCATTGAGCGTGTCGTCATAGGTCTGTCCATTGATCGTCCACTGCACAGCGCGCACCTGCTGCATCGAAATTGGGTCATGCTGTCGGTCAAGCTGGATCGCCGTCCCCCCCCCGTAAAACTGATCGAGCCGTCCGCCCATCAACCGGTGGTAAAAAAGCTGGTGGATCGGCGCAGCCGCCGCGTCGTCGCTGCGCTGCCACGCCAGCGTTCGCTGGTATATGCGTAATAACTGCTCGTCGGCCTGGGACTGGGCGCGCTCCAAATCATCGTGGCGTGCGTTGTCGCCGTTGTCGATGTCAAAAGCCACATCAAACACCGACGGATCGTCGATGACCGGGTACACTAAAAACTGCTTGCCAACTTCGGTCGATTGCAGGATCGGCTGCAACACCGGGTACCCGGCTTCCGCCAGCGCCGCCGCATTGTAGTATTCGCCGATGACACCGTGCGCTTCAATGTGCGTCTTGAAAAAAAGACGCTGGCCATCCACCAGCGTCATGAACCCATTGAACGAATTGAGCGAAACCGCCAGCGGGCGCAGTTCGACCGTTTCGACAGCCAGCGAAAACGTTTCCTGAATGAAGGTTTTCAGGAGCGCGGCGGCGGCAGCCTGATCGCTGAACTGGAGCGCCTGAATCTGTTCGAGTACGCTCATGGGCAGCTACAGCCCCAGAATCTCATTACGTTTGCGAATCGCCATCGCGTGTGCGGGAAACCCTTCATAATCGGCCAGGACTGCTGTCGTCCCCTGCAAGCGTGCGTATCCCTCCGGGGATAAATACCCCACCCCCGTCTTTTTCAGGAAATCGCTCACGCTCACCGATGAAAAACTGCGCGCAAACCCGCCCGTCGGCAGAATCGCGTTCAGTCCCAGACAATAGTTCGCCGTCGGTATTGGGGTATGATGACCGAGCAGGATTTCCCCGGCATTTTTCAGCTTTCCCAGGGTGATGAATGGGTCACGGGTCAGCACTTCCAAATGTTCGGGCGCATATTCGTTGATGAACCGGATCGATTCATCCAGGCTTTCGGTGAGCAGGACCCCGCCATAGTTCGCCAGCACATTTTCAACGAATGCCCGCCGCCAATCCGGGAGTTCCGCAATATACCCCGGCAGGACTTCCAGTGCTTTTTCGGCAACTTCCCGGCTGTGCGTGACCAGCAGTGCCGCCGATTCTGGTCCGTGTTCGGCTTCTACCAGCAGATCGAGCGCCGCCAGTCGCGGATCGACCGTTTCATCCGCCAGAATGATTGACTCACTGGGTCCAGCAGGCAGCCCGACATCGACTGTGCCATATAACAGCCGCTTAGCGGCGGATACATAGCTGCTGCCAGGGCCAATCAGCTTGCTTACCTGTGGGATGCGTTGTGTGCCATAAGCCAGCGCCGCGATGGCCTGCATCCCGCCCACCACATACACATCCTCTACCCCGCAGATTTCCGCTGCCACCAGCGATGCCGCATCCGCTTTACCTTCCGGCGTGGGCGGGGTCACCACCACAATGCGCGGGACGTTGGCCACTTTGGCAGGGGTAGCCAGCATCAGCATGACCGATGGAAATGCGCCTTTGCCTCTGGGGACGTACAGCCCTGCGCTGGCGACCGGAGTCACCTTTTCCCCTGCCATGATCCCCGGCGCAATTTCAGTAAACCACATCGGTTCGGGCATCTGTGCCTCATGAAAACGCTGAATGTTGTCGTGCGCAGCCTGAATCGCCCGCTTCACGTCCTCGCTCACAGCGTCACGTGCCTGGGCAAAATCTTCCGGCGTGGCTTTCAGCATTTCAGCAGTGAAGTTGGGTGCATCGAACTTGCGGGCGAATTCGACCACCGCGGCATCACCTTCGGCGCGCACCCGGTCGATCACATCCTGCGCCAGCGGCAGCAAATCGCGGATGTCTTTTTCGGCGCGCCGCAGAATCCGGTTTCGCTGTGCTTCTGAAAGGCGGTTCAGCTCGAAAAACTGAATAGTCATGGGGTGTTCTGCAATCTCCGTCTATCAAACATCGTCTGTCTTGCCACTTTCATCAATCAAAAGCGCGGAGCCGTATGCCCCGCGCCAGTTCACACCTCTGCACCGCGCCGTCTTCAATGAAAGCGCGTTATTTCGCCGGGGTCGTCTCGTTGATCACGGTCGAACGGCGGTGCGAACCATCCCACCGGATGTCCGGCACCAGGATGCTTTGTTTTTCCAGAATGCGTTCGCGGTGCTGCATCAGATCACGCAGCATCAGCCGCATTTCCGCTACCACATCGTGGGTCGGCTGGTAGCCCAGGTCGATCAAGTGCTGGCGATCCGGGTTATAATAGTGTTCGCCGCGTTCGGTGCGCGGATTTTCGTAGTACTGAATTTCGACGTTCAAGCCCACATCTGCCGCCGCCTGGCGGACTTTGTGCGCCAGTTCTTCAATGGTATAGGTTTCTTCAAACTGGTTAAACACGCGGTACTCGCCTTTGGCGGGCGGGTTTTCAATCGTCAGCGTCAGGCACTGAATCGAATCGCGCAGTGGGAGAAATCCACGCTGCATATGCCCGGTTCCATACAGCGTGAGCGGATGCCCAATCACGGCCTGGCAGCAGAAGCGGTTGACGGCGGTGCCGAAACACTGGTCAAAATCCAGGCGGCTGAACAAACGCGGATCATCACCCATTGCGTCAATGCGCGTGCCGAACACCACCCCCTGCATGATGTCGGTCGAACGCAGCCCCCAGGTACGGCAGGCGAACATGGTATTGTTTGAATCGTGAACTTTTGTCAGGTGATAAAAGCTGTTCGCCTGGCGCGGGAACGGCATGGTGTCCTTTCGTCCCCGAAATTCGACTTCAAAAAAGCCTTCAGGAATATCCACGTTGGGCGTGCCGTACTCACCCATCGTCCCCAGCTTGACCAAATGGGCTTCCGGGCAGACTTCGCGCATCGCCCACAGTACATTCAGGCTGCCGATCACGTTGTTGGTGTGCGTGAACGCGGCGTGCGCCTGGTCGATCATCGAATACGGCGCAGACGGCATTTCCGCCAGGTGGACAATCGCGTCTGGCTGGAATTCCGCCAGAAAATCGCGCAGCGCCGCATAATCGAGCAAATCGGTTTCGTGGAAGATCAAATCCTGCCCATGTACTTCACGAAAGGCAGCCAACCGTTCCTGAATCGAGTAGACTGGCAGGGCGCTGGTGCTGCCCATTTCCTCAACCCACTGACGGCGCAGATAGATGTCCGTCCCGGCGATGGTATGCCCACGTTTGACTAAGTGCTGCGCCAATGCCCAACCGAGATACCCATCGACCCCGGCAATAAA
Organism: bacterium; assembly: GCA_033764035.1. Classification (GTDB taxonomy): domain Bacteria; phylum Chloroflexota; class Anaerolineae; order Aggregatilineales; family Phototrophicaceae; genus Flexifilum. The sequence goes on from JANRJJ010000003.1 coordinate 815,691, forward strand.
GACTTTCATGGAAATCCCTCCGACCCGGTAGTTTGTAACGTAATTCAAAACCCCATGCATGAGGTCAGGCTACGTTGAGCGTAATGATCAGGTTAACGCGACCGCTTCCGGCTGAAAAGCGGGAATATACCCGCTCATCGCCAGATACTCGGCATTCAGAATGCTGCACCCCGCCGCGCCGCGAATGGTGTTGTGCGAAAGCGCCGCGTATTTATACGTCAGGATCGGGTCAGGCCGCAGACGGCCAGCGGTGGTACTCATCCCGCCACCAGCCCCCCTGTCACGCCGCGTCTGCGGGCGATCCGCGTGGGGTAGATAGATCACGGGCTGCACGGGTGCGCTTGGCAGCGTCGGAATCGGGTCAGCGCCCCGGAACTGAGTCCATGCGTCGATGATCCCATCGATGCCAGGGTCATTTTCCAGTTCGACGGCGATATTGACCAGGTGTCCATCGATCACCGGGACGCGGTTGCACGCCGCGCTAACCACACTCTCCAGCCATTCTACCCCGCCCGTGTGATAGCGGCCTAACATCTTGCGGGTTTCGGTCTCGACCTTTTCTTCTTCCCCACCTACGTAAGGGATCACGTTGTCCATCGCATCCAGCGACGCAACACCGGGGTATCCCGCCCCGCTCAACGCCTGCATACTGACCACGCTCACCCTTTTAATACCGAATGGGCGCAGCGGCGCAAGCGTCATCACGCCAGGTACGCTCGTACAGTTGGAATTGGCGACCAGTGCGCCGCTCCAGCCGCGATTACGCCGCTGATCGTCCACCAACCGCACTTGATCGGCGTTGACTTCCGGCAGCAGGATTGGCACATCGTCGGTCATGCGATAGGCTGATGCATTCGTACAGACCACATGCCCGGCGGCGGCCAGCTCGATTTCACGCGGCGCAGCGGCTTCTTTTGGCAGCGCTGAAAAGACAAGCGCTGAATCGAGCGCGGCATCCAGCGGTCTGATCAGTAGATTCAGCACATCGGCGGGCGGGTCTTCATCCAGCACCCACCGCACCGCGTCACCATAACGCCGCCCGGCGCTGCGGTCAGAACCGATCACTTCCGCCACCCGAAACCAGGGATGATGTTCCAGCAGTTTAATGAAGCGCTGGCCAACCGCGCCCGTCGCTCCTAACACGGCCACATCGAGTTTTTTCATCATGGCGATTCCTTTTAGATGCCGACGGATTGGGTCGTCTTCACTGCCGGGTATGACCCCAGCATTTTTACGAACGAGGCGCGTTGCAGCAGCCGCGCCAGCGCCTCCTGGCAAGGGGCATCCTGCCAATGACCTTCAAAATCGAGAAAAAAGACTGGCTCCCAGGGTCGGTTACGCCGGGGCCGCGATTCAATTTTCGTCAGGTTCAGGCCGCGCTGTGCAAATTCGCCCAGGCATTCGTATAAGGCTGCCGGTCGGTGACGAGTGGCAAACACGAGTGATGTTTTGTTGTACTCGCCGCGCGGCGGGTCATCGTGACCTAACAGGAAAAAGCGCGTGTAATTGAACGCCACATCCTCAATTTCGGCATCCAGAATATCCAGGTTGTACAGCGTCGCCGCTAATGAACTGGCTAAGGCTGCGGTATCGGCGGGCTTTTCCTGGGCTAAATCGTGGGCAGCTCCGGCGGTATCGTACCAGGGGATGGCCTCCCATCCGTTGCGGCGGATGTACTGTTCGCACTGCGCCAACGCCTGAGGGTGCGACCGCACGAAACGAATCGCCTCGAAGGTTGTACCTGGCACAACCAGCAGGTTGTGATGTACATGCAGCACCACATCGGCCTGAATGCGCAGATCACTATCCATGAGCAGTTCATAAGCCTGGCTGACCGCCCCGGCCAGCGCATTTTCGACGGGCAGCAGCGCGTACTCCACACTGCCGCTGGTGATCGCGTCGAACAGCAGCGTGAGCGTTGCGCACGGATGCACATCCACTTCAGTGCCAGCGAAGTGCTGACGGATAGCAAGTTCGGAATTTGCGCCGTGAATACCTTGAAATGCTACGCGGGCTGGCAACCGATTTTCCTTTGTGGCACGCACGAACATGAGAGGGTTCCAGGTTGGCGAACATCGTAGCACAGCCATAGGTGATCGTCAACGCAGCGAACAGTATGATAAAATGCGCATGTGGAAGTACTCGTATGGCATGAGGGTGAAAGCGATGCAGGAAACGCGCCAGTTAATCCTCGATATTCTACAGCAGCGCGGCCAGGCTACCGTAGATGATATTGTGGGCGAGCTTCAGACGCGGCGCGGTTCAATTACCGCTGTCACCGTGCGCCACCACCTGAACATTTTGCAGAAAGAAGCGCTGATCACATCCCCAGAACTAAAACGGCGCACTACGCCCGGCAGGCCTCAGCACACCTATACCCTGACCGAGAAAGCCAAAGCCCTCTTTCCCAATAACTATCAACGACTGGCGGCAGGACTGCTGGAAGAACTACAAAAACGGCTTCCGCCTGATGGGGTGAACGTGATCCTGGAAGGCGTGGCACTGCGCATGGCCACTGATGCCGACATCCCGGATGTGCCGTTCGATCAGCGCTTGCAAAGGGTGGTAGACTATCTGACCAGCAGCGGCTATGAGGCGTATTGGGAACCAGCGCCGGACGGCTTCATCCTGCATACCGCCAACTGCCCGTATCATCAGGTTGCACGCGAGAACTCATCGCTGTGTGAAATGGATATGCGCCTGGTTTCGACATTGCTCGGCGTAGTTCCCCGGCGCATGTCGCATCGTGCGCTTGGCGACGCGACGTGTTCCTATTTCATCCCCGTTACCGCCCACGTCGGGTTCGTTTCGGGTGCGGACTCCTAATTTTGCTGATCAAGTTCGTTTTTATTGACGCTCCCCCCGAAGCATGTTAAGATCAAGCCATAAGATAGGTCATGTGCTTCGGAAGCTTGTTCAGAAGGATAAACTCATGGTGGTGAACGATCCCGTCCGCCCGCAGATTGCGAACGTCGAAGAAGACGTAATTCTTTCGGTTTCACCAACGGCAGTGACGATGATCCGCACGCTGCTTGAACAGCGTCAGATTCCGAACCATGCGCTGCGCGTGTTCGTCTCTGGTGGCGGCTGCTCCGGCCTTCAGTATGGCATGGCTTTTGAAGCGGCTCCCCGCGATTTTGATGCGGTCGTGGATGTGGATGGGGTTCAGTTGGTGGTCGATCCGTCCAGCCTGCTGTATCTCAAGGGCGCGACCATCGACTATGTAGACAGCCTGATGGGCGGCGGCTTCCGCATCGAAAACCCGAACGCGGTTTCGTCGTGCGGCTGCGGCAGCTCGTTCCGTACCAAAGACGACGGCAGCGCGGCTGAAGCGGGCAGCTCCGCATCAGCAGGCGGCTGCTCGTCGTGCAGCCACTAAAAATACCTGGTCAGTAAGTAAAAGGGGCTTTTGCATTCGCTGCAAAAGCCCTTTTTTGATGCCCATTTTTCACCCGCGTCGCAGTGATGTAAGCGCCAGCCCCAGCACGCCTAAGCCCCCCAGCAGCAGAATTGGCGCAATTGGGGGCAGGTCACCCGATGCCTGGCCAATTCCCTGAGAGGGTGTATCCGTCGGCTGAGCGGCGGGATTGGTCGCTGCCGGACGAACAAGCGCCGGTGGGTATGTGAACGTTGGCAGCAGTGGCGCGTTGGTCGCATCGGTACTCCCGCCTTCATTGCTGCCCGATTGGGGTGACATCGTTGCGATCACGCCACCCGCTTCATCCGTGCTTTCGGCTCCGCTTCCAGCGGCGAGCGGATCGAGTGCCGATGCTGACCCATACGGATCAATATCTACAATCGCCCCTGTATCCCCGGTGATGCGCACCAGTTCGCCGTACACCCATCCAAAGCCATTCGGTGCTAAATCGTACTGAAGCTGATACCAGTTGACGTACCGCCCAGTCACGGTATAGAACTCGCCCGCCCGAATCACACCAAGCTGTGCTTCTGCGGTATCTGGCAGCGCTCGAACATTGGCGATGTCCAATGCCTCCAACACCACCGGAGCGGCTCCGGTCGGTGTCCAGGTTGGGGTTGCCAGCGTTAGCACATCACCGGGCGCGGTCGGCGGCACATCCGTCGTCAGTTGAATTTGCAGCGGGGTTGGTGTGGGCGCTTGCTGCGCACGCAGCATTCCAGGCTGTACCATGCCCCCGACCAGGGCGCATACCATGCCGATCCCGACGGTGTATCTGAAAAAACGCATTTCAAAACTCCACGATTTGCTGTGTCTGTGCTACCACGATACGCGATTTTCGACGACCAGGCGGCCTTGTTCCGCGATACGCTGTTCGCTTCCGCGTGTCAGATAGCCTTGATACTCCTGTGCCGTTAGCCCAATCACGTTCCAGCCGCTCATCACAAAAGCGGGGGGACGGTAAGTCGTGCGGCATACCCCACACCAGGCGGGAATCCATTCGCCATTATACCGCCGCGCAATGTGCAGGTGAGTCCCGTTCGAGAAGCCGCCTTCACACGAAGGCCGCCCGATTCGATCCCCAGCGGTGACGCGCGCCCCATCCTCAATTCGATCCTGATCGGCCATATGCAGGTAGAAGATCGTCCAGCCCGTCGTCTCGTCGCCATCGCCATCCAGGTCAAGCACGACCGCGCCCTCATCGCTGCGGGCAATCACCCCATCCGCGACGGCGGTCGCAAAATAGTCTGAAATATAACAGGTGCTGCTCCCCTCCGGGCGTTCATCCGGCGGCGCAAAATCGACCGCGCTCCACGCGCTGCCGCTGCCCCATCCACCGTGTGGCCCGCCCGTGTAGAACCATACTTCGTTTTGCGGAAACGGCAGGCGTAGTTCCGGCTGAACCAGATCATCCGGCACGAGAACCAAACCGAAGTCTGCGAACGGGTCGCCAAAATAGCGCGTATAGATTGCGTACAGACCCTCGGCGCTGACCTGCTGTGACCAGCCCGGATAGGTTGCAAAGCGCGTAAGCATGTACTGCACGCCGATGCTGCCCGCATTCAATGTGTCAGCGGGCAGGATGCGCGTCCCGTCCTCGAACTCGAACAGACTTAGCGTCCCGGCGCGCCACCCATAATAGCCTGCGTTCAGTTGATCCGCAGCCCACGTCAATTGGCGGTACAGGCCGTTACGGTCGAACCCCAACGGCGATGCGGGTGCTTGCAGCGCATACGTCCGGGCATATTCGGAGGGTTCCGGATTGGAAAGCCACCCGCCTTTGAGTTCGAGCAGCGCCAGCAGCAGGCGCGCATCGACGCTGTATTCCAGCGCGACCCGCTCCACGACGGTGGTGGCGCGCAGTATTTCACCGTTCACCTCATCGACCGCGCTTTTCAGGTAGCCGGGCTGCGCGGCGGCGAACGCCCCGACATTGAACGCAGCGCTTCCTGGCCCACGCACCAGCCGGTGATCCGGCACCAGCGGAAAGGCGCTGCCCGCCTGTGTCGGCGCGTCGGGCAGCCGCAGTACCTGTCCAGCGGCGATCAAGTCCGGGTTTGTCAGGTCGTTGACGGCTTGCAGCGTCTCCACGCTCACCCCGAAGCGTGCTGCAATCGCCCCCAGGGTATCCCCCGGTTGGACGGCATATTCACTGGGATTAGCCGCCGTTATATTCTGCGCCTCCCCTGCGGGAACAACAACGACAAGCGTTGGCGTTTCCGGCAGTGCTGGCAGTTCGGCGGCGGGTGTCCCTGGCGGCGGCGTGTAGCGCCAGGGATCGAACGTCGCCGTGATCACGATGGTTTCGGGCGACCCGCTGCTGCACGCCGCTAAACACACAAGCAGCAGGGCGAAACCGCCCCATTTTGCCGACTTCAACGCCATCTATTCGTCAAAGCTCCATACGCTGAATACGCCTTCCGCCAGCGCGAACGGCTGATCGGCGCTGATGTCCCACACCATCACTTCGGCGCGTTGGCCGTCATCGAAACGGCTGTAGGTGATCGCTCGGCTGTCCGGCGACCATACCCGATGGCTGAGCGCGAATTGATCGAAGTACGAAAGCAGGTATACAAACTCACGGGTTGGAAAAAAGGCGGGTGATTGGGCAACCGTCTGCGCCTCCAGATCGAGAACATTCCACACGATCCCATTGAAGGAGTCCTGTGCAGGAGGGCGGCGTTTCGCGCTTAGTCCGCTGTTAGGAATGGGTGCGGGTGCATCAGGCGCGGCTGTCGTCAGCACCGTCAGATAGGCGATTTTGCGGCCATCCGGCGACCAGAAGTACGCGAACGGCTGTTCGTCCTCCGGAGACTGGGCGATCACCGCGCCCGTTGCCGTGTCGATCACCGAAATACGTCCGGCAGGAGCCGCAAACGCGATCCGCGTGCCATCTGGCGACCACGCGAACGTTGCACCCGCCCGTCCGTCGAGCGGATAGCTGGATTCCGTGCCATCGGCGGCGGCAATCCGCAGTTGATCGATCTCGCCATCGCGCCCAACGAACAAGGCGGAGCCATCCGGCGCGAACGAGGGTGCGGCGAACAATCCCGGTGACGTGCTGAGCGTGGCGGTCACCTCTCCCTGTCTCACATCGAACACTTCGACCGACGCATTGTTACGGTGCCATACCATCCGCTCACCGTCGCTGCTCCAGCCAAAATAAAACGGCGCGCCCGTTCCAGCGGTCTGTATGGGCTGCTCTGCCCCACCATCGGCGATCAACCGTACCACGAACGCACCCGCCTGCGAGTCGCTCAGCAGTGCTGCCAACTGACGACAGTTTTCGCCAGCGGCACATGGACCAGGCGACCAGTAGGCGTAGGTGATCGCTTCCGTTTCGCTCGAATAACGCACCGTTCCCGCTTCACCTGTACCAGAAGCGATATAAACCTCCAGCATCCCGTTCCCGGTGCTGTCGAATGTGCTGGCGAAGTACGCCAGGCGGCCATCCGTCGCCCAGGTGGGGTATTGATAAATGCGCGCTGCGTTCTGCGTGACGATTGCATCGGTCGTCACTGGTCTATCCTGCTGCGTCGCTGCGTCCCAGATATGCAGATTGTAGCCGCTGTCGATATAGGCAATGCGACCTACGCCAGATGCAGATTCCTGTGCGGTCACAGCCGAAAACATACCCACTGTGAGCAGCACCAGCAGCGAAAAAACAGTCAGGCGGCTAAAGCGTTTCATGAACGGCCTCCAGTCCTTGCCCGCGCAGCCGATGCGCACACAAAGATTGATCGTGACTTTGCGGCAAGCCTATACTATCATGTTGAGTGCTATATGAATGGCGATTCGATTTTCCAGTTGCAAAACAGGAGTAACTTTTATGGCGGTCTCGCGTGATGAAATTGCAAAACTTTTTCCGGCGATGGTAGGGCGCTTCGATCCCGCAAAAGCGGAAGGCATCAACGCGACCATTCAGTTCGATCTTTCCGGCGAAAACGGCGGTTTGTGGTGGCTGAAGATCGCTGATGGCAAAGCAGAATCGGGCGAAGGCGCGGCAGAAGGCGCGAAAATGACGCTCAAAGCAGCGGCGGACGATTTCGTCTCGATGATGTCCGGTTCGCTGAACCCAATGCAGGCGTTCATGATGGGCAAAATCAAAGTGATGGGCGATACCGGGCTGGCGCTCAAGCTGATGCCGCTCATCAACGGCTAAATCCGCACGAAAATCAGCCGAGAAACGGGGCTTACAAATCCCGTTTCTCCGTTCAAACCCGCGCAGTGAGGGTTGCGGGTGGCTATTCCTCATCGTCCTCGAAGCGCATCAGGTACAGGTCGCTCCCGCCCAGGCTGGCATTCGCCAGCGCATCTTCGATAGCTTCGATCATGTCCTCATCGCCAGTTTCGCGGGCATTGGCCGCCAGCAGCTCCAGCACACGCACCGCTTCTTTGCCGCCAATTTCGCCCAACGACCAGATCGCGTTGTCTTGCAGTTCGCGGTCATTTTCAAACGCCATGCGTGACAGCGCCGGAATCGCATCTGAAAGCATCAGTTCGCCAGCGGCGCGGGCGGCTTCATAGCGCATTTCCGGGTCGGCGCTGTCCAGTTCGCGCATCACGATGTCGTTCCACTGCTCATCGTAGGCGCGACCCATCGCAAACACCGCGCTGATCTGCATCAGCCGGTCGTGGCCTTCATACGCTTCCCGAATCGCGCCTTCAACGATGTCGTTGCTGCAATTGGAAATCGCCTCCAGCGCCCGCCGCCGCACCTCGATCTCTTCATCCTCATTGTTCAGGATGCCGATCACGATGTCCTGTGCTTTCAGTGCTTCGGGTTCGGGAAAATCGCCCAGTTCGCCCATCAGGATGAAACGCCCCACCCCGTTAAGCGCGGCGGCGCGCACCTCCCGCGATTCGTCCCACTGCGCAATTTCAAGCAGCCGATTCAGCACCGCGCTCGATTCCGATTCCCAGAGGGCTTCGACTGCCGCCGTTCTCACCTCTGGGTCTGGGTCATCCAAAACGACGAGCGCGACAGGTGCGTAATGGAACTCGAAATTCGCTTCGCTGACTTCGACCATGTGCCGCATGATGAGGCGGCGATGTTCATCATCAAGCGTGATCCATACATCCTGGAACTGCTCCAGCGCTTCACTATCCAGGTCAGAAAGCCCGTAATACAGCGCTGCCGTGTGTTCATCCCCCGTCTTAAGCAGTTCAAGGGTGGTTTGCAGGTCGGGCTTTTCCTGCCGTGCTTCCCCGTCGAAATCGTTATCGTCATACATCATGGGTTGTCTTCACCTACGGCAGCAAATTGGATAAAGGGTTGATGGCATCGTTGATCAACACGACGAACATCAACGAGAGCAGCACGACCATCCCCACCAGATGCACCATGCCTTCCCGTTCCGGCGCAATCGGGCGACCGCGCAGAATTTCGATCAGGACGAACAGGATACGTCCCCCGTCCAGTGCCGGGATTGGCAGCAGGTTGGTCAGGCCAAGCGCGAAACTGATCAGCGCCATGTACTCGAGGATGATCCCTGGTCGGTTCTGCTCGATGCTCTCTTCGACCAGCACGCCCCCTACCTGGCTGATCCCTAACGGGCTGGCCAGGCGCATATCTTCACCGCTGGCGGTTCCATTGATGAGCTGGGAAGGGATGCTGGCAATCGCACTTACGACCGCGCCCATGCGCTCGAAGCTGTACGGGATGGCTTGTGCCAGCGGACGACCGACGTAATCCGGCAGCAGCACCAGCCCCAACGCCGTATCCACCCCGGCATCGCTGATCTGGATGCCGAGCGCACCCTGTCCCTGGGGTGGGTTCTCACGCGGGGTAAGGCTGACATCGAATGTTTCACCATCGCGCCATACCGTCAGGGTGACTTCACGTCCCAGGTTTTCACGGGTGAGCCGCTGCAAGGTTTCATACGAATCCAGCGGTTCGCCATTGAATGCGATGGCGATGTCATTCGCCTGTAACCCGGCTTCCGCCGCTGGCGAGTCATCGGCTGCACCCAGGATGATCGGGCGGGCGGCCAGGGTGCTTTCATCCAGCGTGCCGAACAGCGTCAGCGTCAGGTCAAGCGTTTGTCCATCGCGGCGCACGGTGATGGTGGTCGGCTCCCCAGGAGTCGCATACAGCCGTTCGAGAAACTCGTTGGCGTTATCGAGCGTCTGCCCATCGACAGCGATAATGCTGTCGCCCGGCTGCACGCCCGCCTGTGCCAGCGCACCCGATGGCGTTTCAAACGGCATCGCGGTCACTGCCGGAAGCCCAAAGATGCCAATTACCACGAACAGTACGAATGCCGTCAGAAAATTGGCGAGCGCACCGCCCGCCATGAAGAAAATACGCCCCAGGGGTTTGGCTTCATTGACGGACTTCGGGTTAGCGATCCCGCGCCCAATGGCTTCCTGACGGTCGCTCAGCATCGCTTCATCACCGACCGGGCGCACGATGTCTTCACCCAAAGGCCGCACGAAACCGCCCAGCGGCAGCCAGTTCAGGGTGTAATCCGTCCCTTTATGCGTGAACAATTTGACCGCACGCGGCGGCATCCCGATGCCAAATTCCAGAATGGTGATGCCGACCATCTTCGCGGCCAGAAAGTGTCCCAGTTCATGGATGAACACCGCCGGAATCAGCACCAGCAGAAATGCAAAGATCGTGAGGATGGCATCGTTCCCCAGCAAGAAGTCAAGCATAGCCCTTTACTTTCGCACAGAACTCGTATGGACGGGGAAAATCAGGCGTGGTCATTGGAATCATGCCCTATCATTATAGCATGATCACGCCAAAACAGGACGCGCCCCTTCCCCTGCGCCTGCCCTGCGAATATCCACAATACCAGACAGTACAGCCAGGCGGCGGCTTACTTCATCGGCATCATCTCCAACGCAGATACAATGTACGTTCGGGCCTGCATCCAGCGTATAGCACACGCGCAGCCCTTCCGCACGCCACCCCCGCACCTGCTCCATGACGGTGAGCGTCGCGGGCTGCCAGTAGAACAGCGGTGGGCGGCTCGTCATCATGACCGCGTGCATCAGGTTGCTGTCGTGTTCTACCACCTCAGCGAAGGCCGCAAAATCCCGGTCGAGCAGCGCTTGTTGGCATACATCCAGGCGCGCCGCTGCCCCGGCGACCCGTGCCGCCTGAAGATCGCTTGAATCGGCGGAGCGATGTCCGGCTTTCGACCCAACGGCTTTATGCGCCTGGCTGACCACTGCGATCACGTCGATCAGGTTCCAGTGGCCGGGCGGCGCGACACTTTCCGCAAATGAGGTTTCATGGCTGCTGCCCTGGTGCCAGCGCACGAAACCGGACGGAACCGACCGCGAAGCCGACCCGGAACCGACCCGCGCCAGCGTGCTTAGCTCACGTTCGCTGATCTGTACGCCCGCAGCGGCAGCCCCGGCGACGGTGAGCGCCGCAAACCCCGCCGCTGATGATGCAATCCCCGCACCCATCGGAAAATTGTTGCGCGATACCACATCGGCGCGGCTTTCTATCATCAGCCGTTCACGCAGCAGATCTAAGTGAACCGAAATGCGCGCCTGTTGGTCATCGCTGGCAGGTGCATCGTTCAGGAACAGCGTATCGGCTGGGGTATCGTCGCGCCAGGTGACGGTAGTGGTCGCCAGTAAACCATCCAGATTCATACTTAAAGAGGGATTCTGAGGCAGATTCAGCCGCTCGTCACGGTTGCCCCAGTACTTGATAAACGCGATGTTCGCCGGGGCGGTCGCGGTTGCGCTGCGATGTTCGGTCATGCCAAATCCTTCCTGAATAAGCGACCGCATTATAACGAATTCCATCCGGGTCAGGACACGGTGTATAATTGCGCCTTTCGCATATTGGCGCGCTGTGCAGCGGCACATGGGAGCAAGCGTAAGTGAGCGCACTTGTCGGGTTGATCAAAACCATGCGCCCGAAACAATGGACAAAAAATGCCTTCATCTTCGCGGGCATCGTTTTCGATGGTCAGTTGTTCGTGCTGGACTCGTTCGCCCGTGTGCTGATCGGTTTCGTGCTGTTTTGCCTGCTGGCGGGCAGCGTGTATATCATCAACGATCTGGTCGATATTGAACGGGACAGGGCGCATCCGAAAAAGCGCACCCGTCCGATTCCGTCGGGCAGCTTGCCGATTTCCATCGCCATCGCTGCTGCTGTGATCCTGCCCATTGTCGTGCTGACTGCCGCCGCTGCGATCCGCTGGCAGTTCGCCGTTGTGCTGTTGATGTACCTCATTCTGCAACTGCTGTACAGTTTTTCGCTGAAACACATCGTGATCCTGGATGTACTGGCGATCACGAGTGGGTTCGTGCTGCGCGTAGCGGCGGGTGTGGTGATCGTACAGGTGGCGGCGTTCTCGCCCTGGCTGTACGCGGTCACTGCCCTGCTGTCGCTGTTCCTGGCGGTCGGCAAGCGGCGGCAGGAACTCCTTCAAATGGCCGAAAAATCGGGCGATGTGCGCATTACGCTTGAGCAGTATAACCTTCCTCTGCTGGATGACATGCTGCGTATGGTCATGACTGGCACGCTGATCGCCTACCTGCTGTATGCCATTGAAGCGCCATCGGTGCTGCTGGCCGGGAACAACCTGGCACTGCTCACCGTCCCGTTCGTGCTGTACGGTATGTTCCGCTACCTGTTCCTGATCCACGTCAAAGGCGAAGGCAGCGCACCCGATGAAGTCCTGCTCAAAGATCGACCGCTGCAAATCGCGATCCTGTTGTGGGGTGCGGCATTCATCGTGATCCTGTACATCGCACCGCGTTTCGTCTCATGATCACAGCCCTCACCGCCGACGCTTCGGCAAAGATCATTCTGTTCGGGGAACATGCCGTCGTGTACGGTACGCCCGCTATCGCTGCCCCTGTGAGCAGCCTTCGCGCCGCCGCACAGGTGCAGCCGGAAGCGCCCGGCACCGGACTGCGAATTGCCGTTCATGACCTGGCACAGCTTTTACCCGTGGATCCTGGCTCGTCAGGGCAGCTCGATAACGCCCTGGTGGTCACGGCGCGGCTGGTGCTGGCCGCGCTCGACGTTCCCCCGCCCGATGCGACCATTCATTTACGCTCTCAAATCCCGATGGCGAGCGGCCTGGGCAGCGGTGCAGCGGTCTCGACGGCGCTGGCGCGGGCGCTCTCCGCTTATCTCGGTCAGCCGTTGGAACTATCGGCGTTGAACGCGGTCATTTTTGAAGTGGAAAAGCTCCACCATCACACGCCAAGCGGAATCGACAACACGGTGATTGTGTATGAACAGCCCGTGTATTATGTGCGCAGCCAGCCCATTGAGCCGATTCGTATTGGCGCGCCGCTGCATATTCTGATCGGTGACACGGGGACAGGCGCGCTGACCAAGACCGCCGTTGACGCAGTGCGTGCATTGTACAATCACGATACGGCTGGGGTACAAACTCTGTTCGACTCGATCACAACGCTGGTGATGCGCGCCCGCAGCGCCATTGAAGAGGGCGATCTGACGCGGATAGGCCGCTTGATGGATGAAAATCATGCCCATCTTGCCCGCCTGACGGTCTCATCACATACACTGGATCGGCTGGTGGAGGCGGCGCGCATGGCGGGGGCGTTCGGCGCAAAACTGTCTGGCGGCGGGCGCGGCGGCAACATGATCACGCTGGTGGACGAATTTCATCGTCCGAAGGTCGAAGCGGCACTGCTGGCAGCAGGGGCAGCCCGCGTGCTGGCAACCACGCTGCACCCCACCTCATCACCGTTCGATTCACAACCACACATATAGGGAAACGCTGCATGATCACGTTCATCAAGTTAGGCGGTTCGCTGATCACCGATAAACGGGTGGAAAACAGCTTTCGGCGCGAAGCGGCGGCGCGCATTGCCGGCGAAACTGCTGATGCGCTGCGCCAGCGCCCGGCACTGCGCTTACTGTTGGGGCATGGCAGCGGATCGTTCGGGCATATGGCCGCCAAACGCTATGGGACGATCCAGGGCGTTGTCACCGCTGAACAGTGGCGCGGCTTTGCAGAAGTCGCCACCGTAGCCGCCCACCTGAATTTTCTGGTGGCCGACGTACTGGCCGCCGCCGGAGTCCCGGTGTGGCGGATTCAGCCGTCCGCTTCCGCGAACAGCCGGGATGGGGTGTTGATCGACATGGCGCTGACACCCATCCGCACCGCCCTTGAACGAGGGCTTGTGCCGCTGGTCTATGGCGATGTCTCCCTGGATGAAGTGCGCGGCGGGACGATCACCTCTACCGAAACGATCTTTTTCTACCTCGCGCAGCATCTCCCGGTCGAACATATTCTGCTGCTGGGCGAAGTCGATGGCGTTCTCGATCCATCCGGCGCACTGATCCGGACGATCACACCTTCAAGCCTGGCTGCCGTCGAAAGCGCACTTGGCGGCTCCAGCGGCACCGATGTAACGGGCGGCATGGAAACCAAAGTACGCGATATGGTAGCGCTGGTGCAGGCCAACCCTGGGCTTTCGGTGCGCATCATGAACGGGACGCTTCCTGGACTGCTGCGCGAAACCCTCACAGGCACTGCCCTGCCCGGTACGCTGATTCACGCGGATTAGCGGGCTTGAAAAGCCCAGCGCGTGATCAGCACGGTCAAGGTGATCATCACGCCGGGGAAAAAGCCGACCCAGGGGGCAGAACGAAAGGCGGTGCGGCCTTCCGCCAGCATCACGCCCCAATCGGGCGCTGCCGGGTTACCGCCCAACCCCAAAAAACTGAGCGCTGCTGCATTCAACAGACAGTAAGCGAACATCACCCCGACATACGCGCTCACGGCAGGCAAAATCTGCGGCAGCACATGATGGCGTATGATCCAGCTTGGACGTGCGCCTAAGCCGCGTGCCGACTGTACATATTCGGCGGTCACGGCGCTCTGCAATGCCGTCCGCACGATCCGTGCCATTGGCGCAAGCTGCGTAAACCCGACCGCCAGCGCGACGGCAAGTTCGCCGGGGCGCAGCAGCGTGACGACGACCAGCGCCACCACCAGACCCGGCAGCGCCAGCAGCGCATCGACCGCCAGCATGATCCCATCATCCAGCCGGCGATGGAGCAGCGTCAGGCAGCCCATAAGCATTCCGCCTACGGCTGCGATCAGCGTCGCCAGCAGGCTGATCGACAGGGTGCGCTGGCCACCGTACAAGGTACGGCTGAACACATCGCGGCCTAGCAAATCGGTGCCGAACAGCGCATCAGCATTTGGCGCAGTGAGCGCCATTTCCGGCTGCGCAGCATACGGATCATGGGTAGCTGCGAAGGGCAGCAGGCCGCTTAGCCCTATACAGACAAGCCAAACCAGCGCCCTACGAGACTGCATGGCGTATTCTGGGGTCAATGATGCCGTTCAAGGCATCCGCCCCTGCGTTGATCAGCGCGTAAGTTGCCGCACTCCACACCACGATCCCCTGTACGACCGGGTAGTCCTGCTGAATCACAGCATTCAGAAGCGTTCGCCCCAGGCCAGGGCGCGAAAACAGGGTTTCGGTGATCACCGCGCCGCCCATCAGGAACCCCGTTTGCAGCGCAATCATACTGATCGTCGGGGCGATGGCATTCGGCAGGTGATGCCGCCGCCAGACTGCCGCACCCGACAGCCCTTTTGCGTGCGCCGTCCGCAGATAATCAGCGTCCCGAGTCTGCCGTAACCCTGCCGCCAGCACTGCACCAATCGCCCCGCCCGCCTGAAGACCCAGGATCGACGCGGGCATCATCAACTGCGCGAAGCTCCCTGCCCCACCCGAAGGCAGCCAGTTCAGGCGGTCGGCGAACAGGTACATCGCCAATGTTCCCGTCCAGTACACAGGGATGCTCGTCGCCAGCCCCAACAGCAGTTCAGCGGGCGGGGCAAACCGCTTTGACCCCGCCGCCGTGCCGACTGCTCCCCCTACGCCAACCGCGACCGCCAGCGCGCCAAGTCCCAGGCTAATGGTCGCAGGCGCGTTTTCCGCGATGATCGTGCTGACAGGCCGCCCATTCAGCAGCGATACGCCAAGATCGCCGCGCAATACCCCACCGATGAATACCCCGTACTGAATCAGCACCGGCTGATTCAGCCCCAGCGCGGCGCGCCGTTCCTGGAGGGTCTGCGCGCTTGCGCCAGAACCGAGCAGCACAGCGCTGATCGCATCGCCCGGCAGCACGCGCAGCGCGAAAAAGCACACGCTCACCGCCAGCCATACGCTCAGCATTCCCCGCACGATGCGCGCCGTCATCTGTAAGATGGCTCACCCACTTGAAAGCGCCAGATTGTGCAGGATGGGAAACCACCCGTACACATCGAACGAGGGCGCGGCGACGGCACGGCTGTATGCATTCAGGTTGATATAATCCCGAATTGGCAGGATCAAAGCCTCGGCCATGATCAAACGCTGCGCCTGGTTATAGCTTGCCGCTCGTGCTGCCGGGTCGGTCTGCGCTGCCGCGTCGATGAGCAGGCGATCCAAGTCGGGATTGCTGTAGTTCATCCAGTTGTTGACCGCGCCCGTCACGAAATAGTCATTGAGCAGCGCCGGGTCCAGTCCGAAGCTGTAGAAGGCGACCAGATGGTACGCACCGGCATTCACCCGTTCCACGACCAGCGAACGCGACGGCGCAGAGTCGAGAACGGCGCGCACGCCAATCGTGCGCCATTGATCCTGAATGAGCTGCGCGACTTCCGGCACAAATCCCCACCCTGGCACGATCAATGTGACTTCCAGATCACCACCGCTTGCGTCGTAGAAGCCGTTTCCATCTGCGTCCGCAAACCCCGCCGCTTCCAGCAGCGCCCGTGCCTGGGTGGGGTCGTAACCATACGCCCCCACCACCTGATCGGTATAGTACAAGGTACTGGCGGCCAGCGGTCCCCACGCAACAGGCGAAAAGCGCTGAAAAATCGTGTTCACGATCACGTCCCGGTTCGTGCCGAACAAAAGCGCCTGCCGCACCCGCAGATCGTTGGTCGGGAACTGCGCCGTATTGAACATGAACTGAAGCGGCTGCCCTGGCACCGACACGGGGGCAACGGTCAGATCATCGCGCCCTGCAAGCAGTCGCGCATCGGTCGGCAGCAGTTCCCCCATGATCTGCGCATCCCCGCTCTCCAATGCAATCGACCGTGACGATGGGTCGCTGAAAAAACGGAACTCGATCTCATCCACGCTTTGGGTCGTGGTGGGCTGATAAAAGGGCGGGTTCCAGGTATACGTGGGGCTGCGCCGGATGACCAACCGATCCCCTGGGATGTATTCGACGAACTGAAATGGCCCCGTCCCCACCTGATGAAACTGGTAGCGTTCGTTGGAAAACGCCGCCAGCGCGGTTGGGCTGGCCATGCCCAGGTATACCTGGCTGAGCGAATCGAGCAGCGGACTGTAAGGCGCGGACAAAATCAACCGTATGGCGTAATCGTCGATGATCTCGTATCGTTCATATGTTCCCAGCATGAAGATCGCTTTTTGTGATGCATTGGCCGGGTTGGTGATGCGATCCAGGTTGGCGGCGACGGCCTGCGCATTGAAGGCCGTGCCATCGTGAAACATCACCCCCTGGCGCAGTTGAAAGGTATACACCAGGCCATCGGGCGAAACCGACCATTCGCTGGCCAGGCCGGGGATGAACTGGCCGTTGGCCGGGTCACGGTACACCAGCGTATCATAAACCGAACGCAGCGGAATTCCCAGTTCGGACGATGCATTCAGATGCGGGTCGAAACCGCTTGGCTCGAACGTCAGCCCGTACACGATTCGGTTTGTTGCCTGTACTGCCGATGCGCTTTGCTGTGCCGGGATACACCCACTGAAAAGCACAAGGATGCACAGCATCACAAATCCACGGCGACTCCCTGGGATGAATGCAGTCGTGAACGATTGGGTCATGTTAAGCCTTTCCGCTCAATGTCAGGTACGCTAGGATTCAAGACTATACATGAACCCCTGCGGAGAGGTAAGGGTCTTTGGCGAGCTATTCAACGCGGCTTATTCCCCCACCCCAAGAAGAAGAAATCCACCCGTATCGCCGGGTGTGGCCCAGCATTGCGCTGGAAATGGGTGTGCTGTTCGGGGTGACACTGGTGTGTTACACCGCATTTCGTGTGCTGGGGCTGGAACTGCCGCCGCTCATCGTGCAGGCCTTGAATGCTGTGCTGGCGCTGCTGCCGCTGCTGTTATGGGTGGTGTTTTCGCTGCTGCGTGAACGCGCCGTCCTGCTGCCCAGGCAGCGCCTGCTCACGGTGATGATTGTAACCGGGCTGGCCGCCAATGCAGTGGGGCTGCCGCTGGTCGAAGGCGTGTTTCAGATCGACCGTTGGCTGCCGTTGGCACCCAGCACGACGCGCATCGTCGGCTATGTGATCACAGTTGGGGCGCTGCAAGAACTGCTGAAATACCTGGTGGTGCGGTATACCGTATGGCCGGACTTTTTTCGTACCCGTCTGGATGGGGTGGCCTATACCTTTGCCAGTTCCATTGGGTATGCGACTCTGCTCAATATCCAATTCGTGCTGACGACCGCGACACTGCCCGATTCCGCTGCTTTTTTCGTCTTCAATACGCTGGCGCTGCACGTGGCAGCCAGCATCATCGTTGGGTATGGGCTGGCCGAATTGAAGTTTGCCGCGCCAACCCCGCTGCTGCTGCTGCTGACCCTGGTGCTGGCCTCGTTCGTCAATGGCGGCCTGGCACCGATCCGCGATGGGCTGGTCAACGCCGGTTTTTCAATCAACGGCGCGTTCCCCTCTCCTTTGATCGGTTTTTTCATCTCCCTGGCTATCCTTACCGCTGTCGCGCTGACGTTCGCTTTCCTGTTCGAGCGCGCTGACCGAGCCGCCCGTGAAGCCGCCGGAGGGGCAAGCCCGTCATGACCATCATCGAAGTAGGGCGCGCCGAAACCGGGGAACTTTCCCCGCGCCAGCGCTGGAGCCATTACTTTGCAATTCTGTACGGTCTGTCGATGATCATCATTGGCATCAATCTGCGCGATTCGGTGCTGTATGCCACCATTCCATATGAAAACGCCCGTGCGGGCATTCGCGGGTTTTACCCGCAAAACTGGCTGCTCGATACCCAGGGCGATTATGTATTCCGCGTGCGCGATATGGCGCAGCCGGATTTCAAGACCACCATCCAGGTGCAGATCATCCCGGTTTCGGCGGCCAGCACAGCGCGCAACCTGTTGGATTCGCTGGCGCTGACCCGTGCGCAGATTTACGCCGCATACCGCCAGTTTCCACCGCGTGAACTGATCTTGCCCGATGAAACCATCGCCAGCGCGGTGGATTACAGCTTCGTGTACATCGAACCCGCGCCATTTCTCGAAACGCTGCCCGTCGTCGTGGCTGGCCAGGATGTGATCATCCTCCAGCGCGGGCAGGCGGTTGTCGTCAGTTTTCAGGTGAGTGCCGAACGTTATGATCAGACATACCCCATTTTTCAGACTTTCCTGGCCGACCTTGAATTTTAAGGCGGTGCTGTGCGCCCTGTTCCTCCTCATCATCGTCGGTACGGCTGCCGCCCAGCAGCCTCAGCCCTTCGACCTGGCGCAGATCGAGCGGGCAACCGTGTTCATTATGCAGGCGCGCCAAACAGCGGGTGCGCCAGTTATCACCTGTGTGGGGTCTGGGACGCTCGTCACCCGCAATGGCCTGATTCTCACCAATGCACATCACACCGTACCGAATGAAAACTGTCCCGGCGATTTACTCATCGTCTCGTTGAGCGTGCGCCCTGGCGAAGCCCCCACGCCACTTTTTCAGGCCGAAATCGTGCAGGCAGATCCCGGTCTCGACCTGGCGCTGATCCGCATCAGCCGGCAGAACGACGGGCGCTTGATCGATACTTCAGCGCTGGCGCTGCCTTTCGTGGAAATTGCCGACTCTGATACGGTTCAGCTCGACAATACGATCACGGTGGTTGGGTATCCCGGTATTGGTAACGAACCTGTGACTGCGCAGCGCGGTACAGTCGTGGGATTCACAGCCGAGCCAAGCGGCGGCAACCGCTCATGGATCAAGACTGAACTGGCGATCCCCGGCGTGATGTCTGGCGGCGGCGTGTACAACCAGGAAGGCCAATTGATTGGGATTCCGACGACGGCTCCGGCGGCACGCACGACCGGAGAGTCCAACTGCCTGATCTTGCAAGACACCAACAGCGATGGGCAGGCCAACACCAATGATGCCTGTGTGCCAGTGGGTGGCGTGATCAATGCACTGCGTCCATCGAATTTTGCCAGCGCACTGCTGCGGGCTGCGTCACTAGGGCTGAACCTGGATTTTCTCACCGCACCGCTCAGTACAGCCGCCGCGCAAGCGAACGCTGCGCCAACCTTCGAGCGTCTGTTTTTTGCACCCGCCGTCAATGAAGCCGGAATGCCTACCGCTACCGTGCGCTCGATGCCGTCGGGCAGCACCAGCCTGTACCTGTTCTTCGATTACAGCGGCATGACCCCGGAAACGGTGTATGAAGTTCGCGTCGCTATCGATGGCGTGCTGAACCCGACCTTTGGACTGTCCCCCGTGCGCTGGAGCGGCGGACGCAGCGGCTCGTGGTACGTTGGCACGACTGAACAACCGCTCCCCAACGGCGTTTATGATTTCACCCTGTATATTGATGGGGTGGTTTCCGAAAATGCGCGCCTGCTGGTGGGGCAGGCGGAACCTGCCCCATCGTTCAGCGATATTGTGTTCGGGGTCGAAGACGTATTGGGTAACATCGCCGGAAATGGATTTGTGCTTCCAGTCGCTGCGACGGTGAGCGCCCGCTTCATTTACCGCAACATGACCGATACCACCAACTGGGCGGCGATCTGGTTTCGGGAAGGGGCGGAAATTCCGGGGAGCCGGGTTGAAGAAATCTGGTCTTTCGGCACCGAAGGCACGCGCACAATTCGCATCCAATCGCCATCGGGTCTGCTGCCCGGCACCTACCGTCTCGACCTGTACATCGACAGCCGCCTGGCCGCTACTTCCAACCTGACGCTGGCAGGCGCACAGGATGGACGCTTCGCCCGTATCTTCAACGATTCCCATTTCACGACGGCCAGCAGCCCGGAAGAAGCCCAAACCGCCGCCGCGATCAGCAGCTTTACGGCGGGAACCGCCGCTTTGTACGCGGTCTTCGACTGGGAACTGCTTGCCCCTGGCACGCTGTGGACGGTCAGTTGGTATGTAGACGATGAGCTGTTCTTTGAACAGACTATCCCGTGGAGCGCCGCCGAAAGCGGGCAAAATTTTCTGATGCGGCTGACCGGGCGCGAAGGTATCCCCGATGGGACATATCGCTTTGAACTCAAGCTCAACAACCTGCTGTTCGGCGCTGCTTCCGCCCGCGTTGGCATTGGCCAGCTTCCTATCGACCGTTTTGCTGCCGCCGAAGGGGTGCTGATGCGCGGCCAGATCATGGATGCGCTGACGGGTACGGGCATCCCTGGGGCATCGGTCTTCATCGTATCCGAAGATTTTTCAGCGGCAGATTTCACCTCCCTGTGGCTTCAGGAACAGCTTTTCGCTTCTGCGGTGACCGACAGCGCCGGATTCTTCGAGATCGACCGACTGCTGGCCGTCGAAGTTCCGTACAGTATCGTCATTGTTGCCGACGGTTATCTGCCCATCACCGCCGATGGACTGGAGGTGACGCTGGACGATCACCCCATCGATATTCAACTGTATCTGACACGGGGCTGAGGCAAGCATCATGGATAAACAGCGGCTCGATCTGCTTATCATGGAACGTGGACTGGTGCCAAGCCGCGAAAAAGCACGCGGGATGATCATGGCAGGTGAGGTGCTGGTCAACGGTGAACCGATCACCAAACCCGGCACGCTGATCGCTTCGGCAGCAGACATCACGATCAAGCGCAAACCGCCTTATGTCAGCAGAGGAGGCGAAAAGCTGGCGGCGGCGCTGACCGCTTTCCCGGTCGCAGTGGAACAGCGCGTTTGCGCCGATGTTGGGGCGAGTACGGGCGGCTTCACCGATTGTCTGTTGCAGCATGGTGCGGCCAGAGTTTACGCCATCGACGTGGGCTATGGACAAATTGCGCTGACGCTGCGCGATGACCCGCGTGTGATCGTGCTGGAACGGACGAACGCCCGTTATGTGGAACGCCTGCCCGAAACCGTGCCGCTGGTGGTGGTCGATGCGTCGTTCATCTCGCTGCGGCTGCTGCTCCCGGTGATCAAGGGCTGGCTCACGCCGGAGGCATCGATCATCCCGCTGATCAAGCCGCAGTTTGAGGCGGGTCAGCACGATGTTGGCAAAGGCGGTGTGGTGCGCGACCCCAAAATTCATGTGCGGGTGCTGGATGATGTCCTCAGCGCCGCCCAGGGAATCGGCTTTGAAACGCACGGTTTGATTCAGTCTCCCTTGAAAGGCCCTGCCGGAAATATCGAATTTTTGGCGTGGCTGCGCTGGAATTCCCCTGAAGCTGCCCCTCATCCCATTAGCGACTATATTAAAGCGGTCGTTCAATAGCGGCCTTCGATCTGCTATACTTGCGCGTCATACGGAGAAAAATCGGAACGCCCATGAAACGCCAAAACGTTCGGAATTTTTGCATTATCGCCCACATCGATCATGGCAAAAGCACGCTGGCAGATCGACTGCTGCAACTGACCAACACCGTCAGCGCACGCGACATGCAGGATCAATTGCTCGACAGTATGGAACTGGAACGTGAACGCGGCGTGACCATCAAAGCCAGCGCTGTCCGCATGGAATACCGCGCCCAGAACGGCGAAGCATATATCATCAACCTGATCGATACGCCGGGGCATGTGGACTTCACCTATGAAGTCAGCCGGGCGCTGCAAGCGTGCGAAGGTGCGGTGCTGGTCGTCGATGCCAGCCAGGGTATCGAAGCGCAGACGCTTGCCAATGTGTATCTGGCACTGGAGCAGGATTTGGAGATCATCCCGGTGATCAACAAAGTCGATCTGCCTGCCGCACGTCCCGATGTGGTCGCCGAAGAGATCGAGAATCTGCTCGGTATCGATGCAAACGACGTGATCCGCATTTCCGCCAAGATGGGCCTGGGCATTCAGGATGTGCTGGAAGCGGTTGTAGCGCGTGTCCCCCCACCCGAAGGCGATCCCGACGCGCCGCTGCGCGCCCTGGTCTTTGATTCGCATTACGATGCTTATAAAGGCGTAGTCGCCTATGTGCGTATCGTTGATGGGGCGCTGAATCCCCGGCAGCCGTTGAAGCTGATGGCGACTGAAGCGAAGTTTGAACCCGTCGAAATTGGCGTGTTCAACCCAGCCATGCGCACGATCAGCGGTTTGGGCATTGGCGAAGTTGGGTATATTGCGACGGGCTTCAAAACTGTGCGCGAATGCCGTGTCGGGGATACCATCACCCTGGCGGTGAACGGCTCTGCTGAACATTTACCTGGTTACAAACAGGTCAAGCCGATGGTGTTCGCCGGGGTGTACCCCACCGACAACGACGACTATGACGAACTGCGCGACGCGCTGGAAAAATTGCAGCTCAACGATGCATCGCTGGTGTATGAGCCGGAAACATCGCAGGCGCTCAATTTTGGGTTCCGCGTCGGTTTTCTGGGGCTGTTCCATATGGAGATCATCCAGGAACGGCTGGAACGCGAATATGAACTCGACATCCTGGCGACCGCCCCCAGCGTGGAGTATGAACTGGTGATGCGCGATGGCGAAGTGCTGCGTATCGACAGCCCGGCGCACCTGCCCGATCCGAACGACTTCAGCGAAATCCGTGAACCCTGGATGAAAATCCAGATTTACACACCGGAAGAGTACATTGGCGCGCTGATGGACATGATCAAGAAAAAGCGCGGCGAATACATTACGATGGAATACATCGATAAAGCGCGTGTCGTCCTGAACTACCGTTTGCCGCTTTCGGAACTGATCGTCGATTTTTACGACAAGCTGAAAAGCATCTCGAAAGGTTATGCCAGTCTCGATTATCAGTTCGATTCGTACCGCCCCGAAGACCTGGTGAAGCTGGATATTCTGGTCAATGCCGAACCGGTGGATGCGCTGGCGATCATCGTGCATAAGGACGATGCCTACCACAAAGGGCAAAAGCTCGTCACTCGGTTGAAAGACCTGATCCCGCGCCAAATGTTCGCCGTTCCCATTCAGGCGGCCATCGGCAAAAAGGTGATCTCGCGTGCCGATGTGAAAGCGATGCGCAAGGACGTGCTGTCCAAGTGCTATGGCGGCGACATCAGCCGCAAGAAAAAGCTGCTCGAAAAGCAGAAAAAGGGAAAGCGCCGCATGAAGATGGTCGGGTCAGTGGAGGTGCCGCAAGAGGCCTTCATGGCACTGCTCAGCCTGGACGAAGCGGAATAGCGCATGACGAAACAAGGACACAGCCGAACGCCTGTGTCCTTGTTGTTTGACTTCACCCCGCCATCCATGCTTTGACCGCAGCCGCCTGACCCGCAGGCAGTTCGCCGTTTGAAACCCACTGGTCGATCATGGCAGCCAGGTGCAGCACGCCATCGACCTGAAGATCAGGCACAGAAAGCGAGTCATGCCCGGCATCGATCAGTGTAACCACCTGGCGAATGTCCAGCCCGACGCGCCGTGCATGGGCGATCAGCGGGTGGATTGGCGTGTGCCGCGCCAGCACATGCGTGATCAGCGTGGCCGGGTGGCCGATGTCATAGGCACCGATCAGGTCGATCTCACCGCCGCTGTGGGCCTGGTACACCAGCGGATGCCCTGTCGATAAACTGACCGCTGTCCCCAAGCCCACTGAATCGAACCCGCACAGCAGGTGTGAAGCGCCGGGATTCAGCAGCGGAATCAGGCTGTCGGCTGCCAACCGCAGCAGCGTTGGATACGACGGCAGCATGTCCAGCCTGAACTGAATCGGCACAGGTGCGCCGTTCGACCCGAACTGCCCAAATTGGATCAAGCCTGCATTCAACAGCCCATGCAGCAGTGAATTCATCGGGTTCCCACCAGCAGTGCGGCGCGTGACTGCGCCGCAAAATCGTCACCATGCCCGGCGTACAGAACTTCATCACCCATCACCTGCATGGTCACGCGCTGCACTTCAGCATCAGTTCCGGTGATCGTGATGCGGGCTGCCGCCGTATCCCAAATCGCCCATTGGGAAAGTGTCGGTTCATCTCCTGCCTTGAAGATGACGACAGCCTCATGGAACACGGTGCTGTATGCCTGGATGATCGAAAGCGGGGCGTTCGCTGTCACCGTCACCCCATCGGCATTAAATCCACTCCCTCCAGCAGCGTGAAGGTAATCGGCTGAGGCAAATTGGCCGTGAAGCAGCGCAGCCACGTTAAAGGCACGAGCAGCAGCGATACTGCGTTCAAGGGCGACCGCGCCTGCCGCGCCCAGCGCCAGATACGCGGCCATATCGAACAGATAGGTGCATACGACATCGTGTGTCACGTCGATGAGGGCTTTGCTGAATGGGAAAAAGGGATCATCGTAGCGCGCCATTGGCGCGGGCATCTCCGAAAGGCGCGGGCGCAGCCACAAAGCCTTGTCCGTTCCACAGCGGCGCTGTGCTTCAGCGATTCGTTCCCGAAAGATGCGATGTGCACTCACAGGTCGCGCTCTCGCAGCAGCCGCCAGGCCATCGCCATCCCCCATGTCGCCGTCCACACCTGAGCCATTTCGTTCGCCCCGCCAAATCCGTAAGCCCGTGAGACGGTCTTGCCGCGCACCATTACTGCAACCGCGCTCCCTTCTGTATTGTCTGCCTGGTCTGCCGCGTCGTCGGGCTGGCATACAATTGCGATCCCTACATCGGCATTCTGACGCTGTGCAAAAATTTCAGCGGCGCGTTCAGCAAGCTGTCGCAGCGGCAGCGTGTCGGCCAGTTCAAGCGCCGCCGAAACCGCCTCCATGTTCATGAAATGCACCGCCGCTGTCATGACCTGTTCGTGCTGTGGAACCGCTTGAATCCGCGTGCTGATCACCGGGTTGATCCCCGCTTCGCACACGACCATCTGCGCGTTTTGTCCGCGCAGCACGCCCACAAGCGCATCCTCAATCGTCCCGGTATCGACCGCATATACATACGGGTCGATGCGCGTGCGTAAATCCGCTTCGACCACTGCGATCAGGCGTTCCGCTGCTTCCAGGCTTTCCGCTTTGGCAGTGATGCGCACATCGACCTGCCCGGTATGCGCCGCCAGCCCTACCGTCGGGTTAGCCGCTTCCAATGCGGCCTGGCCGATCAGCTCATCGAGCGCACTTTCCCCAATCCCGGCTGTTTTCAGCACCCGCGCTTTGATGATCGTCCCGCCCAGGCCAAATTTCTGCCGCAGGTACGGCACGACCGATTCGGTCATCAGGTATTTCATCTCACGCGGGACACCGGGCAGGCTGATCACGACTTTGCCCTGATGTTCGACGATGAATGAGGGCGCGGTGCCGACCGGATTTTCGATCACAATGGCATGATCCGGCAGAAACGCCTGACGGCGGTTGTTTTCGGTCATCTGCACGCGAAACCCCGCAAACCGTTCGGCGATAGCCTGTAACAGCGTTTCATGAAATGTCAGCCCACGCTCCGTCGCGGCGGCCACTGCCTGCCGGGTCATATCGTCAATCGTTGGCCCTAACCCCCCACAGGTGATCACGACATCGGCGCGGCTCATGGCGATGCGCAGTGCCGATTCGATGCGGCTTTCGTTGTCACCCACCGAAGTCATGAAATAGAGGTTGATTCCTATGTCACGCAGTGCCTTCGCAATGTACACCGAATTGGTATCCGTGATTTCACCCAGTAGGATTTCAGTGCCAATGGCGACAATTTCTGCGTTTACCTGTTGTGTCATGGTGATCCTTGATTTGTCTGGGTTGAACATGATTGCCCTGCACTATTTTTTGCAAATCTCACGAGTGCCACTATAATCCCGCTATCGCATGAGGATTTGCCACAACGCAAGAACTTTGTGCAAATTCACCAAGATGCTGTCGTGAAGTCTTTTTGTTAATCGTTTTCTCATGATGGAGGATTCCGCTGTGGCTGGTGTAAGTTTTCGGAACGTTTACAAGCGTTACCCAGGCAACCCTGTTCCATCCGTAAAAGAGCTAAATATTGAAGTTCCCGATAAAGAGTTTCTGGTTCTGGTAGGCCCGTCCGGGTGTGGCAAATCGACAACACTGCGTATGCTCGCCGGGTTGGAAGAAATTAGCGATGGCGAGATTTTAATCGGTGATCGCGTCGTGAACAATGTCGCTCCGAAAGACCGGGATATTGCGATGGTTTTCCAGAGCTACGCGCTGTACCCACACATGACGGTCTTTGAAAATATGGCGTTCGGGCTGCGCTTGCGCAAAACCCCCAAGACCGTGATTGAACAGCGCGTGCGTGAAGCGGCGAAAAGCCTGGGCATCGAACACCTGCTGGATCGCCGTCCGCGTCAGCTTTCGGGCGGTCAGCGTCAGCGCGTCGCCGTCGGGCGCGCCATCGTGCGTGAACCTGCGGTATTCCTCATGGACGAACCGCTTTCGAACCTGGACGCGAAGCTGCGCGTAGAAGCGCGTTCGTTCATCAGCAAGCTGCATCAGCGGCTTGGGACGACGTTCATCTACGTGACGCACGACCAGACCGAAGCCATGACGATGGGGACACGTATCGCGGTGATGAGCGTGGGTGAACTTCAGCAGTTGGATACCCCGTTCAACCTATATCACAACCCGCGCAATGTGTTCGTGGCCGGGTTCATCGGCAGCCCGTCGATGAACTTCTTCGATGCCACCCTGAAGAACAACGATGGCCGCCTGGTCGTCGAATTCAACGATTTCCAGCTTCCGGTGCCGTCCAGCCGTGTGGATGTCCTGAAGCAGCACGCGGGTAAGCGGGTTGTTTTCGGCATCCGCCCTGAAGATATTCACGATGCCAACTACCCCCCCAGTGGCATCACCCCAGCGCTGGTGGAAGCGAACGTCGATGTGGTCGAACAGATGGGTAATGAAATGATCATCTATCTTGAAGACCAGGGCAAGACGTTTATCGCCCGCACCGACCCGCGCACTTCGGCTCGCGTCGGCCATCGCCTGGGCGTAGCGTTCAACATGGACAACATGCACCTGTTCGACGCGGACGCGCAGCATTCGCTCATGTTCGAGCATAAGTCACAGGCCGTACTGGAACGCGCAAAGGTCTAGCGCGTTTCGCATTCGGTTTGGTATGCAGGCCGCTCACAGTCGTGCTGTGGGCGGCTTTTTAATTGGATGCTCACACAGCAGGCCGTAGGAATTCGAGCGACGGTCTCTATAATGGTCGCTCGGCAGATTGCGCGTAGAAGGGTGCTTTTCCATGCAAACAGCGGTTTTTTCGGATGAAACCGTTTTCGATCAGCTTCGGGACGAATGGAATCCGCTCGTTGAACGGAGCATCTCCAATACGATTTTTCTGACATGGGAATGGCAAACGACCTGGTGGCGTGCATACCAGGCCGGGCAGTTGTGCGTGGTGACCTGCCGCGATGATGCGGGGCGGCTGGTCGGCATTGGATCGTGGTTCATCCACCTGCTGGATGGCGAACGGGTGCTGCGTACCATCGGCTGTGTCGATGTCACCGACTACATGGACATCATCGCCGACCGCGAACATTTGGATACGGTGCAGGCGGCCTTCGCCCAATGCTTGCGCGAATACGCCGCTGCCTATGACCGTATCAACCTGTGTAACATCCCGGAAGAATCGCCCACCCTTGCCCACTTTCCGCAGCACTTGAACGGCTGTGGGTTCACCGCTGAAAAAGCGCTGCAAGAAGTATGCCCGATCATCCGCCTGCCCACTGAGTGGGAAGCGTATCTGGAGTCGTTGGACAAAAAACAGCGGCATGAGCTGCGGCGAAAACTGCGCCGTATGGATGACGTAGAATACGAACATCGCCTGATCACTGGCGGGGATGATTTGAACACCGCCGCCGATCAATTTCTCGATTTGATGCGCGCCAGCCATCCCCAGAAAGCTCACTTTCTGGAAGACCCGCAGAATGTCGCCTTTTTCCGGGCGATGATCCCGGTGATGGCCGCCAAAGGCTGGCTCCGGCTCAGTTTCCTGATCGTAGAAGGCACCGCAGCGGCGGCCTACTGCGACTTCGATTACAATGGTCATATTTTGGTCTACAATTCCGGCCTGCTGCCCGAAGCCCACGCGCAATTGAGTCCGGGAATCGTGCTGCTCTCGCTCAATATTCAGGCGGCGATTGCGCAGCGTCGCACCGTATACGATTTTCTGCGCGGCAATGAAACCTACAAGTACCGAATGGGCGCACAGGATACCCAGGTATTCATGCTCAAAGCGCATCTGCGCGAACGCCAGCCCGCCGAAATCGACCACACACCGCTTTAAGGATTAGCCCTGTGTTCGAGCGTGGTTACCCCGTACACGATACCGCTGTTCACGAAATTCTTTCAACGCCGCTTCGCCTGAATGCCGATACGCAGCGAACGGGTAAAGGGATCACGGTTGCATTCGTCGATTCGGGGTTTTACCCTCACCCCGATTTAGGTGACCGTGTGCTGACGCATGTCGATGCGACCGAACCCCGCGTCGTCGAAAGCCGCCGCCGCTTCCACCGCCCAATGTGGTACGGCTGGCATGGACAGATGACCAGCACGATTGCCTGTGGCGATGGCCGCTTGTCCGAGGGGTACTATCGCGGGCTAGCTCCCCAGGCCAATCTGGTCTTGATCAAGGTCAGCACGCCCAAGCGTCAGATCAAAGAACCGGACATTTTGCGCGGGTTGGAATGGCTGACCGCACATCATGTCCGGTTCGGCGTGCGTGTGGTCAATGTCTCGGTCGGCGGCGATTTCCCGAATGCCGATCCCGAATATTCGCTGCACCGCGTCGTGCGCCGCCTGGTCGATGAAGGCGTGGTGGTGGTGACAGCGGGCGGCAACAACCCATCTGCGCCGCTTGTCCCGCCCGCCACCGCCCCGGAAGCGATCACGGTCGGCGGCTATGACGATCACAATTCGCTGGACCGCACACATTGGCGGCTGTACGGCCACAGCACAGGCCGGGCGTTCGATGGAACCCCCAAACCGGACATCCTTGCGCCGGCGGCCTGGATCGCATCGCCCATCCTGCCGCGCACTTCGGTCGCACGCGAATCACAATGGCTTGCACCGCTCATGCGGCTGCCAAAAGAGGATGCGAAAGCACTGCGAACCCTGCTGAAAGAGGCATATACCGACCTCGGACTGACCAAAGCACAGGCCACCAGGCCAACCGCGCAGGTGATGGCCGATCTGCAAAGCCGGATACTCGAACACAAGATCATCCACCCGCATTATCAGCATGTCGGCGGGACATCGGTCGCGGCGGCGGTCGTCTCTGGGCTGGTAGCGCAAATGCTGGAGGCAAATTCCCGTTTGACACCAGGTATGGTAAAAGATATGCTCATCCGAACCGCAGTGCGGCTGCCAGAAGCCCCGTTGGAACCGCAAGGTGCAGGCGCGATCCGTGCAGGGGATGCTGTGGCGAACGCGGCGGCGCATACATAACCTTGATAACCGCAGACCGCACCGTGATCGAGTCATCATGAATCGTGAATATCATCGTTGGTACAGTCCTTCACTTAACCGGGATATGGAGCTTTTGATCTTCGGCCATGCCGGGGCGCGGGTGCTGGTCTTTCCATCGTCGATGGGGCGTTTTTATGAATGGGAAGATCGTGGCATGGTCGGCGCGCTGCGCCACCACCTGGACAATGGATGGATACAACTGTACTGTGTGGACAGCGTAGACAGCGAAAGCTGGTACTGCTGGTGGGCGCATCCGGGCGGACGGGCATACCGTCATCAGCAGTATGATTCCTATCTGTACCATGAAGTGATTCCCCTTAGCCAGCACAAAAACGATAATCCGTTCTGCATGACCATCGGCGCAAGTTTTGGCGCGTACCATGCGATGAATTTTGGGCTGCGCCATCCGGATCGCGTCGGGCGGATCATCGCATTGAGCGGCCTGTACAACATCCGCCGTTTCACAGGCGGGTACAGCGATGAAAATGTCTACCTGAACAACCCGGTCGAGTTCATCGCCAACGAACATGATCCGTACCGGCTGGCGATGCTGCACAGCCTGGACATCATCATGGCGACCGGAACCGACGACCAACTGATCCACAGCGCCCGCGAAATGTCCGGCGTGTTATGGCAAAAGGGAATCGGCAATGCGCTGCGCGAATGGCAGGGGTGGTATCACGATTGGCCGTACTGGATGCAGATGGCAGCCCGCTACATGGGTGGGCATGATTAAAGGCATAGACGATGACAATCTCCAGTGAACCTCTGAAAATCGGCTTATTGGTTGGGCGGGAATGGTCTTGGCCCCCGGCTTTCATTGAAGAAGTGAATCGCAGAGACCAGGGCGTGATCGCAGAGTACGTCCGGCTGGGTGGTACGCGCATGGATGAACCGGTGCCGTACCGCGTGATCGTGGATCGCATTTCGCATGAAGTCCCGTATTACCGTTCGTACCTGAAGAATGCCGCACTGCAAGGCGCAAAAGTGGTCAACGATCCGTTCATGTGGACCAGCGACGACAAATATTTCGGCGCATCGCTGGCGACGCGGCTTGGTGTGGCTTCCCCAAAAACGCTGGTGCTGCCCAACAAGCAGTACATCCCCGGTATCATTCCGTCTGAAAGTCTGCGCAACCTGATGTACCCGCTCAACTGGGATTGGGTGGCCGAATACATTGGCATGCCGTGCGTGCTGAAGGATGCGCACGGCGGCGGCTGGCGTGATGTGTATATCGTCCATTCGCTCAGCGAGCTGATCTGGCGCTACGATCAATCCGGCCTGCTCACCATGATCGTGCAGGAATTCATCCAGTGGGACAATTACGCCCGCTGCATGTGCCTGGGCCAGGATGAAATTTACGTGATGAAGTACGATCCCCGCGTGCGGGTGTACCACGAACATCATGATTTCGCGCCGGAACTATACGAGCGCATCGTGCGCGATTCACAGGCGTTGTGCCGTGCGCTGGGCTATGACATGAACACCGTCGAATTCGCCATCCGCGATGGGGTGCCGTATGCCATCGACTTCATGAACCCTGCCCCGGACATGGATGTGAATTCGCTGGGGCGCAAACACTTCGACTGGATGGTGACGCACATGGCCGACCTGACGATACGGCTGGCGCAGTCGAACGCCGCCACCGGGGATCGGTATCACTGGTACCAGCACATCCACCCGGCTGATGAGCAGGCATCCACACAGTGATCCCCAGGGATATGACGTAAAAAGGGTTTGCGATGCTCACCGAAGCTATCGACCGGTACCACAGTTTATTGAATGAAACCGAAGCTTTTGAAACTGAAGCGGCGCTCAACAGCGAGTTGTTGATGCGCCGCTGTTATTTTGGCACACGGCCTTTATGTACAGTGCTGCGCCCTCATTTTTACCTGCACGATCATTATCACTATCTGAAGCGCCAGACCGAATTGGTGATGAGTGCTTTTCGTAAAGCACACCAAGCCTGCCTGAATGATGCCGCGCTCCGCGCTCAGCTTGACCTGGAGGCCTATGAAGAAGCGCTGTTCACCCTGGACATCGGCTTTGATGCGCCCTGGACGACTTCGCGCCTGGATTCGTTTTTTCACCCTGAAAGCCGTGAACTGCGCTTTGTCGAATACAACGCCGAAACGCCGGCAGGGATGGCCTATGAAGATCAACTGGCGGCGGCATTTCTGAGCCTGCCTATTATGCGGCGCTTTCAGAAACACTACGTGGCGCGGCGCTTCAACATGACGCACGGGCTGCTGCAAGCGCTCAGCACGATCTACGAGCAGTTCGGCGGCAGCCCGGCAGCGATGCAGATCGGGATCATCGATTGGGCAGACGTGCCGACCCTGAACGAACATGAATTGTGCCGCGAGTATTTCGAGGCACACGGGGTGCGCAGCATTCTGGCAGATCCGCGTGCGCTGGAGTACCGCGATGGGCATGTCTGGGCGGGGGATTTCCGTATCGACCTGATCTACAAGCGGGTGCTGTGCAGCGAACTCATCGCCCGAATGGGGTTGGATAACCCGATTGTGAATGCCGTGCGGGATCGGGCGGTGTGTATGTCGAACGCATTCAGCGCCAAGCTGATGGCGAAAAAGGCCAGCTTCGCCTTTCTGAGCGACGAACGCAATGCCTTCATCCTTTCGCCGGAAGAACGTGCCGCTGTTGAAGCCCATATCCCCTGGACTCGGCGCGTGCAGGATCGCAAAACATTGTTTCACGGCAGAGAGATCGACCTGCTGACTTTCATCGCGGAAAATCAGCACAATCTTGTCCTCAAGCCGAATGACGAGTACGGCGGACGAGGCGTAATCATCGGCTGGGAAGTATCGCACGAACAATGGATAGAAAATCTGCGCGGCGCGCTCCATCTGCCCTATGTGGTGCAGGAGCGGGTTGCGGCATCCTTTGAAGATTTTCCGGCCATCCTAAACGGACAGTTCAGTTTCGATAAGCGCCTGGTGGATGCCGATCCATTCATCTTTTTCGGCCAGTCAAGCAATGGCCTGCTGACCCGCCTGTCGTCGAGCGCACTGCTCAATGTGACAGCCGGTGGCGGGTCAGTCGTGCCGACGTTCATCCTGTACCCACGTTAGGCCGGGTCAGCGATAGTCGTATTCCACATCGTCATCGTATTCGAAACGCCGCTGGTAGCACGTTTCGCACATCGAATAGCGGTATGTCGGTGACAGCGGGCGGCCACACTGTGAACAACGGCGCGCCGTATCGATGCGTTCCAGAAGCGCCTGGTCGATGCGTTCCGACCATTCGGTACGGGCGGCGCGCACAGCGTCGGCATCCGGCGCGAAGGCGGTAAATTCCTGACGGCTCGCCAGCCACAGGTAAATATCCGCGCATGAGACGCAGCTTTCGATCAGTTCCAGGTCGGCGGCGCTGACCACCCCATCCGGCGCTTCCGGCGGCAGCGGCATCGATTTGCTGCTCAAGATAGCGCGGGCGCACTTGTACCAGTACGGGCGTGTACTCTGGCGTGTTGGCGCGTTGATCAAGCGCATCGCGGTTGAAAGCCCCAGGAAATCGACTTCAGCATTGGTAAGCATCCGTGCCAGCTCGATGCGCTCGCTTAGGTCGGCGGTCTTGATCGCGCTGCGCAGCGATTCCGGCACCGATTGCAGCGACGACCACTGCGCCAGCTTTTCAGCCAGGTTGCCAGGGATCATTTCCAGATCATCAACGGTGGGCGCGACGCGAGCATGGGTCAGGCTGGCCTGTGGTGCGGTGAAAAGCTGCCTGACCAGGCTGAGATCGCGCTTGTTGGTCGCGCCCACCTCCCCGGCACTGGAAAGTCCATAGCGCCCGGCACGTCCGCCGATCTGCTGGACTTCGCTCGGCGTAAGCGTGCGCACTTTCTTGCCGTCGAACTTTTGCAGTTCGTAGAAACACACATGATCAGCGGGCAGGTTCAAGCCCATGCCCACTGCATCGGTGGCGACGCAGATGTCGGTCTGGCCGCTGGCGAAACGGTCGGCCTGTTTTCGTCGCACTTCGGGTGGCAGGTTGCCATAGATCACCGAGACCGTGCGCTGCATCCGTTCCAGTTCCGTCTTCAGTTGCAGCACGTTCTGCCGCGAAAACGCCACCAGGATAGTACGCGGCGGCAGGTCGCGCAGCGGCCAATGCCGTTTGGCGACCTGAATCGGGGCAAGGCGTTCATGCTCGATCACCTTGATGGGCATGGCTGCCGCTTTTGCCATCTGTTCGATCAGCTTTTGCGCGGTTGGCGGGCAGATCACGCGAATATCGGGCGCTTCCGCTTCCATGATCGCCCGCGTCCACGCCCACCCACGATCCGGGTCGGCCAGCATTTGCGCTTCATCGATGATCACAACATCGCCGCTGTGCTGCGCATCGAACATTTCAATCGTCGCTGCGGTGATGGTCGCGCCGGGGATTGGAATGTATTCTTCCCCAGTCAGCAAATTGCACAGCACCCCACGACGGTTCAGGCGGTCGAAAATTTCGAAGGCCAGCAGCCGCAGCGGCGCAAGATACCAACCGCTGTTCGCCGCCGCGAGCGCATCGAGCGCCAGATGGGTCTTGCCACTGTTGGGCGGCCCCACATGCAGCGTGATCCGCTGGTCGGCGCGGCCTTCATGCCGCCACGCCGGAAACGCAGCCACCAGTTTGGCGCGTAGTTCGTCCCGTTCACGGCGCACGCGGTGGCGTTCTTCTTGCAGCACCCGTCGCTGTTCCATCAGCAGGCGTTCACGTTCCGCAATGTTTTCCTGCCGCTCCATCTGGCGTGTTTCCAGGCGGCTGTTCACGAGGGTACGAAACGCACTGAGCGTGTTCGGCAGCCCCCAACGCCCGCGTATATCGCTCCAACGCACCGTACCGCGCTGGCCCAGATTTGCCCGCTGAAGTTTTTTCCGCGCCAGTGGGTACGATAAATCGAGTGCGGCGGCGATCTCGCGGATTTTGAGCGGTTCAAACCCGGTAAGCTGTTCCAGATAGGCGGCATCGGCCAGTGCGTCTTCGATCACGCCTGCCGAAAGACGCGCCGCTCCTTCGGGGTCGGTGAACGGACTTAAACGACCTTCATGGATCGCCATCTCCAGGGCTTCCAGCGAGATGCCGAGTCGTTCCGCTGCCATTTTCAACGTATACGACCGTGCCAGCACGCGCAGCCGCCGCGATTTTCCGTCGGGAATGCCAGGGCGTTTAACCGTACCTGCAAACTGGACGGCTTCTTCCCACGCTTCATCGGCTATCTTGATCGTCTTGCGCGCCAGCTTAAGCGCCTGATCTTCGCTGGCACTTTCCAGACGCATCCATTCCGATGCCGCCGATTCTTCATGCGCCTGTACGCTGAAGCGCACCAGACCGCCCAGCGATACCGCATCGTCGAAAGACTCATCGTTGAAGCGCATCACCAGTTCGCTGACGGGTGCAGTGCCGCCGGGTTTCTGGTTCAAGTAGGCGATGATGTCGGCGTTGAGCGGCTTTAGATATTGTTTGCGCAGGATGTCTTCGATGGTCGAAGGGCTGACGAGCAGCGGATCGTAGACATAACCGCCCATTTCGTCCAGCGCCCCGGCATGAACCAGGTTGAGCAGGATTGCTTCTTCACCTGGCATCCCGGCAATGTCATCCGGCGTGAGGTATCCGCGTCCTGCCGCCAGCAGATTGAACAGGCGATCATAGGCCGGATTATCAAATTGTTTGGAACGCCGCTTGCGCCGTTCCCAAATGGACGGCTGTGCGAATTTGCCATCAGGCAGGATCAGCGGCAGCGCCGGACGACACCACGTGCTGTATTCGCGCACCTGTTCCTGCGACAGCCGGTTTTTGTCGAACAGAAAACTGCCTTCACGCCCCACTTTGCCGTTTTCCACCGCCTGCTTGACCGCGGCATCGCCGCGCCAACCCTGCTGGCGGTCATCGGTCAATTGGGAACGGTCTACAAACCCTTCGGGAATGCGGGCAAGAATTTCTGCGACCAGATCGGGAGTAAGCGAAAATTTCGCCATGTGCTTCACCACAAAGAAAAACGCTGCATCCCGATGAAGACTGCTGATCGAGATGAGCGCTGGAATACCCCGGTGGATTTTCTCTGCCGAGAAAGGACGTGCGGGGCATCAAGGACTCGCTGATGGGATGAGGAATAGCCCTATCATCACGGGTTATTGTATCATAAACAGGCAGCAAAGTTAACCGTTGTATCGCTGGCGCGAGACCAAATTCAGTCGTTCGGCAGCAGGCACGAACCGGAACATGTCGTCGAAGAAAGTCAGGACGGGCTGCCCGGTTTCAAATATCCCTGTCGCACAGCGCAGTGCTTCGCCGACCCCCACTCGCCACTGATAAAAGGCATGGTCTTCTGCGTCCGTGAGCTGAATCAAGTTGTACGCCAGCGTGAGATGGAACAGGTAGCGGTCGTGATCCGGGTAACGTACTCCGGTCGCCTGGGATACCTGGTCGCGGTACGCCCACAGTGTCTCATAAGTGCCTTCGTCGGCGGGGTTCAGGCGGATGGTCAGGCCCCTGCCGCCCAGGTAGGTGATGCACATGCGAAAATTGGGCGGCGCGGGAATATCGTGCATCCGGTCGATGAAAAACTGATCGGCGGCTTCGACGGTCGCATCGAGCGGCAGCCCAGCCGACCACTGATCCGGGCTGCGTCGTTCCGTGCAGATGAGCGAAAACACGGTCATGTGAAAGCTGGATGGCGGCAGCAGCGCGAATTTATGGCCGAAGGGCTGTTCCAGCAACTGCGCCTGGATCGATTCGCCCGCTTTGTAGATGGCGCTGGCGGGGTCGGCAAAGCAGATCACGGTCACGCCGGGGTACTGGCGTGGGCTGCCATCCGCATAAAATTTTTCACCGACATGGAAAGTAAATGCTGGCTGATTCATGCAGTATGTCGTCCCTGAAAATGCGAAGCGGGGACATGGCTGCCCCCGCTTCGATAAGCATACTATAGACCAGACTGCGGACGATTACTCGCCGACGGTCAGGTTGTATTCTTCGAGCTGTTCGTTCGAGATCGCCACTGCCGCATCGAGCGCTTCCTGTGCGGTGGCAAATTCACCGTTGAAATAGCGGTCGAACGCTTCCACGTAGTGGGTGCGGTATGGCACGAAAATGCCCGAAACATGTGCAGTGTTCGCATCGGTGATGTCCGTCAGGCGAATCTGGTCGATGGCAACCTGGAACTGCGGATACAGTTCAAGCCCTTCCTGCATTTCCGGCAGGTCATAAGAGGCGCGCACGACCGGGTAGTAGCCCGTGTTGACTGCCCAGAACGCCTGGGTCTCCGGGGTCAGCGCGAACTTGATGAAGTCCCACGCGCCTTCCTGAATTTCTTCACCGCGCACGTTGGTGATCCACAGCGAAGCGCCGCCGACGATGGTCTTGCCGGTCGCGCTTTCATTGCGCGGCATGTACAGCGTCCCAACTTCCACGCCCTGCCCCGCGCCTTCCGCGCTGGCGATCAGCCCACGCAGGCTGGCGATGCTGGCGAAGTGCATGGCGACTTCATTGTTGGCAAACGCTGCCGCCGACGCATTGCTGCCACCGGCTGCTGGACCGTAGTAGATCGCCACGCCTTCATCGACCAGACCCTTGAGGAATTCGACCCATTCGACACCCGCCGGGCTGTTGTAGTTGTAGGCAGTCATGCGTTCGCCAGCGCGCCCATTGTCCGGCAGGCCGATGAACGTATCATGCACGGCGTGAATCTGTTCCAGGAACCAGCCTTCGGCATACACGCCCAGGCCATAGCGGGTGACATTACCGCTGGCATCGCGCACGGTCATCGCACGGGCGTATTCCGCCACCTGGTCGTAAGTGACGAGCGGTTCATCGGCATTGATACCTGCTTCTGCCGCCGCAGCGCGGTTGATGTACAACATGGCCGTCGAAGAATTGAACGGCGCGGAATACAGCGTACCGTCCACTTCATAGTTGGCACGCACGGCGGGTTCCATGTCTTCGATCACGTCGAGCATCCCATCGCGCTCGAAGTACTGCTGCACCGGGACAATCGCCCCGGAATCGATCATACGCTGCGTACCTGCTTCAAAAATCTGCGCCAGGTCGGGCAGATCGCCGCTGGCCAGACCCGCATTGATCTTGTTGATCGTGTCGTCATAGCTGGACTGGAAAACCGCATTCACATAGTAGGTCGTCTGGCTGCTGTTGTACTGATTGACCACTTCCTGAACGACGTTGCCCAGGTTCCCGCCAAGTCCGTACCAGAACACGATTTCGGTCGAACCTTCCGGGCGCGGCACCGGGGGGACGGGGGTGGGGGTCTGCGCCGTGACAATCGTCGAGAATTGCAGGCTGAAGACCGCGAGCAGAACGATCAAAACCAACTTACCGCCAAAACGAGAGTTCTTCATGCACATTCGCTCCAGAGTAGTTTGACGAACGCCGTACTACTTATCAACCCTTGAGCGCGCCCGCCGTCAGACCGCTGACGAGCTGACGCTGCCCCAGGACTAATAACACGAGAGTGGGCAGCATGACGATCAACGTCGCTGCCATTTGGGTATTGAAGATCGCGCCCGCTTCAAAATTGCGGAAGATCGTGATCCCCACCTGGGTGGTGCGCCATTCGTTCGCGTTGGTGACGAGCAGCGGCCAGTAAAACTGGTTCCAGGTATTGATGAACGTATAGACCGCCAGCGTCGCCAGTGCGGGACGCGAAAGCGGGGCAAGGATGCTCCACAGGTAGCGAAACCGTCCGCAGCCATCGACCATCGCCGCGTCGTACAGTTCACGCGGCAGGGTGAGGAATGACTGGCGCATCAGGAATATACCGAAGCCGCTGGCCGTGAATGGCAGAATCAACCCCAGGTACGTGTTTGACCACCCCCATTCGGCGACGAGCAGATAGTTTGGGATCAGCGTAGCCTCGAACGGCACCATCAGCGAACCGAGCGCGATGAACAGCAGGATCGTCTTGCCGGGGAAATTGAAATAAGCCAGCACATACGCGAACAGCGATGAGGTGATCAGCACGCCCAGCGTCACCCCGGATGCTGTGATAAACGAGTTCAGAATCCAGCGCAGGATCAGGGGTTCGTCTTCAAACACGCGGACGAAAATGCCCCAATCCAGCGTGGTGAAATCTCTCGGGATGAAAGTCGGCGCAACCGTTGGGCCTTGCAGCGCCAGCGAAAGCGAGAACAAGAGCGGCGCAAGCAGGATGATCGAGATGATCACCAGCGAGAGATAAACCAGGCTGTAGTACGGAAACTGACCGCTTCTGCCAACCGATGAAGTCTGCACGCTCATTGGTAGAACACCCTCCGGTTCAGGACGCGGTACTGTACGATGGTCAGCGTGAGCAGGATCACGAAAATGATGATCGACATGGCCGAAGCAAGACCGTAGCGGTTGTCGTACCAGAACGCCCGGTAGGTTTCATATACAAAAACGGTATTCGGCGCGTCGGGGATGAGCAGGTGGAACTGGGTGAACGCCTGAATGTTGCCAATCGTCCCCACCACCCCCAGGAAGAACAGGGTGGGCGACAGCAGCGGCAGCGTGATGAAGCGGAAGCTCTGAACGCGATTCGCGCCGTCGATGGCGGCGCTTTCGTACAAGTCCTGAGGGATGTTCTGAATGCCTGCCAGCGCGATGATGAAGCTGAAACCAAGCCCAGCCCAGATAGTCATGACCGCCACGGCTGGCAGCGCTGTCAGGTTATTGTTGAGCAGGCTGGTGGCCTGAATACCGAGCAGGTCGATAACCCACTGTGTCGCTTTGGTGGACGGGCTGTACAAGAGCGACCAGATAATGCCGCCGCTGGCCAGTGAAATAGCTACACTGCTGGTAAAGACGGTACGAAAGACCTGGATGCCTTTCACCCGCGCCGTCGCCAGCAGGGCAAGCCCCACACTCACCACGATGGTGGCCGGCACGACCATCAGCACGAACAGGAAGCTGGTGCCGATGCTGTTCAGGTAATCGGTGCGTCCGCTGCCATCCAGCCCCAGGACGCGCAGGTAATAATCGACCCCATTGAAGCGCACGGTATCCCCGGCTGAGTCGGTGATATGCAGGCTGAGATAGATCGCTCTGAAGAACGGGAAATAGGTAAACAGAAAAAAAATGATCAGTGCGGGGCTGCTGTACAACAGCGCACGCCCTAATTCACGGGTACTGGGCTGTTGCAGCCACGCCGCTAGTGAGCGGCTGCGTGGACGGTCGCTGCGCGTGAGGACAGGCGTATTCGTCGTGGGTAACGAGTCGATTTCCATGCCGTGAATGGTCTTTCGCTGGCTGCTATTACGACGTGTGATGTCATCGTAACGAACTAGATGCCAACGGTAGCCGAGGCAATTGAAGGAGATGTTAACAAGTGAATCGGTTTCGTTTAACCATTGCGGTCAAACATCTGGCAAAGTGCTGCGCAGACACACGTTTTTGAAACAGCAGATTGACAGCAACGAATCAAAAACAGAACCGTTTGGTTCTGCTTTTCAAGCGATGGGTATTCAAATGCTCCATACGGGATTCGAACCCGTGTTTTGGCCTTGAGAGGGCCACGTCCTAGGCCTCTAGACGAATGGAACTTAGTCCAATCATTGTAACCGAGTGCGGCTGTAAATGCAACGTTCGCCTCTGTGCGCCCAGAGGGATTTGAACCCCCGACCTGTGGTTCCGAAGACCAACGCTCTATCCGCTGAGCTATGAGCGCATAATGCAAGTATACGCACAAATACGGCGGCGGGCAAGGCCGGGTTATCTGGAACGGGTTCCGCCAGCGAGAGGCGCAGTGTTTAGGTTATGCTGCACCGCCGCGATCCCGACGACATCGCGCAGTGCGATTAGTTCGCGTTGTGCGGCCAGCAGTGCCGCCCGTCCCCGCTGTAGCTGCCCTAACCGCAGCAGCACCGCCCCAATGTTGCTCTGCGCCCGCCCCGCCGTCAGCCGATCTCCACAGGTTTCGGCCACGACCAGGCTGTATGCAAAATAGTGATACGCCGCCTGGAATGCCCCCTCCCCTTCGTAGCTGCGGGCGATGAGCGCATACAAAGTCGCTTCCTGCTGCGGCTCCAGCGTCGAATCATGCGTCAGCGGTTCCAGCAGATGCCGTGCTTGTACAGGTTCGCCATTCAAAAGATGCGATTCGGCACGCAGCAGGCGGGTATTGGCATTCTCTGGCAGCCCTGCAAGCAGCTTTAGCGCCGTATTCGCCCGCCCCCGTTCGATGGCGATGCGTGCCTGTTCGCTGCGCACCAATGGCAGTTGTTCCGGTGCGTATTGGCGGGCGGTCGTTTCAGCCTGGGCCAGGTGATCGATAGCACGGGCGTACTGTCCCTGGTAGCGCAGCGTCATGCTCAAGGCGGTGTGCGCCTGAATCTGTATAGGATCGGCCTGATTATGGCGGCTTGCGTCCAGCGCACGCAGCAGCACATCGACCGCTTCCGGCCAATGACCAAGCCGCCGCAGACAGATTCCGTACCACAGCAGATGTTCAGCGGGCTGAAGCGCACGCAAACTCTGTTCCAGGATGATGCACCAGATGGCCGCGTCCCCCTGGCGGATGCCTGCTTCTGCACAGCGGTCGATCCATGTGAGCCGTCGTTCGTCGTTGATGTCGAGCCAGTCCGATAGCAGTGCGTGTTGAACGATTGGCAAAGCGGCGTTCACATCGCTCTGCGAAACTTTATCGACATAGGCCAGTAGCTCACCGATGTTGGCCTGAATATCGCGGTCGTGGGCGTACAGATGCTCGATGAAACGACGTGCGCCGCTTTCGATGATCCGCTGTTCTTCCGGCGGCAGCACCGCCCA
This sequence comes from bacterium, assembly GCA_033764035.1. GTDB lineage: Bacteria > Chloroflexota > Anaerolineae > Aggregatilineales > Phototrophicaceae > Flexifilum. Next base: position 857,331 of record JANRJJ010000003.1, read on the forward strand.
CTGCCGAAGTTCCGTCAGCGCCGCTTCAGTCTCGATCCCGCTCCACAGATACGCCTCAGTTCGCTTGAAGGTGGTTGGGAGCAGTGCCAGTGCGCACCACAACAGGCGTGTCCCTTTGCGTAACCGTTCATAAATTGTCGTGTACGCCATGGCGTGTATCGACACCTTTGCCTGCTCCCATGATTCCATCACCAACCGCCGAGCGGCCACTGCCAACAAGCCTGGAACCCCGCCAACCTCCGTAAAGATCGCCGCCATCACCTCATCGTGGAGGCGGGCTTCATCCTGTGGCATCGTGAACCGCTGCACCAGCGCCGCTGATTCTTCAAGATCAAGCGGCGTTAGGGCTAAATGGCGGTCGATATGCCGCAGCGGTTGGTAGACCTGGCTTGTGAGGATGAAGGCTGCTGTATCACATTCCGTCAGGATGTCGTCTACTGCCTGCGCATCCTGCCACAGCAGGTCTTCGCACGAATCGCAGATGATGATCGCCGGGTTTCCCTGCTGTGGGAGCGCATCGCGCAGCGGGATGCTGCTGCCATCCGGTATGAAGCGATCTTCCAGCGCTTTGCGGATATGCCCGACCGACTGCGGGCGCTGAAGCCATACGACCTCCGCTGTGCAGTCCGCCGCGATCAACCGGTGCAGTACGGCCAGCACCAGCGCTGTTTTGCCGATCCCGCTTGCCCCTGTGATCAGCACGTTCAGGCGCGGTTCGTCGGCATACTCACCAATCCATGTCTCCACCAGGTGATCACGTCCGACCAGCGTTGGGGGCTGCGCACTGGGAAGCTGCCCGATCAAGCGCCGCTGTCGATCCTGACGGCGCGCCAGCCGTTCCGCATCGATCAGCAGGTGTGTCAGTCGTTTGATGGCGAAGGCCTGATAGCGCCGCAGTGTGCGGTCGGTGACATGGCTCCACGCGGCAAACATAGCCGGGCTGATCGCCAGGTCTACCCGGATGAAGCAGTGATATAACAGACTGAACGCCATCAGGTCGGCGTTATCGGCCTCCATATCGGCCTGCACTGCGTCACGGTAATCGTCCAGAGTCCATGCGTCATGTGCAACCGGGCGCGCATACAATCCACGCCGTTGATACAGTGCGCCCACCACCAGATTACTCATGATATTGTAGAGGGTAAATAGGCGGGCTTCAGGGCTGGATGGCAGTGACTCATCACGCAGCGCCTGTTCGACCAGGTACAGGCGCACCAGCGGGTTGACGAGTCCGTCCGGGGCAGCCGCGTAGCCCATCTCGCGCAGCGTGTGCGCGACGAATGATGGTGCAATCCCTGTTTCGTCTTCTGGCGGGTTCACAATACGTGGCGTTCAATCCCGAAAACGTTCTTTCAACGCCTGCCGAATTTCACGGTCGGCATCCCGTTTGGCGATTGCTTCGCGTTTATCATACTGCTTTTTCCCGCGTGCAAGGGCAATTTCGATCTTGGCACGGCCTTTCTGCAAAAAGACCATCGTGGGGATACAGGTATAGCCGCGTTCAGCAATGCGGCTGATGATCTCGGCGATCTCTTTCTTGTGCAGCAGCAGCTTACGCGGGCGCATGGGATCCGTGTAGCCGTAGATGCCAGCCTGTTCGTAAGGCGAAATGTTCACCCCAATCATCCAGATTTCGCCATCCCGTGCTTCGACGAATCCTTCCTGCAAGCTGATCTTGTTGGCGCGTATCGACTTGATTTCACCACCCGTCAGGACGATTCCGGCCTGATAGGTATGTTCAAGATGATAGTCATGGCTCGCTTTTCGATTGCGCGCAATGACCTTAATTCCTTCGGTCATGACCCGGTACTTTCTGGTTGTGCTGAAGTGCTGAAATAATCAACTGCCGCTTGCAGTTCGACATCGCGCCCACTAGCGTCGGGCGCGACGGCAATATCGGGCTGCAACCCGTTGGCATTCAACGCCTGGCGGTTCGGGGTCAGCCATTCTGCCGATGTCACATGCAGCGACGATGCATCGGAAAGCGGGAAAATCTGCTGTACCGTCCCTTTACCAAAGGTGGGCTGGCCGATCAGGATCGCACGTTCAAGGTCTTGCAGCGCGCCCGCGACCAGTTCAGCACCGCTGGCGGTGCGGTCGTTGACCAGCACAGCGATAGGCAGTTCGATGAACGCTCCCCCTGCCGCTGCCTGGTAAGGGCGTTCGCTCTGGTTATCGCGCTCGATGACCACGATTCCCTGGTCGATGAACTCATCTGCGACGGAGATCGATTCTTGCAGCAGCCCGCCCGTGTTGTTCCGTAAATCGAGAACCAGCGCTTCAATGCCCGCATCCGCCAGTTCGGTCAATCCCTGGCGCAGTTCGTCGGGCGTGCGGGCGGTAAAGCGCAGCACCTGCATATAGCCGAGCGCGTCGCCATCGGGCAGTACCCGCCATACCACCGATGGCACGTTGATCACATCGAACGGGACGAATACCTGAAAAGGCTCACCGTTTTGCGCCCGCCGCCCGCTCAGTTCGACTCCGCTGCCTTCACGCACTTCACCGCGCAGCATTTGGTCGAGCGCTTCGCCCGCAGTGCGGGGATCGACAGGCACGCCGTTGATGGACTCCAGACTATCGCCTTCGGCAATACCCGCACGTTCGGCGGGGCTGTCCGGGAAGGGATACAGCAGCAGATCACCGCTGGCGTTCCGCTGCACCTGCACGCCAATCCCTCCGTATGTCCCGGCCAGCGTATCGGACTCGCTGGCCGCAACGGGCGGATCGATGAAGAAGGTGTAGGGGTCGCCCAGCGCGGTGAGCATTCCGCGCACGGCGGCATATTCACGCTGCGCCATCGCCGGCTGTTCGCGCAGATAGTGGCGATCCAGCAGCGTTTGGACTTCACGCAGCAGCGTGTACTCACCGCTGGGAACCGCCCCGGTCGCGGTAGGAGTCAGGCCTTCCACCAGATCGCGGAAGAAAAACCCGCCCGCAAAAATGCCGCCCATCGCCAGGCCAATCCCAATGCCCAACAGAATCGAACGGCGCGTACTGCCCGCATGTGGTAAATGCTTTTGCATTTTTTTCGACATCATGGTCTATGATCAGAGGGAAAATTCTAGCATACCCCGGCCAAAACACCTAGCCGATGTCTATCGCTCAGATCGTGATGATTGAGGTGCAGCATGACTACCAAAGCCGATGCCCCGCTGATCCTGGTAGCGGACGATGAAATCAATACCACGCTCATGGTACAGCACATCTTTGAGCGTGAAGGCTACCGGGTCGAGCGTGTCAACAATGGGATTGCCGCTCTGGAAACTGCTCAGCGCCTTCAGCCAGACCTGATCCTGCTCGACATCCTGATGCCGGGCATGAACGGGTTCGATGTACTGCGTGAACTGCGCGACGACGAACGCACGCGCGCGATCCCGACGATTCTGGTCACGGCCAATGCCCGTCAGCCATCCGATCTGGCGCATGGGTTTGACCTGGGCGCGGACGATTACATCTATAAGCCGTTCGCGCATCAGGAACTTGTCGCCCGCGCCGTCAGCAAGATCAAGGCCCGTAAACTTCAGGATGCACTTCAGAACCGTACCGAAGAACTGGAGGCGCTGCTGCATGTGAGCGAACACTTCAGCCAATCGCTGGTCATCGGTGAACTGCTGGCACTTTCAGTCCGGCTGGTGCGCGAACTGCTCCCGTGCGAAGCGGCGTTTATCTATCAGTTCGATGATGACGGAGCGATTGCCCATCGCCACGCCTTGAGTGCCGACGATTTCAATCCGGCGACCATCTCGGAGACGACCCTGCTTCAGCAGGCGAAAAAAGCCGGGAAAAAGTCGGCGTTTTCCGTCACGTTCGATGGATATGAAGCGGTCGTCGTGCTGCTGCGCCATGCCAACCGGCTGCTGGGGGCGCTGGCGGTTATCAGCCTGGTTTCCTATGATGAGGATCGCCTGCGACTGCTGACGGGCATTGGCCGCCAGGCTGCGCTTGCACTTCACAATGCACAGCTTTACGAATTCCAACTCGATTATGCACAGCGGCTTGAAGACAAAGTTGAGGAACGCACCCAGCAGTTGCAATCCGCCCAGCAGATGTTGATACGCTCGGAAAAGCTGGCGTCGATTGGCCACATGGCGGCGAGCCTTGCCCACGAGATCAACACCCCGCTCATGCCGATCAAGCTGGGGCTGGAGGAGATCGTTTCCCAGTTGGAGGAGACGGGCGCACAGGTCGATTCGCGCGATCTGGAGGTTATCAATGAGAACCTCGAACGCATTCAACGGCTGATTCGCCGCCTGCTCGATTTCACCCGTTCCGGTGAGGACGGAATCGCCCAGGTCGATCTGGCGGAACTGCTCGACGGCATTATCAAACTGAACCGCAAATTTTTTGAACATGGGCGTGTGCGGGTGGAGGCGCGAATCGAGTCGCTGCCCCCGGTGATGGGCAGCCGCGATCATTTGCAGCAGGTGTTCATGAATTTAGCCGTCAATGCACAGGCTGCCATGCCCGATGGCGGCGTGCTGTACATCGAAGCTGCTGCCGATGACCGCGAAATCACAGTGCGCTTTCGGGATACCGGATGCGGTATTTCGCCGGAGAACCTGCACAAAATTTTCGACCCGTTCTTCTCGACAAAATCGCAGGGAACGGGTCTGGGGTTATTCGTCAGTCATGGCATTATTGAAGCACATCATGGCCGCATTGAAGTAGACAGCCAGGTCAACAGCGGCACCGAATTTCGGGTGCGGCTGCCCTATGAACGCCGTCCCGTGCTGGGCGGTTAGCTGACCGCCGTCCAGCGGCGCGAAAATTCGGCATCGCTGAGACTGCCAGCGGCGAACGCCTGCGCAGACTGCACATCGACCGCGATCTGTACCAGCGGGGTATTGGTCGCGCAGTCGAGCGCCCGAATGCCGATCCGCTCGACATCACTGCCCAACGTGCTGCTCACCTGCCCCAAGGTGGTTTTCAGGCGGTTGACGGTTTCCGAAAGCAGCGATGCATTGGCCGGCCCACACACATGGGTGAACACGACCGTTTCGCCCGCCGCGTCTTCCAGCGTGACTGCATCCGGCTCACGGAGCGGGAAGCCGTTCAGTGCTGCCGCTACGACGCGCAGCGCATCACCTGCCACCGCTTCTGTCGCGGATGAATCGGCGTTCGCGTTATCGGTCGCCAGCGCGGATGCGTCGAACGTCGGCACGCTCACGACGGCAGTTGGAGTAGCAGGGACAGGCTGGCTGGTCTGATTGGCCAGCGCCAGGCTGATCACGGCGATGAGGACGAATACAGCGGCAATCAGGAGGATGCGCGGCAGGTTGAACCCGCCGTCGTCGGGGTCATCGGCAGCGCTTCTGATTTCGGCAAAATCCGGCTCATCGCTAACGGGCGGGGGCGGCGGCGCAAATTCCGGGGCGGTCACCAACTGCGATTCGAGCTGGCTTTTCAGTTCGCGTGCGCCGGGATACCCCTCATCGAGCCGCAGCACATTATTGAGCGCATCCTGGGCAACCAGCGGGTCGGTCACGGCATGGGCATACACCCACCATACATCGGGATTGTTGCGGTTGTTCGTCAGCAGCGGCGTAAGGATGGCGCGGGCATCATCCAGTCTGCCAGCTTCGACCAGTTCAAAGGCGCGCATCAACTGGCTTTCGGTCGCGTCGTTCATGCCGCTGACTCTCCTGATGATGAGGAAATGAGGGTGCAACCCTACTAATCACTGCGGGGGAATATACACCACATCTTCGCGCTGATGCAACAAAACAAAAAGACCTGTGCAGCGATGCCACACAGGTCTTTCGTCGTTTTGCACCGGAGAGGACTCGAACCTCCACCCTCAATGAGGACATACCCCTCAAGCATGCGCGTCTGCCATTCCGCCACCGGTGCGCATTCTGTAGGTCATTATAGCCACTCCTCATGGGATGTCAATCCTTTACGCGCCGCAGCTTGAGGTACGCAAAGCCGTCACGTTGAGGTACGATTAAGGGAAAGGCTGTGGTAGAAAATTATCCCGTCATCGCGCTGTTTGTGAACTGTGCGGCTTAATGTAAGGATGAACCCGAATGCGGATTGTACTCGATGCGATGGGCAGCGATGCCATGCCCATGCCGGATGTGGAAGGCGCGGTCATGGCGGCGCGTGCCTTCCGGGATACGACGGTGATCCTGGTGGGCGATCAAGCGCTCATTGAGCGAGAACTGGCGAAATACCCCACGACCGGGCTGCGCCTGGAAATTATTCATGCGCCCGATGTGGTCACGATGGATGATAAACCCAGCGCGGTCGGCAAAGCGAAACCCAACTCGTCGATGCATGTGGGCATGAACCTTGTCCGGGATGGCAGTGCCGATGCGTTTGTCACGGCAGGCAATACCGGGGCTGCGCTAAGCATTGCGACCCTGTTCACGCTGCATCGCATTCCAGGCATCAAGCGTCCGGCATTGTCGGCAATTGTGCGGCTGCGCGGCACCAGTGTCGTGATCGTCGATGCCGGCGCGAATGCCGATTCCAAACCCGAATGGATGGCGCAGTTCGCCGTGATGGGCAGTATTTACGCACAGAATGCGCTTCAGTTGGCGAACCCGCGTATCGGCGTGTTGTCTAATGGCGAAGAAGAAGGCAAAGGGAGTGAACAGACCCGCGCCGCCGCCGACCTGATCGCCAGGCTGCCGCTGAACTTCATCGGCAACATTGAACCCAAAGAGATGCTGAAAGGCGGCGCGGATGTGGTGGTGACGGATGGTTTCGTCGGGAATATCTGCATTAAAGCGATGGAAGCCGCCACCAGCACGATGGCGGCGGCCATCCGTGACGAATTGACCGCAGGAGTGTTAACAAAAATGGGGGGACTGCTCTCCCGTCCGGCGTTCAACCGTGTGCGCAAACAGATCGACCCTTTCGAGACCGGGGGCGCACCGCTGTTGGGCGTGAACGGTGTGGTCATCATCGGTCATGGGCGCTCGAATGCGGTTGCCGTCAAAAACGCGATTGGCCAGGCGCGGCGGGCGGTCGAAGGCCGCGTGATCGAGACGATTCGGGCGGGCTTCCAGAAGGAACCCAGCGTCAGTCCAGGTTAAACCGTGCGCCGCAGTGGGATACTTTCAGAAAGGGGGAACGCGGTGCGCCGCATGGCCGCCGCACAATCACCGATGGAACTTTTGAGAAATGGTCGTCCGCGTGTCGTCATCTCCGGCATGGGAGCCGTGACCGCCCTGGGCGGCGTAAAAACCTTATGGGATGGGTTGAAAGCGGGCAGATCGGGCATTCGGCGGATCGAAACGATTCCCGTCGATCACGTGCCTGTCAAAATTGGCGGCGAAGTCCGTGCATTTGAGACGACCGGGTATATTGAGCATAAGGAAGCTCGGCGCATGGGGCGTGCCTCTCAGTTTGCCCTGGTGACCGCGCAGTTGGCCATGCAGGATGCGGGGATGACCCGTGAACAGGTCGAAGCCGAAGGCGAACGGGTCGGCGTGGTGATGGGGACGACGCTCGGTTCGCATGAAACGGGCGACCAAAGCACCGCCAAGTACCGCGATTCGGGGTATAAGCGCCCAAATCCGCTGGGACTGATCAACTCCCTGCCGAACATGCCAGGTCATTATATCAGCCGCTTTTTCCGCGCACTGGGGCCGCTGCTCTCGCCTTCGACGGCGTGCGCGGCGGGAACGCAGTCCGTTGGCGAAGCTGCCGATATGATCCGCAGCGGACGTTCCGACATGATCATCACGGGCGGCGTGGAATCGGTCTTCCATGATTACGCCATCGCCGGGTTTGAAGCGATGGATGCGCTGGCGACGGGCTACAACGATGCACCCGAAAAAGCCAGTCGTCCGTTCGATAAAAACCGCAATGGGTTCGTGTACAGCGAAGGCTGCGCGGTGCTGGTGATCGAAAGCCTCGCCCATGCGCTGAAGCGCGGCGCGCATATCTACGCCGAAATCCTCGGTCATGCCTCCTCATCGGATGCCTATCACATCGCGGCGCTCGACCCCGAAGCGGGCGGCGCAACCCGCTCGATGAAATGGGCGCTTCAGGATGCGCATCTTGCGCCGGATCAGATTCAGTACATCAATGCGCACGGCACGTCCACGCCCTCGAACGATGCGATGGAAACGCTGGCGATCAAGCGTGTTTTTGGCGAACAGGCGTATAATATCCCTGTCAGTTCCAGCAAAAGCATGTTGGGACACGCACTCGGCGCATCCGGTGCTATCGAAATCATCGCTTGTGTGATGAGCATGGTCGATCAGGTCGTTCACCCCACCATCAATTACGAAACGCCCGACCCGGAATGCGATCTCGATTATGTCCCGAATGAAGCACGGGATGTACGCGGGTTGAAGTATGTTTTGTCCAATAGTTTTGGCCTGGGCGGGCAGAACGCGACGATTGTCCTTGGTAAAGTATAGAACGATGAGTGAATACCACCCATGACGAACGCTGTGGGTAACGTACACCCCGTCACCATCATTGGCGGTGGTTTGGCAGGTTCAGAAGCCGCATGGCAGCTTGCGCAGCGCGGCTTTTCGGTGGCACTTTACGAAATGCGTCCGCACAAAACCACGGGCGCGCATGTGTCGAACCGCTTAGGCGAACTGGTGTGCAGCAATTCGTTCGGCTCGAAACTGCCGGATCGTGCGTCCGGCCTGCTCAAAACCGAACTGGACAGACTGGGATCGCTCCTGTTGGCGCTGGCGGAAAAGGCTGCACTTCCGGCGGGCGGCGCGCTCGCGGTTGACCGGGAGCTGTTTGCACAGGCCGTGACCGATGCGTTGGAGCAGCACCCGCACATCCGTGTGATTCGGGAAGAAGTGACACACCTGCCCGCAGCGCCGACCATTGTCGCTTCCGGCCCGCTGACCTCTCCGGCATTGGCTGCCGATATTGCCCGCATCACCGGGCAGGAGTATCTGTATTTCTATGATGCCCTTGCGCCGATTGTGACGGCGGACAGCATCGACATGAACATCGCGTTTCGTGCCAGTCGTTACGGGCGCGGTGAAGAAGATACGGGCGATTACATCAACTGCCCGCTGAACAAAGACGAATACGATGCATTCGTCACGGCAGTCGTGAATGCGGAACGCGCCGCCCTGCGTGATTTTGAGCAGGAGGACGATCAGTTCTTTGAGGGCTGTCTGCCCATCGAACAGATCGCGGCACGCGGTCATGAGTCGCTGGCCTTCGGCCCAATGCGTCCGGTGGGGCTGCGCGATCCGCGTACCGGAAAGCGTCCTTATGCGGTGGTGCAGCTTCGCCAGGATAATCTGGCCGGGAGTTTGTACAACCTGGTCGGTTTTCAAACCAACATCAAATGGGGTGAACAGGAAACCGTGCTGCGCCTGATCCCTGGCCTTGCGAATGCCGAGTTCGTGCGTATGGGACAGATGCACCGGAATACCTTCATCAACTCCCCATCGCTGCTGTACCCCACCATGCAGTTCCGCACCCGTGCCGATCTGTACTTCGCCGGGCAGATTACCGGGGTTGAGGGGTATATGGGGAATGTCGCCACCGGGTTGGTCGCCGGGCTGAATATGGCGCGGATGCTGCAAGGCAAACCCGCCGCGATTCTGCCGCCCACCACCATGTTAGGCGCGCTGTGCCATTATGTCACCCACGCTGATCCGCAGCATTTCCAGCCGATGAAGGCCAATTTTGGCATCCTGCCGGCGCTTGAGCCGCATGTCAAGGATAAGCGGCAGCGCTACCATGCGTATGTCGAACGCGCTCTGACCGATCTTGAGCGGTCGCCCGTGCTTTTTGATGATCAGATGCCCGCTGTTCAAACGGAGTCCGTTTCTTGAAATGGTTTTCGCTCGCTCGTGCTGCTGCCATGTTTCCCGTAGTAGTCTGTGTGCTTCTCGTCGGCCTGGGTGGGTTCGCCCCGGTACAGCAGGCTGCCGCACAACAAACGCCGCCTCTTGATTTCAGCGGCGAACTTGCGTTCATCCATGTGGCCGATCACGTCAATATCGGTTTCCGGCGCACTGCGACGTTGGGCAGCTATCAGGCTGGAAATCTCATCCTTCAGAAACTAGACGATTATGGCTGGCAAACGTCTGAAGACTGGCACGTTGTCAACCTGGGCGATGTCTCGACCTTCAGCGACTCAGCCTTGCAAACCCTTCAGGACTGGCAGCCGTTCACGGTCGATTCGCTGCTGGCGGCAGGGCTGACGCGCATTGGTGCCGGTGTGCCGGACTGGCAGCCGCCGCAGGTCGGCCAACTGCTCGTCCCGGTGCGTAACCTGGTCGCCCGCTTCGGCACGCCTGAAAATGGCGTGATCATCCTGGGCGCGCACTACGATTCGCGCATTTATTCCGATAAAGACCCCGAAGAAGCGAACCGCCGCCTGCCCATGCCGGGCGCGAACGACGGCGGGAGCGGTGTGGGTGTACTGCTCGAACTGGCGCGTGTACTGAGCCAATCCTACGCACCGAACTATGAAATTCGCCTGGTATTTTTCGATGCCGAGGACAATGGCCGCATCACGCCCTGGGAAAATGCGCGCCCATCCCAAAGCCAGGGTTATATTGTCGGTTCGTCGCTGTATGCTCAAAACCTCATGCTTTCAAGCGACCCGGTATTCGCCATGATCCTGGTCGATCTGGTCGGTGAATTCGACCAGCGTTTCCCACAGGAAGGCTACTCCGTCACCTATCACCCCGAATTCACGGATGCCATCTGGCAGGTCGCCGCCAATCTGGGCTATGGCGAATACTTCCCCCTGGAGCAGCGCGGCGCGATCACCGATGATCATGTGCCGTTCATCGAGCGCGGCATCCCATCAGTCAACATCATCGACCTTGAGTATGAATATTGGCATACGTCGCTCGATACGCTCGATAAAATCAGCCCGGACAGCCTGGAGCGGGTGGGTCGTGTCCTACAGGCGTATCTGGAACAAGCAGGAATCGTCACCCGTATTGCTGGCTAGTTCAACGAGGATGCTGAGTGTGACTTCACCCGCTGCACGATTGGGGCGCTTGCCCGTTTATCCTTTTGCCGCCCTCACTCAGCGTGTCCGCGAGATGAACGCACGCGGGTTGGATGTGATCAACCTGGATATGGGCAGCCCGGATATGCCGCCGCCACCGCATGTCATCGAAACGTTAGCGCGTTCGGCGGCAAACCCACTGAATCATGGCTATGCAGGGTATAAGGGCATTCCAGAATTTCGGACGGCGGTCGCACGCTACTATGATGAACGCTTCGGCGTGATGCTTGACCCGGAAACCCAGGTGCTGCCGCTCATGGGGAGCAAGGAAGGCATCGTCAATCTGATCCTGGCGTATGTCGATCAGGGCGATGTCGTCCTCACGCCCGACATCGGCTATCCATCCTATGCGATGGGCGCACTGCTGGCGGGCGGCGAACCGTATTACGTTCCCACCCCGGAATCGGGTGGGTACCTGCCCGATCTGGAGTCGGTGCCGCTTGGCATACGACAGCGTGCGAAAATCTTGTGGGTCAATTATCCCAATAATCCAACGGGTGCCTGTGCGGATGCGGCGTTCTATGCGCAGGCCGTCGCTTTTTGCGCTGAACATGACCTCCTGCTGGCATCGGATCACCCGTACTGTGATGTCACGTTCGATGGGTATCGAGCAGGCAGCGCCTTGCAAGCGCCTGGCGCGTTCGACCATTCCATCGAACTGATCTCGTTTTCCAAGTCGTACAACATGGCTGGATGGCGTTTAGGGGCTGCCGTCGGCTCCGTGGCCGCCATCAAGACGCTGCTTACCGTGAAAAGCAACATGGACAGCGGTCATTTTCGCCCGGTGTACGATGCCGGGATCGCTGCCCTTGAAACGCCTTCTGCCTGGGTAGAAGCGCGCAATGCGGTGTATCAGGCACGGCGTGACCGCATCCTTGAAATGCTCCCGCACATTGGGTTACGGGGATATGTCCCCAAAGGCGCGCTTTACATCTGGGCGGAAGTCCTCAGCGGCACAGGCGTTGACTATGCCGAAGCCGCGCTCACCCATGCGCGGGTATCGGTCGCTCCCGGAACGTTTTATGGTCCTGGCGGAACACGGCATGTGCGTTTCAGCCTGTGTGCTGAAGATGCTCGCCTGGAGCAGGCTTTGACACGCTTGAAAACGTGGTATGCTTCTCGTTAATTCAAACATATAGGTCGTAAACGTTATGGTAGACCGATTGATCGATAACAGCACGTCGGCAGCAATGGAGCGGGCGGTATTGGTGGGCGTAGGGCTGCGCGGCAGCCGCCCTTTGCTGCCGTTAGAAGACTCGCTCCAGGAACTGGGGCAGCTTGCGGACACGGCGGGGATGGAAGTTGTCGGCCAGACATCGCAGAGCCTTAACCACATTGACCCGGCGACGTTCGTGGGTTCCGGCAAGGTCGATGAAATTCAGCAGACGCTCCTGGCAACGGATGCAAAAGTGGTGGTGTTCGATGACGAACTCTCGCCGCGCCACCAGCGTGAATTGGAAAAACGCCTGGGCGAAGAGGTCAAGGTGCTGGATCGTTCCGCCCTGATTCTCGATATTTTTGCCCAGCACGCCAGCACCCGCGAAGGTGCGCTCCAGGTCGAATTGGCGCAGTATGAATACCGCCTCCCCCGGCTCACCCGGCAGTGGACGCACCTGGCACGCCAGGCGGGCGGTGGTGGTGCGCGCGGGGGAAGTGGCGGCGTGGGGCTGCGTGGCCCTGGTGAAACTCAGCTTGAAGTGGACCGCCGCGAAATTCGGCGGCGCATTACCCGGCTAAAGACCGAGATCGAGCAGGTGCGCAGCCATCGCAGCCGCCACCGGGCGCAGCGTGAACGGGCAAGAATTCCGCTGTGCGCGCTGGTTGGCTATACCAATGCGGGAAAATCGACCCTGCTGCGCACGTTGACAGGTGCAGATGTGTATGTGGCCGATCAGTTGTTCGCCACGCTCGATCCCACGACGCGGCGGCTGAATCTGCATTCGGGCCGTCAGGTGCTGATGACGGATACAGTAGGGTTCATTCAGAAGCTCCCCACTGCCCTGGTAGCAGCCTTCCGCGCCACGCTTGAGGAGATCAGCGAAGCCGATCTGCTTCTAGTGGTGGTCGATGTCAACCATCCGAACGCGCTTCAGCATATCGAAACGGTGGAGGATACCCTGGCAGAAATTGACGTGCCGCCTATCCCACGTCTGTTGGTCTGGAACAAAATCGATCAGTGGTCTGGCGGTGAACTGCCTGTCGTGCCGAACGCACATGAGTACCTGGCGCAGGTCCAGGTATCAGCCGCCCGCAACCAGAACGTCGATAACTTGCTGACCGCGATTGAGGACGCATTGAAGGCGACGACCGTTCATGTGGTGTTTCACATTCCGTATGATCGTGGGGATGTGGTATCGCGGCTGCATGAACTGGCGACGGTCGAATCCCAGGAACATACCGAACACGGCATTAAACTCGGTCTGCAAATTCCCGCCTATCTTGTCGAACGCTACAAGGAATTCAAGGTGTAACCCGCCATGTTGTTCAAGCTCATCGACCGCAATCGGGACCTGTCGCGCTTTCTGGAGTCGCTCTCATCGAACCTTGCCAAACAGCGCGGGCTGACTATCGTCATTGGGGTGCTTCTGGTGATCGTCAGCTTTATCGTCAGTCTGGTCAATCTCGCCGTCCCTACCCCGGTTCTCGACGTGATATGGTCGGTGACTCATCATCTGGGATTGATTGTGGCGTTGATCGGTATTCTGCTGGTTCAGCCGCTTGGCCAATGACGTTCACGTTTTGCCAGACTGAAGTGAAATTATGGTTGCGTGCCAGGGAAAATACGGTAGACTTTGCCGCGCAAGTTAACCCCGTATTAAGTGACATTGGAGAAAGTGCAAACCATGCTGCACAAACTGTACAGGCATATGCTGCACACCCTGTTCGCCGTGATCGTGTGCGTCCTGGTCGCGCCGCTTGCGGTGGCAGGCCAGGAAAGCCTTCCAGACCTGGGCGGGCGTGAAGTCGTCGTTGCGGTCGAGAATGCGTACATCCCGTTCAGCTTCCGTGACCCGGTGACGGGCGAAGGGCGCGGGTGGGATTATGACGCGATCAATGAAATCTGTTCGCGCCTGAACTGCGCCCCCGTATTCGTTGAAACGTCGTGGGATGGGATGCTGGCGGCCATTTCACAAGGCCAGTTTGATATGGCGGCGGATGGCATCACGATTACGGAAGAACGCGCCGAAATCGTGGACTTTTCGCAGGGGTATATTCGCACCGCCCAGGTGGTGATCGCTCGCACGGGCGAAGACCGCTTCACCGATGCGGAAACGCTGGCGGCGGACACGTCGCTGATTGTCGGTTCGCAGCCGGGGACGACCAACTACGACACAGCGGTTGAACTCGTCGGTGAAGATCGCGTACAGGCTTTCGAGACGTTCGGCGTAGCGGTGCAGGCATTGGTCGCGGGCGATGTCGATGCCGTCATCATGGACGATAACGCGGGTTCCGGCTTCATCGGTGCGAACCCCGGCGCTATCGAAATCATTGGGGAACCGCTCACGTCGGAAGAACTCGGTTTCGTGTTCACCAAAGGTTCTGACCTGGTAGAGCCGTTCAACCTGGCGCTGGATGCGATGCGCGCTGATGGCACGCTCGACGCGCTCTATCAGACTTGGTTCGTTGATTTTGACGCGACCACTTTGAATACCGCAGCAGTCACGCTGCCCGATCTGGGTGGAATCGAAATCACCGTTGCCGTTGAAAATGCCTATCTGCCGTTCAATTTCCGTGACCCGGCGACGGGCGAAGGACGCGGGTGGGATTACGACGCGATCAACGAAATCTGTGCGCGCCTGAACTGCACTCCAGTGTTTGTCGAAACCTCGTGGGATGGGATGATCACCGCGATTTCGCAAGGTCAGTTCGACATGGCGGCAGATGGCATCACCATTACTGAAGAACGGGCGCAGATCGTCGATTTTTCGCAGGGCTATATCCGTACTGCCCAGGTGATCCTGGCGCGTGCGGGTGAAGATCGGTTTGCGGATGCCGAGACGCTGGCGGCGGATGAAAGTTTGCTGATCGGTTCACAGCCTGGGACAACCAACTACGACACAGCGGTTGAACTTGTCGGTGAGGATCGCGTGCAGGCGTTCGAGACGTTCGGCGTGGCGGTGCAGGCGCTGATCTCCGGCGATGTCGATGCGGTAATCATGGATGATAACGCGGGTTCCGGGTTCATCGGTGCCAACCCGGATGCAATCGCTATTTTGGGCGAACCACTGACCTCTGAAGAACTCGGCTTTATCTTCCCCCCCGGTTCGGAGCTGGTGGAACCGATCAATGCAGCGCTCGATTCGATGCGTGCCGATGGCACACTCGACGCGCTGTATGAAACCTGGTTCGTCGAATTTGATCCGGCGACGTTGGGCGGCAGTTAGTTAAGCGTTCTTTGACGACGCTTAAACTCGCGGTAAAGTAAAACGAGGTGTGCGTTTGGCACATCTCGTTTTATTTATGGCGCACATGGTGCGTTGAAAGCGACTGATTTTGGAAACGAGCCGAAGCAACCCCCAAGACCTCTTAACCGTCGTCGTGCCGAAACCCCGTGCAACAGTTTCGCTGCGTGGGCGCATCGCTGGGTTCCCCTACTGGATTCTTCCGCTGCTGCTGCTGGGGGTGCTGACGGTTTCGCTCGTCACCACTAACCCGGATTATACGAACATCTGGAACCAACTGCGCGATGGCATTGGGATGACGCTGGCCGTTAGCTTCATTGCCTATGGGCTGTCGATGGTGTTCGGGCTGCTGATCGGACTGGTGCGTTCCAGCCCACCCACTGAAAAGAGCGGCTTTCTCAAAATATGCTTCTATAACCTGGCAACGCTGTATGTCGAAACACTGCGCGGGCTGCCGATTCTGGTCGTAATTCTGGTGATCGCCTTCGCACTGGTGCCGGAAATGGTACGACTGCTTAACAACGCTGGCGTTCCGGTGCGCGTGCGCGATATCAGCTATGAATGGCGCGCCATCATCGCACTCACGCTGACCTATGCAGCATTCCTGTCAGAGGTCTTTCGTGCTGGCATACAATCGGTGGGGCGCGGCCAGGTCGAAGCGGCAAAGTCGTTGGGGATGAATTACCTGCAAATCATGCGCCTGGTGATCCTCCCCCAGGCGGTACGGCGCGTACTCCCGCCGTTGGGCAATGACCTGATCGCGATGATCAAGGACTCGTCTTTGGTCGCTATCTTAGGTGTACAGGACATCGCCCAACTTTCCAAAATCACTTCCAGCAACACGTTTCGCTATCTTGAAACGTACTTCATCGCAGCGATGATCTACCTGTCAATGACGCTGATCGGGTCGCTGGTGGTGCGTTGGTTGGAACGCCGCTTCAGCGAAACCTGACTAAATGGGGAGCTGCACCCAGTAAATTTCGGGACGAAACATCGTGTGGATGTACAGGCGCATATCGTCCGAAAGTGTCAGCCCTGCCAGCGGCGATTCAAGTTCGGTATAGATCACGATGTCAATGTCTTCGGCAGTGCAGCCCCCGTTTTCCAGACAGTAGGCCGGGTCTGCGCGCCCTACCAGACCACGAGTGCCGAGCGAATACGCAAAATACAGATAGCCGTCACTGCCCATTGCCAGCCCGGTGGTGTTTTGCAGCCCACGCACCAGAATTTGTGGTTCAGCGCGAAGGGTACCTTCGACCGGATAAGCTTCGATGGAACGGCGGGTGCTGCCATTGTTCGCCACAAAAATATGGTCATCCTGAACCACTACCCCGGTTGGCGATGCCAGTGAGTCGATCAACGGGGTGATTTCGCCGTCGCGGCTCACCTGAAGCAGCGTATTTTCGAGCAGGCTGGTGATAACGAAATGCTCTGCATCCAGTGCGGCAATCCCCCATGCGCCGTCAATGTCTTCAGCGATTCGCTGAATTCCCTGTCGGGTTACATGCAAAAGCTGCCCTGTCGCAAAATCGGGAAGCCATAAGCTGAGTGCTGTCGTATCCGACGTTTCGGCATACAGACTGTGTGCATTCTGAACCCCGCCGATGTATGCCAGTGTCGATCCGGTTACCGCGTCAATCTCGTACAGGGTGAAGTCTCCTGTACAGGCGGTATACAGCTTGTTGTTGAACCATACGATTCCGTTCGGACGCTGTACATTGCCTGTGACAACTTCCAGGTCAGACTGCGTGAAAGGTTCAAACGGGGTACGCTGTGTTGTTTCAGTACGTGTATCTGCCTGGAACGTTGAATAGGTACTGCTGGACACCGTAGGTGTCTGTTGAACAGGTGTCTGAGCATAGGCGGTATAACAAAGCGCTGTGATACAGATCAGTGTGAACAGCTTTTTCATGTTGAAAGGGAAAGACCTCTCCACTAACATCCATACGTCATGATTGACTATAGGAAAGTCGATTTCCAGTGAACGGAATTTCGACATAGAACGTTGTACCGCGTCCCAACGCGCTGGTGAACCAAATGCGGCCACCATGATTTTCCACTACGGCTTTGACCAGGCTCAGCCCCACGCCGGAACCTGCAATATGTTCCGTGCCTTTTTGTTCGGCACGGTAGAAGCGGTCGAACACGCGCGGCTGCGCTTCCGGGTCAATGCCAACGCCCGTGTCCGTCACTGTGATCTTGACCTGTTCCTGTTCCGCAGCCATATACACTGCAACACTGCCCCCGCGCCCCGTGAACTTGATCGCATTTTCAATCAGGTTGACTACAGCGCGTCGAAGCTGTTCGGCATCTCCCCGTATCATAGGGACATTTTCATCGAGTTCAAGGTGGAGTGAAATACCCTGACTATGCGCAAACTGCCGCATTTCGTGGGCGGCATCTTCCATCAGCCGTACAGGGGCTAATGTTTCAACCCGCATCTTCCCACTTTTCACCCGTTCCAAATCGAGAATGCCGCGAATGATGCGGTTCATCCGTTGAAGCTGCCAATCGAGCTTGTCTACCGCTTCGCTCACACTTTCATCCACCACTCCAACCAGATCATCGCGCAGCAGGTCGGTATAGGCCATCGCCACCTGAAGTGGGTTCTTCAAATCGTGGCTGGTCATGCGCACCATTTCGCTTTTCAGGCGGTCTAGCTCTTTCAATTGCGTGACATCGTTCAGCACCGCAACCCACCCGGTCAGGCGCGGACGGCCCAGGCAGGCAATGTTACACAGAAAAATTCGATTTCCAAACGTGACTTCATACGTCAGCGTCCCACTGCGCCGCAGTTCGCGCAGCGCACGTCCTATAAAAGCGGGTAGTGCGCTGCGCGGGATCATGTCGCGCAGCGGATGATCCGGCTGCACATGATCCGGTAACTTCAAGAGCTGGCGCGCCGCACCATTGGCAAAAATCAGGTGAAAACTTCGGTCAAGCGCGATGACTGGGCTGTCGGTACTGCTCAGCACTGTTTCAAGCTGACTGCGTGCAAATTCCACGTCGGAAAAAAGCTGACTATGGGAAATCGCTACCGCCGCCTGGGCTGCCAGCAGTTCAAGCAGGTATAAATCCTCTTTCTGGAACAATACGCCGTGATTCGCGGCGATCACCATAAGCGTCCCAATCGTTTCGCCCCCGTACACCAGCGGCGTACAAATCACCGAGCCGAAGGTATCACGCGCCAACGGGTAATCTTCTTTACCCTTCCAGTCGCGCCGGTAGTTGTCCACCATCAGCGATTGGCGTGTCCGTGCGACCGTCCCCGCTAAGCCTTCGCCCAACGGCAAACGCTGGCTGAGATACGAACGCGGCAGATGATGGACGGTCGCCGTTTCCAGCGCCCCATCCTTGATCAACATCAGGCTGACTCCCCCATCGGTCTTGAGCAGTGCTGCCGTCTGTGCCGCAATCTGCATCAGCAGCGTATCAAGCGATGCCAGGCTTGTGATAGCAAGACTCACCCGGCGGATTGCCTCCACCTGAGAATTTCGCTCGGCAAGGGGACGGATGATCTCTTGGGAAACAATCGAAAAACTGATGATCAGCGCACCGACCGATGTCACAATCAACGCCAGGTCGAACGCCTGTAAATCGGCATTGACGAACCCCAGCGTTTGCCCCATCACGAACAGCGTGAGTCCCGCCATCACCCCCAATGAGCGAATCTTGCGACGGTTGCGCCAAATCAGGTACAGCGTGCCGAAATCGAAAATGAGGTAGAACGCAATCCCCAACGGCTGCCGCTGCGCTGAATCGGACGGCATCATTTCGTATTGCACCGCGCTGTTGAGCAAAAATACGAGGATTTGGTACAGCACCAGCACGCCAATACTGACAAACGCCAGCACCCGAAAGCGGCGGGTATGCGCCCGTACCAGCGCCGCCGCCAGCGCATACGCCGCGACACTTGCGCCCGTAAAGCCAAGCTCGGTCAACCCGATTGCCAGGCCGTCGAGTGGGGTTTCAAGCTGAAGTTCCTGGATTGCCCGCCACAGCAGCGACCCGGCATTCCATACCACCACCAGCAGCAGGAATACCGTAAAAAACGAGTTCAGCTCGCGGTTTCCATCGCTCCACAGCACGATGAACAGGAGTGCCAGCGCCAACGCCAGCGTAATCCCGTTCACAAGCAGCGTGATGGCACTCAGACCGGTCATAAAAGGCCATTAACTCGATTTACCGGAAGCACCCTGTTTTTCAAAACGATACCCGACGCGATGTTCGGTCAATATGTAGACAGGATTCGCCGGGTCACGTTCAATTTTTCGGCGCAACTGGCTGATATACACGCGGGGATAATACACATCGTTCACGTATTCATGTCCCCATACCTGTTCCAGCAGTTCCCGCTGTGAAACCACCCGTCCGGCGTTTTCCAGCAGCACAGCCAGCAATTTGAACTCGGTTGGGGTGAGGTGCGGTTTGCGCCCATTCACATGCACATGGCGGCGATGCAGGTCGATGCTCAGATACCCGTCATCATAGCGTTGTTCGCTTTCCGATGACGACATCTGCGCACGGCGCAGCAGCGCGTTTACCCTTGCTGTGAATTCGTTCATACGCACGGGCTTGATCAGGTATTCGTCCGCGCCCGCGTTCAGCCCTTCTACGATGTCCTCTTCGGTGATCGCATTGGCCGAAAGCATCATTACCGGGGTATCGGCAATTTCCCGAATGCGGCGGCACACGGTCAGGCCATCCATGCTTTCAGGCATGACAATATCCAGGATCACCAGGTCGGGGCGTTCAAGGTGAAAGGCGCGCAGGCTTTCCAATCCATCCTTGCACAGCACGATCTCGTACCCGTCACGCTTGAGCTTTTTTCCAAGCGTCTCGCGGATTCCTTCTTCGTCGTCCACAATCATGACTTTCATAAGGTTGACTATAACATCCCCCTGCCACTGCGACAAGTAGGCGATATACCGACGAAACAGGCATCCCGCCCGATAATGAGGCATAATGGAAAATTAGCACAAGCCGAACTAAAGAAAGGTTGAGCAATGGCACGAAGATTGCGCCTTAGGACTTTTGTCTTATGGATGGGGTTATGTCTGGTCGCTGTCGCTGTCACTGCCTGTAACCTGAGCAGCGGTGAACAGACCGAACAGATCGACCTGACCACCGCCCCCACCAGCAGCGCCCAGGCCACCCGCACCCGCGCCGGGACGCTGACCATTACGGTTCCCACGACTTTACCGCTGCCCAGCAGCATTGTCCCCACACAGCCGCGCCCAACGTCGGTCGTCGTCCTGCCGCCGACTTCGATTGTGGTGCTGCCGCCAACCAATACACCGCTGCCCGTCAACATCGCCATTTTGTCGCCTGTACCGGGCAACGTCGTATCCGGCAACGTACAGGTGGTCGGTGCGGCAGCCCATCCGCAGTTCCTGCAATATCAGCTCGAATATGGGCCAGACCCAAACCTCGGCAATCTGTGGTACCCGGTCACCAGCGGGGTACAGACCCCGGTATTCAACGGGCTGTTAGGCATCTGGAACACGACCGCCGTGCAGGATGCAACGTATCAACTGCGCGTCCGTGTATACCTGCGCGATGGCAGCACGCTGACGACCGTCGTCAACAACATTCGCGTGCAGAACCGCCAGCCCACCCCGCAGCCGACCGCCACGCAGAACGTGCCACGTCCAATTGCCGCCTTCACCCAGAACGTCACCACTGGACAGGTTCCGCTTAGCGTACAGTTCACGAATCAATCGAGCGGCAGCATTACACGAGTCTTCTGGAATTTTGGCGATGGCGGCACCAGTTCAGAGAACAACCCGGTACACGTCTTCAATTCGCCGGGGTTATACAGCGTCACGCTCACCGTCGAAGGTCCCGGCGGCACGTCCAACGTCTCGCGGCAGATCAGCGCGCAAAGCGCCAACCCACCGGTTGCTGGGTTTACATCGAATGTGACCACGGGCATTGCGCCGCTGACTGTTCAGTTCACCGATCAATCCGCCGGGACGGTGACGGCCTGGGCGTGGAACTTCAGCGATGGCACAGGCAGCACTGAACGCAATCCATCGCACGTATTTGTAACGCCGGGCGTGTACAATGTCCTACTCACCGTGACTGGCCCCAGCGGAAGTTCCTTTGCCACCCGGCAGATCGTCGTACAAGGACCTACGCCTACGTTTACGCCCACATGGACGGCTACGCCCATCACGCCAACGCTGACCAGCGTGCCGCCGACCAGCACCTTCACCCCGACGGTCACGCCGACAGGGACGTTCACCCTGCCCCCGACGAACACCAACATTCCGCCGACGGAAACCTTCACCAGCGTGCCACCTACTGCCACGTTCACCAGCGTCCCGCCGACCAGCACCTTCACCAGCGTGCCACCCACCGCGACGTTTACCAGCGTCCCGCCGACGGAAACCTTCACCAGCGTGCCACCCACTGCCACGTTCACCAGCATTCCGCCGACGGAAACCTTTACCAGCGTGCCACCCACCGCGACGTTCACCAGCATTCCGCCGACGGCGACCTTTACACTTGCTCCAACCAATACCGACCTGCCGACTGCCACACCAACGGCCACACTCACCGAAACGCCGACCGCTACCGCGACAAACACGAGCATTCCCGTACAGGTTGGGTTCACGGCGCAGCAGCAGAACGGCACGCTGACGGTCAATTTCACCAACACGTCAACGGGTGCAGTCAGCACCTTATGGAACTTTGGTGATGGCGTTGGCACAAGCAGCGAAGTCAACCCCGTCTACACCTACAGCCAGGGCGGTACGTACACCGTCACGCTGACTATCACCGACGCGGCCAACCAGCAGCAGGCGGCACAGGTGCAGGTCAATGTGGTGCAGGCCGCGTTCACGGCGCAGGCCAACGGCGCAACCGTCACAGTGACGAACGCATCACTTGGTAATCCGGTCGCCTATTCGTGGGATTTTGGCGATGGTGTCGGCACGAGCAGCGAAACCAACCCCGCGCCATATACTTATGCCCAGTCCGGCCAGTACACCATCCGGCTGACGGTCACGGCAGCCGATGGCGTGACGACCCACACCGCCGAACAGATCGTCGATGTGCAGGCACAGCCGCAGCCCATCGATCCGGGACAAGCCGGGACGACGACGGTTCAACCAAACATTGGAGCGCTTGCTGGCGCACTGCAACCCCTTTACAGTAACGGCGCGTCACAAGGCCGCCAAGCCTTTAGCTTCGCGTTTGCAGGCGACAGCACGTTCGGTCAGTCCGGCATTTTGGATGCATTTGCGCCCGGTACGCCCACCGACCTGAGCGGCAGCCCTGACCTGCAAGCGATCATCGACTGGTACAACAACGCGGCAGGCAGCAGTTTTGAACGGGGCAGCTTCGCCGTAAACAACGGCTGGCGTGCAGCAGATCTGCTTAACCCTGGACTGGCCGCGCCGGAATGCGGCGGCGCAACGCCCATCCAGTGCGAAATTCAGCAGTCGAACGCCAGCGTGATCCTGATCGCGGTCGGTTACAACGATGCGCTGGCCGGAACCGACATCACGGCGTTCAGCGACGCGCTCAACAGCATCATCCAGACCGCGACGACCAACAACGTGATTCCCGTGCTGTTCACGCTGCGGCCATCGACCGACGGTGGAGCGGTAGAACAGGCCACAACCGCGATCAACGATGCCATCATCAGCGCGGCCAGCGCGAACAACGTCCCACTGGTCAACCTGTGGGGCGCGCTCGACCCGCTGGCCGACAACGGAATCGCGGGCGACGGATCGTTCACCACCTCCCCAGGCGGCGCGGGCGATCTCAGCGCCGGCGCGCTTAGCACCTATGGAACCAGTGTCGTCAATCAGGCGGTGCTGCGCGTCCTGAACGATCTGCGCAGTCAGATTTTCCCGGATGCGGCACCGCCCTCCCCGTAACGGATACACAATGCTTGCAAGCCGCCCAATTTCAGGCTATCACTTGAGATTGGGCGGCATGTTGCGCCTTTTCCGTCTGCACAGAGCCTCTATCGGTGTTATGAACCCGAAAATCTTCTTCCTGTTCGTGTTTGTCCTACTGCTCAACGGCTGTATTCCTGCTGCTCAGGATGAATCCTTTGTGGTTTCGCTCGTGGCCGATGGCCGGGAACGCGCCTACCCCCAGGATGCGCCGATCACAGTAGGCGAATTTCTGCGCCGGGTCGATGTCGAACTGGGACCGTTGGATGAAATCAACCCACCCGAATTCACCCAGATTATCGATGGGATGCGCGTTACTGTTGTGCGGGTGGAAGAAACCACCCAGTGCGACCGCCAGGAAATTCCCCGCCGTCAGCGCCGGGTGCCGAATGAAGGTTTAGCGCCAGGCGAAGAACGGCTTGGCCAGGCCGGGCAGAACGGCATTGAAGAAATCTGCTACCGCGTGATCCTGCGCGATGGCCAACCGCAGGAACCCATTCCCATCAGCCGCACCCGCGTTACTGAACCCCAGGACGAAGTGATCTACATTGGCCCGAACGCCGACCAGCTTGACCCGGTGCCGATCACGGGGACGTTGGCGTATATCAACAACAACAATGTGTGGATCATGCGCGAAAGCAGCACCACACGGCGGCCTCTCACCAGCACCAACGACCTGGACGGGCGCGTGTTCGCGCTCAGCGCCGATGGCCGTCAACTGCTGTTCACCCGCGAAACCCAGGGGACAGACCGCGAAAGTTTCTTCAACCGCCTGTGGCTGATCAACGACACTGCCCGCGAAACCGCACCGCTGGCGCTGCTGCCGGAAAACGTGCTGTATGCCGATTGGGTGCCGAACACCGCGAACGCGATCAGCTATTCGACGGGCGAAGTTGCCTCCGGTGCGCCTGGATGGTTAGCGCACAACGACCTGTCGATCATGCGCATCGACCTGCAATCCGGCGAAACGCTCGATCTCGATCAGCTCGTCAATCGTTCAACGGGCGGCCTGTACGGCTGGTGGGGAACACAGTATCAATGGTCACCGGATGGCGCACGGCTGGCCTGGGTACGCGCCGACCGTCTCGGCCTGGTCGATCTGACAACGGGTGCGCTGAACGATACGACTCCCCTGCTCACGTACAATGTGTTCAATACACGCGGCCCCTGGTCATGGCGAGCCAATGTTTCATGGTCAGCCGACAACAGCCTGATCCTGACCACTGTACACGGCGCACCCATCGGCAGCGAGCCGCCCGACACCAGCCCGGCTTTTCATGTGGCTGTCGCGTCGGTCGATGGCGCTTTCACGGCGGAAGTCGTGCGCAATGCGGGCATCTGGAGCGCGCCCAAGTATGCGGGCGAACGAATGGCGTACCTGACGGCGCGTGATCTTTCCAACAGCATCAGCGAAGCGGCGGAATACGATCTTGTGGTTGCGGATCGGGATGGCAGCAATGCCGAAGTCGTTTTCCCGGCCTCAGGTGAACCCGGCCTCACCCGTGATGCCGTCACGTTCACATGGAACCCCGACGGCACCGAAATTGCCTTCATCTACCAGGGCAATCTCTGGATCGTCGATGTGATTTCAGGCATCAGCCATCAGCTGACCCTGGATGGCGGCGCAACCAGGCCGATCTGGACCCGATGACACGGCTTTGGGTGATCTTCTGCTGCGCCCTGTTCACGTTCGCAGGCGCGATCACGGCAGTCTTTGCCACGCTCGATGAGCAGGCGGTGCAACTGCGCGGGGTGGACGACCCATTGCACACGCTCGACCTGCCCTTTCGCATCCCACGCCCCGGCGTGAATGCCGACCTGACACAATATGCGCCTGCACAGCTTGACGTGGTGCTGTCCGAAATGCGCGCTTCAGGCGTAGTATGGGTGCGCCAGTTCGTCCGCTGGGGTGAGATCGAACCACGCCCCGGCCAGCGCAACTGGGCGGAATGGGATGCGATCATGACCGCCCTGGCCGATTACCCTGAACTGGAACTGCTCCCGGTCTTTTTCACCGTGCCGGAGTGGGCGCGGGTGGAACAGGCGGTCGATCATCCGTCCGCGCCGCCTGCTGACCCCACCGTTTACGCCGCATTTGTGGGTGCGTTTGCCGCCCGCTATGGCGGCCAGATCAGCGCATACCAGCTATGGGACGAGCCGAATCTACGGGAAGCGTGGGGCGGGCAGGAACCGCGTCCAGCGGAATATGCCGCGTTAGTCGGGCCGGCTGCGGATGCCATTCGCAGTGCTGATCCCGACGCGCAGATTCTCGCGGCGGCGCTTGCGCCGACTGTTGAATCCGGACCGCAAAACCTGAGCGATCTGCTGTATCTCGATGGGCTGTACGCCCTTGAAGTCGATCAAAAGGTCGATGGATTCGCCGCCAAACCGTATGGATTCGACCGTTCACCGCTGGATCGCACCGTCGATGGAGGTGTACTGAACTTCTCACGGGTCATCGCGCTGCGTGAGATCATGCAGGCGCAGCAAGACGGCACGAAACCGCTTTGGATCAGTGAGTATGGATGGAATGCACTTCCCCAGGAATGGACGGGATCACCATCCGTATGGGGCAGCGTGACCACCTCGCAGCAAATCGAGTACACGCAGCAGGCGATTCACCGCGCCGAAAGCGAATGGGCGTGGCTTGGCGGCATGATCCTGGCGCATTGGCAGCCCAACGCCTCAGCGGACGATCCGCGTTGGGGCTTCAGCCTGACCACCCCAGACGGTGCGCCCACCCCATTACGGGACGTTCTGCAAGCCGCTGAACCGACCCAGGCAGCGGGTCACGGCTTGCACGCCGCTGCCTCCCCTTTTGCGGCCTACAGCGGCGTATGGACGTTCAGCGACATTGGCGCGGATATTGGCTGGATACAGGACAGCCAGTTGGCATTTACGTTCAGCGGGCGCGCCGTTGGGTTGGTGCTGCGCCAGGGTGCATATGAGGCCTACCTGTATCCAGCGCTCGATCATACGCTGTCCTATGCGCTCCCGCTTGATGCCGATGGCCGCCCGTTCATCAACCTGAAAAGCGACCGCGAAACCAGCAGCATTGAAATTGTCCGCGTCAGCACCAACCTGCCGCCGGGCGTGCATACGCTGCGCGCCGCCGCCGACCGGGGATGGGATCAATGGGCGCTGGTTGGCTATGCAGTCCGTGCGGGCGATCTGGCAGCGCCTTACCGTGTACAGACGCTCATCGCAGTTCTGGCCGCGCTGGTCACAGGCGCAGCAGCATTCATCACTGCCCTTCAGCTCGATTTTGCGCCTGCTGCCCGCCACCTCTCCAGGCTGTTAACGGGACTGGGCAGCATCGGTCAGCTTGGCTTCAGCCTGGTCACATCGCTGGCCGTCGTGATCGGCGTATTCATCACCTGGAACGATGCCACCCCTGCCCTGTTTCGCCGTGAACCTGTGCAGCTTGGCCTGGGGCTGCTCACTGCCGGGCTGGTATATCTTGAGCCGGGATTGATCCTGACGCTGGCGGGGTGCGCCGGGTTGTTCGTTGTGATCTATCACCGTCTCGAAATCGGGCTGATGCTGACCTTGTTCTATGCGCCCTTTTTCCTGTTCCCAGTCGAACTGCTGTTGTTCGCCTTCCCGATGTCGGAATTGGTCATGCTGATCACCGGGGCGGCATGGCTGCTGCGCAACCTTGTAGAGATGCATAAACAGCCCTCTATCCATGCAGCCTCGTCAACGTCCTTAACCGAACGGCTGCGCCACCTGTCAGCGCTCGATTGGACGATGCTGGCGTGGGCAGCGTTGGGTATCGTCTCGCTCTTGTGGACGGAATACCGCGCATCTGCGTTCACCGAACTGCGGGCGCTCATCCTGGAACCGGTGCTGTTCTACGTGATCCTGCGTTCGCTGCGCCATGCGCCATCCGTGATCCTGCGGCTGGTCGATATGCTGCTAGCGGCGGGCGCGGTGGTGTGTATCGTCGGCCTGTTCATGTTCATCACTGGCACGGGCGCAGGCGTGATCACCGCCGAAGGGGGCGCGGCACGGCTGGCGAGCGTGTATGGGTCGCCCAACAACGTCGCGCTGTTCCTGGGGCGCTGCATCCCTTTCGCGTTCGCCTTCGCTTTGGTGAAGGTCGATAAGCAGCGGCGCGTGTTCGGCGCACTGCTGACAGGATTATTCACCGGCACGCTCATCCTCACGCTCAGCGCGGGGGGCATTTTCATCGGTCTGCCTGCCGGGGTCGGCGCAGTCCTGATCCTGTTGTACGGACGGCGTTCGCTGACGGTGCTGGCAGGTTTAGGGGTAATCGGTGGCATTGGCGCAGCGGTCGCTTCCACGTCAGCCCGATTTGCGCGTCTGCTGGATTTTACCGAAGGGACGAATTTCTTTCGCATCCGTGTATGGCAAAGCGCGTGGCAGATGATCCAGGATCGTCCACTGACAGGTTTCGGACTCGATCAATTCCTCTACTTCTTTCGCGGACGTTACATGCTGCCCGATGCATGGCAGGAACCGAATCTTTCGCATCCACACAACATCCTCCTTGACTACTGGACGCGGCTGGGATTATTAGGCGTGGCCTTGCTCGTACTGACCCAGGTCGCCTTCTGGCGCGCCGCGCTGCGCGTTTATCGTGCCGTCCGCACCCGTAACCCGTTCGCCGCTGCGCTTACGATTGGCATCATGGGCTGCATGGTCAATCTGCTGGCGCATGGGCTGGTTGATAACAGCGTGTTTGTCCATGATTTGACTTACATTTTCGTCTTAATGATCGGAGGGATTGAGACAATCCGAACATCCGAGCTATTGACGACACCGACGAAATAATGGTGTAATCTTTTTACGAAGGTTTGTTAGAGGATGTACCGCCATGAAAGCGAAAGTGAACCGAGTCACACTCCAGATCGTCGAAGGCGATCTGCTTTCGCTTTCGGTCGCAGCCGTTGTGAATGCCACCACGACCGACCTTGCGCTGTCGCCGGAACTGATCGCACAGGGCGGCGTTGAGCTTCAACGGGAATGCGCCCGGATCGGCTTTGTCGATGTAGGGACTGCGGTCGCTACGGGTGCAGGCAAGACAACGTTCGATAAAATCATCCACACGGCAGGCCCGCGCTGGGGCGAAGGTGCCGAACGCGGCAAGCTCATGCTGTGCGTACTGGAATCACTGCGGTTGGCTGAACAGCACAAGCTGAAATCTATCGCATTCCCGGCCATTTCCGTCGGCGCGCTGGGCTACCCGGTCGAGAACTGTGCCGTGACCATGCTTACCCAGATCATCGATTACACCTTTGAAGACCTGAAAAGCCTGCGCGCTGTCGTGATCTGCCTGCCAGATGCCAGCAGTGCCAGCATTTTCAAGCGCGAGTTTCAACGGCAGATTGAAGAACTGCGCGAAACGGGCGATGCCAAAGTGTAACATTGTCCCGCAATCGGACACCTTTTCGCGCCGCACCCGTCGTTCGCCCTAACCCTGTTGGATGACTCAACTTATGGTACACTTCGCGCATTCGCGTTAATCCAGCCTGAGCGAGGGTAACTCATTGCGTGTCCTGATCACCGGAGCCGCTGGCTTTATTGGTTCGCATTTATGTGACCGCTTTCTGCACGACGGCCATACTGTCATCGGGATGGACAATTTCATCACCGGCAACGACCGCAACATTCGCCACCTGGCCAATCACCCCCGCTTCAACTTTATCCAGCACGATGTGTCCCAGTTCATCCAGATTGACGGCGACCTTGATGCGGTGCTGCATTTCGCCTCCCCGGCCAGCCCTATCGATTACCTGAAAATTCCGATTCAGACGCTCAAAGTCGGCTCGTTGGGAACGCACAATGCGCTTGGTGTCGCCCGCGCCAAAAAAGCCCGCTTCCTGCTTGCATCCACCAGCGAAATTTACGGTGACCCGCTGGAACACCCGCAGAAAGAGAGCTATTACGGCAATGTCGATACGATTGGCGTGCGCGGCTGTTACGATGAAGCCAAACGTTTTGCTGAAGCGATGACGATGGCCTACCACCGGGCGCATGGCCTGGAGACGCGCATCGTGCGTATTTTCAATACCTACGGCCCACGGATGCGCCTGGATGATGGCCGCGTCGTCCCGAATTTCATCGGGCAAGCCTTACGCGGTGAAGCCCTCACGGTTTACGGGGACGGCCAGCAAACGCGCAGCTTTCAGTATGTCGATGACCTGATCGAAGGCGTGGTACGGCTGCTGCACAGTACCTTCGTCGAACCCATCAACATTGGCACCCAGTACGAAATGAACATGATCAGCTTTGCCGAAATGATCAACGAACTGACCGGGAATCCGGCGGGTATCGTGTTTCAGCCGTCGCGCATTCAGGGTGACCCACAAACCCGCCGCCCGGATACATCGCGGGCAAAAGCGATCCTGGATTGGGAACCGCGTGTCCCATTGCCCGATGGCTTGAGCAAGACGATCACGTATTTTCGTGAGGTGATGTGACCTCTTTTTCCCCCGTAGGCCGCCTTTCTTCCCTGCCACGCATCGCCAAAGCGGTTGGGTGGGCAGCGGCAGCGGTTGGGTTAGGGCTGCTCGTCGGCACAGCCTCACCCACTGCCGCAGCTTTGATCCTCGGCGCATTTGTCCTGGCAATTTTCACGATCTTCAGCCCATTTGCGCCGCTGACGTTTCTGTTGATCAGTGCGCCGATTCGCACCCTGTTTGCGACTGAATCGCCCGTACAGATTCCGCTCGACATCGGCCAATGGCTGCTGATCGTGAGTATTCTCGCCTGGCTGTTTCATACCAGCCTGTTTCGCCAGGCACTGCCCCGCGTGCGCCTCTCAACCGTGTTGGGATTGGTAATCGGGTTCACGGCAGCAGGCGCACTGAGCGCCTTTGGGGCGTATTCCACCGCGACATGGCTCTTGGAATGGCTGAAATGGGTGCAAATCCTGATCCTGATCGTGCTGGTGTGCGATCTGGCGCACGCCCGGCGCTGGGAACACCTGATTGCTGCACTGGTCGCGGCGGGCCTGGTCAATGCCATCATCGGAATCTATCAGTATTTCGGCGGCAGCGGTGCGGATCATCTGATCATCAACGAACGCTTTTTCCGGGCATTCGGCACGTTCGGCCAGCCGAATCCCTTTGGCGGTTTTATGGGATTGATTGCGCCAATCGCCGTCGCATCGACGCTAGGGTACGCGCTCCGAAGCTGGGCGGCATTTCGCGTAACCCGCCAATGGTCGATATCACACCTGTTTCACCTGGCATTTTATGGCCTCAGCAGCATCGTGATCGCTGCTGCCCTGTTCATGTCTTACAGCCGGGGCGCATGGTTGGGCTTCGGCATCTCGATGATCGGGCTGATGTTCGCTGTCCCGCGCAAGGTTTGGCAGGGTGCAGCGCTGATCGTAGTGATCGGCCTGGGCGCGGCGCTTTTGTGGATGAGTGGGCGGCTTCCGGCTTCAATCACGGATCGCGTTGCCAGCGCTACCCAGGAAACCTTTTCGTTCACCGATGTGCGCAGTGTCGAGATCACGGGCGAAAATTATGCGCTGGTCGAACGGCTGGCGCACTGGCAGGCCGCGCTGAATATGGCACAGACGCATCCGTTTACGGGCGTTGGCCTGGGCAATTATGAAGTAGCGTATGACCAGTTCCGGCTGATCAACTGGAAGTTCCCGTTGGGTCATGCCCACAATTACTACTTGAATGTTTTTGCGGAGACTGGCATTATAGGTTTATGGTGTTACCTTGTGATGTGGGGGGGGATCATCGTCCTCACCTGGCGGATGACGCGCCGACACCCCGATCTTTACACTCGTCTGACCGCTGCGGGGCTTCTGGGAACATGGCTCTATCTTTCCGCCCACAGCCTGACAGATAATCTCTACGTCAACAATCTGTTCATTCACATCGGCGTGATGCTCGGCATTCTGGCCGCGCTTTCCCCCGAACAATTCACGCATTCAGTCGGCAAGAGGATGGCATGGGGCAGTCGGATTCCGTCAGGTTAAAGCGTATCGTGGTGCGTAATCCGCTCGATACGATCATCTTAGCAATTGCCAGCCGCTTCGGAAGCAAATCCAAAGAAGTGGAACGGTTCCTCAAGTTCGCCTTTGTTGGGGCAGTCGGCGCAGTGATCGACTTCACGACTCTGTTCGTGCTTCAATGGACGATCTTGCCGCCCGTTGAACCCAACAAGGCGCTGCGCGTCGCCCTTGCCAGCACGATTGCGTTTTTGGCAGCGGTGATCAGCAATTTCATCTGGAACCGCATCTGGACATACCCCGATTCGCGCTCCCGTTCCATCCGCCGTCAGCTTGCCCAGTTCACGCTGATCAACTTGATTGGGTGGGTTGGACGCACGCTGTGGGTCAGTTCAGCCTATGCCTGGCTGGGCGCGCTGCTTATGCCGATTTTGCTGCCCGAAATTCAGCTTTTCCGTCCGGGTTATGTGCCGTCGGCCTCCGCCGAAGCCAAATTGGGTACACTGGCGGCCTGGTTGATCGGTGTGGTGTTCGTGATGATTTGGAACTTCACGGCGAACCGCCTGTGGACATACAGTGACGTGAAATAGATCGGCGTTAACGCCCGTGCCATCGATAGCTATCGACTATACCCCTGCGGTTCAGCAGGGCGCAGGCATTGGCCGCCTCACCCGCGAGCTGATTGCGGCGCTTGCCCGGCGTGCGGCCAGCGCAGAGTACCGCCTGTTCGTTGCAGGGGCGCGCAGGGATCGTTTACCCACCCCGCCTGCTCCGCATTTTTGCTGGTGTCCCACGCCGATCACGGTCGAATGGTGGGCGCGCATCTGGCAGCGGGCGCAGCTCCCCTACCCGGTCGAAAACATCACGGGCGGGGTCGATCTGTTCCATGCGACCGATTTTGTCCTCCCGGCCACCCGCCGCCGCACCCGTACTGTGCTGACCGTGCATGACCTGACGTTTGCGCGTGCGCCCGAAACCGCCAGCCCTGCCCTCAAAGCGTATCTGGATAAAGTCGTGCCGCGTTCAGTGGCGCGGGCGGATCATGTAATCGCGGATTCGCAATCAACCAAAGACGACCTAATCGCGCTGTACGGCACACCGCCGGACAAAATCACCGTGCTGCTTAGCGGGGTAGACTCGCGGTTTCACCCGCTCAACGACCCCGGTATTCGCGCCGCCGTCCGCCAGAAGTACGCGATCCCCCCGCGCCCGTATGTGCTGGCAGTGGGGACTGTACAGCCGCGCAAAAACTACGCCCGCTTGATTCAAGCGCTGGGGCGGCTGCGGCAGCACGGCCATGATGTCGGATTGGTGATCGCGGGCGGAAAAGGCTGGCTGGAGGACCCGATTTATGCCAGCATTCGCGATCAGCAGCTTCAGGAGGTTGTACAGCTCATTGGCTATGCCGACGATGCGGACCTGGCTGCGCTCTACAGTGATGCAATCATCACCGCCGCGCCGTCGATCTATGAAGGTTTCGGGTTTCCAGTGCTGGAAGCGTTCCGTTGTGGTACGCCCGTCGTCACATCGAATGTATCGTCACTGCCCGAAGTAGCGGGCAATGCCGCCCTGCTGGTCGATCCGCTTGATGTGGAGGCGCTGACACATGCGTTGGAGCGCCTGCTGACCGATTCTGCACTGCGGGAAATGCTGATTGGGCGCGGGCTGGAACGAGCGCAAATCTTCACCTGGGAACGGGCTGCGGCAGGTTTGGAACAAATCTATTTTCGCGTGCTGGCATAAAGCGGTTATGATTCCGTTGATGGCGTGCAACCTACACCATCATCCTATTCAGGCTTAAAGCTCAGGAGAGCGCAGCATGTCGCAGCGTAAATTCGTGATCGACCCGGATAAGCCGTTTTTCATCTACAATACTGCTGGCGATTGGCTGGCGACCAAAATGGGCATTTACCTTTTCGATACACGCGGGGATTACATCGGGTTCGTGTTGAACGACGTTCACGATGTCTATACCGCATCCGGCGAATGGATTGGCAACCTGTACCCGGATGGCCGCATTGTGCGTAAACGCAATTATGACCGTCTGCCGCTGCTGAAAAAACTGCCGCCTAAACCGACCAAACCTGCAAAAATGCCCGTGCGTGCGCCGCTGCAACAACTGCCCGCCGACCTGGGGTTCGACAAGATCGATGTACTGGAATGGGATGAGGAAGTATTCAAGCGCCTGAGCGACCTGATCCCCGATGCGGGCGAAGAATAAGATGAACGAACCTCCACGCCTGCAAAAGCGCACGGCGGATTCCCGATTCACCCTCAGCGCGCTGATGGGACCACAGGATGCGAACTCGCTTGGCAACGTACATGGCGGCGTGATCATGCGCATGGTCGATGAGGCGGGCGCGCTCGTCGCTATGCGCCATGCCAATCTGCCCGTTGTCACGGTCGCGGTCGATTCGATGACATTCGTCGAACCAATCCGAATCGGGATGCTGGTCATGTGCAAAGGCGAAATCACCTACGCCGGGCGTACTTCGATGGAGGTGCGCGTCGAAGTGACCGCCGAAAACCCATTCCTGGGTGAAGGCAAGCGCACCAATACCGCGTATCTGGTGTATGTCGCGCTCGATGGTTCGGGTTCTCCGGCGGTAGTCCCGGACCTGCTCTGCGAAACGCCCGAAGAGATCGACCGGGCAGCACAAGCCCGCGAACGCCAGGCATTCCGTAAACGCCAGCGCGCTCTGGAAGACCAACGCACGACTCAAGCCGAATCCTCATGACTCACACCCCCAGCCTGCCAGAATTTGAAGGCGTTGGCGCGTCTGCCCTGCTGCGCATCCTGAACCAGGCGGGCGCACGCCGCGTGTTGTCCGCCCCCGCCGCCGACCTGGGGATCGCCGATGTAAAGCCGTATCCGTTTCTGGCCATCGTCGGTCAGTTTGAAATGCGGATCGCGCTCATGCTGGCGGTCATCAACCCGGCGATAGGCGGTGTCCTGCTCATCGGCCCACGCGGAACGGGCAAGACGACGGCTGTCCGCAGCCTGACAGATATTCTGCCCGATGTCGAAGTGAGCGACTGCGACGACGGCGCGCTGCCAGAAGACCTGCAAACCGAACACGCCAAACTGCTTTACCCCGAATGTTATGAAAAGTACCAGGCCGGCGAGTCGATCTCGCATTACGAACCCGTCAGGATTGTCGAACTGCCCTTGAATGCCCGCCTGGAAGATGTTGTCGGCGGGATCAACGAGCGCGTGGCCGTGCAGCAGAACCGGATCAAGCTGGAAAAAGGCATTCTGGCGCGGGCGGACAACAACCTGCTGTACATCGATGAAGTCAACCTGCTCAGCGATGAAATTGTCGATGCCATACTCGATGCCGCCGCCCAGGGACTTTACACCGTGCGGCGCGGGGCGATGGCCGGCACGTACCGGGCGCGCTTTGTGCTGATCGGCTCGATGAACCCGGAGGAAGGCCGCTTGCGCCCGCAAATTCTCGACCGTTTCGGGCTGCGGGTGAACGTGCGCGGCCTGATGACGGCGGCGGAACGGCTCGATGTGTATCAGCGTGTACGTGAATATCGCACCAACCCGGCGCGGTTCGTGCGCGAATGGGAACTGGCGACGACGGCCACCCGTGAGGACATCATGCTGGCGCGGCAGCTTTTGAAAGAAACCACGCTTGAAGAAACAGCGGTACAAGCCGGGATTGCACTGGTACAGGCGCTTGAAATCGACAGCCACCGCGCTGAATATACGCTGTTTGAAGCGGCTCGCGCCCATGCCGCCGCCGATGGCCGCGACAAAGCGACCGTAAACGATATTCGGGCTGTCGCGCCGATGGCGCTGCGCCAGCGCCAAAGCGAGTTCATGACCAACTTCTTTGAGGCGCAGCAGGAAGAAGATGCGCACATCCGGCTGCGGCTGGATGAACACGTCGGAACCGCTGAAGGGTGAACGATGTCTGTTCCTACAGCGCCCATCCGTACCCTGTGAGCCGCTAATGACTAGCCTGTTCATACTGTGCGCTCTGCTGGCTTATTTTTCGCCCTGGGTGGTCAATCCAGCCAGTGGGTTGACGTTTCATGGCCTTGATCTGGCTGAATGGACAAGCCTGCACCCGCTCGTTCGTACCGAATCGCCCGCCCTGCTCACGCCGCTCGTGCTGCGCCTGCCCCTGCTCTGTATGGGTTTGGTGCTGGGGCTGCGCGCACCCGGCGCACATCCTCGTTTGCGCATGGCGCATCGAATCGGCGCGCTGCTCATCGCATTTGGGCTGCTTCCCCCGCTCGACTTCATAACGCAGTTGGACAACCTGAACTACCGTCAGCAGTTCGCGCTCGCAGCAATCGGTATGATGGGCGCAGGTATCAGCCTGTTGTCGGTTCGGGGAAGTAAAGCGGCGCGTCATTGGCGGTTAAGGGGTGCAGGGCTGGCATGTGGCCTGGCGGTCGTCGCCGGGGTGACGGGTGTAGTGCGCAGTTATGGGCTGATGCAGGAATTCGACCTGGCCGCCCAGTTCGGCATTGGCGCGCTGGCATTTCCGGTGTTGTGCGGACTGCTGGCGGGCAGCCTGGTACGTAACCACTGGCCAGACACGGCGGCAGAGCCAAAACAAGGTAGCACGCCGAACGGAACTACCTTGCCACCACAGCTTCAGTGAGCATCGGCTGCAACGCGCCGCAGCGACAGCCGCTGCCCAACCGACTATTTGCTCATGTTCATGTGGGTTTCGATGTAACTGATCGCCTCACCCACCGTCGTGATCTTCTGTGCGTCTTCGTCGCTGATCTCGCCGCCGAATTCTTCTTCAAACGCCATGATCAATTCCACCAGGTCAAGCGAGTCCGCTTCCAGATCATCCCGGAAGCTGGATTCCGGCGTGATCTTTTCCGTTTCCACGCCCAACAAATCGGCAACGATATGACGCACGCGCTGTTCAGTAGTGTCCATGTGGATTCCTCCAGCCTTTCGAGTGTCAGCCTAATTTAGGCCTGTGATTATACCGATCAAGCGGTGTTATGCCAGTGCGCACGACGGAGAACCGTTGACAGCCTTCTCCCGCATCAGGTACGATTGGCACTCACCGTAGTAAGGAACACCGTTTTATGAGCAAAGTCACGGCGACTCCATCGACCAGCCCTCTCCTGCCGCCGCAGTCGGATGCGATCCCTTCGATTGAAGATCGCAAGGTCGATCATATTCGCATCAACCTTGAAAAGAACGTCCAGTTTCCCCACCTCACGACCGGACTCGAACGTTATCGTTTTCTGCATACCGCACTGCCAGAACTGAATCTGTCCGATGTCGATACACGAATCACCCTGTTCGGGAAAACGCTGGCCGCGCCGATCCTGATCTCGTCGATGACGGGCGGCGCAGAAATGGCGATGCGCATCAACCGGGCGCTGGCCGAAGCAGCGCAAGCCCACAACATCGCCCTGGGGCTGGGGTCGCAGCGTGCCGCGCTCAAAAATCCTGACCTGGCCCGCACCTACCAAGTGCGCGATCTTGCGCCGGATGTCCTGCTGTTCGGCAACCTGGGCGCAGTGCAGTTCAATTACGGCTACACGGTCGATGAATGCCGCCGCGTGGTCGATATGATCCAGGCCGACGCGCTCATCCTGCATTTCAATGTGCTGCAAGAAGCCGTTCAGCCGGAAGGCGATACCAATTTTGCCGGGCTGCTGCACAAGGTTGAAGCAGTCTGCAACGCGCTTGAAGTTCCTGTGATCGCCAAAGAAGTCGGTTGGGGATTCAGCGAACAGGACTGCCGCCACCTGGCAAATGCGGGTGCGGCGGCCATCGATGTGGCGGGTTCGGGCGGCACATCCTGGAGTGAAGTCGAATATCATCGTGCGCCCACGGCTTTTCATGCCCAGGTCGCTGCCTCATTTGCCGACTGGGGTATTCCGACCAGCGATGCCATTCAGTACGCCGTCAAGGGCGCGCCGGGGCTGCCCATCATCGCCAGCGGCGGCTTGAAAGATGGCATCGATATTGCCAAGTCGATTGCCCTGGGCGCGGTGATGGGCGGTATGGCGGGCAGCTTTCTCAAGGCCGCCGATCAATCCGTCGAAGCGGTCGATGAACTAATCCGCGTGACGAACGCACAAATCCGCATTGCCATGTTGTGCAGCGGGGCGCGTACCGTAGCAGATCTACAGCGTGTTCCCTTGCTCAAGACCGGAGAGTGACCCCCTTGCTCGTCGCTGAACTTGCACAACGCTACCTTCCGCCACTCGATGCGTTCATGCGTGACGTGGTGGAATCCGCCCCAACCGCCCCCGGTTTCGATACGCTGCTGCGCTACCCATTCGGTTGGGTCGATGCGAACGGTCAGCCCTATCATCACCCAACCGGAAAACGCATCCGCCCAATTCTGCTGCTGCTGTGCGCAGAAGCGGCGGGCGGTGACTGGCATTCCGCGCTCCCCGCTGCCGCCGCCGTCGAAATCCTGCACAATTTTTCGCTGATCCATGATGACATTCAGGATGACAGTGAAATTCGCCACAACCGCCCCACCGTGTGGAAAATCTGGGGGCGCGCCAACGCAATCAACGCGGGTGATGCGATCTTCGCATTGGCCTACAGTGCGCTGTCACGCCTGAATGCGACCACATCGCCCGAAATTGCGCTGGCGTGCTGGCAGATCTTCAACCTGACCAACCTGGAACTGACACGCGGCCAGCATCTCGATATGCGCTTTGAATCGCAGGCCAGCGTGACGACTGATGCGTACATCTCGATGGTGAGCGGCAAAACGGCTGCGCTGGTATCGGCATCGGCACAGATGGGCGCGCTGATCGCCAGCGGCAGCACAGAAAAAGCCGCGCATTTCGCCCGGTACGGCCTGAATCTGGGAATCGCGTTTCAGATTCACGATGATATTCTCGGCATCTGGGGCAACCCGGATGTGACGGGTAAATCCGCCGCGACCGATATACTGTCGCGGAAAAAATCGCTGCCTGTGCTGTACGGGCTGGCGCAAAGCCCCACCTTGAATGCCGTGTATCAGCGCAATCCATTTCAAGCCGCCGATGTGGATGAGGCTGTACGCCTGCTCGATACCATTGGCGCGCACGAATACACCCGGCAAAGCGAAGCCGCTTATTTTCAGCAGGCATTGGATGCGCTGCACGCCGCGCTGAATGGCCGCAGCCAGGCCGCCAATGATCTGCTGCGGCTAAGCGACCTGCTGTTCGAACGCAGCTTTTGAGCGGCTATACGAACTCCCGAAAGATCATGCTGCTTAGCAGCCGCCCTTGGGTGGTAATCCAGACGCGCTGATCATCGAACCCCATCAGGTGATGCGCCGCATACTTGCGGATGATGTCGCCATGCACGTCGATCAGATCGACCCCGAAGCGCTGGCGGAATGTTTCACGTTGAATCCCTTCCTGGGTCAGCCGCAGCCCCATGATCAGCGTTTCGGCCATCTCGTCAGCCAGCGTGAGCAGGTTTGCCTCTGCCGTGACTGGGGTACGCGGATACTCGTACCCGCCGTCGGGATTCTCTAACAGTTTAATGTAGCGCTGGGGTGACAGAATCACCGAATAGCGCACGCGATCCGCAAACCCATGCGCACCGGGGCCAAGCCCAAGATACGGCAGGCTGCGCCAGTATTGCAGGTTATGCTGGCACTGCTTACCGGGCAGGCTCCAATTACTGATCTCGTACTGCTCGAAGCCCGCCGCGCCAAGCTTATCGGTCGCCAGGTCATACATATCGGCGGCCAGGTCGTCATCAGGCTGCGGCAGACGGCCTTTTTCAACCCACAATTTCATATGCGTGTTGTCTTCCAGCGTGAGCGCGTACAGCGACACATGATCCGGCTTCAGCGCGAGCATCTGCGTGAGCGTCGCATCCCAGTTTTCGAGCGTCTGATGCGGCACTGCATAGATCACGTCCAGGTTCAGGTTATCGAAGCCTGCCAGCCGGGCAGCCGAAACCGCCCGCACGACTGTATCATTGTCGTGGCGGCGGTTGAACAACCGCAGTTCGCTTTCAACGGCGCTTTGCATTCCAATGCTGATGCGGTTCAGCCCGGCCTGCCGCAGTGCGGTTAAATAGGGGCGGGTGATGTCGCTGGGGTTGGCTTCAAGCGATATTTCAGCACCCGGCAGCACGACGAACGCTTGATGCAGCGCATCCAGGATACGGGCGAACTGATCCGGGGTCAGCAGCGTGGGCGTGCCGCCGCCAAAAAAGATCGTCCCAACACGCTGGCCGGGCTTGGAGGTGCCGACGAGGTGTATTTCGCGGATCAACGCCTGAACGAACGGCTCGATCAGCGCATCCAAATCGACATAGGTATTGAACGCACAGTATGTGCATTTCACACGACAGAACGGGACGTGCAGGTACACCGCTAACGGATTTTCAAACGCGATCATGGGGTTTTCTGCTGAAGAGACGGGGCTTAATTGCGGGATTCTGTCAGGTTCAATATAATGAGTCAAGGTTGACAATCCTTTGAGCGTCCCAATCTTTCATCCGATCTTATCATCCAGAGCAGTGCATTATGCCCGAAACGAAACAGTTCGCAGGCATGGAAGGCGATAGCGGCGGCGATTCTTCGCTCAAGGCGAATATTGTCCTGCAAAATCGCTATCGAATCTTGGGCGTTCTCGGCGGCGGCGGTATGGGGACTGTTTACCAGGCGCGCGACATGATGTTCACCGAGGCGAAACGCCTGGTCGCCATCAAGGAAATGCAAACGCTGGTGGTTGACCAGAACCTCAAAAAGACCATGCTCAAGACCTTTCAGCGCGAAGCCAACATCCTGGCTTCGCTCAGTCACCCGGCTATTCCGAAGATTTTCGACTTCTTCGACATCAACGACCGTGCTTACCTGGTGATGGAGTACATCAACGGGCGCGACCTGGAAGTGATTCTGGCGCAAACCCGCGAACTCCCGGTCGAAAAAGTGGTCGATTGGGCTATCGAGCTGTGCGAAGTTCTCGATTACCTGCACGGCCAGAAGCCCGACCCGATCATCTTCCGCGATATGAAACCGTCGAACGTGATGATCGATGCCCTGGGCAAAGTCCGCCTGATCGATTTCGGCATCGCCAAAGTGTTTGTACAGGGCGCAAAGACCAAACAGACCATGATCGGCACCGAAGGCTACTCCGCGCCCGAACAGTACCGGGGTGAAGCGGCTCCTGCCAGCGATATTTACAGCTTGGGCGCGACTCTGCATCATATTCTGACGCGCAAAGACCCGCGCCTTGAACCGCCCTTCAGCTTTCATGAACGCCCGATCCCGAACTTCAACCAGAATGTGCCACCGCGCTTCATCGAGGTGATTGAAAAAGCGCTGTCGAACAATCTGGATGACCGTTACCCGTCGGCCACGTCGATGAAAGAAGCGATTGAGCAGGTACGCGGGCGTGTCTCTATTCAGTATGCGCCGATGATCAACAAAGGCGCAGGCGGTGCGGCAAATCAGACCACCCCGGATTCGACGGGCTTTTTCGACGAAATGGGGACAGGCGGCGGGCTGCAACCGAAATGGACGTTCAAGACGGAAGACGAAATCCGCGCCAGTCCCAGCGCGTACCGCGAACTTGCCCTGGTGGGGTCATATGATACCAACGTGTGGGCGCTCAAGCTCGATACGGGCGAACAGGTGTGGAAATATGCAACCAAAGGCGGAATCGCATCCAGCCCGGTCGTCGATGAAGGCAGCAAATACGCCATCTTCGGTTCGGAAGACAAAACCGTTTACGCTGTCGATGTGCGCAATGGGCGCATCGCCTGGACGCAGCCGACCAAAGATCGGGTCCGTGGCACCCCGCGCATCGCCCATGACCATGTGTTCGTCGGCAGCGACGATGGCCGCGTCTATGCATTTGGTGTGCTGAATGGCCGTCAGTTGTGGGCGTTCGATGCCGGCGCACCCGTGCGCACCCGCCCTGCTGTCACCGAAGAAGTGGTGATCGTCGGCACGGATTCAGGCGAAATCATGGCTATCAGCCTTTCCGGGCAGCGCAAATGGTCGTACCGCACGCGCAACCCGGTCTATTCGTCTCCCTTCGTTTCCAGTGACGGAATCGTGTACATCGGTTCGACCGACAATTTCATGTACGCCTTCGATGCGACCAGCGGCGTGAACTCGTGGCGCTTCCGGACGGGCGGCCCGGTCATCTCGTCGCCCGCCGAAGCAAAAGGGATGCTGTATTTTGGGTCGGCAGATGGCTTCGTGTATGCGCTCAACGCCCAGACTTCACGCGAAAAATGGAAATTCGAGGTTGGGTCGCCTGTTGTCGCTTCCCCAGTAGCGCATCGCGGCATGATCTACTTTGGCGGCACAAACCAATACTTCTACTGCCTGGATGCCGAAACGGGTAAAGAAAAGTGGAAGTTCAAGACTGGGGGTGCCATCACCGCCAGCCCGTATATCACCGCTGACCTGATTCTGATTGGGTCAATGGACAATATCCTGTATGCTTTCCCATTGGTTGGATAACCTCAATGCGCCGGGTGTGCCAGCGCTTTTGGATGGAGTGACAGTCAGATGAGTATTTTCCGCCGCCTGTTTGGTCAGGTTGAACGCAAACAGGAACCGCCGACTCCGCAATCGGAACCAAAAGCAGCGGCCAGCAATCCCGCCCCCAATGCAGCGAACACACCCTCTACAGCGCCAGATACAGGTGCAGGCGACAAAGCAGCACGCCTGCCCATTGAAACCGATACCCGCCCCGTGAAGCCTGTCAGCCCCACGGGAGCGCTCGGTGATGGAGTCACACGCCCCCTCCCCCAGGATGTGTTCATGGAGGTCGGCGGCAACCAACATCTGTCGTTTGGTCAGGTGACCGATGTCGGCATGGTGCGCACCAACAACCAGGACACCGCGTTCTCGATTTTTTCGGCCTCGCGCAGCGTTCTGGAACGGCCCGATTTCGGTCTGTTCATCGTAGCCGATGGGATGGGGGGGCATCATGACGGTGAAAAAGCGTCGGCGCTTGCGGCGCGTTCCGTAGCCGTACAGTTGACGACCAAGATTTACACCTCGTTGATTGCGGGCGATGACCGCTACAATGAAATACCCGTCGTTGAAGCCATGACCGAAGCCATTCTGAAGGCGAACGCCGATGTCGTCGCTAAAGTCCCGGATGGCGGCACAACCCTGTCTTCGATCATGATCCTGGGTGATATGGCGTATATGGCGCACGTCGGTGACAGCCGCATTTATCTGATTCACCGCGACAAGATCGAACAGCTCACCCGCGATCATTCGCTCGTACAGCGCTTGATCGAACTTGACCAGCTCACGCCCGAAGAAGCCGTTGATCACCCACAGAAAAACGTGTTGTACCGTGCGCTTGGCCAGACTGAATCCATTGAAGTCGATACGCTCACCCGCCGCCTGCCGCCGCATTCACGCATTCTGGTATGCAGCGATGGCCTGTGGAACCAGGTGAATGATCGTGAAATCTGGCAAACCGTTCAGCAGTACTCCAACCCGCAGGAAGCGTGCAACGAACTCGTCAAAAAAGCCAATGCAAGTGGCGGACTGGATAATGTTACAGTAATACTGTTGCAGCTACCCGGCTAAAAGACTGTCGAAGTGTGGAATGGACGATCATGCAGATTGACTTCGATCCCTATGCGCAGCTAGGGATCGCGTCGAGCGCGTCGAGCGACGATGTAAAAGCGGCTTACCGCAGAGCGGCGCGCAGACTTCATCCTGATGCGAACAAAATACATCCCGGCGCAGGCCTGCAATTTCAGGACATCACGGCGGCGTATGAACTGCTGATGGATGCAGGCAAACGCCAGCAGTATGATTCGCAGGCCGGGAGCCTTCGCGCCGCAGAGGATCATTTTTTCACCTTTCGCGTCACCACCAGCAAACGTACCCTGATGCCGCTGGCGGAACCGCAGGTCATGTACCTGCTGGCGGAAGTGTTTCCCGATGTGCGGGCGGTCAACCATTCCGAAAAGCGCGAATCGCGGGTGAACCTGACGCTGGTACTGGATCGTTCCAATTCGATGAACGGAGTCCGCCTGGAGAAAGTCAAGGCTGCCGCGCATCAAATCATCGACAAGCTGAATCAGGACGACATCCTTTCGGTCGTGATCTTCAATGACCGCGCTGAAGTGATCATTGACGCAGCCCCGGTCAAGGATAAAGCCGCACTGAAGGCGCGCATCAGTATGATGAGCGCGTTCGGCAGCACCGAAATGTATCAGGGTTTGGTGAATGGTATCGAGCAGAACCGCAAATATCTTGCGCCCAAACTCGTCAACCATATCATCGTCGTGACCGACGGCTACACCTATGGCGATCATGAGCGCAGTGTCAACCTGGCGAAATCGATTGCACATGAAGGCATCACCATCAGCACGATGGGACTGGGGCAGGAATGGAACGATGTTTTTCTGGATGAACTCGCTACTGCAACGGGCGGGCATACGACCTACATCAATTCCCCCAACACCGTCGTCCGTTTTCTGAACGATCAGGTGCGCAGCCTGGCCAATGTATTCGCGGAACGCATGATGCTGTGCATTGCGCCAGACCCGGATATTCGCCTGGAATCGGCCTTCAAGCTTGCGCCAAGCCCGCAGCCGCTCTCTATTGAACAAGCGCTGATCCCGGTCGGCGGGCTTCAATTCAACCGCAATATCAGTGTGCTGTTCCAGCTTGAGATTCCCGCCAACCCCGCGATAGGCTTCCGGTCGCTGGCCCGGCTGACGGCGACGGGCGATATTCTGAACAACAAGAACCAGAAGTATTCCGCCATCAACGATATGTCGATTGAAGTGACGGATGCGTACACCGCTGATACCCCCCCAACGGCAATTCTCGATGCGCTGGGCAAGCTCACGCTGTACCGAATGCAGGAACGCGCCCATGAAGCGATTGAAAACGGGGACATCAAAGAGGCCACACGGCGTTTAGAGAAGCTGGCCACGCGCCTGTTTGAACTCGGCGAAGGCAGTCTGGCGCAGCAGGCACAATCCGAAGCGCAGCAGGTGGCGTATACCAACGCACTTTCGCAAAAAGGTCGTAAAACACTCAAGTATACGACCCGCTTTCTTTTGTCTACCCCTGATGTGCAAGCGGATGCGGAATGAAAAACTGTCCTTACTGCGCTCACAAGAACCGCGAAGGTTATTTGTTTTGTGAAGACTGTGGCCGTCCGCTCAGCGGAAGCACCATTGATACGCTGCCGACCAAGCACTTTGAGGTTGGCACGCGCGATCTTCCGAACGGTTTCACCAGCCTGGGGGCTGCCACCTGGGGAACGGCCAATTTTCAGTCCGATTCGAGCATCGTCCTGGTGATCCGCGATGCTGATGCGCCGATCAATGTGCGCCCGGAAAAGCGCCTGATTTTTGGGCGGGCCGACAATACCAGCGTCAACCGACCCGACATCGACCTGACCCCGTTCGGGGCGCTGGAAAAAGGCGTATCGCGCACCCACTGCGCCATTTACCGTGATGACCTGACGCTGACCATTGTCGATTTAGGCAGTGCCAACGGCACACACCT
This sequence comes from bacterium, assembly GCA_033764035.1. Classification (GTDB taxonomy): domain Bacteria; phylum Chloroflexota; class Anaerolineae; order Aggregatilineales; family Phototrophicaceae; genus Flexifilum. The sequence continues at coordinate 902,018 of JANRJJ010000003.1, forward strand.
GAACGGTCAGCGCTTAACACCAGAAGTTCCGCGTGTGCTGCGCGATGGTGATGAAATTCAATTCGGCATGTTGGTCGCGCACATTTATTTCAAGGCAACCAGTTTATAACGCGCCGTGCTGCACGCTGCTTCAGACATCTGCATACCCCCAGAGGACGTATGATTACGCTGCTTATCCACATCAATAACCAGGAACCGATCAAGCTCGATGTTGAACAGATGCCCAACCCAACCGATCAGGCCATCGTCGGCAAGAATCCACGTGAAAAGACCGACCGTGAAGTCCCCTGGGTGGAAGACGGCGTGACGACGGTCATCTTTCCCTGGTGGCGCATCACGTTCATCGAAGTGCTGCCCTCGGAAAGCGATGCTGCGGAATTCCCGCTGCCCTTCCGTAACGATTGACGCAGGTGAAAGTGACGGTGTTATGACCAACCGCCCGCCCCGCATACAAACGCGCGATGGCAAACGCATCCTGGTGGTGGATGATGAGCCACGCATGATCAATTTCATTCGTATGAACCTGGAGCTTGAAGGCCATCAGGTTGTCGAAGCGCGCAACGGCCTTGAAGCGCTGGAAGCAATTCGTACCAAGCTGCCGGATATTGTCCTGCTCGATGTCATGATGCCCGAACTGGATGGTTTCGAGACGCTGCGGCTGCTGCGCGAATTTTCGTCGATCCCGGTGATTATGCTCACTGCCAAAGGCGAAGAAAACGACAAGGTGTATGGCCTGGAACTGGGCGCGGACGATTACCTGACCAAGCCGTTTGGCCCGCGTGAGCTTTCCAGCCGCATCAAAGCGGTGCTGCGCCGGGCAGATATGCCATCGTCCTCACCCGAACAGGCCGCACTCAAAATCGACGAACGCCTGAGCGTCGACTTTAACCGCCATGAGGTGATCGTGAACGGTGAACGCATCAAGCTGCGCCCCACCGAATACCGCCTGTTGTATCATCTGATCGAGAATGCGGGCTGGACTGTCCCGCATGATCAACTGCTGGCAAAAGTGTGGGGCTATGAGTACCGCGATGAAGCGCATTATGTGCGGCTCTACGTGAACTATCTGCGCGAAAAAATCGAGCAGGATCCGTCCAACCCGCATTACATCCTGACCGAACGCGGCGTGGGCTACCGCTTTATCGATTTTCGCCATCAACCGGAAAGCCAGGCGGTCGATTGAGAAACCGAAACCGGGATCGGGCGATCCCGGTTCTGCATGTTCACGCAGGCTGAAGATTGTACTCCACCCGCAGCCGGGCATAGTCCGCCGCAAATGCAGCCATCATTTCGGTTTTTTCCTCATCGCCCAGGCAGCTTTGACGGACGGCATTCAGTGCGATTTGCTCCAGTTCATCCAGCCCAAGCCCACATTTTTCCACGGCCAGTTGATACTGCTCGCTCAGCGTGGTGTGGTAGAACGTGGGCATGTCATTCCCCAGAAAGATCGGCACATCGGCATCGTACAAATGCCGCAGCGGGTAATCTTCGATTCGTTCCACCCACCCGCTTTTCTGGGCGCGGGTCAGATTAATGCCCACGCCGATGCGCTGCGTGGCGATGATGTTCAGCGCATCCGGCGCATCAGCAATGCCCCAGGCATCGTACAGGCGCGTCGGCACGAGCGTTTCCAGCGTTTTCAACACGCCTTCCGCGCCCTGCTGGTCACCCGCCCGCACCACACGCGGGACGCTTTTCTTTTCCACCGCTTTGAACGCACGCTCGAACTGGCCGACGGGTTGAACACTTTCACGCCCGCTGAGACCAAACGCGACCACGCCACCCTTGCGCGCTGCCGCTGACGATACCCACCGAGCAATTTCATCGGCACGACGGGGTTCATCACGCGGGGTGGTAAACACCCACGCCATGCGAATGCCCCAGGCGCGAAAAGCCCGCTCACGCCCATCGTTGATCACGGCCAGAAAATCATCAGCAGGGAGCGTAAGCCCTGTCCATACCGCCGGGTTCACGCTCACTTCGGCGTAGCGGACGTTCTGGTTGTGCAGTGCCGTTCCCACATCGTATACCGCGCGGGTCAGGTCTTCCGCCTCCATGATCCAGCCGCCGATAATGCGCACCAGTTCATGCAGGCGCTTGTAATCCGGCTTGTCGATCAGGTTCAGCCAGTCGTTGAAATGGCGCTGTGTATCGGGAATCTCGTTGATGTCCGCCAGCAGCTTGAGCGTTTTCTTGCGCACCGCCCCTTCCAACGAGACATGAATATCGGCTTTCGGCATCGCCTTGACATAATCTGCAAGTGACATTTGTGCTTTCCTTCGTTCAACCACCCGTACTATCGCTGCTCACTGTGCCGTGTCCCGCCTGCCCCTGGTGCTGCTTGTCCACTGCCGCACGCACCAACCCCATGAACAAAGGATGCGGCATATCAGGACGGCTGGCGAATTCAGGGTGAAACTGACTCCCCACCATATAGGGATGATCGGCAATTTCGGCAACTTCCACCAGTGTACCATCAGGGCTTACACCGCTGAAGCGCATTCCGGCTTTTTCAAAAGCCGCACGGTACACATTATTGAATTCAAAACGATGTCGGTGGCGTTCATGCACCAGCGACGCATCGCCATACGCTTTCCGGGCAACCGTTCCCGGCTGCAATGCACACGGGTACGACCCCAGGCGCATCGTCCCGCCCAGGTCGCTCAACCCGCGCTGCTCCAGCATCAAGTCGATCACCATATGTTCGCTGGCGGTTTCGAACTCACTGCTGTTCGCGTCCTCCAGCCCCACCACGTTGCGCGCAAACTCGATGCACATCGTCTGCATTCCCAGGCACAGCCCCAGGTAGGGGACTTTCTGTTCGCGTGCATAGCGACCTGCCAGGATTTTGCCTTCTACCCCGCGATAACCGAAACCGCCCGGCACGATGATCCCGTCTACCCCGTCAAGCTGTTCCCAGCCTTTGTCTTTTTCCAGGTCACCCGCGTTGACCCATTCGATCTGGGCATGACGGTCACACGCCGCCGCCGCGTGAAACAGCGCCTCTTTCACGCTCATATAGGCATCGTGCAGTTCGACATATTTACCGACGATGGCAATGCGCACTGGATTCTTGGCGGCGCGCATTTTCGTGACCATCCGCTGCCAATCGTCCAACTGCGGTGTACGCGGCGGCAGTCCCAGCCGTTCGGTCAGGTAATCGCCCAACCCGCGTTCTTCCAGCAGCAGCGGCACATTGTACAGCAGGTCGGTCGTTTCCAGCGGGATCACGGCATTTTCTTCGACATCGCTGAACAGCGAGATTTTCTCCATCACATCCCGGCTGACCGGGTAATCCGTGCGGGCGATAATGACATGCGGGTTGATGCCAATGCTGCGCAGTTCGCGCACACTGTGCTGTGTCGGTTTGGTCTTCAGTTCGCCCGTCGCGCCAATGTGCGGCAGAAACGTCACATGAATATACAGCGTATCCGCCCGGCCAATCGTCAGCCGCATCTGGCGAATCGCCTCCAGAAATGGCAGGCTTTCAATATCGCCAACGGTGCCACCTACTTCTACGATCACGACATCCGCATTGGTATCCTTGCCTACCAGCAGAATGCGCCGCTTAATCTCGTTGGTGATGTGTGGAATCACCTGAATTGTGCCACCGAGAAAATCACCACGCCGCTCTTTTTCGATGATGTAGCTGTACACCTGCCCGGAAGTCACGTTGCAGGTGCGGTTCAGGCTTTCGTTGATGAACCGTTCGTAATGCCCCAGGTCGAGGTCGGTTTCGGCTCCATCCGCCGTGACGAACACCTCTCCATGCTGGTACGGACTCATCGTGCCGGGATCTACGTTCAGGTACGGGTCAAGCTTTTGAATGGCGACCTTGAACCCCCGCGCCTTGAGCAAGCGGCCAATCGCGGCGGCGGTCACGCCCTTACCCACCGAACTGACCACACCACCCGTACAGAAAATGTATTTCGGGGAGGACATCCTGTTACCCTGCTGCCACTGTACAAACAACAAAACGCGGCGGGGAGCGAATCGATGGGAACCAGCGCCCTCTCCCCGCCGCATGGCGAAAAGCGTCAATTGTCGTGCCAGCCGCCCTGGTATAGAAGCCGCCGCAGCGTTACGTTACAGAGCAGCCCTGCCGGGTCGGAGTCGGACTCTAGGCAGTGCTAGACCAGTTTTTCCAGGTCATCAGCCGTGCGGCGCATATCGAGGAAGATCAGGCCCAGTTTCGCGCCTTCACGCACCAGCGTGGTCAGCACTGCGCCTTCCCCAACACTCATCAGGATGACATACCCTTCATCCCCACGAATGTAGACCTGTTCAAGCGCGCCGCGCCCCAGTTCACCTGAAATACGTTCGCCCAGGGAGAGCATCGCTGCGGACATCGCGGACACCCGGTCTTCTTCAACGTTGGCGGGCAGCGAAGAGGCCATTGGAAGGCCATCCACGCTTACTACTGCCGATGCTTCGATTTCAGGGGTCGTCGCCTGCAAGTCACGCAGCCGGTCAACCATCAATTCAGTCCGCGATTTCGCCATCGTAGCGCTCCTCTCAAGCCAGTCCCCAATTATACGAATCATAGGGGGAACGGCAAGCCACCGTAGGGATCAATGCCTGAACTTGGCCTGTTCACGCCTTCAACATCCGCTATACTCTGAAGCGTTGCGAATGAAAAAGGGTTGAAGCAGGTATTTATGCCTGATTACCAGCAGGACACGCGCCGCACGCAGAATAACGTGCAGAACAACCGCGTTGCTCATGTCGAAATCGTCCAGCAGGTCGCAGAACGGATCGCGCACAGCGTTGGCCAGGTAATCCTGGGCAAGCGCAACGAGATTCGCCTGATGGTGCTGGGTCTGCTTAGCCAGGGACACATCCTCATCGAGGATATTCCCGGCGTGGGCAAGACCATGATGACCAAAGCGCTGGCACGATCTTTAGGCTGCACGTTCAGTCGTATTCAGTTTACCCCGGATATGCTGCCATCAGACGTAACGGGTGTGACGATTTTCAATCCCGAATCGCGCAAGTTCGAGTTTCGTCCCGGCCCGATCATTTCCCAGGTGGTGCTGGCCGACGAGATCAATCGCGCCACCCCCAAGACTCAATCCGCGCTGCTGGAAGCGATGGAAGAACGGCAGGTCACGGTCGATGGCGTGACCTACGCGATTCAGGAACCGTTTATCGTGCTGGCAACCCAGAACCCGATTGAGTATGAAGGCACATTCCCGCTGCCGGAAGCCCAGCTCGACCGTTTCCTGCTGCGCCTCACGCTCGGTTACCCCGCCCCTGCTGAAGAAATGGCGGTACTGTCCTCTCAGCAGCGCGAACACCCGCTCAGCAGTGTCTTTCAGGTCGTGACCGCCGAAGAACTGATCCAGGCGCAGACTGCCGTCCGCGATGTGTACGTAGCCGATGAGGTCAAGCGCTACATTATCGATATTGTCACGGCCACACGCCAGCACCCCGAAGTCTCGCTCGGCAGCAGCCCACGCGGATCGCTGGCGCTGTTTCGCGCATCCCAGACACGGGCGGCGATGGCCGGGCGCGAATACGTGATCCCCGACGACGTGAAAGCGCTGGCCGAAGTGGCGCTGTCGCACCGCATCATCCTGCGTCCCACCGCCCGCATTCAGGAACTATCGCCCCGCGCCATCGTGCAGGATGTGCTGGCACGCACGCCGATTCCGGGCGCGTCGGTCTGGCAGTGACCGAACGCGATGATCAACCGTCGCAATACCATCTACCTGCTCATCATCGCGGCGCTGCTCGCGGCGCTGTTCACCGGGCGCGCCTTTTTTCTGAATGTGGCTTACCTGTTGGGCGGCCTGCTCATCTTCTCATTGATCTGGTCGAGCCTGTCCGTCCGCTGGATCACGATCAGCCGCAAGACTCGCTCCCGGCGCGCCCAGGTGGGGCGCAACCTTGAAGAAGCGTTCGCTGTGCGCAACGGCGGCTGGATTCCCAAGCTGTGGGTGGAAATCCGCGATCACTCCACGTTTCCCAACCACCGCGCCAGCCACGTCGCGCCCGCGCTGATGCCGGGCAGCACCTACCGCTGGTACGTGGAAACGCCATGCCGCACACGCGGGGAGTTTCAGCTTGGCCCCATGACCGTGCTGGGCGGCGACCCGTTCGGCTTGTTTCAGGCGGTGCGCAAAATCCCTGCCACATCGCGGGTGATCGTGTACCCGGCGACCCTTCCCATCGACAAAATTGACCTGCCGATGGGCGTGTTATCCGGCGGAGAAGCACAGCGCACCCGTTCCCAGCAGGTGACGACCAATGCCGCCGGGGTGCGTGAATACACCGCTGGCGACAGTTTCAACCGCATTCATTGGGCGACGACCGCCCGCCGTGACCGCCTGATGGTCAAGGAATTCGAGATCGACCCAATGGTCGATATTTGGCTGTTCGTCGATTTTTCGTCGCTGTCGCTCATCGAAGACCCATCCGTGCGCCGCATCAACGGAACCGGACCCGTCATCCCGCTTGGGAGTGAAATCCCTGCATCCACCGAAGAATACGCCGTCGTGATCGCCGCATCGCTGGCGCGCTTTTTCGTTGAAGCGGAACGCGCGCTCGGCTTTGCGGCGTACATTCCGCAGCGCGATGTCTTGCAGCCTGAACGCGGAAACCGCCAATTGATGCGCATCCTGCAAAGCCTGGCGGCAGCGCGCAGTTTTTCGCCGTATACGCTGCGCGAAATGCTCACCCTGGAAACACCGTATTTCACACGCGGCACAACGCTCGTGATCATTACGGCATCGCTCGATACCGCGTGGATCGCGGAGGCTCAGGTATTGGCACGGCGCGGCATCCGTCCTATGGGGGTGATCATCGACCCGGTTTCGTTCGGCGGTCAGGGGTCAACGGACGAATTCCGCGCCCTGATGAAGATTGCCCGCATTCCGTCGATCCTCATCCGTCGTGACGATGATCTTTCGCTGGCGCTGGCACAGCGCGCATTCTGACACCGTTCACTTCAACTGGCCTGGTTTATGACCTCTACTTTACCCTCTGCTACCCAATCGCCCAATCGTTATCTGTATGTCGCGGTTTTCACCAGCGGTATGACCACCCTAGCCGTCGAAATGACCGCTTCACGCCTGCTTGGAAGCGTATTCGGCACCAGCAACCTGGTATGGGCGAACGTGATTGGCCTGATCATGCTCTATCTCGCGGTCGGATATTTCGTCGGGGGTCGCCTGGCGGATAAATCGCCCCAACCGGCGGCGTTCTACCGCATCCTGTTGTGGGGATCGTTTCTGAGCGCGATTGTCCCACTGGTGGCACGCCCCGTCCTTAGCGGCGCGGCGGGCGCGGTCGCGGGCATTGAAGCGGGTTTGTTCGTCGGGTCTTTCATTTCGGTACTGGCGCTGTTCGCAATCCCTATCACGGTTTTAGGGACGGTTTCCCCGTTCGCCATTCGGTTGGCGGTCAGTGACCTGGCGACGGCGGGTAAGGTGAGCGGGCGCATTTACGCGATCAGCACCGTCGGCAGCCTGATTGGGACATTCCTCCCCGTCGTACTGATCATCCCCGAACTGGGAACCTTCGGCACGTTCCTGCTGTTTTCCGGCATCCTGTTCACCGTCGCGCTGATCGGCCTGTTCAGCCAGCGAGGAACACGAGCGCTCGTCTATCTGTGGATGCCGCTCGTGATCGCTGTGCTGTCGGTGATCGTCCTCAGCGCGCCGTTCCGTGCGCCTGCCGCCAATGCCCGCCTGCTGTATGAGGATGAAACCGCCTATAACTACATTCAAGTCCAGGAAGACGCGGACGGCAACCGCTACTTGTACCTGAACGAAGGCCAGGGTATCCACAGCCAGTGGCACCCGACCCGCATCGGCTACGGGCGCACCTGGGACTTTTTTCTGACGGCTCCTTATTTCAACAATCCGCCTTACCCGCCAGAGCGCGTCGAATCCCTGCTGCTGATTGGCCTGGCAGCGGGAACGATTGCCCGCCAGTACATCGCCGTCTATGGCGACCTGCCGATGGACGGTATCGAGATCGACGGCGGCATCGTTGAAGCCGGGGCGCGCTATTTCGATATGAACGCCGCCGCCATGCCCAACCTGACGGTACACGTCGAAGATGGCCGTTACATCCTCAACCGTCTGGATCGCCGCTACAGCGTGATCGGCATCGATGCGTACAAGCCGCCGTATATCCCCTGGCATCTGACGACCGTCGAGTTTTTTCAGGAAGTGCGCGCCCACCTGACCGAAGATGGCGTGGTCGCGATCAATGTAGGCCGCACCAACAGTGACCGCCGCCTGATCGATGCGCTGACGGCAACCATGCTACAGGTGTTCCCATCCGTTCATGCGATGGATGTCCCACTGTCGTTCAACACGATTCTCGTCGCTACGCTTCAGCCTACATCCCCTGAAAACATCGCGCTGAACAGCACCGCACTCCCCGCCGATGCCAATCCGATTCTGCGCGATGCGCTGATCGCGGGTGCGGCGGCGCGGGTTCCGATCCAGCCCAGCGAGACGATCTTCACCGATGACCGCGCTCCGGTCGAAACGCTGATCGATTCGCTCGTGCTGAATTTCCTGTTGTCCGGTGAAGTGGATACCCTGAGAGGTGGCTAAATGACCGAAGCTGCGGCGTTTCCTCATGCGGTGGCAGCCCCTGCCCTGCCCGCCCGCTTGATCGGTCTGTATCTCACGATCAGCTTTCCGATTCTGGCGGTGCTGGTCGCGGTGCGGCTGGTTATGACTCCGCTGTTCCTGCAAATCGAATACAACCGTCCCGGTTTCCCGGTTGACGCTTACGGCTTCACCACAGCAGATCGGCTGCGCTATGGTCCTTATGCGCTCGATTATCTGCTGAATGCGGAAGGAATCGAATACCTGGGCGACCTCACCTTCCCTGATGGCACGTCGATGTACAACGTGCGCGAACTGCGGCACATGCGCGATGTCAAGACGGTCACACAGGCCGCGTTCGCGGTCGCGCTCATCGGCGGGGCGCTGGCCTTGATCGGCGCGTTCGTGCTGTGGCGCTCGCCAGCCACGCGCCGCCCGTTGTGGCTGGCACTGCGCGCCGGGGCGCTGTTCAACCTGGTGCTGATCGCCGCGATTGTTGTGGTCGTGGTCGGCAACTGGAACTTTTTCTTCACTGCGTTTCACCAGGTCTTTTTCGCGGAAGGTACCTGGATTTTCCTGTATTCCGATACGCTGATTCGCCTGTTCCCGGAACAATTCTGGTTCGATGCCGCGATCACGATTGGCAGCCTGACAGTGCTGGCAGCGCTCGTCACCCTGGCTATCGCACAGCGTTCCCTGATGCGCCTCCCCCCGCCTTGACGTAGGCGTACCGTTCCTCTACAATGACGGTTCGTTACGTTTGAGAAACGCGAGTTCATGCCGCGATGTTTGAACAACTGACCAAACGACTCCAGGATACGTTCGATGGCCTGGGACGAGTGGGCAAGCTCACCGAAAAAGACGTGGATACGGCCATGCGAGAAGTGCGCATGGCGCTGCTTGAAGCGGATGTTGCGCTTGCGGTCGTCAAAGATTTCGTCAGGCGCGTGAAAGAGCGTGCGGTCGGCGCGGAAGTCCTCAAAAGCCTGAAACCGGGGCAGCAGGTCGTCAAGATCGTCCATGATGAACTGCTCGAAACGCTGGGGGAACCAGGCCGCCTGAACTTTTCCGGCAGCACGAAACCCCATGTGATTATGCTGGTGGGGTTACAGGGTTCCGGCAAGACGACGACGGGCGCGAAGCTGGCCGTTTTTCTGCGCAAGGAAGGCCGCCAGCCCTTCATGATCGCCGCCGACACTTACCGCCCTGCCGCCGTGCAGCAGTTGGTCACGCTGGCGAAGCAGATCAATGTTCCGTATTACGAGGAAGGCACGACGGCCAAACCGCCCGACATCGTGAGCCGGGGCATGAAAGCGGCCAAAGAAGCGAACGCCGCCGTCGTGATCGTGGATACCGCGGGGCGCTTGCAAATCGACGAGACGCTGATGGCCGAACTCGACGAGATCAAACGGCGCACCAACCCCAGCGAGATCATCCTTGTAGCCGACTCGATGACCGGGCAGGAAGCCGTCAACATTGCCGACGGTTTCAACAAGCAGCTTGGCGTGACCGGGCTGATTCTGACCAAAGTCGATGGCGATGCACGCGGCGGGGCGGCGCTCTCGATGCGGGCTGTCACCGGCGTGCCGATCAAGTTTCTGGGGACGGGCGAAAAGATCGACGGCTTTGAACAGTTCCATCCGGATCGGCTGGCGCAGCGCATCCTGGGTATGGGCGATGTGCTGACGCTGATCGAAAAGGCACAGGAACAGTTCGAGGAAGAAGAAGCGCTCAAGCTGCAAAAGAAACTCTTGCAAAATCAATTCACGCTGCAAGACTTTCTGGAACAGCTTCAGAAAATCCGTAAGATGGGGTCTATTGCGTCTCTGTTGAGCATGGTTCCCGGCATGGGCCGTGCGCTCGATCAGGTCGATCAGCAGGATGTGGAAAAGCGCATCCGCCGCGTTGAAGCCATCATCAATTCGATGACGGCGGGCGAACGCGCCAACCCGAAAGTCCTCAATGCCAGCCGCCGCCAGCGCATCGCCAAAGGCAGCGGCGTTGAAGTGCGTGACGTGAACGACGTTCTCAAACAGTTCAACGACATGCAAAAAATGATGAGTCAGGTTCGCAAGGGGCGCTTTCCAGGTAATTTACCTGGCGGCAGCAGCGGTAAGCTCCCACGCGGACGTATGCGCTAAGGGTATCCATTGCCCTTTCCGCAACTGAGTCACGAAATCGTTCGTGCCAGTGGCCTCCCGTCGCAGCAGCGGCGCATGGGGGCGCAACACAAGAGGAGAACAACAGGATATGGTTCGTATTCGTCTTCGTCGCGTCGGCCTGAAGCGTCAGCCGAGCTATCGTATCGTCGTTGCCGATCAGCGCAGCCCGCGTGATGGCGATTTCATCGAAAACATCGGTCATTATAACCCGCGCACCGAACCGATCACCGATATTGTGAATGAGGAACGGGCGCTGCACTGGTTGAGCGTCGGTGCGCAGCCCAGCGATGCCGTCGCGTCGATTTTTCGTCGCACAGGTACGCTGGCGCGTTATGAACGCCTGAAGCAGGGTGAAGCGGTCGATGCACTGGTCGCTGAAGCGAAGGCCGCTTACGAGGCCGCGCCTAAGACCACCAAGACGCGCCGCCCCTCCCCCGGTCCCGGCGAAGGCCGCATGAAGAAAAAGGAAAACAGCGGGAACTAACCTGCTGTTGTCGAATGACCTGCCGAAGGGACCGTGTGTGTTCGTTCACGAATCGGCGCACGCGGGTCCCCTTCACCAGCGTACCGCTTTTGCAAAGGCTGTAGGCCATGGAACCGTTAATTGAGTATGTCGCAAAAAGTCTGGTTGATGACCCCACCGCTGTCAAGGTGAGGCGCAAGGACGCAGGCGGGACGATCATCATTGAACTGCGCGTTGCCCAGGGCGATACAGGGCGCATCATCGGCAAAAGTGGCCGCGTCGCCAACGCGATTCGGGCGCTGCTGCGCGTGGCTGAAGAGACGCATAAGGGCAAGCGCATTGTCCTGAAGATTATTTGATTGATGACCAATACCAGTGCGGGCCGCACGCCCCAACATCCAAAATATCTTTTGCTGGGTGAAATTCTGCGCCCGCACGGGGTGCGCGGTGAACTGCGAATGCGTGTCCTGACCGATTTTCCCGAACGTATCGCATCGCTGGAGCGGTTGTACATCGGCAAAGGCGTAGATGACCCCAACCCGGTTCCGTATGTGCTGCAAGGCATCCGTTTTCATCAGGAATATGGCCTGCTTAAGCTGAAGACGGTCGATGATCGCAACGCGGCGGAATTGTTCCGGGAATTGTTCGTGATGGTCGATCTTGAACATGCTGTCCCGCTTGAGGACGACGAATTCTACCTGTACGAACTGATCGGCCTGACCGTCAGGCTTGATGATGACAGCACACTTGGCACGCTGACGGAAGTGCTGGAAACGGGCGCAAACGATGTCTACGTGGTCGATTCGCCCGCACATGGCGAAGTCCTGATCCCGGCGCTGGACGATGTCGTGCTGGAAATCGACATTGAAGCGGGCTGGATGCGAGTCCGCCTGCCCGAAGGATTGATCCCGAACTGAGCGAACCCGGCGGCTTTGCTGCTTGACAGCCCATGTTCCCGCTACTATCCTGTCCACAGGCGGTTGAGCAGGTCGGTGCAGGATGGGACAGCGTGAGCGGTGGAATTGAAGAACAGGCATACTGGCTGGCATTCACACTCGTCCCAGGCATAGGGGGCCGCCGGATTGAACACCTGCTTTCAGCGTTTGGCAGCCTGAATACCGCCTGGAACGCCCCAGAGTCCGCACTACGAACTGCCGCCCTGGACGAAGGGACTCTGCAAAATCTGCTGAATGCGCGCAAAACCTTCGACCCGGCGGCGGAATGGAACAAAGTAACCCGAACCGGCGCATCGGTTCTCATCCGCACTGCGCCCGATTATCCATTGATGCTGCAACACATCGCCGACCCGCCGCCTTTGCTGTATATGCGGGGTCAGTTCACAACCGCCGATACGAAAGCGCTGGCCATCGTCGGCACGCGCAAAGCGACCCGGTACGGGCTGGATGCGGCGTATCGATTGGCGCATGAACTCGCCGCGCAAGGCGTGACTATCGTCAGCGGGCTGGCACAGGGCATCGATGCGGCGGCGCACCAGGGCGCGCTTGATGCGGGCGGACGAACGATTGCCGTGTTAGGCAATGGAATTGATGCGGTATACCCACGTGAACATCATGCACTCGCGGCGCGGATCGCAGGACAGGGAACCGTACAGGCGGGTGCGATCATCAGCGAATTTCCCATCGGTTCCCGGCCAGAGGCGCGCCATTTTCCACGCCGCAACCGGGTGATCAGCGGGCTTTCGCTGGGTGTGCTGATTGTAGAAGCGCCGGAAAAAAGCGGCGCACTGATCACGGCGACGACGGCGCTCGACCAGGGGCGAGACGTATTTGCGGTGCCGGGCAGCATTTTTTCAGCGGCCAGCGCGGGGACGCACCGTTTGATCCAGGATGGTGCGAAACTGGTCACGAATGCGCGCGATATTCTCGACGAGCTGGCCATCGCCTATGAACAGCAGGAAGTACGGGCGGCAGTTGCCGCGTATAATCCACAGTCGGAGGCCGAACACGCCCTGCTCCAGCTCCTTTCCATTGACCCCGTTCACATTGATGACCTGATCCGGCAGTCTGGGCTGCCTGCTGCCCTGGTGAGCAGCACCCTGACGATTCTGGAGGCGTATGGCGCGGTCAGCCGCGCCGCGGCCAGTCAGCACTGGCTGCGCCTGCAATCCTGAACCGCTGACCGGATGCAGAAAGGAACCCTGTATGCAGCATCCAGCTTCACACGCACATTTCTATGCTTTGATCATGGCGGGCGGCGGCGGGACACGCTTATGGCCGCTCAGCCGCAAAACCACCCCCAAACAGCTTCTGCCGCTGGTGGAAGAACGGTCGATGTTCCGCGTCAGCGTGGAACGGTTGGCACCTTTGTTTGCGATGGATCATGTTTACGTGGTGACGGGGCGCAGCTATGTCGATGCTTTAAGCTCGGATACGCCGCAAATCCCGCGAGAAAATTTCATCGTCGAACCTTATGGCAAAGAGAGCGGTCCGGCAGCAGCATTGGGCATCGCGGTGATTCAAAAGCGTGACCCGAAAGCGATTGTCGTGATTCTGACAGCGGATCACCACATTGCCGACAAAGAACGCTTTCGTGCAGTGTTGGAAACAGCCTGCCTGATCGCACAGCGCAAAAACAACATCGTGACGCTGGGCATTTCCCCATCCATTCCATCGACCGGATTCGGTTACATCCGACGCGGGCAGGCGCTGCGAAAAACGGGCGGTTTCAACGTGTATACATCGCTCGGCTTTACCGAAAAGCCGAACCTGGAAACAGCGGTGCGTTTTCTGGCCAGCGGGGAATATAGTTGGAATTCCGGGATGTTCATCTGGTCGGCGGCGAAAGCAATGGCGGAGATACAGCGTCAAAGGCCTGAGTGGTATGCACTGCTGCAAGCGCTTCACCCCCATATCGATACGCCACAATACGAGCGCGTTCTCGATGAGGTTTGGGAGCAGATTCCCAAGCAGTCATTGGACGTTGCCATTATGGAACACGCGCAGGATATGGCCGTGATCCCAGTCGATATTGGATGGAGCGATGTCGGCAGTTGGGATGCCTTGTTTGAAGTTTTGGAACTGGACGATGGTGGCAACGGTTCCAAAGGCGCATCGACGAATGGCACAACGCCAGAGCGCATCATCATTGACACACAGAACACACTCGTTTACAGTGACAAATTGACCGTGACCATTGGTGTTCAAGACCTTGTGATTGTCGATACACCCGATTCTCTGCTAATCTGCCACCGTGAACGTGCGCAGGACGTGAAGCAGGTGGTGCAGCGGCTGCGCGAAGGCAATTACGACCGCTATCTGTAGCTTGCTGAAAGCGGAACCGACCGCGAAATAAAACTCCCGTTTCAGCCGAAGGAAATGGCATGAGCGAAGCTCTACAGGCCTACTGCGTCAAGTGCAAAACGAAGCGCGATATTGCTGCCCCACAACCGACCTACACCGCGAATGCGACCCCTGGCACGAAAGGGGTTTGCCCCGTGTGTGGTACCACGTTGTTCCGCATGGGCGCGACGGATGCACACGCCAGTTTGCCCAAACCGGAACCCACCCCAAAAGCCGCCAGCGCGCCGGGGGAGCGGGCATCACCGAAAAAACGTGCAAAAGCAGCCAGCCGCAAAACGAGCAAGAGTGGCACAAATAAGCTGCGTAAAACGACCACCGCCAAAGCCGCCGCGAACCGGACGGCGGCCAGTAAAAACGGCTCCAAAAGCGTGGGAACGTCAGAAAAAAAGCTGCCGGGAACCATTCAAAAGCTGGTGATCGTCGAATCGCCCGCGAAAGCGCGCAGCGTCGGCCAGTATTTGGGACGCGGCTATGTGGTCAAAGCGTCGAAAGGCCACGTGCGCGATTTACTGGTCTCGCAGCTTTCGGTCGATGTGGACAACGACTTCGAGCCGAAATACCGCGTCATGAACGATAAACGCGATGTCGTCAAGGATTTGCGTAGTGCCGTCGAAAGCGCCCGTGAAGTGTACCTGGCGACCGACCCTGACCGCGAAGGCGAAGCGATTGCGTGGCACCTGATCGCCGCCACCGAAATGGATCCCCAGGCGGTAGACATCAAGCGCGTGGTGTTTCACGAAATCACCAAGCCTGCCGTGAAAGAAGCCTTTTCACACCCGCGTGAGATCGATATGAACCTGGTGAATGCGCAGCAGGCGCGGCGCATTCTGGATCGGCTGGTGGGGTACAACATCACCGAACTGCTGTGGTCGAAGGTGCGCAACCGTTTATCGGCAGGGCGTGTACAAAGTATTGCGGTGCGGCTGATCGTGGATCGGGAACGTGAAATTGAGGCATTCGTCAGCCAGGAATACTGGACGCTCGATGCAAAGCTGCGCAAAGCCGGCAAGCAGGAAAAGCCGTTCATCGCCCGGCTGGTCAAAATCAAGGCGGATGATGTCAGTTTCGGCAGCGAAGGCGATGTCACCCCCCATTTGGCGGTGCTGGAAAAGAGTCAGTTCGTGGTGGAGGATGTCAAACGCGGCGAACGCCAGCGCAAACCGTCCGCACCTTTCACCACCAGCACGCTTCAGCAGGAAGCATCCCGGCGGCTGCGCTTCACCGCCAGCCGCACCATGATGATCGCGCAGCAGCTTTACGAAGGCATTCAAATCCCGGATGAAGGGTCGGTTGGGCTGATTACCTACATGCGTACCGACAGCCTGAACGTATCGCCGTCTGCACAGCAGGAAGCCCGTGAGTGGGTGACACAGCGCTTCGGCGGGGCGTTCGTGCCGGAAAAAGCGCCGATCTACCGCACGCGGGCGAAGGGCGCACAGGAAGCGCATGAGGCGATCCGCCCGACACTGGTCATGCGCGAACCCGAAACGATCCGTAAAGCGCTCACGCCCGATCAGTTCAAGCTGTACAACCTGATCTGGCAGCGCTTTGTCTCCAGCCAGATGTCGAACGCCGTGTACAATACGTTGCGGGTCGATGTCGATGCCGGACTATCGGTTCAGGATATGCCGTATCACTTCCGCGTGAACGGCAGCACGATCAAGTTTGCGGGTTTTCTGGCGCTCTATGAAGACTCCCGCGATGAAGACGTGGCCGTTGATGAGGACGAAGGCCGTATCCTGCCGGATTTGCACGCGGGCGAACTGCTCAACCTGATCCAACTGCTGCCCGAACAGCACTTTACCCAGCCCCCACCGCGCTACACCGAAGCCAGCCTGGTACGCACGCTCGAAGAATATGGCATTGGCCGCCCCAGCACCTACGCGCCAACCGTTTCGGTGATTCAGGATCGCGAATACGTCGAAAAGAAAGACGGACGCTTGATTGCGACCGACACGGGCAAAATCGTCAATGAACTGCTCGTCGCTCACTTCCCCGATGTGATGGACTATCAATTCACTGCACGCATGGAAGAACAGCTCGACGACGTGTCGGAAGGCAAAATGCAGTGGCGGCCTATGCTGGGCGATTTTTATGCCCCGTTCAACCAGCAGCTTCGTACCGCGCACGACACGATTGAACCCGTCGAACAAACCGAGTTCATCGGGCGCGACTGCCCGGTATGTGGCAAGCCCTTGATCATCCGCTATGGGCGGTTCGGCAAGTTCATTGGATGTTCCGATTACCCGAACTGCCGCCATACCGAACCCTGGCTCGACCGAATGGGTATTCTCTGTCCAACCTGTGGCAAAGACCATCAGGGCGAAATTATCCGGCGGCAGACTCGGCGCGGGCGTACCTTCTACGGGTGTTCGCGCTACCCGGACTGCGAATTCACCAGTTGGAAGAAACCGCTTTCCACCCCCTGCCCAGACTGCGGCGGGCTGCTGGTCGAACAGAACCGCACGACCGCGCAGTGCCTGAACTGCGGCCATACTCACCAGGTCGGCACGCTGACTGAACCGGATGCGCAGGCCGTTTAACACCCTCCAGGAGGGCATGATGTGCCAGATCATGCCCTCCTGAACGGCACATTCACACAAATTTCCCAGTGTGCAGCGTGACTTCTGTTTGCTTTTCTTTGAAGTTCCTGTGTACTATAGAAATACTTTTGCGCGGCTCAGGGAAAGGGCGCTTCACAATGATGAAGTGGCTGCGGGACACTTACAACGGCGTTTATGTCATCCTGTTGAAGCCATACATGCCGTCCGCTAAATTGGTCGTTACGCTGTTACTTGGCTTCTTTATCGGGTTGATCATCGCCTATGCGGCGTTCCCCACCATCTATTACGATGGTGACCCCCGTACCCTGCAACAAAGCTGGCAGGATGAATGGGTGAAAATGCTGGCCGACCGCAACGCGGCGGCCAATGCCGACATCGGCCCGCTCATCACCGACCTGCTCGCACGAATCGATGATCCGGCAGGCACCGTGCAGCGCTTGATCGGCAGTGCGACCGATCAGCGCGAAATTGACCGTCTATCGAACATTCAACAGTATGCACAGGCCGCGCAGCCGAACGCACCCGCCGCCCCTGAACCGAACGCCATCGGGAACCTTGTCCCCTGGCTGATCATTCCCATCGTGATGGTGATCATTTTCGTCGTGGTGACTCTGCTGTACGGTATGTTCATCGAGCCGAACCTGGTTGAACCGCTGATCAAGCGTATACGCGGCGAACGGGTGAGCGAAGAAGTGCTGCGGATGCGTCAGCAGGTGGCCGCGCAGCGAGAGGCAGAAGCCACACAGCGCACCGATTTTTCGACGAGTAATCTCGGTCCGCCCATGTTTCAGCGCATGTCCACGTATGCCGTTGGCATGGGCGAATACGATTATTCGTACAGCATTGAAACCGAAGCCGGGGCATTTCTGGGTGAATGCGGCGTGACCGGTTCGGAAACAATGGGCGGTGACCATTTCACCGCCATTGAAGTGTGGCTGTTCGACAAGGACGATTACACCAAGACGATCACCAAAGTGCTGGCTTCCGCCCACGCTTTCAACGACCCAGCCCTGCGCGCTCGCCTGGATACCAAAGGCGATGTGGTGATGATCCAGCCGAACGGCACGGTGCTGCTTGAAACATCGGCGCTGCGGCTGCAAGCCCGCGTCGTCGATTTTGCGTATGGCCCAGAGGGGCAACCGGAAAGCTATTTCCAGAAGATCACGGTTGAACTGGCTGCATGGCGCAAAGATGCGTCCAGCGCGCCGCTCCCCGCTGCTCCGGCGGCCATCTCCACCCCGGTGACAACCCCGACAGCAGCCGTACCACAGGCGAATTTTGCCCCGCCGCCCATGCCGCGCACAATGCCCGCGCCAACCCAACCGATCTACGATCCCCCCCCGCTGCCGCCTTCCATGCCAGCGTCAATGCCACCGCCAACGGCCAACCCATATGGGAATGTGCCGTCGCAGCCGCCCGCCCGAAGGATCGACGACGATCCGTTCGGCGGCACAGCGGAGTTCAAGCCATAGCCTACAAAAAAGCCCCTCCATCGTTTGAACGGAGGGGCTTTTTGTTCATGTTGATTTCGTGAGGCGTATGCTGTCACCCAGCCGATCAGCGAATGCTTTTGATCTTGAACACAATATCGCCGGATGGCGTTTTCACGCGGACTTTTTCGCCCTTCTTGCGGCCAATCAGCGCTGACCCAATCGGGCTGAGGTTGGAAATTTTACCTTCGGCGGGGTTTGCTTCCGCCGCGCCGACGATGGAATACACTTCTTCATCGTCGCTGCCCTCTTCAACAATCGTCACCTGCGCGCCCACCTGAATGATGTCGGACTTGCCTTCATTCTGGATGATCTGGGCGCTGCGCAGAATATTTTCAAGGTACTGAATACGCCCTTCGGTGAACGCCTGCTGTTCCTTCGCGTCGTGATAATCGGCGTTTTCCTTCAGGTCACCCTGCGACACAGCTTCCGCCAGCTTCACGGCCAGTTCGGGGCGGCGCACGTTGATCAGCGTATCCAGTTCCCGGCGCAGTTCTTCAGCGCCTTCGGCAGTCAGGTAAGTTGGTTCAGCCATGACGTTCCCAAACGTGTGTGGTCGTTTTTGAGCGTGGAATATATATCGAAGTATAGAGGTACGGTTCCTGAAAATCAAGAGATGGGTCAGTTGGGTGTGCTGACAACGCGGATAATCCATAATCATGAAGGGGTACTTTTCCATCTATCTATTTTCTGTCAATGGAGCAGCCATGATCCCACTTCGCAACCTGTTTTCAGGCTTTGTGCTGGCATTCGGCCTGCTGCTGTCGTGGACGGCAGCCGCGCAAACCCCACCGGAACTGTTGATCGGTGTGCTGGATGAGCCGAATGGTTCGATCACGCGCGGCGTTCAGCTTGCGCTCAATGTGCTGAATGACGCGGGCGGCGTTGAAGGCGCTGACGGAGTTGTTTACCGTCTGAACGCTGTGATCGTACCGACCAATTTCGGGTCACAGCTTGAACCCGCCATCGAATCGCTGCAAAACCTGGATGTGATCGCCGTCATTGGCCCGGCGCGCAGTGAAGATGTTTCCGGGAACCTGGAGGCGCTGCAAGCGTTGGGTGTGCCAGTGTTCACCCCTGCTCAGGACGACCTGTTGATCGTCTCCGACAGCAGCGAAGGGCTTTTCCGCATTCGCGCTGCCGATCTGGTCATCGGGCAGGCGCTTGCCGCGCACATTATCAATGAATTTGGGTTGCGCGAAATCATCACCGTGCAGCTCGATAATGCGGGGACAGCACAGGCGTTGGGGTTCCGCCAGGCCGCCGAAAACCTGGGCGCACCTTCGGGTTCGGCTGTCCTGCGCGACCCTGAACAGATCGACCTGCTGGCCGAACAGTTGATCCAGACTGGAACCGATGTGTTCGTCACGTTCGGCAATCCCTCCCTGGCGGGCGTGCTGTACCGCGATCTGCGCGCCACCGGTTGGGAAGGCCTGTTCGTGTACAACCAGGCCGATGATCCAAATTTTCGCGGGCTTGTCCCGGCGGATCAACTGGAAGGCATTTTATCTGCCACCACCTGGGCATTCACCAGTGTGGATCAGGCCAGCGTCGCGTTTCTGAATGCCTATATCCGCACGTTCGGCGCGCTGCCCGACGCGGTGGCCGCCGCCAGCTACGATGCCGTGCAGGTGATCGCCGCTGCCGCTGGTCAGCCCGGAAGTTTACGCGATACCATCCTGAGCCTGGATGAAGTACAGGGCATTCAAGGGCGGTTGACACCGGGCGGCATCAGCGACAGGGAACTAAGCAGCAGTGTGACGATCACCCGGTTGGGCTTGTACGGCGCACCGGAAGTCCTGGCGCGTTACAACGGCGGTATTCTGCTCCCGCCCGATGTGCCGGGCGATCTGCCGCAGCCCACACTGATCAGTCCGCTCACGCCCACGCCCGAAGGCGTGTTCATCTCGATTCGCGGGGCGCGACAGAACGTCCGCTCTGGTCCCAGCATCAGTTTTCCCGTCCTGGGGCAGTTGAACGAAGGTGAAACCGCCCCGGTGATCGGTGCGCTGCCGGATAACACATGGGTGGTGATTGACTATCGCGGCCAGCAGGGGTGGTTGGCGACGTACCTGCTCGATGTCACAGGTGACCTGGCCGCTGTGCCAATCATTACACCGCCGCCAACTGCGACCCCCCTCCCGGCGACCGCTACTCCTACGCCATCGCCCGAACCCGATCTGGTGATCGACAGCGTGACGGCGCTGCCCTCCCCCATCGTCCCCGGCCAGCAGTTCACGCTGGCAGTGGCGGTGCGCAATGCCGGGTTCAGCACCAGCGGCGCATTCAGCGTAGCAGCCACCCTGCCGCCCAACAATATCCTGGTCACGACGGTAGTTCCGCCGCTGGCACCGGGGCAGGCGTTCGTCGCAAACATGACAGGCACGCTGAGCAACACCGGGACTTACGCCACGACCGTGATCGTCGATGCACAGAGCCAGATTCCCGAAGGCTTCAACGGCGAAACGAACAATGCCTTTGCCTTCAGCTATACCGTGGATCGCACCCTGCGCCGCCAGGGGGGGCAAACGCTCAACCTGGGCGATACCATCGACCTGGAGGGCGATGCCGTTCAGGGGGATGCCAACTGGAACGCCGACGGCGAACTGGCGGTCGATGCTATCAACGGTGCAAAGCTGGGTATCCTGCCCGGCACTGACCTGAACGCAATCCACTGGGACTTGATCAACCCATTGACCATTAACCGGGACAGCATTCCGCGCACGGAATTGAACGTCGGCACGCTGATCGGCATCATCACAGCCGATGGCAGCCGGGGTGTGCTGCGGGTAGATGCAATCACCGATACGCAGATCACCGTCGCATTCAAAGTGTACAATCTGTAGCGGCTGATTCTGCTTAGGAACGAAAAAGGGGTCGGTCGCAAGTGTGACCGACCCTTGTTTGAACCCGGCTGAACAGCGGTTCTCAGTTCAACTGAACATCAAGCCACGTCGTGCGGTTGGGATAGATGTAGATGATCTCGCGGAAGCGCACGCGGCCATTTTCGCCCACACTGACCTCATAATAATCGGCGGGTAAATCGCCTAAGGTGAAGTGTTCACCAAACACCGTATCCGGGTTGACGGCATCGCCCGCATAGCTGAACGCATAGCGCGTGATGCGCGCCGACTGCACTTTGATCGTCACGTCGTACAGGCGGTTGCCGTTCGCGTCCAGCGTTCGCCCGGCCAGCAGGCCATACGTTGGGTAAGGGCGTATCCACAACTCAGGGTTGCGCGTGGCATAGAAGCTGTACGGGTCGCCCACACGCACCTCAAAATGCAGATGTGCGCCCAATGCAACCCCGCTCGCGCCCACACTGCCAAGCTGTTCCCCGCGACTCACCGGCTGACCCTGGGTCACTTCGATGCCATCCATATGCCCATACAGTGAAAACACAGGCTGTCCGTCGGGCGCGGTGAACGTGTGCTGCACCACTACCAGGCGGCCATAGTAGTTCGGCTGCGGACCGAACACTACGGAGGTATCTTCGCCCGCGTAGAACACCGTCCCGGCTTCTGCCGCCAGGATGGGCGTGCCGCCGGGGTTGACGAATTCGACCCCATGATGCAGCGGCAGGCGGTTTCCGGCTGTGCTGCCATACGGATAGGTGCGGTCAACCCAGTTGGTCGCGCCATCGGCGATGGGCCGGCCCATATAGAAATGATCCTGTATTTGCGTCGTGGGGTCGGCGGGCGGCGGTGTCCAGGTCGGCAGCAGGGTCCCGTTTGGGTCGGTCAGCGCGGCTTGCAGCGCGTTCGTGATCGGCGTGACGGGCGCAGCGGTGTTGGTCACCGTTGGGGTGGCGGTGGGCGGCAGGGTTTGCGTCGGCGTGGCGCTTGGACGCGGCGTATTCGTCGTGATCTCGACAGTAGTGGGCGTGCTTGATGCAGCAGGAGCCGCCGTTTCGCGCCGCTGCGTGCGCGTCATCGTAGCGGACGGGGACGGTGTTTCCGACGGGACAGCCGTCGGCGAAACCTGCGGCGTGACCGTCGGGAACTGCATCCCAGGGCGCACCGTGGCCACCTGCTCGATCACGCTGGGTGCAGAGGCCAGTACAATTCCGCTGCCGAACTCTGGCTGCGTCGCTTGCAGCGAAATGGAAAACGTGCCATCGACCGGGCGGCAGGCGGCCAGTGTAACCAGGCAGCAGGCCAAAAACAATTTGTGGAACATTGATCTCATGCTGTCACTCATATTGAACGTGAATCGTTTCATGCGTGGACAAAATCGCGCCCGCTCTTTGCTCATTCGCCATCGGAATTGGTGAAGGTGGGCGGCTGTGGCGGCGTGCGCACATGCGGCATCTGGCGGACTCCCGCCTGTTCGCTGATGGCGGGCAGCGCGGTTTCATCTAGGACTCGATTGTTGTAACGGTCGTACATCACCGGGTTTGCGACGCGGTCAACGGCGTAACGCCAGCGCCGCCCCCCGGCGTGCCGCATCACGGAACGGCATTCGGTGCAGCGCACCGTATAGCGCGCTCGTGGAATGCCCAATGTGCGGGTCACTGTCGTTTCGACATGCAGGGAACCGCGCCCGCACGTCGGGCAGCGCTCCACGATAAAGCCCTGTGCATATCGTTCGGTGGATACCGCACCCCGCCAGTACAGACCGATGTAGCCGATCATCAGCCCGACGATCCCCACCCCGACCAGCAGTTCACGCGGCAGCCCGCGAGTTGAACCGCTCGCCGTTTCGTCAGCCAGCGGTGCTGGCGTGACGAGCGGCGGCACGACGAATGCCACTGCCGTTGCTGGAGGGGTATCGCTCGGTTCTGGGGAAAAGCGTGTTTCAACGACGGTTGAGTTCGCAGATTGACCGCTTGCCTGGGCGGTAGCTGTCCCCCGGCGGTTGATTTCGGCAAAGATGACCGTCGCCGTCAGGTTCATATCCGGGGATGGGCTGGGCGAAGGCTGGACGGCTTGCGACCGCATTTCCGCCGTCGCGGTCATCCGCCGGAATACTTCTATTCCAACTGCCGTGCTGGTGAGCGCGAACGAATCGACCGTCGCAGTCAGTGTGGACATAGGGGTTAGGGAAGCGGTCAGTGACGGCATCACGGTTACAGATGCGGTTGGCGTGGCCGTCGCTGTCGAAGCGACCGTTACCGAAGGGGATGGGGTGACTGACGCGGTAGCGGATGCGGTGACGGTCGCTGAAGGTGTCAGCGTCGCACTTGGTGTATTCGTTGGGGCATCCGTCGCCGTTTCTGTTGGCGCTGCTGTATGCGTTAGCGTAGCCGTTAGCGTAGGCGATGGTGTCACCGACGCGGTGACCGTCGCCGTGTTGGTGACCGTCGCCGTCGGCGTAAAGGTAAGGCTGGGTGCGGCACTGGCCGTCAGGCTCGGCGTAAGCGTCAAGGTAGGCGTGTGAGCAGCCGTCTCCGTTGCAGTGGGGGTGTGCGTTGCCGTTAAAGTAGCGGTCGGTGTTGCCGTCAGGGTTGGGGAATTGGTCAGAGTCGCTGTCGGGCTGAACGTAACGGTTGGTGTCAGGGTAAAGGTCACCGTCGGCGTAACCGTAGCCGTAGCTGAAGCCGTCGCACTAGGAGTAGCCGTCGCGGTCACAGTGGGAGTGACAGTAGGGGTAGACGTGAGCGTGAATGTCGCGGTCGGGGTCAGCGCGGGCGGGCGCAGCACAGGCAGCACATCGAGCGGCTGCGCCCAGGTCACCAAAGCCCGATTGATCCACGCAAAGCCGCCGGGCCGCCGCAGCAGAATCCAGGTGGTATCGACGCTGCGTCCCACCGGTTCTACCGCGTCTCCCGGTTGCAGTTCGCCATATACCGGGTAATCGATCCCTGGGCCTGTGCGCATGAACACCCCCACCTGCGAACGCACCCAATTCCCCGTTGGCGTTGCGGTCGGCACGATCAACGGCGCTGCGGTCGGGATTCCAGGACGCGGAGAGGGCGTGAGATCGGTTTCAAGCACGATGGGCAGCGCATCGAGATTTTCGACCCACACGCCCAGGTCACGGCGCACCCATCCAAAACCGCGAAAGTAAGTGATCAGAATCCAATCGCCAGCGGCATTACGGCTCACTGGGTTCAGCGCTGCGCCCTGTTGCAGCGAACCGACGGGTTGGTACGCCTCTCCAGGCCCACCGCGCACAAAAATATTGGCAGCGGTGACAATGCTTCGGCTGGGCAAAGGGGTACGAGTCGCGGTTTCCTGTGCGGTCACGCCGAACGCAGCCAGCCCCATCCACAACCCCAGCAGGATGAACACGCTGTATCGTTTCAACGAAGCCCCATCCTGTGCGCCGTGATCGTCATGTTAGCTGCCTGTAATCGTGAACTGCACGGATGGATCGAGCGGGGTACCGTCCGCGCTAAGCTGCACCGACCATCCCCCAGGTGTAAATGGAACGGTTGCAGGGTCAATGGAAAACCACAGGCAAAAATCGTCGTCATCCGCATTCACGGTGAATGAGAACTCGTACACAATCTCGCCTTCATACCGCCAGACCGAACTCAACACGGTTCCGGCTGTAATGTTGAATGCTCGTGAAGTGACATAAATTTCCGGATCGGTCGTCACAAACTGGGTACTGCTCCCCACTGCGCAGCCGTCGGTTTCGTTCACCTGCCGTGTCGATTGAATGGCGCTGAACTGTGTGCCATTGACGACGCTGCCCGCATTTGTACTGCCCATACTGCCCGGCTGCCCCGCCGCGCCACTGCCTTCCCCTGGCACATCGGGCAGCGCATTGACATTCGGCGTTCCCTGCCCCGGAGCTTGTACGATCTGCTGCGTGGGCGGAATAGCGGCACGCATCGTTGCCAAGAGCTGTGCATTGATGCTTTCCCGTTCGGTCACGTAGGTTTCGGCGGCGACAGCCGTGGCCGCGACCTGGGTTGCCTGGTCATTCAATAACTGCCGAAGGGCGGTTCCATCCTGAATCAATTCGCCATTCGCGATGGGTTCAGCCGTCAACGCCGAATTGTCTGTCCCGCCCAAGGCGCTGCACGCACTCAGCAGCAGCCCAAACAGGCCGACAATCACCCGGTTTGAATTTTGGCTGCGCATATGAATTCTTCCACGCATCACATTCATTTCTGCGCCAAACAGGTTAGTCATCATCAAACGGCACAGCACCATACCCGATTTGCAGAGAGTTTTCCAGACCCAACGCCATACGCTTGCACTACGGCGCTTGATTTGTCTGCGCATTGGTGTTACTATACGGGTAATTGCATAAGCCCTCATAGCTCAGCGGATAGAGTGTCACCCTCCGGAGGTGAAAGCGCAGGTTCGATTCCTGCTGAGGGCAACCGCCTTTCTCCATTTTGTACTTCCTCTGTCAACTAACGTCACATTCTGAACCCCTACGGGGGTAAAATGCCAACACCGCTGGAACCGGATGCACTGAATCTGCCATTATCGCAGCCTGTCGCGTTGAACGGACATGCAGCAGAGTCGAAGTGCCGCCATCCAGATTGACCGCGGTTTCAATGCCTAAATCGAAATCAATGAGCGCTGAAGCCAGTTCATTCAGGCCAATACCTTGCGCTGGAGTGGCGATCAGCAGCAGCCGCCCGTCTCGATCCTGAGCGACAGCAGTGCGCCGGGCGGCCTCATCGCTTCCAGTGGTGATCACGGAGGCAAGTCCGCCATGTACCAGCACGGGATACCCCTGCACCCCATGATAAGGCAGGGTCAGCGGTGAATCGAGCCGTTCGGCCAGCATTCGCACGCGCACGTTGCCCCATAGGTCGATCTCGACACTGCCGCCATAGCTTTCAAACGACCTGCCGTATTCCACGCCGCCGACGATCACAAGACCGCGCGCAAGGCCATGCGCATCGAAAAAATTAGCGTTGACGATCACACTGGCACACGGTAGCAGCGCGCTCCAGTCTTCGCGCCGCAGCGGGAGACCGGGCAGATAATGCGCCTGCATCTCGAAATGAACCGGGTCGATGCGCACCATCCAGATGTCGGTTTGCGCAACACCCGACGGGAAGAAAATGCCGAACTCCAACCCGGCATCCAGCACCTGCCAGGTGATCGGTGCCGATGCGCTACCCTGCCCCGGAAGCACTACGCTCCACCCGGCGGTTAGCAGCAGGACGAACAGTGTGATATGCCGTCGATACATGGTGAGCATTCCCGCTTTGAACCCGCGTTCGCTGTGCCGTTCATGGTAACATAACCTGCATGATCACCTTCCTGTACACCGGATTGCAAATGCTGCGCCGTCACTGGTATTGGGCGGCGCGTGCGGCTGCCGCCGCCGTACTGCTCACCAGCCTTATTCCAGCCCCACCTCGTGCCAGCCTGGGTGATGTGCAGCGCGTGGAGACTGAAAAGCCGCATGTCTGCGTGCATACCCGGCTGACCGAAGAAGTGGATGAGTGGAAAATTCGCCAATCGCTCGACTATGTGCGTGAAATGGGCGCAGGGACGATTGTCGAGTTCTTCCCCTGGGCATACCTGGAACCTGCCGACGATGTGTACAACTGGCAAATCGCGGATCGAATTGTGCGTCACGCGCAGAATCAAGGGGTGCGCATCATCGCCCGGATGGGGTTCGTCCCGGCGTGGGCGCGCATCACGGAGGATGCCGCAGCGACCACCTTCAATACCCTGCCGCCCGAAGCGTATCCCCTGTTTGCCGACTTTCTCGCTGCCTTTGCCAGCCGCTATGCGGGCGCAGTCGATCACCTGATCATCTGGAACGAGCCAAATCTGGCGTTTGAATGGGGTTACCAGACGGTCGATCCACGCGCTTACACGGCCATGCTGCGCACCGTGTATCCGGCGATCAAGGCCGCAAACCCGCATAGTGTCGTGCTGGCGGCAGCACTCGCTCCCACACTGGAACCCCCCGGCAGCCCGCACGGACTCGATGACCTGCTTTACCTGCAAGCGATGTATGAACACGGAGCGGCGGATTGGTTTGACGCGCTTGCCATTCACACATATGGATTCATCCACAGTGCCGGCGATGCTCCCGCCGCTGAACGTCTGAACTTCAGGCGTGCTGAACTGCTGCGCGCCATCATGACCGAACACGACGATGCAGCAGCGCCCGCATACATCACCGAAACCGGATGGAACGACAGCCCACGATGGGCGAATGCCGTCAGCCCATCACTGCGTATTCAGCACACGCTGGCAGCGCTTGAACTGGCCGAATCGTGGGAGTGGCTGGAAGCGATGTGCCTTTGGGTATTCCGCTATGCCGTGCCGACTTTCAGCTATCCCGATTATTTCACGCTCGTCAGTGTCGATTTCGAGCGTAAACCGATCTATTTTGCGGTGCAGGCGTATGCACGCGGCCAGGCACGGGCGGAGGATTTATGGCTGCCGCCGCCCGGTACCTGATCCGCCTTGTGCCGCATCTTTGGGCAATAGCACTCACATGCATCATGATCCTGCCGCCGCGTTCCGCCACCCACACAGCGGTTTCGGTTGAAGCAGTGCAGTTCACCATCCAATCTGCCTATGCTGAAATGCGCGTCGGCATTGACCCCAGTGCGCCGCCGTTCGCAGCATTCAGTGGTGAATCCGTCGTAGGCTTCGATGTTGATCTGGCGCGGGCGCTTGGCGCGCTGTATGGTGTTCCCGTCCGGTTCGTGTACCTGGGCTACGACGGCCTGTACGATGCGCTGCTGACCGGACAGGTGGATCTGTTGATCGCATCGCTCACGCCAGATACAAACCGCCTGAACCGGGTGATTTTCACGCCGCCGTACTTCGATGCCGGGATTGTACTGATCGCGCCTGTCGAACGGATGATACGCTCAATGGCGGATGTGGACGGGAAACAGCTGGCGTATGCATTCGGATCGAATGCGCACAGCGAAGCAAACCTATGGTCACGGCGGCTGCGCACTTTCCAGCCCATGCCTTACGAATCGGCACAGTACGCGCTCGATGCAGTGCGACTCGGCTTTGCCGATGCCGCGCTGGTCGATGCGGTCAGCGGGCGTATGTATGCGCGGCAGCACCCGGCATGGCTGCACCATACGCAATCGGTGTATGCCCTCCCCTATGTCATTGCTGTCGATGCCGATCAGGTGGGTCTTGCGGCAGCCGTCACCGCCGCATTGGAAAGGTTTCAGGCCGACGGCACGTTGGATGCCTTACTACACCGCTGGCTGTGACTCTGGTGTAACGGGAAGCCCAGGGTTATACTGCCGTGCATGATTCACATTGGATTCGACGCACGCTTAACCCACTACCGCATCGGCGGCATCAGCACCTATATCCGCCAGATGATTCAGGTCCTTGAACAAATCGACCATGAGAACCAGTACACCATCCTTCACAGCCGCAAAATGCGCGAAACGCTTTCGCTGCGTTTCAAACGTGCGTCGCTGTGGACACCCGCTCACCACCGCTTCGAACGGTTGGCATTGGGCGCGGAGATCGCCCGCTTCAGTTTCGATATACTGCACTCGACCGATTTCATCCCGCCGCTGTTCGGCGCTAAACGTCGCGTGATCACCGTGCATGACCTGACCTTTCTCCTGTACCCCCATTTCCTCACCGCCGATTCACGTCGTTATTACAACGCGCAGATTCATGCGGCGGTCGCTCAGGCCGATCATATCCTGACGATCAGCCAGGCGAGCAAGCACGACATCATCGATCTGCTGCACGTCCTGCCGGAGAAGATCACGGTACAGGGGTGCGGCGTAGAGGCAGCCTTTCGTCCCCTTCCGGCGGACGTGGTGGCGCGCACGCGGCAGCGATTTCACCTGCCCGCCGACTACCTGCTGTTCGTCGGCACCATTGAACCGCGCAAGAACCTGATCACGCTGGCAAAGGCTTATCGCGAACTGCTCGCCCGCTTTCCCGATGCCCCACCGCTGGCGCTCGTGGGCAGACCGGGCTGGCACTACGACGCGATCCGTTCGGAAATCGCCGGAATCGGCATTGAAGATCACTTGTTGTGGCGGGACAATATTCCACAGGAACATCTGCCCGCCGTTTACAATGGAGCGCTGGCTTTGATTTTGCCGTCTTATTACGAAGGCTTCGGCCTGCCGCCTTTGGAAGCGATGGCGTGCGGAACCGTGCCGATTGTGAGCTGTCGATCTTCGCTCCCTGAAGTGGTCGGCAGTGTTGGCCTTCAATTCCAACCGGATGATTCATCGGCATTGGCGGCGGCGCTTGAACATATCCTCACCGACAGCAATTGGCGCGACACCATGCGCGCACACGGCCTTGAACGTGCGGCGCAGTTCACCTGGGAACGTTCCGCACAAATCGCCTTATCGGTTTACCACAAAGTCATGAAGTAATATGCGTGTTCTGATACTGACATCCACACCCCCGTACCCCGCACACCAGGGCGGCGCGCTGCGTGTCAACGGGATCGTGCGCGGGCTGCACCAGCATGGGCATGACGTGACGCTGTTGTGTTTCGTCGAAGATGATAACCCGGCCCGTTACGCGCCGTTGTATGCCTATTGCAGCCGCATCGAAACGGAGCCAATGCCGATTCGTTCCCGCGCCCAACGGCTTGGACAGCTCGCGTTTTCGCCGCACCCGGATATTGCCGGGCGGCTGGACAGCGCGACCATGCGCGACCACCTGGCGCGAATCGTTCGCGAAGACGATTTTGACCTGATCCAGTTTGAGGGACTGGAAATGGCGATCTACCTGCCATTCGCCGCCGAACTGAAACGCCAGGGACACACGCGCGCCCGCCTGATCTACGATTCATTCAATGCCGAAGCCGCCTTGCAGCGCTTGATCGCCAGCGTTGAACGCCAGCAGCCGCGCCGTCTGCCGATGGCAGCGTATTCACATATTCAAGCGGTGCGTATCGACCGCTTCGAGCGCGATATCTGCCAGCAGGCCGACGCAGTGATCGCCGTTTCGCATGAAGATGCAGATCTGCTGCGCCCTAACCGTGCCGATCACTGCATCCATGTCTTGCCCAGCGGCATTGATGCCGATGCATATGCACAGCACCCGCAAAAGCTCGACCTGGGCAAGCATGTGCTGGTGTTCACGGGCAAAATGGACTACCGCCCCAACGTCGATGCAATGCTGTGGTTCGCTAATGGGATTCTGCCGTTGATCCGTGAACATCACCCGGATACGCGGCTGTTCATCGTTGGCCAGAAGCCGCATTCCAGTCTCGACAGCCTGCGTGCGAAGCCGGGCATCGAAATCACCGGATGGGTGCCAGATGTGCCGCCGTACCTGCACGCAGCCAGTGTGTATGTCGCCCCGCTGCGGATGGGCAGCGGTACACGGCTGAAGCTGCTCGAAGCGATGGCCTCCGGCTGCGCAGTGGCCGCGACCAACACCGCCGCCAGCGGCTTGAACGACCAGGTACGCGAAACCCTGTGCATTGCCGATGATGAACAGGCGATGGCACACGCTGTCCTGACGCTGCTTGATCACCCCGCTGCCCGCCAGACAATGGGCGCACGACTGCGCGACCTGGTGCGCCACGCTTACGACTGGCAGGCGCTCACGCCTGCATTGCTGGCAATCTACCGGGAGATCGGACTTGGATAGAGAGACGCTCGTCCTGCGCAATAAAGGCATGGCCGAAGCCTTTCATCAGCCGCCGCTCAAGCACACGATCCGGCGCGGGCTGCTGAAAATCGCCGCCAGAATTCCCATCAGCCGCACGGCAGAGCGTGGGACACAGCGCGTCCTGCTCATCCGGCCCGATCATCTGGGCGATGTGCTGCTGGCCACGCCCGCGCTGCGCGAACTGCGCCAGGCGTTCCCCCAGGCTGAACTCCATGCCCTGGTTGGGGAGTGGTCAGCGGAAGTGTTGGCATATTTTCAGGACATCGATTTCGCCCTCACCCTGCCGTTTCCCGGCTTCCGCCGTGCAGCCGTCAGCACGGCTTTTTCGCCGTATCAACTGGCGCTTACATCCGCCCGCAAGCTGCGGCACATCGGCTATCAGGCGGCGGTCATCCTTCGGCCTGACCACTGGTGGGGCGCGTTGATCTGTTTTCTGGCAGGTATTCCGGTGCGCATTGGCTATGCTCACCCGGATGTTGCCCCGTTTCTGACTGATGCGCTGCCTGTTCGCCATGAGCATGTGGTAGTGCAAAATGCGCGTCTGGTTCGCCATTACATCGCGGCGAACGGACAAGTACCACAGCCGGGCGACACGATAGACGCGCTGCCGCTGACCTTCCCGGTCAATGAAGCGGATCGTGGGGCGATTGACGACGAGCTGTATGCACGCGCTGTTGCGGATGACACACCGCTGATCGTGATCCACCCCGGCGGCGGGACATGGATCAAGCGGTGGGAAGCGCATAAGTGGGCGCAGACTGCCGATGCGCTGGCCGATACCCTGGATGCGCGCATTGTTTTCACAGGGGGCGACCATGAACGCGATCTTGTCCGTGAAATCGAAGCTGCGATGCGCCATGACGCGGTCAGCCTTGTGGGAGAGACGAGCATCGGCGGGTTGGCCGCCCTGTATCAGCGGGCGCGCATCGTTTTAGGGGTAGACAGCGGTCCGATGCACCTGGCGGCTGCGGTGGGAAAACCCACCGTCACACTCTTTGGCGCTGCCGATCCGGTCGAGTTCGGGACGTGGGGCGCATATCACCGTCACCCCATGCTTTTTTCGGACATCGGCTGCCGCCCGTGCCGCGTGCTGGACTGGGGAAGTGATGATCCAACCTACCACCCCTGTGTACGCGAGATCAGCGTCGCCCGCGTGCTGGAAGCGGCCAACCGTGCGCTGCACGACACCGCTAATCGGGGATGACAATTTTTTCCAGACCGGGTTCCGGCTCTGGGAATTTCAGGGGCAGTTCGCGCAGTGCTTCCAGAATCGTGCGGGTGATCACCAGGTTCCGGTACCACTTTTTGTTCGCAGGCACCACGAACCAGGGCGCTTCGGCGGTGCTGCACCGTGCCAGCGCATCGCTGTACGCCGCCATATAGTCGTCCCACCGGGCGCGCACAGGTAAATCCCCCGCCGAAAATTTCCAGTGTTTAGCGGGGTCGGCCAGCCGATCCTCCAGGCGTTTTTTCTGCTCGGCTTTGCTGATGTGCAGGAAAAACTTGAGGACTTTCGTCCCGGTTTCGGCCAGCAGCCGCTCGAATGCATTGATTTGCGCGTAACGTGCTTCCCATACCGACTGCGGCACGAGCGACTCTACCCGTACCACCAACACATCCTCGTAGTGGCTGCGGTTGAAAATGCCGATGTAGCCTTTCGGCGGCACCTGGCGATGCACACGCCATAAATAATCGTGTGCGAGTTCTTCAGCAGTCGGCGCTTTGAAATTGGCGACGCGCACACCCATCGGGTTGACCTCATCGAAAACATGCTTGATCGCCCCATCTTTGCCGCTGGTATCCATTCCTTGCAGCACCACCAGCAGCGCGTAACGGCTTTGCGCATACAGCTTTTCTTGCAGTACGGCCATTTCCGACTGCAATTCCTTCAATTCTGCGCCCGCCGCTTCTTTGGTAACCGCCCCTGTGTCATCCGGGTTATAGGCCGCCAGGTCAACACGGGTTTGCCCTGGGGCAATACGTAAATGCATCACAATCGAATCCTTTTATTTGAGGCCCAACGCTTTTTCGTGCTGCGGCTCGACCGTGCGCGTGACCTCGTTCCGGTACGTCACCATGCCCGCCGCCGCCCCGCGAATCTTGCGCACATGCCGCCGTTCGGTCACATCGACGATCACACGGCCTTCTGCCCGGTTTGCACTATAGTACGCCGCCAGCGCCGCCGCTTTGTCGAGCAGCGCTTCGGGAATCGTCCGCCCCTCGTTCTTGATGACCACATGCGCACCTGGCACTCCCCGTGCATGGAGCCAGGTATCATTCTGGCTGGCTTTATCGAAGGTCACGATCTCGTTCTGGCGGCTGTTACGACCCACCCAGATCACCCAGCCTTCATTGGTGACCAGGCGCATCGGCGCGCTTTTGCTTGCACCGCTGATCTTCGCCGTCGGTTTGCCGCGCCACAGCCCCGCACCCTGCAATGCCTGCTGCACTTCATCGATCTCGCCCCAGTTCGCCGCCAGGTCGAGATCGGTCTCCAACTGGGCGACGAGCGCAATTTCCGTTTCGGTTTCCGCAATCAGGCGCGGCACATCGTCAAGCGCACGTTTGGCGCGGTTGTATTTGTCGAAGTAGCGCTGTGCATTTTCCAGGGCGGTCAGTGTTGGATCAAGTTTGATGACCAGTTCGGGCAGTTCGGGGTCATACTGCGCCCGCAGTTCGGTCTGTTCCGGTTGCAGCGCGTACTGATACGCCAGGATCAATTCGCCGCTTTGGCGCAGCGCTTCACGTTCGCTGTCGTCGGTCATCGAACGCCGCAGCGAAGCCAGCCGCGCCCCCAGCTTGGCTTTCGCCTCATCCACTTCAACGCGCACCAGGTTCTTACCCGCGTTATAGGCATCTTCACCGCCCGGCGCGCTGTAAAACCGCGACAGCGCCATGCTCAGCGTTTCGACGGGTTCCCAACCTGGCAGATGGCGGAGCGGATACACGCTGAACGCGGTCACACCCCCATCCGCTTCGACAACGCCGGGCTGCCACTGCCGCTTGCCCATCGGGGCAATCACATCCTCCAGCCCGCGCAGCGTCGCTGCCGGGTCAGCGGCGGAGACTTTCTGTTCGCTTTCGCCCACCGCCCGGTACACGATCTCGCGCCCCAACAGCGGGCTGATGCCCAGAAATCGAGCGGTCAGCAGTTGGTGCGTCTTGCGCTTCGGGTCGTCGTTGTGGGTGAACACCCCGATCATGTCCTCCAGTGTCACCCGCAGCGGGTTGAGCTTGCCAGTTTGCGGCGGCGGCGGGGTGTACGGTTTCCCCGGCAGGCTGACGCGGTAGCGGTTCTCGTCTGGCCCCACGCGGCGCATACAATCCAGGATGATGCCTTCCTGAAGCAGCAGCACATTGGCGCGCCGCTCCATCGGTTCGACGACGATGGTGACCATCCCTTCCGGGCCATCAACTTCGATTTCGATGATGCGTTCCCAGGCGGGCTGCTGGACATGCTCGACGCGCCCACCTTCCACATAGCGTCGGAACAACAGCCCAAGCTGACTCGGCTTTTGTACGCCGCGCCGCAGTTTGTCCGGCATGACCAACAGGCGGGGCTGACGGTTATCCGCCGCCATCAACAGGTATTGGCGGCGGTGATCGGCGTAAATTTCCAGGCCAATGCTGTCGTCATCTACGTCAATCGAATCCTGGACACGCCCGCCGACGAGCGTATCCAGAAATTCATCGGTCAAAGCCGAAAGGGTGAACGAATCGAGATACATCGGGGTTACGACGTGGGGTGGTTGGCGGAATCGCTGAGCAGGTACGCCAGAATATCGCCCAGTTCGCGGTCTGTGATGCGCTGTGCAAAGTTCTGCACCATCGCATTCGGGTAATCGTCTACAAGGTACACGGAGGGGTTCACGATGCTTTCGTAGATATACGATGCGGCGGGCATAGGTGGGCGGCGCTCAGCGGCACGTTCGACCAGGCCGACAAAAGACGGCGCAACATTGTTGGCCGCCCCAGTGATATGGCAGGCCGCACACCCATACGTCTGGATCAACTGCGCGCCATTTGTCGCATCCGCCCCTTCCAGCAGCGCTGCCACCCGTTCCACGTAGGCGGTTTCGGAAAGTGGTTCTTCCGGGGCGGCCTGGGTGCGCGGATCATAGGTGAGCAGTTCAACCAGGAAAAACACGCCGAACACCACGATCAAGCCGATCACCAGGTAAATCGGCAGCCCCAGGTTGCGCCAGTTCAGAGAAGTTTTCACCGTTGGGCGCGGCCTACAGGATGATCTTATCGAAGATCATCGCCAGGAACAGGAACGCCAGGTATGCCGTCGAGTATTTGTAGGTGCTGCGGGCGGCGGCCCCATCCTTCTTTTCGATCAGCATCAGCGCGGAACGCACCAGGCCAAAGCCCAGCACCACCGCCGCCAGCAGATAGATTGCGCCAAGCGTGCCAAACAGGAACGGCAGGATCGTGATCAGCACCAGTTGAATCGAATACAGCAGAATTTGCTGACGGGTGACGGTTTCCCCGCGTGCAACCGGCATCATCGGCACGTTGGCGCGGGCATAATCGGTATTCACCAGCAGCGCCAGCGCCCAGCTATGCGGCGGAGTCCAGTAGAAGACGATGGCGAACAGGATCAGCGGCTCGAACGAGATCGTCCCGGTCACTGCCGCCCATCCTACCAGCACTGGCATCGCCCCGGCTCCCCCGCCGATTAGGATATTGACGACGGTGTTGCGTTTGAGCAGCACGGTGTAGATCAGCACATAGTAGATCGCGCCAATCAAGGCCAGCAGCGCCGCCAGCCAGTTGACGAACGCGGCCAGCACCGCCACCGACCAGGTGACCAGCACCAACCCAAAGACGAGCGCATTTTCCGGCGGAATGCGCCCCGATGGAATCGGGCGGCGGCTGGTACGGGTCATTTTCGCATCCATGTCGCGGTCAATATACTGATTGATCGCGCTTGCGCCTGCTGCCGCGAATGCCCCGCCCAGAATGGTGGGGAGCAGGATAGTGATGGGCGGTGAACCATCGGCGGCTATGATCATCGCCGTGACGGTGGTGAACACCAGCAGCAGGACGATGCGGAGTTTGGTCAGTTCAAGGTAAGAACGGAACAGCGCGCCCGCACTCGCCTTTACCGGGTCACGGCGGCTTCGGATGTTGGCTGCCATTCGGGTCTTGCCTCACTTTCATGTGCGCGGCTTACCGCCGTGCTGTTTGCAGTTTCTATCGTACTCAACGCGACCAGCATTGCCCATGTCAGCGCGGCCAACCCCACATGCGACGCGCCCCAGATGGGAGCCGCCGCCGAAATCACGTACATCGCGCCAACACCCGCCTGCATCAGGTAGACGGTGAACGCGCCTACCGCAAAGGCGCGGATCATTGTAGATTGGCGCGTGCGGAAGGCATAGGCGGTCAGCAAGATCAGCGCCACGCCCAGCCCCAGCACTGCCGCCCGGTGCAGCATGTGAATTGTTGCCAGCGTCCCCTGGTTGAACGGCAGCACTTCACCGTTGCACAGCGGCCAATCGGTGCAGGCCAGCGTTGCTCCACTCCCGCGCACCAGCGCACCAGTCAGGATGATCACCAGGGAGAGCGCCGTCGTAAGGTACGCCAGGATGGTAAAGCGATCCTTCGCATACGTGTGCGTGGTGCGGTAGGCGGCGGACAGGAAAGACACGAGCAGCGCGCCCAGGAGCAGCATCGCAGTCCCCAGGTGCAGCGTGACCATCGTCGGCGGCAAATCCAGCACGACGACCAGCGCGCCAAGCGTGCTTTGCAGCGCGAACAGGATCGCCGCCGCCGTCGTCGCCATCAGCACGAAACGGTTACGTTTGCGGTAAGCCGCCAGCGCGACCGCCAGCATCCCCAACCCGAACAGGCCGATCATGACGGCGAACAGGCGGTGCAGCCATTCGATCCAAGCCGTAATATTGTCCAGCGGGGGGATCAACGAACCATGACAGGTCGGCCATTCGTTGCCGCACCCCAGGCCGGAATCGGTCACGCGCACCACCGCCCCAAACACGATCAGGCCAAGCGTCATCAACACGGTGGTGAGCGCCAGGCCGATGAACAACCGAGAAGGACGTTCTCGCTTTACCGCAGACATGCCAATACCCTTTATTTTACTAAACCGAGCATTCACACGTTTACGACTGAGGCTTATGAAGCTTCGGTCGTCACCTGTTTTTCAGCGCTCTTTTCGGCTTTCCCCTGGCGAATGCCGCGATCCACGAACCAGAAGATCAGCGCCAGCGTCCCGGCAATCCCCACCAGGTTGAAGATTACGAATCCGATCAGCAGGAAGAATTGTTCCGCTTTCCAGGGGAGCATCGTCGTCGGGGATGCATCGGGCTGCACGGTTTGCGTGAGGACGGGGAACTGAAGGCTGCCGCTGTTCGAGAGGAGCTGTGTTGTCAGCCCACCGCCCACCAGCAAAATCATCATCAAGGCGATAAAGACAAAAAGACGCTTCACGAGCGGCCTCCAACTGGCATTTCTTTACCTAAAAAGTGACCACATTGTACTATTTGTCACAACAGCGCACAAGTGGACGCACGCACGATCAGTCGGGGAAGTTGTTCAGGCGATGCCCGGCCTCAGCGCGTGCGTCAGCGGTTTCATCCCCCGAATCGTGCGATTCCTGAATGCGATCATCGACGGCATCCAACCGTTCCGCGCCGCTGTCCTCCCCTGCTGCATAATTCAAGCCTTCACCCAGCGGCACGGCGCGGCGTATTTCACGGGTGGCGAATTCGGGCGGCTCTGCCTGCTGATCCTGGCGGCGCGGCAGCACGAACGTGAACGTCGTCCCTTGATCGACTTCGCTTTCAAACCAGATGCTCCCGTGATGCCGCTCTACCGCTGCCTTGACAATCGCCAGCCCCAGCCCCGTCCCTTCGATTTTGGCCGTGCCTTTCGAACGGTAGAATCGCTCGAAGACGTGCGCTCGATCTTCCGGGGTGATGCCCTTGCCGCAGTCTTCGACTGAAATCTGCACCTGGTCACCATGATCGATGACCGTCACCTGCACGTAACCCTCATCGCAGTTGTACTTGACAGCGTTGCCGAACAGGTTGTGCAAAATCTGATGAATCAGGCGCTCATCCCCTTCAATGAACGGGAGACGCTCTGGAATCGTCGAACGCAGTTCGATGTGTCGCTGAGCCGCCGCTTCCTGAAAGGTGTTCAGGTGATGACGAATCAGCAACGTTAGATCAATTTCGGTGAGCTGAAGCGGCGCATCCGCATCCATCCAGGCAATTTCCAGGATCGAATTGATCATCCCTGTCAACTGAAGCAGCTTCGCACGCGCCCGTTCGGAAAAATGCCGCTGCTTTTCGTTCAGCTCCCCCACTTCGCCAATGCCATCGATGAGCGTCTTGGCCGAACTGAGCGGCGCTTTCAGGTCGTGAACGATGGTGCTGAGTATCTGCATCCAATGATCTTGCTGCTGCATGATCGCCGCCCTTCAGCGAGCCTCACTGTCATCGATGATGGGGTGAAACACGGATGGCAGTTCGTTCATCGCCCGCGCCATGCGCGTACCATGCCAGAACAGGAGCGATCCGTCTATGCGGATAATTTTACCACTTCCCGAAGCAGGTGAAGGCAATACTTCAAAAACCGGACGGTGTGAATCGTCAAACGGAAATGGTTCACTGGGCAGCAGGATGATGTCCGGCGCAGCAGCGGCGACTTCGGCCAGCGTGACGCGCGGGTAGCGCGTATCGTGTCCTTGAATGCGTGGATCATCCGCTGCGTAGGGTTCCGCCTGTCCCAAGTCCGCTTTCAACGGGTACAGACGTTCGCGCTCCGCAAACACGTTCAGGCCGCCGCATACGCGAATCACGTCGTGAGCAAACGTATCGGCGTTGAACGTCATCAGCGGGTCAAGCCAGATCGGGACGAATACCCGCAGCGGCGTTGGGCGGTCTTCGGCCATTCGTTCCAGCCAGTCGAGCGTCCATTCCATCGCCCGCACACGCTCGACCATCGACGGCTGGTCGAAGATGTGCATCAGGTTCCACAGCAGGTTGAAGGCTTCGCGCATCGTTTTTGGGAACGTCACCCACACCGGGATTCCTGCCGCTTGCAGCGCTTCAATATCCTCCCGGCGGTTTTCTTCCTGGTTCGCCAGCACCAGGTCAGGCCGCAGCGCGATGATATGCGCAATACGTGGGTTTTTCGTCCCGCCGATGCGCGGCAGCCCGGCCACACGATCCGCCGGATGCACGCAGTAATCGGTCACAGCGATCAGCCGATCTCCGATGTTCAGATCGAACAGCGACTCGGTCATGCTGGGGACGAGCGAAACCACCCGCTGCGGGGGTTCGCTTACGGGCGATTCGATGGGATGGAGGTAGCGGTACTGCTCCATACAAATTCCGTCCTTGAATCAGGGACGATGCACCAGTTGATCGCGTTCCGGCCCCACACTGACCGACCGAATCGGCGTTTCGACCAGCACCGATATACGGTCGATGTAGGCGCGGGCGGCAGGCGGCAGGTCATCCCAGGCACGCACCTGGCTCAGGTCATCCGGCCAGCCGGGGAGCGTTTCATACACCGGAATGGCTTTCTGATACTCATGCAGGGTCGCAGGCAGAAATTCATGCCGCTCCCCGTCGATGTCATAGGCGACGGCGACCTGAAGCTGGTCGAAGCCGCTCAGGATATCGAGCTTGGTCAGCACCAGTTCGGTGAAGCCGTTGACCGCCGCCGCGTACCGCACCACGACCGCATCCAGCCAGCCACAGCGGCGCGGCCTGCCCGTCGTCGTCCCGAATTCATCCCAGAAGTTCGATCCCGTCCCGCGCAGACGCTCGGCCAGTGCGCCATCCAGTTCGGTCGGCATTGGTCCCGCTCCAACACGGGTGCTGTACGCCTTTGCCACCCCAACCACCCGCTCAATATGCCGTGCGCCGAACCCCAACCCGGTCATCACCCCGCCAATGGTGGGCGATGAACTGGTCACGAATGGGTAATCGCCGTGATCGACATCGAGCATGGTACCCTGTGCGCCTTCGCACAGCACCCGCGCTCCGGCTTTCAGCCGTGTGTGCAGATACTGCGCGGTATCGCGCAGATACGGGCGCAAAAACTGCGCTGCCTGGATATACGCTTCAACAGCCGCTTGCGAATCGAGCGCTTCATCGGCCCGCAGCCGCGCGTTGGCCGCTTCCGTATGGGCGATCAGCGTGTCGGCAAACGTTTCTTCATCGCGCATTGCCCCGGCACGAATGCCCTGCCGCCCGGTTTTGTCCAGGTAGGCCGGACCAATGCCGCGCAGCGTGGTGCCAATCGCGTCAGCGCCCCGCGCCCGTTCCGAAGCTGCATCAAGCGCGAGATGCGCCGGGGCGATGATGTGCGCCCGCGTGCTGATCGCCAGGCGTTCCGGTGATACATCGATTCCCTGCCGCTGAAGTTCGGTCATCTCTTTCACCAGGTTGACGGGGTTGATCACCATCCCATTCCCCAGCAGGCAGATGACGTGCGAATGCAGAATGCCGGACGGCACCAGGTGCAGTTTGTACACCTTTTCGCCCACATTCACCGTATGCCCGGCGTTATCGCCACCCGCATACCGAGCCACAAGATCGGCATCACCCGCCAGCCAATCCGCCACCCGGCCTTTACCTTCATCACCCCACTGCGCGCCGATCAGCACGGTTGCTGTCATTTAATCCTCTTCCAGTGCATCCGCAGACCCATCGTCATTGAACGCTGCATCACTGCCTGCCGCTTCGACAGGCGGCACGGATGCAGGCGCGTCGCCCCCGGTGGCGTAGGCTGTCCCCAACGCGACGGCGACCTGCCCCCTGCCCCACACTTCGACCTGTCCATCCGGCCCAAACGCGAGCGCCGACCCTTCCGAGATGCCCACCGCGATGGCGGCGGGTTCCAGCTCCAGGGCTTCACGCACCTGGTCGGCAAGCTGAACGGCGCTGGGCAAAATCACCGCGCCGCTCAGCCATTCCAGCGCAGGCGCAAGCGTCCCATCCGGTCGAATCGCCCATTCCCCGAACGCCGCGATGCTGTGACCTTCAACAAGGATCATTGCGCCGTTCAGGTATGCAGCCTGAATGCCGTCCTTCGGCGCGCCGATCAGCGCTGATCGCGCCGTTTCGCCATCTGCCGCGCTGTCGATCACGATCACGCCTGCGTCGGCTAAACGCGCTTCAAGCGTTTGATCGTCTTCCGCGAAAACATCGACGATGTACCCGGAGGGCGCACCTAAATCTTCGAGCGCATCCAGAAGCGCATCGGCGGAAGCTGCCCCGCCCGCCAGCGAAATGCACGCCACTCCACCATCGGCGGCGCTGCGTGCCAGCACCAGCGAACGCACGTCGCCCACGTCCCCTTTGTTCGCGGCGGGGTCATCGTCGGTCAGCCGCCCGGACAGCACGAGCCATCCGCGTCCATCGAGCCAGCGAAAGATATTCGTTTCGGGCATTTAAGCACCGTTCACCAGGTAATCCGCGACGGCTGCCGAGAGCAGCGCCACCCCAAGCGGGAGCGCAGCTTCATCAATCGAAAAGCGCGGGTGATGATGGCCGTAGTAGGTGTTTTGTGTTGCATCTGCTGCGCCCACGAAAAAGAACAGCCCTGGCACATCCATCATGAACTCGCTCACATCTTCCGATCCCATCGTGCGGGCGCTGGTATCCAATGCCAGCGTGGGATCGACCTTCAGAAACACCTCCCGCGCCCGCAGCGTGACCGTTTCATCGTTGATCACGGGCTTGGTCAGGTGCGTAAATTCGACCGATACCGCGCAGTCCATCGCGCTTGCGCACCCGTCGATGATGTCGCGCATCCGGTTTTCGACCTGATCGCGCACCTCCAGCGAAAACGTGCGGATCGTCCCGCGCATTTCGGCGGTCTGCGGGATCACGTTGTAGGCTTCGCCCGCCCGCACGCTGGTGACCGAGATCACCGCTGTATCGAACGGGTTGACATTGCGGCTGACGATGCTTTGCAGCATCGTGACGATGTGCGACGCACACACGACTGGATCGACGGCTGCATGTGGCGATGCCGCATGGCCGCCTTTTCCAGTGACCTGCACCGTGAACGTGGATGCGCCGGCCATGACGGGTCCGGTCGCCACACCCAGCGTCCGGAATGGGAGGCTGTTCCACACATGCAGACCGAGTGTAACATCCGGTCGCGGATCGGTCAGTGCGCCATCATCGACCATCGCCAGCGCGCCGCGCCCGATCTCTTCGGCGGGCTGGAAGACGAATTTCACCCGCCCCGCCAGATGATCGCGCTGCGCGGCCAGAATCTTGGCCACGCCAAGCACAATCGATGTATGCGCATCATGGCCGCAGGCGTGCATCTTGCCACCGACCTGGGAGGCATATGCGAAAGCATTTTCTTCTTGAATCGGCAGCGCGTCCATATCGGCGCGCACCAGCACGGTGGGACCGTCATGTGCGCCTTCCAGCAGGCCGATTACACCTGTCTTTCCGACTCCGGTACGCACTTCCAGCCCAAGCGCGCTCAAAGTCTGGGCGACGATGCCCGCCGTGCGCACTTCTTCGAAGGCAGTTTCCGGGTGACGGTGTAAATCACGGCGGCGGTCGATCAGTTCGTCGCGCATCGCATCTGCGAGCGCGGTCATGTCGGTATAGTTCATGGGTTGTCTCTTGCACTATAGGGCGAATACAGTCGTCGGCATCCAAAATGGCGATAGCTTTATCAACTCAACACGATCAGATGAAACGAATCCATATACCGGGGTTGACCCGGCGGCGATTCCGGGTCGGTCATCGAACGCATCCGTTCCGCCATCGCGTCCATATCCCTGATCTGGCTTTTGTGTTCGCGCAGCGCGGCAATTTTGGTTTCGATGAACGCAGTCACATCGATCTTGACCGTCGCCTGCGCCGACCTGACCAGGTATACCTGACTCACCTTGTGCGGTTCCAGGCCTTCATCGTGCAGCAGTTCAGGGAAGTACAGGCGGTCGCGGGCTGCCGGGTACACGGCATCGAGCGCGGCTTCGCCAATCGCACGATGATCGGCATGGTTGATTCCCCGGCTGCCGAACCAGTACACGGTCGGGTCGTTGGTCACCACGATGTCCGGCTTACGCAGCCGGATCTGCCGCACGATGTCCTTACGCAGTGCCAGCGACGGCTGAAGCGCGCCATCCGGGTAGCGCAAAAACACGACTTCACGCACGCCCAGCACCGCCGCCGCGCACCGTTCTTCATCTTCGCGGATCAGCGTCAGGCGTTCGGGGGTCATAGCGGGATCGTCCGATCCTTTATCGCCGCTCGTCGCCAGCACGAACGTGATCTGTGCGCCTTCACGCGCCCAGCGCGCAAAGGTGCCGCCGCAGAAAAACTCAGGATCGTCAGGGTGGGCAAAGATGCCCATCACCCGCCGCGCCGCGTCACCCATCATTCATCCTGATCCAGCGGTTCAGCATCAGCGCTGTCTTGCGCTTCTTCGGCTTTCTGGCCGTCTTTCCCGCAGTCACATTCGCCGTTTTCGTGGCGCGCACACGGTTCTTTGGCTTTTTTGGCCAGCGCTTCCAGTTCTTCCAGCGGCACAATGTCCTCACGTTTCACCGTGTGAATACCTTCTTCAACCTGCACCAGCACTGAATCGAGCAGTGGGAACACGTCGAGGACTTTCCCTTCGCCATGCGGCGTACCGATGCGGCGGTTCTTCTTCGGCAGCTTCGATCTGGCTTCGACATACTGTTCGTACTCGTACACCAGGCAGCAGCGCAGCCGCCCGCACATCCCGGTGATCTCGGTCGGGTTGAGCGAAATCCCCTGGGCTTTTGCCATCTTGATCGAAATCGGGCTGAAGTCGGTGAGGAACGTGGAACAGCAGCGCAGTTCACCACACGCCCCAAAACCGCCGAGCAGTTTGGCAACATCACGCGGGCCGATCTGCCGCATTTCGATCTGTGCCGAAAAGATTTTGTTCAGTTCGTTCCATAAACGGCTGACATTGACTTTATCTTCCGCCGTGTACAGGAACGTCATCAGCGTGCCATCATAGTTGTACAGCGCCGCGATGAACTTCACGCCGTGATGTCCACCCATGTCTTTGGCTTTTTCGCGGCAGATGATCAGCGCTTCATCCTGCTTCGCTTCCCAGTACTGCTTCAGAAGCAGATCGCGCGGCGATGCGGGGCGCACAATCGGCTTGTAGTCTCGTCCGTCTTCGGCAGGTGCGGTGAAGCCCAACACCTGCCCCATCTGACGGCCCCGTGCCGTTTCAACGATTACGTAATCGTTCAGTTTCAGATCGGGGTACTGGCTGAAATCGAAATGATAAAGCTTGCCTACCCGGTGAAAGCGAATACCGGCAACGAGCTGCTGCCGTTCAAGTGTCTGGTCAACCATCATGCGTTACGATAACCTGATTATGCGATAGACTACCGTCTGTAATCATAGTGGCAGAGTCGCCGCCGCGCAAAGGTTTGACAAAGCCCTACCCCTGTGCTATTTTCGCACCTTTCGTGCCGTCCTGTTTCGCCTTCCTGACGCTGTGCCGGGCTGTACCGTCTGCGCACCCGGTTTCCTGGGAGGTTCATCGGCTGCTATGACCACACTTGTGATGAAATTCGGCGGGTCTGCCGTCGGCATGACCATCGGCCTGACGCAACTGCTCAGTATTGTGCTGCACGAACAGGATCGCTGGGGCCGCCTGCTGGTGGTGGTGTCTGCGCTCGATGGGGTGACGGATAACCTGCTGGAAGCCGCCCACCTTGCCCAGTTGAGCAACCGGCGCGGCTACCGGCGCATTGTCGCCA
This sequence comes from bacterium, assembly GCA_033764035.1. GTDB lineage: Bacteria > Chloroflexota > Anaerolineae > Aggregatilineales > Phototrophicaceae > Flexifilum. Next base: position 946,858 of record JANRJJ010000003.1, read on the forward strand.
ATCTGCGTCAGCGCCATCTCGCCTTGATTGAAGCGCTGCCATTAGGTGTGACCGAACGCACCGCGCTTCAGGCCGACATTGACCAGATGCTGTTCGATATGCTCACGCTGTGCCAATCGATGTCCGATTCGCCCGATACCGTACAGCCCGACATGATCAATGGCGTGGTCGCCATAGGTGAAAAGCTGGCCGCCCGTATCGTCGCGGCGCTGCTGCGGCAAAATCAACTGCGCAGCGTCGCCATCGACGCGACCGACCTCATGATCACCGACAACGTGTTCGGCAACGCCACTCCAAACATCCCGCTCACGCGCCAGCGCATTACGCAAAATCTGCTCCCGATGCTGGATCGGCGGATCATCCCGGTGATTACCGGATTCATCGGCTCGACCATGACCGGCAAGACGACCGTGCTTGGGCGCGGCGGCAGCGATTATACGGCATCGGTCTTGGGCGTATGCATCGATGCGGACGAAATCTGGATTTGGACGGACGTAGACGGGATGATGAGCGCCGACCCCAACCAGATTGAAGCGGCACACAGCATTCCGATGCTGTCGTATGACGAAACCGCCGAACTCGCGTACTTTGGGGCGCGTATCCTCCACGCCCGCATGATTGAACCGCTGCGCGAACGGCAGATCGTGCTGCGCGTGCGCAATGTGTTCAAGCCGCAGCAGCCCGGCACGCTGATTCAGAAAACCGCCCCCGATGTATCGAACGGATTGAAAGCCGTCACTTCGATTCAAGGACTGGCACTGACCGCACAGCACAGCGGCGCGCTGGCTCCTGTTGCCGCACTGATCGATGAAGTCCTGTTCACCATCACCGGGTCGCATACCGATGTGATGATCTCCAGCCAGTCATCGGCACACAGCTTCCTGTGCTTCATCATCCCGACCAGCGCAGGACAGGATGCCGCCCACAACCTGCAACTGGAAAGCGAAGAACGCCTGCTAGAACATTTTCCCGACGCGGGATGGTCGGTGCGCGCTGTCAGCGTGATCACGGCCATCGGTACGCAGATCGGCCAGCAGCAGCGCCTGATCGCGGACCTGCTGCGCGCACTGGGCAGTACGCACATCCTGGCGATGGCGCAAGGCCCCGGCGGATGCAGCTTTTCCATCGTGACCGAACTGGAGGACGGCGAACAGGCGCTTATGCATCTTCACGATGTCATCCTGCACGGCGATCAGTAGCGGTTCAGGTAGCGTTCCACTTCCCAGGGCGTGACCTGGCGGTTGTACTCGTCGAGTTCCTGCCGCTTGGCCGCCAGGTAACGGTCGCTGATGTACGGACCAAGCGCGGCCAGGATCACATCGTCCTGTTCGAGCGCATCCACCGCTTCGCTGAGCGATGCGGGCAGTGTCTCCACCTGCCGCAGCCGTGCGCGTTCGCGGGCGACCAACGACTCTTCCAGCGCATCCGGCAGCGGCATATGCTGACGAATGCCGTTCAATCCTGCCGCCAGCATGACTGCCGTTGCCAGGTAGGGGTTGCTGCTGGGGTCTGGGCAGCGCAGTTCCAGCCGCGTATGTTGTTCGCTCCCCGGCGCGATGTACGGCACGCGCATGACCGCCGCCCCCGCCCGGTTGACGTGCGCCCAGGTGACGTACTTCGGTGCTTCAAAGCTCACCGCCAGCCGCTTGTATGAATTGATGATGGGGGCAAGCACCCCGCACATCGCCCGTGCGTGGCACAACTGTCCCGCCAGAAAATAACGGGCAGTTTCGGAAAGGCCGTATTCGTGGGCGGGGTCGGCAAAGACATTATGATCGGTATTGAGATCGTGCAGGCTTTGGTGCGTATGCATCCCCGAACCCGGCAGATCAGCGCTGGGGCGCGGCATAAACGTCGCGTAGATTCCGTGCTGCTGTGCAATCGTCTTAAGCGTCACCCGCGCCGTCAACACATTGTCGGCGGCGATCAACGCATGGTCGTAATCGAAATCGATCTCGTACTGCCCGGAGCCGATCTCGTGATGGGCAGAATCAACCCGAATGCCGAGCGCCAGCAGGTTCGAGATCATCTTGCGCCGCAGCGCCGATGTATCGTCGGCCATATCGAAATAGCTGGCTTCGTCATAGGGTTTAAAGCTTACAGGGAGTGTGCCGTTCCCCTGTTTGAACAGGAAAAATTCCAGCTCCATTCCTGTCTTGAACACATAACCCATCTCCTCCGCTTCTTTCAGCAGGCGGATCAGGACATTGCGCGGGTCACCAATGAACGGGTCGCCCTGCGGCGTGTACACGCTGCAAATGATGCGGGCGGTGCGTTCCTCTGCCGGACTCCAAGGCAGCACGGTGAATGTCGCCAGGTCTGGCCGCAGCACCATATCGCTTTCGGCTACGCGGGCGAATCCCTCAATCGACGAGCCGTCGAAATGCAGCCCGTGATCGATCACGCTCTCGATCTTGCGGGCGGGGACGGTGACGTTTTTGACAATGCCCGTAATATCGGTAAACCACAGGGCGACATAGCGCACCTGCTCAGCTTCCATTGCAGCCAGAACCGTTTCTTTGCTCATACTGGGATAACGCAGCATCTTGTTTTCCTTTTAACTTCAGTATAAAGGCCGCTGCAAAGTCCAGCCTAGTTCCGACTTGACCAATTTATCCTGGCACGAATTGTCCAGCTTCTACAACGATGGGGTGGGCAGCACGCCCAGGTGACCCAACAGCGCATCCAGCCCCAATAAGTAGCTGCGCCAGCCGAACCCGCTGATCTGCCCAACGCACACCGGGGCGAGATAGGAATGATGCCGGAAGCCTTCACGAGCGTGGACATTCGATAAATGCACTTCCACCACCGGAAGCTGTACCGCGCTGATCGCATCGCGCAGCGCGATGGACGTATGCGTATACGCGCCGGGGTTGAACACGACACCATCCGCCCACGACCGCGCCTCGTGCAGCAGGTCGATCAGCCCGCCTTCATGGTTCGACTGCGCGGAGCGCAGCTCCACCGGGTGCTGCGCCACATGCACCGCCGCCAGCGCGTTGATGTCGTCCAGCGTGTGTTTGCCGTACACCTCTGGTTCGCGCGTCCCCAGTAAATTCAGGTTGGGACCATGCAGCAGTAGGATTTTTTTCATCAGGTTCGCTCCAGCAGGCATCTTCATGTCAACGTTCTATTGCAGGCTTTTCAGCACGGCCAGCACATCCGGCGGTTCAACCCCTTCGACGAGCGCGGGCTGGCCGATACCCCGCAGCAGCACGAACCGCGATCTGCCATCGCGCCACTTTTTATCGGTCGCCATCACTCGGTAGAGCGCATCAGGGCTGAGATCGCCCATGCGCGTGGGCAGCCCCACCGCCCCGACGACCGATTCGACATGTTCCGCCAGCGCGGGTTCACACAAGCCGATACGCGCCGAAAGCCGGCCAGCCGCTACCAGCCCCAACCCGACTGCCTCCCCGTGCAGCCAGCGATACGCCGAAACCGTCTCGATGGCATGGGCGAAGGTATGCCCTAAATTCAGGTGCGCCCGGATGCCCTGCTCGAACGGGTCGGCCTGCACGATGTCCACTTTGACCTGTACCGCCCGTGCGATCAGGTCGGCGGCGCGTGCAGGCTCCCACAGTGCCGGGTCATGCAGCCCTGGATCGGCCAGAAAACCATGCTTGATCACCTCCGCCATGCCGCAGCGCCATTCACGAATGGGCAGCGTGCGCAGGGCAACCGGGTCGATGTACACCGCTTTGGGCTGCTTGAACGCCCCGACCAGGTTTTTTCCCTGCGGCAGATCGACCCCGACTTTGCCGCCGACGCTTGAATCGACCATCGCCAGCAGCGATGTCGGAATCTGCACAAAATCGACACCGCGCATATATGTCGCAGCGGCGAATCCGGCCATATCGCCCATCACCCCGCCGCCCAGCGCAATCACAACCGAACCGCGATCCAGCCCAGCATCGACCATCGCCGCGTACAATGTCCTCATGGTATCGAGCGTCTTGTACGGTTCGCCATCCGGCACGGCAATGACGGATGCTTTTGGGAGCGCCGCCGCCAGCGAGTCGCCATACAGCGGGGCGAGTGTGGTATTGGTCATGATGGCCGCTCGCCGCGCCAGGTGATAAACCGCTGGATTTTCACGGATTGCACCAAGCAACCCGTCCTGTATCCATACCGGGTAGGTGCCATCGGGTGATACTACGTCGATGCGGTAGTGCGCCACAATGCGATGATCTCCTGCGCCGTTTGATCGGTCGTTTTGCCTGCAACGCTGATATGCAGCGGGATCGCCCCATATGCCGCCTGCCGCTTCTGAAACAGATCGCGCCAGTTTGCCGCCAAAGGCCGATCCTGGGTTTTCTTCAGGCGTTCTTCAATCAATTCGGGCGGGGCATCCAGGCAGACCACAAACCCGGTTTTGCTTAGGGCGGCTCGATTTTCGTCATTCACCAGCATTCCGCCGCCCGTCGCAATCACCAGGCGAGTTTCACCTGCCAATTCATGCGCGATCTCACGTTCGAGCGCACGAAAATGCGGTTCACCGAACAGCACAAACAGCTGCGGGATGGACATTCCGGCGCGCTGGACGATCACATCATCGGTATCGACAAAACGGCGTTGAACAACGTCGGCCACGCGCCGCCCTATCGTCGTCTTGCCAACGCCCATGAACCCGGTCAGCACGATGTTGGTGACCGGATCAGACGGGGTAGCCAAACCGCCACTCCACGTTATCCATCGGCAAATCCTGCAACCGTGCCTTGCGCAGCGATTCAAAACGCGGATGCATTTCGTCGATGCTGTCCCCACCGAGTTTTTCCAGCAGCGCATCGGCGATCACCAGCGCCATCATCGCTTCACAAATCGGCACGGCACGCGGAGTCGCGCAGAAATCGCTCCGTTCATACGTGGTCTGTTCCGGTTCGCCCGTCGCCAGGTTGACCGATTCGAGCGCGGCCATGACCGTTGAGATCGGTTTCATCGCCACGCGGCACAGGATTGGTTCCCCGGTGGTGATTCCCCCCTCCAGCCCGCCCGCACGGTTGGTCTTGCGGTACAGCATCCCGTCGTCGCGCACGCCAATCTCGTCATGCACTTGTGAGCCGCGTTTGGTGCTGTTCTCGAAAGCCGCGCCGATCTCCGCGCCTTTCATGGCGTGAATGCTCACCATCGCGGCGACGATCTTGGCATCCAGGCGGCGGTCGAACTGCACATGCGACCCCAGCCCGGCGGGTACGTTGAGCGCGACCACTTCGATCACCCCGCCCAACGTATCCTTGTCGATCTTGGCCTGGCGGATCGATTCGTGCATCGCTTCGGCTGCGGCGGCATCCGGGCAGCGTACATCGCTCGCTTCCGCCAGCGTCAGACGTTCGGCGTAAGACTGCGCCGGGTCAAGGGCGGCCATCACCTGGCCGATCTGCGTGACATACCCGCCGATCACGATCCCGAACTCGTCCAGCAGGCGTTTACACACCGCGCCCGCCGCCACCCGCATGGTGGTTTCGCGGGCGCTGGCGCGTTCCAGCGCAATGCGCAGTTCGCGGTAGCCGTATTTGACCGCGCCGGTCAGGTCAGCATGACCGGGGCGCGGCGTGGTCATGGGCGCGATGTCTTTTTCACGCCAGTTCTTGTAATCGCGATTCTCAACCGTCATCGCCAACGGCGCGCCCGTCGTCCGCCCTGCCGCGACTCCGCTGGTCAGGCGCACGGTATCCCGTTCAATGTTCATGCGTCCACCGCTGCCGTATCCCTGCTGGCGGCGTTCGAGTTCCTTGTTGATGTCCTCAGCGCTGAGCAGCAGTCCAGCGGGCATCCCATCGAGGATCGCCGTCAGCTCTGGACCGTGCGATTCGCCCGCCGTCAAAAATCGGATCATGACCCTTCCTCAATCCCTAAGGCCTGCTTCAATGCCGTGAACATCACATCCAGCGGCGGTTCAACCCCCGTCCACAACCGGAAGGCCGCTGCACCCTGCCGCACCAGCATCCCCATCCCGTTGATCGCCCGCCCGCCATGCGCTTCGGCCAGTTCCAGCAGGCGGGTTTTGGCCGGACGGTAGATCGTATCGTAAACCGTCACGTCATGCGGAAACGGAGTCGTCGCGTCCCAGGGCGATGCATGTTCGTGCGGGTACATCCCGACCGGCGTGCAGTTGACGATCAGCGATGCGCCCCACGCCCCCGCCGCTTCCAGCGTCAGCACCTCACCGTTCACATGCAGCGCCCGCAGCAGTTCGTAGGCACGTTCCGGCGTGCGGTTGACAATGGCCACGTGCGCGCCAACTTCAGTCAACCCGTAGATCACCGCCCGCGCTGCGCCGCCCGCACCCAGGATCACGACTCGTTCGCCATGTACCGGAATGCCATGTGCTGCAAGATCGTCCATGAAGCCGCCAACATCGGTATTCGTCGCTTTCCGCGTGCGCAGATCGACGGTGTTGGCAGCGCCGACGCGCTGCGCCAGCGAATCGGCCAGGACATGCTGAAGCACCGCTTCTTTGTGCGGCACGGTGACGTTGATGCCGATCACGCCGTGACTGCGCAACGTTTGAAGGCTGTGGCCGAGTATGTCCGGCGGAATAGCGAACTTATCGTAGCGCCAATCGGCCATACCCAATGCTGCAAACGCCGCGTTGTGCATCGCCGGGCTGAGACTGTGTTCGATGGGATACCCAATCGCCCCGACGATCTTCATATCGCCCATCGTTCAGCCCTCATCCGGCACCACTTCAACCGTGACATCCGCGCCAATGCCGCGCATGACATCGGCAAAACCGGGAAACGAATCGCCCGCGCAGCGCGCATCGTTCACCAGCGCATCGCCTTCAGCGGCCAGCGCCGCCACAACCAGGCTCATCGAAATGCGATGATCGTCATGACCGTAGACCTGCGCGCCGCGCAGCATTTGCGGCCCGAACAGGTAAAACCCGTCCTCAGTTTCGGTGATCGCTGCGCCCATCTTTGCGAGTTCGGCCACCATCACGGCGATACGATCTGTCTCTTTCACGCGCAGCTCGCCCGCATCCTTGACGAACGTTTCGCCTTCCGCCGCCAGCGCCGCCACCATGAAAATCGGAAATTCGTCGATCATGCGGACGACGACTTCACCGCCCACACGCACCGCTTTCAACGTACTGTGGCGGGCGCGAATCGTCCCGACGGGTTCCCCGGCTTCCAATCCCGTTTCGGTCACCGTCAGGTCAGCGCCCATTTCTTGCAGCACATCGAGCAGCCCGGTACGAGTCGGGTTCAGGTTGATGTTGGTGAGCGTGAGATCGCTGCCGGGGATGATCAGGGCAGCGACTAGCGGAAACGCCGCCGACGAAATATCCGCCGGAACTGTGAAATCTATCGCTTCAAGCTGGCTCCCAGGCTGGATCACGATGGTGTTGCCATCCACGGTCAGGCGTGCGCCCATCGCCGCCAGCATTCGTTCGGTATGATCGCGGGCTGGCCCTGGCTGTGTCACCGTCGTTTCGCCATCCGCAAACAGTGCGGCCAGCAGGATTGCGCTTTTCACCTGGGCGCTCGCCATCGGCATGGTGTAGCCGATCCCGCGCAGTGCCGACGGTTTCACGCTGAGTGGGGCATAGCCGCCGTTCACGCCGTCAATGCTCGCGCCCATCAGCCGCAGCGGTTGAATGATCCGGTTCATCGGGCGGCGGCGAAGCTGTTCGCTGCCGTCCAGCACGCTCTCAAACGGCTGTCCCGCCATAATTCCGGTCAAAAGCCGGATACCCGTTCCCGCGTTGACCAGATCGAGCGGTGAAGCAGGCTGGGTGAAAGCCCCTCCGTGTATCGTCAGTTCGTGGGCGCTGTGGCGTTCCACCTGCACGCCCAACGCCTGCACCGCCCGCAGTGAGGCTTCGGTGTCGCCCGCCGGGAGCCACGCCTTGATCCGGCTTGCGCCTTGTGCAAGCGCGCTGAACATCACCGCACGGTGTGAGAGCGATTTGTCGCCCGGAACAGTCGTCGTCCCGGCCAGCGGTGCGCCAGGGCGAACGCGAAAACGATCTTTCGGCTGCGGATGATCCTTTTGCGTCATTCAGGCTTTCCCTTCGCGTTTCCGCATCCATGCCAGGCGTGCTTCGCGGGCTGATTGCAGCAGTTCGGCCAGCTTCATTTCGTCTTTGCTGATCAGCATCGCTTCGAGCATCGCCAACTGCATCCGAAAAAGCGCAAGCTGCGTCGCCACAGCCTGCGTATTGGTGGTCAGAATATCCTTCATCATATCCAGGTCTTGCACAGCCAACCGCGACATATCCCGAAAGCCGCCCGCCGCCAGGGTCCACACCGCGTCATCGTCACGCCCATCGTAATCGACCGTCGCCACCAACGCAGCGCTGAGCAGGTAGGGCAGATGACTGATCGCGGCAACGGCGCGGTCATGGCGGGTCGCGTCCATCTCCACCGGAACCGCCCGCAGCGCTTCGACCAGCGCCAAAGCGCGCAGCCGTGCGGCGGGGGTGGTGCGGCGCGTGGGACATAACACGAACGGACGGCCTGTATACAGACCCGCGTCGCTGGCTTCCACACCGCTCGACTCTTTGCCCGTCATGGGGTGGCCGCCCACCGCCTGGATGCCGATAGGCAGATGACCCATTGCCGTGCAAATATCCTCTTTTGTGCTGCCAATGTCAATGAGCAGGGTATTGGAACGCAGATACGCGCCGATACGCCCTTTCACAATGCTGATGATCACGCGCACCGGCGCAGCGATGATCACCACGTCAGCATCTTCGACCCCAGCACGTAAATCATCCGTTGTGTGATCGACTATTCGCTGTGCAAGCGCGTAATGGCGCGCCTCCGCTTTAGGATCGACTCCTGTAATCGCATCTGCAAAAGGGCGAAGCGCCAGCGCCAGCGACCCGCCCATCAATCCCAGGCCAACAATGCTTAAATGACGCGCACGAAACGAACTCACCATGACGTTAAGCGTTCCGCCCCACCGCTGCGGCCACCCGTTTGACCGATTCCATCATGCTTTTGAAGCCTTTGTAATCCAGGCTTTGCCGTCCATCGCTCATCGCCTGGGCAGGCGTAGGATGCACTTCGACGATCAGGCCATCCGCGCCCGCTGCGACGGCAGCCAGCGCCACTTTTTCGACGAATTCGGAATAGCCGACGGCATGGCTGGGGTCGGCGATGATCGGCAGATGGGTCCGCGCTTTCAACACTGGGATGGCATTCAGGTCGAAAGTGTTGCGGGTGTATTTCTCGAAGGTACGGATGCCACGTTCGCACAGCATCACGTTGCCGTTGCCGTGCGCCAGGATGTATTCGGCGCTCATCAGCAGGTCTTCCATCGTGTTGGCCATTCCGCGCTTAAGCAGCACGGTATGGCCACTTTTGCCGACTTCGTTCAGCAGCACGAAATTCTGCATGTTACGCGCCCCCACCTGAAGCACATCGGCATAACGTGCGACGACTGGCACCAGCGCCGGGTCCATGACTTCAGTTACGATGGGCAGCCCGGTCATCGCCCGTGCTTCGGCCAGCCATTCCAGCCCTTTTTCACCATGTCCCTGAAAGCTGTATGGCGATGTGCGCGGTTTGTACGCGCCGCCGCGTAACGCCGTCGCGCCCATCTCTTTCATGGCGCACGCGATCTCGATGATCTGTTCGCGGCTTTCCACCGAACATGGCCCGGCGATCACCAGCACTTTCCCCGCCCCGGCCTGTGAACCATTCAACGCGACATGGGTATCTTTCGGGTGAAAATCGCGGCTGGCGAGCTTGTAGGGCGCGCTCACCCGCATGACTTTTTCGACTCCGTTCATCGTGCTGTAGTTGTCCTCACGCAGCGGCGTAGGGCTTTCGCCCACCAACCCGATGATCGTCCGCATATCCCCTTCGCTGATGTGCGGCACATAGCCGTCACCCTTCACCCGCGCTACCACATCGGCAATATCGGCAGCGGCGGCATCCTTCTTCATCACGACGATCATCAGGCAGTTCCCCCATTCAATTCGACACGGTTATCCGGGTATAAATCCGGGCGCAGCTTCATTGCGCCGTGCATATACACATGTTTGATTTCATCGAGCGTTTTGTCGGTATTCCAGTGAATCAGCACCCGAATGCAATACTGAATCCCATTGGGAACCTGAATTTCCTGGAACCCCATCAGGGCGCACCGGTGCCAGCCCAGATCACGCGCTGCCGCTGCCGGAAACGCCGCATTCAGGTCCGGCGTGGTAGTGAACAACACGCTGGCGACGGCCTCTTCTTCTATCGCATTGACCCGGATCAACTGTTCCAGCAGTTCTTTGGTCGCAGCCAGGATTTGACCCGCGTCGTTGTCGGTGACAGTCGTCCCACCGCGTACCCCTCTCAGCATCATCGTCGTTCACTCCCCTGCACCACACAATAAAAAAGGCGCGGAGCGTATGCCCTGCGCCTTCAAAACCGCATTCTCGCTGCTTCACCCGTCTTTACACAGGCAGCATGGCACGCTCATCCTCGACTATGTGGCCGCTAAAGGGGTAATAATAGGTAAAATAGCGGTTGGGATGAGCAGTCATGACAGGTGTGTCTCAGTCAGCATTCAGCAATTCATCGACGGCGAACAGCATAACACGGACGAATGAACGATGTCAACGAGCGCGACAGCGCTTTTGAAAATTCCGTAAATCCATCACACCCTTCGCTTACGCGATGAACAATCATCAGGTAACGGCGCTGCTGCCGAACTATTCTTCATCGACTGCGCGTCGAAGGGCTTCGGCCAATCCCCGCACCGCCGCCGATCCATCCCGCCCTGCCCGCACCAGCGCACTGCCCACGATGAATCCGTCTACCAGTTCGCGTACCATTCTGACGTGTTCCGGCCTGCTGATGCCGAAGCCCATCACCAGCGGGGTTTCGCCCGTTTGTGCGCGCAGCCGTTGGATGAAGGTCGTCAGGTCGGCGGGCAGGGCAGATCGTTCGCCCGTCACGCCCGTCAGCGCGACCACATAAATGAACCCGCTGGCCTGCGGCGCCACCAGCGCGATTCGTTCTGCGCTGCTGGTCGGCGCAAGGAAAAAGACCAGCGCCAGCCCTTCGCGGCGGCAGATTTCGCTGAACGCTGCGCCTTCTTCGGGCGGTAAATCCGGCACGATCAGGCCGTCCGCGCCTGCGGCTTTTGCATCGCGCACGAAGGCCTCAATGCCATAGGCCAGCAGCGGATTCACGTAGCCCATCAACAACATCGGTTGATCGATCCCCCGCCCGCGCAGTTCGCGCACCGCCTGAATGCACTGACGTACTGTCGTCCCGTTGTCGAGTGCGATCTGGGTCGCTTCCTGAATCACCGCGCCATCCGCAACCGGGTCGCTGAATGGGATGCCAATCTCGAAGCCATCCACGCCAACGGCGGCCATCGCTTCAACCGCCGCCAGCGATTCAGTGTAGTTCGGAAACCCAATGGGAAAATACGGCAGAAATGCCGAACGACTTTCGGCTTTGGCCTGTTCGAACATGCGGGCAACTGCGTCAACGCCGCGCACGCCAGGCGCACGCCGCCGCTGCCCGAACAGCCATTCATAATGGATCGAATCCCAGAAAGCGCGGTCAGAGGTTTGCGCGTGGGTCGCATCTGGGTAGCGCGTGTACCCGAAGGTCACGCCCGCCGCCGTGAGCGCAGCGCTGAAATCATCCGCACCGCTTACCGGGACGGCTTCATCGGCTGCACTGTGGATCATCCATACGGGGGTGCGCCCAGCGGTACGCGCTGGATCGACAAAATGTGCGCCCCCCCAGGACTTGAAGCCATGCCCACCGACGGGCAGCAGCGCCGCGAAACGGTCAGGGTATGCATCGGCCCAGTGCCATAAGCCCAGGCTGCCCATGCTGAACCCTGCCCCATACACCCGATTCCGGTCGATGGGGTGATCGTGGATCGTGCTTTCGACCAGCCCGTCCAGCCGTTCCAGCAGGTATTCCCACCGGGAATCGGTCGGACACTGTGGGATCAGCACGTAGGCCGATTCAGGTAAAAGGCCGCCCGTTTGCAGGAAGCGCGGCAGCCCGTGACGGTATAGCAGCGCGGGATCGTCACCGCGTTCACCGGAACCATGCAGGAAGATCACCAGCGGGTAGCGCTGCCCTGGTGCTGTGGTTTCCGGCTCCAGCAGCACCAGGTTGCTGCCTACGTCAATCCCCCCCACATCGCGCAGATAATCGCGCAGGATCACATGCTGCGCAAATGCAAGTTCCAGCGTGGCGGCCTGTTCCGGCTCGAAGAAGCGCATCGCCTGCCCTTCGCGCAGCGTGAGCGACTCCAGCGGTTGGTCGATGCGGGCGCTGAACTGATGATTGCGCGTGCGCACCTGCCCCGGTTCGGAACGCACCGGACAATCGAAGGTGCGCCAGTGCGTGACCGGGAGATCGAGATCGAGTTCTTCGCGCAGTTCACGGCGCATCGCATCTTCGGGCGTTTCGCCGGGTTCGACCGTGCCGCCGAACAGCGTCCACCACCCCGGATACGGCAGTTCGGGGCGCTCATCGCGCTGTTGCAGCAGCACCCGCCCCAGCGCATCGGTCAGGATTACGCCGACGACGGCGCGTTCTTCCTCTTGTCCATTGAAGATCATCAAATCCCCAGTTCTTTCATGATCGTCCCCAGGTCTTTATCGCCGCGCCCTGAAAGGTTGATCAGCAAAATCGAGTCTTTCGGCATGGTCGGCGCTCGCTTGATTGCCTCTGCGATGGCATGGGCGCTTTCCAGCGCGGGGATGATCCCTTCCAGCGTCGAAAGCATTTTCACAGCTTCCAGCGTTTCTTCGTCGGTAGCATAGGTGTAGTAAGCGCGCTCGTTTTCGCGCAGATAAGCATGTTCCGGCCCGACCGATGCATAATCCAGCCCTGCCGAAATGCTGTGCGTGTTCACGATCTGCCCGTCAGCGTTCTGCATCACGAACGAGCGCGTGCCTTGCAGCACGCCAGGCCGACCCAATGACGGATCGGCAAAGCGGGCGGCATGTTCGCCCGTCTCGATGCCGCGCCCACCCGCTTCTACCCCAATCAGCTCGACGTGTTCATCGTCGCGGAAGGCGTGGAACATCCCAATCGCGTTGCTGCCCCCACCCACACACGCCAGGATCGTATCCGGCAGGCGGCCTGTCAGCGCCACGATTTGCTCACGCGCTTCAACGCCGATCACGCTCTGAAAATCGCGCACGATCATCGGGTACGGATGCGGCCCCAGCGCTGAACCGAGCAGGTAAAACGTGCTGCGGACGTTCGTCACCCAGTCGCGCAGCGCTTCATTGATCGCATCCTTGAGGGTTTTGCTGCCGCTTTCGACCGGGACGACCTGCGCGCCGCACAATTTCATACGGAATACGTTCGGCTGCTGCCGCGCCATATCGACACTGCCCATATAGACGATGCAGTCCAGCCCCAGCATCGCGCACGCCGTCGCGCTGGCGACTCCGTGCTGCCCCGCGCCCGTCTCCGCGACCACGCGCTGCTTGCCCATCCGCTTGGCTAACAGCGCCTGCCCCAGCGCGTTGTTGATTTTGTGCGCACCCGTATGTGCCAGGTCTTCGCGCTTCAGGTAAATCTGCGCGCCGCCCAAGGCACGGCTCATCCGTTCGGCATAGGTGATCGGCGTAGGCCGCCCAGTGAAGGTGCGCTGCAAATACGCCAGACGCGCCTGAAATTCCGGGTCGGCCATCGCATCCTGATACGCGGCCAGCAGTTCATCCAGCGCGGGGATCAGCGTTTCAGGGACGAACCGCCCCCCATATTGGCCGTAATACCCGCGTGCGTCCGGCACATCGGTCGAATTTACCTGAATATAGGGCGCTTCCGGCGTGCCGTTCGGCGTTTCCATTCCAAGCATAAGTACTTCCTGACACTCTGTCCCACAAAACTTTATGGCGCGTGCGCGCCGTTCACCGCCTGGATGAAAGCGCGCAGCTTTTCATGATCTTTTCGTCCTGGCGTATCGCCCTCGACCCCACTGGCGACATCGACCGCCCAGGGCTGCACCGCGTTCACGGCTTCGCGCACATTGTCCGGGGTTAGGCCGCCCGCCAGCATCAGGCGCGGGGTTTTGGCCTTCAGAGCCAGCGCGATCTCCACCCGCGCCAGGTCGCCAGTGCCGCCGTACAGCGACGGGTGATGTGCATCGACCAACAGCGACGGAATGCGTGGGTCGGTCGCCACCGCCCCGTAATAATCCGCATCCATTTCTGCTTCTTTCACGCTGCGCGGACGCAGTGCTTTGTAGGCGATGCCGCGCAGTTCCTTCAACATATCGATGCTTTCGTCGCCGCTCAACTGCGCGAAGTTCAACCCGACCTCTTCCATCGTGATTGAAATGCGCCCAACCACCTCATTTACGAATACGCCCACGAACAGCGGTGTATTCGCCCCAAGCCGCGCCCGCATCGCATCGGTCAATGTGCGCGCTTCCTCCGGCGCAATGTATCGCGGGCTTTTCCTGTAAAAATTCAGGCCGATCATCGCTGCGCCAGCGTCGGCAGCGGCGATCCCGTCCTCCAGCGTGGTGACCCCACATATTTTGACGAGCGGTGATAGACCAACCGATGGTTTGACAACCGTCATGACGATGCCCTACATGCGCTGTTGGCTGCTGAAGTCCCGGACTTTGTCCGCAATATTATCCGCCCTGACCAGTCCTTCGCCAACTAAAACCGCATGTGCGCCCGCCCGCCCCATGCGCTGTACATCGTCCAGGGTGCGGATTGCGCTTTCGGCCACCAGCGTCACCGACGGCGGCATTAAACGCGCCAGCCGTTCAGTCGTGCCGATGTCCTCATGAAACGACTTCAGGTCGCGGTTGTTCACGCCGATCAGCGCTGCGCCTGTTTTGAGCGCACGTTCCAGTTCCCGCTCATCGTGGACTTCCACCAGCGCCGCCATCCCCCAACCGCTGATCGCCTGCTGCAAATCCCGAAGCTGAGCGTCGTCCAGCACCGCCGCGATCAGCAGCATGGCATCCGCGCCCGCCATCCGTCCTTCAGCGATCTGCCGCGCATCGATCACGAATTCTTTGCGCAGCAGCGGGATTTCGACCGCCGCCCGCACCGCCCGCAGATCGTCCAGGCTGCCCTGAAAAAAATCACGATCTGTCAGCACGCTGATCGCCGCTGCGCCGCTGGCAGCATACGTGTGCGCCAGCGCCACAGGGTCGAACGGATCGATCAGCACACCCTTACTGGGTGAAGCATGTTTGACCTCAGCGATCAGGGCGACAGATTGCCTGTGCAGCGCGGCAGAAAAATCGCGGACAGGCGGCGCATGGTGCGCAGCATGGGTGACGGCAGTTGTATCGATCTGCGCGATCTCGTCCACTTTGCGCTGCAAAATACGATCCAGGATGGTATCGGTCTTTATGAACATCCCACGCTGTCCTTTTCCGGCTTAGCTGGCGAGCTTATGGGAATACGCGATCAATGCATCCAGCTTACCCAGCGCCGCCCCACTGTCGATCACGTCCGCCGCCAGGGTGACTCCTGCCTCCATTGTTTCGACACAGCCGCCCGCCACCAGTGCTGCGCCCGCGTTCAGCAGTGCCACATCACGTTTGGCATCGCGGATTTCGCCGTTCAGCACGCCGCGCAGGATCGCCGCGTTCACAGGCGCGTCCCCGCCGAGCAGTTCGCTGATGTGCGCGCCGCGAAAACCGAGCGTTTCCGGGTGCAGCTCATAAGCCCGTACTTTGCCATCGTAAAAGTGCGCGATCATGTTGGGGCCAGTCGTGGTCAGTTCATCCAGGTTGCCATACCCGCTCACGACCATTGCGCTGACCGCGCCTAGCTCGCCCAGCACATGCGCCAGGAACGATGTCAGGTCGCCCGCGAACACGCCCATCAACTGACGGCGCGCCCCGGCGGGGTTGGTCAGCGGCCCCAGAATGTTGAACATCGTGCGGATCGCCAGTTCACGCCGGGGGCCGATGGCATATTTCATGGCGGGGTGCAGTTTGGCCGCAAACAGGAACCCAATCCCCACCTGATCGACACATTCGCCGACCTGTTCCGGGGTCAGGTTCAGGTTCACGCCCAGTTCAGCCAGCACGTCGGCGCTGCCGCATTTGCTGCTGGCGGCACGGTTCCCGTGTTTGGCGACCTTCACGCCCGCACCCGCCGCGATGAATGCGACCGTCGTGCTGATGTTGTACGTACCGCTCTTATCGCCGCCCGTGCCGCACGTATCGAGCAGGTCGCCATTGGCAGTCGTCGGGACGCGATGCGCATTAGCGCGCATGGCTCGCGCACTCCCCAGAATTTCGTCCTGAGTTTCGCCTTTCATGCGCAGCGCCATCAGGTAGGCGGCGATCTGCGCATCCGTCGCGCCGCCCGCCATGATTTGGTTCATCACCGCTTCGGCTTCATCCGCCTGCAAATGCCCAAAGCGGCTGAGGACATCGATTGCCCGTTGAATATCCATAACGCCCTACCCTACCCATGCTGGAACACGAATCTGAATGAAATTTTGCAGCAACCGTGACCCGTAAGCCGTCAGGATGCTTTCCGGGTGAAACTGTACGCCATAGACCGGGTGATCGCGGTGCTGAAGCCCCATGATCTCGCCGGATGGAGTACGCGCCGTCACCTGAAGGACAGCGGGCAGCGTCGATTCCTGCACGATCAGGCTGTGATAGCGCGTCGCCTCGAACGGATTCGGCATGTCCGCGAAAATCCCCTTGCCGTCATGGTGAATCGGGCTGGTCTTGCCATGCATCAACTGCGACGCACGCAGCACCACCCCCCCATATGCCTGGCCAATACACTGATGACCCAGGCACACCCCCAGGATTGGCACCTGGCCGCCCAGCGCCTTGATCACGCCCAGGGATACGCCGCCATCGTCCGGGCTGCCCGGCCCTGGCGAGATCACGATATGCGACGGATTGAGCGCCCGAATCGCATCGAGCGTGGTCTGATCGTTGCGCACCACGCGCAGCGTTTCGCCCATTTCACCAAGAAGCTGCACCAGGTTGTATGTAAAGCTGTCGTAATTGTCGATCACCAGGATCATGTCATTTTTCCAATTCGCCCACTGCACGGGCGATCAGGCCGTCCAGGTGCATGGTATCATCGACCGCGACGAGTTCCCACTGCCCATCCTCACGGGCGCGGATCGTCGTCACCGATGTGTTGTCGAGATCGACCCCGGTGGGGTTATACGTCGGGATCAGTTCGGTCAGCATCGTCATAATCGCCGTGGTGTGGCTGACAATTGCGATGGTCTCGCTCGCGGCCTGGCTCATGATCTCGCGGAAAGCCTGCTTGACCCGTTCGCGCACCGCCCCGCGCGATTCACCGCCCGGCATGGTGTATCCTTCCCGGTCTGCCAGCAGCGCGGCGTATTCATCCCCATACCAGTCGCGGATTTCCTCCAGCGTCAGTCCCTGCCACAAGCCGACCGAACGTTCGCGCAGACGCGCATCGTAGACAGGTGTGATCTGCGTTTCCTGGGCAATTGGCGCGGCGGTGTCGGCGGCGCGCTTCAGGTCACTGGCATACAACGCCCCCACCCCCATATGACGGATCACACGGGCGAGTGCAGCAGCCTGGGCTTTGCCGTGTGCGTTCAACGGCACGGCAACCCACCCCTGCCAGCGCCCATGTTTGTTCCATTCAGTTTCCCCGGTACGGATAAAGATCACACGCTTGATCATGTCGCCATCCTTCTAGGTAATCGGTGCCCTGCAACTATAACAATCCTGACTCGGCGCGCTGAATGGCCGTCGCCATCGCCTTCGCTTTGTTGATCGTCTCGTCAAATTCGGTATCCGGCACGCTGTCGGCCACCAGCCCACCGCCGCTCTGAAAGTAGATCGTCCCGCGCTGCATCAGTGCAGCGCGAATGGTGATGCACGTATCCATTGCGCCATCATAGCTGAAATAACCGACTGCGCCGCCGTAGATTCCGCGCCGTGTGCCTTCCAGCTCCTCAATGATCGCCATTGCCCGCACTTTCGGCGCGCCGCTGAGTGTCCCGGCGGGGAACACCGCCCGCAGCAGATCAAACGCCGTCAGCCCGGTGCGCAGCCGTCCCTGCACATTGCTGACGATGTGCATGATATGCGAATACCGCTCGATATACATCATATCGGTGACTTTGACCGTGCCGTATTCGCACACGCGCCCCAGATCGTTACGGCCCAGATCGACCAGCATCACATGTTCGGCGCGCTCTTTCGGGTCGGCCAGCAGTTCTTCGGCCAACTCCCGGTCGGATGCCGCGTCTTTTCCGCGTGGGCGTGACCCAGCAATCGGGCGGTTGGTGGCGATGCCATCCTCCAAACGCACCAGCATTTCCGGCGACGCGCCCACCAGCGTGAACTCGTCGCTGAAACGCAGCAGAAACATGTACGGCGAGGGATTCGTCGCCCGCAGCGAACGATACACCGACAGCGGTGACGCATTCGAGCGGCGGCTGAAGCGCTGGCTGAACACGATCTGAAACGCATCGCCCGCCCGGATGTATGTCTTTGCCGCCTCTACCCCTGCATGGTACTGAGCGCGGGTCATATTCGATTCGACAGGCGCATCGAGCGGATCGCCATCGTCCGGCAGCGGTGGCATCGGCTGGCGCAGCACGGCAATGATCGTATCGATGCGCGCCAACGCCTGGTCGTAGGCGGCATCCGCATCACCCTGATTGTGCGCGTTCGACAGCACAATCAGTTGATGTTTCACATGGTCGAAAATCACCAGCGTATCGACCATCATGAAGGCGACATCCGGCACATCCAGCACCCGTTCAGCCGTATTCGGCAGCCGCTCGAAGTAGCGCACTACGTCATAGGCCAGCACGCCGACCGCCCCGCCAACGAAACGCGGCAGCCCCGGCAGGCGAACGGGTTTAGCCCGGCGGAATTCACGTTCAACGACGTGCAGCGGGTCTTGACCATCCGGCATGATCTGCCCGACGGTTTTACCATTCGTCGTGAGCAGGATTTGTTTATCCTGCACCGTGATCACGCTTTTGGGGTTCACCCCCATGAACGAATACCGCCCGACATGTTCGCCGCCTTCGACACTTTCCAGCAAAAAACTGACTTCGCCCAATGCTGCGAGTTTGTGATACACCGATACGGGCGTTTCCAAATCGGCCAGCAGCGTGCGGTAGACCGGCACAAGGTCGCCGCCCGCGAACAACTGCCGCACTTCCTCACGGGTTGGGGTGGCTTGCAGGGCGGGCTTGACCCGAATTTCCGAAAATATCATCGCGCAGATGCCATCCTTCACAGCGCATAACGCCGTCATCACCCAACAAAAAACCCCTGCTCGTTCAAGGACGAGAGGGGTTTCCTCGTGGTGCCACCTTGATGCCGATCTGTGCAGATGAAACCTGCACGGTTACGGCGCTCCTGACGGGTGCGCAAACGATCTACAAGATCGATTGGAGACCCGGCGCGTTGGTAACGGACGCGCTGCCCCGGCTTGGACTACTCAGGACGCTGCCCCGTTCGCCCGCACAATTCCCCAGTCCATTCGGTATCGGCTGGTGTACCGCCTTCACAGCAGTCGGCGGCTCTCTGAACACTGCCCGGATACGTACTCGTCTGGATCGACATCTTTACCAATATGGAATTACAGATGAGCCTAGCGTTAATCCGTAGGGTTGTCAAGAGGGGTGAACACAGCGAATGCAACAAAATCACCAGACTCAATGCAAAAGCGGAAGCAAAAACCAAAGACGGCACAGAGTCCTTAGCCATCAAAAGCCGGGGTCTCTGTGCCGCCTATTTACGCTTTTTCCGAACGCCTACGAATTATCCTGGCCTTCGGTGACATTGAACTGGTCGAACAGGCGAATTTCGCTGTCCGGCTGGCGAGCATCGAAGACGTAGCTGCTGATTATCCCCGTTTCAGTATCGAAGATGCTGAATGTGGTCAGGTCGTTGCTGGCAATGCACGGCAGTGGATCGCCATTTTCGTAAGACATTGGCGCGAATTCGCTTGGCATGATCGGTTCCAGGCCATGTGGGTCGCCTACCGCCGCGTAGTTGGCGGCATTAAAACGTGCGTCATTGGGGACGTTGCCGCGTTCGCGGTACCCTTCCAGGTAGCAGCCATAGTTGTTGCCGACGTTCGATGTTTCCATGATATTGATGCCGCCGGGCGTTTGCAGCCGGAACCAAAGATGGCTGTGACCCTGGTGCATCAGGTGGACACCCGCCTCTTCCAGTAGGGGCATTACATCGCGGAAAACGATGTCGTCTTCAATCGGGTATTCATACCGCACCGCGATGATGCGTCCCTGTTCGTCACGGTCGATCACCTGGACGGGATGTGCCAGCACCGGGTTGTAATTGTCACCCAGGCCATGCGGTCCCTGGTGCAGCAGGACGACTTTGTAGCGTGCGTTCTGGAATGCTTCACTAGCGAGCTGTTCGACCAGCCAGTTGTACTGTTCGCTGCCCTCCTGAAGGTCTTCAAAAATGAAATCGCCGTAGCCCCATTCGGTTGGGTTGTTCAGGTCACGCAGGCGTTCACGGTATTTGCCACGTGCATCGTCACCCAGGCCAGGCGTGCGCCAGATGCGTGTGCTGAACAGCGAAATGACGTACACATCGCCGTACTGCATGGCGTAGTACGCTTCACCGCCTGGGCTATCATCGGGAAGTGTGAACAGTTCTTCATAAGTGGTGATGTTCCACGAGTTATCTTCGATCCACTGATCGCGGATGGCGGGGTCGCCATTCGGGTTGACCAGATCGGCAACCTGTTCATAACGTGCTTCAGCGACAGCGCGTGGCTGCGGATCGTTGTATTGGTAACCGGTATCGTAGCCAGGGTTGTAGCGGCCCATGACTTCGTGATTGCCGACCGCTGGAAAGAGCGGTGCGTGCTGGATGATTGGCCCGCCTGTATAGGTGGCGGTCGTCACAGCGGTATAGCCATCGCCCGCAAAGGTACGTTCCAGCACGGCGCTGCTGCGCCCCTGAAGCGCCGGGAAGAATGCACGGCCACGATTGTCGTCGAACCATTCCGATGCACGGTCGGGGATGTTTTGCAGGTCGCCCGCCATCAACACGGCATCGATCTCGCCCTCACCGATGAATTCGATCACTTTCTGCATGTTGGTGGGGGTCATCGGCATAAGCTGGTTATCGCTGGTCAGCAGGATTTGCAGCGGCTGGCCGGGCGCTGGAAGCGGCTGGAGCGTGAAGCGTTCGCTTTCGATCACCGTAGCGTCATCGGCAGTGCTGGTGACGTAATAAGGCGTGCGTTCGCCCTGGGTCAGTCCGCTGGCAACGGCTTCATGCCGCCACACATCGCGCGGCGTATAGGCGGTGTATACCTGCCCGTTTTCGGTCTGTTCCCCTACACGCGAGTTCGGGTCTTCAGCGAGTCGGGACATTTTCGTAGTGGTGGCATCGGCTTCCTGATCCAGGTTTTCGCCCCACACGACACGATGATTCGTGCCTTCAAATTCGGTGAACCATACGACATGGACAGCATCTTCTGTTGGCAGTTGAAGGAAGGGGTCGGTGAGAAGAGTCGGTGATACAGCTTCTGGGGTGGGGGTGGTATCCTGACCG
Source organism: bacterium (assembly GCA_033764035.1). Taxonomy (GTDB): domain Bacteria; phylum Chloroflexota; class Anaerolineae; order Aggregatilineales; family Phototrophicaceae; genus Flexifilum. Next base: position 968,335 of record JANRJJ010000003.1, read on the forward strand.
CTGAGCGGCAGAACCAGAACCAGCGTCGCAATTAACACGACGACGATCCCAAACGAGCGCTTTATCATACTGACCTCCTGTGTTGACGATTACGGGCTGGCTGACCGCTTTGGCCTGACAACCTGTGTCGCTAGAGGTAACGTGCATCCATTAAATGACGGCGAACAGGACGTTAAATGCAACCAGTATCCTCGTGACCCGTGCAAACTTTGCGCGACAGGTCATTCTCCTGTGGTTTTTGAAGCGCTCACCCTGCAATTTCACACGCCTTCCAGTACAATCATTCAGGTACAGGCGTTCTATTTTCACCCTGTGCGCTGATCGTTTCGTCATGCTGAGGTGAGGTCATGCCGCTTTCAAACCGGGAAATCGCGGACATCTTTGACACGATTGCCGATATGCTCCAGATCAAAGGGGAGATCATTCATCGCATCCTCGCCTACCGCAATGCCGCCGATGCGATTCGTGAACTGCCGCGCGATCTGCGGGCGTATGCTGCCGATGGCGCGCTGGAACAGGTGCCATCGGTAGGCAAGATCATTGCTGAAAAAATTGAAGAACTGCTCGATACCGATAAGCTCGATTTTTACGAACGCCTGAAAGCCGAAGTCCCGCCAGGCGTAGTCGATATTCTGCACATCAACGGCGTAGGCCCGAAAAAAGCCAAACAGTTCTGGGACGCGGGGCTGACCAGCGTGGAAATGCTTGAACAGGCGGCGCGTGAAGGCAAGCTGCGCGGCTTGGGCGGCCTGGGCGCGAAAAGCGAAGCCAAAATCCTGGAAGGGATCCAATCGCTGAAGCGGCGGCAGGCCAACACCCGCATCCCCTTGGGAATTGCGCTGCCCGCCGCCGAGTCGATTTTGGCGCGGCTGCTGGAAATGCCGGAATCGATTCGCGGTTCGGTCGCGGGCAGCATCCGCCGCGCCCGCCCCACCATTGGCGATGTCGATCTGCTGGTGTGCAGCACCACCCCGCAGCCAATCATGGATCGGTTCGTCACCATGTCGGAAGTCGCCCGCATATTGGGGCATGGCGAAAAGAAAAGCTCGGTTGAACTGCACAACGGCCTACAAGTCGATCTGCGCGTGATCGCGCCGGAGCGATGGGGGACTGCGCTGGCGTACTTCACCGGAAGCCAGGCGCACAACATACGGATGCGGTCGCTGGCGCTCGTCAGCGGCCTAAGCCTGAACGAACATGCCTTCACCCGCGAAGCCGACGGCACAGAAATCCTGTGCGACAGTGAAGAAGCCCTGTACGCACAGTTGGGGCTGCCTTACATCCCGCCGGAAATTCGGGAGGACTGGGGCGAAATTGAAGCCGCACAGGGGGGTAAACTGCCCAACCCGATTACGCTGGCCGACATCCGTTCCGACCTGCATATGCACACCGTTTGGAGCGATGGCAAAGCCACGATCCGCGAGATGGCACAGGCCGCCCGCGCATTGGGACGCGAATACATCGTGATCACCGATCATTCACGCGGCGCGGTGATCGCCAACGGCCTTTCCATTGAGCGGCTGCTGGAACAGCAGGCGGAAATTCGGGCGGTCGATGCGGAAATGCACCCGTTCCGCGTCTTTCACGGCACCGAAATGGAGATCAAAGCCGATGGTGAACTCGATTTCCCCGACGATGTGCTGATGCAGCTCGATTTCGTCGTCGCGTCGCTGCATGTCAGTCTGCGCCAGCCGCGTGAGCAGATCACACAGCGCCTGCTCAATGCGATCCGTAATCCACATGTCGATTTAATCGGCCATCCACGCGGCCAGTTGATCCCCGACCGCGACCCCGCCGATTTGGATATGGATGCGGTGTTCGCCGCCGCCCGCGATTTTGGCATCGCCCTGGAGATCAACAGCAGCCCAGCACGACTCGACCTGGAGGCGCAGTACGCCCGGCGCGCCGTCGAACTGGGAATCCCGCTGTGTATCGACACCGATGCTCACGCCACGCATGAACTCGACCTGATGCGCTATGGGATCATGACGGCGCGGCGCGGTTGGGTGCAGGCCGAATCGGTGATCAACACCTGGCAAGTCGAAAAATTTCAGGCATGGGTGACAGCGCGGGGACACCGCAATGGTTGATTCACAGCACGATACCAAACCGAAACGCCCAGAATCGCTGCCGCGCCAGGCTGATTTACCACGTCCCGGACACCCGTCAGGTGGATTCGCCCCGCTGGAACCCCCTGTCGTATACAAGCGTAAGCGTGACGAGATCGATTCCCGTCCGGGGGGCTGCCTGATTCCCGCATGGTCGCTGCTGCTCATGCTGATCACCGTGTTTGGGTGCGCCTTTGGGCTGCTAGCGGCGGCCATTGCGCTCGGCGGTGATGCTGCGCCCGGCGGCGCACCGCAGATCGTGCTTGTGCCGGCACAGGTCACGCCTACCAACCCGCTCGATGCTTTCTTCACCACCCCCACCCCAACGCTGTTCACGGGCGACACTCTTGGCGGGGTCGATTTTGCGCTGCAAGGCCCTACCCTGGCTCCGGTGATCTTCACACCCACACCGATGGGCATTGCGGTTGGCGTAACGGTGCTGGTCGATGTGGACGGCGGCCTGAACGTGCGACCACAGCCCGGCGTGGACAATGTCGAGCTGTTTCGCGCCAATTACAACGATCAGTTCACCGTCGTTGATGGCCCGCGCAATGAAAATGGCCTGACCTGGTGGCTGATTCAAGACCCGTTCGACCCAAACCGGGGCGGTTGGGCGGCGGGCGAGTTTTTACGGGTGCTTCCGCCACAGTAGCATAGGACATTGCTTGATGAATGCGCAAACGCCGCCGAACGATCCCGCACAGCGAATCGCTGAACTTCGGGAACAGTTGAACTACCACATCTACCGTTACAACGTGCTGTCCAGCCCGGTGATCACCGATGCCGAATACGATGTGCTGTTCAACGAACTGAAAGCGCTGGAAGCCGAACACCCTACCCTGATCACGCCGGATTCCCCGACGCAGCGTTCGGGCAGCGACCTTTCCGAAGACTTTCCCAAAGTGCGCCACCCCGCCCCGATTCTGAGCCTGGCGAACGGCTACAATCAAGCCGATCTGCACGCCTGGCAGGAGCGGGCGCTCAAACTGCTGCCCAGCGGTACGACGCTCGATTACACGCTGGAACCCAAGCTCGATGGGCTGACCGTCGTGCTGACGTATGAACAGGGCGTGCTGGTGCAGGGCGCGACACGCGGCAACGGCGAACTGGGCGACGACGTGACCCCGAATATTCGCACCATCCGCACGATTCCGCTGCGCATCCCGGCGCACCCCAATGGCAAGCCCGCCCCGGAACGCCTGGTCGTGCGCGGCGAAGTGATGTACCTGAAGCGCGGCTTTGAGGCCGTCAATGCGCGCCAGCTTGAAGCCGGGCTGCCGCCGTTCATCAATGCGCGCAACGCGGCCAGCGGCACACTCAAGCAGAAGGACTCGCGCATCACCGCCACCCGCCCGCTGACCGCATTCGTGTATCAGGTCGTCGAAGCGCGCGGAGTCACGCTCGATAAACAGTGGGATATGCTCGAATATCTGCGCGAGATGGGCTTTCTGATTGCGCCTGGTTCTGCGTACTACCCTGACCTTGAAGCCATCATCGCGGACATTCCGGGGTGGGAAGCAGGACGCGACACGCTCGATTTCGAGATCGACGGCGTGGTGATCAAAGTGAACGATCTGCGCATCGCCCGCGAACTGGGGATCGTCGGCAAAGACCCGCGCGGCGCAATTGCCTACAAGTTCCCCGCCCGCGAAGGCACGACCAAACTGCTCAAGGCGGTGTTCACCGTCGGGCGCACCGGGCGCGTGATCCCCAATGCGCAGCTTGAACCCGTGTTCATCGGCGGGATCACCGTGAGCAATGCCACCCTGCACAACTTCGATTACGTAAAGGCGCTTGATGTGCGCGTGGGCGATACCGTCGTGGTCAAGCGCATGGGCGATGTGATCCCGAACGTAGTCGGCGTGATCGCTGAACTGCGCACGGGAGCCGAACAACCGATCCTGCCGCCGGAACGCTGCCCTTTCTGCGATACGCCGATCATCCACCCCGAAGGCGCGGTGGATCACTACTGCCCGAATGTTCACTGCCCGGAACGGGTGTTCCGACAGGTGGAGTTTTTTGTTTCACGCGGGGCGATGGACATTGAGGGGATGGGGTCGCAGACCGTCAAGACGCTGATCGACAAAGGCTTGATCGGCGATGAAGCGGAAATCTTCGACCTGCCGCACAAGCGCGATCAACTGCTGGAACTGGACGGTTTTGGCGAAAAGAAGGTCGGGAATCTGCTGGACTCGATCACGGCGGCAAAAGAGCGTCCGCTTGCCCGCGTGATCACCGCACTGGGCATTGAAGGGGTAGGCAGCACCATCGCTGTTGACCTGGCCGGGCATTTCGGTTCGATGGATGCGCTGCAAAATGCCACGCTCGAACAACTCGAAGCGGTAGAGGGCATTGGCGAAATCCTGGCGACCGGGATCGCCGCCTGGTTTGCGGATGATTTTCATCGCACCATCGTTGACAAGCTGCGCGAACGCGGGGTCAACATGCAGAACACCGCACGGCAGCGGGCGGGCGATTCGTTGGAAGGCAAAACGTTCGTCCTCACTGGGACGCTGCCTACGCTCAGCCGTGAACAGGCCGCCGACCTGATCGAAGCGCACGGGGGTAAGGTGATCGGCACGGTGAGCAAAAAGACCAGCTATGTCCTGATGGGCGAAAGCCCCGGCAGCAAAGCGGAAAAGGCGGCCAAGCTGAAGGTGCCGATCATCAGCGAAGCCGACCTGTGGGCGCTGATCGGGGAAATGCCAAGCCCGTCGTGAACATTACCCCGTTTCTTGACCCTCTGCGCAGTCATTGGGCTGTCGTACAATAGACAAAATACGACAGCCTCTCCACTCGTCACGAGTGCTATTGAAAAGATTTGGCATGGATAATCCAACCATCGTGATCCAGCGCGACCGCGAAAAGCCGATCCTGAATCAGCATCCCTGGATATTTTCAGGCGCAATCAGCGCAGTACACGGCAACCCCGCCCCTGGCGACATCGTGACCGTGATCAACGAAAAGGGCAAATTTTTAGCGCGGGGTTACTGGAACCCGAAGTCGCAAATTCAGGTGCGCCTGCTCACCTGGCGGGACGAACCTATCGATCAGGATTGGTGGGTGAACGCGCTGGAACGAGCCTTTGCATCCCGCCAGTTCCCCGACGATACATCGGCCTACCGCCTGGTCAACGCGGAGAACGACTACCTTCCCGGCCTGGTGATCGACCGCTACGCCGATGACGAGATGGGTAAGGATTGGCTGGTGCTGCAAGCGCTCACGCTCGGAATCGACACCCATAAAGCGATGATCGCGGACTTGTGCATGGATCTGCTTCAGCCGTCGGGCATCTACGAACGCAGTGATGTCGATGTGCGCGGCAAAGAAGGTCTGAAACAGGTCACAGGCGTGCTGACCGGGGAAGCGCCGCCCGACCGGATCACCATTCTGGAAGGCGATGTGCCGATCAGCGTCGATGTGATTCACGGTCACAAGACCGGGTTTTATCTCGATCAGCGCGATAACCGTTCGCGCCTGGTCGATTTGGCCGGGCTGGAACTGGCGGGCGATGCGCGAGTGCTGAACCTGTTCAGCTACACCGGGGCGTTTGGGCTGCGGGCCGCCGCCGCCATCGACGATCTGCGCGTGGTCAATGTCGATTCATCGAATGATGTACTGGAAATGGGCGACCAGAATGCAGCGGCGCTCGATTTGGGCGACCGTGCCGAATACGTACAGGGCGATGTGTTCGACTTTGTGCGCGACCAGGTGGCGGAAAGCGAACAGTACGATGTCGTGATTTGCGACCCGCCAAAGTTTGCCCACAACGCCGGGCAGGTCGAAAAAGCGGCACGGGGCTACAAAGACCTGAACCTGAACAGCTTTAAGCTGATCAAGCCGGGCGGCTTCCTCATGACCTTCTCATGCTCTGGCGCAATTACCCGCGATCTGTTTCAGAAGATCGTGTTCGGCGCGCTGGCCGACAGCGGTCGGCAGGGGCAGATCACCGCGCACCTCAGTGCCGACACCGATCACCCTATAGCCCTGACTTTTCCCGAAGGCGAATACCTGAAAGGGCTGCTCGTCCGGGTATTCTGATGACGGCGGTCGGGAACGTTCAGTCGTACTTCAGCCCCGCCGTCCGTTGTAGACCAGCGCTTTGCTCGCGGCAAAATCGCGGTAGACGGCGACGGCCTCATCCGTCAGGATGTTGTCGATCAGCTCGATGCCGCGTTTGGCGAGTTCATGCTGCCATTCCGGGTGGATGGGACCTTCATCGAACCCAGTGATCTGTTCCAGTTCCGGGCCGCTGCCCGCGATGGCCAGTGACCGGATGCCCGACCACAAGACCGCGCCGTAACACATCACGCAGGGTCGCCAGTTTACAACCAACTGATAGATCGGCATTCCATCGCCGCCCAGGTCGTGCGTGTTGAGCAGCTGCTGCGCGTGCGAAAGCGTCATCACTTCTGCGTGCGCCGACGAACACTGGTGCGGCACCACACGGTTCACGCCGATCACGATGCGGCGGCCTGTGTCGCGCTCGAACACACCCGCTGCGAACGGGCCGCCCGTCCCGCGTTCAAAGTTCAGCCGCGAAAAGCGGATCACTTCGCGCATTCGGTCTTCCAGCGATGGCATGAAGTCTGGCAGCGCACGGTTCGCTTCTATCGCCCAATCAGGCATGGTCAGGGTGAACTGCATTTAAGCCTCTGCCTCGTCTTTCAACTGTTGGTCGGTCAGGCGCTTGATTTTGTCGAACGTTTCCGTCCAGCTTATTTTGCTCAAGCCCAGTTTATCGCGGATCGCGTCCGGGTCTGCCCCGGCGCGGTAATCGCGGACGGCACTCGTCCAGCGCAGCATTTCGAATGAGAGTTTCGGTTCGATGCCTGCGCCTTTGCCCACATCGTCCAGAATGTATTCCAGATTGCGCGCTGTGCAGGTGAACACCGCATCACGCGGGCGGTACTGCACCAGGTACGCATCGTACACGGGCAGCCAATCGGGTTCCAAGTCGATTCGTCGTTCTTTATACACATCCTTTGGACTGTGGTGATTCACCGCCAGCACCGCCGGGCTGCGTTCAATGTCGTTCAGCGTCAGGTTGACGGCTTCGCCCTTCTTGATGCCCGTCATAATCAACAGTCGGAACAGCATTTCCGGGCGGGAATCCGGTTTTTCGGCGTGGCGGCGCAGCATGAACGCATATTGAAACGCCGCGTCAATCTCCTGTGGATTGAGCGCTTCGCTCAACGGGGCTTGGCCGGAACGCTGCAAGATCGCGTTGGCGGGGTCGATTTGTACGGCGGCCAGCGCGTGCAGCCACCTGAAAAACACCTTGAGCGTGGTCACGCGGCGCGCATACGATTTGCGACTGCACGGCACCCCGCGCTCATATTCCAGCCAATGCAGAAAAGCGTTGAGCGTAGTGGTGGTGTACGCGCCGATCATCATCTCATCACCGCCCCATTCACCTAAAAGCTGAAGGTCGGCAGTGAAAGCCCTGATCGTGTGTTCGGTCTTGCCCTGGCGAAGTAAATGCTGCTGAAACAGGGTGATGGTGTCTTTCAACCGGGTGCGCGGGTTCAAATCCGCTTCCGATGCGGGAAGGGTGGTAAACAGGGGAAGTTGGCGTACAGTTGTGGTCATTAGCCGCCGCTTTCGCTCATCAAGCCTTGCGTTTATGAACCGTGTATTCACTGAACCTTGCGTTCACCGAACCTTACAAACTGAACTTAACCTTGCAATGAGCATATAGCCAGCGGGATCGGCTGTCAAGCAGGTGCGGTGAAGGAGAGGCTTTCAACGGCGGTTTACCCAGGCCATTGGCTGGCGTTCAGGCTGTTCAGCGACCTCGCGTGCTTCCGGCGGCGAAAGTCCCAGTTCAACAAAACGCACATCGAACGCGGATTCAAACCCTGCAATCAGCGCGTGCGCCATCGCCTCAAAGGTGACCGGGCGACCGATGACCGCCTCGACGGTCGTCGCCCGTTCGCGCACCAATGCCTTTGCATCGGTGCGGGTGGGTTCATCCGGGTAGACCAGGGCATCGCAGATACGGGAAACATCGCCGCCCAGGGGAATTGCCCCATGCTGAAGCAGCACGCCGGGACGGTCGAAATGGCCGCGAAAATCCCGCCGCTGTGCGCTGCCGACCAGCTTTTTCCCCTCCACTGTGATTTCGTAATGCGATGCGGTATCGAAACAGATCGGGCTGGTTTCCGCTGCGCCGCCTGGCTTGACATCGGCACGTGGGGCGGCACCCAGGCGCACGAACGCAGCGATCAACCCCTGGCTGATACGCGCACAGCTTTCGACGATGCTGCCTTTTGCGATAGGGTCATCAAGCGGAATACTCACGCTGTACGTCAGTTCATCGATGTGCAGGACGGCGCGCCCGCCCGTTTTGCGCCGCACAATGTCCCAACCGTGCGCCTTCAGTCGCTCAAAATCGACTTCGGCGGAACGCTGCCCGTACCCTAAGGATAAGCACGGGACGCTCCAGGCATACAGGCGCAGCGTCGGCAGTTGGTCGCGCATCGACACCGCACGGCTGATCGCTTCATCGGCAGCCATGTTGCGCCCGCCGCGCATAGGGGGATCGTAGATCAAGCGCCATTGACGCATAAGTCGGGCTTTCCTATACTCTCGTGCATGAATACAAATCCAAACCGATATTCTGCGCGTTCATCGCTCGATTATACGCCTGCACTTCCCCCTGCCCCACCGCCGCCCGTTATCGACCTCGCGGCCAGCGAACCGGTTTCACTTCCCGTTCAGGCCAAGCGTACTGAGTGGCTGTGGGTCGTGGCTGCGGCAGCGGTTTTACTGATCGTCGCTGTCATGGGGCTGGTGACGCTGTTCGCGGTGAGGTTTAATCCGCCAGCGGAGGGGGCTTCGCTCGATACTGCCGCGCTGCCAACCCCGGTCGATGTGCGGAGCGCTCAGCAGATCGCCGCCCCCGCGTTTGAAGCAGGCAGCACCATCACGCTTGCAGATGGTTCCAGCCTGACGCTCACCCCCTGGGACGGCACTTCACGCCTGACGGTGTTGGTGATGGGGTTGGATCGCCGCCCTGGAGAATCCGGGTTGGCTTACCGCACCGACACAATGATGCTGATCAGCCTTGACCCGGCGGCCAATACGCTCGGTATCCTGAGTATCCCGCGCGATCTGTACATTGAAGTGCCGGGGTACAGCCGCTTGCAGCGCGCCAATACGCCAATGGTGTTGGGTGAACTGCAAGCACCTGGTTACGGGCCAACCCTGGCGATGCAAACGCTTCAGTACAACCTGGGAATGCGCATTCATGAGGTGGTGGTCGTCGATTTTGAAGCCTTCATCACGCTGATCGATGCGTTGGGCGGGCTGGAAATCGATGTCCCGTACCCAATTGCGGATTATGACTACCCCAGTATGGATTACGGCTACGATCCGTTCATCATTCAGGCAGGGCGGCAAACGCTCGATGGCGCAGCAGCGCTCAAGTTTGCGCGCACCCGGCACAATGACAGCGACTTCGAGCGGGCGCGGCGACAGCAGTTGGTGTTATTCGCGCTGCGCGACCAGATTTTGAACCGGGACATGCTGCCATCGCTGATCGTGCAGTCACCGACGCTGCTGGCTGCGATCAGCGACGATGTGTACACCAGCCTGACGCTGGATCAAATCATCCCGCTGGCGCTGTCGCTGCGCGATGTGCCGCCGGAAAACATCCGCACGGGCGTGATCGACGCGAATTACAGCACGGATTTGATCACCGACCAGGGAGAAGCGGTACTGGTGCCGCTCCGTGACAGGCTGCCTGGCCTGCTGATCGACGTGTTCGGCGCGAACTACGCCGGATAAGGGGGTTGAACGGGTACCTCCATAAAAAACAGCGTTCCCGTTTAAGGACGCTGTTTTTGTTTTCAGATAACCCGCCATGCCGTGTGGACGGTGTTTTGAGGCCTGCTTTCGCAGGGTGGTGTCCCGTTGACGGTCAGGTCTTGGCTCTGGCCTATCACCCTAACGCCACATAGGGGACACCGGTTCAAAACATGTTGGCTCAAAACGGTGTCGCCCATCACGTACACAGCAGGATGCGGTTAGTTATACCGCATGGCGTGCAGGATGCAAAGGGGTCAGGTGACCTACAAAGCGCTATAATCGCGGCTAGTTTTCTTTCACGGGAGGCGTTCGGCATGAATGGTGTTCTGAAGTCAGCGATTGCGGAACTGCTCGGTACCTTTACGCTGGTTTTCGTGGGCGGCATGGTGGTCACGGTCGCGCCTCAGTTCGGCGTGGTCGCGGCGGCGCTCGGTCACGGTTTGATCCTGATCGGCATCATCTACGCCTATGGGCATATTTCCGGGGCGCATTTCAACCCGGCGGTCACGGCGGGGCTGCTGGTCGGCGGCAAAATCGACCTGCCGAAGGCCGTCATCTATTGGGTGATGCAGTTCGTCGGGGCGATCATCGCGGCGGTCCTGGTGCGTTTCTTCGTGGATTCGCTCCCCAATGCGGCAGAAGTATTGACGACGATCAACTATGGGGTGACCAAAGGCTCACTGACGGACGATGCTATCGTCCCTGCTGCCCTGATCGAGTTCATCCTGGCCTTTCTGCTGGTCAGCACGATCTATCAGGCGGCGGTGTTCGGCAAGGCGGGCAATCTGGCTCCCGTCGCCATCGGCTTTACACTTGCCGGGTTGATCCTGGCGGCAGGTGCATACACTGGGGCATCGGTCAACCCGGCGCGCACGCTTGGCCCGGCGTTGATTGCGGGCGATCTCAGCTACGTCCCCGCCTATTTTGTCGCGTTGTTCGCGGGCGGCATTGTGGCGGGACTGCTCCATGCGTATGTGATCGGCAATGTGCAGGAACTCCCCCCGAAAGTGGAGCCAACCGAGCGCATTCCCAACCGCTGATCGCGGGTTTCGTGCAGCAAAAAGGGGCGCGGTCGATAGATAGACCCTGCCCCTCATTTATTGCAGTCTGCACCCAATGCTACTTCTTTTCGGGCGGCGGCACCACGCGGATGAACAGTTCATCCAACTGACGCGGTTCGGCTTCACTGGGCGCGTGCGCCATGATGTCGGAACCCTGCTGCGTTTTCGGGAACGCGATCACCTCACGGATGTTCGGTTCTTCGGCCAGCACCATCACCAAACGGTCAATGCCGGACGCAATGCCCCCATGCGGCGGTACGCCGTACTCGAACGCTTCGAGCATGTGGCCGAACTGTTCACGGGCATTTTCCATCGTCTGACCGATGAGCGGGAACATCTTTTCCTGAATGGCACGGTCGTGAATGCGGATGCTCCCGCCCGCCACTTCATACCCGTTGCACGCCAGGTCATATTGGGAGCCGCGTGCTTTGCCGGGGTCAGTATCGAGCAGCGGCAGGTCTTCCGGCAGCGTGGCGGTGAACATATGCTGTGACGGATCCCATCGCTTTTCTTCCTCGTTCCAGTAGAACATCGGAAAATCGATGATCCACGCGAACGCCAGTTTTGCCGGGTCAGCCAGGTTGAGCATGGCGGCCAGGTGACGGCGCAGTGTATCGATCACGGTATACACTGTATCGCGGGTATCGGACGTGAACAGCAGCATATCGTTCGGCTGCGCGCCCAGACGCTCGAACAGTTCAGCTTTCTGATCGACCGTGAAGAATTTGGCAATCGGCCCTTTGACTTCGGCTTCTTCCGTTTCGCCCAGTGCCATCCACGCCAGGCCTTTTGCGCCCGCGCCGCGCACCAGGGTTTCCAGTTCTTCCATTACCTTGCGAAGCTGAGTCCCGCTGTACTGCCCTGCCAGCCCCGGCACGCGGATGACTTTGACAGGTTTGCCTTCCGCGACGTTGTTCACGAACACCGGAAACGCGCTTTTGCCCGCCAGATCGGTCACATCGATGGCCGCCAGGTCATAGCGCAGATCGGGTTTATCCGAGCCGTACTTTTCCATCGCATCGGCGTAGGTGATGCGCGGAAACGGCTTGTACATGGGGGATTTGCCCGCTACGTTTTCAGCAATTTCCGTCATCAGCGTTTCGATCAACGCCATGATGTCGTCGCGCTGGACAAAGCTCATCTCAATATCAAGCTGTGTAAATTCCGGCTGGCGGTCGCCGCGCAGGTCTTCATCGCGGAAACAGCGGGCAAGCTGGAAGTATTTTTCATAACCCGCCACCATGAGCAGTTGTTTCAACTGCTGCGGGCTTTGCGGCAGCGCATAAAACGTGCCTGGGTTCAGGCGGCTTGGTACGAGAAAATCGCGTGCGCCTTCCGGCGTGGTCTTGAACAGGATCGGCGTTTCAATTTCGACAAACCCTTGCGCGTCGAGAAAATCGCGGATGTATTTCACCACTTTATGGCGCAGCACGATGTTTTCCTGCATACGCGGGCGGCGCAAGTCGAGATAACGGTACTTCATGCGCACCGTCTCATCAATTTTCGATTCCTGGTTGATGTAGAACGGCGGCGTTTTCGAGGCATTGAGCAGCATCACGTCGTCGGCCACCACTTCGACATCCCCTGTCGGCAAATCGGGATTTTGAGTCCCTTCCGGGCGGATGCGCACGGTTCCCTTGATTTGCACGACGTATTCATTGCGAAGATCGCCCGCTGCTGCGTGCGCCTGGGGCGTGGTGGCCTGGTCGATGACAATCTGCATGATGCCCCAGCGGTCACGCAGGTCAAGGAAGATGATGCCTCCTTGATCGCGGCGGCGGTGAACCCATCCCGCAAGTTCGACGCGCTGCCCCGCGTGCTGTGGACGCAGCTCGCCGCAGGTGTGCGTTTTCAACATTGCTGCTGCTCCTGAGGAAGATTAAAGGGTGATGTTCCACATGGTAAGTTCACAAGTGATGAACGCTGCAAGCATATCATGCCGGGGGGAAGAAATAAAGCCAGGCGCAAAACGGGCGAAGCCGCTGCGTGCTTCGCCCATGTGCCTTCTGGAACGGCTTATACCATGTTCATGAAGCCGCCCGCAAGCTGGCGATCCACCCACCGGGCGATGAACGGATAGTGATAGTCCTCGCCCCTGAAGGTCGCAATGGCCGCGATGGTGGCGAACAGCACCATCCCCAGCGGCAGCAGCAGCACCACCAGCAGCAGCGCTACGCCAATCAGCGCCCACAGCGGCACCAGCACCACCCCAACCAGCAGCACAAGCGAGATGACCGCGATGATCATGCCGACGCTCCACACCATGCCGCCCGCCAGCAGCAGCACCGCCGCCCCCACCGTGCCAATGAGTTGAATCACGAAGGCTTGCAGCGCGTGAAACGCGACGTAATCCGACTTGCGGCGGAACAGGAAATAAATCACCAGGGGGATGAAGATGCTGACCGGGATGATCGTCCCAATGGTGAAAATGCCGCCCAGGAACGTGATCCATGCGCTGACATGTGCGACCGATGCCCACAGCCGCTCATCATCGCTCACGCGCAGCGTGCTGTAGCTGCGCGGACGGTAACGCGGCGCGGCAGACCGTTCACGCGGCCCATTGCTCATGAACGGCAGCGGGGGTTCGTCGGGCATGTCCGCCGCACCCGTGCGCGGCATCTGGTAACGTGCCTGGTACTCGCGGATGGTCGCTTCAGCGGCATTATCGTCTGTGCCGTTTTCGTCCACCCGTGCGGGCGGACTGCTCAACCGGGATACCCGTGCGTTATCATCAGGGTGTTCTGGTTCCGGTTCCATACGTTCCGGCGGTAAAGGCTCGGTCGTCATTGCCAGCTACTCCTCGAATGCGCGGTGCGTCCGCAGCAGTTTGATCGTCGTCATGCATCAGTATACGCACACGCATTCGATTTCGTTGCGCCTGTACGCCAAACGTTTGCGTTCGGCACCCGCGTAATGGTTGAGAGTTCCTGCCCTGCCCGCTATACTGCACGCATGAAACCATCACCCTTTTCCACAACCTTCACCTTCACCAAACGCGGACTGGGTCTGCTGCTCGTGTTCGGCGGCATCCTGGGGTTTCTCGCCATCATCCTGATCGATATTCTGGATGTCGGTCGGCAGGGCGGCATCGGCCCAGCACAGCGGATTGGCCTGGGGCTGTGCATCATCATCGCAGTGATTGGTCTTAGCCTGATTCCGTTGGGCAGCGCGGAAGTATGACGACACGCACAACCGCCGATCCACGTCTGTTGATGCTGTTCAGCCGTGCGCTCACCGCCGCCGCGCTGATCGTCCTGTTCGGCTACCTGCTGGTCTATATCGCCTACGCCGCCAACCTGATGGGGTTCCCATTCGATTACGATCAGGGCGAAGGCTTCGAGCTGGTCGATACAGTGCTGTTCAGCCGGGGTGAATGGCCGTACCGCAACACCGATGCCTATCCATTCTATTCGAGCAACTACCCCCCGCTCTTTCATGTAATTGCCGCGCCGTTCGTGTGGGGGTTCGGTCCGGCTTACTGGTATGGGCGGCTGTTGGGTTTTCTGGGGACGCTTATCACGGCGGGCGCAGTCGGGCTGGCGGTCTACCGGGAAGGCGGGCGGCGGGATGCAGCGGCGTTATCCGCGCTGGCGTTCCTGGCTGCCAACACGATCTATCACATTGGGCCGCTTTTTCGCCAGCACATGACGATGGTCATGTTCGAGACTCTGGCCGTCGTTGTGCTGGCACGGGCGAACGAGATCGACGATACCGGCAGGCGGCGGCGCGTGATTGCGTTCGGGCTGGCACTGATCATCTTGGCGGGTTACACCAAACAGCTTGCGATCTTCACAGCGGGTGCGGCCTTCGCCTTTCTGTTTCTGCGCCAGCCGCGCCGCGCTCTGGTTGCAGGAGTCCTGTTTGCGTTGGCGGGCGGCGCGATCTTTTTGTGGATGAACTGGGCAACCAACGGCGAATGGTGGCGGCAGGCCATTCGCGCCAACGTCAACCTGATCAACTACGATCAAACGCTTGGCCTGTTCCGCTTGTGGTGGAACCTGTACGGCTGTCTGATCCTTCCGGCAGCCCTGCTGGGACTGTATCAACTGTACTTCGAACGCCTGTCGATCTATACCCTCTGGTTCGCGGCCAGCCTGGGACAGGGGATGCTTTCTGGAACATGGGGCGGCGGCGACAGCTATTTTGCGACCTCCATTGCCGCACTGTGCATCCTAAGCGGCATTTTCGCGGCGCGGTCGCTCAATGGTGCGTGGCAATTCCCGCAAAATTATCTCACGCGCCTGTTCGTGAATCCCGTGCGCCGCTTCGCTGTACCATTTCGTCGTGCGCTGTTGGTGATTGTGCCTGTACTGTATTTGGGCTATGGCCGGGCGGTGCTGCACATGCCCACCGAAGGCGCAGTGTTTGAACCTGTGGCCGACCTGCTGGGGTTGGAGCCAAATGCGTTGAACGGCTTCTACGACTCCGCGACGCGCATCGTCGGCGGGTATGCCGATATTGGTCATTTCGTCACCCAGGCCGATGTTGATGCGGGCTGGCGCATTGTGGCGATGATCCGCGAAACGGGCCGCCCGGTGCTGAGCGAAGAGGCGGGTTTTCAGTTCGCCGTCGGTCAGGAGGTAATCACTAACCCGACGCAGCTTTTGAACCTGGCGAACAATGGGGTATTCGACGGCACAGCCCTGATAGACCTGATCGAATCGCAGTATTTCGGGCTGGTCATCCTGCGGGCGCAGTTCTACCCGGAAAACGTGCTGAGGGCAATTGTCACCCATTACGAACAACGCGAAACCGTCGCCATGAACGGGTTCGATTACCTGATCCTGGCTCCCCGCCCATGAATACAGGCATCTGATGGAGAACCTGGCATGAATACGGTTTATGTGACGCACCCGCGCTGTGTGGAACACGATCTCGAAGGCCACCCGGAACATGCCGGACGCATTCGGGCGGTATGGCAGCATTTGGAGTCGAGCGGCTTGACCGCCCTGCTGGAGCCACGTACAGCGCAGCCTGCCTCTATGGAGGCGCTGAAAGCCGTTCACCACGATGATTATCTCGCTTTGCTGGATCGAATCAGCGCGATGGAGCGCATGGTCAGGATCGATGCCGATACGTATGCCGCCCCCTGGAGCTACGAAATCGCTCGGCTTTCGGCAGGCACGGTGATCGATGCGGCGGCTGCCGTCGCCAGCGGACAAGCCAAAAATGCGATGGCCGCCACGCGACCGCCGGGGCATCACGCGATCCCGGCACGGGCAATGGGCTTCTGCCTGCTGAGCAACGTCGCCATCGCCGCCCGGCATATCCAAGCGGCTTACGGGCTTCGGCGTGTGCTGATCGTCGATTACGACGTGCATCACGGCAACGGCACCGAAGCCGTATTCTACGATGATCCGTCGGTGCTGTTCATTTCGACGCATCAGGACCCGCTTTACCCCGGCACGGGCGATTTTGAGGATGTTGGCACAGGGGCGGGCGCAGGCACGACGATCAACATCCCGATCCCGCCGGGGCATGGCGACGAAAGCTACGCCGCCATTTTCGACCAGGTGATCTGGAAAGCGGCAGAGCGCTATCGACCGGAGATGATCCTGGTCAGCGCCGGGTACGATGCGCACTGGACAGATCCGCTGGCCGGAATGCGCCTCTCGCTGACCGGGTATGCTCACATCAGCCGTGAACTGATGCGTATGGCCGATGCGCTGTGTGGGGGCAAAATCGCGTTCGTGATGGAAGGCGGCTATCACCTGGAGACGCTGGGGTATGGCTGGGCGAATATCGCCCGGCTGCTGTTAGGCGAAGCGGAAATTGTCGATCCGCTTGGGCAGGGAAATCCGCCCCGCAGAACGCCCACCATTCAGCCGGTTATCGAACGGGTGAAAGCGATTCACGGGTTGTAGCGCGTTCAGCCGTCACGCATCGTCCTTCGGTTGGATGCCATACGGCTCAAGTCGTATCAGTGCGGACAGCACCAACCAGACGATCAGCGTTGCAATAATTGCGATCAACCATGCGCCCGCCGCGACCGCCATCCCGACGGCGGCGGTCGTCCAGATACTCGCGGCAGTGGTCAGCCCGCGAATGCGACGATTCTCTTTCAGAATCGCCCCAGCGCCCAAAAAGCCAATGCCCGTCACAATCTGCGCCGCCACGCGCCCCGGATCGCCCTCCCCAAACGCACGGACAGACAGCGCCGTGAACAGACACGCGCCTACCCCAACCAGGATATGTGTTCGCAGTCCGGCGTTGTTTCGATTGCGCTCTCTGTCCAGCCCAATCAGGCCGCTCAGGATGGCTGTCAGGACCAGTTGCAGCCCGACGGCGATCTGCGTTTCCAGCGGCACGCCAACCATGTCATACCTCCTCAATCCCCCGGCGCAGCGTAGCAATCTGCGATTGATAGCCGCGTAGTTGATTGAGGTCGGCGGAATAGCGCTGGCTGAGGACTTCCAGGCGGCTGAAAATCGGTGTCAGGACTTGATTGCCATACTGCGTCAGACGGGCGCGTTCTTTCTGCGTCAGGGTGTCCAGTGCTTCATAATACGTCTTTTGCAGTTGGTCGATGCGCTGATTGAATTCGCGGCGCGTGGTGTCCGTCACGCGGCGATAGTAGCGAATCGCCGCTGCAATGCCAAAGGCGGCAACTGGCATAGCGACCACGAACGCCGCCGCCGCTACGCCTGCCAGCGGTCCTGGGGCGGCAGCCGCCAGCAAAGCGACGACCAGCCCGGTGATGGCGGCGACGGTACTGGTGGTGAACCCAGTCATATTGGTGCGGAAGGTTTCTTCCATTTCGCCCAACACTTTGCCACTGGAATACGAGCGCAGTTCCGCTTCAGCAATGCGGATCGCTTCTTCCAGGGCTTCGCGCTGTTCCGCGTACACCCCGGCATCCAGGCTGTTCAGTTCCCCCGCCAGTTGATCGCGCAGCGCGTTCAGGCGATCCAGCACGCCGCGCCAGTACAAACGGCTGTTATCGACCAGCGCATTGATATACCCGCTGGTCGCGTCGCTGATCTCGCGCAGCGCCCGCCCGATCACCACATCCTGAAATTCGGCCTGCAATTTCTCGCGGCTGGTCGAACGCCCAATCTGCCGGAACGAAAGGCGAGTGTTGATGAAATCCAATCCCCGGCGGCGCATCCCTTCAAACACCTGGTCAATATCGGCGCGGGCGGCTTTCAACTGCCCACCCAGTCCTTCGGACTGTTTGCCAAGTTCAGTCTGCACGTCCTTCGCTTTGCCCGTATCCGCGCTGACCGCATCCGAACGACGTTTGACGGTTTCGATCTGCCGCAGCACGATTTGATCGGCCAAATCCAGCGGCGTGATCAGTTTTTGGCGGGCGGGCGGCATTTCGCTGAACACCCCGCGCAGATGCGCACGCACCGCGTCGATGCCGCTGGTATCAGGGGCATCCGGGTTCGCCCGCCGCTGTGTGAGCGCTTCACGCGCCGACACCATGAACAGCAGGGGGCGCAGATCGAGCAGTTCCTGCACCTGCTGTTCGACGAAACGGCGTACTTCCTGCTGCTGCGCCCCATCCAGCAGGTCGATCTGATTCACCACCAGGATGATCTTCTTGCCGTAATGCTTCGCCATATCCAGGTACAGGCGTTCGGTTTCGGCAAACGCACGTTTGGCCGAAATCACGAAAATCACAAGGTCGCTGCGATGCAGGAACGATTTCGCCGTCTTTTCGTGCTTCTGAAAGATCGACCCCGTTCCAGGGGTATCGACCAGCGCGACACCAGGCGCGCCGGTATTGCTGTGCGTCCACACGCGGATTCCGTCCGGGCGCAGTTCCGGCACGCGCTCGGTCTGCGGACCGTATTTGATCAGCTCGATCACCTCAGTGGTGGGCGTGATACCCGTCGGCAGCACGTCATCCTGAAGCACAGCATTGATGAACGACGACTTGCCTGCGTTGAACTCCCCAATGATCACCACCAGGAAGAACAGATCGCGCACATCTTCGGCCACATCGCGCAAGCGCTGGCGATCTTCGGCGTTTTCGCCCGTTTCCCCCAGGCTGGCGGCGATTTCGTTCAGCAGGCGTATCTCCGATTCACGCAGTGCCGCCAGCGGCCCTTCAAGCGT
Source organism: bacterium (assembly GCA_033764035.1). GTDB lineage: Bacteria > Chloroflexota > Anaerolineae > Aggregatilineales > Phototrophicaceae > Flexifilum. The sequence goes on from JANRJJ010000003.1 coordinate 987,380, forward strand.
GAGGTTCGCCGGGTTCGATAAAATGGTCAACTCAGCCTCTCAGTCCACTCAGTATCCCAGACTTTCCCATCCGGGTCAGTTCCGCTTCAATACTGGTAATTTCCTGCCCTGCCGCTTGTAAGGCACTCATTTGCCCGGTCTGGATCGTCGTCTGCGCGTCGATCAGGCGGGTGAGCGGCGCAATCGCTTCGCGGCGAAGGCTCATGCCATACGCGATCTGCTTATCCGCCGCCTTGTGAAAGGCTTCCAGGTAGCGCGCTTGCAGACCCAGTAAACGGTTGGCGTACTGGGTTTCCAGCATCCGCCCACGCAGCGGCAGCACCAGCAGACCCAACAGCCCCACCCCCACGAAAAACATCACCAGGCCAATCGTCAGGAACGGCTGATCCGGCGATGTGGCCGACGGGTTGAGCAGCACGGCGAACACCGCGAAGATCACGAGCAGGATTTCGTACCCAGCCAGCACCAGCAGCGAATTACGCACGGCCAGTTCCAACTTTTCGGTTTCAATCGTCCTGGCCTCATCTTCGATTCGTTCCAGGTCGCCGCGCACCTGCTGAAGTGCCGAACGGTCATACCCCAGGGGTGCTTTTACATCCCCGATGACTTTGGCCTGAATCGGCGGCGGGAGCAGGGTAATCTCCTTACGCGCATACTTCACCAAATCGTCTATATCCTGAATGTCTTTTCCTTCCAGACGCGGCGCAACGGCATCGACGACATCCGGCAGTTCCTGAATTGGCTCGAACACTTTGGTCGTCTCGAATTCCGCCCGTGTGTACGATCCGCCCCGCTGCAAGCGTGCCAATCCAAAAATTTCCAGCACACCCCGCCCCACTGACCCGAAAGCCCGGTTGATCCTGAACATCTCACGGATGGCGTTCGTGCCGCGTTTGCTGGCTTCGGTGAATTTTGCCGTCACCGCGTCGCTGAGTTCGCGCACGATGCGTTCCTGTTCGCGCTTGTGAACCGTCAACTGTTGTTCCAGGTTCTGCGAAATCGCCTGGTACTGATCCAGTGCCGATTGATTGGCGCGGACGGCGGTCAACGCCAGTTGATGCACATTCTGGGTAATCGACAGCGGCGTGAGCAGCTTTTGTTTCAGCCGCGCCATATCGCCCAACTGCTCATCGACGTACCGTTCAAGCTGATCCAGACCGCTGGCGTGCCATTTTTCCTGATCCAGCGTGCCATCCGGCTGACGGGCTTCCAACCCCAAACGCGCCGACATCATCCAGATTTCCGGCTTGAATCCCAGTTGCAGCGAACTTTGATCCAACACATACTGCCTGACGGTTTCCTGTTCTTCCGGCGACAGCAGATCGACCTGGTTCAGGATCAGGATGACATTCTTCCCATAAGCGCGCAGCATCCGCAGGTATTCCAGGTTGCGGGCGGTCATGGCCTGGGTCGCCATCATCACCAGCAGCACGGTATCGGCACGGTGCAGAAAGCGCCGGGTCACGTCCTCGTGTTTCTGAAACACGGACTCCAACCCAGGCGTATCGACAAAGCTGACTTTTTGCAGCAGCGGCGAGGGATGAAACACGGTATCCAGTTCACTGGCGCGCATCACTTCGGGCTGTTCGCCATAGCGTAAAATGCTGATTCGGTCAGTGGTCGGTACTGGACCAACCATCAGCAGGTCGCTTTTACCCACCAAAGCGTTGATCAGGCTCGATTTACCCGAACTGAACGGGCCAACAAACACCATCAGGTACGGGTGATCGGCATGGAACAATGCGTCGCGCACCTGGCTGACCTGGTCTTCCGGCAGGCCGTCCACTTTTGGCAGCACTTCCAGCAGTTTTGTGATCAACTCATATTCACGGCGGCGAATGCCTTCATAAGCAAGCGCCACTTTAGTATCTGGCTTTTCTACCGTCGCATCCACGTTGTTCACCCTGCCTTACTTGGTTATCCTATCAGGATACAACTCGCGTCCACCTTGTTACAATGGTGGGCTGGTCAGCCCTCATCAACGGGTTCAATGATGCTTAATGATGCTTTTCATTATCGCACGGATTCCCTGTATGCCGACTCGGTTCGGGTAAATTCGATCCTGCAATCGGTTGGAACTCCGGTCTATATCTACAGCCTGAAGCGCATCCTGACGAACTACTATACGATTCGGGATGCTTTTTTTGGTGCAGGCATTCACGCGCATGTGCATTACAGTGCAAAAGCCAACGCCAATCTTGCCATCCTGCGCACGCTAATTGCCGCTGGCGCGCAGATCGATGCAGTCAGTGGAGGTGAAATCTATCGCGCTTTGCAGGCAGGTGCATCTCCCAAAAGTCTGGTGTTTGCGGGGGTCGGAAAGACGGTTTCCGAACTGCGCTACGCGATGGAACAGGGCGTAGGCTGGATCAACGGTGAGAATATCGAAGAATTTAGCCTGATCGATCACCTGGCTGGGACGCTCGGCATTCGACAGCAGGTATCGCTGCGGCTGAACCCGAACATCGCCGCGAAAACGCTCCCACACATTGCGACGGGGCATGGTGGAGCAAAGTTTGGGTTGTCCGCCGATGCCATTTCAAGAATCCTGAGCCGTGCCGCCGATTACCCGCACCTGATTTTTGATGGCATTCATGTCCACATCGGCAGTCAACTGCACGATGTCACCGAAACCGTGCAGGCGGTGCAGCTTGCGCGTGACCTGGCCGCCGAATTCCCGATCATCCAGACGCTCGATATTGGCGGCGGCATTCCCGTCGCGTACTCACCCGGCGAAACACTCCCGGATGTGCGCGATTTTGCTGAAGCCTTAGCGCCTGTGGTAGCAGGGTATCAAGTGCTGCTGGAACCGGGACGGCGCATCGTGGCCGACGCGGGCATTCTGGTCACCGAAGTGCAGTACATCAAGCACCAGGGCGACGAATCCTTCGTGATCGTCGATGCGGGCATGACCGAGCTGATCCGCCCCATGCTCTACAACGCGCATCATGAAGTCACCCCAGTAGAACGCAAACCGGGCAGCATCCTGCACGCGCAGCTTGTGGGGCCAGTGTGCGAAAGCACGGACGTATTCGCCCAACGTATCGCTTTACAAGGTGTGGAACGCGGTGATGCGCTGGCGCTGCTCACGGCTGGGGCATATGGCATGGTCATGGCCAGCAACTATAACGCGCGTCCCCGCCCCCCCGAAGTCGTGATCCACCCAAATGGCGAAACCTGGTCGGTGGCGCGCCGCCGCGAAACCTGGGCCGATTTGACCGCGCTGGAGGAATAGGACTCTTTTAGAACAACCAATCTCGGTTTTCAAAACCACCGTACTGCTGGATAGCCCCATAGATGTGCTGCAATATCCGCGACCGATGCACCCGAATACCGCAAACGCCATTGACCAGGGTATTCTTGCGGTACTCACTCCCAATTTTGTACTGGGTTTTGCGCACGGCACTGGGGGGCAGTTCAAGTACCTTCAGCCAGTATTGCTCAAGCTGCTGCTGTGTTTCGCGGTCACTGAAATGACAATGTATTTTGATCGTGATTTCGTCGTCTACGACGTGCATTTCTTCGCGCAAAAAGCGCATGAACAGTTGCAACATATGCGGATCGGCATTGACGAAATATACGCCATTTCGGGCTTTCGCACCTTCAGCCCAGTACAACATACAACCAGCCATGTGCAGCGGTCGCATCTGCATGGCGGCAAGCCGCCCTTCTTCCTGGTAAGCTTCGCGCACCGCCAGGTACTTGGCGCGGTTCACCTGACTGCCTTTGTTTTGTGCGCCGTATTTCGTTTTCGTCTGTTTGATCCGTTCCACCTGCAGGTCTGTCAGTTGAATATCGCGTACCCACGAGCTGATCGTACTTTTCGCAACGCCAAGCACTTTGGCAATATCCCCGACGGTTTCTCCATCAAGCCGCATTTGACGCGCCTGATCTCGCAGTTCCCGCTTCACTTACAACCCCTGATATTGAACAGATCGCCTCATAATAGCGCGGGTTCGAATTTACCCAAACAAAAAAGCTTCCACACGGGGAAGCTTTTTTTGGTGATGACTGGATTTGAACCAGTGACCCCCGCATTATGAGTGCGATGCTCTAACCACTGAGCTACATCACCATAAAAGGCGCACCAATATGTGCGCCTTTCTTTCAATAGCGGGGGCGTGACTCGAACACGCGACCTTCAGGTTATGCATCCCACTACAGCTTTCGCTGCCCTCATGGTTTGTGGGCTGGACTATCCCTTCACCGTGCGACTTGTGTCGTTTAGGTGTCTGCCATCTAGTCTCTACACCTTCCCGTTTCCGGGCTTGGCTCGGGATTACCCCGCGAACGGTTTCCCCGAATTTGGCAGATTTTCACACACCCGTTTCCAAGTGTGCAGCCCTGCAAGTGGACATCTGAAAGCTTTAGCGGAACCACTTTCAGTGAAACTTCCAACTTGCGTCTTGAGCCTGACGAGCTACCTCTGCTCTACCCCGCATCATATTGTGAAGAAAATCATAGCAGGCGCAGCAAAGCATGTCAACGGTGAGTTGGCAGGTTCCCCCAAATCACCTGTACGCGCACCCACCAGATTACGCATCGTCCTGTTCAATGGCCGAATGCGTCACCCGAATCACGTCGTCCAGGCTTGCGCCGCGTGCTGCCAGCAGCCGCCCGTACCGCTTCTGATACTGCATGGTGGCATAGGCCGCAAATTCATCGACGGTGAGGCCAAATGGCACCGGATCGTACAGTGCGAAAATATCGGTGATTACGCCCAACGCGGGCATCAGCAGGCGGTTCATCGTCGCTTCGGCCACATTCCACAACTGTGGATGTTCGGACATCAGCCGCGAGATCAGGTAAATGCCGTAAGCGATGTGGCGCGATTCGTCCTGCTTCAGCAGGGTGATCCCCTGAACATGCCCTGGCATGATCTGGTTGCGCGCCAGCATCGAGTAATATGCATGATAGCCTGTCTCTGCCAGCACGCCTTCCACGATCATGTTATACGTCACCGACGCGACCACCTGGGCTTCGGGCGACGAATCCAATGTCAGGCGGTTGAGCGCGTTCGGCAGCGCTTCATCAAACAGGATCGCATAATTGGGCGTGCGGTAATGGCTTAAATCGGTGTCCGTACCCGTAACTTCATCCAGGAAGCGCCGGAAATAATCGGTATGTTTCGCTTCTTCCCACAGGAAGGTGGTCAGGTACAGCTCCTCTTCAATGCGCCCTTCCCGTGCAATCGTCATGATCAGCGGCAGCAGGTCGAGCGTGACGGCTTCCTCACCGCCTTGAAAAAGCGCCGTCAGCCGCAGCACGACATCCTTTTCAGCATCGATCAGGTGCGCCCAATCCTGTTTATCCTGTGAAAAATCGATCTCGCTGGGATTCCAGATACCATGTTTTTTGGCTTTCTCAAACAATCGCATCGGTGGGGTATCGCGCCGCAGCCCGCGTGTGACGGTCGCAAACTGGCGATTGATCGTGGTCATCTCAATAGAACCCTTTCACAAACTGCCGCCGTTCATCCTATAGGAATACTGACGAGCATAATGTTTTTCGCCCTTGCTTGCGAATCGAATCGACCGTATTAAAACCCCTGGTCTGCGCTATAATTATCAGAACTCACGTTCGAGAAAGAGCGGTCTGCTCATGCCCAAATTTGAACTGGTATCCGATTTTCAACCGACTGGCGATCAGCCGACCGCCATTGCCGATCTGGTCGATGGGCTGGAAAAAGGGCTGCGTCATCAAACACTGCTCGGCGCGACTGGCACAGGGAAAACGTTCACCGTCGCACAGATCATCCAGAAAACGCAGCGCCCAACCCTGATCCTGGCGCACAACAAGACGCTGGCTGCGCAGCTTTACGCCGAATTCAAGGAATTCTTCCCACGCAACGCCGTCGAGTACTACGTCAGCTATTACGATTTTTACCAGCCCGAAAGTTATGTGCCGCGTTACGATTTGTTCATCGAAAAACAGACCGAAATCAATGAGCAGATCGAACGGCTGCGCATTGCGGCGCGTGCGGCGCTGCTCTCCCGCCGTGATACCATCGTGGTCGCGTCGGTGTCGTGTATTTATGGTACAGGCGACCCGCAGACATGGGGGTCATCGATTGTCGAAGTGCGCGTAGGCAGCGAAGTACGGCGCGAAGCAGTGCTGCGCAAGCTGGTACAGCTTCAGTACACGCGCAGCGAGGCCGATCTTGCACCGGGGACATTCCGCGCCAAAGGCGATGTTCTGGAGGTGCGCCCGCCGTATGAGGAATTCGCTTACCGGGTGACGCTGTTCGGTGATGAGATCGAACGCATCCTCCAGATCGATCCGCTCACGGGTGAGGTAATCGGCTTGCATGAAGCCGTCGTGTTCTTCCCGGCAGCCCAGTTCATGGCCGACCAGGACAAGCTGCAAAAAGCGCTGCACGACATCGAAAAAGAACTGGAAGAACAGGTCAGCTACTTCAAGCGCGAAGGCAAACTGCTGGAAGCACAGCGCCTTGAACAGCGCACACGCTATGACCTGGAGATGCTGCGCGAAGCCGGATTCACCAGCGGCATCGAGAACTACTCCCGACACCTGGATCAACGACCGCCCGGCAGCCCCCCGTGGACGCTGATCGACTATTTCCCGAAAGATTATCTGCTCATCATCGACGAAAGTCACATGACCATCCCGCAGTTGAATGGGATGTACAACGGCGACCGCGCCCGCAAGACCACCCTGGTGGAATATGGATTCCGCTTGCCCAGCGCTATCGATAACCGCCCGCTCAAGTTCGAGGAATTCGAAACCCGCGCCGGGCAGACGATCTATACCAGCGCTACGCCTGGGCCATATGAGCGCCGTATCAGCGAACGGGTGACTCAGCAGGTGATCCGCCCCACCGGCATCCTTGACCCAGAGATCATCCTGCGGCCTACCAAAGGCCAGATCGACGACCTGCTGCAAGAGATTGCGATGCGCGTCAAGGTCGGCCAGCGCGCACTGGTGACCACGTTCACACAGCGCATGGCTGAAGAACTTTCCGGTTACATTCAGGAAAACGGCATCCGCGCTGCGTACCTTCACGCCGAAGTGCAAACGCTGGAGCGCGTCGAAATTCTGCGCGATTTGCGTCTGGGCGTGTACGATGTCGTGGTCGGCATCAACCTGCTGCGTGAAGGGATCGACCTGCCCGAAGTTTCGTTGGTCGCCATCCTGGATGCGGACAAGGAAGGCTTTTTGCGCTCTGAACAGGCGTTGATCCAGACGATTGGTCGTGCCGCCCGCCACATCGAAGGCAAAGTCGTGCTGTATGCCGACACGATGACCGATTCAATGCGCCGGGCGATTGACGAAACCAACCGCCGCCGTGCCATTCAGGAAGCCTACAATGAAAAACACGGCATCGTCCCGACTCAGATTATCAAACAGGTGCGCGACCTGACCGACCGCCTGAAAGCCCAGGTGACCGAAGAAGTACGCGATGGCGCGCCCGATGGCGTGGTCAGCCTGTCGATGTTACCAACGGATGAACTGCACAAGATGATCAAGAGCCTGGAAACCGAAATGAAAGGCGCGGCCAAAGCCCTCGAATTCGAGAAAGCGGCGCTGCTGCGCGACCAAATACTTGAACTGAAGCAGGCAGTGGCCGAACGCGAACCGACCAATCTCGATCTGCTGGTGCGCTGAACACACGCGAACGAAAAGGGCGGGAGTGGCGCAACACCACTGCCCGCCCTGCTGTAAAATTGCGCACCTGCTGTCGCCCGCACTAAATGACGAACTGACCATCCTTGTAGAACAGTTCTCCATCGACATGCAGCGTACTATCGGTACGCATATCGCAGATCATATCCCAATGGATGCTGCTCGCATTTTTGCTGCCTGTGTCCGGGTAACCCCGTCCCACCGCCATATGGATTGTCCCGCCGATCTTTTCATCGAACAGGATCGACCCGGTGAAGCGGTTGATCCCAAAGTTCGTGCCGATGGCGAATTCGCCCAGGTAGCGCGCACCCGCATCGGCGTTCAACTGCGACATCAGCAGCGCTTCATTGCTTTTGGCGCTGGCATCGACGACTTTGCCCTGGTCAAAACGCAGCTCTATCCCTTCGACGGCCTGCCCCTGCACAATCGACGGATAAGTGAAGCGCACCCATCCCTTGACCGATTCTTCGACCGGTCCGGTGAAGATTTCGCCATCGGGCATATTGCGTTCACCGCACGCATTGAGGAAGGCGCGGCCTTCAATGGAAAGCTCCAGATCGATGTTCGGTCCCTGGCATTTCACATGCCGTTTACCTTTCAGCCAGTCGATCTTTTTCTGCTGTAATTCGCCCAGTGCGCGCCATTCCGCCACCGGGTCGGCACGGTCGGCAAAGCACGCGCCGTACACGAAATTTTCGTATTCTTCCAGGCTTATGCCCGCTTCCTGGGCGTACCCTTCAGTGGGGTACTGCGTGCCGACCCATTTCATCTGGCCTTCGGCGGCGCGGCTCATCCGAGTCGCCAACCAGCCGGAAAGCTGTTTCTGCCGTGCTTGCAGCCGCTGCGGGTCAATCTGGGAGGTCGCACGGGTGTTGAGCAGTGCCGTACAGCGAATGTAGACATCGGCCTGTTCATAGTATACCGTCTGGCTGGGGTCGATCCAGGCGAACTGTTCATCGTTCGCCAGCCGCACATACTGCCGTGTAATCACATCGTCCGTCAGCATCAGCGTTGGGTTGCCCCCGGCCTCCACCACTTTGGTGAATACTTCACGCACCAGCGGCAGCGCGCCCACATCGCCAAGAACGCCCACCCACTGCCCCGGTTTCACCGCTGTCGAATAATTGACCAGAATATCTGCCAGTTTGGCCACACGCGGATCGCTCATGTTGAAAACCCTTTCATCATTCAAATGATTTTGAATGTAAGCTTACCACATGGCCGCTTGTCAGACGAGTTCCCGCGCTTTGGCGAGTGCCGCTTCGTAGGTGGGTTCATCGCCCATCAGGTACACATATTCGGCGTATTGCACCACATTCTGACGATCCAGCACGAACACCGAACGCTGCGTGATGCGCAGATCGGTCACATGCACGCCGTAGGCGGTGGCAAAATTCATGTCTTTATGGTCGCTCAGCGTGAACACGCGGTCGATGCCTTCCGCCGCGCACCAGCGCCGCTGTGCATACGGCAAATCGGCGCTGATGGTCAGGATCACGACATCGCTGCTTAGCCCTGCCGCTTCCTGGTTGAACCGCCGCGTCTGGGCTGCGCATACCCGTGTATCCAGCGACGGCACTACGCTGATCAGTTTGACCTCACCGTCGTAATCGGCCAGCGTCTTGATCGACCAATCGTTCGCGGTCAGCCGAAAATCGGGTGCGGGCGCGCCTAGCTGGAGCATTTCGGCGGCGACGGGCAGTTCACGTTCCCCTAACTTCATTCCCGGACGGTTTGACATCGGTTCCCCCTTGTTTTCCATCGTCACTGAATCAGGCTCATCCGGCTGCACTGCCGAAACGCCATTCACCATCGACCATTGTCCCCAAGACACGTGTTTGCAATATATGATCGGGCGGGAGTGCCATCCAATCCTGATCCAGCACAACCATATCAGCCAGATAGCCCGGTGCAAGCTGACCCGCCCGATCTTCGATCCCGGCAGCATAAGCCGCACCGACGGTGTAAGCGCGGATCGCTTCTTCCAACGTCACCCGTGCTGCCGGATACCAGCCTTCCGGGTCGGGTGCGCCATCCGCGCGGCGGCGTGTCACCGCGGCGTGAATCCCCTTGATGGGGTCGAGGATGTCATACGGCGAATCCGAGCCAAAAGCGACGGTGACACCGCGATCCATTTGCAAGCGGGGATTATAAGCATAGGCAGCCCGTGCGCCCCAGAACTGATCGGCTGTGAGCATGTCGCTGGTGGCGTGAATCGGCTGCATTGAAGCGATGATGTCCAGTGCTGCCAGCCGATCCACATCATCCGGGTGAATAATCTGCACATGTTCGATGCGATGCCGCCGTGCGCGCCGCGCTGTACCACGTTCAGCCTCGTCGCGCCGCACCGCCTCGAACACATCCAGCACGTCATGGACGGCGCGGTCGCCAATGGCGTGGACGGTAGAGGCGAACCCGGCGCGGCTGGCGCGCAGCGCCCATTCGGTCATTTCTTCTTTTTCAACGACCACAATCCCGTAATTGTCCGGTTCGCCTTCATACGGTTCAATCATGGCCGCAGTGCGCGGACCTAATGCGCCGTCGGCAAACATCTTGAGCGCACCGAAGCGAATCCAGTCATCGCCAAAACCGGAACGCAGCCCGCTTTCCAGTGCTGCCGGGAAATAGTCCTTGTTGATCTGCTTGACCACGCGCAGATTGAGCGCGCCCCGTTCGCGCAGCACTTGCAGCCCGCGCAGACACGGCGGATCATCAAAATCGTGGATGCCCGTCACGCCCAACGAGAGCAGCAGGGCTTGCGTCGCCGCCATCTGCGACGCGATCTGTTCGGGCGTTTTCGGCGGGATGTATTCGCCTACCAACCCCATCGCTGACCACTCCAGCAGCAGGCCGTTGGGTTCCCCGCCTTCGTCGTGGCCGATCTCGCCGCCCGGTGGGTTGGGCGTGTCGCGGGTGATCCCGCACAAATGTAGTGCAAAACTGTTCACCCAGGCGGCATGACCACTGCGCGCCCGTAAAAACACCGGTTTATCCGGCACGACGGCATCCAGATCGTGCCGTGTCGGAAACTGGCGCTCTGCCCATCGTTCCTGCCACCAACCGTAGCCTTCGATCCACTCACCAGGCGGGGTGCGAGCGGCGCGTTCAGCCACCCGCGCCAGCGCTTCGGCTTTGCTTGGCACATCGAACAGATCGACCTGATGCAGCAGCCCCGTCGTCCCCAGGAAGTGGATATGTGCGTCGGTCAGACCAGGGATCAGCAGCCGACCGTTCAGGTTTTCGCGGATGGTGGCTGAGCCTGCCAGCGGCACAATCTGATCGTCCGTCCCCACTGCGGCGATTCGCCCCCGCGAAATCGCAAGGGCAGATACGCGCGGCTGCGCGGCATTCATCGTCAGGATATGGCCGTTGTACACGATGCGGTCAATCAGGTTCATACGCTGCGTCCTTGTCTGACGGCGGCCAGCGCTGTGCCGACTTCATCCGGAGTCGGCGCACTGTCCAGCCCTACCCGCGTCACGCTGATCGCCGCCAGCCGTGCCGCCGCTTCGGTTGCAGCGCGAATATCGCCATCGAATGCGGCAAAACTCGCCAGCAGCGATGCCGCGAACACATCGCCCGCCCCAGTGGGGTGAACCAGTTCTACCACGGGCGTAGAATAGGGTTGTGGGTCGCCCCAATGGTAGTAGGTGCCACCTTTTTCCGCCCGTGTCACGAAAAGATGTTCGACCGTCCCAGCGAATTCCGCTTCCAGTTCAGGCGCTTCTACGATGTCTTCCTCGCTGAACACCACCATATCGATGTGCTTGAGCGTTTCGGCATCGTGCCAGCGTTTGAAATGCACGCGACCATCAGCATCCCAACGGCGCAGCCAACCTTGCAGGGTAAGCAGGGTGACCGCGTTCGGAAACAGCGCTGCGACATCCCAATCGATTTCGTCGGCGATGGGCGCAAGATGCACCAGCGGCACAGGCAGGAACGCCGCTGGCACATCGGCTTTTGCGATGCGCGCCGCTGCCCCGCGCACATACTGTATGCGCCCCTGGGGCGTGTAAATGTTCTCGAATGTGGTCGTTTCCCCCGCCGGAAGCACGACGGTATCATGGACATACGGCAGTACCGATGCAGTCACGGGTTCATCGCGCTGCACGCTGGTGAGAAGGCCCACCCGCAGCCCGAATGCCGCCGCCGTGCGCGCCGCATACGATACCGTCCCGCCAGCGATCCTGCCGTTCGGGGTCAGGTCGGCGGTGATATGGCCGATCAAGAGATAATCGAGCGTAGGATATAGGGTCATGACGGGCGCGTTTGCGGGACAATCGTCACCTTGCGCGTCACCCCTTCCCCAATGCTTTTCGTCACCACATCTTCACGCCCGCGCAGCGCCAGATGAATGATGCGGCGTTCGTGCGGCGGCATCGGCTCCAGCGTGATCGTGCGTCCACTGCTCAACGCTTCTTCGGCCATGCGCAGCGCAAGGCTGTGCAGCGTGGCCGCCCGTTTGACCTTGTAGCTTTCCACATCGACCACAATATCGACGCGGCGCTGCAATTCACGGCTGGCGATTAACCGGGTGATGTACTGAAGCGCAGCCAGCGTTTCACCGCGACGACCAATGAGCCGCGCCAAGCTGTGTTCTGCATTCACATCCAGCACCCAGGGTGATTTTGCACCCTGTTCACCAGGGGCAGCGCGGCGCACGGCAATCCCCGCCCGAACTTCCATCCGTTCCAGCAGTTCGTTCAGCACCACTTTGCTGACCTGGGCTTCTTCATCCTGTTCGCTTTCAGGCACTTCATCTGGCGCATACAACAGCGGCAGGTTTTCGTCTTTGTCGTCTACATCCAGGTCGAAGAACGGCTTGGGTTCCGCTGATGCGACAATGCGTTCCGGCGGCACTTTAGCCAGGCGGTCGCTTTGTGGCGGGCGCTGCGGGCGTTCTGCGCGTGCGCCCCGTTCAGGGCGCGGGCCGCGTTCGGGACGTGTGCCGCCGTCCGGTCTGGAAGGGCGGCGTTCGCGTTCCCCACGCCCGCCCTGTGCAGGGGATTCATGCGCACGGGGCGCTGCTTCGCTGCGTGGTTTTTCCCGGTCGGGTGTGCGTTCACGGGTAGGCGCGGTCGATTTTGCGGGTTGTTCACTGTACCCCGGCTTGACTTCAGGGGCGGGCGGCGGCATCGGCGGCATCGTTGGCCTGCCGCCCAACAGTTGCAGTCGCACCCGCGCCGGGCGTTTTTCGCTGCCGAACAGCCCACCGCCTGGTTCTTCCAACACCTCGATCATGACTTGAAATGGGCTGACTCCCAATTCGTTCAGCCCTTTCGAGATCGCATCTTCGACCGTCTCCCCGGTCATTTCAATAAATTCGGGTTCTATACTCATATTCCCTCACAAGAAGCCCATATGAAACTGGCGCGGGATTCACCACCGCGCCAGTGAACTCTCTTAAGCTGTGCTGCCGTGCGTTACTTCGCCTTGCTCGCCTTCGCCGTGGGCTTGCCGTTCGGTTTATTTCCGCTCGGTTTGCCCGCTGCGGTATTGGGTCTAACGTTTTTGACCGCTGCCGAAGCGCCACTGCCCGCACTCCCTTTCGCAGGCAGCGCTTTATCCGCAGGCTTTTCAGCGGCTTTATCCACAATTTCGGCTGGGGTCGCGGGCAGCTTGTTCCGGTTCAAAACCGCATACTGCGCAATGCCAACCACGTTGGACACGATGAAGTAAATCGACAGACCGACCGAAAATGACAGCGAGAAGAACACGTACATGATCGGCATGATCGTCCCCATCGACTGCGTCATCGCCTGCGCCTGGTCGGGCTTACCGTCCGGGCTGGGTGCAGCGGGCTTAGGCATGGTCATCTTGAACTGAAGCCAGGTCGTAATCCCCACCAAGCCCAAGAGGATGATCGGGAAAAACGATTCGATGCTCGTGCCAACTGTGTTCAGGTTCGGCGGCTGCGTCAAGTCCATCCCCAACCAGCGGTTGTTGAGCGGGATCACACTGTCCAGCCCCGGCACCAGCAGACGACCCGCTGTATCGATCATCTGGGTAGGCGTGGCGGCCAGCGCCATGTTGATCGCCTGGTACAGTGCGATGAAGATCGGGAACTGGATCAGCAGCGGCAGGCAGCCTCCCAACGGGTTGATGCCGTACTCGCGGTAGAGCGTCATCTGTTCCGCGGCCAGTTTTTCGCGGTCGTTCTTGTACTTTTCCTGCAAGCGCCGCATTTCGGGCTGAATCTGCTGCATGGCGCGGGTCGAACGCTGCTGTTGCAGCGTGAGCGGCAGCGTCAGCAGGCGCACCAATACCGTGAAGACAGCAATCGACAGCACCATGTCATTGCCGAATACGCGGTAGAGGAACGTCAGCAGGGTGACGAACGGGTTTAGGATAAAATCCATGCGGTTACGGCTCCTCTATTTGATACCGCATTCGGTTTAACGTGGGTACTTCCAGCGCGGCTCGCTGTTGCCGTCTGCCGCGAACGCGAATAACAGATTATCACGTGCCATCGTGCTGACCAAGAGCAGGGGTTCGCGGATGTCCAGGCCTTCGGTCGGTTCCAGCAGCAGCAGGTCGGCCATGACTTCAGCACGAACATCGTGCCGGACGATGGTTTCGCCCGTCTCGCGGTTCAGCCAGTACACGAAATGGTCACGCGATGCGGCAATCACCCGATCCTGATACACCACGACCGAAGGCCGAATGGCACGAGCAGCGGTTTGCTGCCGCCACAATTCGACGAACCCATCGCCGTCAATCGCCAGTGCGTAGACATTGCCCACCAGGTCAGCCGCGTACAGGGTATCGTCCACGATGGTGGGCGTACCCCACACCCAATCGACGGTGGAATATTCGGCCAGGATCACGCCATCGAGCGAGATTTTGTAAAGTTTGCGCGCAAAATTGCCGATGTACAGCGCGCCATCGTGCAGCACGGGCGCGGACGCAATCGCTCCACCCAGGTCGAGCCGCCAGATTTCCTGGCCCGTCACTGAATCGACCGCGTATAAATTGTGATCCATCGACGTGACGTACAGCGTATCATCGACGAGCAGTGGTTCCGCCCAGATGCCACGACGGGTGGCGAACCGCCACGCCTGAGAGAGATCATCCCGATTGAGTGCCAGCAAATCGTTTTCGCTGAGCGGCACGTACAGCAGATCGTCGGCAGGCAGCACCGGCGCGACAATGTGACCAGGGAGCGGGTATCCGGTCACATTGACCAGACGCGCCGCAGAGTTTTCAATTTCAACCAGCTTGCGGTCATAGGATGGCGCAAGCAGCAGGTCTTCATCCCACAAAAACGGAGCCTGGTAAAACCGCGTGGTCGCATCCGTCCCGGTGATTTCCCATCGGCGTGCTGTCTGGGTCGCGGGGTCGGTACGAATCTGTCCTTCCGGGTCATATAGATTTACCGGGGAACCATCGACCGGGTTCAACTGAATCATCACATTGCCGAAGGTGACCAGGATATTGTTATCGAGCAGCGAAATATCGCCCCAACTGGGTTCAAGCGGCGCACCCGTACACGCCGTCAGTGCCAGCGCCAGCAGTAACGCCGCCGCCAAAAATCCGGTTCGAGACCGCATCAAAGCCAAATTCCAGTCTCCTGCACAAGGCCACAGGTCACCTGCCCATCACGGGACAGGATCATAACCGCCGGGGTGAAATGGATGACAGCGGCCAATTCGCTTGATTCCCATCCACGTCCCTTTCACCACACCGTACTTTTCAATCGCCTGGTAGGTATACACGGAACAGGTCGGTTCAAAGCGGCAGGCCGAAGGAAGAAGAGGAGAGAGAAAACGTTTATAAAGGCGGATCATCGCCAGAGCGAGAGCCTTCATGATGAACGTCCGCGCCTTTCAACCATTTTTGACACCAGCATGGCGAAACAACTCATCTATGGTACGCACGATGGCGGTGAAAGGTTGCCCAACCAATGGCGGACGCGCCACCACCACCACATCGTAGCCGGGTTTCAAGTGAGGGTGCAGGCCGCGAACCGCTTCGCGCAGCAGGCGTTTCGTCCGGTTGCGAATCACTGCCTTACCCAGTTTTTTGCTGACGATGAACCCATAACGGTTATGGTCAAGCTGGTTGGGGGCAATGCTGACCAGCATCAGGCGGTGTACATGTCCCTGCCCTTCGCGGCGCATTCGGTCGAAGTCCTGGCTTCGGTACAAGCGGTAGCGCCGCTGCATCCTCAGACGCGGAAAACGCCTGCTGCGTTCACTGGTGAACGCATTAGCTGTTCCAATTCACCTTTTTGACGTGTCTTGGCGTAACCGCAAGCACATGACGGCCCCGCAGACGACGGCGCTTCAACACATTGCGCCCGTTTGCCGTGGCCATGCGCTGGCGGAAGCCGTGTACACGCTGACGACGCCGAATTTTCGGCTGGTATGTACGTTTTGTGGACATGAGCTGTCTGTTCCTGTACGCGCTGAAATCAATCGTAAGGGACAAGTATAATGGACGCGAAAGGGTCGGTCAACCCAACGCTTGCCAAGCCGAACAGCGCTCGGCTATAATTCGCATGTTAGTTTACCGTTAATCCGCACTGCGGTTTATCGATTCGTCTTTCCCGCAACCGGGTACTCAACAATCGGAGGTGGTTGACCTTGATGATGGTCTATCACTGGGCGCAGAACTTTACCGTCACGCATGACGATGTGGACTTCCTGGTAGGTTTGCTGCTCGAACGTGAAATCCCCTTATCCACTGACGCGCTGGCCGAAGCCTTGATCGAACGCAAACTTGCCGATGAAGCCACTGCCATCCAGGAGCGTTTCAAGAACGTTCGGCTTTATAACCCTTCCCATGCATACACGCTCGATGAACAGATCGTTTTTCCTGCCTTCGGGTATGCCTCCGGCACGATTACCCTGCTGCGCGATGGCGACAACCCGGATTATGGACCGTTCAAGGTGATGCGCGTCCGGTTTGATGGTACAGAACCGGAACGCGAATTTGCCGCAGAATTGAGCATACCCCACCGGCTGGCTGATTCGGCGGATGATGCCGCTGCTGCCGCGCCCTGGCACAATACCTTCACCGCTGCCGATATTCTCGCCCATGCCCGTGTCGATGTGGTGAAGAAGCTCAGCGAAGCGCTGCGCACACACGATGAACTGGTCAGCGTGGCCGGGACTTGGTTCCCGCGCAGCCTGATGATCGATGTGAATGTTGGGTATCTCAACCTGGCTGAAGCCGTACTCGACATGATCGGCGGCGGACCGCTGACCAGCGCCGAAATTCTTGACCAGATCGGCGGGTTGGGTAGTGCCGATGTCTCGTTACAGTTGTTCTGCCTGAACCATGCGCTGAACGAGGATGCACGTTTCGACGAAGTGGGGCCGGTCGATCAGATTTTGTGGTATCTGCGGCGCGAAGAACCCCCGGAAGCCCATACCCCGCCCCCGATGCTGGTGTACACGCCCGTCGATTATGATCCCGATGCGCTGCCACCAGAAATGCAGGCGCTCGAAATCGAAATCGATGATGAATGGTCAGATTTCCTGGAAGATGACGCGGAAACGGACGTGGGCGAAGTGCAGATCACACTCAATTACCCGCACCGCCGCATGGGAACGCTGCCGCTGAATGCGAAAATGCGGCGCATTTTCCCCACTGCCCGCCGCACCCCGCGTATTTTCGTCCGGCTGATCGACGGGCAGGATCAAGCGGAGTATGTCGGTTGGGTGGTACGTGAACAGCGCTACGTGTTCGGCCTGGGCGAATGGTTCCGCAAACACAAGCTCCCAGTTGGAGCGCAGGTGACCATCCGACGCGCCGAAGAACCCGGCAAAATCATCATCGATTTTCAAGCGTATAAACCGCGCACGGAATGGCTGCGCATCATCACCCCCAAAGAAGGCCATATCGCATTTGAAGATCAGAAGCGGGCCATCGGCGCACATTACGATGAACTGATGCTGCTGGGCGCGGACGATCTTGCGGCGGTCGATGCGCTGTTTACCCAGAACAGCAAAAAAGCGGTCGCGGCGCTGGCTAAAACCACGCTTGCAGAACTGAGCCGTGCCGCACCGCAAAGCGCGATTCATGGCAAAACACTTTACAGCGCATTAAACGTGCTGCGCAGACTCCCCCCCGGCCCCATTTTCGATGCCATGATCGGCAGCCCCGATTTCGAGTATATGGGCAACAATTACTGGAAACTGAGCGGGGTTTAGGAGTCTCAATATGCAGCCGCCGAAGATCAGCACGATGGTGAAGCCCACCCAGGACACCAAATTTCACATCGATTATGCCTGGTGGGAAAAAAGCGACGAAGACCTGCGCGTGTACCTGCTTAGTCATTTGCCCG
Source organism: bacterium (assembly GCA_033764035.1). Lineage (GTDB taxonomy): Bacteria > Chloroflexota > Anaerolineae > Aggregatilineales > Phototrophicaceae > Flexifilum. Next base: position 1,005,315 of record JANRJJ010000003.1, read on the forward strand.
CCGACCAGCGCGACAGGCTGGCACAGAACGGCGAAACCCGCACCATTGACCACATCGACCCTGAAACGGGCGAAGTGCATCAGCTCGATGAAATTGGGATGGCGCTTCAGAATGCCGCCAAAGACCCTCATTTCATCAATCCGCATACGTCGGTGGTGGACAGCGTGTTCCGCGTCTTCATCGCCAACAACAATCAGCCGCTCACCCCGCATGAGCTTGGCGAACTGCTCAAGCGGCCTGCTGCGACGATCCTGAAAACGCTGAGCGGCGCTCGTGTCTACAAAGGGATTCGGCCCGTCCAGTCCTGAACATCATGTCGTAAGGGAGACAAGCAACCGTTATGGGACGTGTGATCAACCCGGACAGCACCGGCAAACAGCGGAATCAGTTGATGCGCACCGCTGCTGAAATGCTGCGCGCTTTGACACAAAAGCAAGACCTGGACGACGATGCCCGCGATATGGCCGCGACCATTGTGTTCTGTCTGCGCGAAATTGACGAAGGCATTGAAGCCTCTGCACAGGCGTGGGAAAAGCGCGATTACTGGAACAAGGCTGAAGAACTGCGCCAGCGCTGGATGTGGCCGGGGAGCGTAGCCGACGAGTTATCGGCTATCCTGCTTTCGGAAAACTGGGGCAATCTGCCGCCCATGCTGGTGAAGATGCTGCCCTATTTTGCCGAAATCAAGATCACCAAGCTGACGCGCAAGCCGGACGATTGGCAGGGCGCATACATGCGGCTGTTGCAGGAACGCCCGCCAACGGCGTAGGCTGAAGCGGCTTCAGGTAGAAGTCGATCAAAAGTCGAAAGGCGCGCACTCCGCCTTTCGACTTTTTTCGCCCTGAGCAGCGCTACCCGAACACGATCCCCAGATTGCGCGCCATGCTCACCAGCGATCCCTTCGGATCGACAAACTTGAGCTTGATCGCGTCCTCAAAAGGCACAGCGGTGATGTCACTGCCGCGCAGCGCGACCATGTACCCCCATTTTTCTTCCATGATCAGGTCAATGGCCGCTGCGCCGAACTGAGTCGCCAACCAACGGTCATGCGGCGTGGGCTGCCCACCGCGCTGAAGATGCCCCAGCACCGTGACGCGCACATCGCCTTCAATGCCATCAGCGATCAGGTTGCCCACCAGGTAGCCGATCCCGCCAAGCCGCCCCTGCATCAGCGCGCCATCGCCCTTGATGTAAAACTGCTGGTCGCCGTCGACGGGTGCTGCCCCTTCCGCCACGACCACCAGGCTGTAGCGGCGGCCATCCGCCCGCAGCGCCTTGATCCGGTCGATCACGGCGCGAATATTGAATGGAATTTCCGGGATCAGGATCGCATCTGCACCGCCAGCCACGCCAGCCTTGAGCGCGATCCACCCGGCATTACGACCCATCACTTCCAGCACCATCACCCGATGATGGCTTTCCGCCGTCGTTTGCAGTTTGTCGAGCGCCTCCGTCGCCGTCAGGATCGCGGTATCGAAACCAAAGGTGACATCGGTCTGATCGAGATCGTTATCTATCGTTTTCGGCACACCGACGATCTTCGCGCCTAACGGCACCAGCTTGTTGGCAATCGCCATCGTGCCATCGCCGCCCGCCACCACCAGCGCATCCAATCCCATTTCGTGCATCCGGTTGACCGCTTCATCCGAAACATCGATGTAGTCAATCGTGCCATCAGCGTTTTCGACGGCGCGCACGAACGGATTCCCCCGGTTCACCGCCCCTAAAATCGTGCCGCCACGCGGGAGCAGGTCGCGTACACGCGCTTCCGTCAGCGGGACGGGCGGGTTTCCGGCCAGCAGTCCATCGTAGCCTTCCCGAATACCGACCACTTCCCACCCGCCGCGATATTTCGCCGTCAGCACCACTGCACGGATCACTGCATTCAGTCCTGGCGCATCGCCCCCACCAGTCAGGATTCCAATTCGTTTCATCTTGCGCACCCATGCGTTTGCGATAAAAAGCGCGCTACGATTATACACAGGCAAATCGGGCGACTTGTGTTAAAATTGAACTTTAGTTCCGGTTCTTCTGCTCAAGATTTCAAGGAATAGCAAACCCAATGGCGCGCAGACGAGATGATTATTACGACCGGGACGACCGGCGTTCCAGTTCGCGGCGTTCGTCCGGCAGCCGCAGTGCCGGCTCGAATCGCAGCAGAAGCGGGAGCTATTCGCGCCGCCGCAAGACCGAACGGGAAGCCCGCGTCGAACGGGTGACGTGGGGGCTGCTGGTGCTGGTCTTTGCCGTGCTGTACCTGCTGCCGGATGCGAACATTCCCAACTGGACGATCCCGTTTGCAGGCGCGGTGATCCTGATCGGTTCTGGGATGTATCAGTACGGACAGCGTTTTCGCGTCAGCCCCATTACCTGGATGGCAGGCGCGGTCATGGCGTTGTTCGCGTATTACAGCTTTTCGACGGGCGCGAACATGACCCCGTTTACCCTGTTGGCATTCGCGGCCATCATCATCCTGGGCGTGGTGACGGGTGAAACATAGGTCACGCTCAGGCAGCGGCTAGGCGTACTGCACAACCACACTTCCCCGGCCTTTTTCGTGCCACCCTTGACACCATGCGCAAAATGCGCTATCTCAGTGCGACGGTAAATTGTGCAGATTGTCTAATTAGCTGAAGCGTAAACATCATGGTTGAAGCCAATCACCGCGTCACTGTTGAAGACATTCGTAAGTTAGCGCTGCCGCTGGGAACCAAAGTGGTGGCGGGTGAAGGCTTGCTCAACCGAATCGTCTCGTGGACGACCATTCTATACCCGGAAGATGCGGCGGCATTCAAGGCGCTGCAAGCGGGGGAACTCATCCTTTCTGCACCTTATGAAAGTGCCACCGTCGCCCGGCAATCGACCGATGTCGATGTGGTGCGTTGGGCGTATGACAGCGGCGCATCGGGCGTGGTGCTGTCCGAATCGCCCAGTTCGACGGCGATTGCCGAAGCGAATGCCTATGGCATTCCCATGCTCACGCTGCCGGGCGGCACCCGCATTCGCATGGTAGAAAAAGCGATTGTCAGCCTGCTGGTAGACCGCAAAGGGCAGATCGAGCGGCGCGGCACGCAGATTTACCGCCAGCTCACCCAAATTTCGTCCCGCAATGAAGGCATGGCCGAAATTGTCAGCGCAATGGCGCGCCTGACGAACAAAGCCGTCGTGGTGCAGGATAAACGGCTGCAAGTGCTGTATAACGCCGTGCAGCCGCAGTTCGTCTCGCACTGGGAAGAAGTCGAAACCTTTTTGCGCAAGCTCGATAACCTGCCCGTCGAATTTCAGGATCGGCATCGGGTCGTCGAAGTCGAAAACCCGGTGCTGATGCAGTCGCTGCCGCTGCCGAACATCGCCCGCCTGGTTTCGCCCATCATCGCCAAAGACATTGGGCGCGGCTATCTGTCGATCATCGGGCGCGACAACGAACTGGACGATATCGATATGCTGGTGGCTGAACACGGCGCTGCCGCGACCGCGCTGGAAATGGCGAAGGCCAAAGCGATCAGCGATACCGAAAAACGGCTGCGCGGCACCTTTCTGGACCGTGTGCTGATCGGCGATGTCAGCGCACAGGAGGCGATTCGTCAGGGTGAACGGCTGGATCACGATATGACGCAGCCGCACGTCGCTATTGTGCTGGCCTGGCACAGCGAGAAAACGCCATCGCTGCGGCGGCTGGAAACGATAGTGAACAGCGTGGTGGCCTCACAGCACACCCCGGCGCTGGTGTGGCAGCGCGAACGCGAAAATGAAGTATTGGTGTTCTGCGCGGTGCATGACGGCGATGCGGTCAGTATTTCGATGAAGCTGGCGAAAAGTTTTGCCAGTGAGGTCAATCGTCAGTACCCCGGCGCACGCGCCGCTGTCGGCATCGGCCAGGCTGCCCAGGACATCAGCGCATGGCGGGCAAGCCACCGGGACGCGGTACAGGCGCTTGACCTGGCTCGCCGCCTGCAAACGGATACGCCCCTGTACATTGGCGACCTGGGCGTGTACCAGCTCATCCTGGGGCTGAACGACCGCGACAAGCTTACCCAGTTCTGTGAGCGCACACTTGGCACGCTGATCGAATACGACAAGCGCCAGCAGGCCGACCTGATCAAGACGCTGGAGGCGTTTTTCGCCTGTCATGGTAATCTTTCGGAAACGGCCAAAATTCTGATCGTGCATCGGAATACCCTGCTGTACCGCATGAACCGGATCAATGAAATTGCACAAATCGACCTTGAACGTCCCGAAACCCGACTGGCGCTTCACCTGGCGCTGACGATCCGGCGGCTGCTCTCACTGGGTTGATGTTTAGATCAACTGCACAACGGAAATGCATTTATGCTGCGGTACTTTACCGAATCGCGGATCATGCAGCCGTGTACAGGATAAAGATCGCCAAGGAACACGCCTGCTGATTGAGCAAACTGCACAAGTTCAGCCATGCGGGATTTTTACACCTTTGACGTGGTACACCGTCCCTCATTCCTCTACTATCCACAATGATCCACGCTGCTTTTTTGTCTTGTCTTCACAAACCTTTGTCTCATCAGCCGAACCCGTTCGGCGTTTTGCGTCAACACCGTTCGCTGCACCTGTTCACGAAGGGATTGTTTCCATGTCATCCGATTGTACGCCGACAGACCCCTTTCCGTTACACCCGGAAGACACCCGCGAACGCGATGCATGCGCGCTGATCTGCGCGGTGCGCAAAGGCGGGCAGGCCACACACGGCAACGTGAAGCGCACCGTTGAAGCCCTCACCCGTATGGGACACCGGACGGGCATCGTGGACGGTGAAGGGGATGGAGTCGGCGTGATGACCGATATTCCCCGCCAGTTGTGGACGAAAATTCTTGGACAGCGCAACTTACGTTCATCACTCGCAAGCGACCCGAATTTTTGGGTCGCCCATCTGATGATCCCCGCCGCGCTGCGCGAACAGGCTGCGTCGATTGTCGATCACATTTGCCGCACGATTATGAGCGACGGACTCGACCTGCTGTATGAAGACGCGGGCAAGGTGGATCGTCATGCGCTGGGCCGCAGCGCCCGCCAGAACGAGCCGCTGTTCTGGCAGTTCGCCGGGATGAACGGGCGCGTACCAGGGGATCGTCTCGAAGGGGTGCTGTACAACATCCAGCGGCGCATGGAACGCGAACACGGTGTGCATTTCCCGTCGTTTTCGTCGCGCAGCGTGGTGTACAAGGTGCAGGGAACTGTCGAAATCCTTCAGCGCTACTACCCCGAACTGCGCGACCCGGACTACACTTCGACCGTCACACTCGGCCATGCCCGCTACAGCACGAACACCAACCCGATCTTTGAGCGGGCGCAGCCGTTCAACGTCCTGGGGCATAACGGCGAATTCAATACGATCTCACGTTTTCGCCTGGAAGCGGAGCAGCTTGGGATCGCGCTCCACCCCGGCAATTCGGACTCGCAGGACGTGGACGCGCTCATCGACGCGCTGTGTATGGAACACAATCTCACGCTGATCGAAGCGATGGAATACGTGTTCCCACCGTTTGAACATGACCTGATGCAGAACGCGCCCGAAATTCACGCGCTGTACGATCAGGTGCGGCAGGCGTTCGGGCCATTCGCACAAGGACCAGCCGCCGTCGCAGCACGGGTGGGCGATCAGGTCGTGTTCAGCGTGGATGCGCTTGGCCTGCGTCCGCTGTGGTTCGGGGAAACCGAAAAAGAAATCTTTGCCACGTCCGAACGCGGCGTGTACCAGCTCGACGCAATGACGGTCGATCCGCGTCCGCTGGCTCCTGGAGAAAAGATCGCCGTGCTGATCAAGCCAGGGCGCGCTATCGAAGTGCTGGATTACCCGGCCATTCAACGTTACATGCTCAGCCGCAGCGGGTTCAGTCGGGGCAGCGCAGCGGCGGGCAGCGCGTGGCCGATGGCTGCGTATGGACTCAACAACCTGTCCGCGTACCCCGGCGTTGGCGCGGGCGGCGGCGGCGCGGTGGACGCGCACAACACCCCCGCTCTCACCCTGCCTGATGCGGAAGCCACGCCGCTTGCCCCACGCTATACCTGGGCAGAAAATGCCGCGCCGCTGAATACCATCACGTTGGGCGCGCTCGGTTGGGAACGGTATCACGTCAATGTGATTGAAACGATGGCCGAAACGACCAAAGAACAGGTCGGCGCGCTCGGTTGGGATGGTCCGTTAGGTGCGATCAGCCATACACGGGTCAACCTGGCCGATTATTTTAAAGAGACGGTCGCCGTCGTCACCAACCCGGCCATCGACCGCGAACGCGAACGCGCTCAGTTTTCGGCCCAGGTCCTTTTGGGCGTGCGCCCAGGCGTGAATAACCCGATAACGCCTGACGAACAGTTGATCAAGCTGGAAATGCCCCTGCTGCTCGGTGGTCATCCCGCGCTTGGCAGCGAAGCGGAGTTACGCAGCGCGGCGGCAAAGCTCGGCACGCTCACGCTCGATCAGGTGGTTGAACGCTTTGGCGAACGCGCCCTGGTCATCCCGATGACCGCCGCGCCCGATGAAGGGCTTGAAAACGCGCTCAGCCGCGTGCAGCAGGACGCGATCAACGCCGTCACCGAAGGGTATCAACTGCTCATCCTGGACGATGCCGGTGCGCTGCGTGGCGATGCGCTGTGGATCGACCCGCTGCTTGTCACCGCCGCTGTAGATACCGCGCTGCGCCGTGCCGGGGCCGCAGCGAACCTGCGTCGTCGTACCGGGATCGTCGTCCGTTCGGGTGCGCTGCGCGACCTGCACGATGTGGCGATGTGTCTTGGCCTGGGCGCGAACGCGCTGGTGCCGTATGCGCTGTACGCGGTTGGGCTGGGCATTGCCCCAAAAGCGCCGCGTGAAGCATTGACCAGCGATCAGGTGATCCAGCGCACGCTCAACACTGCAAATACGCTGGTCGGCGGGCTGCAAAAAGTCACTTCGACGATGGGCTGCCACGAACTGCGCGGTTACGGACTCGCGTTCAGTTCAGTGGGGCTGTCGTCGGGCATTGCGGCGGTATTTGGCACGCCGAACTATTTTGGGTCGGGCGAACGCGGCACCACGTGGGACGATCTGCAAGCAGAAGCACAAACCCGCGCCGCCGAACTGCGCGGGGAAAAGGCGGTCAAGCTCGATAACCCGGATCGCTTTTACCCCAAGATGTGGAAGAAGATCGAAGACTTGGCGCTTGGCGATATGACGCTGGACGAATACGAATCGGAAATGCTGGTGCTGGAACGCGAAATGCCCGTCGCGCCGCGCCACCTGATCGGCCTGAAAACGGTTGACAGCGACATCGCGCCGGAGGACGTAGACCTCACCATCGGCCGGCACGACCTGCCTGTGCTGATCGGCGCGATGTCGTTCGGGTCACAGGGTGAACTCGCCTATAAAGCGTATGGCGAAGCGGCTTACCATCTGAATATCATCTGCGTGAACGGCGAAGGCGGCGAACTCCCGGAGGTGATGGGGCGCTATCCCCATCATCGCGGCAACCAAATCGCATCTGCGCGTTTCGGCGTGAACATTGGCTTTCTCAATTCGTGCGATTACCTGGAGATCAAGATCGGCCAGGGCGCGAAACCGGGCGAAGGCGGCCAGCTCCCCGGCTATAAGGTGACCGAACAGGTGGCGCTGGCGCGCAGCACCCCGGTCGGCGTGGATTTGATCTCCCCCAGCAACAATCATGACCTATACTCGATTGAAGACCTGGCACAGTTGATCGACGAACTGAAGACGGCCAACCCGCGTGCGAAAGTGTCGGTCAAAATCCCGGTCGTGCCGGGCGTGGGGATCATCGCTGTCGGCATCGCCAAAGCGGGCGCAGACATCATCAATATCACCGGGTATGAAGGCGGTACGGGCGCGGCGCGGGCGCATTCGCTGCGGCATGTCGGTTTACCCGCCGAAATTGGCGTGTGGCTGGCGCATCATGCATTGACGGAAAGCGGTTTACGCGATCAGGTCGAAATCTGGTGTGATGGCGGCATGAAAAGCGGGCGCGATGTGCTGAAAATGATGTGCCTGGGCGCGAACCGTGTCGGCTTCGGCACTGTGGCGATGGTCGCCGTCGGTTGTACCATCTGCCGCAAATGCCATGAAGGGACATGCCACGTCGGCATCACGACGCATATCAAAACCCGCGAAGAAGCACTGGAAAAAGGTATCAAGCACTTCGATCCGCGTGATTATGAAGCATCAGTACACGGCATCGTGAATGTCTTCCATGTGTTGGCGGAAGACATCCGGCGCTGGACGGCGGCGATGGGTTTCAACCGGGTGCAAGACCTGGTAGGTCGTGCCGATCTGCTCGAACAACTGGACATGCACCAGCGGATCGATCTGCGCCCGCTGTTCGTGACGGCGCAGGAACGCACCCGCCGCACGATGCAGCCGGGCGTAGGCCGGATGCTGGCACGCCCCCGTAACACACTGAGCAAGCAGATCACCGCGCTCATGTCGGAACACACCGCCAACGGCGATCAGGAACTCACATATGTGGATGAACACGTCATGGCGATGGATCGTGCGTTGGGAACACACCTGAACGGCGCGATTCGGCGCGGTGAAGTGCCGAACGCCCAGGATGTGACTGCGATCCATCTGCATTTCAGCAGCAGCGCCATCCCCGGCAACGGGCTGGCGGCATTCCTGGATGCGCCGCTGGAAGTGATGGTGGAAGGCGGGGCGCAGGATGGGGTCGCGAAGTGTGCCAAAGGCGGCACGCTGGCCATTCTGAAGGGCTTGAACCATGACGGGAAACGGCTCGATGGTTCGGTTGGCAAGAGTTTCGCGTATGGCGCACAGGGTGGGCGGTTCATCGTGCAGGGCAATGCCGACAGCCGCGCCTGCATCCGCCTGAGCGGTGCCGATGTGATCTTCGGCGGCCAGGTGACCGAACCCCTGCGTGATGAACTGGGCGGCCTGGGCGCACGCGCGAATCTGAAAGGCTATGCGTGCGAATACATGACCAGCGGTCGCGTGATCATTCTGGGCGACCCCGGCCCGTGGATGTGCGCGGGTATGAGCGGCGGGGTCATCTACCAGCGCATTCAACCTGAAATGAACCTGACGGTCGAAGCCATTCGCCGCCGCATTGCAAAAGGCGCGGTGGTAGACCTGTTCCCGCTGGATGAAACCGGGCTGACCGATATTCGGGAACTACTGAGCGCGTACTTCGATACACTGGTGCAGCACAACCAGGCGGCGGAAGTATCGCGCTTATTTGGTCTGCTGGAACGCCCTCAGGATCATTTCGTGAAAATTGCCGCCCCACCGCGTTCACACTGAGCAGCAGGGGTTGCCAGAAAACAAACGCCCCGTCGAGCGATTCAGCGGGGCGTTTGTTTAAGGCTGATGAGACCGGAACCGTTTACTTTTCTTCCTTGTAGGTCATCTTGTCCCAGTCGGCCTTGCTGACGAACTTGGTCAGGGTACGACCATCATCGGTCTTGCCGCGCACACCATAACGGGTCTGGCCGTTCTTGGTAGTGAAGGTGGTCTTGGTGACTTTGCTGTCCTCAACCTGAACCTTCTTGCGGGTCTTCACATCGTAAAATTCGACCGCCATTGTAATAACCCTTTCTTTGCGTCAGATGGTTACAAAGCCATACGGCTTACAAGCAGCGTTGCTGTGTCTGCTTGTTTAACATCATATTATGGATTTTCTCGTGAGGCAAGAGAGAGCAAGGGGAAAACACGCGAAGAACTGATAAAAATCGGGTTGGATTTCCGCTTATGCCAACCGGAAGGCAGTTTAAGCCAACGGCATCGTGGCCAGGACGCGCTGTACCTTCAGCGCCAGGTTCAAAATCAGACGGTTATCGGCATCATCGAGGTCAAGCCCGGTCAGTTCACTAATACGTTCCAGGCGGTACACCAGGGTATTCCGGTGGACATCGAGCTGTTTGGCCGCTTCCGCTAAATTGCCGTTCGCTCTGAACAAGCCGTTCAGCGTGCGGATCAAATCGCCCTGTTTACGTTCGTCATGTTCTACCAACGGCCCCAGCGTTTCCTGGTAAAAACGCCGCATCTGGTCAAGGTTGCGTTCTTTCAGCGCCAGCAGAAATTGAAACAGCTTCAGATCGCCGTAAAAAGTGGTTTGTTCGCTTTCCCCCAGTTCATGCGCAATGCTCACCGCGTCTTTGGCTTCGCGGTACGCTTCACGCAGTGCCGCCAGCCCACACACCGGGCGGCTGATGCCCGCCGCCACCAGCCCGCTTGGGGTACGGCTGGCTAGCATCGCCCGCATTTCGTCGATGGCGGTGCGCACGCGCCGCGTCGCATCCATCGATTCGAGCGGGTACAACGCCACAATCACATCGACGTACTGCCCCACCGCCCCGCTGATCTGCCGCCGCAGCATATCATCGCGCACCAGCGGGATCATCGCCTCCAGCGGCAGCGTCGTCCCGCTGTCGGTCATCGCCCGGTATACAGACACCAGGTACAGCGTATTGGCATCGAACCCGGCCTGCTGCGCACGGGTTGCCATCAGGTCATCGTCGGCAGGGGTGCCGCTCAACCACATCTGCACCCAGTCTCCCCGTGCCTGTTCAACAGCGAACGCAATGGCACGGCTTTTGGCAAGCTCGATGGCGCATACGTCCGCGCCATAGGCGACGACCAGGCGGTCGAAATCGTCGAGCGCTTCTTTGCCGTCCACCAGCGAGAGATACCCGGCGATGCGCTTTTCCACTTTCAGCGCAATGGTGAAACCGAGCGGGCTGGGGACAATCGCCCCGTCGGTTTTGGGCGCTTCGCGGTTCAGCCAGTTCTGAAACGTGCCATACGGCAGGCCTTGCATCGCCGTTCGCCCGCTGGCGCTCACCCCTGTGCGGCGTACCACGTTCGGGTAAACCTGAGCCATCAACACGCCCGCGTCATCATGCACGACAACGGGCTTGGCGGTGGCACGGGCGATGATTTGCAGCAGGCTGTTCAGGTCACGGTTTTCAGCGGCCAGGCGCGTTAACTGCCGTTGAATTTCGAGCGCACGCTGTTGAAGCTGCGCCTTTTGGTTGACGATCAGCGTATTGATCGCCCGCTCAATAGGCGTGAGCGCGGTATCGTCCGGCAGCACCAGCAGCGCGACCCCACGTTCATTGGCGACATCAATGGCCGACTGCGGCACTTCTTCCGAAACTGCAACCGCCGAAACGCCGGCATCGGCCAGGTGACGCAGCACTTCCGAAAGCGTGATCCGGCTGTCGTAGCTGCGCAGCACATCCATCGAGATCAGCGCCAGTTCGCCGCCGTAAATATCGGGGAAGGCGGGCGGCTGCGCCCGTACCATGACCGACCAGTTAACGACTGTTTCCGATGCCCCTGTCAGCAGGGACGTGCCAAGCGGCAGCGCGAACTGCATCAATGCCTGTATGGTTGCTCCGTTTGGTTCGGTCATCGCTCTTTTCCCCCGGTTGATCTGTATTGTACAGAGCGCGGTATAGATGATTATAACGAATCCGCACAACGCTTGAGGGGCTGTATTGTGGAGAACTGCTAAAAACAAAGCGGGGCGATGATAATCCTGCCATCATGCCCCGCCTCATGCATTAGTGGATTCTGACAACGCCAGCGGCGTTTAGACGCGCTTGACCCCTAATGCCAGCGCTTCGCCATCGATACTAGTGTCCTTTTTGGGGTCGCCCTCTGGGTCTGCGGCGTACCGTGCCGCGAAAAAGCCGTCGTTCGGTTCGCCCTTTTCTAGCGTGGTCGCCAGCGTTTCCGACGCGATGTACTCGGTGAACTGGCGAATTGCGCGGTCGAGTTTGTCGCTGGCGGTGTAACGCACGACGATCATATCCGTCACATTGAAGTCGGCATCCTTGCGCAGCGATTGAATACGGCGCACGACTTCACGTGCCAGCCCCTCCGCAATCAGTTCGTCGGTCAGCCGGGTATCGATGGCAGCCAGGTAACCACTGTCTTCCGCGACGGCATAGCCTTCAGTCGCCACGCGCTTGACTTCGCATTCATCCGGCGTGATGGTGAAGGCCGTCCCGTCCACATCCACTGTGAGCGCATCCCCGCGCAGCAGGGTTTCAGCCCATCCGCGCACAGCGGCTTCCGGGCTTTCACGCAGCAGCTTTTGCACCTTCGGGAAATCGCCGCCGAATTTTTTGCCCAGTTTCTGCGGCAGCGGGTTGAGTTTGTACTGGACGATTGCGCCCGCATCGTGCAGAACATCGCTCGCTTTGACGTTCAATTCGCTTTGCAGCAGGTCGGCCAGGCGCAGGAGCGCGGCGCTTTCGTCCGCTGTGCGCGGCGCAAACAGCGCTTTTGCCAACGGCTGGCGCACACCGATCTTGACCGATTCACGGGCAGCGCGCCCCAGGCTGACCATCTTCTGCACCAAACGCATCTCATCGATAGCCTGGGTATCGATCAGTGCCGGGTTGTACGTTGGCCAATCGACCAGATGCACGCTGTTCAGCGCCGCTGAATCGACCGAACATACCAGGTTGCGGTAGATCGCGTCGGCCAGGAACGGTGCTGTCGGCGCGATCAGTTTGGACACCGTGACCAGGCATTCATACAACGTGGCATACGCGCCCTGCTTTTCCGCATCCATTTCGCTTGACCAGAAGCGGCGGCGGCTGAGGCGCAGAAACCAATTGCTCAGCACATCGACAAACGCGGCCACCGGGCGGGTTGCGCCCGGCACATCATACGTTTCAAATGCTTCGGTCACATCGCGGGTGAGCTGATGCAGTTCGGCCAGGATGTACCGATCCAGCGGGTCGCGCTGTTCGACGGGCGGTGCGCCCACCCCTGGAGTCCACTGGTCGATATTGGCATAGGTAACGAAAAAGCTATAGGTATTCCACAGCGTCAGCCAGAACTTGCTGACCGTATCGCCCACCAGGTCTTTCGAGAAACGGCGCGGTTCCCCTGGCGGGCTGGCGGTGTACAGATACCAGCGGAACGCATCGGCACCGTGCGAATCCAGAATTTCCCAGGGATCGATCACGTTGCCTTTGCTCTTGCTCATCTTCTGACCCTTTTCATCCAGGATCAGCCCAAGACAGATCACATTTTTGAACGACACGCTGTCGAACACCATCGATGCGAGCGCGTGCAGGGTGTAGAACCAACCGCGAGTCTGATCGACCGCTTCGCAGATGTAATCCGCCGGGAACTGCGCTTCAAACATTTCACGGTTCTGGTGCGGGTAGCCCCACTGGGCGACGGGCATCGCGCCGCTGTCGAACCATACATCGATCACTTCCGGCACCCGGCGCATGATCCCACCTTTGCCGTTCGGGTTCGGGAAGGTGATGTCATCGACATACGGACGGTGCAGGTCAAGCCCGGTCAGGTCGCGTCCGGCCAGTTGGCTCAGTTCGGCCACGCTGCCCACGCAGATCATATCACCCGTCTGTTCGTCTACCCAGATCGGCAGGGTCGTCCCCCAATAGCGTTCGCGGCTCAGCGCCCAGTCCTTGAGTTCGGTCAGCCAGTTTCCGAAACGGCCATCACGGACATGCCCCGGCACCCAGTTGATCGACTGGTTGAGCTGCATCATCTTATCGCGGTACTGGGTGGTGCGGATGAACCAGTTATCACGGGCGTAATACAACAGCGGTGTACCACACCGCCAGCAGAACGGATAGGTGTGTTCGTACTGGCCGCTCTTGTACATCAGCCCGCGCTTCTTCAGGTCACGGGTGATTTCAGGATCGGCAGATTTGACCCACTGACCGCGAAACTCGGTCACCGCGTCGATGAACGTGCCATCGCTGGCGACGGTTTGCAGGATCGGCAGGTTATTTTTACGGGCGACCTCCATGTCATCGACCCCGAACGCAGGTGCGATGTGGACGATCCCGGTGCCATCGTCGGTGCTGACAAAATCGCCGCTGACGACGTAGGCATACTTGCCCTCAACAGGCAGGAAGGTATACAGCGGGTTATACTGCATCCCCAGCAGGTCTTTACCCTTCAGGCGCTTGACGACGGTATACTGTTCTGGGTGAACCAGCGCCTTTTCGACCAGCGCCGCCGCCAGAATCAACTGCTCCGTGCCTTCGCCGTCGCCAAGTGGCCCTTCCACCTGCACATAATCGACATTTTCGCCAACGGCCAGCGCGACATTGGCAGGCAGAGTCCAGGGGGTGGTCGTCCACACCAGGAAATACACGCCCGGCTTTTCGCGCAGTGGGAAACGCACGAAGACGCTGGGGTCTTTCACTTCCTTGTAGCCCAATGCAACTTCATGGCTGCTGAGCGCCGTCCCACACCGCGAACAGTACGGGACGACTTTGAACCCTTTGTAAAGCAGGTTCTTATCCCAAAGCTGCTTCATCACCCACCAACTGCTTTCAATGTAATCGTTGGTGAAAGTGACATACGCATCATCCAGGCTCGTCCAGTACGCCATGCGTTCGGTGAAGCGTTCCCATGCCGCGATGTTGCGCAGCACGCTTTGACGGCACTTTTCGTTGAATTCGGCAATCCCGTATTCTTCGATCTGCCGCTTCTGCGTGAAGCCTAACTGCTTTTCGATGGCGATTTCGACGGGCAGCCCGTGCGTATCCCATCCGCCTTTGCGCAGCACATGATAGCCGCGCATGGTCTTGAAGCGCGGGAAAATATCCTTGAATGCCCGCGCCAGCACATGATGCACGCCGGGGTTACCGTTCACAGTTGGCGGGCCTTCATACGTCACCCATTCGGGCGCGCCCTGCCGGTTTTCCATCGAACGTTCAAACACGCGGTTGGCACGCCAATGATCCAACACTTCATGTTCGACCTTCTGAATATCCACTTTCGGATTTACCGCTTTGAACATTGCGCGCTCCGTTTTGCTACCTGTGGGATGAAGTGAATTTCGCCTGACGATATGTCCCCAGAGTGGAAAGCGCAATGACACGCGGTGTGAGTGACGATCTCAACACCACGCGATCACCTCCTTAGCCCGCCGCGATCCAAATGTTTCGTTGGAAACTGATATGTCATTATCGCCAAAAATGGCATTTTCGGGTAGTGCGAAGCTGGAGGTCTGGTGCTGTGACCCGGTTACTGGGGGACGTTGGCGCTGCTCAGCCAGTTGATGCCGCGCCATACATTCAAGCGCCCGTGTGCAGGTTCGGCTTCATCGCGGAAGATCACCGCCTGCCAGGACAGCCCGAACAGCGAAAACGCTTCGCTGCCTTCACACCGGGCGACGAGTGGCTGCCCGGTGGTGGCTACCCCAGGCCCATCCCCGAAACCTTCGCACTGCATCGGGGTCACTGAACAGACCGCGCCCAGGTTTTGGTAAAACGTGACCAGGCTGCACGGTTCCGCCGTCGTCCGGTATGTCCACTCATCGACCCCATAATCATAATTTTCGCGGCTGATCTCTGTGAGCGGCACGGGCGGCAGCGGCGGTCCTGGCGGGATCAGAATCCCGATCAGAATATTCAGAAACGGCAGGCTGAACGCCCCAATCCCCACCACCGCAATCAGCGCTGCCAGCGCACAGCCGATGCGGCGCGGCTTTGGCGATTCCTGAACGGGAGCCGGCGGGGCGTTCAGTTCGGTCACGGCTGCCATACCTGCTGATAGGTGATGATGGTATTGTTGGTTTCGTCGGTATACGGGTCCATGCCGGGCATTTCCGGGAAGATCGACACGCGCGTGTACTGCGTGGCGCTGCGGCTGGAACGGTCGAACATGCAGTCGAAGCGGTACGGAATACTGTTCGGCTGGTCGGGGTTGGTGGGCAGTGACCCGTCCGCCGGGGTACGCACGCAGCGTTCGCCGTTGGCAAAATCGCTTAGCCGGGTCTGGTAATAAGCGGCGACCTGTTCCGGCGCGATATTGCGCGCCCGCAGGAAAAACCGGACATTGGTCGCTGTTTCCTGCACCAGCTCGCCCCATTGTTCAGAACCCGGATACGGCTCGACCAGCAGCGGCGAGCGGCGAGAATTCTGATCGTTGTTCAGCGCCACAATGCCGAACCCGATCAGCACCGCGCCGATGACGGCACCCAGAACGGCCACGCGAAACAGGGAAAGTCGGCCTCTTTTATCGAACATTGGGGTTCCCTTCGCCTTCCATGATGACCTGCATTGGAACAAGGATGTGCGCTTGAATCACTGTACCGTATGGGGTATGCGCAAAACGTTGGGCTGCTGCCTGCCAGTACGGAAGCCCATCACGGATCAAGTCCGGGGATGGCGGTTCCCCCTGCCCCCGCTCGAACAGCCACAGCGCCGCAGCCATCCTCCGATACGGTTCCTGCCAGGCTCCGCCAAATTCACGTACCCGTTCGGCAGCGCGTTCGGCTTCACCCAACCAGGCCAGCGCTTCAGCTGCATCGAACTGCGCGGAAACGGGCGCACCAGCGGCAATGGATTGTTCCAGCACCTTCAGCGCATCCTGATAACGCCCTGCTGACAGCATTGTACGCCCCAGATTGTAAAGCGGAAAATGGGCTGTGGGGTCTTTGTCTAATGCTTCATACAAAACCGCTTCACTTTCCGACAAGCGCCCAAACTGGCGGTACGTCGTCCCCAACAGTGTGAGCGTGCGCACATCGGCGCGGCCTTCACTGCGGGCGGTTTCGAGCAGGTGCAGCGCGCCTTCAAGATCGCCCGCAAGGTAGCGCCGCTGTGCCTGGGTAAACACGGTGACCATGCCCCGGTTCGCCCACAGGACGATTCCCTGTGCGACCAGGATCAGCGCTCCCAACCCGGTGACGATAGTCACGCGCTGTTCGGCAGGGGCGGCGAACATCAATAGCACGCCAAACCCGATGAGTACCAGCGCCAGCACGAACGCGATCTGTGCGGCGCGTTCCCAATAGCGGAAATTGCGGTAGATCAAGCGCGATGCCCAGATCATGAAGCCGCGCCGCCCCCCGGCATCAACGCATCGACCGTGAGTTTGCCCGCAAGCATCGCCTGCCCGGTTTCGACATCAGCGCCGATGACCGCCCGCAGAGTCGCCGCCTGCTCATTTTCAAGGATTTTCTGCCATTCTTCGATGCCTGCCCGATGTCGCTTGACAGCGTTGATCTGCGCCTGTGACTGATCCAGTTCGCCCAACCGCGCATACGCTCGCGCCAGATACACATGGATCAGCGCACGGTGACGCGGATCGGGGACTTTGAGTTCCAAGGCACGCGACAGATGCGCGATCACGTCGGCGGATTTCTGCATCCGGTCTTCGATCATGCCGCGATTGTAGAGCGCGACCCAATCGTTCGGGACCAGATCGGTGGCTTTCGCGGCGGCCTCCAGCGCACCGGTCAGGTTGTTCATTTGCAACTGGACTTCAGAAAGACCGTTGTACGCTTCTGCCGATTCGGGCGCAAGTTCGATCATCTTGAAATAATCGCGCCGCGCTCGATCCAGCTTACCACTCAGCCGCAGCAGTTCAGCGCGGAAGCGGTAATGGTTTGGGGTGGTGGGGTCACCCTTGATGATCTCGTCGATCACATCGATAGCTTCAGGAATTTGATTCTTACGCAGCAGTTTGATCGCCTTCTGGTAATCCATCGGGATGCGGTTGCGAAAAATGATGAAACCCGCCACCACCCAGCCCGCTGCTGCGCCTGCCAGCGGGAGCGCGAACTGCGGCAGCACCGTCAGCCCCAGAATGACCGCGCCCAAAGCCGGAAGCATGATCGCCAGGAAGCGCGACCGTTCGGCACGCTCCATCCGACCCCCAATGATGATCAGCGCGCCGACCAGGAAGGTCAGCACCAGCCCGGTTTGTACCGCGCTGACCCAATCTGCCTGCACCGCGTTCAGCGTCAGGCTGGCTCCGCCCGTCACCACGAGCAGGAAGAACAGCGATCTGGCCCTTGCCGGGCCGATGAACAGCAAAAATCGGTTGATCATGTCGTCTTTCGCATGTGACTAATCCGAACCCGCCGCATCATGATGCGGTTCGGCAGCAGAATCAGGATCGATTGCAAAGGGCGCGGCGGCTTGTAAATCTTTGCGCATCCGAATCATGACATCGCGCCCGTTCACCGCTTTCCAGAACGCCAGCCCCCCGGCATTGCGGGCGGCGACGTGCCATTCGAAGTAGCGCAGATTGCGCGCCTGGAACCAGGCCGTCAGCGCTTCGACGAGCGCCCTGCCCACCCCGTGCCGGCGGTACGGCTCGGCGACAAAAATGTCCGCCAGAAAGCCGCTTGGTTCCTGCTCGAACATTTCGGGTGCAAGATCGACCACCACGCCCAGGACGTACCCGGCAGGTTGGCTGTCCACCTCGGCAATCAGCACCCGCGTCAGCGGATCATCGATGCGCTCCACGATGCGGCGGGCGTAACGGCGTGCGCCCTGGGGTGCGGCAAGTGGCAGGTTCGCATCCAATGCCTGATGATACTGTACCAGCGCTTCCCACATCCGGGCGATGCTGTCGGCATCGGCGGGTACAGCGGGACGCACTACGATTTCAACCACAATAAATCCATCCAATCCACCGCCCCCAACCCGCGCCAGAAAGCCTGTTCCGCCGGGTAGCGGTGCGGCGCAATGACCAGGACGCGCTCCGCCTGATGTTCATGGAACCACGCCCGCAGCCCATCGGTGAGCATCCGCGCCGCGCCGCCATAATAGCCATGTGCGTCGATGGCGATCTGCGTGACCGCGCCGGTGCGCGCTTCGGAAACCCCCGGCAGCGGCGGTATGAGCGTCCCCAGCGCATACCCAACCGGGCGATTATCGACGATGGCCGTGACAAAACAGCACGACTCATCGGCTGACCAACGCTCCGCCGCTGTAAGCCAGGTTTCACGCGCACCCGGTGCAGGCTGCAAGCGTGCATCTGCCGCTGCCAGGATCGTCAGTTTTTCATACCATAGGTCGGCAAGCAGAGGTAAATCGGTCTGTATGACCGGGCGAAGGGTTATCGGCTGCATCTCAATCCACACTTGATCGGCTGTTAGGATAGCATTCTCGCGTTCGCTGAACAAGCCACAGCCGCGTGTGACACCACGTGTTCATCCCTTTCAGAGTACCCGTGTGTCGCTATAATGGTGCCAGACTTACCACGTTCTGCCAGGCCAGCAAGGAAAACCGAGTGAACGTCTTGATCACAGGTGCGGGCGGGTTCGTCGGGCAGCACCTCATTCAGCAGCTTTTGGCCAGCGCGCCCCAACACACCATACATGGCACTGTATTACGTTCGGCTCCCGCTGCCAGCGCTGCGCATCCCGTGCAGTATCACCAGGTCGATCTCCGTCATGACCGTGCGGTCGATGCGCTGGTGCAGGCGATTCAGCCGAATCAGGTCTATCATCTGGCGGCACAGGCGAACGTCGCCCGATCTTTTGAACAGCCCTGGGAAACGCTGGAAAACAATATCCGCACACAAATCACCCTGTTTGAAGCACTGCGGGCGCTGCCCAAACCACCCCGTATCGTCCTGGTCACATCCGGCGAGATTTACGGCACGCACGCCGCCGCCGAAGGGCCGTTCGACGAAAGCGCGCCGTTTCAGCCTTCCAACCCGTACAGCGTGAGCAAGGTCACCCAGGATATGCTCGGTTTTCAATACTGGCATACCTATCAACTGCCTGTTCTGCGGGCGCGGCCTTTCAACCATCTTGGTCCAGGGCAGAATCTCGGTTTCGTCGCGCCGGATTTCGCCATGCAGATCGCACGCATTGAGGCAGGATTACAAGCCCCGGTGATGCACGTCGGCACGCTGACGGCTGAACGCGATTTCACCGATGTGCGCGATATTGTCCGCGCTTACCTGTTGATCATGGCACACGGCGAACCCGGCGCAGCTTACAATGTGGCGACCGGGACGGCCTGCACCGTTCGGCACCTGCTCGATGTGCTGCTGGGCATGGCCGATGTGGCTATCGACGTGCAGACGGATCCCACACGGGTGCGTCCCGGTTCCGCGCCAAAATCATGGGGCGATTCGTCACGACTGCGCATCGCTACCGGCTGGCAGCCCGCCCTTTCGTTGGAACAGACTCTGCGCGATGTGCTGAACGACTGCCGCCAGCGCGTGCAAGAATCCACAAAGGCCGATGCATGAAAGCGATCCTGTTCAATCGACCTGGCGCGCCCGATGTCCTGTATTATGGCGATGCGCCCATCCCGGCACCCGCGCCCGGCGAACTCCTGGTGCGCGTGCGGGCGACGGCGCTCAACCGGGCTGACCTGCTCCAGCGTTCCGGCGGCTATCCACCTCCATCGGGCGCATCGTCGATTTTGGGCTTGGAGATCGCGGGCGATGTCGTCGAGTCAGCCGAAGGTTTTCGTGCAGGGGATCGCGTCATGGGCGTGGTGACGGGCGGCGGCTATGCGCAGTATGCGACCATTCCGGCGGGGATGGCGATCCCCATCCCGGAGGGCTGGACGTTTGAAGCTGCCGCTGCCATACCTGAAGCTTTCCTGACCGCGCATCTCAATCTGTTCACACTGGGTCAGTTGCACCCAGGCGAAACCGTGCTGATCCACGCGGGCGGGAGCGGCATTGGAACCGCTGCTATTCAACTGGCGAAGGCAGCAGGTGGGCGCGTGTTCGTCACGGCGGGCAGCGATGAAAAGCGGGCGCTCTGCCGTTCACTGGGCGCAGACGAAACCATCGACTACAAAACCGAGTCGTTCGCCCAACGGGTGGCTGAGCTGACCGATAAACGCGGGGTGGATGTCATTCTCGATTTTGTTGGTGCGCCGTACTGGGATGCCAATTTGTCCAGCCTTGCCGTTGGTGGCCGTCTGCTCCTGATCGGTTTTCTGGGCGGCGCAGTCGGTCAACTCAACCTGGGGTCAATTTTACCAAAGAGTCTGACCATCACTGGGACGACACTGCGCCGCACCCCACTGACGCAAAAAGTTGCGCTGACCCAGGATTTCATCACCCGGTTTTATGATCGGCTGGTGGATGGAACGCTAAAGCCCGTCATCGACCAGGTGGTTCCGCTGCAAGAGGCCGCCAGCGCACACCGCCGGATGCACGAAAACCGCAATGCCGGAAAAATCGTACTGCGCATTGAGGATTGAACGCTTACCATGACCAGGCTTGAACAACATGCACAGATGCACATCCGGCGCATTCAACTGCCTTGCACATTGACGGCCATTTGTCGATAAGTGACAATGCAGGCATCATGCTTGAAGCTTACGATGGCTCAAAAGATTGGTCAGGTTAAACAGCGATGCCCCATACGCAAACGCCCGAATTCGTTCACCCGGAACCGTACCGGATTCCCGTCAGTGCTTACCCCGCGCAGATGATGGAAATTCCGCCATCACGCATGTTCCTGATCCGCGATGCGCTCAATGTCTACCGCCAGAAGATCGGTCCGAATGCGGTCACGTTCGACGCATCGCAGGGCGACGGTGGAGCCAGCCTGCCCGGTGTGCCGCAAGCCCTGCTCGAAGCCGCGCTCAAGCTTCAGATTGAACACGGCAGCGCTTACGATCAACCCTGGGGAACGGCGCGGTTTCGCAAAGCCGCCGCTGAAGCGTATTGGAAACTGGAACCGCAAAGCGGCTGGACGACTGACAATATCATATTCGTGCAGGGCGGACGCGATGGCCTGCAAAAAGCTTATAGTGCGATGGTCAGCCTGGGGACTCAGGAAGTGGGCAGCGTATTGGTTGTCTCACGTGTCCCCTGGATCACGTATAATTGGGGGCCGTATGCGGTCGGGCTGAATGTGCTGCTAGCCCCTGGCGATGAAGCCGATGGCTGGCGTTACACGCCTGAATCGATCCGCGAATGTGCCGCGTATGCCGCCGCTCAAGGCCGCAAGATCGCCGGGCTGGTGATCACCTCACCGGATAACCCAACCGGGCGCACCCTGACCACACAGGAACAGATCGAACTGGCGCGCACCGCCCTTGAAGCAGGCTATCCGTTCGTGCTGTTCGACTGGATTTATCACTGGGTGACCGACAGCGGCCATACCGACATCAACGCCGTGCTGCAAGCATTTTCGCCTGAAGACCGCGAACGACTGATGTTTCTGGATGGCATCACGAAAAGCCTGGGCGGTTCCAATGTGCGCAGTGCGCATCTGCTGGTAGGCAAGCAAGTCGCCAAGTACATGACGAGCCAGGCCTCACACGCCGTCATCCCCAGTTTCTTTTCACAGGCTGTTGCCATCGCCGCTTACGAAATGGGCTTTGAAACCGCCGCCGCCCCCATCATCGAACCCACACGGCTCAGCCGCCGTGTGCTGCGCGAAGCGCTGGAAGAAAAGCCCGCCCGTTTCATCATGGGCGACGGCTATTATGCCTTCATCGACTGTGCGCAGTACATCCAGGCGGGCGGCCTGAAAGACAGCGAAGCCCTGCTGACATACCTGGGCGAAAACTACGGGATCGCCGTCGTGCCGGGGATTTATTTCTCGAATGCGGGTGCGAACTGGATACGCTTTTCGTATGCCACCCCGCCAGCGATCACATCCGGCGCGGTGACCCGCCTGTTTGAGGGGCTGGAATCGCTCGGCTGAACACTGTAACGCGCCTATGGATCAAAAAAAGCGGGCGGGAGTTGTGGACTCCCGCCCGCTTTTTATTGCATAAGTGAGTGCCGGCTGTTCGCCCGTAAACCGACCCGCTATTCGGTCGGCGGGACTAACACAGCATCGATGACATGGATCACGCCGTTGGCCGTCTGAATATCGGTCACGACCACTTCAATCGTGTCGTTGAGCAGCACGCGGCCATCGTCCGTCACCGTGATCGTGATTTCCGACCCCTGAGCCGTGCGCACCGTCTCACCATCCAGCCCAACCACATCCGCTGCAAGCGCTTCGCTCGTCAGAACGTGATACAGCAGAATGTTGTTGACCAGCGCCGAATCCGCCAGGACTTCTTCAGCCGTCAAGTCTAGTTCTTCGAGCAGTGCTGCGAAGGCCGCATCGGTCGGCGCAAACACCGTGAGCGAAACAGTTGGGTTGCTCAGAATTTGAGAGGCAAACGGGCTGGCCTGAACCGCCGCAAGCAGCACGGTGAATTCGGGTTCGTCCGCTTCAGCGGCGGCAGCCACGACTTCGGCAATCGTCAGTTCGCTGACATCGCCCAGGTCAGGCAGCGCCACACCAGCGGGAGCCGTTTCAGTCGCTTCGGGAGTGATTTCCACGGTGGCTTCAACGGTGGCTTCTTCCGTCGGCGCTTCGGTCGCTTCAACGGTCGCTTCTTCAGTGGCTTCTTCGGTCGGTTCGACCGTGGCTTCTTCAGTCGGTTCCACCGTCACTTCTTCGGTCGCCGTTGCCGTCGCCGTCGGTTCAGTTGTATTTGTGGGCGCTTCGGTTGCGGTCGCTTCTTCAGTGGCTTCTTCGGTGGCCGTTGCCGCCTCGGTGGCCGTTGCCGCTTCAGTGGCCGTTGCCGCTTCAGTGGCGGTGGCTTCTTCGGTCGCGGCTTCTACAACGACAGCCGCTTCTTCGGTCGCTTCCTCTGTAGCTTCTTCGGTCGCCACTTCGACAGCGGATTCAGTCGCTTCCTCGGTCGCCTCTTCGGTTGCTTCCTCGGTCGCCTCTTCAGTTGCTTCTTCGACAGCGGATTCGGTCGCTTCCTCAGTCGCTTCAACTGCGGCGGCATCGGTCGCTTCAGCGGTCGTTTCTGCCGTCGCTTCTTCGGTGGCATCGACAGAAGAAGCGTCTGCGACGGTCGTCGCCGTCGGAGGACGCGGAGTGGGGGATGGTGCGGCGGCAGGTGTACAAGCACTTACCAAAACAACGAGAATCAGAATCCCGATCAGAGAAAGTCGGCGCGCATTCGACATATACATCCTCCAGAAAGACGCAAAAGCGGCAAAAGGCAGCCCAGTAAATCTTTTGCCAGCCAAGAAGAAAGCTTATTTCAAAAGACCGACTACTCTTGAATAGTTTGTGACAGCGACAGAAATGCTGGATAAGACGAAAGCGCAAGGGTCGAAACGGAATCGTCGATGCGGCGGATTAGTTTACTCAGCACATCGCCCGGCCCAAATTCGATGAAGTGCGCTGCACCATCCGCGATCATGCGCTGTACGCTTTCCGTCCAGCGCACGGTATGCGTCAACTGCTGTGTGAGTTCAGCGCGGATCGCCACTGCATCGGTCAGCGGTTCGGTCGTCACATTGCCATAGACAGGGCGCAGCGGCGGTTTAAAATCGACTTCAGCCAACGCTGCCGCAAAATCAACGGCGGCGGGCTGCATGAGGGGTGAATGCGCTGCGATGCTGACGGCTAACCGCACAATTCGCCGCACACCCGCCGTTTTTGCCAGCACCGTCCCAATTTCGAGTGTCGGCAAATCGCCCGAAATCACGATCTGACCCGGACAATTGTCGTTGGCGATCACAAGTGTACCGCCTGTCTGCCGTTCGGCCATGGTGCAGATTTCGCGCAGCGCCACCGCGTCGATTCCCAGGACTGCCGCCATGCCACCAGGAGCTGCTTGCCCGGCGGCCTGCATCACGCGGCCACGTTCCCGCACCAGGCGCAAGCCATCCGCAAAACTGAGCGATTCGGCTGCCACCAACGCGGTGATTTCACCAAAACTGTGTCCGGCCAGAAAATCCGGCAGCGTGGGGAAGACTTCAGCTTGCAGCAGGCGCAGTACCGCAATCCCATAGACGTATAAAGCAGGCTGTGTATGAATGGTGGTGTTCAGAACGTCTTCTGGCCCCTCGAAGCACAGGCGAGAAAGCCGAAAGCCGAGCAGATCGTCCGCTTCTTCAAACACAGCGCGGACAAGCGGCGAGGCATCGGCAAAATCCCTGCCCATGCCAACGGCCTGAGACCCCTGTCCCGCAAACACAAAGCTTGTCGAAGCCCAGTCATTCATGATCGGTTCTGCCGTTGTTGAGGTGAACCCACGTGATCCTCAAAAACATACAATGTAATCATGGCGTTCGGCAAGGGACATAAGATTAGAAAAATCTGAACCCAAAAAAAAGAGCCGCACCGCTTGCTGTCGATGCGACTCTTCAACGCCTGAAACACACGGCGCTAATTGCTGTCGTCCACTTCCATGACGACCTGGCCTTTGTACGTCCCACATTTGGCACACACATGATGGGCCACATGATACGCTCCACAATTTTCGCACTTGACGAGATGTTTGAGCGACAGCGAATCATGCGCACGACGACGATGCGTGCGGCTGTGGGAGTGGCGCTTCTTTGGCAGAGGGCCCACTGAACTGCTCCTTCACAAAACGACATCGGCTGACATCGCAGACTACTTCACAAGCCGGTGATTATAGAGGCGGCGTTCGTCTCACGTCAAGGTTGGGTTATAATCACGGCATGGCACACACACGCAGCGATTCATCCCTTCCAGCCGACTCCGAACTTCCCCTGTGGATGCGCCGCGCCGTTCGCGGCACCGACTGGGGCGCATTGTTCGCCATCGCCCTTTCGTTAATTGCAGCATGGTCGTTTCTGGCTCAAGCGTATCTGCCGCGTACCAACGATCTTGAGCGGTACGTGTTTCGTGCCGCCAGCACTGCCGATGCCATGCGCGAAGGCACCTTGTATCCGCGCTGGTCAGCAGATGCGCTTCAGGGTTACGGCGCACCCATTCCGCACTATATGCCGCCGCTGCCCGCTTACCTTCCCGCGTTGATCGATGCGCTGTTCATCAATCATCCGTCGCTGGCTGTACGGCTCGTGTGCGCTGCCGCCTTTCTGGTGGCCGGCAGCGCCATGTATGCACTGGTGGCGCGGCGCACCAACAGCAGTGCAGGACTGCTGGCTGCCGTTCTGTACGTGTATTCCCCAACCGTAGGATTGATTGCGCCGCACATGCAGGGGGATGTGCGCCTGGTCATCCTGCACGGGTTGATTCCATCGTTTTTATGGGCCTTTGATGGCGCGCTGCTGCTGCGCCGTCCGCTCGATGTCATCAGTCTGATTGCGCTGACGAGCGGAATCATGCTCAGCGATCCGGTTTTTCTGCCGCTGGTGCTGGTGGCGGCACTGCCCCTTCTGTTCGCTTCAGGAATACCCATCATCCGCCGACGCTTGTGGTATGCGTGGGGCGCGCTCCTGTGTGGAATTGGCCTGACGAGCTTTTACTGGCTCCCCGCCGTCGCTGAACAGGAGATGGTGGTCTGGCTGGTACAGGCTGCACAGGCTGCGCCGATGCTCGTGTTCCCGCAGATTATGCTCCCATTTTCGTTCTTAGACCCGAACGCCCTCTTGCCCCGTTACTACCATACCCTGGGTTTGCCGCTGGTGATCGCAGCCTTGATCGCGATGCGCTGGCTGAACCGCCAGCGCTTGCACACAGCGTATTGGCTTCTAGGCGCTGGCGGCCTGATCGTGCTGATCGTGGTGGTGCCACAGCGCGGTGACTGGCTCGGCGTGATCATACTCTGCCTGGCCTTTGCAAGCAGCGTCCTGTTGGCAGATACAGTGTACATACCCGCCACACTGCGCCGCGTGGTGCTGCCATTCACCATCCTGCTCATCCTTGCCGGGTCTGCTCCGGTTTGGCTGACCCCACATGGGCGAGCGTCGGTGCTGGAATTCTCATCGGCAGCGCGCATCGCTTTTGAACGCGCAGGCTACGGAAGCGCGCTGGTGCCGCAAACGCAGCCTATCCCGGTTCCACAGTCTATAGCCGCATGGGTGGCGAACCAGCAGCCGAATACCACCCCTTCTCAATCCCCGTTCACGATCCTTGCCGGGGGCGGCGGATCGCGGATTGGCACTCTCCTGGAACACTCGCACACCCAGCGTTTTCAGGTGCGCACACTGAATGCCCTCACTCTACAGTTGATCACCGCCTGGTTTCCTGGCTGGCAAATCGTCGATTCCACGCTCAACGCGACCCTGACCCAAGCCCCACAAGGGCTGCTCCAGGTTGAAATTGCGCCCGAACAGGTCGGGGAATTCAGCATTGCGCTGGGTTCGACCCCAATGAGAACGCTGGGCTGGTGGGTATCTGCACTTAGCGCAGCAGCAGCGCTGTTGTTCGTTGCTATTCAGCGCACGCCCTCTGCCGACCATCCCGATGTACTATTTCCGCTGCTCTCGCCGGAACAAACCCGCCTGATGCTGATCACCACGCTCAGCATTGCGGCGGCTGTCCTGCTCCTCGCTCTGCCGCAGTCGCCGTTTCCGGTACAGATGCGCCCTGGCAGCGACCTGGACGGCAGTTTAGCGCTGCGTGCGCGCACCGATGCCGGATTGGAAGCGATTGCCTACCGTATCGACCGGGCGACATTCACGCCCGGACAAACGCTTACGTTCGACGTGTATTGGCGCACGTTGCGCTTTCTGGAAACGAACGACAGTGTGCGCGCCTCATTGGTGGATCGGGCGACGGGCGCACGAGTCGTCAGCACCGCACCGCGCTACCTGGGCCATTACCCAACCGGGCGCTGGCCCACCCATGCACATGTACTGGATCGGGTTACGCTTCCTATCCCGCATACGCTCAACCCTGCCGATTACGCGCTCGCGCTGGAAGTGTTCCCCTGCACGCCGAACGAACGCTGTACCCTGGAAACGCGCCGCTCGTTTTTCGCGGCAGACGGAACGCCGCTTGGTCAACTGCTGATCCTACCGGTACTGATCACTATTGAAGCGCGAGTTTCGTGAACAGCGACCAAACCAGGGCAGCAGGCAGAACTGCGCGCCGTCCTCCTTGTTATTTCCTGCCACGCCCAAGTACAATCAGGCATCTTCTATTGCCGAACAACCGTTAGTGAAAGGGCTTCAGGGTGGCAGTCAATAAAGACATTGCGGCACAGTTAGGACGTGCCTGGGGAAATCATCGGCAGGGCAACAATGAAGCCGCCATCAGCGAATTTCGCGCCATCCTTGCGGAAGTCCGCGACAATGCCGACGCGCTTTATGGGCTGGGACTGGCACAGCGCGCCGCCGGGAAAACCACCGACGCTGCCGAAACTTTTCAGCGCGTCCTCACTATCGTGCTGGAAGCACTGAACAACCACCCCGGCGAAGACCGCTATGAAATGCTCGAACGGATGATCAAGCAGCGCCTGGGTGAACTCGACGGCGGGTTGGTGCGCTGACACAGCGTGGGGCAGCCGTGATGAACAAACGTGAACGCATCGAACGCACGATTGCGGGCGAACCCGCAGATCGGCTGCCTGCTGCGTGCTGGCGCTATCTGCCAGGGGACGATCAACGGTCGGCGGATTTCGCGCACGCGCTGACCACTTTTCAAGAGCAGTACGATTGGGATTTTCTCGTCGCCGCGCCCGCCAACAGCTTCCTGGTCAGCGATTACGGCGCATTCGATGAATGGCAAGGCGGCATGATTGGGGCGCGTACCTTCATAAAGCGGGTCGTACAGCGTTCGCTCGATTGGACGACGCTGCGCCCACTCGATGCAGCGCGTGGGGCATTAGGCCGCGTTGTCGAGGGTATTCGTATGGCCGGGGAACACCTGGCCGACACCGTTCCCCTGGTGGTCACAGTGTACAGCCCGCTGGCACAAGCTGCCGATCTTGCGGGTGATACACCGCTCATGCGCCATATACGCACCCAGCCCGAACGGATTCAGACTGGGCTAAACACCCTGACCGAATCGACTGTGCGTTTTCTGGAGGCACTGCGGCGGATGCCCATTGCCGGAATTCTGTACCTGATTCCCCAGGCCGATTATGCGCTGATGAGCGAAGACGAGTACAGTACTTACGGGCTGCCGTATGACCGCAAAATCATCGATGCATTGCCATCAAAATGCTGGCTAAACATTGTCAGCTTCGGCGGCGACCTGCCGATGCTCAAGTTCGCGGGTGGGTTCAAAGCCCAGGCGATCCATTGGCGTGATCGTGAGACTGAACCGGCGCTTTCACTGGGCAAAACGCTGTTCAATGGGGCAGCGTGCGGCGGCGTAAGCGTGCGCGATTTACAATTGGGAACGCCGAACACGGTTCGAGAAGCCGTGCGCGATGCGGTAGTACAGATGAACGGGCGGCGGCTGATCGTCACGCCAGGGGGATTTATTCCGGCTGGCACACCGCTTTCCAACCTGCGGGCGCTGCGTGAAGCAGTGGAAGTGAAGGCATAAACACATGCTCCGTGTGATTGCAGGCAGCGCCAAAGGGCGAAAACTCAAGCTGGTTCCCGGCGATACCACCCGCCCGATCATGGATCGTGTCAAAGAAGCGCTGTTCAGCATCATTGGGCGTGATGTTCTCGATGCGAGTTTTCTAGACCTGTTCGCCGGGACGGGCAGCGTAGGCATTGAAGCGCTGAGCCGGGGCGCAAAGCAGGCGGTGTTCATCGATACCGAACCCAAAGCCATCCAGACGATTAACGATAACCTGAAGATTACCGGGCTGGCTGCGAAGGCATCGGTACGCCGCACGGACGGTTTCATTTACCTGTCCAGCCGGGTCGAACAGCCTTACGACTTCATCTATATTGCGCCGCCCCAGTACAAGGAGATGTGGCAGAAAGCGCTGCGGCTGATTGATGCCAAACCGACATGGCTCACGCCGGAAGGCACGGTGATCGTGCAGATCGACCCGGAAGAATTCGCGCTGCTCGAACTTCAGGCGCTTGTGCTGGATGACGAACGCAGGTACGGCAGCACACTCCTGCTGTTCTATTCGCTCAAAGCCACTGAACTCCCGTCCACAGCACCATCAGTCGCATCACCATAAGAGGGGCTTTCGCATGGTCGATTTGAACGCACTCGAAGCCATCGTTAGCGAATTGCTCAGCCTCTACGAAATTGCTGCGCCGCCCATTCCCATCGAATCGATCCTGCAAAGCCCCAAAGATGATATGTGGGACGAAATCGATGTGACGCAGATTTCGGGCAGTTTCTTCAAGGTAGGGGCGGGGTATTCAGCACGGATGTCGATGGCGCGGGTGCTGGCACGCCATATCAGCAGCAGTGAATGGGGGCAGATGCGCGGCCTGGGCAGCATCCGCAGCGATGAAGCGATGTTACAAGCCTTCGCCCGCATGATGGTCATGCCCGCATCGATGATCCTGGAACTGAAAGACAACGTGCGCACCCCAGAACTGCTGGGCGCGCACTTTGAAGTCCCACCGGAAGAAGCGCGCCTACGCCTGGATGACCTGACGCGCTACGCCCCACTGCCATAATCCGGTGATGCGCGGTGGGTAGCGGTCAGGTAGCGGGCAGCGACTTCAAGTGCCTGTTCCGCGGTCGCTGCCTGCCCCATCACCTGCGCTTCTCGTATCACGTCGAGAAGTTCACCGATCACCGGCCCCGGCTTCAACCCGAAGTGCGCGATCAGCGCCCGCCCATCCACGAGAACGGGTGGGTCAATGATCTGCTCGCGCTGCTCGAAGATTGCACGCAGAGTCGTCGCGGCATGTTCGATGATGCTCAACCAGCGATCCTGGGTCAGCGCCAGGCCCTCATCAGCCAGAAACCGCGCCAGCGCCAGCAGGATCACGTCGATTCCGGCATCACCCGTCGCACGCCAATAGCGGTGGATCAGAAGCGGGTCCAGAACCGACTCCATCAGCACATCAAAACGATCTCGGTGGCGCGCCAGGTTGACCAGCCGATCCTTTTCAGGATTGCTCAGGCGAAGTTCGACGGCGGCGGCTTCGGTCTGGCGCAGATCGTGCGAATCGAGCAGGGCGCTGAGTAAGAGCAGGGCGCGATGTGTGCGTTCGTTCGGGTAATGTGTCTCCATCAGCGGGTGCAGGGCTTTACGATAGCGATCCAGCCCCACTGCCAGCATCCCCATCGTGAACCGTGCCGTTGCATCGTCGCTGCGTGGCAGGCGCAGCGTGGCAAGCATAGCATTCAGGATTTCTATCACGGTCAGGGTGCGCTCGAACGCCTCAGTCGTCCAGCCCGCTGCTGACGGCAGCGCCGCCGCCAGCAGCCCCAGCCTGTGCGCGATGCGCAGTGCGCCGTGCGGCTTATCCACGTTCAGCAGGTGAAAAAATTCATCGCGCACCCGCTCCGGCGATGTGTCGCGCAGATGCGCTGCCGCGCTGCGCATATCCCGAAGCGTATCAGGGTCGATGTGCAAATTGAACGTGAGACTTTGGCGCACCCCGCGCAGCGCCCGAATGGGATCGTGCGGGATCGCGTGCGGGCTGCACCGCCGCAGCACCCGCCCCATCAGGTCTTGTTCCCCACCGCATGGATCGATGACGGCGTTCAGGTCGCCGCGCAGATCGACCGCCATCGCATTCACCGTGAAATCGCGGTCGCGCAGATCGGACTCCAGGTCAGCGCCGCGAAACCGCGCCACATCGACGATCAACGTGCCGCTGGCTGTGGGGATCAAGGCGCGCCCGACATCGCGTTCAGGGTCGAGCGGGTAAAAATCTCCCTTCAACCCGTTGGCAATTTTGCGCCCCAGTGCAATGCCGCTGCCGGGCGTGGCCATGTCGATGTCTTTCATGGGGCGGCGCAGAAAAGCATCGCGCACCGCACCGCCCACGATGAACAACGGCGTGCTGAAATCGCCAGCCAGGTCTTGCAGGTCGTGTACCAGGTCATCCCACACCAGCACCCGCGACGGCAGGTTATTTGAAGTAGACATCTTTTCTGACTACCCCTACGAACGGCAGGTTGCGGTACTTCTCGTCCAGGTCAAGCCCGTAGCCGAACACGAACTTATCCGCGATTTGAAACCCAGTATAATCGACGGGAATAGCAATCGTGCGGCGCGATGGTTTATCGAGCAGGGTACACAGCCGCACACTGGCAGGTTTGCGGGCGCTCAGCACTTCCATGACGAACTTGAGCGTATGGCCGCTGTCGATGATGTCTTCGACGATCAGCAGGTGTTTTCCGGCCACGTTGCGGCTTAAATCCATCACAATGCGCACATCGCCCATCGATTCGCGTGCGCCCGCGCCATAACTGGACACAGCCAGGAAATCGATCTCGTGCGGTACGTTGATATGGCGCATCAGGTCGGTGAGGAATACCACCCCGCCCTTCAGGATGCACACCAGCAGCAGATCGGTCGTTTGCGCATAATCGGCTGAAATCTGCGCGCCCAGTTCAGCCACA
This sequence comes from bacterium, assembly GCA_033764035.1. Classification (GTDB taxonomy): domain Bacteria; phylum Chloroflexota; class Anaerolineae; order Aggregatilineales; family Phototrophicaceae; genus Flexifilum. The sequence goes on from JANRJJ010000003.1 coordinate 1,037,198, forward strand.
CGCGCCTGAACGGTATCCTGATCGATCAGGACTTCTTCCAAAAATGCTTCGTAGGGTTGACTCATCGGGTTCTCTCGTGGCGAATGCGCCTTGCGGTGAAACGCCACGAGTATAACTGATCGTGTCAAGCATGATGCACCTGCAAACTGCGCACCTTCAGCGGCTTCTGCCGCAGCGCACGAATCCCCTGCACGGCGGCGGATGCAGCGCTCATCGTGGTGATGATCGGCACGCCGTACAGATGGGCGGTGCCGCGAATCAGCGCGCCGTCGTAATGCGCCTGCCCCCCCCGCGGCGTATTGATGATCAGGTGAATATCCCCCGCTCGAATCGCATCGACGATGTTGGGCGTGCCTTCGCTGACTTTGTGCAAGGTGCGCACAGGCAGGCCAATCGATTCCAGATAGGCCGCCGTCCCTCGCGTCGCCACCAGCCCAAAACCGAGTGCGCTGAGGTCACGGGCGATTTTGGTGATCGCGCCGCGATCAAATGGATTCACGCTGATGAACACGTTCCCATGAGTCGGCAGTGCGGTACTGGCCGCGAGTTCCGCCTTGTAGAAGGCGTGGCCGAAGCCACTGGCATGACCCATCACCTCACCCGTCGAGCGCATTTCCGGACCTAAACGCGCATCCACGCCGGGAAATTTCTGGAACGGCATGACCGCTTCCTTGACGAAAAAACCATCAACTTTCGGCTCATCCACAAACCCGATCTGTTCAAGCGTGCTGCCCGCCGCGATCTGCGTGGCATACTTCGCCAGCGGAACGCTGGTCGCTTTGCTCACGAACGGCACGGTGCGGCTGGCACGCGGGTTCACTTCCAGCACGTACACCACTTCATCTTTGATGGCGAACTGAATATTGAACAACCCGCGCACGCCCAGCGCCTTGCCGATCTGCTGCGTGTATTCGCGGATGATCTCGATATGGTAATAGCTGATCTTGTAAGGCGGCAGCACACAGGCCGAATCGCCGCTGTGGACTCCGGCTTCTTCGATATGCTGCATGATCCCGCCGATGGTGACGTGCGTGCCATCGCACAACGCATCGACATCGATCTCGAACGCATCATCGAGAAACTGGTCGATCAGCACCGGGTGGCCGCTGAATTCGATGTGCTTATCCAGCCACGCTGTCAGCATCTCGTCGTCGAAGACAATCGCCATCCCGCGCCCGCCAAGCACGTAGCTGGGGCGCACGAGTACCGGATAGCCGATCTGATGGGCAGTTTGCAGCGCTTGGTCGCGGCTGAGCGCCGTCGTCCCGGCGGGCTGCGGAATCTCCAGCGCCGCCATCAAGGCGTTGAACCGCTGTCGATCTTCCGCCAGATCGATGGTTTCGACCGATGTCCCCCAAATAGGCGCTCCCGCATCGGCCAGGCGCTTGGCGATGTTCAACGGCGTTTGGCCGCCGAACTGCACCAGCACCCCGACCGGTTTTTCTATATCGATCACGTTCAGCACGTCTTCAACCGTGAGCGGCTCGAAATACAGCCGATCCGCCGTATCGTAATCGGTGCTGACCGTTTCCGGGTTGCAGTTGATCATGATCGTCTCATAGCCCAATGCCTTGAGCGCGAAACACGCATGGACGCAGCAGTAATCGAATTCAATCCCCTGACCAATGCGGTTCGGTCCGCCGCCCAGCACGATCACTTTGGGGCGTGCGGTGACTTCGCTTTCGTCCTCCGCTTCATACGTGGAATACAAGTAGGGCGTATACGCTTCAAATTCCGCCGCACACGTATCGACGCGGTAATAGCTCGGCACGATGCCCAACGCTTTGCGGTGCTGGCGCACATTCATTTCATCGGTCTTGAACATCTGCGCCAGGTGCTGATCGCCAAAGCCCGCCTGCTTGAGTCGAAACATCTCGTCGCCGCTGACGGTTTCCAACCGCGTATGTTTTTGTCGCACATCCCGTTCAAACGCGGCAAGTTCGGCAAGCTGACGCACGAACCAGGGATCGAACCCGGTATTCTGTGCGACCTGTGCCGCGCTCATGCCATCGTGCAGCGCAGCCGCGACCTGAAACAACCGCTGCGCTGTCGGCACGTTAAGCGCTTCGGGCGCGGGTTCCGGGCGTTGGTAGCCAAACCCGAATATGCCAATATCGAGTGAGCGAATGCCCTTTTGCAGCGCCTCCGCGAAGGTGCGGCCAATTGCCATCACTTCGCCAATGGCCTTCATCTGTGGTCCCAGGCGGTGATCCGCACCAGGAAACTTGGCAAAATCCCAGCGCGGAATCTTCACGACCACGTAATCAAGCGATGGTTCGAAGCTGGCAGGCGTGACTTTGGTGATGTCGTTGGGAATTTCATCCAGCGTGAACCCGACGGCCAGCAGCGCGGCGATTTTGGCAATCGGGAAGCCCGTTGCCTTGCTCGCCAGCGCCGATGAGCGCGATACACGCGGGTTCATTTCGATCACATAGACCTGTCCATCGGCGGGGTTGATGGCGAACTGGACATTTGCGCCCCCCGTCGCCAACCCGACGCGATCCAGCACCGTTTTGGCCATGTTGCGCAGGCGCTGCTGTTCCTTGTCGGTCAGGGTTTGTGCGGGCGCAACTGTGATGCTGTCGCCTGTATGCACGCCCATCGGGTCAAGGTTTTCGATGGTGCAGACCACGACGAAATTGCCCGCCGCATCGCGCATCACTTCCAGTTCGTATTCTTTCCAGCCCAGCACGCTCATTTCGATCAAGACCTGCCCCACCGGGCTGAGCTTGATCCCACGTTCGGCCACCGTGCGCAGTTCGCTTTCGTCATATGCCACCCCGCCGCCCGACCCGCCAAGCGTGAACGACGGGCGGATCAGCACCGGGTAGCCGATGCGTTCGGCGGCGCGCAGCGCACCATCCACCGAAGCGACGACTTCGCTCGGCGGGCAGGACAGCCCGACTTCCAGCATGGCATCCTTGAACAACTGGCGGTCTTCGGCCAGGTCGATGCTGGGCATGACCGCACCGATCAGTTCGACGCTGTGTTTCGCCAGGATGCCCGCTTCGCTCAGCGCTTTGGTCAGGTTGAGCGCGGTCTGCCCGCCGACGGTCGGCAGCAGCGCGTCGGGTTTTTCCTGTTCGATGATGCGTTCGACGATCTCCGGCGTGAGCGGCTCGATGTACGTCGCGTCGGCAAACTCCGGATCGGTCATGATCGTGGCAGGGTTACTGTTGACCAGCACCACGCGGTAGCCCTGGGCGCGCAGCACCTTGCACGCCTGCACGCCGGAATAATCGAACTCGCAGCCCTGGCCAATCACGATAGGCCCGGAACCAATGATCAGGATCGTGTGAATGTCTGTGCGTTTGGGCATGAGTGCGCCTTCAAGAGTTCAATACCAATGTCAATCGTGTGATGATGCGTCGATGCGCGCCCGCTTCACCCGTTCTACAAACTCATCGAACAGGTAGAGCGAATCGTGCGGCCCCGGAGAGGCTTCCGGGTGGTACTGAACGCTGAACGCGCCTAATGCCTCATGGCGCAGTCCTTCAATCGTGCCGTCGTTCAGGTTGATGTGCGTGACTTCCCCGCCTTGCAGGTCGCTGTCCGGCGTGACGGCGAACCCGTGATTGTGCGCGCTGATCTCGATCACGCCCGTGCGCAGATTTTTCACGGGTTGGTTGCCGCCGCGATGCCCAAAACGCATCTTTTCGGTTTTTCCGCCTAAAGCCAGCGCGAGAATCTGATGCCCCAGGCAGATGCCGAAGATCGGCACCTGCCCCAACAGCGCCCGCGTGTTGTCGATCAAGTGCGTGACCGCAGCCGGGTCGCCCGGTCCATTGGAGAGGAATACCCCCGCCGGGCGCAGCGCCAGCACATCTGCCGCCGGGGTGCGCGCCGGGACGACCGTCACCCGCAGCCCGCGATCCGTGAGCATCCGCAGGATATTGCGCTTGATCCCGGTGTCGTAGGCGACGATCAGCGCGCCGTCCGGGTCATACGGGTGATCCCGATACCACTGCGGATCGCTTCGCTCCGTCCAGTGATACGGTTCCGGGCAGGTGACATCATCGACCAGGTTTGCACCGCTCATGTCCGGGGCGTGCTGCGCCATCTCGATCAACGCCTGTGAATCGTGCGCAGCTTCGCCGTGCGCGATGACTGCCCGCATCGCGCCCTGTGTGCGGATATGCCGCACCAGCGCCCGTGTCGCCACCCCGCTGATGCCGATCACCCCTTGTTCGCGCAGATACCCATCCAGGCTGCGCTGGCTGCGCCAGTTGCTTACAGTGGGCGAAAGCTGACGTACCACGAACCCCGCCACCCAAACCCGTTCCGATTCGGTGTCATCCGGGTTAATGCCCGTATTGCCGACATGCGGAACCGTCATCGTCACAATCTGCTTGTGATACGACGGATCGGTCAGGATTTCCTGATACCCGGTCATCGACGTGTTGAAGACGATCTCGCCCGTCTGTACGCCTTCCGCGCCAAACCCTTCGCCGGAAAAGGTGCGCCCGTCTTCGAGTGCCAGCAGTGCGCGCATGGTATTCAGCTCCGGTAGTGGCCGTTGACCGAGACGTAATCGTGCGAGAGATCGCACGTCCACACGGTTTCAGAAACCATATTCGGTTCGCCACACTTCAATGTGACCGTGATCGACCGCGACTGCATAATTGCGCCAGCGGCAGTTTCGTCATATGCAAGCGGCATCCCACCGCCGAACAACTGGAGTGCATCCGCCGGGACTTTGATGTAGGGGGCTTCCCAATCGTTCGTGGTTTCAATAGGCGCTGCCGACGTTTCTTCACCGGAGCAAATCCACAGTTCGGCCTGGTTCACATCGAACGGGATGCCCGCACGGCCCGCCGCCGCCATGATACGCCCCCAATTGGCATCGCCGCCGTAAAATGCCGTCTTGACAAGCGGCGATGTCGCTATCGTCTGGGCGATCTGCTTCGCGGCTTCCGGTGTCGGTGTGCCGCGCACATTGATCGTGATGAATTTGGTCGCGCCTTCACCATCGCGCACAATCGCTTTCGCCAGATTCAGGCACACGTTGTACAGCGGGTTGGAAAAATACCCCGCTTCGTGCTGCGATCCCGATTGACCGTTTGCCAGGATGAGCAGCGTATCGTTGGTACTCATGTCGCCGTCTACGCTGATGCGGTTGAACGTCAGGTTTGCCATCAGCCGAGCCTTGTCTGCCAGTACGTCCGGCTGAACAGCGGCATCGGTGGTGATCACACCAAGCATAGTCGCCATGTTCGGCGCGATCATGCCCGCGCCTTTGGCGATGCCCGTCACCGCATAGCCATTTGCCGACTTGCGCATGGATGCCAGCTTCGGGCGCGTATCCGTCGTCATGATCCCGCGTGCCGCCGCATCCCAATCGCTGCCCAGTCCATCGACGGCCAGCGCGATTCCATGCTGAATTTTGTCCATTGGAAGCTGTGTGCCAATAACCCCGGTGGACATGACCAGCACTTCATCTTCACCAATGCCCAGGCGTTCCGCCGTCCAGCGCTGCATTTGCCGCGCATTGTCGATTCCCTGCTGCCCGGTGGCGGCGTTCGCACAGCGCGTATTCACAATGACAGCACGGATATGGTGATCGTTCGCCGCCAACGTCGCCTGATCGACCAGCACGGGCGCGGCTTTCACCAGGTTGGTGGTGAACACCCCGGCAGCGGAGCAGGGCGCTTCGCTGTAGATCAGCGCCATGTCCAGTGCGCCGTCGGCCTTCAAGCCCGCATGAACGCCCGCCACCTTGAACCCTTTGACATCGCTAAACGTCGTCTGCGTCATTTAGTGCGCGCTCCCGGCTGCGGCAGTTTGCGTCAGGATATAAGTCAGCTTTTCAATCAGGGGATCGACATCGTGCTTTTGCGCGATCAGCGGCGGCACAAAGCGGATCACGTTCGCACCCGCGTTCACCATCAGCAGGCCGTGCGCGTAACCCGCTTCAATCATCGGGGCGGCATCGACATGCAGTTCCAGGCCAATCATCAGGCCGCGCCCGCGCACTTCCTTCACCAGCGGGCTGTTGATCTCCTCCAGCCGTTCTTTCAGGTACGCCCCCGTGTCGCGCACGTTCGCCAGAAATGCGGGCTGGCTGATGCGATTGAACACGTAACGAGCCACGCGGGTGGTGAAGGGGTTGCCCGCGAACGTCGAGCCATGATCGCCTGGGTGGATATGCCTTGCTACCGCTTCCGTCGCCAGGATCGCGCCAATTGGCAGGCCGTTTCCCAATGCTTTGGCGATGGTCTGAATGTCGGGCGTAACGCCGCTTGGTTCGCTCGACCACAGCGTCCCGGTGCGCCCCATACCGCATTGAATCTGATCGAAGATCAGCAGCGCGCCCCGTTCCCAAGTCAGCGCACGCACCCCCTGCAAAAACTCAGCCGTCGCCGGGTTGATCCCACCTTCACCCTGGACGGGTTCCAAAATCACTGCCGCCGTCCTGTCGCTGATCGCGGCGCGGGCGCTCTCCAGGTCGTTGTACTGCGCCACTACCACGCCGGGCATGAGCGGGTGAAACGGCTTCTGATATTTTTCTTTCGGGGTGATCGACAATGCGCCCAGCGTGCGCCCATGAAATGCACCGCTGAAGCATACGATCTCGGTGCGTTTGTGTTCACCCTGGTCGTAGGCCACCTTGCGAGCAAATTTGAGCGCCCCTTCGACCGCTTCCGCGCCGCTGTTGGTGAAAAACACGCGATCCGCAAATGAGTTTTCAACGATCAGCGCGGCGAGTTCGGCTTGGGGCGCGGTGTAGTACAGGTTGCTGGTATGGATCAACCCGGCGGCGGCCTCCTGAATCGCCGCGACAAAACCGGGATCGCCATAACCCAGCGCGTTGACGGCGATGCCCGCGACCCAATCCTGATACGCTTTTCCGTCACTGTCGTACAGCGTCATGCCTTCGCCGCGTTCCAGCACGAACGGCGCACGCTTGTACGATTGCACGATATAGTCGTTTTCCATCCGCATGACCGGATGCCCCTGCACCCCGTGCTGTGGTTCCTGGCTGGCGATCTGTTCCACCCTTGCTGCTCCTCTGCGTAAGAAAGACTCCGTTTACGTTGCCCAATCGGGAGCGGTTCACCCCGCCCCGGTATTCGCCTGCCCCATCCATGCCGACCAGTTCAGTCGCCGTTCCACCCATTCCGGTTCGGCGCGGCGCGCATCCACCCACCCGTTCGCCGCCTCATAACGGATCGTTGCCAGGCACCAGCCTAAAATTTTCTCCGCGGTTTCCGGGTGAATTTTGCCCGAAGCCAGCACATGCCCGGCCAAATCACGGCTGTAATTCGATGTTTTCACCAGCGCGTTGTACAGCAAATGATGCAGCTCGTGACAGTTCGCGCAAAGTTGAATGGTCACGTTGTTTTCCCCGTGCATAGCGACATCCCACAGGTGATGGCGGTGCGATGCCGGGTAGCCACAGGCAGAACACGCCGTCACCCGTTCCTTGTACGTCGGGCGGCGGCGCTTTTTGAGCCGCTGGTATTTGCGCAGCCTGTAAAAACCGAGCCAGTACTCGATGATGCTCAGGCGTTCCGCTTCATCGGCTTGTGAAGCGAACACTGCGCTGAAGGACTGGATCAGTTCAGCGGCTTGTTTTTCGCTGTGCAGTTCACGGATCAGGACGAAAAGCGCCTGAATCTGCGCTGCTTCGCCACCATCACCGTTTGCTTGTAAATCGGTACTCACGTCCTGCTGCCTGTAAAACTCGCTGGTCGTCATTCCTTTTATGCGCTGGCTGCGAAGACTGTACCCTGCTGCGCTCGTAACCCATTCAGATCGGTGATCACGGCGCGTTTCGCCCCGTTTGCCAGCGCGTCGAGCGCCGACCGCACCTTCGGGATCATCCCGCCAAAAATCGTCCCGTTTTCGATTAGTGCTGCCACCTGTTCCGGCGTAAGCGCCCGTGCAAGCTGTCCGTCCACCAGCACACCCGGCACATTGGAAACCAGGTACAGCGTGTGCGCATCCAGCGCACTGGCAACGGCTCCGGCTGCCTGGTCGGCATTCACGTTGAAGGTGCTGGTTTCGCCCAGGCACACGGGCGCGATCACCGGGATGATGCCCTGTTCGAGCAGGAAACGCAGCACATCGGCGCGCACTGCCGTGACGACCCCAGTGAAGCCCATATCCTGGACGGCATGGTGCATTTTTTCCGCCCGAATCAGGCCGCGATCTACCCCGCTCATGCCTTGCGCTTCCAACCCGGCAGCGATTAGCGCCCGCACCAGCGCAGTGTTCACACTGCCGCGCAGCACCATTTCGACAATCGCCAGCGAGTCAGCATCGGTGATGCGCACGCCATCGGCGTAACGCGGCTCGATGCCGAGCCTGGTCTGCATGGTGCTGATCGTCTTGCCGCCGCCATGCACGATGATTTTGGGCGCATCGATTCCGGCCAGCACGCGGGCGAACGCGGCAAGATAGGCCGGATCATCCAGTTCATGCCCGCTGATTTTGACGACGATGGAATTGGCCATTGGAGTCCCTGGTTGATCCATCACGACAGCAGCGCGGTCGTTTCAGGAAAGCCGAACATCAGATTGAAGCACTGCACCGCCTGGCTGGACGCGCCTTTGCGCAGATTATCCGTCACGCTGGTGATGTGCAGGTAGCGAGCTGTGACCGGGGTCAGGCTAATGGCCGCGCCGTTGGTGCGCACGACATGTTTCAGCGTCGCCTGTTGTCCAAGCGGCAGCACCTTGACCAGCGGCTCATGGCTGTAGGTTTCTTCGTACAATGCCTGCGCCTGTTCCGCCGAAAACGAATCGGCTGTCGAGACATAGATGCTCGCCATCAATCCGCGATCCACCGGGAGCAGATGAGGAGTGAAGATCAGCATTCCCACCTGCGGATCGATCTTGTGCATTTCCTGTTCAATTTCACCAACATGGCGGTGCGCACGCCCAGGGTTATACGGCGACAAATTGCCGAACACTTCGACAAAGTGCGTATTCGGTTTCGGGTCGCGCCCGGCTCCGCTCACCCCGCTTTTGGCATCGACGATCACCGGGCTGTTCGGCGCAATCGCCTTCTGTTTCAGCAGCGGGTACAGCCCCAGCAGCGTCGTCGTTGGGTAGCAGCCCGGTGCCGCAATCATCGATTTTCCGGCGATATTGGCGCGGTTGATCTCCGGCAGGCCATACGGCGTACTCAGCAGTTCCGGGTGCGGGTGGTCGTGGTCGTACCACGTCTTGTAGCTCTCTGGAGTATCCAGCCGTAAATCCGCCGATAAATCGACCACTTTCACGCCCGCCGCCGCGTTTTTGGCCGCCACTTCCGCGCTTACGCCGTGCGGCAGCGCCAGAAAGACTACATCGGCTGCCGTCTGCATCCCGTCCTCATGACGAATATAGTGCAGGTCGGTGAACGGCACGGGTTGTCCCACATACGTATTCGATGTGGCGAATACAATTTCGACGTGCGGATGTTTCGCCAGAATTTCGACCACATCCTGCCCCGCATACCCCGACGCGCCGTATACCCCGGCGCGTACTCTGGTTTGGTTCATGTCGCCCCTCTCATGCGCGAACCCATGAAAAAACCCCCTGCCTCGTTCGCTGAGGTCAGGGGGCTTGGATTTCCGTTCAGTTCGGGATGCCTTACGCGGCGCTCGTCCTAACGCGAAAAACCCAGCTTGACCTCAGCGATCAATGGGCGACGGCGGAATTCGCGGCGGCGCGGGCTGTTCAGTTGTACGGTTTGGAAGCGCACAAGCATGAATCGATTTCCCTGTAAAGACGCGCTAACTATACGGCAGATTGCGGGGTGTGTCAATGAAGGGATCGGCGGTTTGTTGTAGGTTGTTCACATCGCTTGACGCGCCCCCCACCCGGCAGTACCATTCCGAACGCACGATGGGCGAAAGCAATCTACCACTGACCTATGATTGAAGTCGAACACCTCACCAAGAAATACGGCGCATTTGCCGCTGTCGATCAGCTCACGTTCAAGGCCAAACAAGGCGAGATCGTCGGCCTGTTGGGACCGAATGGCGCGGGCAAAACCACAACCATGCGCATGTTGACCGGGTTTCTACCGCCGACCGCGGGACGTGCCAGCATTGCCGGGAAAGACATTCTCGATCAATCGATGGAAGCGCGGCGCGCCGTTGGCTATATGCCGGAACGCATCCCCGTCTACCCGGATATGACGATCAAAGGGTATGTCACGTTTTGGGCGCAGCTTCGCGGCATCCGCCGCCCCGCTGCCGCCGTCGAAGCCGTCCTGAAACGGGTACAGTTGTACGACCGCCGCGACAGCCTGATCCGCCATCTCTCAAAAGGAATGCGCCAGCGTTTAGGGTTGGCACAGGCGCTCGTCCATGAACCACCGGTGATCATCCTGGATGAACCGACGATAGGCATTGACCCGCAGCAGGTCATTGAAGTGCGCGAAACCGTAAGGGCGCTGCGCGAACATCATACGGTGCTGTTCAGTACGCACATCCTGACCGAAGCCGAACAGGTCTGCGACCGCGTGCTGATTCTCAACAAAGGGCAGATTGTCGCACAGGGCAAGCCGGGGGAGCTGCGTGCAAAAATGCAGGGGGATACGGTGCTGCATCTCGAAATTGGCGGCGCGTCCGCCGACGATGCGCGTAAACTGCTCCTGCAAATTCCCGGCGTGACCGCCGTTGACCGTGATTCTGGGGCATACCGTGTGCGCGTGAAAGCGGGCATCGACGCGCGCCCGGACATTTCGCGCCGCATTGGGGAAAAGGGCTGGACTCTGCTGGAAATGCGCGCCGAACGCAGCACTTTGGAAGCGATCTTCCTTGAACTGGTGGGGACACCTTGAGTACCTGGATCATCTTCCGGCGGGAGGTTTCCCAGTATTTCAGTTCGCCGTTCGCGTACCTAATCGGCTTTGCGATCCTGTTCTTCACCGGCCTGGTGTTCACCCAGGAACTGACCCTCACCGAAAACCGCATCCCCGACCCTGCGATCATCCCGCGCATGATGTCGTTTCTGATGGTGTTCTTCGCGCCCCTGCTCACCATGCGCCTGCTGGCCGAAGAACAGCGCGAAGGAACCCTTGAACTGCTGCTGACCGCGCCTGTGCCGGATGGCAGCATCGTGATTGGCAAGTTTCTGGGTGCGTGGTTTTATTACACCGTGCTAATCGGGATCACGCTGGCGTATCAGATTATCCTCACGGCGCTGACCGCGCCCGACCTGGGAACCACAATTGCCGCTTATCTGGGAATCTGGCTGTACGGCGGCGCGACGATCATGGTTGGGCTGCTGTTCAGCGCCCTGACGGAAAATCAGATTGTCGCCGCCTTTTTCAGCATGATCACCCTGCTGATCCTGTGGTTGGCCGACAGCGCCGGGCAAATCATCGCCAATATCGACGTGGCACGGGCGGTGCGTGCGCTTTCGCTGCAAGGCCATTTTTCGACTTCATTCGCTGCCGGGCTGGTGCGTATGGAAGATGTCGCGTATTTCGTCGGCATCATCATCCTGATGGTGTTCCTGGCAACCCGCGTCGTTGAAGCGAACAGGTGGCGCTAACATGACAAACCGGGATTCTAGCACTAATCTGGTGATTACACGCGGCGGAATCGGCGGGCTGGCCAGCCTGATCGGGTTCAGCGGATTGATCGCCGGTATCATCCTGCTGATCTGGTTGGGGAACGTTGGGCTGCCTGTGCTGACGGCGTTCGCTGTGGGCTTGATCGGGATCATCGCTTGGGCGCGGCTGCTGCCGGACGATTTTCGCGCCTTCATCACCGGACGCGGCGTGCGCCACAGCACTGTGACCATCTTTGCCGGGGTGCTGCTGGTCGGCGTGATTGTAATGCTGTATCTGCTCGTCGCACGCGCTGCCCTCACCTGGGATTTGACGGTGGGTGGGCGCTTCACGCTCAGCGATACCACGCGCACCGTCTTACAGCGCGTCCCCCGTCCCATTCAAATTACCGGGTTCTACACTGCCCGTTCGCTTGGCCTGCGCGAAATCGACGATCAGTACTGGCGCTTGTACGAATCGGACAGTGACGGGTTGATCCGCCGGGCATACTACGATCCCGAAGAAGTCCCGGCGCTGGCGCAGCAGTTCGGCGTGACCGCCGATCCTCAGGTGTTCATTTCCTTCCTGAACCCGGATGGCAGCGTCGATTTTTCGCTGGTTTCACGGGTGGCAGTAGGCAACGAACAGGAACGGGAAATGACGACGGCCATTTCCCGCCTGATCATCGCCGGGTCGATCACGGTGTATTTCGATGTCGGCCTGGGCGAACGTGACCCGCTTGACAATACTCAGGAAGGCTTAAGCGGGATCAATAACGGAATGCGCGAAAGCGGCTTGATCACGCTGCCGCTGGACATCGGATCGCTGGCGATTCAGAACGGCGATATTCCCCAGGATGCGGCGGCGGTGATCTTCGCCCGACCGCTGCGCGACCTGAACGCCGCTGAAATCGACGTGCTGGATCGCTACCTGAATCGCGGCGGTGCGCTCCTGCTGCTCACCGATGTGACGTTCAACGAAAACCCGTTCTTGCAGCAGGACGGCGCGTTCAACCGCTACCTATGGGACAATTTCGGCATTCAGGCGCTCGATGCGGCAGTGGTCGATTACCTGACCGGGCAAACCACCCCGCTGGAGATCATCGGCGCAGCGGTGTTCGATGAAACCGATCTCAGCGCCAATCTTGACCCTTCCACTTACCCGACCCTGTTCCGCCTGATTCGGGCGGTCGATGTCAATCTGGAGTTCGGCAGCCCGGATGTATCGAATGGCCGGGTGATCATGTCGTCCGAACAGAGCTACGGCGAAACCGATTGGGCGGCGCTGGGACAGACCAATACCTACTCCCCGGATGGTGATGCCGATCTGCGCGGGCCGCTTTCGCTGGCAGTGTGGGCGTGGAACACACGCACCAACGCCCGTATCTTTTTGGTCGGTGACAGTGATTTTGTCTCCAATGGGCTGGTAGGGCTGAATACCGCACTGGGCAACGGCGTATTGTTCACGAACGCGATGTCGTGGTTGTCGCGCCTGAATGAGGCCATCGAGTTTGGGGCGCAGGCCTTCAGCGTGAGCGTACCGATCTTTTATACGCAGCAGCAGTTGAACACCATCCGCTTTATCACAATCTTTCTCATCCCCGGCGCAGTATTGGTGACGGGTTTCGCAGTATGGGCCAGGCGGGTACGCCGATGAGCCAGCGCCGCCCGCTGCTGATTTTGATCGTCGCGTTCGTCGCGCTTCTGGTGATCACGCTGATCGTTCAGCGTGTACCGCCCACCTCCAATCTGCCCGCAGCGACACCGTTCTATTTCCGTGTGTACCCGGATTTGACGGTCGATGATCTCCAGGTCGTGCGCATTCAGGATGCAACTTCGGGCGAACAGTTCACCATCCGCCGCACGCCCGAAAACGCCTGGGCGACCGACAGCGGCGGTACCGTTGTGCAGACCACCGCCGACCTGATTGCCCGGACGATTGTGCTGCTGCCGTATACGCAAACGCTCGACCTGCCGCCGCCGGAAGAACGCGCCCGTTATGGCTTTATTGAAGGCCAGGGATTGTTGATCACGGCACTGCTCAATGATGGGTCGTCACGCATCATCGCGGTAGGCGCTTTTACGCCTACTGGCACAAGCTATTTTGCCCTGGTCGATGACCGCACCGACCTGTATGTGATCGAACGGGCGGCGGTCGATTTTCTGATCGTCCAGTTGCAGAATCCGCCCGTTGCGGCGGCCTGACAATTTGTGAATTTTTGCCCAACCGCTTGACAAGCCCTTAAAACCGGGATATTCTGTTTGATTGCTATTGTAAAGCGGGTGTTAACCGCACCCGACAGCCTCGTTTTGCCTATTTTCAACGATGGCCATCCGTCGAGCGTAAGAAAGTTTGTATTCTTGCGTCTATACTTATGGATGGCACGTAGCTTACCATTGAGTGTTGTAACGTATGCTAACTGTGATGGCACGTAGTAAAGATGAAGTGCGGTCTCAAATCATGGATAAAGCGCGTAAGCAAGGCGGGATCAGCTATGACGACATCCTCGCTATGCTCCCAAACGCTGAACGTGATGTCGCTATGCTCGATGATCTCATGGACGAACTGATGGAAGCAGGGCTTGAAGTCCTGCCGACTGTCGAACCGGAAGAAGACGCTTTTTTTGATTCCCGGTCTGTCCGCGAAGACCCGGAATTTGAGCTGGACTTCGACCCGGCTCGTGAAGAAGAAGAACTGGTTTGGATCGATGAGGATCTGAACGATGACGCGGGCTATCAACAGGCGCTCGACAGTGACGATGTGGTGGGCTTGTACCTGAAGGAAGCGGGACGTGTCCCACTGCTGACGGCTGAAGAAGAAGTCGATCTGGCGAAGCGCATGGAAAAGGCCGAACAGGCGCGGTGTCTTTTGGAAGAAAAAGGCGACACGCTTCCGATGGACGACGTGTACGATCTGCGCGGCCTGATGCACGATGGCGAAATGGCGCAGGAACATTTGATCCGTGCCAACGCTCGTCTTGTCATCAGCGTCGCCAAGAAGTATATTGGGCGCGGTGTCCCCTTCCTCGACTTGATTCAGGAAGGCAATATCGGCCTGATTCGGGCGACCAACAAGTTTGAATACCGGCGCGGCCACAAGTTCAGCACCTATGCCACCTGGTGGATTCGCCAGGCCGTCAGCCGTGCTGTTGCCGACCAGGGGCGCACCATCCGCGTGCCAGTGCATATGGGCGACCAGTTGAACCGGATGCGCCGCGTGCAAATGCGCCTGACGCAGGAACTGGGGCGCGATCCATCGATGGAAGAACTCGCCATCGGCATGGAAACTACGCCGGATAAGGTCGAAAACCTGCTGGAAATTGCGCGCCGTCCGGTGAGCCTGGAAACGCCCATCGACGATGAAGGCGACAGCACGTTCGGCGATTTTGTCGAAGATGTGAACAGCCCGGCTCCGGCGGAAGAAGTTGCCAACAACCTGCTTCAGGAGCAGTTGAAAAGCGCGCTCGACCGTCTGCCGCCCCGCGAAGCCCAGATTTTGCGGCTGCGCTACGGCTTGGAAGATGGCCGCGTGTATACACTGGAAGAAGTTGGCCAGGCCATTGGCGTGACTCGTGAACGGGTACGCCAGCTTGAAGCCCAGGCGCTCAACCGTCTGCGGCAGTCGTCGGCACATGTCATTCTGCGCGATTACCTCTACGAGGAGTAGAGCCAGTGCGAGCAAAAGGATCACGCGGGGCTTGGATCGGTTCATTGACGCTGATCGGGATCGGCGTTGTCCTCCTGCTCAACAATTTTCTGCTCATCAGCGGCTTCAACGTTTCGGCGTTGTGGCCGCTGCTGCTTGTCATTGGCGGCGCGGTCGTCCTGCTGCGGGGTGACCTGCTCGGCGGCGGTGAAGGCCGTGCCTTCGGCATCACACGCGGCAGCGTGGAAAGCGCCACCCTTGAAATCAGCGCCGCTGAGATCGATGTGTCGCTCACCCCGCTTCAGCGCGAAGGCCGCCTGATCGCCGGGCAGTATGCCGCCAATGCCCGCCCTGCCTTGCATGTGCAGGGAACGCATACCTTCCTCAAAATGGATCGTGCCGCTACACCCTGGCTTTCATTCGCCAATTGGGATATGGCGCTCGCGCCGGATTTACCCTGGCAGGTCTTGGTCAGCGCAAGTCTTGGCCAGGTCAGTCTCGATTTGTCGGGATTGATCGTCCAGAATGCGCTCGTTTCAACTGGGCTGGGCGATATTCGCCTGGTCACGCCGCTGGAAGCCTTCGAGCCGCTGTACGTGCGCTCGGCTGTCGGGACAATCACCGTGATTGCCCCTGAAGGCAGTTCCGTGCAAATTCATGCACCGCATGGTGTATTCTTCAAAGTACATGCCGACCCCGCCCGTTATGAACGCCTTGAACCGGGCTTGTACCGCCTGCACAACTCTGCCGCCGCATCGATCATCGACGTATATGTGAGCGGAACCTTCGGTGATGCCTATCTTGCGTGAGTGCGAATGCAGAAATCGCTGCCGATGAATGTCGTGATCCGTGACGGCCTGGCCTCCGATATTCAAGCGTGCCTGAACCTGGATCACAGCTACGCCAACGATAGAGCGTGGCAGATGACGGTCTATAAGGATGAAGACGGCTACGATTACCGAATCACCCTGAAGATCGAACGCTTCCCGCGTGTGGTTGAAGTGATGTATCCATCCGAACGCGCCCGCCTGGAACAGGCAGCCGCACCCGAACACTGTTTTTTGGTCGCCGTGCAGCGCGAAACCGATCAGCTCGTGGGATACTTGGTGATGACGCACGACCGCGTGCGGCATCTGGGCCAGGTAGACGATATTGTGGTAGATCGCCCAGCGCGCCGCCGCGAAATTGGCACCCGCCTGCTCAACGTGGCGCGGGTGTGGGCGCGGGAACAGCACATCCAACGGCTGACGCTGTGTACGCAGTCCACCAATTACCCGGCGATCAACTTTTGCCAGCACGCCGGTTTCACCTTCAGCGGATTCAACGACCGTTTGCTCGCCCATTATGAGATCGCCGTATTTTTCAGCCAGTCGATGCGCTGAACGAGCCGCGCTGAATGGACTGAAGCGTCAACATGGACGTGTTTTTGATCGCCCTGTTCACCCAAACGAATGAAGTGCTGGCCTCCGGCATCGTGATCGTCGCCGCGTCAATTCTCTTGTACAACCTGACGCGAAACCTGGATAACCGGGTAGCGCGCACATCCAGCGTGGTGTTGGCGTGCGTGACGGTGACCTACATCTGTGATGTGTTCATCGCGCTTGGCCCTGGGCTTGGCGCATATATTTCCACGCTGCGCTTGCAGTGGGTGGGCATTGCCTTCATGCCGGCGGCGTTGTTCCACCTTTCCGATGCGCTGCTGGCGACGACGGGATTGCCATCGCGGGGTCGCCGCCGCCGCTTGATTCGCGCCCTGTATGGGTTCAGTGCTGGGTTTCTGGTGCTGGCCGCTTTTTCAAATACGCTGGTGAACCCGGTGGTGCTGCCGCCCAACCTGATTGATGGCCGCATGGCAGCCGGGCTGCGGGGCAGCACGTTGTTTCCGGTATTCGTGTTCTATACAGTGTTCATCAGCTCATTTGCGTTGTACAACGTGAACCGTGCGCGCCTTCGCTGCCTGACGCGCAGCACACGCCGCCGCATGGGGTATTTACAGATCGCCTTTCTGACCCCCGTGATCGGCATCTTCCCCTTTTCGACTCTGCTGGGTGCGGGCGAAGAATTTTCGCTGCTCGGCCTGGCGGTCGTCAACCTGACCAACATCATCGTGATCCTGATGCTGTTGTTCCTGGCTTATCCGCTTTCATTTTTTGGGTCGCGTATTCCGGATCGCGCCGTCAAAATCGAACTGCTCCGTTTCATCCTGCGCGGACCTGCCACCGGAATCCTGGCGCTCGTCACCATCGTTTTCACCTCGAACGCGGCGCGCATCCTCAGCCTGCCCGGTGAAGATTTCACCCCGTTTGCGGTGGTCGCCGTCGTGCTGCTCTGGCAGTGGAGCGTGCATCTGATGCTGCCCCGGCTGGAGCAGTGGCTCGTTTACAACGGCGAGGAATATCCACAGATTGCCCGGCTGCAAATGCTGACCGAGCGCCTGCTCACGCGCAGCGACCTTCAACAGCTTCTCGATGTCACATTGGGCGCGGTCTGCGATGATCTGCGGGTGAATACCGCATTCGTGACCACCTTTCAGAACGAGGAAGGGCGCGCCGAAGTGATCGCAGCAGTGGGACCTGCCCGCCCGGACACGCAGCTTTTCATCGATGAAGCCGACCTATTGGCGAGCAACTGGCCTGCCCAACCGACCGAAAGCGGCTGGCGGGTGAGCAGTTGGCATGGCTATTGGATCGTCCCGCTGTATACAGCCCGCCATCAAACCGACTCTAACCGCCTGTTGGGGATCATGGGCATTCAGGCACGCGCCGCTGAAATCGACCTGAGTCCCGATGAACAAGAACGGTTGCAGCGTTTTGCGGCACGCGCCGCGCAAACCCTGGACGACATTCTGCTGCAAGCCGAAATTTATGCCGCCCTTGAAGGCCTGCTGCCCCAGTTCAGCGTCACCCGCAGTGTGGCCGCCGAAATCGAGTTCAAGCCCGGCCATGCCGCGCCACCGCCCCAGGTGACGAGCGACAACGGCCTGCTGATCGATAAAGTGCAGTTCAAGGAACAGGTGAAAGCTGCGCTCAAGCATTACTGGGGCGGCAGCGGGCTGACGGGCAGCCGGCTGCTTGAACTGCGCCTGGTGCGCGATGCGATGGCGGCGAACGAAAACAACGCGGCGCGTGCGCTGCGGGCAGTGCTGAAATCGGCCATCGAACAACAGAAACCATCGGATGGCGAACGCAAGGTCTATAGTTCCGAATGGACAATTTACAACATTCTCGAAATGCGGTTCATCGAACGCGAAAAAGTGCGCGATGTCGCCCTCAAGCTGGCGTTGAGCGAACCGACCTTTTTTCGGCGGCAGGACGAAGCGATCAACGCGGTTGCGGAAACGCTGCTCGAAATGGAACGTTCGGCCAGCCAGACTGCATCCACACGCACCCCGCTTACCCCGGTACCCTAATCCCCTTCGACTTCTGCTTGCCCGTTTTTGCGCCCGGTACTATACTCGCATCCAGCGCGAACAGCGGCAGGACACAACATCACGTTTACAACCGATGGAAACCCGGCATCGTCCCATCTGTAACACTCGTATTGTAAAGATCGACTGAGGGATTACGCATGTCCAGCAATTCGCAGCGGCGAGACTTTACGCCTCCCCCGCCGCCGCCTGATGAGGGGTATTGGGCATCTTTATTGAATGAGGGAGACCATACCGAAACCGTACAGGCCAACGGACAGAACGAGCTGTATGGCGATGAAGAAAATGGCAGCGGATCGCTCCACTTTGAACGGATGGAAGGGGAAAGCCAGCATTCGGACTGGCAGCATATCCGGGACATTATGGAGCGCGACCAAAGTATGGAACTGGTGGTAGTGGGGTACAATCGCGGCGGCCTGCTGGTCGAATGGCACAGCTTACGCGGGTTCGTCCCCGCCAGCCAACTGCTCAATTTTCCGGCGACATCGAACGCGCAGTTCCGCCGCCGCGCTCTGACGGCTCAGGTCGGCAGGCACCTCACGCTGCGCGTGATCGAACTCAATGAAGATCAAAATAGGCTGATCCTGTCCGAACGGGCGGCACGCGCCCAACCCGGCGAAAGGGCCGACATACTGTCACGGTTGCAAGCAGGCGACGTGATCAGCGGGACGGTGACCAACCTGTGCGATTTTGGCGCATTCATCGATATTGGCGGGTTGGAAGGGTTGATCCACATCAGCGAACTGAGCTGGGGGCGTGTGGGACATCCCGCAGACCTGTTGAAGCGGGGGCAACTGGTGAATGTATGTGTGCTGGAAGTCAACCAGGGCGCGGGACGCATCGCGCTGAGCCTCAAACGTCTGGTCGATGATCCCTGGGCGACGGTCGCTGATCGGTACAGGATCGGGCAGCTCGTCGAAGGGACGATCACCAACGTGGTCGATTTTGGCGCATTCGCCCGCATCGAAGAAGGGCTGGAGGGGCTGATTCATGTATCGGAACTGGCGGAAGGCCACTTCCTGCACCCGCGCAACGTCGTTTCAGAAGGCCAGGTCATTCATGCACGCATCCTCAGTATCGACGGGGGCAGCCGCCGCCTGGGGCTTAGTCTGCGGGCGCTGACCTGAAATTACAGGCCAGCAATCGTGGGTTGTATAGGATAAAATATGGGGTGTTCGATAGCTTAAGGGATACCCGCGTGGCGCAGGAAAAATCCGCTAAACCCGCTGCACGCCCTGGCGACTCTGGCGAGTCCCCGGCAGCGGCTGCAAAAACGCCGCCAGCTCCCGTACCCAAAACCGGGGGCGCTGCGGGCGCATCTGGTGTACCAAAACAAAAAGAACTCTCGGCGGCCACCACCCCGAACAAATTTGCCAACGCCGAACGATACACCGTAAAGCCGGAATTCTGGGACAGCATCCTTGACCTGATCCCGCCCTGGGGCGACGAAATCGCCGCATTTCTGCTGATCGTGTTCGGAATCGTGTCGTTCCTGTCACTCATCAACGCGACATCCGACGCGACGATTTCCGCCGCATGGTCGAACGCGCTCACCAGCCTTTTTGGATGGGGCGGCACCGTGATCAGCGCGGGCATTTTCATGTTGGGCATCATCATCCTGCTGCCCAAGCTGGGCGTAGTGATCCGTTTTCCAACCCGGCGCATTCTGGCGCTGCAATTTTCGTTTCTGGCGGTATTGGCACTGCTGCATATGGCGGCTGGCGATGAAGAACTGCGCGCCCTGGCACGCGCCGGACGCGGCGGCGGCCAGATTGGATGGGCGCTTACCGCCCCCATGATCAACCTGTTCGGCGCGGCGCTGACCGGGTTCTTTTATGCTGTTGTGCTGGTGATCGCGGTGGCCGTCGTCATCGGCATCCGGCGCGAACAGGTGGTCGAATTTCTGGAGAAGAACATCGCCGCGCTGCGCAAAATCGGCGCAGAAAAGCGGCCACCGCTCCCGCCGAAACCCGCCCGCACCGTGCAGCGCGTTGGCACGCTGGATGAAGCGCTTAGCACCAAACCGGAAGTCGTGGAAGATGTCAGCGGTCAACTGCTGGTCGGCACGCAGTCGGCGGTCAAGGCGCAGCGTGTACGTGTACATTCGATTGTGCGCGTGCGCCCGAACCTGGACAATGTACCGCCTTCTGTGCGCGCCAGCCTGAATGACCCGCTGCCAACGTTGGACAACAAAAAAGCGGTTGAACTGCCAAAAGTGGCCGACGAAAAAACGCCCGAAGCCAAAGCCGCCGAAGCCGCTGAGCTGGCGGCATTGATGACGCGCAAAGAAGCGAAACCGCTGGCCGCCATCGGCACGATTAAGGGAAAGCGCGTTAAAGGTGAAACCGTCATGGTCGAACGCCCGGACGGGCGCGTAAAACGGTTCTTCACGGTTGACAGCATGAAGGAACCGAAAACCCCAACCAAGCGCGACGCAGACATCCCACCTATCGATCTGCTCAACGATGTCGAGATCAGCCTGCCAGACGAAACCGAGATCAACAACAACGTGGTGCTGATCGAAAACACCCTGCTCGAATTCGATATTGATGTCGATGTGGTCGATGTCAAGGTAGGGCCAACGGTGACTCAGTTCGCCGTGCAGCCATTCAAGGAAGGCCAGGGTGCGGAAGGCGGCGAACTGACGGCCAGCGGGCGCACCCGCGTGAACAAGATCGCATCGCTGACCAATGACCTGGCACTCGCGCTGTCGGCCAAGCGGCTGCGCCTGGAAACACCTGTGCCAGGGCAAACGTATATCGGCGTGGAAGTCCCAAACAAAAAACCGAGTTTGGTCGCGCTGCGTTCCGTCTATGAAAGCCGCTTGTACCAGGAAGCGCTGGCGAAGAAAAAATCGCCGTTGTTCATCCCGCTAGGCCGTGACGTGGCGGGCGCACCCGTCGGCATCGACCTATCCACCATGCCGCACCTGCTAATCGCCGGGACGACGGGTTCGGGAAAGTCGGTCGCCATCGCAGCCATGTCTACCGCATTGATCATGGACAACACGCCCGACCTGCTGCGCATTGTGATGCTCGACCCAAAGATGGTCGAACTCAGCCGCTTCAACGGCATTCCGCATCTGCTTGGCCCGGTCGAAACCGATGCGGAGCGGATCATCGAAGTGCTGCGCTGGTGCACCCGCGAAATGGAACGGCGTTACAAGGTGCTGGAAGAAAACGTCGCCCGCAACATCGATACGTACAATTCACGTCTTGGCCGCCGCCGCCAGGACGAGTACATGCCCTACATCGTGATCCTGATCGACGAGATCGGCGATTTGATGATGAGCCACCCCGAAGAAACCGAACGTTCGGTCACGCGGTTGGCACAGATGGCGCGTGCGGTCGGGATGCACCTGGTGGTTGCCACACAGCGCCCATCTGTCGATGTGATCACCGGGTTGATCAAGGCGAACTTTCCTTCGCGGATGTCGTTTGCCGTTGCGTCAGGGGTCGATTCGCGGGTGATTCTGGATACGGTGGGCGCAGAAACGCTGATGGGTAAAGGCGACATGCTGTTCATGTCCGCCGATGCGATGGCTCCGCGTCGTATTCAGGGATGTTTTGTCAGCGATGATGAAGTGCGCGGGATGGTGCAGTGGTGGCGCGATTGGCACCGCAAACAGATTGAAGAAGGCAAAGCCGAACCGATTGGCAGCGGACCCTGGGAACGCGGGCTGACGCGGCGCGAATTTTTGAGCGAAACCGACCCCATGCTGGAACAAGCGATCAGCCTGGTGATCGCGGAACGAGAAGCATCGGCATCACTGATTCAACGCAAGCTGGGGTTGGGCTACCCGCGTGCGGCGCGTATCATGGATTTGATGCAGGAATTGGGCGTGATCGGTGAACAGAAACCAGGCGGACGCAGCCGCGAAGTGCTGATCAAACCGGGGCGTGACCCATTCAAGGATGTGATCGACAAACGCATGAAAGACAAGAAATAGCGCGCACGACTCAAAACGCACGGTAATAAACTCGCCGTGCGTTTTGACCGAATTATTGCAGCGGCAGAATCAGGTTAGGCAGATCGACCGCCGCCTTATTCACGGCTTTCGAGACTTCATAGCCCGTCATCAGCGCGGCATCGAACGGAACCATCAGGTCCCGCAGCCCCGGCGCATCCTTTTCGCCCGTCGTCAGCCAGCGTTCATAATCCTTCGGCTGCAAAATCACGGGCATTCGGTCGTGAATCTGCTGCATGAAGGCGTTGGCCGATGTGGTAAGAATCGAAAATGTGCGCACCTCTTCGCCCGTGTCAGGGTTTTTCCACACTTCCCACAACCCCGCCAGCCCCCAGAACGGTTCTTCTTTATGGTGGATGTAGATCGGCTGCTTGCTGCCGTCGTCGAGCTGCTTCCATTCGTAGAAGCCATTCATAGGAATTACACAGCGACGGCGCTTGAAGGCGTTGCGGAACGATGGTTTTTCCTCGACTGTTTCCGAACGCGCATTGATCAGCTTTGCGCCCATGCTCATATCTTTGGCCCACGACGGAATCAAGCCCCAGCGCAGAAACTCCGCCTGATCCGGGTGATCGCTGGTGATCACCGGGACGGTTTGCGTCGGCGCAATGTTGAAGCGCGGCGCAAACTCCGGCGCGGTGGTCAGGTTGAACGCCTGTTGAAGCTGTTGAGGATCGGCATGAAGGACATAACGTCCGCACATAATCGTATGCTGCTTTCGTGTCACGAACCGTACTTTAGCGGCGGCGCTGCTTTTTATCCTCTGGGGTACGCCCCAGTTCGGCGACCTGGCGGAAGATCGCCAGCATCGCCAGCCCAAGACCGAGCAGGTCGCCCGTTTGCACCCGGTTGGGGCGCGCCAGATGATTCTTGGTGGTATCGTCTTCAGCGGCGCGGTTGTAGAAAAAGGCCGCTACCAGCCCGAAAAGTGTTCCACCAATCACGCCGAGCAGATAGGTCTGGGTTTTCCAGTTACCCTCTTGGTTGTTCTTCGTCGGCAGAATGCCCATGTGTCGTCTCTCGGTTTTCCGGGCGTTCATCAAAAATGCTGAAGACTGCCCTATCTATGTATGCCAAACGTGCATTAAATGTGATGGATGCTTTGGCCAAACGCGCACTGATGCCTGTGACCCGTTCGTCTGCGGATGCGGTCAGCCGCTCCACCCGCATGAGCGGTTTGCTCACCCCCTGATTCAAGCGCCCCATGCCATAGACCGCCAGCACAAACAGCAGGTAGACCGGAAAGAGACACAGAATCGCCGGACACAGCACGAACACCAGCAGAAAATTGGCGACGAGATCGATTTGGCGCACATCGGGAAAAGTGAGCGTCGCCAGACTGAGCAGCAGGATCGCCAGCAGACCGAGGCCGAACGGCAGCCAGATTGCACGGCGCGCAGCAGCGCGAATCGCCCGTACCTGGGCTTTTTCGGTCGGCACTGCGGTGGGGGGAACTGCCGCCATCATCCATCCAATCGTTGAAATGCGATTACGCTGCACAAAGCTTTTCTGTACGCTAGTATACCCGACGCTGAAGCGGCGGCACAACCACTCCCTCGTCTAAACGGGAAAAGATAGGTAAACTAGGGGATATGCTGGAAGGAACAATGTTCGCATGTCCCACAATCCGCAGTTGACAATCCCGGCGCACGTGGCCGACGCGCTGGCGAATCAGCGGCCCGTGGTCGCGCTCGAATCGACCCTTATCACGCATGGCCTGCCCTACCCTGCCAATGTCGAAACCGCCCTGGCGATGGAAAAGGCCGTCACCGCCAGCGGCGCAGTCCCCGCGACGATAGGCATTCTGAAAGGCGCGCTCACGGTAGGGTTAAGCGCCGATGAGATCGCGTATCTGGGGCAGCAGCCCGCCGGCAGCGTCCGTAAGTGCAGCCGCCGTGACCTGGCGATTGCGGTTGGCCTGGGCGAAAACGGCGCGACTACTGTCGCTGGCACGATGATCGTCGCGCATATGGCAGGTATTCATGTGTTCGCAACGGGCGGGATCGGCGGGGTGCATCGGGGTGCGCCCTACGATGTGTCGGCTGACCTTATCGAACTGGGGCGCACCCCGGTGGCCGTCGTGTGTTCCGGCGCAAAATCGATCCTCGATCTGCCGCTCACAATGGAAGTACTGGAGACCCAGGGTGTACCCGTGATCGGTTTCGGCACCACCGAACTCCCCGCTTTTTATGCGCGCAAATCCGGGATCATGCTGGATGCGTGCGTGCAAACCCCCGAACAGGCCGCCCAGGTCATGCGCGCTGCCCAACGGTTGAATCTGCGGCAGGGACTGGTGTTCGCCGTCCCCGTCCCGGAAGCCGACGCGATGCCGGACAACTCCGCCGAACGCGCCATTCAGCAGGCCACCGCTGAAGCGGAAGCCAATGGCATTCACGGCAAAGCGGTCACACCCTATCTGCTGGCGCGGGTGGCCGACCTGACAGAAGGCGAATCGCGCCGCGCCAACACGTCGCTGCTGGTCAACAATGCGCGGGTGGCCGGGCAGATTGCCTCCGCCTGGGCGAGCCGAACGGCTGCCGGGTAGCCCGATGCGCATTCGTGTGCAAGGCCATTCACCCCTCAACGGGGTTTACCGACCAAGCGGCAGCGCGAATGCAGCCCAGGCGCTGCTGGCGGCAGCCCTGCTGACCGAACACCCCGTCACGCTGCACAACATGCCGCGCAATTTATCGACCGCCAGCATGATTGACGCAGCAGCGGCACTGGGCGCAGCGCTCGATTGGCACGGCGAGTCAGCGCTGGTGGTGAAAAGCGTCCCATCGCTGCGCCGCGTGCTGACCCAGGACGAAACCGACGCGACGATTGGCGCGCTGCTGTTCGTCCCGCCGCTGTTGGTACAGCGCCAGCATGTGCGGCTCGAAATCGATTTTTCGCTCAACCGCATCCGCACGCATCTTGAAGCGCTGCGCGACCTGGGAATCGATGTGGTGGCCGGGCATCAGGCGGTCGAATTCAAAGCCGCCGCGTGGGACGAAAAAGAGATACTGCTCACCCAGGCCAGCGTTACGGCCACTTCAATGGTCATGATGCTGGCGGCACGGCTGGGCAAAAAAACCACGATTCACAACGCTGCCTGTGAGCCACACGTCCAGGAACTCGCCCGAATGCTCACGCTGATGGGCGCACCGGTCGAAGGAATCGGGTCAAACGTGATCTGCGTGCGCGGTGCGCCCGAACTGAGCGGCGCAGAAGTATCCATCCGCCCGGATCATATTGAAACGGCCAGCGTCGCCGCGATTGCGGCCATGTGCGGCGGGCGCGTGCAGTTCGAACATATCCACCAGCATGATTTGCGCATGATCGCCAAAATTTTCTGGCGGCTCGGCATTCAGACCGACCTAGACGCGGAAACGCTGTTCATCCCCCGGCATGAATCGCTCACGGTGAGCAACCGAGAAGAAGATGTCGATTCGTCGATTGAAACCGCACCGTGGCCGGGGTTTCCGTCCGACCTGGTATCGGTCGCTACCGTGATCGCCACGCAAGCGCGGGGGACATCGCTCATTCATGAGAAGATGTTCAGCAACCGCCTGCTGTTCGTCGATAAGCTCAAGGCGATGGGCGCGCAGATCGTGCTGTGCGACCCGCACCGCGCTATCGTGATCGGCCATACGCCGCTGCGCGGTATCTACATGGACTCGCCGGATGTGCGCGCCGGGATCGGCATGTTGGCGGCGGCGTTGGTGGCCGAAGGCGAATCGGTGATCGACAACGCCCAGGTGCTGGAACATACCTTCGCGGGCGTGCTGGACAAACTGCGCGGCCTGAACGCACACATCACCATCGAATGAACACGCCGACGCTAAACCGCACGTTCATCACTGTGCAGGGGCTGCATACGGCGGAATACGTCGTTGGGGAAGGCCGCCCACTGCTGGTGCTTCACGGGTGGGGAGCCGATGCCGCCCTGGTCAAGCCGCTGGCGGATGGCCTGGCGCATCACGGTTACCGCGTCTACGTCCCCGACCTGCCCGGTTTTGGCGCGTCCGCTCCGCCGCCATCGGCGTGGTCGGTCTTCGATTATGCACAGCATGTTTTGGCGTACCTGGATGCGCACAACCTGGCGCGCTTGCCCGTGATCGGCCATTCGTTCGGCGGGCGGCTCGGCTTGATCGTGGGTGCGGATCACGCGGAGCGCGTGGACAAGCTGGTGCTGATCGACAGCGCCGGTGTGCCAAACCGCCTGCCGCTTGTGATGCGGCTGCGCTTGGCCGCCTATAAAGTGGTGCGTGATGGGCTTTACACAGCGGGCGCACGTTCGACGGCGGATCGACTGCGCGCCTGGTACGGCGCACGCTACGGCTCCGCCGATTACCAGAATGCGGGCGTGCTGCGCGAAACGTTCGTCAAGGTGGTCAACCAGGACTTGCGTTCGTTTGCGCGGCGGGTGCGCGTGCCTGCCCTGCTGCTGTGGGGCGATGCCGATGCCGATACGCCGCTGTGGATGGGGAAAACACTTGAACGTCTGATCCCCGATGCCGGGCTGATCGCCTTTCCAGGGGCGGGGCATTACAGTTACCTTGAGCATCTCGCGGAGAGCATCCGCATTATCGATCACTTTTGCAGCCATGATTGAACTTTTCCTGTGGGTCATCGCGGCGTTATGGCTGGCGGGCGCGGCAGTGCGCACCTACCGCCAGGCCCGCTTTTACCAAATCGAAGAATACATGAGCCTGCGCTATCTACGCTGGGTGTTCAGCACGCGGCAGCGCTGGCTCCCTAACCGCCCATTGATCGCTTGGGGCGGTGGCGCTGTGTTCAGCTTCATGTTTTCCGAAGCGCCGGATGGCTTGCTGCCAGCGCTGATCGGCGTGATCAGCGCGATTGCCGCCGTGATCCCGCCCGATGAAGGCGAGATCAAGAAGAAATTCCGGGCGACTCCCCGTGCTAAACGGCTTTTGGCGGCGGCTTTTTTCGTGATCGCGCTGTTCATGATCACGCTCGTCCTGTGGATTGCAACCCTGCTCGCCAGCGCTCCCCCGGAAATCCACGTTATCGCCGCCGGCGGGATCGGGTTCGCGGCCTGGCTGGCGGCTCCGCTGTGGCTGGTGCTGGCGAACACGCTCATGATTCCAGTGGAAGCGGGCTTACGGGCGCGCTTCATCCAGCGGGCGCGCCGCGTGCTGGATGAAGTGAATCCCGTCGTGATCGGCATCACCGGGAGCTATGGCAAGACCAGCACGAAAACCTACCTTGCGCACATCCTGAACGGGCGCTACAAGGCGTACCCCACCCCGAAAAGCTATAACACGCTGATGGGGGTTTGCATCGCCATCAACAACGACATCGCCCAGGATCACAGCATCGACTACTTCATTTGCGAAATGGGCGCATACGTCCCCGGCGAAATCGAGCGCATTTCAGCGCTCACCCATCCACAGATCAGCATCGTCGTTGAAGTGGGGCCGCAGCATCTCGAACGGTTCGGCACGCTGGAAAACATCGCCATCGCCAAATACGAAATCATCAAGGCGCTGCCGCCCGATGGCGTGGGCGTGTTCAACTGGGATAACCCATATGTACGCGCAATGGCCGAACGCGGTCACCCGCAAACACGCCTGACAGTAAGCAAGACGGTCGATCCGGCGGCGGTGACGAATGCCGAGCCGCGCTTTGTCGCGTCCGAAATTGACGAAACGCTGGAGGCGCTCTCGTTTCGCGTCACCGATACGCTCACGGGCGAAAGCGAACGGTTCACCACCCCGCTGTTGGGCTTGCACAACGTGACCAATATCCTGCTGGCGGCGGCGGTCGCGGTGCATGAACGGATGACTCTGCGCGATGTGGCGCGGCGCGTGCGCGACCTGAAACCTGCCGAAAGCAGACTGGTGCGCCAGACCACCGCCCAGGGGATCACGATCATCAACGATGCGTACAGCGCCAACCCAGTCGGGATCGTCCATGCGCTGCGCGTGCTGGGGATGCACACCAGCGGGCGGCGGCTGCTGATCACGCCGGGTATGGTCGAACTGGGCGCGTTGATGGAGAGCGAAAATCGCAAATTGGGCGAAACTGCCGCACAGCACGCGACCGATGTCATCCTGGTTGGCACCAAACAAACCGAACCGATTCGGCAGGGATTGCTCGGAGTCGGCTTTCCAGCGGAACGAGTCCTGGTGATGAATACCCTGGCCGAATCGGTCGAATGGTACATGCGCAACCTGAAGGCGGGCGATACCGTATTGTTCTTGAACGATCTGCCCGATACCTATTCTTCCTGAGTGCGCATGTCTCCATTCGGTGATTCTTTACTTGCGGTCATCGCTTCAGCGGCGATGATCGTGGTATTCTTCCTCTCATTCATCCCGGTGATTCCGGGGCCGCTGCTGGCTTGGCTGGTTGCGCTGGCCTATGCCTGGGCGACGAATTTTCAGCATGTCTCCGTCCTGGCAGTTGCGCTAATCACGCTGGTGATGCTGGCGGCCACCCTAAGCGATTTCTGGCTGCCGCTGTTCGGGGTGAAAACGTCCGGTGGAAGCTGCGGCGTGATCGCCGGGACGATCATCGGCGGGATCGTCGGCAGCTTTGCCATTCCCATCCCGGTGGTCGGGACGCTGATCGGTTCGGTGATCGGTGCGGTCGGCGTGGAGCTGATCGCCGCCCGCGATGCAGCCAACAGCCCCGACCAGACACGCGCCGCTGCCGATTTCGCCGTGCGCAACTTTGTCTATGGCATCGCCGTCAAGCTGGCGGCCAATTTCATCATCCTGGTGCTGTTCCTGGGCAGCCTGTTGATTCCCTGAACAACGGGCGTGCGCCCCGTTACCGGGGATTGCAGGTTGATCTTGAAGCGGAGTCAGGTAGACTTGCCGCGTTTCAGGCCAATTGCGGCACGGGCGGCCAGCGCGCCCCCGTGATGAAGGATTCAGGATGAGTGCCAGGCGCAAAACGACGGTTGGGGTGATCTTCGGCGGACGCAGCGTCGAACATGATGTCTCGGTCGTGACCGGGCATCAGGTGATGCGGGCGTTCGATTCGGAACGATACGAGATCGTGCCGATCTATATCACCCGTGATGGTAAATGGGTGACAGGCGACCCGCTGATGGAACTCAAGAATTTTCGCAACGAGATCATCAGCCTGGCGAACGTACAGCCCGTCGTGCTGTCCCCTTCCACTCAGCATCATGGATTGATCGTCAACCCGGCGGCGGGTGGCCTGTTCGCCCGCCCTGTCATCAAGCGGCTGGATGTCGTGTTCCCAACCATTCACGGGTCGCATGGCGAAGACGGTACGCTGCAAGGGCTGCTTGAACTGGCGGATATTCCGTATGTCGGCTGCGGCGTGATGGCTTCGGCCATCGCCAACGACAAGGTGATGACCAAGACCGTCCTCAAGGCAGCCGGGATTCCCGTCGTCGAATCGATACCGTTCACCCGGCACGAATGGGAAGCAGCGCCCGATATGCTCCTGGCGCAGATCCGCGAACGCCTGACCTTTCCCGTGTTCGTCAAACCCGTCACGCTCGGTTCCAGCATCGGCATCAACCGCGTGACCCAGGATGATAACTTGCTGCACGCGGCAATAGATGTCGCCGCCAATCTTGACAGCCGGATCATGGTGGAAAGCGCCGTCGTCCATGCGGTGGAGATCAATGCATCGGTGATTGGGGATGATCGCGGGTATCAGGTATCGGTGCTGGAACAGCCGCTCTCGTGGGAATCGTTTCTGACGTATGAAGAAAAGTACCTGAGCGGCGGCGACGGTATGAAAAGCGCGCAGCGCATCATCCCCGCGCCCATCAGCGACGGGTTAACGCACACCATTCGGGCGCTGGCCGAACGCACCTTCCGCGTCATCGACGGGCGCGGGATTGCGCGTATCGATTTTCTGGTGCAGCCGGAAACGGACACGGTATACGTCAACGAGATCAACACCATGCCGGGGTCGCTGGCGTTCTATCTGTGGACGGAAACCGGGTTGTCGCCCCGTGAACTCGTGCAAAAGCTGGTCGAATGGGCGCAGGATGCCCATGCGCAAAAACGCCGGAATACTTACGACTACCAGACGAACCTGATTGCGCTGACAGCGGCACGCGGCTTGAAGGGGACAAAGGGCGCAAAGCGCGCCCGCTGAAAACAAACGTCCGGCAAATGGCGCACCAGGCAACTTACGATTACAATACCCATCAGCAGTTTGAGCGAAGCAGCAAACGGGGAGCAGAGACGGACGTGCATCGCGGGATCATTCTAGCAGGCGTAATCAGCATGATCGTCCTGACTGCCGGGTGCAGTGATCTATCGGTGTCGGTGGCGAACGTGCCAGCCAACCGCCCAGTCGTCCCAACGCGCCAGATTCCGACGGCATCGCCCACGTTCACGCCCAGCGATACCCCCACGATGACCGCGACGGCCTCTCCAACCGTAACGGGGTCCTCGACACCGACCGCCACGCCAACGGCGACCCTTACAGCAGCTCGTACCGTCACGCCCACCCCCCGCCCAACGACACGCCGTACTGCGTACAGCACGCGCCTTCCCTCAACCGCCACGCCCACAGCGACGGTGACCCCAACCCACTCTCCCACTGTGCCACCATCGGATACGGCGGCGGTCGTCAGCGACACCCTGGTTTTCGACCGTTCAACGGCCAGACACCCCGCGCCGATCCTGGGCGAACTCGTGATCGATGCGACGGTGACGGGGACGATTGATGCCGATCAACCCAGCGTGGTGTATACATTCGAGGGCGCTGAGGGCGATGTCCTCAACATATACCTGAATGGCACCTCCGGCAATCTCGATCCGCTGCTGCTGGTGCTGACCAGCAAAGGTCAGGAAATCGCGCGCAACGACGATCAGTCGGATCAGGTGCGCGATTCAGCCATCATTGGCCTGGAACTGCCCGAAACCGATACCTACATGTTGATCGCGACCCGGTTCCTGGCGAGCTACGGTTTTACCACCGGCGGATTCGAGCTGACTCTGAACCGTTCCAGTGGGAACGTCAGCCCTGAAGGATTCTTTTCCACGCCGCTCGCTTTCGACCGTCCCGTTACCGGGTTGCTGACCGCAGTCCAAAACGAACAGTTTTACACCTTCCGGGGCAGTGCGGGCGATGTCATCGAAGTGAGCATGAACGCCCTGACCGACAGTTTGGATCCGCTGTTCGGCCTGATCGACAATCAAGGCAATCTGTTGATCACCGAGGATGACCGCTCATCGCGGGATTTCGATGCCTACCTGAATGAATACGTTCTGCCCGCCGACGGGTATTTCACGATCCTGGCCAGCCGGTTCACCACCACCGACGCCAGCCCACAAAATGCTGAATTTGAACTCATGATCAGCCTGGTTGGGCGTGAAAACAAAGCCGGGGAACTGCCAATCGATGGCGTGTTGAACCCGCAGAACTCGCGCACGATTCGCGCTGACAGCCTGGTCTTCACCAGTTACCGGGCAGGCGATATGCTCGACGATGCGGGCAATGAACTGCGCCTGCAAAGCCTGATGACGTGGCTGCTGCCCCAGGGTATCGACGGTGCGCAGGTAGACGCAGCGACGCTGTATCTGGAACCCTGCTACAACTTCGGGCAGGGGTTCCAGGGGTTGAACGACCTTACGATTTACCAGGATAATTACGGCGCACTGAACCTGAACCGGAACTTCACCCGGCCAACGGCGGGCGCGCGCATCATCACGACGCAGAACGATTGCAGCCCGGTCGATCTCACCAACAACGTGATCGAAGCGCTGAATGCAGGCCAGACTACGCTGCAACTGCGCCTCACCTTCCGCGATTTTGAGTCGAACAATCAGGCTGATTACGTGCGCTTCACCGACCCGCGTCTGCGCATCGACCTGATTGCGGACGAGTGACCGGGCGGCTCACGAAATCCGTTTGACGAACCGATAGCCAATCCCGTATTCACTTTGGACATACGTCGGGTTTTTCGGGTCGGGTTCAATTTTGCGCCGCAGGTGCGAGACGTAAATACGTGGGTAATGATACTCACGGGTGTATTCATAACCCCACACATTTTCAAGAAGCTGCTGAAAGGTCAACACCTGGCCTGCATTCTGGATGAGCAGGACAAGCAGCTTGAACTCAGTGGGGGTCAGCCGCACTTCCTCTCCCCCGGCGCTGACACGGCGGCTTGGCACATCGACCGAGAGATATTCGTCGCTGTAGCCCTTGATCTGTTCCTTCTCATCTTCATATGCTCGCGCACGACGCAGTAGCGCACGCACCCGCGCCCGAAATTCCTGGCTGCGCAGCGGCTTGACCATGTATTCGTCTGCGCCCATGTTCAGACCGTTTACAATATCCTCTTCGCTGACCGCGCTGGCCGTCATCATCAGAATTGGCACATCGGAAAGCTCACGGATGCGCTGGCATACGGTGCGGCCATCCATCATCGGCAGCGCAACATCCAGAATGACCAGGTTCGGCTTCTGGCTGTGGAACTGCCGCAGCCCTTCCAATCCATCCAGCGCAGCGACCGGTTCGTACCCGCTCTGGCGCAGTTCCGCTTGCAGCAGCCGGGACAGATCGCGGTCATCTTCAACGATCAAGATACGAGCGGTCATCGTGAATTTCCCCCATGCAAAGACATTACAATTTTCATCATTCTAACATTTTTCGAGCGGTTTGGGCGTGGTGAAGCCGTTCACGCATCCGGGCTGTATCTGGCACCACGATTATGTTATGCTCGTGCGCCATTCATGACCGCTTTCGGAGCATTTTGATGGCAGCAGTTGGCTATATTGGACTTGGCATTATGGGTGCGGCCATCGCTCGCAACCTGATGAAGGCCGGACACACGTTGATCGTCCACAACCGCAGCCGGGCGATTGTCGATCAATTGGTGGCTGAAGGCGCACAAGCAGCATCCAGCCCAAAAGAGACAGCGGAAAGGGCGGAATTCGTCTTCACCAACCTGCCCGATTCGCCCGATGTGGAAAGCGTGGTTTTGGGCGAAAATGGGATCATCGAAGGTGCGCACCCTGGCCTGATTTACATCGACAACAGCACGATCAAGCCGGAGACCGCTCGCCACCTTGCGGCAGCGCTGGAAAACGTGCGGGTGGAAGCGCTCGATGCCCCTGTGAGCGGCGGCGACATTGGCGCACGCAACGCTACGCTTACCATTATGGTGGGTGGCAAACCAGAGGTGTTTGAACGGGCTAAGCCGATTTTCAGCGCGATGGGCAAGACGTTCGTGCTGGTGGGCGATGCGGGCGCGGGGCAGATTGCCAAAGCGTGTAATCAGATCATCACAGGCGCGCAGATGGTCGCCCTGGCCGAAGCGTTGATCACAGCGCAAAAAGCAGGCGTTGACCCGAAGCGCGTGATCGAAGCCATCAAAGGGGGCGCGGCGCAGATGTGGTCGATGGACGTGAAGCCGCCGCGTTTATTTGCGGGCAACCGCCAACCGGGTTTCAAAGCCTATATGCAGCATAAAGACCTGGGTATTGTCCTGGACACTGGGCGGGCCTATGGCATCCCGCTCCCGATGACGGCACTGATCCATCAGTTGTTTACCGCGATGCTGGAACAGGGCAACCGCGAACTGGACAACAGCGCCATCATCAGCGTGTACGAGGCGATGTCCAGCGTTCAACTGACCGAACCGGACAGACCGGGCAACCCGGAATGACCGGGACACGCTGAATAAGCAGAACGAGTTTCATCATGAAAGAACGGCTGCAAAAGTTGATGGCGCAGGCCAATATTGGGTCACGGCGCACGAGTGAAGACCTGATCACGGCGGGGCGCGTGCGCGTGAATGGCAAAATCGCTACATTGGGCGATAAAGCCGACCCGGAAACCGATGTGATTGAAGTCGATGGAATGCGCCTCAGTTTCGATGACCGTAAGCTGTACATTGCGCTGAATAAGCCGCTGCAAGTGCTGACCACGACTCAGCCCCATCAAAGCGATGACCGGGAAACCGTGATCGACCTGGTGCCGTACAAGAAAGAACATCTGTTCGCTGTTGGCCGACTGGATGCCGACAGCGAAGGGTTGGTGGTGCTGACCAACGACGGCGAACTCGCCAATCGGCTGGCGCATCCACGTTATAACCACACCAAGACCTACCGGGTGGTGGTCGATGGGCTGCCAACGGCGGAGACGCTGGAAAAGTGGCAGCGTGGTGTGTGGTTGGGCGATGAAGACGGGATGACCGCGCCGTGTTACGTGAAGATTACACGCGGCGGCTCGAAAGAATCGGTGCTGCGTGTGGTGATGACCGAAGGCAAGAAACGGCAAATCCGCCGCGTAGCGGGCATGTTGGGGCATCCGGTGCAGCACTTAAGGCGCATCGCAATTGGCATGTTGGAACTGGGCGATCTGAAAACGGGCGAGTACCGCGAACTGACGCAGAACGAAGTACGGCTGCTTTCGATGAAAGACCCGGATCACACCCAGATTCCCCGCGCCCGCCAGGTCAGGCCGTCGTACCGCGATCAGGATGAGCCGCGCCGCCCTCGTGTACGCCGTGACAAGGTGAACAACGAATCGTTCGATGCGAACGAAGTTACATTCGATTCGCACCCGCGCCGTCGCTTGGTCGATGACGATGGCGACGAAAGCACGGCGCGCCCACCGCGTGCTGAGGGAGACCGCACAGCGCGCCCACGCCGCCCGGTGCGCGGCGATAACAGCCGCCCGGTGCGACCGCCGCGTTCGTCGATCCTGGCGGATTCGAAGGGCGAAAAGATCGATGATCTTCCCGAATGGCGGCGCGGCGCACAGGAATTGATGAATGACTGGCAAAGGCCGCGCCGGCCTGCCCGTCGCCCTTCCACGAGCGCTGATGGTGAACGCCCACGTCGCCGCCCGGCTGGTGACTCAACGGATCGTCCGCGTCGCCCTTATTCCAGCGCTGACGGCGAACGCCCACGCCGTCCCCGGCCTGAAGGCGATGCAGGGGATCGTCCGCGTCGCCCCTCCACGAGCGCTGATGGTGAACGCCCACGCCGTCCCCGCCCTGCTGGTGACTCAACGGATCGTCCGCGTCGCCCTTCCACGAGCGCTGACGGCGAACGCCCACGCCGTCCCCGCCCTGCTGGTGACTCAACGGATCGTCCGCGTCGCCCTTCCACGAGCGCTGATGGTGAACGCCCACGCCGTCCCCGCCCGACTGGTGACTCAACGGATCGTCC
The DNA here is from genome assembly GCA_033764035.1 of bacterium. Taxonomy (GTDB): domain Bacteria; phylum Chloroflexota; class Anaerolineae; order Aggregatilineales; family Phototrophicaceae; genus Flexifilum. The sequence goes on from JANRJJ010000003.1 coordinate 1,072,857, forward strand.
GCGTCGCCCTTCCACGAGCGCTGACGGCGAACGCCCACGCCGTCCCCGCCCTGCTGGTGATGCAGGGGATCGTCCGCGTCGTCCTTCCACGAGCGCTGATGGCGAACGCCCACGCCGTCCCCGCCCTGAAGGCGATGCAGGGGATCGTCCGCGTCGTCCTTCCACGAGCGCTGACGGCGAACGCCCACGCCGTCCCCGCCCGGCTGGTGACTCAACGGATCGTCCGCGTCGTCCTTCCACGAGCGCTGATGGTGAACGCCCACGCCGTCCCCGGCCTGAAGGCGATGCAGGGGATCGTCCGCGCCGCCCTGCCCGCCCTGGTTCGACACGACCCAGCAGACCCAGCGGAACAACACGTCCACCGCGCCCTGCCCCACGCCGGGATGAAGATGCACCGCCCGCTCAGCCGCGCCGCCGCCGTGATGAGGATGACGAAACGTGAACAATGCCGCCCCTACGCCATCGGGCAGCCCATACGGTAAATCCAGCGTTGAAATGACGGTTGAGGAATTCATCGCTGCACAGCCGCGCTTCACCTGGCGACGCACGGTGCTGCGCTTTGGCATTCGGTGGGTGATTTTGAAACTGATGTGCCGCACCACCGTGATGGGGACGGAAAATATCCCGAACGAAGGCGGCGCGATCCTGATGATGAATCACATTACGCTGCTTGACCCACTCCTGTGCGTCGGCGCAATCCTCAACCGATTCGTCATCCCGATGTCGAAGATCGAGAACCTGCACACGCCCATCGTCGGCACGTTGATCCGCTGGTACGGGGGCTTCATGGTCAATCGCGGCGAAGTGGATCGAAAAGCGCTGACCAACTCGATTGAACTGATCAAAAATGGACAGTTGATCCTGATCGCGCCGGAAGGCACACGCCAGAAACACGGTCTGACCGAAGCAAAAGATGGGCTGGCCTATGTTGCCACCAAAGCGGATGCGATCATCATCCCGGCGGCCATCAGCGGGCCAGGGAATTGGTTGGGCGAACTCAAGCGGCTGCGCCGCCCGCGTTACGTGGTCGCGTTCGGGAAACCGTTCCGGTTCAAAACGGACGGCAAAGGGCGTGTCTCACGCGAAGCGCTCAGCATGATGTCGCATGAAGCCATGTACCAGCTTGCCGCCACCTTGACTGACCCGGAACAACGCGGCGTGTACCGTGACCTGAGCAAGGCCACTACCGAACATCTGGAATTTCTGCACCTGTAGGCGATGAGGGGCGCGCGCACAGCCAAGATAGTGTGACTGTGTTGTGCGCTCGTCAGCCATCCAGCACCAGACGCAGCCGCCCGCCCGCCGCCGCAAGACGTTCCCGCGCTTGTTCTGGCGCAATGCCAAAACGCGCCATCACCACCGCCGTTTTGACCTGGTACTCACATTCGCGCAGCAGCCGACGCGCCGCGCCCTGATCGACCCCGCCGATTTCCGCCGTGATGCGTTCGGCACGATCTACCAGCTTACGATTGGTCGGCTTCACATCCACCATCAGGTTATCGTACACTTTGCCCAGGCGGATCATCACCGCCGTGCTGATCATGTTCAGCACCAGTTTTTGCGCCGTCCCCGCCTTCAGCCGGGTAGACCCGGTGATCACCTCCGCCCCTACGGGCAGGCCAATCGCAATCTGTGCCTGGTCGAGCAGGGGTGACGGCAGATTACACGCGATCCCAACTGTGATCGCGCCGGCGTGCGCCGCCGCATCCAGCGCGCCCAGCACATAAGGCGTGCGTCCACTGGCCGCAATCCCGACGACCGAATCGACCGCCGACACCTTCAGCGCGCCTATATCCGCTGCGCCTTGTGCTGCATCATCTTCCGCCCCTTCGACGGCTTGCATAAAGGCTCCCTGCCCGCCTGCCAGCAGCGCAACGACCAGTTCCGGCGGCGTATTGAACGTCGGCACACATTCGACCGCGTCGATGAGCGCCAGCCGTCCGCTTGTCCCCGCACCGACATAGATCAGGCGGCCACCCTGCGCCATGCGTGCTGCGATGGCATCGACAGCTTGCGCGATCTGTGGCAGCGCCGCCCGCACGATCTGCGGTACGGCCATATCTTCATCGTTCATGATCTGCAACATATCGAACGTCGAGCGTGAATCGATGCCGCTGCTGCGCGGGTTCCGCTGCTCTGTCTGGTTGATTGGCTGCATAAGGGTTCATCCTGTGCTGTGCTGCCGGGCGATTAATACCGCGCCCATCACCGGCGAATAGTGCGCTTGCGGGAAAGCAGGCAGCCTCAAACGCTGCTGCACCCGTTCGCTGAGCGGGTTCGGCTGATCGAGCAGCCCGCCCGCAAACGCGATGTGTTCTCGTTTCAGGCCGAGCCGCTTCACCACCGTTTCGGCCAGGTCGCCCAATTCCCGTGCCGCCGCATCGAGTATCGCGCCGCACTGCGGGTCATCGGCGTGTTCGAGCGCAAACCGGGCAAGCGCGGCTACATGGGCAGGTTCTGCCCGCTGGTAGCGCCACTCGATCAGTGCAGGCCGCCCGTGCAGCGCCAATGCGTCTTCAAAGTGGCTTCGGCACGGCCAGGATGCCCGGCCATCCAGTGTACAGACGTAAAGCTGCAAAAGCTGCGTGCCGACCCAGTACCCGCTGCCTTCATCGCCCAGAAGATAGCCCCACCCACCGACCAGGAGCGAACGCCCGGCGGCATCGAGTCCGTAGGCTGCACTGCCCGTCCCGCTGACGAGAATCACGCCGGGCGCGCCGCCTAATGCCCCCACCAGCGCGATCTCAAGGTCAACTGCCGTCACAATATGACTGTTCGGCAGAACTGCGGCGGTCGTTTCGCGCAGCCATGCGCCCAAATGCTGAGTCCCCGCCACGCCCACGCACGCAGCCCGAATCGCGTCCGGTGGCAGCCCTGCCTGATCGAGCGCGGCGCGAATCGTCCGTTGAATTTCGCTGGCGGCCATTTCCAGGCCGATCCCATTGGGATTGGCGCGCCCACCTTCCGCCTGCGCGACGATATGCAGGTCTGGCGTACAGATTGCAACGCGGATGTGTGTACCGCCCCCGTCAATCCCGATCAGATAAGTCGTCATGCGCCAGAGTCCGCCGGTTCAGTTCAAGCATGTTTTTGCCAGGCGTGATTTGCCCTAGTACTACGCGCCGCCCCGCCCCGGTCAGCGCAGGCAGGTTGCCTGCCCGCTGGTGCCAGCTTTCATGAGCCAGAAATGCGCTCACGAGCGCCTCTTTGTGGTCACCATCGATGCCGAGATCGGCATACGTCAGCATACGTGACGGCTCCACTGCATCGCTGAGCATCTGCATCAGGGTCGGATTGTGTACACCCACCCCGCCGATCACGATCTCATCGATCAGCGCCGGGGCATGACATTGGTAAGCATGGGCGATACTCCGCGCCGTCAGCGCGGTCAGCGTAGCGACAATGTCCGCCGATGAACGTCCGCGAATGCGTCCCATTCGCACGATCTCGCGCACCATATCCAGGTTGAACCCCTCACGTCCGGCAGTTTTTGGCGGTTTACGGTTGTAATAAGGATCGTCGAGAAGATACGCCAGCAGCCCAAAATCGACCTCCCCCTGTGCGGCCAACTGGCCTTCCATGTCAGCCGCAATCGTCCCTTCGGTCAGCAGCTTAACCGCCGCATCGATCAGCACGGTTCCAGGGCCAGTATCGAACGCAAGCGGGGCGAACGCTTCTTCGCTGTACGGGGGCAGAATCGTCACACGGGCGACGCTGTCGAGATGCTGCACCGCCCGCCAGCGCGTCGGATGGCGCACAATCAGCCAATCGAACATCCCGCTGAGCGGCGCACCGCGTCCTTTAGCCGCTACATCCCGCATCGGGAAATGGTCGATGGTGGTGATCCCGGTGTATTCTGCGATGAACGCCGGATCGCCAAGCTGCATCAGTCCACGCACGCGGCCATCATCGCTGATCACCTCGCACACGGTCACCCCCTGCACGCCGATCAGATCGACCGCCGCAGTACGCACATGGGTTTCGCGCAGCAGCACCCGCACCGCCTGGGCGCACGCCTCCCCCACTTCGACATGCAGGGCGCTCAGCAAAGCGGGATCGGCATCCGGCGTGGCGGCCTGCACTAAACGCGCACGCAGCGGCGCATCATACGGCAGCGTGATCGCCTGGATCACGCGAGCCTGAAGCGCGGGAGGCGCGCCGTTGATCTCGCATAACGCGGCGCTGATGCCGTCCGCTTCTGAACTGGCGTTTACACCAATGATGATCATCGAAGAATCCTTGCCAGGCAGTCATGTACCGCACGACGAAATGCATGAATGCCGGGGCGTTCACGTCCGTAATACACGCGGTTGGTCAACAATGCAGCGATCAACGATTTTTCCGGGTCGATCCACAAGGATGTCCCGGTGAACCCGGTATGGCCGAAGCTGAGCGGCGAAAAGGCATCGCCTGCCGATGAATTAGCCCGTGATTTGATCATCCAGCCCAGGCCGCGCCGCTCGTCATCGGTGACGGCCTGTTCACGGACCGCCTGTTCGACCAGCGCGGGCGTAAGCACTGCCTTGTTCAGCCAGGCTTGCCCAAACTGTGCGACTGCCGCCGCCGTTCCGAACAACCCGGCATGTCCGGTTGCCCCGCCCAGGCCGCACGCATTTTCGTCGTGGACTTCCCCCCACACCCGCCGCTTGCGCCAGGTGGTGTCATCTTCGGTCGGCGCATAACGCATCAGGTCGAAGGGTGCGCCGTCGTATGGGTCGATGAAACCTATCCGCCCGTTCGCTGCGCCCCAGGCGGGAAGCCTGGTGACGACTGCATCCGCGAACGGTTTCTGACTCAGCCGTTGAACCGCTTCGCCCAACAGCATCAGGCCGACATCGCTGTACAGCACCTCCCGGCCCGGCTGGTTGACGAACGGCGCATCGAGCAGAGAGGCAAGCCCACGTTTCCAGCGCGCTTCACGGGCAATCGGATCGGGCTGGCCGGGCGGGGGTGGGGGATCGCCTGCCGCGAGATAAGCGGGTCGCCATGCGGCCAGGCCGCTGGTATGGGTGAGCAGATGGCGAAATGTCACGCTGGCGGGATCGACCGTGCGCCCGATCAGGTCATCACGGGTCGGGTGGGGCTGTTTGGTATGCGGGTCGATTCCGCCGTCTATACCGCGCTCACCGCCTGCCCCGAATTCGGGCAGGATGCGTATCACCGGGTCGTCGAGCTGCACTCGACCCGCCGCGACATGCTCCAGGAACGCCGTCACGGTGAACAGTTTCGTCAGCGAAGCGAGGTCGAACCATGTCTGCGGCGTACAGGGGTGCTGGCGGGTTTCGGGGTCAACCCACCCCCAGGCGTTCGACAGCACTGGCTGCCCGTCTTGGATCACCACCAGCGCGCACGCCGGAAAGACCGTCCCCAACGCATCGGTGATGATGATGTTCAGCGCTGCCGCCGCCGTTTGCGGCAGTGTAGTGAAGGGGTAAAACAGATCGTTCATGCTGCCGCCCGATGAGATCGATATACCGCTCAATCGTAAAGCAGATAGGGCGTTCGCGCCTCCGCAAAAGCGACGCGCCCCTCATCCCAGGCCGCTACGATCTCGCGGTGCGGTTTCCCCGCAGTGATGGCATGGCGCAGCCGCGCTGACCCGGCCAGCCGATCAAACCACGCATGATCCCACTGAAACGCAGTCGGGTATGCCGATTCGACAGCCATGATCACGCCCACCCATACGCGGATGGGGAAGTACAAAGACGGTTCGGTGATATGCACCTGCACCCCCTGGCATGTTTCGCCCGCCCATTTGCTGGCGCTGGGGATGAATGTATGAGGGCGGAAACGCACGCCGATCCACTGCATCGCGTTCAGGCGATCCGCCAGCGTTTCGCCATCGATGAACGGCGCGCCGACAATCTCGAACGGGAGTGCCGTCCCACGCCCTTCGCTGAGATTTGTCCCTTCAACCAGGCACGCGCCGGGGTATTGCCGTACCGTGCTGATATGCGGCATGTTGGGCGATGTCGGAACCCAGGGCAGACCCGTCTGCTCCCAGGTCATGCTATGCCGCCAGCCCAGGCACGGGATTACGCGCAGCGGAGCGGGTGTTGGGTTGAAGCGCTCGTTGATCATGCTGCTCAGTTCGCCCACCGTCATCCCGTGCTGGATAGGGATTGGGTAGCGACCGACCAGTGAGGCCAGTTCAGGATCGAGCATTTCGCCGTCGATCTCACCGCCCAACGGGTTTGGACGATCCAGGATGAGGACTTTGATGCCGGCTTCGCCCGCCGCCTCCAGCAGATGCGAAAGCGTCCAGATGTACGTATAAAACCGCGCCCCCACATCCTGAATATCGCACACAATCACGTCCAGCCCTTGCAGCATTTCGGCAGTGGGGCGGAAGGTTTCCCCATACAGGCTGTGGACTGGGAGCCGTGCGCCGTTCCCGGCTGCCGATTCGACTTTTTCCCCGGCGGCCACTGCCCCGCTGATCCCATGTTCCGCGCTGAACAACGCCGAAACGTGAAGGCCGTCGGCACGGGTCAGGATGCGGACGGCACTTTCCAACCGTTGATCGACCGCGCTGGGGGTGGCAAAAATGCCCACACGCCGCCCATGCAGCCCTTCGTAGCCCAGATCGCGCAGAATTTCCAGCCCACAACGCACGCTCATAGGTTGAATTCCGTGACCAGCGGCACAGGCAGCCGCCCGGATGGAGTGAATTTGCCCATCAGCGCATCGACCGCCGCTGCCAGTGACGGCGCAGAATCGCCGCACGTACACAGGATCGCGTCCGCTCCAGTCAGCACATCGGCATCGAATGGGTTGCGCAAACACACGGCAATTGATTGTGACGCAGTGCCGATCAGGTCGAGTGCGATTTCAGCCTGCACCGGGGAAAGATGCGCATTGCGCGTCACGATCACGATCAGATCATGATCGTGGGCAAACGCACGGGCGTGCGCCCGTTTTGCGTCATCGGTGTGTTGTGCCACCAGCGGCAAAAACGCGGTCTGCGGGCGCTGTGCCGCCAAAAACTGCCCAAAAGCGGTGCCTGATCCGTCCTGAGCGGCGCTTTCATACACCGGGACGAACTCGACCACGCCGATACGCAGACCGGATGGCAGCGGGCGCAGTGCCGGATCGTCACGCACCAGCGTACAGCCCGCCCGCGCCGCCTGCGCCATCACCGCCAGGTGATCGGGATGGCGGATCACGTTACGCACGTTTTCGAGTGTGAGCGCTGCCGGGTCGATGGCATAGCGCGTTTTCAGCGCCAGCACACGGGCATTCGCGTCATCGATGTGCGCCAGTGGGAGCCGTCCTTCCCTGGCGGCCTTCAGCATCCCATCGAAAGCGGCTTCCTGAAGGGTACGGGTGTGCGAAAACAACACGACATCAATGCCAGCCAGCGCGCTGAGTACCGCCAGTTCGCCCGCGTCGTACAGGTCGGCAACCGCTTTCATTTCCATACAGTCGGTCACGACCAGACCATCAAAGCGCAGGTCGTCCCGCAGCAGGCCGCCGATCAGGGCAGGCGAAAGCGTGGACGGGTACTGCGCGTCGAGCGCGGTGAACTGGACATGTGTCATCATGATCGACTCGATCCCGCCATCGATCACGGCGCGGAACGGGATCAGGTCATGTTCCCACAGATAATCGACTGACCCATCGATCACAGCCAGCGCGTAATGAGTATCCGTCGGCGTATTGCCCAGGCCGGGAAAATGTTTGGCCGAACACAGCACGCCGCCTCGTTGAAACCCTCGCACCTGGGCTGCCGCCAGCGCGCTCACCCGCGCCGGGTTCGTCCCCAGTGAGCGAGTACCCGTCGTTGGGTTGCGGATGTCGTGGGTGACATCGATGGCGGGGGCAAGATTCCAGTTCACCCCCACCGTCCGCAGTTCTCGCGCCATGACCTGTGAGACGTTTTCGGCCAGCGTTTCATCGTCGGCAGTGCCAAGCGCCATCGCGCCCGGACTTTCGGTGAATCCGTGCGCTTCACGCATCCGGGCGACCGTGCCGCCTTCCTGATCGACGCAGATCAGGAGTGGGTCGCCAGAGACGAGCGCGGCCTCGTGGAGCGAACGGGTCAGACGGGCGACCTGTTCGGGCGATTCGATATTGCGCGCAAACAGGATCACCGTCCCAATCCGGCCAGTGCGCACCCATTCCAGCAGATAATCCGGCGCTTCCAGGCCATCGAAGCCTGCCGCCAGCATCCGTCCGATCTTGCTTTCCAGGCTTGTCATCACGTCCTCATTCCTGTAGGGAGGATTTGTTTGTTCATGGGCGCGTCAGCCGAATGACCAGCAGCACGACCCCGATCATCACCATGCCGATTAACCCGCTGCACACGCTGACCACGAACTCACCGCTTTGCGGCGGCTGAAGCGCGGCCAGCCCGAAGCCGCATACCGCGAGAAAGATCGCGATCCGAAACGCGCCGCGCAGCGCATCGGGGTTCATCCGCCGTCGCTCACCGGCTGCGCGTACGGTTGGAGAGTCCCGGTCTGCACCAGCGGAATACACGCCGCCACCTGCTCGAACGTGGGCGGGACGGCCAGCGGCGGCACAGCGGAATCGCACACGCCCGGCACAAAAAATGGGCAGCGTGGATGAAATGCGCAGCCTGGCGGGATCGCGCTCAGGCTGGGAATATCTTCACTGCGCAGCGACAAATGCGTTTTGGTGCGGGTGATGTCCGGGTCAGCTTCAGGGATCGCGGCGATCAACGCACGGGTGTACGGGTGCGCGGGATGGTGAATCACCGCATCGGTGCGCCCCATCTCGATCACGCGCCCCATGTACATCACCGCGATTCGGCCTTCCCAGGCGAAATATTTCGCCAGCGCCAGATCGTGCGTGATGAATACAATCGCCACGCCCAACGTTTCGCGCAAGCGCTGCAAGGTTTTCAACAGGCTGATACGGATGCTGACATCGACCATACTCACGGCTTCATCCGCGACGATCAGCCGAGGGTTGACGGTGAGCGCCCGCGCAATGCTCACCCGCTGGCGCTGACCGCCGCTCAACTGGTGCGGAAATTTGTTCACGACATCGCCCGGCGGGGTCAGATCGACCAGAGTGAGCAGTTCCCAAACGCGGCGGCGCATCGCCGCTCGGTCGGGGACGAGCTTATGCCGCATGAGCGGAAAGCTCAGGATTTGCCCAATTGTATGTGCCGGGTTCAGCGATGCGAACGGGTCCTGATGCACGATCTGCACGGCCTGCCGAAAAGCGGCCTGTTCGCTGCGGCGCAGCGTTCGGCTTGGCTGGCCTTGATACAGCACGTCGCCGCTGCTTGGTTCCAGCAGCCCGGCGATGATTTTACCAGTGGTGGTCTTGCCGCACCCGCTTTCCCCCACCAGGCAAAGAATCTCGCCGGGCTGCACATCCAGGCTGACATCTTGCAGCACGCGGATCGGTTTGCCATCTTTTTTAAACGTGCGGTGGATGTGCTGTAATTCAATCAACGGCGCGGGCATGAGCCGGGTTCTCCTGGGCATCGCGCATCACACGATCCGCATGATGGCACGCAAACTGATGCGGCATAAATGCATCTTCCGTCGCGTGGATGGCGGCGGGCGGCGGTGCAGTCTTGCAGATGTCGGTGGCAAAGCCGCACCGTGGATGAAATTTACAACCCGGCGGCGGCGCTATCAGGTCTGGCGGGCTGCCGGGGATGCTGTTCAGTTCTTCACGGTCGGTACTCAGGCGCGGAACAGCGCGCATCAGCCCCAGCGTATAGGCGTGCGCGGGGCGGTAAAACACGTCGTTCACCGGGCCAATTTCGACAATTTCCCCGGCGTACATCGTCGCCACCGTATCGGCCATTTCCGCCGCAATCGATAAGTCATGACTGATGAAGATCATGCTGATCCCCAGTTCACGCCGCAGCGTTTTCAGCACATCGATGATCGTGCGCTGTGTGAGAATATCGACCGCCGTCGTCGGTTCATCGAGCAGCAGCACCTGCGGGTCTAACAACACGCTAAGCGCGATCAGCACGCGCTGGCGCATTCCCCCGCTAAGCTGATGCGGGTACGCATTGAATACACGGTCGGGGTCAAGCCGCACCATGCGGAACAATTCGAGCGCACGGTGGGTCACGGCTTTGGTATCGCTGTTCCCATGCGCCCGCGCCGTGTCCAGCACCATATCGCGCACGCGGATCACCGGGTTCAGCGAATTGAGCGCGGCCTGAAACACCATCGCGCATTCCGCCCACCGAAACCGGCGCAGTTTTTCCCCGCGCAGCGACAAAATGTCGATCTGCTGGCCGCCCCGGTTCGCGTACACCACGCGACCGCCATCGACCACCCCGGTTTTCGGCAGCAGTTGGATCAGGCTCAGATTCAGGGTCGATTTGCCGCACCCGCTTTCACCGATCAGCGCAAGCGTTTCGCCCTGATGAAGGTCGAAGGACACATGATTCACGGCACGCATCCGCCCCCGTGTGGTGAGATAGCTCACCTGTAAATCCTGCACGCTAAGGACAACATTGGAGTGGTTCATACCTTACAGCCCTTCGCGCAGACGGGGATTGAAGATTTCTTCCAGCGACCGGGTGAACAGCACCAGCGAAAGCTGGAACAAGGCAATCGCCAGCACGGGCGAAAGCAGCATACTGGTCGCTTCCTGCAAAAACAGCGCCCCCTGCTGACGCGCCAGCAGGATCATCACGCCCCAATCCGGTTCTTGCAGCGGCACCAAGCCAAGAAAGACCAACCCAACCTGCTGATACATCGCTGCCCGGATCGAAAAGATCGTACTGATCACGATGTAGCTGATCATGTTGGGCATCACTTCGCGCCCGATAATGTGGCCTAAACCCAAATTGAGCGAGACCGCTGCTTCGACATAATCGCGTTCGCGCAGACTCAAGACCTGGGCGCGAATCGCCCGCATCAGCGACGGCCAATCGAGCGCGGCCAGCAGCAGCGCCAGATACACGCGCTCATCCAGGTTGATCACCGCCGCGATCACGACGAGCAGCGGAAACTGTGGGATCGTCAGGATGAAATTGGCAATCGCTGTCAGCACGGTATCGACCACACCGCCCAGCAGTGCCGCCGCCGCGCCGAACGTGACCGCGATGAACGTGGTCAGCACGCCCGCCAGTGCTGCGGTGAAAATCACTCCCTGGCCGCCGTACACGATGTGCGAGAGAATATCGCGCCCCTGGTAATCCAGCCCCAGCGGAAATTCGGCGGACGGCCCCTGAAAGAGCGTCTGCGCGCCGGGCTGCAACCGGTCATAAAAGTGCGCTTGCCCGTCATATTCGATGAACAACGGACCAAACGTGGTCATGCCGAAGAAAAAGGCCACGCCCAGAAAACCGATGAACCCGGCGCGGTTGCGCAGTACGGCTCGTGCGGCCAACCGCAGCGAACGTCCCATGCCCGCCAGCGACCGCATGATGGCTTCACCCCGCGTTTCGCTGAAATTCACCTGTTCCAGCGTGGCGCGTGACATATACGGATCATCGTTGACGGGGCGTGCATACGATGCGACCAGCGCCACCGTGAGCAGGATCATCGGCAGACCGCCGATGAAGCCGCACGCGAATCCGCTCAGCACACACGCGACCAACCCGCCGATGCCGACGCGCACCTGCCCAAGCCGTATGCCCATGTACAGCGGAACCAGCCCGCATACTACCCCAATCAGCAGCCCAAGCGGGCTGGCGACGGTATCGAAACCGATCAGCGGCATACGATCATCGCTCCCCGCTGGTGCTGATGCGCGGATCGAGCAGGCCGTACAGAATGTCCGCCAGGGTATTCGACAGCACGACGGCAATGGCGATGATCAGGAACACACCCTGCATGGTGGTGTAATCACGGTTGGCAATCGAACTGCTGAGCAGGCTGCCGATGCCGGGATAGACAAAAATGACTTCGATAATCACGCTCCCGCCGATCACGAAACCGATGCTCACCGCAAGCTGCGTCACCAGCGGCAGCATCGCGTTACGACCCACATAGCTGGTCAGGATGCGCCAGTTTTTCAGGCCGCGCGCCCGTGCGACCGTGACGTATTCTTCGCCCAGCGTCGCCAGTGTGCTGCTTTTCATGGTCAGCATCCAGCCGCCCACTGTCGCGCTGACGTAGGTCAGTACGGGCAGAAAAGCATGTTCCAAAATGCTGGCGATGTATTCGAGCGTGAAACCCGGCGTGATACTCGGATCGACCGCGCCGCGAAGCTGACCGACGCTGAACAACTGAAGCTGTACCCCGGCGATCAACAGGATGAGCAAGGCAATAATGTAATTCGGGATACTGAACGTGACCGATGCGAACACGGTCATCACGTTATCGAATACGCTGCCGCGCCAGTACGCCATCGCCATCCCAATCAGGATGCCGACGGTGAAGCTGAACAACAGCCCCAACCCAACGCTGAACAGCGTCCACGGCAGATAGCGCATGATCTGGCTGATCACGGGCGTACCTGCTGAAACAATCGATTCGCCCAGGTCGCCGCGCGCCACCTTGCCCAGATAATCGACATACTGTTCGATCAGCGGCTTGGACGGGTCAAAATCGAACAGTCCCGCCGCCTGCGCCAGCGCTTCTTCATACGTGACGTTCTGCGCCTGGATGATCTGGCTGATCCTGATCTCGATGGGGTTTCCGGGCATCTGGCGGATCAGGATGAACGTGAACGTGGTGACCGCCCAGATCGTGAAAATGCCCTGCGCGGTCACACGAAAGGCGTAGCTGCGAAACAGCCGACGAGCCAGGTCAAGAAATGTTGGGGATGCGGAAGGCGCAGTGTAAGGGGGTGCTTGTGGTGATGAAAGGCTGCTCATAATAGTGGTGTTTCCATGAAAAAGAGGACGCGCAGCCGCGCCTACAGGCCGCCCCGCGTCCCCCTGTTCATATGTTAGCTGGCGGGCGCAAGCACACCCGTTGCGATCAGGATGATGGCGAAGTTATCGCCGCCGCCGTTGACCCAGATCGGCGCATCATCGGCGGGCGCGCCCGAAACCAGGCTCTCGTTGAGCGGGTTGTTGGTGTAGGTTTCGTACAGCGGCAGCAGCGGCAGCGTATCGTTGAAGATACGAGCGATCTGCGTGACGGCAGCGACCTGCGTTTCACGATCCAGCCCCGCGCCACTTTCAGCGATCAGCGCAGTGAGATCGACCTGTTCGCCGTCCCATTCAAACTGCATCGGGAAATTGAACCCCGGTTCGCCATCCACGCCCGCCGTGTAGTTGTAGCGCAGGAACGGCTGGTTGAAGGTCGAATTGGGGAATGGGGAACCAATCCCCCAGTTGCGGACGCTCAATTGGAATTCACCGCGCAGCGTGGCCTGTTCCTGCTCAGCGGCAGGGACGGCACGCGGCGTGATCTGGAAGCCGAATGCATTCAACTGATCGACCGCGCTCTGCACGCCGCCCACCCAGTCGGCAAATTCCGCCGGAAAGATGATCTCAGCAGCGAGCGGATTACCTTCGGCATCCTGCCAAACGCCATCGACCAGCGAGAACCCGACGCTTTCCAGCAGCGCCGTCGCTTCGTCCAGGTTGACGGCATAGGTATTGAGCGATGCGAGGTCTTCTTCACTCAGCCAGTTCACAACCAGGTTATCGGAGAACCCGGCGAGATACTGCACCGGGCGGGCGCTGAGGCCTTTGCCCAGGAAGGCAGCGGGCGCACGGTCGATCACGTAGGCCATTGCCTGGCGCACTTCCTGGATGTTCCAGGGGGCTTCACTGTGGTTGAAGTAGATCGCCGGGCCGGAGTACTGCGGGCCGCGAATGATGCGCAGCCCGGCATCCAGGAAGGATGCTTCGGTCGCGGGCGGGAACCCATACGTACCGTAAGCGATGTCCTGGTTGAGGAACAGCGGGGTCACGGCTTCGGTTTCACCGTTCCACAGGCGAATTTCACCGAAGTTCACAGCATCGCTCAGGTTGCTGTTCGGCTGCCAGGGCAGGGAAATGAAGCTGTCGCCCATTGCATCGAGCGTGAAGGTGTACGGACCGCTCACCAGCAGGGATTCGGGGCGGAAATCGCGGATTTCCTGAAGCAGTGCCTGCCATTCGGCGCTGTCGCTGGTTGCGCCGCCGTCGTAGAGCGCGGTCGCACGTTCAGCCAGTTCACCATAGGTTGCGGCGGCACGCACACGGGTCTTGAGGATCAAGCGTTCACCGACGGCGGACGGGGTTTTCATCACGAAACGCACCGTCTTATCGTCTACACGTTCCAGGTAATCGATGTAGGTGAAATCCGCGAAACCCAGAATGCGCCCGATGGCATAGGTTGCAATCAGGTCATCGGCGGTGACGGGCGTACCATCGCTCCATGTTGCATCGGCGGCCAGCGTTACCACATAATTGTTGTCGTCGTCATAGCCGAAGGATTCGGCCAGGAACGGCTCGTAACGTTCTTCCGCCCATACATACATCGCGCTCGGCATTTCCACCAGGTCATGGTAAATGCCCAGGTTGGTCTGGGGGCCGCCGGCAGAGAACGAATTCAGGTGCGCTTCTGGCGGGAGCGTGTAGGGCCACCCACCCAGGAACACGCCTTCCGGGGCGGCATCCTGCGCCATGACCGTTCCAGAGAGCGCCAGCAGGACGATCATCACTATCCACAAAGCTTTGCGACGTGCTACAAATTTCATCTTACAGCCTCCGACAAAAGCAGCAGTATTGTTGAAGCGTTTCACTCACGCTTCCGCTAACTATAGCCCAATGGTGGAACGCTTCGCAATCAATGGTTCGGGTTCAATTTGTGCTGAACGCGGCATTTGCTGCTATACTCATCATAAATTGCACATTTTCATGATGTATGTACGACAAGTAATGATTTATACGGTCTGTTTGCAAGGATTCCCATGACATCTATCGGAATTGCAGGGTTTGGAACATTTTTCCCGCCTTCGATCCAAACTGCCGCCGACATCGCGCCCCTTTCGGGCATTCCAGAAGCGGTACTGCGCAATAAAATGGGAATTCGTCAGCGGCATATTGCCCGCGACGGCGAAACCGTCACGTACATGGCGACCGAAGCCGCCAAAGCTGCTATCGCCCAGGCCAGCATTGCGCCCGAACAGATCGGCGTGGTGATTTCGCATGGCAGCGAATACAAAGATCATCTGGTGTGGAATGCCGCCGCAAAAATTCAGCACAACGTCGGTGCGGTCAATGCCTATGCGTTCGAGATGTACGCCCTGTGCGCGGGCGCGCCGATTGCGCTGAACATCGCAAAAGCGATGATGGTGGGCGACCCGCGCATACAATACGCCCTGTTGGCGGCGGGAAGCCGGGAAAATGACCTGATCAACCTGCAAAACGAGCGTTCCCGCTTCATGTTCAACTTTGGCGCGGGCGGCGGCGCGATGATCTTGCAGCGTGACGCGGAAAAAAACCTGATCCTGGGTGCATCCGCCATCACCGATGGCAGCCTGAACGAATCGGTCATCCTGACTGAAGCTGCCATCGGAACCGGACAGCCCGTCTTGGGTGACCTGAAAGGGCGGCTCGATGTAACCGACCCGGAATACATGGCGGCACGTCTGGGCGAAACATCGCTGCACAACTTCACACGGGTGATCCGCGAAGCCGTCGAAACCAGCGGCGCGGCGCTGAACGATGTGAAATTTCTGGGCATCACCCACATGAAGCGCTCGTTTTACACGGAAATTCTTGCATCCGTCGGCCTCACCCCGGAACAATCGGTATACCTGGAAGATTACGGCCACGTACAAAGCGTAGATCAAGTGCTGGCGCTCCAGCTTGGTTTGGCGGCGGGCAAAATCCACGACGGTGATCTGATTGTGCTGGCGGGCGCTGGCACGGGCTATACCTGGAGCGCCGTCGCAGTACGGTGGGGCTAGCGCCGGGTTTTATCGAACTTATTGAGGTTTTTGCATGACAATACGCGCTGCTGACTGGATCGCTTTTCACGCCGACCGCACGCCTGACAAGATCGCCATGATCGACCAGGCCAGCGGGCGGCAGTTCACCTATGCCGAAATGGATGACCGGGCTGCCCGGCTTGCTGGCTACCTGCGCACTGCCTGGAAGGTGCAGACGGGGGATCGCATCGCCATCCTGGGTAAAAACTCGGTCGAATATTTCGAGTTCGAATTCGCGTGCATCAAGCTGGGCGCGATGATGCTCCCGCTCAACTGGCGGTTGGCACATCCCGAACTCGCTTTCATCCTCAACGACGCAGCGGCCATCGGGATCGTATACGATTCTGAATTTGCGGATCGCATTCCGCCGCTGCTGGCCGAAACACCCGTCAGCCACGCGCTGCGCATCGATTTCGGGCAGCCATCCGTCGATACCCAGCCATCGTATGAACAGGCGCTCGCAGAGACCGAGCAGCGCGTCAGTTTATCGCTCGATGCCCACCACGACACACCGATCACCATCATGTACACCGCCGGGACGACAGGCCGCCCCAAAGGGGTACTGATCACACACGGCATGATGCTGTGGAACGCGGTGAACATCGCTGCACCCACGGGGTTGAACTTTCAGAGTGTGTTCTACGGGGTGCTGCCCACCTTCCACACGGGCGGCCTGAACCTGTACGCGAACCCCATTCTGCACCTGGGCGGGACGAACATCATCGCCCGTCAGTTCGACGCGGGGCTGACCCTGCAAACCCTGAGTGACCCTGCCCTGGGAGTCACACACTTTTTCGGCGTGCCATCGGTGTATCTGTTCCTGAGCCAGCACCCGGCTTTTGAGCAGACCGATCTCAGCGGGATCGTTTCGTGGGGATGCGGCGGCGCTCCGCTGCCCGTTACGGTGCTGGAGACGTATGCCAAACGCGGCATCATCATTCAATTGGGGTTCGGCATGACCGAAACCAGCCCAACCGTGTTTCTGATCGACAAAAAGCGCGTGCTGTCCAAACCGACCAGCGTCGGCAAGCCGCTGCTGCATACCCGCGTGCGTGTGGTCGATGACGATTTTTGCGATGTGCCGCCGGGGTCGGTCGGTGAAGTGGTGGTCAGCGGCCCGAACATCACGCCGGGTTACTGGAACCGTTCGGAT
The DNA here is from genome assembly GCA_033764035.1 of bacterium. GTDB lineage: Bacteria > Chloroflexota > Anaerolineae > Aggregatilineales > Phototrophicaceae > Flexifilum. The sequence continues at coordinate 1,089,835 of JANRJJ010000003.1, forward strand.
GCAAACCTGGAGAGCTTCACCATCGATGAGCGCGGCGACCGCTGGCTGCACAGCGGCGACGCGGGCATGATCGATGCGGAAGGGTGCATTTACATTGTTGACCGCTACAAGGATATGTACATCAGCGGCGGCGAAAATGTGTACCCGGCGGAAGTCGAACAGGTCATCTTTCAGATCGACGGCGTAGCCGATGCCGCCGTGATCGGCATTCCCGACTCGAAATGGGGGGAAACCGGGCTGGCCGTGATCGTGGTCAAGCCGGGCATCGTGCTGACACAGGACGATGTGATTGCCCACTGCATGAACCACCTGGCTAAATTCAAAGTTCCGCGCTCGGTCGCCTTCATCGACGTGCTGCCGCGCAACGCCGCAGGCAAAGTCCTGAAGCGCGAACTGCGCGCTCTTTTTATTTCCGACTCCTAAAGGATACTGGTATGGCTGTTCCAACCCTGCCCGGCATTACCGCTGCAACGATCACCACACCCCGCTTGACTACCCGCGTCCTGTTCAGCGGCGCGGACGATGCGATCCCGGTGCTGTTCATTCACGGCAATGCATCATCGGCCACCTATTGGGAAGAAACCATGCTGGCGCTCCCCCCCGCGTATCGCGGTATCGCGCCCGACCTGCGCGGGTATGGCGATGCTGACCGCGCCGTCAAAATTGATGCGACAGGCGGCACCCGCGACCTGGCCGCTGATGCGTTCGCCCTGCTCGACAGCCTGGGCATTCTACGGGCGCATGTGGTCGGCCACAGCATGGGCGGGCCAGTCGTGTACCGGATGCTGATGGATTATCCCGCCCGGCTGATCAGCGTGACGCTGGTCGCATCGGCATCGCCTTATGGGTTCGGCGGCACCAAAGATGTGAACGGTACGCCCTGCTACGATGATTACGCGGGTTCCGGAGGCGGAATCGTCAACCGTGAATTCACGCAGCGCATGGCAGCGGGCGACCGAAGCATGGATAACCCCACGTCAGCGCCCCGCAACGTGATGAACAGCTTTTATTGGAAGCCAACCTTTCGCGCCGCCCGCGAAGAAGACCTGCTCTCGTCGATGCTGTCTGAACACGTCGGTGACGATGCTTACCCCGGCGATTTTGTCCCGTCGGCCAACTGGCCGAACGTCGCCCCAGGCCTATGGGGGCCAATCAATGCGCTTTCGCCCAAATACGTCGGCAGTATCGAGCCGCTGTTCAGCATTGATCCAAAACCCGCGATCCTGTGGGTGCGGGGCGAACACGACCAGATTGTGAGCGATCAATCGCTGTTCGACCTGGGGACGCTGGGCGCATTAGGCATCGTGCCGGGGCATCCCGGTGCGGAGGTGTTCCCCCCACAGCCGATGATCAGCCAGACCCGCGCCGTGCTGGAAAAATACCAGGCGGCAGGCGGCCAGTACCGTGAAGTGGTGGTCGATGCCGGGCATACGCCCTACCTGGAGCAGCCGGAAGCGTTCAATCAGGCATTTCATGCGCATCTGGCCGCGCACTCTTAGAGGTGTTTAGGGTCGCCGTGCGTTTTGTGCGGCGGCTTTTTCACAGTTTTTTGCACTGGTGCGTTTCTGCAACGGAGGTATACCTTGCGAAATAAAGTCCTTCTTCTCGTCGTGGCCGCCCTGCTTATGCTGGGCGCAGTGAACACCTTCGCTCAGGAAGGCGAACCGCTTCGGATCGGCCTGCTGACCGATCAATCCGGCGCGCTGACCATCTACGGTTTTGAACTGGAATACGGTTTCAAGCTTGGCCTGCTGTACGCAGCGGGGGTCAACCCGGCGGATTATGCGTCGGTCGATGAAGCGCTGGCGGCGGTCACGGTCGCGGGTCGTCCGGTCGAAGTCGTCGTGCGCGACAACGGCAGCAACCCGGATACTGCGGCTCAACAGGCCCGCGAACTGATCGAACAGGAAGGCGTGGAAATCCTCGTCGGCGCGCCATCGTCCGGCGTGATGACGGGCGTTCAGCAGGTCGCCGTTGACAGTGACGTGATCCTGTTCGCTGCGCCCGCCGCATCCCCGGCCATTACGGGCGCGAACTTCAACGTGAACACCTTCCGCGTGTGCCGCAACACCTTCCAGGATTTCCTGGCGTTCGCCCCCTACGCGACGGCGGAGATCGGCACGAATTTCGTGATCCTGGCTATCGACAACGACTTCGGGCGGGCATCGGCAGGCGCAGCACAGGCCACGCTCGCCAGCGCCGGGATCAGTTTTCCTGGCGATCCAATCTACGCGCCGTTGGAAACGACCGATTTCACCCCCTATCTTCAGCAGGTTCTCGACAGCGGTGCGGACGCGGTACTGCCGATCTGGGCGGGCGATGGTTCGGTAACGCTGTTCCAGCAGATCGCAGAATTGGGCGTACAGGATCAACTGGCGGTGGTGGCGGCGTTCAACAGCAACGACATCGTGGCGGTGAGCGACCCCAGCACCATCGGCAATGTCTCGTGGATCGTGTATCACTACACCTTCCCGACCAACGAGATCAACGATTGGCTGGTGGAAAACCATCAGGCCATCTACAGCGATAACCCTGATTTGTTCACCGAATGCAGCTTTGCCACCGCACAGGCACTCGTCGCCGCTGTCACGGCCACTGAGGGCGATACCCTGCCCGAAGCGATGATCCCGGCGCTGGAAGGGCTGGTCTTTGAAGGACCGAAGGGGACTTATGCCATCCGCCCGTCGGATCATCAGGCGCTCGTCCCGATGTATATCGCCCAGTTGACGAACCTGGATGACGCGGGGCAGGACTTTTATGACCTGCTGGCTGAAGTCCCGGCTTCACAGATCATCCCGCCGATCCTGCTGCCCGAAGCGCTGCAAGATCGCGTTGCCCTGGATGAAGCCTTCAACGCGATGATCGCGGAAATGGCGGCGCAGTAAGCAACGCGGCGCAGTAAGCAGCGCGGCGCAGTAAGCGTCGTTCTGCATCAGCTACCGTGGGGTGTGGCGCAGTGCCATGCCCCATTTTCTTAAACAAATGAACCCGATTGCACCAGAACGGACTTATGAACGACATCATCCTTGAAGCGATAGGTTTACGAAAAGAATTTGGCGGGCTGGTGGCCGTCGCAGATGTCAGCCTTCAGATCAGGCGCGGCAGCACCCATTCGATCATCGGACCAAATGGGGCTGGAAAGACCACCCTGTTCAACCTGCTGAATGGCAAATATGCACCGACACGCGGCCAGGTGCGGTTCAATGGACGGGACATCACCCATACCCCCGTGTACCGCCGCGTGCATCAGGGAATGGGGCGCTCGTTTCAGATCACGAACATATTCCCTAACCTGACGGTGCTGGAAAATGTGCGCCTGGCTGCGCAAGCGCTTGGCAGTGACAATTTTCAACTGCTGCGGCGCGCTGAAACCTTGAAAATTTACATGCAGCGCGCACAAGAAGCCCTGGAGACGGTCGGCCTGACGAACGCTGCCGCGCTGCCCGCCAACGTGCTGCCACACGGCGGCAAACGCAAACTGGAACTGGCGATCCTGCTGGCGGGCAGCCCGGAAATCCTGCTGCTCGATGAGCCGACAGCAGGCATGGCTTCGGAGCAGGTTCCCGAACTGATCGAAACCATTTCGGCTATCCGCAGCCAGGGGAACAAAACGGTCGTGATGGTGGAACATAACATGAACGTGGTCATGAACATATCCGACACGATCACGGTGATGAACCTGGGCAAGGTGCTGGCCGAAGGCACGCCCACCCAGATTACGAACAACAAGATCGTACAAAGCGTTTACCTGGGCGAACTGTACGACCTGCCGGGGAAAGCGTCATGACCGACAATCTGCTCGAAATCCACGAGATACACACGTTCATCGGTCAGTTTCACATCCTGGAAGGTGTAAGCGTGCGCGTTCCGAAAGGGAGCATCACGGTGCTGTTAGGGCGCAATGGCGCAGGCAAGACGACCACGCTCAAAAGCATCATGGGCATGACCCCGCCTGCACGCGGATCGATCACGTTTGAAGGACAATCGCTCATCGGCAAACGTCCGTTCACCATCGCGCAGATGGGCGTGGGCTATGTTCCAGAACACCGGGCGATCTTCAAGGCACTGACCGTCCGCGAAAATCTGCTGGTCGCACAGCGCACAAGCACAGACCTGGAGCGCAAAGCCGACCTGATCTTTCAATTATTCCCGGATTTGAAGCGCTTGTATGCACTGCCGGGCGGTAATCTTTCCGGCGGCCAGCAGCAAATGCTCGCCATCGCACGGGCGCTCGTGCCGGATAACCGCCTTCTGCTTATTGATGAACCGAGTGAAGGATTAGCCCCGGTGATCATCGAGCAGTTGATGGCGGCGATCACGCAGCTTTCGGCACAGGCAACGGTGCTGCTGGTCGAACAGAATTTTCGTGTCGCAAGCAAGCTGGCGGATCGATTCGTGATCATCGACGAAGGCAAAAGCCCAATTCATGGCGAGATGCGTTCGCTCGTCGGGGATGAAGCACTGATCCACCGCTATCTTGGCGTAGCGTAAGGACATAGCATGAACAAAACTGCAGACCGGACTTCGATTTTGGCGATCTGCGTCGTGATTGTCGTATTACTGGTGATCGGCTACCTGAGCGCGGGCAGCCTGGGGACGTTCGGCATCACCGTATTATCCGGCTTGTTTCAGGGGATGCTGTTGTTTCTGGTCGCTTCGGGGCTTTCGATCATCTTCGGCCTGATGGACATCCTGAATTTTGCTCAGGGGGCGTACTTCATGATCGGTGCGTATGTCGCTTACGATCTTCAGCACCCAGGCGGCGTGATCGATTTGACTGCGATCATCCCCGACCCCAATGTGCGCTTTCCCGTCGCAGTATTCGGCGCAATCCTGGTCGGCGCAATCCTGGGAGTCGTGCTGGAACGGGGACTACTGCGCCCTCTCTATGCCCGCCCTATTTTTCAACTGGTGCTGACGTTCGGTGTATCGCTCGTGCTGCTGGAAATGGTCAAGTTCATCTGGACGACCACGCCTTATAGCTGGACGGAAGTCTTCGGCGTGCGCGAAAACTTTTTCGAGCTGTTCGGCCAGCGTTTCAGCACTTACCGGCTGTTCGTCGTCGGGATGGGCGCGGCACTGATCATCGGAATCGCGCTGCTGCTGCGGCGCACGCGCATTGGCATTATCATCCGCGCAGGCGTGGAAGACAGCGCAATGGTCGAAGCGTTGGGCATCAACGTGCGGGCGATCTTCACACTGGTGTTCACGCTCGGTTGTGCGATTGCCGCGCTCGGTGGCGCGGTCGCTGCGCCTTTCCTGGGCGCATCCACCAGCATCGGTACCACTTTCCTGATCCAGGGAATCGCAGTCGTCGTCCTGGGCGGGATGGGCAGCTATGAAGGGACAGCCGTCGGCAGCATCATGGTGGGGCTGGCGATTGCCGTCGCGCAGTCCGCCGCCATCGGCACTGACTTCGCCGCACTGCCCAGCATCACCCCCATGCTTTTGTTGATTTTGGTACTGCTGCTGCGGCCAAGCGGCCTGTTCGGTGGAAGTGGGGCGCGCTGATGCAACCGACAACGCCGCGTCACCCTTTTGTTGAAACGCTGCGCCAGAATTGGCTGCTGCTGGCAGTCCTGGCCTTCCTCATCCTGTTTCCGCACATCGTCGGTTGGCTGACCGACTCCAGCCCAACCGGCGTTCCGCGGGGCGACCGTATGATCATGCGCGGCGAATCCGTCCGCTGGCAGTCCGTGCTGATTGAAGTGTTCATCCTGGCTATTCTCGCTATGAGCTATAACCTGATCTTCGGGTTTACCGGGATCATTTCGTTCGGCCATGCGCTGTTCTTCGGGCTGGGCGGGTACATTCTCGGTCTGGCGCTCGAATACACGGCACTGGATACCGGATTGGCGCTCATAGTGGGCGTTGTGGCGGGTATTGTCATCTGCGGGATCGTCGGCTTACTGATTGGTGTGGTATCGCTGCGCTTACGCGGCGTGTATTTCACGATCTTCACCCTGGCGGTTGCCGAAATGGGCTTCATCTTCTTCAGCCGTCTGCAACTGACCCGTGCCGAAGATGGGTTTGCTGTCACCGACCTCCCCGTATGGCTGGATCCGTCACAAAGCCGCCTGAATTTTTACTATCTGGCGCTGATCGGCTTTGCCGTCACCTATGTGTTCGTGCGGCGCTTGGTCAGTTCACCGACAGGCGCGGTCTTCAAAGCGATCCGCGAAAATGAAGACCGGGCGCAGGCCATCGGTTACAACACGCTGACCTACAAATTGATCTCGATCACGATTGCGGGCATGTTCGCCGCATTTGCCGGGATGCTTCAGATTATGCTGAACAAGAAGATCGGCCCGGAAATATTGGGCGTGAGCTATACCGTCGATCCCCTGCTCATGACGATCATCGGCGGAATTGGCACCTTCAACGGCCCTGTGATCGGCTCGGCAGGTTTGCATCTGCTCGATGTGTTCTTTCGTGACAGCGTGGTCACTATCGGCGGTACAAGCATTGATATTGCAAATATCTGGAACCTGCTCCTGGGGATTGCATTCATCGCGGTGGTGATCATTTTCCCGCAAGGGGTGATAGGCACGTGGAACCGCTGGCGGATGAAGCGCCGTAGTGGGACGATCAAAGTCGCCCGCCCCGATCCGTCGATGCACCCCAGTCCGCATCCTTAATTGTACAGCCGCTCGTAAAGTGCCTGCTGGCGCAGCCGAGCGGCTTTGTACCGTTCGACGGCAAAGGGACGGGGCGTAACCGTATGCGAAACGACCGGGGGAAAGACCGACAGCGCGACATGATCGAGCGTGTGAAGGGCTAGGATTGCCATCCCGCGCCCAGTCACTTCTGCCTCTGCTGAGACATGAAGCGGCGTATCCAGCGCATCCGCGATGATCTGAGTCCATGCCGCGCTGCCTCTTATCGCGCCGCCCCCCGCGATGATTTGGACATCGGGGTACAGCAGCGGTCGCAACTGATCGAACACTGCCGCCAGGCGAAAAGCTACGCCTTCCACCCCTGCCTGAACAATTTCCAGGGGCGTTGTCGCCAAACGCAGGCCGTACAGTGTTCCAGAAGCTTCTGGGTTCCAACCTGGACTCCTTTCCCCTGCCAGAAGCGGTAAAAAGGTCAGGCCATGTCCATCAGGCAGTGCGCCAGCCAATGCCGCCTCTACCGCATCCCGGTCGATTTGAAACAATTCCCGGCTCCAAACTACGATACTGCCGCCTTCCGTCGTGGCTCCACCCACCAGATGGTGAAGGGTATTGACTCGGTAAGACCATAAACCCAATGGAATCATGGGTGTACTTCCCGCTATGACCGTGCGCAGCGCGCCAGTCGTCCCTAGTGTGAGTGCTACTCGCGTCGCATCCACACAGCCGGAACCGATATTGGCCGCCGCGCCATCGCCTACTGCCGAAAAGAACGGGACATGTCTTAAAATAGGCCATCGCTGCGCATACTCCGGCAGCAAGCCTGAAAGCGAATGGTCATAATCGACCAAACGCGGCAGCTTTTCAAGCGGTAGATCGAGCAGGCTTAGCCATTGAGGTTCCCAGTCCAGCGCGTCACGGTTGAGCATTCCAGACCACGATGCCGCTGAATAGGTACACTGCTCAATGCCGAACCAGCAGCGGTACAGGTACGTCGCAAAATCGACCCAACGAACAACTTGTCGCCAGGTATCGGGCTGTGTCCGCTGCAACCACCGTATCCGAACGGGCCAGTAAGCCGTATGAATGCGGCATCCGGTGCGTTGATGGATATGAGCGGGATCGATCTGCTGTTTTAGAAAGTCTGCTTCATCTCCGCCGCGTGTATCGGCGTAGGTGTATATGGGAGTGCGCGGCACGCCAGCGGCATCTAGTCCCATCAGGTTACCGACAAACGATGCAACAGCGACCGCCCTTACCTGGCCTGCTTGTGGATGCGCAAGAAGGCTTGAGACACAGGTTTCCACTTGTTCGCGCAGAAACAAAGGATCGATTGCTGCGCCGCCATCGGCAGTGGTGTCGAAGCGGTATCGAACCGTCCGTTGTGCGTCGTCAATCAGTTGTGCATGTTCGTCAAACAGCATAGCGCGGGTCGATGAACTGCCAATGTCGATGATCAAAAGGGTCATTTTCAATCCTAAAACAAAAAAGCGACAGAACGAAAGTTCAGCCGCTGTTGAGTGTAGCGCGTTTTTGGGTTATCGATTGCCTACCGGTGAAGGCACGCCAGTGAAGGCGAAGGAGAAAGACAGGAAACACGGGGCAGAAAGAACAAAGAGGTTGGCAGTGACGTACTCTCCCACGAAGCTGCCCTCGCAGTACCATCCGCGCTGGTGCCCTTAACTGCCGGGTTCGAGATGGAGCC